>NZ_BMMU01000008.1 GCF_014646095.1 Streptomyces lacrimifluminis | reverse complement strand
GCATGACGTCAATCGCCAAAGCCGTCCTCACCCTGGAGCGGCAACGCTGAAGAAGCTCACTGTTCCACTGCTGTTGGTACTTGCCGTGCCCCCGCCCCCACCGCAGGTGTAGTAGCAGCCGTCGGCACCGACTGTGCCGCTGGGGACACCGGGGGTGGGACTCTGGCCTCCGCCGCGGCCCGGCTCGTTGTGACCCGTGCCGTCATCGAGCCACAGACCCGTGGGATCGCTAAAAGTGACAGGGTTATTGCCCGCGTAGGTGTAGCCGTTGAGCGACTGGTGCTGGTCCGGGATGAGCACCGGGTCCACGCTGATGAAACGACCTGTTGACGGGTCGTACTCACGCGCCCCCACATGCGTCAACCCCGAAGCGGAGTCCGCCGAAGCGCCGAGGAACCCCTTGTCGTCGGGCCAGGGGCCGTACGCCGGTTGGCCGCGGTCGGCACCGAACGGCGTGCTGGAGCGCTTCGTGACCACCTGAGTCGCGTTGTCGATCGCGAGACCGCTCGTACCGTGATGATCCGCAGCCAGCCAACTCAGCTTGTCCGTGCCCGACTTGTTGCTGCGCAGGGCGATCGTGGCACCAGCGCCCGTGTAGTAGCGCTGGGCCCAGAACTTCGCCGTCGACGTGGAGGTGTCCAGGCGCACCTCCGTGGCACCCAGGTACAGGACCGACTCACCGGCCGCGTTGCGGCGGATCAGCAGGTTGCCGTCTGCGTCGTAGACGTAGCCGGTGGTGCTGGTGCCCTCCTTGAGGGTGTCGAGCTTGCCCTCCGCCGACCAGGTCAGCGTCTGGCTCGCTGTGCCGTCCGGTCGGGTCGTGGTGTTGCCCGTCGCGTCGTAGGCGTAGGCCGCAGTGACACCCGTGCAGGTACTGGCAGCGGTGGTAGCGAGGAGGCGGTGGACCTTTGTGCTGTCGTAGCAGTACGTCCTGTTCGTCGTCGCGCTGCTGGTCTTGGCGGTCTCGTTCGCGCGCAGGCCCGAGTCCTTGTACGTGTACGACGTCCAGTACGGAGCGGCGCCGCCCAGGTTGGCCGTCGTACGGCCGGCGGTGGCGCAGTCCGCCGTCGACGGGGTCCAGGCCTCGGTCAGGCGGCGGTGGCCGTCGTAGGTGAAGCACTGGTTGTCCGCCGCGCTGGTGCCACCGAGGGTCATCGGGTCCGAGATGGACGTGACATTGCCTGCGGCGTCGTAGGCGTAGTTCAGTTGCTGGAGCGTGTAGGCGTGTGTGTCGTCGGTGACAGCGTGTCCTTGTTCTGGCCGTAACGGATCTCGGTGAGATAGCCGCCGCGGACGTACTTGGCCGTAGCTGTGGATGCACCGTTCTTGGCGTAGTAGTTGGTCTCGGGCGTGTACCAGTACGTCATGGCGTTGTCGTGGACGTCCACGACGTAGTCCAGGTTCCAACGCCAGGCCTGGGTGAGCGAGCGGTCGGCGAAGGCAGAGCCCTTGTCGTAGCCGGGCTCGCCGGAGTCGTTGCCGTATACCGGCACCGTCCACACAGAGTTGGTGAGGTCGCTGGTGGCCGCGCCGGGGAGCTTGTGCTGGCCGAAGACGTACAGAAAGGGCCCCGAGAGACCCTTTCCCAACCACCGCGTCCCGTTTCCGAGCTCACACCCCAGCAGCCGCACCCCCCGAAGCCGGCCGGATCTTCCGCAGCGCGTACCCCATGAACGTCGCGTTGGCCAGAGCCGCCGCAGCGATGCCCACGAGGTAGAGGGCCAGGAACACTCCGCCGCCCGTGCCGTTCAACGTGCTCTCGGGGAGAAGCGTGTAGAGGAAGCTCAGGGGAGCGGTCAGCAGCCACGGCACCACGCCCGACATGGAGGCGTCGGCGTGGGAGACGAAGAAGGTGTCGATGAGGAAGAAGCCCGTCGCGGCGACGACCACGGCCAGGTAGCCCCGGGAAAGCCAGTTGTCCGTGGCCAGGGTGAGCAGGGTGCGGGGGCGGCGGTTGCCGTTCATCGTGTCCTCCGGTGAGTGCGCCGCGTCGTGCTGCGCGATGCCTCAACCATGGCCCGCGCACCGCTGTCCTGGCATGAGTACACCTACTTATCCGTAACTAGGCTGCTTCGGCCCCGAGTTGAACCTCAGCCGCTTCGGCGACAGCCCAGCACGCGCCCGCCGGACCCCAGAAGCCTCGCCCCAGCCCCGTCGTGCCTTGCGGTCGGGCATCAACCTCGCCGCCAAGCCGCTCGCGACTCCCTTCGCCTTTGCGGCGAAGGTGTCGCCATCGCGCATGAATAGTCACCCGATCAAGCAGTCCACCTTTGATTCACAGGGCACTCACAGAGAACGGCACGCATCAACCCTTTCACCTCACTCCCCCGCCCCACCCTCTGGACACCAAGAAAAGTTAGGCTAACCTAACCTTCGAATTGTCCGGCGGGCCGAACCGCCCCGTTCGAAAGCAGCCATCTCATGTCCAACGCCCGTGCCATCCACCTCTCCCGCCGCGGCATGCTCGCCGCAGGCGGCGCCCTCGGCCTCGGGGCCGTCCTCGCCGCCTGTGGGGACGACGACGCGAAAAGCGGTGGCTCGGACGCGGACGCGTCGAAGGCCGCCGCCGCTCCCGCCGGGCCCTGGACGTTCAAGGACGACCGCGGCCAGACCGCCAAGGCCGACAAGGTGCCCTCCGCCATCGTCGCCTTCACCGGTGTCGCCGCCGCGCTCTACGACTACGGCGTCGAGGTCAAGGGCGTCTTCGGCCCGACCACGACCAAGGACGGCAAGGCCGACGTCCAGGCCGGCGACCTGGACGTCACCAAGGTGACCGTCCTCGGCAACGAGTGGGGCCAGTTCAACATCGAGAAGTACGCGGCCCTCGCCCCGGACCTCCTCGTCACCACGATGTTCGACAGCGCGGGCACCCTCTGGTACGTCCCGGAGGAGTCCAAGGAGAAGATCCTCGCCGTCGGCGCCCCGACCGTCGGTATCTCCGTGTTCGACATCCAGCTGGACCAGCCGCTGCAGCGCATGCTGGAGCTGGCCAAGTCCCTCGGCGCGGACACCGCCTCCGCCAAGGTGACCGCCGCGAAGAAGGCCTTCGAGGACGCCGCCGCCCGACTGCGCGCGGCCACCAAGGCCAAGCCGAACATCAAGGTGCTGGTCGGTTCCGCGAGCCAGGACATCTTCTACGTCTCCGGCTCCAACCTCTCCGTCGACCTGGAGTACTTCAAGGCCCTCGGCGTGAACTTCGTCGAGCCGTCCGCCGATGCCCTGAAGGCGAGCGGCGGCTGGTACGAGAACCTGAGCTGGGAGAACGTCGACAAGTACAAGGCCGACGTCATCATGATGGACAACCGTACGTCGGCGATCCAGCCCGCCGACATCACCGAGGCGACCTGGAAGCAGCTGCCCGCGGTGAAGGCGGGTCAGGTGATCGCACGTAATCCCGAGCCGATCCTGTCGTACGACAAGTGCACGCCGCTTCTCACGAGCCTCGCGGAGGCGATCGAGAGCGCGAAGAAGGTCGGCTAACGCCGGGCGCCCAGAATCTGCGCCGTGAGTGTGCTTGGTCGTGGGGAACTGCGGGCCCGCCTTGGCTGGTCGCGCAGTTCCCCGCGCCCCTTTCGGGGCGCGTCATCGCGTCCCCTGACAATTTGCATCAGGAGTTCGCATGACGACCGCCGCCGTCACCGCCCCCTTCCGGTTCTTCGCCCTCCATGTCGTTCGCACCGTCCGGCTCGGGCCCTCCCTCGTGCGTGTCACCTTCGCCGGGGACGATCTGTCGGCCTTCCTCTCCGACGGGTACGACCAGAGCCTCTCCCTCTTCCTGCCGCACCCGGGGCAGGGCGCCCCCGCCGTGCCCGTCGAGCTGGGTGACGGATGGTGGCAGGGATGGCGTGAACTCCCGGACGACGTACGGGCGGTGATGCGCTCGTACACACTCCGCGCGCTGCGCGCCGACGCCCACGGCCGCACGACGGAGATCGACATCGACTTCGTCCTGCACGGCGTCGAGCCGGGTGCCGCCGCCCCCGCCGGTCCGGCCTCCCTGTGGGCCTCCCGCGCCGGCGCCGGTGACCGCGTCCTCCTGCTCGGACCGGCGATCGCGGACAACCGCGCGATCCGCTTCCGCCCGCCGACCGGCACCGACCTCGTCGTCATCTGGGCCGACGAGACCGCCGTACCGGCCGCCTCCGCGATCCTCGGACAGCTCCCCGCCGGCACCCGGGCCCAGGTCTGGCTGGAGGCCGGGCACGCCGGGGACATCCAGGATCTGGCGACCTCGGCCGACGCCGAGATCACATGGCTCGTGCGCGGCGCAGGTACGACCACAGACACGGCCGCCGGCGCGCCCACGGCCCTGGAGAGCATCCGAGGCGCCCAACTCCCCGGCGCCGAGCGGCCGTACGCCTGGATCGCGGGCGAGTCGTCCGCGGTGAAGGAGTTGCGCCGGCATCTCGTACGGGAGCGCGGGATCGACCGTCGGGCCGTCACCTTCGTCGGTTACTGGCGGCGCGGACTCAGCGAGGAGCAGCTCCGCGAACAGTCCGAATAACGGCACAGAGGCATGGATCACAGCCTGTGACGGGTGGGGGCAGGAGTGACCCACAGAAACTTAGGTTAGGCTAACCTAAGTTCAGCCCGTTCGACATGGCGAACAAGCACCTGCCCTCTCTGTCCCCTCGGAGGCTCCCCCGATGCGCTCGCACCTGCTCAATGACACGACGGCGGAGCGGTACCGCCGCTCCGTGACCGAAGGAGTCGAGCGGGTGGCCGCGAAACTCGCCACCACGGACCGTCCGTTCACCGGCGTCACGGTCGACGCCCTCGCCCCCCGCATCGACCGGATCGACCTGGACCGGCCCCTCCTCGACGAGGCCGCCGCCCTCGACGAGCTCGAAGAGGTCTATTTGCGCGACGCGATCTACTTCCACCACCCGCGCTACCTCGCCCACCTCAACTGCCCGGTCGTCATACCCGCGGTGCTCGGCGAGGCGATCCTCTCCGCCGTCAACTCCTCCCTCGACACCTGGGACCAGTCGGCCGGCGGCACCCTCATCGAGCGGAAACTGATCGACTGGACCAACGAGCGCATCGGCCTCGGCCCCGCCGCCGACGGCATCTTCACCAGCGGCGGCAGCCAGTCCAACCTCCAGGCGCTGCTGCTGGCCCGCGAGGAGGCCAAGAGCGAGTCCGCCGCCGAACTGCGTATCTTCGCGTCCGAGGTCAGCCACTTCAGCGTGAGGAAGTCCGCGAAGCTCCTCGGGCTGAGCCCCGACTCGGTCGTCTCCATCCCCGTCGACCACGACAAGCGGATGCAGACCGTGGCCCTCGCCCACGAGTTGGAGCGCTGCGAGCGCGACGGCCTGGTTCCCATGGCCGTCGTCGCCACCGCCGGCACCACCGACTTCGGCTCCATCGACCCACTGCCCGAGATCGCCGAACTCTGTGCCCAGTACGGCACTTGGCTGCACGTCGACGCCGCCTACGGCTGCGGACTGCTCGTCTCGGTCAAGCGCCGCGACCTCCTCACCGGCATCGAACGCGCCGACTCGGTCACCGTCGACTACCACAAGTCCTTCTTCCAGCCGGTGAGTTCGAGTGCCCTGCTGGTCCGGGACGCGGCCACGCTCCGCCACGCGACCTATCACGCGGAGTACCTCAACCCGCGCCGCATGGTGCTGGAGCGCATCCCCAACCAGGTCGACAAGTCCCTTCAGACGACCCGCCGTTTCGACGCGCTCAAGCTGTGGATGACCCTGCGCGTGATGGGCGCCGACGGCATCGGCGGGCTCTTCGACGAGGTCTGCGACCTGGCCCAGGAGGGCTGGGAGCTGCTCGCCGCCGACCCGCGCTACGACGTCGTCGTCGAGCCTTCCCTCTCCACCCTCGTCTTCCGCTACATCCCCGCCGCCGTCACCGACCCGGCGGAGATCGACCGAGCCAACCTGTACGCGCGCAAAGCCCTGTTCGCCTCCGGGGCGGCCGTGGTCGCGGGGACGAAGGTCGGCGGACGCCACTACCTCAAGTTCACCCTGCTCAACCCCGAGACCACGACGGACGACATCACCGCCGTACTCGACCTGATCGCCGGCCATGCCGAGCAGTACCTGGGAGAGTCCGCCGACCGCGTCGCTTCCGCCACTTCCGTCGCTTCCTGAAGCCGAAGCCATGAACAGAACCGAAGCAGTGAACAGCACCGGAGCAGTGGACAGGACCGAAGCAGTGAACAAGACCTACGACTTCATCGGGATCGGTCTCGGCCCCTTCAACCTCGGCCTCGCCTGCCTCACCGAGCCGATCGACGAACTCGACGGCGTCTTCCTGGAGTCGAAGCCCGACTTCGAGTGGCACTCGGGGATGTTCCTCGACGGCGCCCATCTCCAGACGCCCTTCATGTCGGACCTCGTCACCCTCGCCGACCCGACCTCCCCGTACTCCTTCCTCAACTACCTGAAGGAATCGGGCCGTCTGTACTCGTTCTACATCCGCGAGAACTTCTACCCGCTGCGCGTCGAGTACGACGACTACTGCCGCTGGGCCGCCAACAAACTGCGCAGCGTCCGCTTCAACACCACGGTCGCAGAGGTGACCTACGAGGACGAGGATGACCTGTACATCGTCCGCACGGTCGCCGGTGACCTCTACCGGGCGCGCAAGCTCGTCCTCGGCACCGGTACTCCCCCGTACATCCCGGACGCGTGCGCGGACCTGGACGGCGACTTCATCCACAACTCCCAGTACATGCGGCACAAGCGGGAGTTGCAGGGCAAGGAGTCGATCACGCTCGTCGGCAGCGGTCAGTCCGCCGCCGAGATCTACTACGACCTCCTCAGCGAGATCGACGTCCACGGCTACCGGCTCAACTGGGTGACGCGCTCGCCGCGTTTCTTCCCGCTCGAGTACACCAAGCTGACGCTGGAGATGACCTCCCCGGAGTACATCGACTACTTCCGCGCGCTGCCCGAGCGGACCCGCTACCGCCTCACGCAGGAGCAGAAGGGCCTGTTCAAGGGCATCGACGGCGAACTGATCAACGAGATCTTCGACCTGCTCTACCGGAAGAACCTCGGCGGTCCGGTCCCCACCCGGCTGCTCACCAACTCCGCGCTGCACAAGGTGACTTACGAGAGCGGGAGCGCGACGTACACGCTCGGGCTGCGCCAGGAGGAGCAGGAGAAGGAGTACACCCTGGACACCCAGGGCCTGATCCTCGCCACCGGCTACAAGTACGCCGAGCCGGAGTTCCTGAGGCCCGTCCGCGACCGGCTGCGCTACGACACCCAGGGCAACTTCGACATCGCCCGCAACTACGCGATCGACACGACCGGACGCGGGGTCTTCCTGCAGAACTCCGGTGTCCACACCCACTCGATCACCTCGCCCGACCTGGGCATGGGCGCGTACCGCAACAGTTTCATCATCGGCGAGCTGCTCGGCAGCGAGTACTACCCGGTCGAGAAGACCATCGCCTTCCAGGAGTTCGCCGTATGACCTCCCCAACCGCCATGACCGCCACGACCTTCACCTTCCGGCCGCTCGACCCCCTGCAGGACGCCGAGCTGCTGCACGAATGGCTCACGCACCCCAAGGCGGCCTACTGGATGATGCAGGACGCCCGCCTCGAAGACGTCGAGCGTGCCTACATGGAGGTCGCCGCCGACGAGCACCAGGAGGCCCTGCTCGGCCTCCACGACGGCGAGCCCGTCTTCCTGATGGAGCGGTACGACCCGGTGCACCGCGAGTTGGTCGGCCTGTACGAGCCGCGGCCCGGCGACGTCGGCATGCACTTCCTGGTGCCGGCCACCGACACACCCGTGTCCGGGTTCACCAGGTCCGTCATCACGGCCGTGATGACCCACCTCTTCGAGGACCCGCGCACCGCCCGCGTCGTCGTCGAGCCGGACGTCGGCAACACGGCCGTACACGCACTGAACGAAGCCGTCGGGTTCGTGCCCGAGCGAGAGATACAGAAGCCGGAGAAGAAGGCGTTGCTGAGTTTCTGCACCCGCGAGCAGTTCGAGAGGGCGATGTCCGTATGAGCCTCGCCGACGCCACTGCCCACCTCTCCCCCGAACGCTGGGAACAGGCCAACCGCCTCCTGATCCGCAAAGCCCTCGCCGAGTTCGCGCACGAACGGCTGATCACCCCCGAACCCGAGCCCGGATCCGAAGCAGCCGGCTACGTCGTACTCGGCGACGACGGCCTGACCCGCTACCGCTTCACCGCCACCCGCCACGCCCTCGACCACTGGCAGGTCGACGCCGACTCGATCACCCGGCACCGGGACGGGGCCGAACTCCCGCTCTCCGCCCTCGACTTCTTCATCGAGCTGAAAAAATCGCTCGGCCTGAGCGACGAGGTCCTGCCCATATACCTGGAGGAGATCTCCTCCACCCTCGCCGGGACCTGCTACAAGCTCACCAAGCCGCAGATCCCCGTCACCGAGCTCATCCACAGCGGGTTCCAGGCGATCGAGACGGGGATGACCGAGGGCCACCCCTGCTTCGTCGCCAACAACGGGCGGCTCGGGTTCGGCGTGCACGAGTACCTCTCGTACGCGCCCGAGACCGCGAGCCCGGTCCGGCTGGTGTGGCTGGCCGCGCACCGCTCGCGCGCCGCGTTCACGGCAGGCGTCGGTATCGAGTACGAGGCCTTCCTGCGCGCGGAGTTGGGGCAGGAGACGGTCGTCCGCTTCCGTACGAAACTGTCCGACCAGGGCCTCGACCCCACCGAGTACCTCTTCATCCCGGTTCACCCCTGGCAGTGGTGGAACAAGCTCACCGTCACCTTCGCCGCCGAGATCGCGCAGCAGCACCTGGTCTGCCTGGGGGAGGGTGACGACGAGTACCTCGCCCAGCAGTCCATCCGGACCTTCTTCAACCGGACCGACCCCGAGAAGCACTACGTCAAGACGGCACTGTCGGTCCTCAACATGGGCTTCATGCGCGGGCTTTCGGCCGCCTACATGGAGGCGACGCCGGCCATCAACGACTGGCTCGCCCAACTCATCGACAACGACCCGGTGTTGAAGTCGACCGGCCTGTCGATCATCCGCGAGCGCGCGGCGGTCGGCTACCGCCACCTGGAGTACGAGGCCGCCACCGACCGCTACTCCCCGTACCGCAAGATGCTGGCCGCTCTCTGGCGCGAGAGCCCGGTGTCGTCCCTGGGCGAAGGGGAGTCCCTCGCGACCATGGCCTCCCTGGTGCACGTCGACCACGAGGGCCGCTCCTTCGCGGCGGCGCTCGTCGAGCAGTCGGGCCTGCCCCCGAAGGAGTGGCTGCGCGGCTATCTGAACGCCTACTTCACCCCGCTCCTGCACAGCTTCTACGCCTACGACCTGGTCTACATGCCGCACGGCGAGAACGTCATCCTCGTCCTCAGGGACGGCATGGTCCAGCGCGCGATCTACAAGGACATCGCCGAGGAGATCGCCGTCCTGGACCCGGACGCGGTACTGCCGCCGACGGTCGAGCGACTGCGCGTGGACGTACCGGAGGACAAGAAGCTCCTGTCCGTCTTCACGGACGTCTTCGACTGCTTCTTCCGTTTCCTGGCCGCGAACCTCGCCACCGAAGGCGTCCTGGAAGAGGACGACTTCTGGCGGACGGTCGCCGAGGTCACCCGCGCCTACCAAAAGGCGAACCCCCAACTGGCCGACAAATTCCGCCAGTACGACATGTTCGCCCCCGAGTTCGCCCTGTCCTGCCTCAACCGGCTTCAGCTGCGCAACAACAAACAGATGGTGGATCTGGCGGATCCGGCAGGCGCCCTCCAGCTGATCGGCACCCTGAAAAATCCCGTCACAGGGTTCTGATCAAGGCAGACGGGCTCCCCGAGTACGGTCCTCGGGGAGCCCGCCGCCGATCCGGTCCTGGCGGCCTGTCACGGCGGACACGCGCAGGAGTGGCGGGTCCTCCGGCTGGCAAAAGGGGGCAGTCGCCCTCAACGGCGTGCGCCCACGAGCAGGGTGCTCCGCGCCCTACCCGGAGGACCAGGTGTTCCTGCAGAGGGCCGAGGCCGGCGGCTCCTTCGTCCTCGTCGTCCTCGTCTGCCAGGACAACCCGGAGGTCACCTCGAGGTGCGCTCCGGCAAGCTCTGGATGCGCACAACGACCCTGGCCGACAAGGCCGTTCGGTTCGCCTTCGACGACAAGGCCGCGAACGCGCTGGGGTTGTGACGGCCCGGTGCCAGAATCTCCTCATGGCGGAAATCATCCAGAAGGACGGCACGTGGGTCTTCGACGGTGACGCCCTCCGGCTCACCCCGGGGCGTGACAAGAACGTCAGCCTGCTCCGCAAGGAACTGGGCGAACTCACCGTCCCCCTCCACGCGTTGGCCGGTGTCTCCTTCGAGCAGGGCAGAAAGTCGGGGCGCCTCAGGCTCCGGCTGCGCGACGGCGCCGACCCGCTGCTCCAGGCGACCGGCGGCAAGCTGGCGGAACCCAACGACCCGTATCAGCTGAACGTCGAGTCGGACCGGTACGGCGTCGCCGAGTACCTCGTGGACGAGGTCCGCAACGCGCTGCTGCTGGACGAGGTGCCGTCCGGTGCGGTGGACCGGTATCTGCTGCCCGGGCCCGCCGTACCGCTGTCCGTGTCGGCCGGGGACGGCACCGTGACCTTCGACGGTGAGCACATCCGGCTGGAGTGGAACTGGAAGACGGAGGACGCGAAGTCCGCCGCCGGCCCCCGTTCCCTGGCCGTCGGCGACATCGCGGCCGTGGAGTGGCATCCGGCGGTGGGCCTGGAGAACGGCTACCTGCGCTTCGGTGTGCGGCACGCGCCGACCAAGACCCCGCCGAAGTACGACCCCAACTCCGTCGAGCTGTGGGGATTCAAGAAGGACCCGCTGATGGCGTTGGTGGCGGCGGCCGTCCAGGCCCGCCTGCCGCATCCGGCGGCGCCCGTGACGGACGTACCCCCGCAGCGACAGAAGGAGATCACCGGGCCTCCGGCCGACAACGCACCGCCCTTCGTCGAACACGACCACGACGCCCAGCTCCGCCGGCTCCGCGAACTCGGCGAGTTGCACCAGACCGGCGTCCTCACGGACGACGAGTTCGCACTCGCCAAACAGGCGGTCCTCAAGCGCATGTAGAGATGCGGGTGAGAACCCGCGACTCCCGCCGGAGAACCGCCTGTTGGTGTCACTCGTCACTCACTCGTACGCCCTGCCTTCGGGGCATACGGGCACGCTCAGCGTACGCGGCGCGCGACCGTGAAGCGGTCGACCTCCTCGCCCGTCTCCGCGATACCGCGCACCGTCAGCGTGGCGAGGCGGCCCCTGGCGGCGGGGGTGACGTCGACGCGCAGGAAGGAGTAGTCGAGGTAGCGCACGCGCGACCAGGTGACCGTCTCGTCGACCTTGCCCTCCTTGGTGTTGATGAAGGAGGCGACCGATTCGACCTCGTTCTCGTGTCCCTCGTAGGACAGCGGGGCGGTGAACGCGTACAGGCTGCGGCCGGCCGCGCCCGCCGTCACATAGACGACGCCCTCGGTCTCGGGGTACGAAGTGCCGCCGATCGGGAGCTTCTTGGTGACCGCGCCGCCCTTGATGACGTCGGTGCGCTCGTACTGGTGGTTGTGGCCGTTGATGACCAGGTCGACCGTGTACTTCTCGAACAGCGGCACCCACTCCTGGCGTACGCCCCCCTCCGAGGCGTGCGCGGTGGAGGTGCAGTAGGCGCAGTGGTGGAAGAAGACCACGACGAAGTCGACGTCCTTGGAAGCGCGGAACCTCTTCAGCTGCGCCTCCAGCCACTTGGTCTGGGTGCCGCCGGAGATCCCGAGGTTGGCCGGGATCTCGAAGGAGATGTCGTTGGCGTCCAGCGAGATGACCGCCGTGTTGCCGTAGACGAAGGAGTAGACGCCGGGAAGGTTCTTCCGGTCCGGGCCGTTGTCGGGCAGGTTCCAGCGGGCCTCCTCGCCGCCGTAGCCGTTGGGCGAGTACCAGGCCTCCATGTCGTGGTTGCCGTAGGCCGGCATCCACGGGACGGACTTGGCGACCGACTCGGTCTGCGCGAGGAACTGGTCCCACACCCGGGAGTCGAAGCCGGTGTCGGAGGTCTTGCCCTGTCCGGTCGGGTCGCCGTACGCGATGTCACCGGCGTGCAGGTGGAAGGCCGGGTTCTGGCCGAGGAGGAGGCTGTTGTTGGCGAGCGCGTGGTAGCTGACGCCCTCGTCGCCGAAGGCCGTGAAGGTGAACGGCTTCATGGGGGTCCCCCCGCTCGAGCGAAGCCGAGAGTGGGGGAGGTCGGGGGCGGTGGTGAAGGTGCCGAGCGTGCCCAGCAGGTGTGCCTCGGCCGGGTCGAAGCCGGCGTGGCCGACGCCGTAGTAGTACGTCCTGCCGGGACGCAGGTGGGTGAGCTTGGCGTGCAGGTAGTACTGGGTGTGGTCGCCGCTGGCGCCGACACCCGCCGGGGTGTACAGCGTCCGGACCTCGGCCTCGATCTTGCGGGAGAGGTCCCAGGGGTGGGCGCCGACGCGGATGAAGGGCTTCTTCACCGCGACCGGGACCTGCCAGGAGACGGTGATCTCCGTGCGGGGGTCGTTGCCCCAGGCGAGGTGACGGCCGAAGGGCGCGACGAGCGCGCCGTCGACGTTCGCGGCCTGCGAGTACGTCCGCGTCGGTACGGAGGTCCGCGTCGCGGCCTGGGCTGCGCCCGGCACGAACGCACCGCCCGCGACGGCACCGACGGTGACGGCACCGCTTCTGATCATCGTGCGCCGCGAGAACTTGGCGCGAAGGTACTCGTGCTGCTCGGCCATGCTCATGCGCTCTGCGAGCTGCTCGGGTACGCCCATGCGAGGAGTGTCCATGGCTGAAAAAGGTGCTCTGGGCAGCCATCGTCACGCAGGACACAGGGTGAACAGGCCCCGAACAGGGTCCCATAAGAGTTTCAACAGACCGTTGCCCGATATCGGGCAGGATTCTTGCGATTGCCAGCGCTTTACCTCAGGATCGTCGGGTGCACGACGAACTCGTTGATCATCTGACGCGTACCACACCCCTTGCCCGGGGCGAGGCGCTGCGGGTGATTCAGGACGTTCTCGCCTACTTCGACGAGACAACCGAGGATTATGTCCGTCGCCGCCATCGCGAACTCCAGGGTCAGGGACTGGTGAACGCGACGATCTTCGACCGGATCGAGGCGGATCTGAAATACCGCGCGGTCGCACCACCGGAGCTCACCCTCCGGCAGTTGCGCCGCATCGTCTACGGCTAGGGACCAGGTACCTGTATATGTGCGGAATCGTCGGATACATCGGCAGGCGTGACGTGGCGCCACTGCTCCTCGAAGGCCTGCAGCGCCTGGAGTACCGCGGCTACGACTCGGCGGGCATCGTCGTGACCTCGCCGAAGGCGGCGGGCCTGAAGATGGTCAAGGCCAAGGGCCGGGTCCGGGACCTGGAGGCCAAGGTCCCCAAGCGCTTCGCCGGTACCACCGGCATCGCCCACACCCGCTGGGCCACGCACGGCGCCCCCTCCGACCACAACGCGCACCCGCACATGTCGGCCGACAACAAGGTCGCCGTCGTCCACAACGGGATCATCGACAACGCCTCCGAGCTGCGCAAGAAGCTCGAAGCCGACGGCGTCGAGTTCCTCTCCGAGACGGACACCGAGGTCCTCACCCACCTCATCGCCCGCTCCCAGGCGGAGACCCTGGAGGAGAAGGTCCGCCAGTCGCTGCGCCTGATCGAGGGCACGTACGGCATCGCGGTCATGCACGCCGACTTCCCCGACCGGATCGTGGCGGCCCGCAACGGCTCCCCGGTCGTCCTGGGCATCGGTGAGAAGGAGATGTTCGTCGCCTCGGACATCGCCGCGCTGGTCACCCACACGCGGCAGATAGTGACGCTGGACGACGGCGAGATGGCCACGCTCAAGGCCGACGACTTCCGCACGTACACCACGGAGGGCACCCGCACGACCGCGGAGCCCACCACCGTGGAGTGGGAGGCGGCCTCGTACGACATGGGCGGCCACGACACGTACATGCACAAGGAGATCCACGAGCAGCCCGAGGCCGTGGACCGTGTCCTGCGCGGCCGGATCGACGACCGCTTCTCCACGGTCCACCTCGGCGGCCTCAACCTGGACGCCCGCGAGGCGCGTGCCGTGCGGCGCGTGAAGATCCTCGGCTGCGGCACCTCGTACCACGCGGGCATGATCGGCGCCCAGATGATCGAGGAGCTGGCCCGCATCCCGGCCGACGCCGAGCCGGCCTCCGAGTTCCGCTACCGCAACGCGGTCGTCGACCCCGACACGCTGTACGTGGCCGTCTCGCAGTCCGGCGAGACGTACGACGTGCTGGCCGCCGTACAGGAGCTGAAGCGCAAGGGCGCGCGGGTGCTGGGCATCGTCAACGTGGTCGGTTCGGCGATCGCCCGCGAGGCGGACGG
Organism: Streptomyces lacrimifluminis; assembly: GCF_014646095.1. GTDB lineage: Bacteria > Actinomycetota > Actinomycetes > Streptomycetales > Streptomycetaceae > Streptomyces > Streptomyces lacrimifluminis. The sequence goes on along the minus strand of NZ_BMMU01000008.1, from coordinate 263,913 downwards.
CGGCATGTACGTGCACGCGGGCCCCGAGGTCTGCGTCGTCTCCACCAAGTGCTTCACCAACACCACCGTCGCCTTCGCGCTCCTCGCCCTGCACCTGGGCCGCACCCGGGACCTGTCGGTCCGTGACGGCAAGCGGATCATCGCGGGGCTGCGCAGGCTGCCCGGGCAGATCTCCGAGATCCTGGAGCAGGAGGAGGAGATCAGGAAGCTGGCCGAGCAGTACGCCGAAGCCCGCTCGATGCTCTTCATCGGCCGCGTCCGGGGCTACCCGGTGGCCCGCGAGGCCTCCCTGAAGCTCAAGGAGGTCTCGTACATCCACGCCGAGGCCTACCCCGCCTCGGAGTTGAAGCACGGCCCGCTGGCCCTCATCGAGCCCGCGCTGCCCACGGTCGCGATCGTCCCGAACGACGACCTCCTGGAGAAGAACCGCGCCGCCCTGGAGGAGATCAAGGCCCGCAGCGGTCGCATCCTCGCGGTGGCCCACCAGGAACAGGAGAAGGCCGACGAGACGATCGTCGTCCCGAAGAACGAGGACGAACTGGACCCGATCCTGATGGGCATCCCCCTCCAACTCCTCGCCTACCACACGGCATTGGCACTCGGACGGGACATCGACAAGCCCCGGAACCTCGCCAAGTCGGTCACGGTGGAGTAGGACGCCCGCTGGTGGCTTTCAGGGGCGCGGGGCTGCATCAATTTGCGGCTCCGCCGCGTGGGCGCGAGCACCCCCCACGTACCCGCGGAGGCCAACGAACAGAACGATCCCCCCGTGTTGCCACCAGCCACGGGGGGATCGTCATATCGCCGGGGGTCGCCCAACCCCCAGCCTGCGCAGCTAACCGGTGGCCGTCACGCCCCGGCCGGCAGCACGTCGTGGCATGGCCGTAGGCCAGTGCGCCAGGGCCGCCGTCGCGGCATACCAGGCGGCCAGGCCGCCCACCGCGGCGAACCAGCCACCGACCTTGGCAAGCCCCCCGGAGTCCCCGAACTGCGCGATGGCGAGCAGCAGCATCGCCACGAACAACAGCCCGTACGCACCCCGCGTGAGCGGATCCGCCGCGGACGCCCCCAGCGTCAGACTGAGCGCGACGAGGGCGAACAGCAGCAGGAACAGGCCCGCCGCGTTGGCGGAGACCTGGGTGTCGGCTCCGACGCCCCAGGTGAACCAGAACGCGCCGAGTGCGGCGAAGGCCGTACCGGTGAACGTGTCCCGGTCGCGGAAGGCGAGCAGCCCGGCGATGAAGAGGGCGAGGCCGCCGACGTAGGTGGCGAGTGGGACCGCGCTCGCGGCCGTCACGCCGTCGATCACCTCGGTGTGCCCGAGGCCGAAGGCCAACAGGGTGAGTCCGAGCGCGAGATGGCCGAGGATCGTGGTGGTGCTTCCCGCGGAGACGTCATTGTCCACGGCGGGCTCCCTTCGTGCGTGTGCCCGTACAGCTTGTGCGGTGACCGATATATGCCCTTCACAAGCGCACAAACACCTCTACGCGCAAGTAGGTTCACCCAAAGCAAAAAGGCGTGCCACAAGGGAGTTCGGCGACACCCACCACTCATCTCGCACAGGAGAAGGGGGAGTTGCCGGAGGAGCTACGGAATGACGACGACCGGACGCTGGGCGCGCTTCGCGAGCCGCCCGGCCACCGACCCGAAGATGCGCCCGACGAGGCCGTGGGTCGAGCCGACGACGATCGCGTCGGCCTCGTACTCCCGCCCCACCTCTTCGAGTTCGTGGCAGATGTCGCCGCCGCGCTCGACGAGGATCCAGGGCACCTCGGCCAGATATTCCGCGCACGCGAGTTCGAGCCCGAGAACCTCGGTTCTGTGGTCCGGCACGTCGACGAAGACGGGGGGCTCACAGCCGGCCCACACCGTGGTGGGCAGCCGGTTGGCGACATGCACGATGATCAGGCCCGAACCGGAGCGGTGGGCCATGCCGATGGCGTACGCGAGGGCGCGCTCACTCGACGTCGAGCCGTCGAAACCGACGACGACACCGTGCTTGAACGCGGGGTCGCAGGACTGACGTGGTTCTTCCGCCGCCAAGGGCTCGGCCGCCGCGTGATCGGCGACGGGGCGCTTGCGGTCTGCGGGTTCCAGGAATTCGTGACCGGCCATGGGATTCTCGGCGTTTTGATCCTCGTGGTGGGACAACGTGATGGGGACGACAATGTGCGGCGGAGCTGTGTCCGGGAATCATCTTCCCAACCCCATACCCCCAAGGGTACGGCGGCACTCCTCCGTCGCCCATAGCCCGCACGTGCTCCGGACGGGTTCCAGGGAGCATGCACGAGGGGGTGCCCGTAACGCAATGGTTGCTGCCACGTACAGGCTGTTTCCCCAGGGTTCGCCCGCATCTCGCCCACGTCGATCACGTACGCGCACATCTTCCGGACATCCTGGCCAGTGACCGACCGCTCGAACACGCGTTGAACCCCGCGACCCGTCGTCACAGGGAGCGGCCATGACCTCACCCACCCAGGACTCCGCGAGCGACCTCGTCCGCTGGGCGGCCTTCAGCTGCGTTCTGGTCCCCGTGGTGCTGGTCCTCTACGGCACCTCGCTCGGCGGCGCGGCCGGTACGGCACTGGGGCTGGCGGCCGTGACCGGGGTGTGCCGGGTGCTGCTGCGGCAGTCCGAGCGCGGCGCGGCCCGTCTGTCGGCCGAGGAGGGCGTTCCACCGCGGGGACGGCACGGCAGGACCCATTCCGGCACCGCTTCCGGCACCCATTCCGGCACCCACAGGGGCGGTCGGCACTCCGGCGGAACTACACCGGTCGACTGACCTGTTTTAGCGCACGCGCCCGATGCTTTTCAGCCAACTTCCGGCTACCGTGCACCCCTTGACCGAACAACCCCCAAACCCCTGTTCCACCTGCACCGAAAGGGTCCCGCCGGGCCCGCGCACCCTACGCGGATTGGCCACCGCGACGAGGCGCACTTCCCTGCACGCCCCACGAGTGCAACGCTTCGTGATCGAATGCTTTACGCCAAGTTGCCAAGTCGACAATCTGTCGAGTGACCAACTGGTCACCTCGGCATCATGGGACACAGTAGATTCGATCTTGACTGTCTACGGCGGGGGACTCGTGCAGGACCGAGGGGAAACGTGCAGGAGCGACACAACCGAGGAGCCGCGACCACCGAGGGGGGCTTAGCAGTATGAGCCACGACTCCACTGCCGCGCCGGAAGCCGCGGCCCGGAAACTTTCCGGGCGACGCCGCAAGGAGATCGTCGCGGTGCTGCTGTTCAGCGGCGGCCCCATCTTCGAGAGTTCCATACCACTTTCGGTGTTCGGGATCGACCGCCAGGACGCCGGAGTGCCGCGCTACCGACTGTTGGTGTGCGGCGGCGAAGAGGGCCCGCTGCGGACCACCGGCGGGCTGGAACTGACCGCGCCGAACGGCCTGGAAGCGATCGCACGGGCAGGCACTGTCGTCGTGCCGGCCTGGCGTTCGATCACCGCGCCGCCACCGGAAGAGGCGCTCGACGCACTGCGTCGGGCCCATGAAGAGGGTGCGCGGATCGTTGGCCTGTGCACAGGCGCGTTCGTCCTCGCGGCGGCGGGCCTGCTGGACGGCCGTCCGGCCACAACACACTGGATGTACGCACCGACACTGGCGAAGCGATATCCGTCGGTGCACGTCGACCCACGGGAACTCTTCGTGGACGACGGCGACGTACTGACATCCGCGGGCACGGCGGCGGGCATCGACCTGTGCCTGCACATCGTGCGGACGGACCACGGCAACGAGGCGGCCGGTGCGCTGGCCCGCCGACTGGTGGTCCCGCCGCGCCGATCGGGCGGCCAGGAGCGCTACCTCGATCGGTCTTTACCAGAGGAGATCGGCGCCGACCCGCTCGCCGAGGTCGTCGCCTGGGCGCTGGAGCACCTCCACGAGCAGTTCGACGTGGAGACGCTGGCGGCGCGCGCGTACATGTCCCGTCGTACGTTCGACCGCCGCTTCCGCTCGCTCACGGGAAGCGCGCCGCTCCAGTGGCTGATCACGCAGCGCGTCCTGCAGGCCCAGCGTCTCCTGGAGACGTCGGACTACTCGGTGGACGAGGTCGCGGGCCGCTGCGGCTTCCGCTCCCCGGTGGCTCTGCGCGGCCACTTCCGCCGCCAGTTGGGCTCGTCCCCGGCCGCGTACCGCGCGGCGTACCGGGCGCGCAGGCCGCAGAGTGAGCGGATGCCGGAGCCGGACGGCGGCATGACCGGGGCGCAGGGTGGCCCCGGCGGCATGGGTACGCCGACCACGGCGGGCCAGGGTCACGGGCACCACGGCCAGGGCGGCCACGACCGCGCCCCGCACCCGGAGAGCCCGGTCCCGATCCAGTCCCGGCGGACGGCGAACTCGGTCGGCCTGTCGGCGGAGCACGCGCGGGATCCGTACGTCGGAAGCCGCGCGAGTCTGCCCGGGCAGCGGAGCGGTGCGTAGGTTTTGAGCGTTGGACGGGCCGGGGGGTACGCCACCCGGCCCGTCCAACGCTCACACCCAGCCCGTCCGGCGATTGAGGACGAGCGCGTTCAGCGCGACCGGGGTCTGGGGGTGGAGCCCTCAGCGGGGCCCACACCAGCGCCGGGTGCCTGCCCTCCACCACAACCACATCGCACCACTGGTTCGCCCCGCGCCACCTGCCCGTAAGGTGAGACGCATGAACGATCGCATGGTGTGGATCGACTGCGAGATGACCGGTCTCTCGTTGTCCGACGACGCGCTCATCGAAGTGGCCGCACTGGTCACCGACTCCGAGCTGAACGTACTCGGCGAGGGGGTGGACATCGTCATCCGTCCGCCCGACTCGGCGCTGGAGACCATGCCGGAGGTGGTGCGGCAGATGCACACCTCGTCCGGCCTCCTCGACGAACTGGCCGGCGGTACGACGCTGGCCGACGCCGAGGCGCAGGTCCTGGCGTATGTGCGCGAGCACGTCAAGGAACCGGGCAAGGCCCCGCTGTGCGGCAACACGGTCGGTACGGACCGTGGCTTCCTGCTCCGCGACATGAGCACCCTGGAGGCGTACCTCCACTACCGGATCGTGGACGTCAGTTCGGTGAAGGAGCTGGCCCGGCGCTGGTTCCCGAGGGCGTACTTCAACAGCCCGGACAAGAACGGCAACCACCGCGCCCTCGCCGACATCCGCGAGTCGATCGCCGAGCTGCGCTACTACCGCGAGGCGATCTTCGTACCGCAGCCCGGCCCGGACTCGGACACGGCCCGCACGATCGCGGCGAAGCACGTCCTGCCTGCGGCGCAGTAGCCCGTACGACAGCCGTACGGCAGCCGGGGAAAGCCCTTGCAGCGGCCTCGGGAAAAGCCGGGCGCGAGCACCCCTTCGGACCCTGTACACTTTTTCTCGGCCGGTCAGGAAGACCACTCGGACTTCCCAAGCCGGTCATGGTGGGTGTAGCTCAGCTGGTAGAGCACCTGGTTGTGGTCCAGGATGCCGCGGGTTCAAGTCCCGTCACTCACCCTGAATGATCAAGGCCCGACCTGCGAAAACAGGTCGGGCCTTCTTCTTGCCCGAAATCACGGGAACAGTACGGGAACACATCCCTGGCCGCGGAGCACTCCGAGGAGATGGCGGCGGTGCTCCGGGACCCCGCCCTGCACACGTACATCGGCGGCGGACCCAACACCCCCGACGCCCTGCGCGCCCGCTACGAACGGCTCGTCGCCAAGCTGCCCGGACCCGTCCGTGACCTGGCTCAACCGGGCACTGCGGCTGCGCGCGGACGGCCGCCTGGCGGGCACCGTCCAGGCCACGGTCGCCGACGACCGGGGTCTCGCGGAGATCGCCCGGGTGGTGGGCACGCCCTGGCAGGGCCGCCGGCTCGCCGCTGAGGCGATACGGGAGCTGGTCGACTGGCTGGGGCGGCGATCGGGCGTCCGTACGGTCGTCGCGCACATCCACCCGGAGCACCGGGCGTCGGCGGCGGTTGCCGCGGCGGCCGGCCTGTCCCCGACGGAGGAGGAGCAGGAGGGGGAGGTGAAGCTGGTGGCTGTCCCTGCCCGAACCCCCGCCTACGCCCCGCTGACCGCCCGCCAGGCCCCACCAACTCCCGCACCCCCGCGCACCGTTCCCCCGGCCCCTCCCGGGCCGCCCGGCCCACGACCGCCAACTGCCCGGTCCTACCCCGCCATTGGCGCTCGCCGTCACCGGCGTCGAGCAGGAGCCGGGCGGCGCGGCCGAGGACGTACGCGGTCGTACGGACATCCAGGGGTGGGCAGGGGACGCTCCCCCGCCGCCGTACCGGCCGGGTGCCTCGCGTGGTCGCGGGTTCGCTCGTGCCGCGGTGGCCCGTCGGCAGCGTCGACGCTGCCGACGACGCCGGTGAGGACTGTCGGGGAGAGGGGGTGCGCGAGGGCGCGAACGATCTCGGCACGGCCCTCGGCGCTGGATTCGTCGCCTTCCTGTGGATCGTCGGCGCCGTGATCCTCGGCGGCATCTGGCTTGTCACCAGCCGCTCCGGGACCGGGGGCCCCGTCCTCCGCCTTCAGGAGGACGTGCGGGCCATCAGTTCCGTGGGAAGCACCACCCGGCGTCGCTCCAGGACCCGGGATGCCGTCGGGCGGCGGTCGGCGACCTCTTCGAGGAGGAGGTCGATCATCGCCCGGCCCATTTCCACTATCGGCTGGCGGACGCTCGTCAGGGGCGGGTCCATATGGCGGGCTATGGCCGAGTCGTCGTAGCCGACGAGGGCCACGTCCTCGGGTATGCGGCGGCCCATTTCGCGCAGGACCTGGCGGGCGCCCGCCGCTGTCACGTCCGAGCCGGCGAATACCGCGTCCAGGTCGGGGCAGCGGGACATGAGGCGGGTCATCGCCCGGCGACCGCCCTCCTCGGTGAAGTCGCCCGGTTCGATCAGGTCCTCGTCCACCTCGTGGCCCGCCGCCTCCAGGGCTTCGCGGTAGCCGTCGACGCGGCGCTGGGCGCCGTACACGTCGAGGCGGCCCGTGATGTGGGCTATCCTGCGGCGGCCTCGGGAGAGGAGGTGTTCGGCAGCTTGCCTACCGCCGCCGTAGTTGTCCGAGTCCACCGAGGTGAGGGTTTCCGCCTCGGACCTCGGGCCGCTGATCACCGCCGGTATCTCCAGCTGGGCCAGCAGGTCGGGGAGCGGGTCGTCCGCGTGGGTCGAGACGAGCAGGACGCCGTCCACCCGGTGGGCGGCCAGGTACTGGGCGAGGCGTTCGCGTTCCCTGTCGCTGCCCGCGAAGATCAGCAGGAGCTGCATCTCCGTGTCCGAGATCGCGCTCCCCACACCGCGCAGCATGTCCGAGAAGTACGGTTCCGCGAAGAAGCGGGTCTCCGGCTCGGGGACGACCAGCGCGATCGCGTCCGTGCGGTTCGCGGCAAGAGCGCGGGCCGCCGTGTTCGGGACGTAGCCGAGTTCCGCGACCGCCGTCTCGACCGCCGCGCGGGTCGCGTCACTGACCCTCGGGGAGCCGTTGATCACCCGGGAGACCGTGCCGCGGCCCACTCCGGCGCGCGCGGCGACCTCTTCCAAGGTCGGCCGGCCACCGCTGCGGCCCCGCGCTCCGTGGCTTGCCATCTGGCTCCGCCCTTCCGCTGTCATCACCCTGGCCTGGAATCTAACAGTCCCGCCTGGGGGCACCCGTCACCACCGGGGACGTACGGCCGCCACGGAAGCCTGCCGCTCCCGGGGTCCGCCGGGCAGTCCTCGGCACCAGTCCGGACCCGGCTCCCGCCCGACTCCGCACTGGCCGATCTTCATCGGTCCGTGTCTCGTTCGTACCATCCCGCCGAATTAGTTAACAGGCAGATAACTGAACGCACCTCCTCCCGTCATCGCCCTTGACACCCCCGCCCGGACCGACGAACCTTCAACACATCACCGATGGGAGCGCTCCCACGGTACCTGACACATACACATCCCGCACGTTCCCCGCCCGAGCCGCAGCGCTGAATCAAGACGAACTAACGGGCCCAACAATGCAGTTGGCCGGGGGGTCGGCACGTCAGGGCAACAGGAGGACGTAATGCGAGCACGTACCCGAACCGCCCGTCAGGCGGTGGTCCTCGCGGCCGTAGCATCGCTGGGCGCCGGGCTGCTTGCCGGCTGTGCCGACGATGGCAACGGCGACAGCGGCGGCAGTTCGTCTTCGGGCGGTGGTGGTGGCAAGACCACCATCACCCTCGGTCTCTTCGGCACCATGGGATTCAAAGAGGCCGGTCTCTACACCGAGTACGAGAAGCTGAACCCGAAGATCAAGATCGCCGAGAACGTCATCGAGCGGAACGAGAACTACTACCCTCCGCTCCTCAACCACCTCGCCACCAACAGCGGCCTGCAGGACGTCCAGGCCGTCGAAGTGGCCAACATCGCCGAGATCGTGAGCACCCAGGCCTCGAAGCTGACGGACCTGTCCAAGGCCCCGGGCGTCGAGGCGGGCACCTGGCTGGACTGGAAGTGGAAGCAGGCCACCACCGCTGACGGCCAGACGATCGGGCTCGGCACCGATGTCGGCCCGATGGCCATCTGCTACCGCAAGGACCTCTTCGAGCAGGCCGGTCTGCCGACCGACCGCGACGAAGTGGGCAAACTGTGGGCGGGCAGCTGGGACAAGTTCGTCGAGGTCGGTCAGACGTTCAAGAAGAAGGCGCCGGCGGGCACCACCTTCATGGACTCGCCCGGCGGTCTGCTGAACGCCATCCTCGGCAGTGAGAGCGAGAAGTTCTACGACGCCTCCGGTGAGGTCATCTACAAGACGAACCCGGCCGTCAAGGCAGGCTTCGACCTGACCGCCAAGGCCGCCACGGAAGGACTGGTCGGGAACCAGACCCAGTTCCAGCCCGCCTGGGACACGACGATCGCCAACAGCAAGTTCGCCACGATCTCCTGCCCGCCGTGGATGCTCGGCACCATCAAGGGCAAGTCGAAGCCGGAGTCCTCGGGCAAGTGGGACGTGGCCGTGCCGCCCAAGGCCGGCAACTGGGGCGGCACCTTCCTCACCGTGCCCAAGGCGGGCAAGAACGTGGCGGAGGCGACGAAGCTGATCACCTGGCTGACCGCCCCCGAGCAGCAGGCCAAGCTCTTCAGCGTGCAGGGCAACTTCCCGAGCACGCCGGCCGCGTACACCCTGCCCGAAGTCACCGGCGCGAAGAACGAGATGACGGGTGACGCCCCGATCGGCACGATCTTCGGCGAGGCGGCCAAGGCGATTCCGGTCCAGGTCATCGGCCCGAAGGACCAGATCATCATGCAGGGTCTGAGCGACAACGGCGTGATCCTGGTGACCAAGGGCAAGTCGGCCAAGGAAGCCTGGGAGACGGCCACCAAGACCATCGACAACAACCTGGAGAAGTGACCGGTATGTCCGCCCGGCACGACATCGCCGCGCCCCCCGCCAAGGAGGGGGGCGCGGCCCCGGCCCGTCCGCCCGCCACCAAGGCTCCCGACGCGGACAAGCGCCGCCGGGACCGGCTCTCGCGCCGCTGGCAGCGGGACCTGCGCTGGAGCCCGTACGCGTTCGTCTCGCCGTTCTTCCTGCTCTTCCTCGCCTTCGGGCTGTTCCCCCTGATCTACACGGCCTGGGCCTCGCTGCACTCGGTGGAGCTGACGGCGCCCAACGACATGGAGTGGGTGGGGCTGCGCAACTACACCCGCCTCCTCGACGACGAGTTCTTCTGGAACGCGGCGCAGAACACCCTGACGATCGGCATCATCTCGACGGTCCCGCAGTTGCTGATGGCGATGGGCCTGGCCCACATCCTCAACTACAAGCTGCGCGCCTCGACCTTCTACCGGGTCGCGATGCTCGCGCCGTACGCGACGTCGATCGCCGCCGCCTCCCTCGTCTTCGTCCTGCTCTTCGGCCGCGACTACGGCATGATCAACTGGGCGCTGAACGCCGTCGGCATCGACAACATCGACTGGCAGAACGACAAGTGGCCCTCGCAGTTCGCCGTCTCGACGATCGTCATCTGGCGCTGGACCGGCTACAACACACTGATCTACCTGGCCGCGATGCAGGCCATCCCGCAGGACCTGTACGAGTCCGCGGCCCTCGACGGTGCCTCGCGCTGGCGGCAGTTCATCCATGTGACGCTGCCCTCGCTGCGCCCGACGATTCTTTTCACCGTGGTCGTGTCGACCATCGGTGCGACCCAACTCTTCGGTGAGCCCCTGCTGTTCGACCCGAACAAGGGGGCGTCCGGCGGCCCCGAGCACGAGTTCCAGACGCTCGGGCTCTATCTGTACGAGCAGGGCTGGGTCAACCTGCATCTGGGCCGGGCTTCCGCCATCGCCTGGTCGATGTTCCTGATCCTCATCGTGATCGGAGTCATCAACTACGTCATCTCGCGCCGGCTGCGCGCCAGTAGTTAAGGAGAACCGGCCGTGACGACGACACTGACGAAGCCGCCCACCCCCGAGGACGCGCCCACCAAGCGGCAGGGCGCCAAGGCCGGGCGGGCCGGCGGGCACATGCACGCCGGACCGATCGCGTACATCATCCTCGCCCTGTTCACCATCGGCTCGCTGTTCCCACTGGTGTGGACGGCGATCGCCGCCTCGCGCGACAACAACCGGCTCGCACAGACCCCGCCGCCGTTCTGGTTCGGCGGAGGGCTCTTCGACAAGCTCGAACTCGCCTGGGACAACGCCAACATGGGCGAGGCGATGGTCAACACCACGCTGGTGGCCGGAACGTCGGCGATCACCATCGTGCTCCTGTCCACGATCGCCGGGTTCGCCTTCGCCAAGCTGCGCTTCAGAGGGCGGGGCGCGCTGCTGCTGATCGTGATCGGCACCATGATGGTGCCGCCCCAACTCATGATCATCCCGCTCTACATGGTGGTCGCCGAGCTCGGCTGGACCGACCAGCTCCAGGCCGTGATCCTGCCGTCGCTGGTGAACGCCTTCGGGGTGTTCTTCATGCGGCAGTACCTGGTCCAGGCGCTGCCGGACGAGGTCATCGAGGCGGCCCGGGTGGACGGCGCGAGCAGTTGGCGCGTGGTCTGGCACGTGGTGTTCCCGGCCGCGCGGCCCGCGATGGCCGTGCTCGGCATGCTGATGTTCGTGCAGACCTGGAACGACTTCCTGTGGCCGTTCCTGGTCCTGACGCAGACCGGCAGCCCGACCGTACAGGTCGCGGTCGCGGGTCTGGGGCGTGGTTTCACCCCCGACCAGTCCCTGATCATGGCGGGTGCGCTGCTCGGCACGCTTCCGCTGCTGATCGTCTTCGCGATCTTCGGCAAGCAGATCGTGGGCGGGATCATGCAGGGCGCCGTCAAGGGCTGAGCCACCGCCCCGCTCACGCGCCAACTTGCTGACGCGCACAAGGACTTCTCCACGGGAACTTCTCTGGGGGCCGGGTCACCGCCGCCTCGGCCCCCTCGTACCTCCCCCCACTTCCCTTCCTCCTCACCCGTCGGCCTCCACGACTTCCTATGGGAGCGCTTCCATGCCTGAACCCGTTACCCCGGTGACCTTTCCTCCCGCCTTCCTCTGGGGCGCAGCGACCTCCGCGTACCAGATCGAAGGGGCGGTGCGGGAGGACGGCCGCACCCCCTCGATCTGGGACACGTTCAGCCATACACCGGGCAAGACGTCCGGCGGCGACCACGGTGACATCGCTGTCGACCACTACCACCGCTACCGCGACGACGTGCAGATGATGGCCGACCTGGGCCTGACCGCGTACCGCTTCTCCGTCTCCTGGTCGCGGGTGCAGCCGACGGGCCGGGGGCCGGCGGTCCAGCGCGGTCTGGACTTCTACCGGCGCCTCGTCGACGAGCTGCTCGAACACAACATCCGGCCCTCGCTCACCCTCTACCACTGGGACCTCCCGCAGGAGCTGGAGGACGCGGGCGGCTGGCCGGAGCGGGAGACCGCGCTGCGTTTCGCCGAGTACGCCCAGATCATGGGCGAGGCGCTGGGCGACCGCGTCGAGCAGTGGACCACGCTCAACGAGCCCTGGTGCAGCGCGTTCCTGGGCTACGCCTCGGGTGTGCACGCCCCCGGCCGGACCGAGCCGCTGGCCTCCCTCCGGGCGGCGCATCACCTCAACCTGGCACACGGGCTGGGCACTTCGGCCCTGCGCGCGGCGATGCCGGCCCGCAACACGGTCGCGGTGAGCCTCAACTCCTCGGTGGTCAGGCCGCTTTCACAGACCCCCGAGGACCTGGCGGCGGTCCGGAAGATCGACGACCTGGCCAACGGTGTCTTCCACGGCCCGATGCTGCACGGCGCCTACCCGGAGACCCTGTTCGCCGCGACCTCGTCGGTCACGGACTGGTCGTACGTCCTCGACGGTGACCTCCAGCTGATCAACCAGCCGCTGGACGCGCTGGGCCTCAACTACTACACCCCGGCGCTGGTGTCGGCGGCCGAGGAGAAGCCGAGCGGTCCGCGCGCCGACGGTCACGGGGCGAGCGACTTCTCGCCGTGGCCGGGGGCGGACGAGGTCCTCTTCCACCAGTCGCCGGGCGAGCGCACGGAGATGGGCTGGTCGATCGACCCGACGGGCCTGCACGACCTGATCATGCGGTACACGAAGGAGGCTCCGGGTCTGCCGATCTACATCACCGAGAACGGCGCCGCCTACGACGACAAGCCCGAGTCCGACGGCAGCGTCCACGACCCCGACCGGATCGCCTACCTGCACGGCCATCTGCGGGCGGTCCGGCGCGCGATCGCCGAGGGCGCGGACGTCCGCGGCTACTACCTGTGGTCCCTGATGGACAACTTCGAGTGGGCCTACGGCTACGGCAAGCGCTTCGGCGCGGTGTACGTCGACTACGCGACCCTGACCCGCACCCCGAAGTCGAGCGCCCTCTGGTACGGCCGCGCGGCCCGCAGCGGCGCCCTGCCCCCGGCGACCGCCGAATGAGCCGACGGGGAGGCTGATCGAGGGCTCCGGTCGGGGACGGGACGCGGCACCTGAGGGGGGTGCCGCGTCCCGGCCGTGGCCTGTCCGGTGGATATCAGGCCGGCGGAGAACAGTGCGGCCTCGTCCACGCCGGTGAGCGGGCTGTCGCCCTACGGCCGCACGGCGAAGGGGGCGCCGGACAAACGCCGTGGCCACCGCAGGCGGCACGGACCGCGTCGGCAACCGGCGGCAACGCCGCTGAGGCGCACCGGAAGAGCAACCGGCCCCCGCGTCTCCGACCGGACCCGCCTGCCAGACCCCAGAACGTCGGCAACCGGCGCCGCGGCCCAAGGCCGAGGTCAGGCCCGTATGCCGGCGCCACGCCGGCGCAGCGCCCCGGTTCCCCGCCCCCGGTGCCCGCGCCGCACCGGTGCCCTGCCGTCCAGTTGGATCCAGATCCGTATCTCCGTCCCGCCGAGCACCGACGAGCCGATCCGTACGTCCCCGCCCGTCGACTCCGCGAGCCTGCGCACGATGTCCAGGCCCAGGCCCGTCGATCCCGCGCTGCCCGAGCCGCGCCCCCTGGCCATGGCGGCCTCGGGGTCGGTGATCCCGGGCCCCGCGTCCGACACCAGCACGATCACCGCGTCGTCGCCGTTGTGCACGTCGACCGCGAAGGCGGTGCCTTCCGGGGTGTGCCGGAACACGTTGCCGAGCAGGGCGTCGAGGGCGGCGGCCAGGTCGGCGCGGGCCACGGGTATGCGCGCCGGCCGCTCCACACCGGCCACCCGCACCTTCCTCCCCTCGTCCTCCGCGAGCGCCGACCAGAAGGCCATCCGCTCGCGCACGACCTCGGCGGCGTCGCAGCCGGCGCCCGGTCCGGGAGCCGTCGTCTGCGGCTTGGATTCACGGGCGGTACGGATGATCGTGTCGACCTCGTGCTCCAGCTGGGCGACCGCGGCCCGGGTCTGCTCGGCGGCCGGCCCGTCTCCGAGCGAGGCGGCGTTCAGCCGCAGCACGGTCAGCGGCGTCCGCAGCCGGTGGGACAGATCGGCGGCCAGCTCCCTTTCGTTCGCGAGTAGTTGTACGACCTGGTCGGCCATCGAGTTGAACGCGACCGCCGCGAGGCGCAGTTCGGCCGGTCCTTCCTCGGGCACTCTGGCGCCCAGCTTTCCCTCTCCCAGTTCCTGCGCGCCCTCGACGAGGCGCCGGGCGGGCCGCACCATGCGCACTCCCAGCCGGTCGGCGACGGCGACCGAACCGACGACGAGGATCGCTCCGACTCCGGCGAGCACCGCCCAGGCCAGGCCGATGCCGTTGCCGACCTCGGCCTCGGGGACGTACACCTCGACGACGGCTATCTCGCCGGAGCTGAGCGCGACGGGCTGGAGGAGGGTGGACCCGCCGGACACCTCGGTGGTGGAGGCGCGGCCGAGTCTGCGGACGGCCTCGATGTCGGCGTCGGCGGCGCGCTGCCGGCCGAGGTCGACCGCGCTCGTGCCGCCGCTCGCGGGGATGTGCACGGCCAGGCCGGCGTCCGTCCCGGCGGAGGCGACGACCCGCTCCAGCTGGTCGCGGTCGGTGGTGATGGAGAGGGCGGGCGCGAGGGCCGCGGCCTCCCGCTCGGCGTTGGAGAAGGCGCGGTCGCGGGCCATCTCCCCGATGACCAGGCCCAGCGGTACGGCGAAGGCCACCACGACCATCGTCGTGACCGCGACGCACACCTTGACCAGCGCCCACCTCATGGTGTCCACCTCACAGCGGCGGCTCCGCTCCGGGCGGCGTCAGCTTCACGCCGACGCCCCGCAGGGTGTGCAGATAACGGGGACTGGCCGCTGTCTCGCCCAACTTCCGTCGCAGCCACGACAGATGGACGTCGATGGTCTGGTCGTCGCCGTACGACTGCTGCCACACCTCCGCGAGCAGTTCCCTGCGCGCGACGACGACACCGGGCCGGCCGGCGAGGTAGGCGAGCAGGTCGAACTCGCGGCGGGTCAGGTCCAGCCGTACGCCGTCCAGTTCGGCCTGCCTGCGCAGCGGGTCGATGGCCAGGCCACCGACGCGGATGACCGTGGAGGGCGGGGTGTCCGCGGGCGCTGTGCGGGCCCGGCGCAGTACGGCGGCCATGCGGGCCGACAGGTGTTCGACCGAGAACGGTTTGGTGAGGTAGTCGTCCGCGCCCGCGTTCAGCAGCCGGACGATTTCCGTCTCCTCGTCGCGTGCGGTGGCGACGATCACGGGCACGTCCGTGATGCCGCGCAGCATCTTGAGGGCCTCGGACCCGTCGAGATCGGGCAGACCGAGGTCCAGGATCACCACGTCGAAAGGGAAGTGGGCGACCTCGCGCAGCGCCTCAAGGGCGGTGCCGACACTGCGCACGAGGTGCGCGGCATCGGTCAGATGCCGGATGAGGGCGGAGCGCACGAACTGGTCGTCCTCGACCACGAGCACACTTGCCATGCGCCGCACCGTACGCCAATCCGGCGAGCCGGGTCCGGCGCCTGTGGATAACTCCACGGCGACCGCGCCCAGCGGCGACAGGCGACACCCGTGGGGCGGGTGAGGCAGTATGACCGGCGATGCGCAGAGGACTCGTACACCTTCTGGCGTGGATGCTGGCCACGGGCGCGGCGTCCACGATGACGTGGTGGGGTGTCCACACGGTGATGGCGGGGACGGCGTACGACCCGCCTCGCGCGCTCCCCATCACGGCTGCCGACGCGACCGGCCGGACGCCGACCGCCCAGGAGCCGAACCCCCTGCCCTCGGCCGCGAGCCGGGCGCCCACCCGCCGGGCACCGACCGCGTCGCCCACCCCGACCCCGTCCCCCACGTCGGCAGCCCCCGCGAGCGCGGCCCCCTCCAAGACGGCGTCCACGGTGAAGGCGTACGACACCGACGGCGGGCGGGCGGTCTTCGACCTCGGCACGGACTACGCGACGCTCGTGTCGGCGACGCCCGGAGCGGGCTGGTCGATGCAGGTGTGGAAGACGGAGACGTGGATCCGGGTGGAGTTCGGCGCGGGCGCGGACCGGGTGACGGTGTTCTGCACCTGGCACGACGGCCCGCCGCACGTGCAGGTCATCACCTACTGAGACCGGTGACCGACCGCCGGGGTCAGCGGAACACCGACGGCGGTGGTGCCGGTGAGGCGACCGCCGCCGCGTCCATGACCGGTACGGCTCCGCCGGTGAAGTCCGTGAGGGCGCGGCCGTGTTCGAGGCGGGCGGGATGCGGGTCGGAGGCGGCGCGGCGGGTCAGCTCGGCGATGGGCAGTGGGTGCGCGGAGCCGACGAGCACCGCGTTGCCGAACCGTTTCCCCCGCAGCACGGTGGGGTCGGCGATCAGGGCCAGCTCGGGGAAGACGGTCCCCGCGGTGGCGATCTGGCCGCGCAGATGGGCGAGCGGCGGCCCGTCGGCGAGGTTGGCGGCGTAACAGCCGGCGTCGTTCACGACCCTGCGGACGTCCGTCAGGAACTCGACCGACGTCAGATGGGCCGGGGTGCGCGCCCCGCTGAACACGTCCGCGATGACGAGGTCGGCCCAGCCGTCGGGGATCTTCGCGAGTCCTTCGCGGGCGTCGGTGGAGCGCACCCGGATGCGGGCGTTGGTGTCCAACGGCAGCTCGCGGCGGACCAGTTGGACGAGGGCCGCGTCCCGTTCGACGGCCTGCTGGGTGGACCGGGGGCGGGTCGCGGCGACGTACCGGGCGAGGGTGAGGGCGCCGCCGCCGAGGTGCACGACCTGTACGGGCTTGCCGGGCGGGGCGACAAGGTCGATCACATGTCCGAGGCGGCGCTGGTACTCGAAGGAGAGGTACGCCGGGTCGTCGAGGTCGACATGGGACTGCGGGGCGCCGTCGATGAGCAGTGTCCAGGCGCGCGCCCGGTCCCGGTCGGGGATCAGCTCGGCGAGCCCGCCGTCGACCGTCTCGACGACGGCCTCGGCGGCCGACTGTCCGCGCCGCGCGTTCCTGGACTTCCCCATTCCCCCATTATCGGGGTGCGCGAACGACCAGGGCCTGTCGTCCGGATCAGGTCAGCGATGGTTGTCGGCGGCCTCGATCAGCCGGGCCGCCTCGCCGAGGGCCGCGCGGAGCACCGCCGGGTCGGTGGCCAGGTCCGCGTCGCCGGGCGGGAGCAGCCAGTCCGAGCCCTCGACGGGGGGTGCGGGATCGGGGGCCGCGAGGCTCAGACCGCGCCCGTTGGTCTCCGTGCAGGTGCTGCCGGGGACGTCCCAGGCTGCGGCGGTGCCGGGCGGTACCAGGAAGCCCAGGGTGTCGCAGCCGTCGTCGTGCAGTACGGGGCCGACCGCGTCGCCGGCACCCCGGCGCAGGATGTCGACCGCCTCCAGCCCCTGCCGCGCCGGCACCGTCACCAGATCGCAGCTGTGCACTGCGTTTGACACTGCCGATGCGGGCAACGCGGGTGATGTACGCGCCCTGAACTGCGCACAAGGATCGGTGCTCTGACTGATCTCCATCCCGGCCTCCACCACGGAACCCCTCCTGAAACGAACGGGTCGGGAGTTCGGGTGTCTCCCGGTCCGTCGGGTTCAACGCGTCAGAACGTCAACGGCTACGGCGCAGGACCGCTGCAAAGGATGGCAGTTCATGGCGGATCGTGGATGAGATATCCGGTTTGTAGCCAAACCCCGCATGGCGGGTCGTGCACAACCGGTACGTTCTTGCCCGCCGGAAACAGGACGTCCGATGGATAACTGTTCCAACTCGTCAGGAATCCGGCACGGTTCGACGGTTCGCAGAGAGGGCCCGGCCATGACGTCGTCAACAGTGACCTCGTCGCAGTCCCCCCGGCCGCCACGGCCGAACCTCGCCTTTCGGCAGTTGCGCGGACAGCGCTCTCCGGGCGAGTTCGCCGCGGCGGTACGGCGGGCCGCCCGCGACATCGGGGAGCGGGTCAGCTGTGACGCGCGTTACGTCGGTCGGGTCGAGGCGGGTGAGATCCGCTGTCCCAACTACGCGTACGAGCGGGTGTTCCTGCACATGTTCCCCGGCCGGACACTGGCCGACCTGGGGTTCGCGCCCCGCTCGTCGGTACGCGGACGCGGGGCGCGCGACACGGAGGACACGCCCCCCGCACAACCCGCGATCCCGACCCACCGTACCGATGAGACACCGGGGGCGTACGAGCCGTATGAGATGCGGAACGCGCAGGACCCGTACGAAACGCACGACGACTACGAGGAGAGCGACGTGCTGCGTCGCGCATTCATGACGGGCGGTGCCACCGCGGCAGCCGCCTCCCTGAGCCCCTTCGGGTTCACGTATGAGGCTTCGGCCTCGGCCGCGGACCGTCCCCTGCGCCGCGTCGGAGCCGGTGAGGCGGGGGCTCTGGAAGAGGCCGTCCGCCGTATCAGGCTGCTCGACGACCGGCACGGCGCCGACGGCCTCTACCGGCGGGCGGCGGCACCGCTGCGGGCCGCCTACGAGCTGCTCGACGCGGACGTCGTACGGCAGACCATCGCGGACCGGCTGCACGCGGGCGCCGGTGAACTCGCCATCTCCGTGGGCTGGCTGGCGCACGACTCGGGCCGTTTCGACGACGCGCGCTCGCACTACGCGGAGGCGCTGGCGACCGCCCGGGTGTCCGGGGACGCGGCCCTGGAGGCGCATGCCTTCTGCAACACCGCGTTCCTCGCGCGCGACTCGGGACGCCCGCGCGAGGCGGTCAGAGCGGCGCAGGCCGCGCAGCGCGTGGCCAAGCCCCTGGGCTCACCCCGCCTGATGTCGCTGCTCGCGCTGCGCGAGGCGGGCGGCTGGGCGGGCCTCGCCGACCGCGCCGGCTGCGAACAGGCGCTGGCACGGGCCCAGTCGCTGTACGGACGTGGCCCCTCCGAGGCCGACCCCGAGTGGATGAGTTTCTACGGCGAGGCCGAGCTGGAGGGCCTGGAGGCGCAGTGCTGGTCGACGCTGGGCGACTGGCCCCGCGCGGCCCGGCACGCCCGCCGCGCGGCCCACCTCCAGAACCCGCACTTCACCCGGAACATCGCCCTCTACACGGCCGAGCTCACCGACGACCTGGCCCGCGGCGGCCACCCGGACGAGGCGGCGGTGGCGGGCATGCGGGTTCTGGACCTGCTGGACGAGGTCCAGTCCTCCCGCATCCAGACGATGCTGGCGGCTACGGCACGGGTGCTGTTGCCTCACCGGCGGGCTTCGGGGGTGTCGGCGTTCCTGGAGCGGCACGCGAATCTGCCGAGAACGGCGTAGCGGCGGGTCCTGGCGCTTCCCTGCCCGGCTGCGGGCCCGGCCCGGTGGGAGCTGGTCGCGCCCACGCGGCCAAGCCGCACAACGTCACAGCCCCGCGCCCCTGAAAAACCCGCCCCGCTGCGGGCAGTCGTGCCGCTGGGGCGGCACGGGTGGGCGCGGCGGCACCCCGTACAGCGCCGGGCCGCGCGACCCACCCGCAGGCACCGGCGTCGGCCGCGACTCGCTACCCGACCAGGTGCCCCAGGTCGTTCCAGCTCTCGATCGCCGGGTCGCCGTAGGCCCAGCCCAGGACCGACAGTGACGTCGGGTTCAGTCTGATCCGCGCCGCGAACTCGATCGGCAGCCCGAGCCAGCGCGCCCCGATCGACCGCAGTATGTGCCCGTGCGCGAACACCAGCACGTCACGGTCCTCCGACCGCGCCCACGCGACCACCTCGTCCGCGCGCGCGGTCACCGCCTCCAGGCTCTCGCCCCCGGGGACTCCGTCCCGCCAGATCAGCCACCCGGGCCGCACGGCCTGGATCTGCGCCGGGGTCATGCCCTCGTACGCCCCGTAGTCCCACTCCATGAGCGTGTCCCACACGGCCGCGCGCTCACCGAACCCGGCGATCTCGCACGTCTCACGCGCGCGTGCCAGGGGACTCGTGCGGACCTCGACCCCGGCGAGTCCGTCGAAGGGCGCCCGGTGCAGCCGCTCGCCGAGCAGCTTGGCGCCGCGCCGCCCCTCCTCCAGCAGGGGGACGTCGGTCCTGCCGGTGTGCTTGCCGGCCAGTGACCACTCCGTCTGCCCGTGCCGGGCCAGCAGGATGCGCGATGCCATGAGGACCCCTTCCGGGGGGAGACGGTAAGCGTGGCAAAACAGGTGAGAGACGAACGAAAGGGAACGACGAAGCGAATCAGAGGTGCCGAATGGCGGAAAAGCAAGGCGGAACCCCTCCATCATCGCGCACGCTGTCCGAGGGCAACCGGGGGGTCGATCTTTACGTCTTTCGTGACGGGGGTGACGCATGAGACGTCCACGTACACCGTAAAATCGGACGAACCGCAGGCCACCGACGACCGGAGGCGCAGCTCAACGGGAACACAGAGTGGGAGAGACGATCGGATGCCGCGGACCGACAGTGCACGGACCGGGGCTGCCCCGCCCACCCGCCTCCGCTGGTGGACCGAGCTGCCACTGCTCCTGCTGGTCTACGCGTGCTATTCGGCCGGACGTCTGCTGGTGCGGGGCAACGAGTCGACCGCCGTCGAGCACGGCCTGGCGATCCTCAGGTTCGAGAAGTCCCTGTGGCTCAACGCCGAACACCCGCTCAACCGTCTGTTCACCCGCGAGCCCTGGATCGGCGTACCGGCCGACTTCTGGTACGCGTCGCTGCACTACCTCGTCACCCCCGCCATCCTGGTCTGGCTCTTCCGGTCCCGCGCCGTCCGCTACCGGGCGGCCCGCGCCTGGCTGATGACCTCGACCTTCATCGGCCTCATCGGCTTCACCCTGCTGCCCACCTGCCCGCCCCGTCTGCTGGACGCCGGCCACGGCTTCGTGGACACGATGGCCCAGTACAGCTCGTACGGCTGGTGGGGCGGCCAGGCCAGCGCCCCGCGGGGCCTCGGCGGCATGACGAACCAGTACGCGGCGATGCCGAGCCTGCACGTCGGCTGGTCCCTGTGGTGCGGGGTGATGCTGTGGCGGTACGGCGGTACGCGCACCACCAAGGTGCTGGGCGTCGCCTACCCGCTGATCACGACGATCGTGGTGATGGGCACCGCCAACCACTACTTCCTCGACGCCGCCGCGGGCGCCGCCGTGATGGGCCTCGGACTGCTGCTGGCACCGCTCGTCATACGGAACGCGGACCGGGCGAAGGTGTGGATCTCGGCCCGCGTCGCGCCCGTCGCAACGCGCTCTCGCGGCGCAGAGGCCCCAATTGTCAGTGGTGGATGCCAGACTTCCCCGCGTGAGCGAATTCCAAGGCAGCGCGAGTCCGTCTTCGGGCCAGGTCCCGGACCAGGGGCCGAGCCGGGTGCCGCTTCCGCGGAAGCGGGGGACGGCGCTCCGGCAGCGGCTCGCTGAGCTGCGCGGTCCCGCGGTCCCGCCGAAGGCGCTGGACGCGCGTGCTCTCGCGGCCCTCGCCGCCAACCCCGGGTGCAGGCGGCGCGCGATCCTGGACGGCGCGGGGGTGAACAAGGCGACGCTGGCGAGTGCGCTGGGTTCACCGTCCGCCTTCGGACAGTCCCAGTTCGCCCTGGCGCGCGGCAACACCTTCGAGGCCCGCGTCAAGGCCGACGGAGGCGCGGAGCTGCTCCGGCTGGTGCACGAGAAGCTGGACCCGGGTGCCGTACCGCCGGTGAAGGCCGAGGTCCCCGACCTCACGGCGGGCGGGCCGGAAGGCCGCACCGCGCGGACGGCACTGGCCCTGCGGGACGCCACAGCGGCGGCGAGAGCCGGCGCCGGTACCGGCGGCTGGACGCTCCTCGACCACCCCATGCTGGCCCTCGACGTCGCGGGCTCGCCGGCCTTCCTGGAACCGGACGCGGTGGTCGTGCACCCGGACGGCAGCTGGACGGTCGTGGAGATCAAGTCCTTCCCGATGCTCGACGGCTCGGCGGACCCCGCGAAGGTGGGCGCGGCGGCCCGCCAGGCCGCGGTGTATGTACTGGCGCTGGAGGAGGTCGCCGCCCGGCTCGTCCAGGGCGGCGATCCGGCACCGGTCGTGCGCCACCGCGTACTGCTGGTCTGCCCGAAGGACTTCTCCAACCTCGCGGCGGCCTCCGCGGTCGACGTCCGCAAACAGCGCGCGGTGACCGGCCGCCAACTGTCCCGGCTGACCCGTATCGAGGACATCGCCGACACCCTCCCCGAGGGCACCTGCTTCGCCCCGGACCTGCCCGCCGGCGACCTGACGGCGGCGGTCGAGTCGGTCCCCGCGGAGTACGCGCCGGAGTGCCTGTCCGCGTGCGAGCTGGCCTTCCACTGCCGCGACCGTTCCCGCGCGCGGGGCGCGGTGACGTCCCTGGGCCGTTCCGTACGGGCCGAACTGGGCGCCCTGACGACGGTCGACGACGTGTTGTCGGCGGCCCACGGCCGGTCAGGTGATCCCCAGGACCCGACGGTGGCAGCGCTACGGAGGGCAGCCGCCCTGCGCGCGGAGGCACTGCGCGGCACCGAACTCGCCTCTCCGAAGCCGGAGTTGGAGCCAGGGCTGGAAGCGGAGCTGGAACCGGGGGGCGCCGTATGTCGTTGATCGGCACGCTCGCCCGACTCGAAGCCGTCAGCACCGGCCGCGCCCAGCCCGGCGCCACCGTCCGGCACCGCCATCTGTCCGAGCGGCCCCTGGTCCTCGTACCGCTCACCACCGCCGGTGAGGCAGGCGCCCCGCTGGGCGCGCTGGTCGGCGACGACCGGGACGCGCCGCGCCTGCTCGTCGTACCGCAGCCGCGCGACCGGGACCTCAGGTTCGCGTTCCTGGCCGAACTGGCCGACGTCGTGCTGCCGTTCATCGACTCCTATGCCGCCACGGTGGAGGCGGCTGAGCGGGCCGAGATCGACCCGGAGACCGGCAAGCGCGTCAAGGTCGAGGTCGAACTGTGCGCGGACGCACCCCAGTTGATCGTCCCGAGTCGCGCCGGCATCGACTTCGTACGGCTGCTGGGGCGCTCGATGCGTTTCAGGCGTACGGCGGAACAGGACCCGGAGACGCCGCATCCCGCGCCGCCCCGGGTGCCGTTGCTCGGCCGCTGGTTCACGCACTACGGGGAGCGCGCCCGGGTCCCCGGCTCCGCCCTCCTCCTGGCGCTGACGGACGTGCTGTCCCGGCACTGGGCCACCGGCCAGTCCACCCTTGAGGACCAGCATCTGGGCGCGCTGCTCGCCTGGATCGACCCGCCGGACGGTGTGTCGGGCGCCGAGGCGGCGCTGCGGGCCGAGTTGGCGCGGGACGCGAAGGGGCAGCTGCTGTGGCCGCCGGCCGGCCCGGCGACCGACCCCGCGTTCGACAACAAGCTGCTCGCCCCCGCGATCGAGAACTACAACCGCGCCCGGACCGCGCTCGCCGCCGCCGAGGACGGCGAGTCGGCGGACGACCGGCTCCGTGAACTCACCGCGGCCGAGCGGGAGATCCGCGTCCTCGTCGAGAGCCGTACCCGGCCCACCTGGGACGCGGTGTGGCGCGGCCTCGACCTGCTGCGGACGCTGCCGGAGGGTACCCACGCGGGCGACCGGTGGACGCGCGACCGCTGGTCGTTCACCGGCCACCGCGACCGGGTCACCGCGGGCGAGCCCCCGCAGCCACGCCGCGACGACGCGGTGACCGCGGCGAACAAACTGGCCACGCGCGAGCGCGAACAGGCCCGGCTGGAGGCCCAGGAGGCGCTGGACGACCCGCTGGTGATGGCGGGCAGACGGCTGTCCGGGGAGGCGTTCGCGGGCGAGGTCACGGACGTCGTCATGACGTACAGCGAGGGCAAGCGCCCGAGTCCGCGCCCACTGGTCACCGTCCGCACGGACGACCGCCCGCAGCTCGGCGAGCGGGTGAAGGTGTACCGCTCGCTGGGCGGCAAGCCGCAGGCGGCGGAGTTCGTCGGCTATGAGGACGATCCGGGAGCCGAGGGTTCGGTGATCGTGCTGCGGGTGGTCGACAAGATGGGCCGCGGCAAGGAGCCCGAGGCCGGGTCGGTGCCCGAGAAGGGGGACCTGGTCTGCTTCACGCTCTTCGAGCACGAGCAGCGAGGCGGTGCGAAGCTCCCCGACGCGGACCAGACCCCGTGGACCCACGGCGGGCCTCCGGGTGAGGGGGCCGCGACCGCGACCCCCGAGCCCGACCGGGTGACCGAGGAGGACGTCCTTTGAACTCCCGTACGCGGATGGACATGCGCGCCCCGGACATCCGTGGGACCGCCCCCGGAACCGAGAAGGGCACCCTGTGAACGCCGCTCACACCCCGCAGGCCGCCTTCGACCCCGGGGCCGCCGCCGGCCGGGCCACCGACGCGATCCTCCGTGACACGCTGCACGGCACCCATCGCGGAGTCGTCGTCGACTCGCCGCCCGGGGCCGGGAAGTCCACGCTCGTGGTCCGGGCCGCGCTCGAACTGGCCGATGCCGGGCGCCCGTTGATGGTCATCGCGCAGACGAACGCCCAGGTCGACGATCTCGTCGTCCGCCTCGCCGAGAAGAACCCCGACCTGCCGGTGGGCCGCCTTCACAGCAGTGACTCGGACCCGTACGACAAGGCGCTGGACGACCTGACGAACGTACGGAAGTCCGCGAAGGCGGCCGAGCTCGCGGGCCTGGACGTGGTGATCTCCACGGCCGCCAAGTGGGCGCACGTCAAGGTCGACGAGCCGTGGCGGCACGCGATCGTGGACGAGGCGTACCAGATGCGCTCGGACGCGCTGCTCGCCGTCGCCGGACTGTTCGAGCGTGCCCTGTTCGTGGGCGACCCGGGCCAGTTGGACCCTTTCTCGATCGTCGGCGCGGAGCAGTGGGCGGGCCTGTCGTACGACCCGTCGGCTTCGGCTGTCACGACCCTGCTGGCCCACAACCCCGAGCTGCCCCAGCACCGCCTGCCGGTGTCCTGGCGGCTCCCGGCCTCGGCCGCGCCGCTCGTCTCTGCCGCCTTCTACCCGTACACCCCGTTCCGCAGCGGCACCGGCCACGGCGACCGGCGGCTCGCCTTCGCGGTCCCGTCGGACGGCTCGGGCCCGGACCGGGTGCTCGACGAGGCCGCCGAATCGGGCTGGGGGCTGCTGGAACTCCCCGCCCGGCACACCCCTCGTACGGACCCCGAGGCGGTACGCGCGGTCGCCATGGTCGTACGCCGCATGCTGGACCGGGGCGGCGCGGCCACGTCGGAGCGCGGACCCGACCCGACGCCCCTGACGGCCGACCGGATCGCGGTCGGCACCGCGCACCGGGACCAGGCGGCGGCGGTCCGGGCGGCGCTCGCCGAGCTGGGGGTCGCGGACGTCACCGTGGACACGGCGAACCGGCTCCAGGGCCGCGAGTTCGACGTGACGGTGGTCCTGCACCCCCTCTCCGGCCGCCCCGACGCGACCGCCTTCCACCTGGAGACGGGCCGCCTCTGCGTCCTCGCCTCCCGACACCGGCACGCGTGCGTGGTGGTGTGCCGGGCGGGTGTGACGGACCTCCTGGACGACCATCCGTCGACGGAGCCGGTGCAATTGGGGGTGACGGTGAAGTTCCCGGACGGCTGGGAGGCGAACCACGCGGTGCTGTCGCATCTGGCGGAGCATCGCGTCGCCTGGCGGACGTAAGGGCGGATCAGGGGCCTGGTCGGGCGAACCCGAGGCCCTCTTGCGCGGGCAGGGGACAATGGACGGTGGCCCGGCTCGACGGCGGGGCCTATCGACCGTGTGCCGTACATGCCGTGACGCATGGAGGGTACGTACGAACGGTGCGGACCGTACGAGGAGGAGAAGACATGGCGGAGCCCACGCCGCGTCGCAACGAACCGCGGCTACGCCCCGCGCCCCTGCTCTTCGAGCCCACGCAAGTGGCCGACGATCCCGAGCACTTCTTCGACCTGGAGTCGATCGACGACCCCCGCGCGCTGCTGACCCGCGCGACGGAACTGACCCTCGCGTTCCGCGCCGCGACCGACCGCGCTGTCGAGTTCCAGGCGATGGCGGCGGCCCAGCTCGCCGACCCGCGCCGCTTCGACCGGCTGACCACGGCCGACATCGCGGAGCAGGCGCAGTGGACCGAGGACTACGCGAGGAAGATGGTCGAGTACGGCCGTGAGCTGCTGCGTGACGGCGGGGAGAACGCCAGCGGCGGAGGCGGCGGGAGCGGTAACGGCGGCCACGGTCAGGGTCACGTCGACCCTGTCTGAGCCCACCTGATCGCGTCTGATCCCCACCGATCCGGTCTCGCCCCCTCGGCTCCGAGAATGGTCCGGACCGGTCAGGATCGGTCCGGACCGGTCTCGAAAGTCCGTGCGGCATATTCAGGAGGGCAAGGTACCCCACCTCGCCCCTTCTCGTCCCGGTTTCCGGGAACCCTCGGAGATCGCACGGTCACTACCTGTAGATCTGGCTGCCATGAGCAGCACACACTCTGACGTCGCGGGAGTCACCTCGGAGGGCGCCGTCTGGCTCGCCTCCGCAGGAACGTATCCGCGCAGCACGCTCTCACTCTGGGCCGAGCGGCCCGACGCCCCGCTCGTCCTGCCCTGCGGGACCGCGTTCGACGTCGTCAGCGTGCCCGCCGTCTTCGGCCGCAGGATGCTCGACCACCTCTGGGACGACGGACCCGGCTCCGGCCCGGTGGCGGCCTACCGGGGCCGGATCCTCCTCTTCGCGGCGCTGGGGACGGCCCAACGACTGCCGTCACTGCTGAGGTGGGAGGAGTGGGGCTCGACCGGCGAGGGCGGCGTCGGCGGTGACGGTGACTCCGGACGGCGTCACTCGATTCCGCCGCTCCTCTGCCACGGCCGCGGCGACGCCGTGACGGTTCCAGCCCTGGTGAACGACGAGACCGAGCACGAGACCGACCGCGGGAGCACGGCCGACCCCCGGCCCGAATCCCGCTGGGTCGTCGCCCCCGATACCAGCCGGCCCTGGCTCCCGGGCCCGGAAATCCTGCTCTGGGCGGCCGTGCGAGCGGCCCGTTCCGCGGTCTCCGGCGGGGTGCGGATATCGATTTTTCCTCCCGCCGATCAGGGTGCTAAGGTCTACGACGTCAGCAAGCGCCGCTAGCTCAGTTGGTTAGAGCAGCTGACTCTTAATCAGCGGGTCCGGGGTTCGAGTCCCTGGCGGCGCACGTTGTCGATTGGCGAGGCTGTTCACCAACAGCCTCGCCAACGTCGTTTCCGGACCTCCCGGCCAAGCCCTTCAGCCGGCACCCGTGATCTGCACCGTCCAGGCCCCCGAGAGCGTACGGCCCTCCACCTCGACGCGGACGTTCTCACCGGGGACCGTGAAGCTCTCGCCGAGGGTGACGGGCGCGTCCGCGAGGGGCGGATAGACGGACTCCTCCCAGCATGCCTCGGTACGCGGATGGGCGTCGACCACCTCGACCGGGCCGCCGCCCGACTCGGCCCCGCCGTGCACCCGGTAGACGAGCACACCCTGCGTACAGGTCGCGCTGTCGTTGCCCGTGGTCCCCCGCGCCTCGAAGGCGAGCACCCGGTCGGCCCCGGTCCGCACGACGGCCAGCTTCACCCCGTTCCCCTGCCCGAACACCGGCGCACCCGCCCCCGCACCCCCGCCGCCGCCCACCGCATCCGCATCCGCATCCGCATCCGCATCCGCACGTGCGTACGCGGTCGTAGCCGGATGCGCCCCCAGCGATTCCAGGGTCAGCCGGACCGAACCTCCCCTGCGGACGCACACCACCTGGCGCGGTTCCAGCCACCCGAGTTTCCACTTGTGCCAGGCGAACAGATCCGGCGCCAGGCCGAACTGGCTGCCCATCAGGTCCCAGTCGCCGACGTACGTGTCCCAGTCACCCTTTCCGTCCACAGGCCGGTGATAGAGGTCGGGCAGGTCGAAGACGTGGCCCGTCTCGTGGGCGAGGACGAGCCGGTCGGGCGGGTGTTTCTCGAAGACGGTGACGACTCGGCGGATGTCCGCGCCGTCGGCCCGCAGGGGGACGTCCAGGTTGACGACCTTCGTCGCGTCGGAGTCGACGCCGGGCGCGTCCGGGTCGGCCACGAAGTACACGATGTCGTAGCGCGAGAAGTCGACGTCACGGTCGGCGGCGGCGAGCGCGTCGCGCAGATAGGCGGCCCGGTGGGCGGCGCCCCAGTCCCGTTGTATGGCGTACGCGGTGGACGGGCGCGGCATCCGGATCCAGTTCTGGAGCGGGTGCGGGCGCAGCGTGAACCTGCCGTACGAGGCCCGGGCGAAGAAGTCGCTGGTGGCGGGGAAGTGGTCGGCGGCCAGTTCGGCCGGGGTGGTCCGCGGGCGCGCGTCGGGGAAGGAGAGGAACACCATCACGGCGTCGAGGGCGCGGGCCGGGCGCGGATAGGCGGCGTTCCAGGTGTCCAGGCCCTCCGAGTGGTGGGCGTCGGTGCGCTGGAGCGCGCAGGACTGCGCGGAGAAGGGTTCGGCGACCGAGGAGCCCGCGATGAGGGAGGTGGCGGCGAGGGCCGTCATGGTGGTGAGAACGGCGGCCGTGCTGCGCAGGTGGGGGCGCGCTCCGGCGCTCGCGAGCCCTTTGAATCCCGTCAGGGCACCACGGGTGAGCCCCTTGAGGGGAAGCTGACGCGGCACGCAGACCTCCGAATGCGGTTGGGGACACCGCAGCCCAGCCTGTGTGATCTTGCGTTTGTATGCCCTGTTTGTCTGCACCAGAAGGGTGATTGAGGGGCGATCAGGCAGGTGACCAGGGAGGATCGGGAGCTCTCCGGCAAACGGCCAAGCACGCGAGGGCTCACCCTTCGTGGAGCGACACCCCGGAACACTCACGGAACGTCACA
This sequence comes from Streptomyces lacrimifluminis, assembly GCF_014646095.1. Lineage (GTDB taxonomy): Bacteria > Actinomycetota > Actinomycetes > Streptomycetales > Streptomycetaceae > Streptomyces > Streptomyces lacrimifluminis. The sequence goes on along the minus strand of NZ_BMMU01000008.1, from coordinate 235,408 downwards.
ACCGATCGAGGGCGAAGGAACCCGTCCAGGCGCGGGCAGAAACGATCTGTCAAAACCGCCGGTCGTTCATGGACACTGGACAGTGGCTGGAAGGGCTTGGGACCAGCCTCTATGATCGGCACACTTTCCTGGCACTTCCCTGACACTTCCTGCACGGACTAGGCCAGGGCGGCGGCTTGCCGCCCGGTCGGCCGCCCGACGGGATCCACATCAAGACCGAGTGCACTGCGGGAGCGAGCGGTGAGCGGAACGTCCCAAGGGCCGGCGCCCTCGGTAGATCTCATCCGGCCGGCCGTCACAGAGAGTAACTCCGGCACGTCTTCTACGTCTTCCACGTCTTCTCCACCGTCCATGTCACCCATGTCGTCCATGTCGTCTTCCCAGGTGGCTGCCGGTACGGGGATGCTGCGCGGCGCGTTCGCGGCGGCGCCGCTGGCGATGGCCTTGGTGGACCGCGAGGGCCTGGTCGTCTCGGCGAACGAGTCCCTTGGCGCGCTGCTGGGCATCGACCCGGAAGTGCTGGCCGGGAAGGTGGCCGCCGACCTGGTGGACCTGGCGTCCGACACACGTGCGTGGCACGCGTACCGCGAGGTGCTGCGCGGCCGGCAGGCACGGCTGCGCTGCACACGCCGACTCAAGCACCCGGACGGGCACTCCCTGTGGGCCCAGGTCACGGTCACACCGCTGCCGGCGGAAACGGCGACGGAGGGCTCGGAAGGAGCTCGGGGTTCGGAGGGAGTCCGGGGGTACGGAGGGCAGGGCGTGCTGCTGTCCGTGGCCGACATCAGCGCGCGCCGTGAACTGCAGGCGCGGCTGCGGCACTTGCAGATGCACGATCCGGTGACCCGGCTGCCCAACCGCACGCTGTTCTTCGAGCGGCTCTCGGCGGCGCTGGAGGCGGAGTCGTATGAGCAGAGCGGGACGGGCCGGATCGGCCTGTGCTACCTGGACCTCGACGGCTTCAAGGCCATCAACGACACCCTCGGCCACCGCGTCGGCGACCGGCTGCTCGCCGCGGTGGCGGAACGTCTCACCCGGTGCGCGGAGGAGGCGGGCCTGGCCCGGCGGAACCCGGGCGCCGTCGCTCCGCTGGTGGCCAGACTGGGCGGCGACGAGTTCGCGTTGCTGATCGAGGACTCGACGGGCACCGACCAACTGGCCGACCTGGCCGAGTCGGTGCTGAAAGCCCTCCAGCTCCCCTTCGATCTCGCCGGTCAGCGGATGTCCGTCTCCGCCTCCATCGGCGTCGTCGAACGGCACGCGGCGGGCACGACCCCCACGGGGCTGATGCAGGCCGCGGACACGACGCTGTACTGGGCGAAGGCCGACGGAAAGTCCCGGTGGACGCTCTTCGACCCCGAGCGCAACGCCCACCGCATGACCCGCCAGGCCCTGTCCTCCACCCTCCGGCCGGCTATCGAGCGGGGCGAATTCGCCCTGGAATACCAGCCGTTGGTGGGTATGGCGGACGGCCGCGTGCACGGCGTGGAGGCGTTGGTGCGCTGGCACCATCCCCAGTTCGGCACGTTGACGCCGAACCGGTTCATCGGACTGGCCGAGGAGGACGGCTCGATCGTGCAGCTGGGGCGCTGGGTCCTCGCCACGGCCTGCCGCCAGGCCCGGCGCTGGCAGCTCGAACGCCCGGACGAGCCACCGATCTTCGTGAGCGTGAACGTCGCCGTACGTCAGGTCTGGGACTCGGATCTGGTGGCGGACGTGGCGGAGATCCTCGCGGAAACGGGCCTGCCGGCGCAGCTGTTGCAGCTGGAGCTGACGGAGTCCGCGGTCATGGGCTCCGCCGGCCGGCCCCTCCAGGCACTCCAGGCACTCAGCGACATGGGTGTGGGCATCGCGATCGACGACTTCGGCACGGGCTACTCGAACCTGGCCTACCTCAGCCGGCTGCCGGTGTCAGTACTGAAACTGGACGGTTCTTTCGTGCGGGGCTTCCAGTACGAGGGTGAGGGCGTCGCGCCGAACCCGGCCGACGAGATCGTCGTCGAGGCGATGATCCAACTCGCGCACCGGCTGGGGCTGACGGTCACCGCCGAGTGCGTGGAGACTGCGGCCCAGGCCGAACGCCTGCGCCGTATCGGGTGCGATACGGGGCAGGGGTGGCTCTACTCGCGGCCGGTGGGGGCGGATCGGATCTCTCTGCTGATGGGGAGTCGTGCCTGTCGGCAGGGGTGATCTGTCGTTCCGTCAGCTCGACTCAGCGGGCAATACGGGCAATGCGTAGGCGTCCGCGATGAGTTCGTACGAGCGCAGGCGCAGGTCGCCCCGGTGGGCGTGGGAGACGAGCATCAACTCGTCGGCTCCCGTGCGCTTTTGCAGGTCGTCCAGGCCCGTGCGGACCTCGTCGGCCGTGCCGTGGACGATGTTCGTCATCCAGGAGCTGACGAACTCCCTCTCCATCGGGCTGAATTCGTAGGCTTCCGCCTCCTCCGGGGACGGGAACAGGCCGGGGCGGCCGGAGCGCAGGCGGGCCATGTTGAGGCCCATCGCCAAGACCTGGCGGCGGGCCTCGTTCTCGTCGTCGGTGGCGAGGGCGGAGACGCCGATGAGGGCGTAGGGGGCGTCGAGGACGGCCGAGGGCTGGAAGGACTCGCGGTAGAGATCCAGGGCCGGGACGGTGTTCTGCGCGGAGAAGTGGTGCGCGAAGGCGAAGGGCAGGCCCAGGACACCGGCCAAGCGGGCGCTGAAGCCGGAGGAGCCGAGCAGCCAGATGGGCGGGCGGTGGGTGGACTGGACTCCGCCCGGTGACGTCGACTGGACCGGGCCGGGGATCGCGTGGATGCGGCGGTAGGGGTGGCCGTCGGGGAAGTCGTCGTCCAGGAAGCGGGTCAGCTCCGCCAGCTGCTGGGGGAAGTCGTCGGCGCCTTCGTTGAGTCGCTCCGTGCGGCGGAGGGCGGCTGCGGTGGCGCCGTCCGTGCCCGGGGCCCGGCCGAGGCCGAGGTCGACGCGGCCCGGTGCCATGGCTTCGAGGGTGCCGAACTGTTCCGCGATGACCAGAGGGGCGTGGTTGGGGAGCATGACTCCGCCGGAGCCCAGGCGGATGCGGTGGGTGTGGGCGGCGAGGTGGGCGAGGATCACGGCGGGCGAGGAGGAGGCCACTCCGGGCATGGAGTGGTGTTCGGCGACCCAGTAGCGGTGGAAGCCTCGGGATTCGGTGAGGCGGGAGAGGGCGACGCTGGTGCGCAGGGCGTCGGTGGCGGTGTGGCCGGAGCCTACGGTGACCAGGTCGAGGACGGAGAGGGGGACGGGGGCGGTGCCCTGTGTCCTGCCTCGGATCTCGTCTGCCTTCGCGTCTGCCGTCACGGTGGGGGCCTCCTGCTGCTGTTTCGGTGCCGTGTGCTGTCCTCCGGGGTGGAACAGGAGGGGGGCTCCGTTTATTCCTCAGGGCGGTTTCCTCGCCCCCGCCGCCCCACCTGTCCCATCCTCGGGGGCTGCGCCCCCGGACCCCCCTTTCGCGCTGAACGCGCTTGTCCTCAAACGCCGGACGGGCTGGGTGGTGCCGGCCTGCGCTGGATGGGACCGCCGGCTCCAGAGGGGTACCGCTGCGCGTGAGAGGTGCTGCCTGGATGCGGATGCGGTGGGCGGGTGGGGGGCGAAGGTGCGACGCGTCAGGCCTGTATCGGCGGTTCCCTTGTGAACAGGGTGCCCAGGGAGGGGGCGTTCACTTTGCGGGTCGTCAGCCTCAGGGCCTCCCATACGGAGACCTGGTTCGCCGTGAGGACCGGCTTCGTGAGGTGTTTCTCCAGGGTCTCGATGTGGGACGCCGTGTGCAGTGCCGTGTCCGGGAGGAGCAGCGCCTCCGCGTCCGTGTCGTCGGCCTCCCGGGCCAGGGATGTCAGCTCCTCCGAGCTCCACTCCCCCGCTTCCGCCGCCGTGACGACCCCGGCACCGTGAACCGCTGTCACCTCGATCCCCGCCGCCCTCAGAAACTCCGCGAACAGTTCAGCCACGTCCGCCGGGTACGTCGCCCCGATCGCCACCTTCCGCACCCCGAGCTCCCGCACCGCGTGCACGAAGGCGAACGACGTCGACGACGCCGGCAGGCCCGCGACCCGGGCAAGGGCGCGTACCTGCTCATGGGCGCCCTCCCATCCGTACACGAAGCTGCCGCTGGTGGACGCCCACACCACCGCCTCCGCGCCGGACAGCCGCAGCTCCTGCACGCCCGCCGCGAGGCGGTCCGGGGAGCCCATCTCCAGGAGCGTGTCCACCCGGTGCGCGCCCTCGCCGATGTCCGTGTGGACAAGATCCAGCCGGATGTCGCTGCCGAGGAGTTGCTCGATGCGCTGATAGTCGTCCTCGGCGGAGTGGCCCGGGTAGAGGAATCCGAGTGCCGTCATGTCCAGCCTTCCCGTTCTTGTTTCTTGGTTCTGCTCTTGTTTCTGCCGCTCGGCAGTGTCCGGGGCCGAGTGCGCGCCGAGTCGGGACACAGCGCCTGGTGCGGCCCCACGGCTCGGGTACCCAGTCGGCGCGGCGATGCCCACCTCGGGACCTGGTTGGCCGAGATCACCGGGACACCCACAGTTCCGACGAGGCGACGGACCGTACCCGCGACCGTGTTGACGAAGGTGGGCTCGGGTGCGAGCGTGGTCAATCCGCGCATGTCAGACGCCCAGGCGCCCATCAACCCAGTCATCCAGCCATCCCGCCTCCCCGATCGGAAACGGCTCCCCGATGCCCGCGCTCCCCACCCTTCTCGTCCTGGACGCCGACCCGCCGCCCCGCCTCGGCCGGCTCACCGGGCGGGCCCGGATCGCGCACGCCGACGAGACCACGCTCGCCGGGCAGCTCCCGTACGCCGACATCCTGCTCGTCTGGGACTTCACCTCGCGCGCCGTGCGGGCCGCCTGGCCGGGCGAGGGGGCGCGCCCGCGCTGGGTGCACACCGCTAGCGCCGGTGTGGACCATCTGATGTGTCCCGAACTCGCCGCGTCCGACACGGTGGTGACCAACGCGCGGGGTGTTTTCGACCAGCCCGTCGCCGAGTACGTCGCCGCCCTGGTCCTCGCGATGGCCAAGGACCTGCCGAGGACCCTGCACCTCCAGGAGCGGCGTGAGTGGCGGCACCGGGAGTCGCAGCGGGTCGCCGGGACGAAGGCCTGTGTCGTCGGGTCGGGCCCCATCGGGCGGGCGATCGCCAAGTACCTCAAGGCACTTGGCGTGACGACGGCGATCGTCGGGCGCACTCCGCGTACCGGCGTCCACGGGCCCGGCGACCTCAACCGGCTGATGGCACGGGCCGACTGGGTGATCGCCGCCGCTCCCCTCACCCCCGACACGCACCACATGTTCGACACCCGCCGCTTCGGTGTCATGCAGCCCTCGGCGCGTTTCGTGAACGTCGGCCGGGGACAGCTCGTCGACGAGACCGCGCTCGCCGAGGCACTGTCGAAGCGGTGGATCGCGGGCGCCGCCCTCGACGTGTTCGAGGACGAGCCGCTCACGTCCGACAGTCCCCTGTGGGAGGTGCCCGGGCTGATCGTCTCCCCGCACATGAGCGGCGACACGGCGGGCTGGCGCGATGAACTCGGCGCGCAGTTCGTGGAGTTGTACGAGCGCTGGGAGGCGGGGCAGGCACTGAAGAACGTGGTCGACAAACAGCTCGGATACGTACCGGGGCACTGAACCGATCCCCACTCCTCGCCGGGATACCGACACCTTCCCCCGGCGCTCCGAGAATCCCCCGGAAAGCGTTCCGCACGGCCGCTCAGCCGCGCAGCCGCGCAGGTAATCGGGGTGCGGTCGGTCAGGAGTTCCCCATGAATTCCTCGCATTCTCTGCTGCATGACTCGTACGCGCTCGGGTAGCTGCGCGCCCATGGCTCCATCAATAGCACCACCACTTGCACCACCTGATATCAAACGCCGGTCGCTGTTCGCGGGGGTGGCGGCGCTCGGCACGCTCGGTACGGTCGGTTCACTCGGCACCGGGTGCAGCCGCGTGTCCGCCGCCTCCGGCGTCGAAGGCGGTGACCTGCTCGGCCGGCTTCGGGCGCAGGGTGTCGTACGCCTCGGTATCGCCGGTGAGATCCCGCAGGGATTCATCGACAAGGACGGTGAGCTGACGGGCGAGGCGCCCGAACTGGCGAGGGTCATCTTCAAACGGCTGGGGGTGGACCGGGTCCAGCCCGTGCCCACCGAGTTCGGATCACTCATTCCTGGGCTGAATTCACAGCAGTTCGATGTCGTGGCCGCCGGGATGTACGTCAATCCGGAACGCTGCGAACAAGTGATCTTCGCCGATCCCGACTATCAGATGCTCGATTCCTTCATTGTCCGCAAGGGAAATCCCAAGGATCTTCACAATTACCGGGACATCGTCGAGAAGAAGGCCAGACTCGCGACCGGAGCCGGATATGCCGAGATCCAGTACGCGGTCGAGGCGGGATACAAGGAGAGCGATCTCCTCATCGTGCCCGACCAGGTGGCCGGGCTGAACGCCGTCGAGGCCGGTCGCGTCGACGCTTTCGCCGGTACGGCGGTCACCGCCCGTCTGGTGGTGAAGAAGTCCGCCAAGGCGGAGGCCACGAAGGCATTCGCCCCGCTCGTCGACGGCAAGCCGCATGTCGACGGAGGCGCCTTCGCGTTCCGGCTGACCGAGACGAGGCTTCGGGACGCCTTCAACGTCGAGTTGCACAAGATGAAGAAGAGCGGCGAGGTGTTCCGCATCCTGCGGCCGTTCGGCTTCACCCGGGCCGAGATGACCGATCTGACCGCGAAGGAGCTGTGCGGCGGATGACTTCCGGACTCTGGGAAACAGTCCTCAGGGGAGTCTGGGTCACGGTCCAACTCCTCGTCTTCAGCGCCCTGTTGGGCGGTGTCGTCGCCTTCGTCGTCGGGATCGCGCGGATTCACCGGCGGCGGTCCGTGCGCTTCCTCGCGGGCTGCTACACCGAGGTGTTCCGCGGGACCTCCGCGCTCGTGATGATCTTCTGGGTGTACTTCGTGCTGCCGCCCGCCTTCGGCTGGCAGCTGGTGCCGATGTGGGCGGGCACCCTCGCGCTCGGGCTGACCTACGGGGCGTACGGCACGGAGATCGTGCGCGGCGCGCTGAACGCGGTCGAGCCCGCGCAGGGGGAGGGCGGGATCGCACTCGGGTTCACGCCCTGGCAGCGGATGCGGCTGATCCTGCTGCCGCAGGCGGTGCCGGAGATGATCCCCTCCTTCGGCAACCTGCTGATCGAGCTGCTCAAGGGCACCGCGCTGGTCTCCGTCATGGGCATGGGTGATCTGGCCTTCAGCGGCAACCTGGTGCGGCTCGCGCTGCAGGAGAGCGCGGAGATCTACTCGTACATCCTGGTGATCTACTTCGTGATCGCCTTCCTCCTCACCCGGCTCATGCGCGGGCTGGAGAAGCGGCTGAAGGCGGGTGTCGCATGACGTGGGACTGGGACGCCGTACGCGATTTCCTGCCGCACCTGTGGGACGGGCTGCTCGTCACCCTCCAGGTGCTGGTCCTCGGGTCGCTGATCTCGTTCACGCTGGGGCTGGTCTGGGCGCTGCTGATGCGGACGCCGACGCGATGGGTGCGCTGGCCGGTGGAGGCGGTCACCGAGTTCGTGCGAGACACCCCGCTGCTCGTACAGCTGTTCTTCCTCTTCTACGTGCTCCCCGAGTGGGGCATCGCCGCCTCCGCGCTGACCACCGGTGTCGTCGCGATCGGGCTGCACTACTCGACGTACACGATGCAGGTCTACCGCGCCGGCATCGAGGCCGTGCCGCCGGGCCAGTGGGAGGCGGCCACCGCGCTCAGCCTGCCCGTGCGGCGCACCTGGACGGCGGTGATCCTTCCGCAGGCGGTACGCCGGGTCGTACCGGCGCTCGGCAACTACGTGATCGCGATGCTCAAGGACACACCGCTGCTGATGACGATCACCGTGCTGGAGATGCTCGGTGAGGCGCGGCTCTTCTCCCAGGAGCACTTCCAGTTCACCGAGCCGCTGACCGTGATCGGCGTCGCCTTCGTCCTCATCTCCTTTCCCGCCTCCCTCCTCGTACGAGCTCTGGAGCGACGCCTTGCCAGTTGACATCCCCACCCCCGTCGACACTCCCACTCCTGTGGGAACCCACTCCGAACTGGTCCGGCTGGACCGGGTCACCAAGCGGTTCGGCGAGCAGACCGTTCTCGACCGGCTGAGCCTCTCCGTCGAGGCGGGGCGCCATGTCACGCTCATCGGTCCCTCCGGGTCCGGCAAGACGACGATCCTGCGGCTGCTGATGACCCTGGCCAAGCCCGACGAGGGCACGATCACCGTCGACGGGCAGGCGCTGTTCCCCGCGCCCGAGAAGCAGGTCCGCGAGGTGCGCAAGAAGATCGGGATGGTGTTCCAGCACTTCAACCTCTTCCCGAACATGAGCGTGCTGCGCAACACACCGAGGCGCCCGTCACCGTCCTCGGCATGTCCAAGGACGAGGCGGACGCGCGCGGGCGTGAGCTGCTGGAGCTGGTGGGCCTCGCGGACAAGTGCGACGAACGTCCGTCCCGGCTGTCGGGCGGTCAGCAGCAGCGGGTGGCGATCGCGCGGGCGCTGGCCATGCGCCCGCGGGTGCTGCTGCTCGACGAGGTGACCTCGGCCCTCGACCCCGAGCTGGTCGCGGGCGTCCTCGACGTGCTGCGGGACATCGCCCGCAGCACCGACATCACGATGCTCTGTGTGACCCATGAGATGGGGTTCGCCCGGGACATCTCCGACCAAGTGCTGATGTTCGATTCCGGCCATGTGATCGAGTCCGGTCCGCCGGAGCAGATCTTCGGCGATCCGGAGCAGGACAGAACGCGCGAATTCCTCAGCGCGGTGCTCTGACCGCGCCGGAGAGGGCCCCGAGAGACCTTCTTCATGCCTCTGGCATATGCCAGATGAACACTCCCCTGCTGAGAGGCCGCGAACCGGGCGACAAACTCGTCAACGCCCCCTCCACGTAGACCCCTTGGCGGCTATCGTGGAGGGGATTGGCTGTCCGGATCACGGCTAAAAGCAAGCCAGGGGGAACACCGTGGCTCTCAAGCACGAGCCGACCGCGCCGCACCACTCCACCCAGGACGCGCTGCGCGTCCTGGAGGCAGTGGCACGGCACTCCGCCGGTGTCACCGACGCCGAAATCGCCCGCCAGACCCACCTCGGCACGGACCTGCTCACCCCCCTCCTGCGCATGCTGCGCCGCGAGGGTTACGTCGTACAGGCCGCCGACGGTTCGTACGTCACCGGCACCGCCCTCAGCCGTCTCGGCGCCACGCACGGCCATGACCAGGCCCTGCGCGCCCAGCTCCAGCACACCCTCGACCGGCTGCGCGACTCGGTGGGCGCGGCCGTCTACATGAGCCGGTACGTCGACGGCGAGATCCACATCACCCAGTGCGCGGACAGCGCGGCGACGCCCGCGGTCAACGAGTGGGTCGACTTCCGCTCGGCCGCGCACGCCAGCGCGATCGGCAAGAGTCTGCTGGGCCAACTCGACCACAACAGCCGCCGCGACCATCTCGCCCGCCACAAGCTGGCCCGCCTCACCTCCCGCACGATCACCAACGAGCGACTGCTGCTCTCCCACCTGGAGACCCAGCCGCCCACGGTGCCGGTCCTGGACCTCCAGGAGTACGCGGTCGGCACGGTCTGCGCGGCGGTCCCGATCACGGCCGGCTCCACGGTCGGCTGCCTCGCCCTCTCCCTCCCGCTCCGCCACGCCCACCGCCTGCGCCAGGCGGCAGAACGGCTGAACCGGAGCGCGGGGCCGGTGCTGCTTTCGCTGGCCATCTAGCCCGTTGCCGAGGCACGACTACCTGGTCCGGAGCACCCTTCCGGACCAGGTAGTATTTTCTCAGTCGCCAGCCGCGAGAGCGGTCGGCGGGAGTCATGCGCCGCTAGCTCAGTTGGTTAGAGCAGCTGACTCTTAATCAGCGGGTCCGGGGTTCGAGTCCCTGGCGGCGCACATGAGAAAGGGCCTCTCGCAGCTGCGAGAGGCCCTTTCGTCATCTGCTCAGGAGCTCCTCGCGCCCCCGCTCCCGGTACCGCTCCACCAGGCCCGCCACGTCGTCGCCGGTCAGCCTGCGGTACGTGTCCTCACCGGGCGGGCGCCACCACACCGGGTCCGGGCAGCGGAAGCCCTCGCGTCTGAGGCCAGCACGGTGGATCTTGTTGGTCGCGGTGACCGGCATCCGCCGTACGACCCGTACGAAGCGGGGCGCCATCTTCGTCCCCAGGTCGGGTTGCGCGGCCAGGAAGGCGGAGAAGGCGGCGGGGTCGAAGGTGCCGGCCAGGGTCGCCATGACCTGGTCGCCGGCCACCGGGTCCGGTACCGCGTACACGGCGACGGCCGCCGCGCCCTCGTACCGGGCGAGGATGTTCTCGATCGTCGCGGCGGCCAGGTTCTCGCTGTCGACGCGCAGCCGGTCGTCGGCGCGGCCCGCGAAGTACAGGAAGCCGTCGGTGTCCCGGTAGAAGAGGTCGCCCGTCCAGTACCAGCCCGCGCGGCGGCGGGCCGCCTCGGCCTCCGGGTTGCGCCAGTAGCCCTCGAAGGGGTTGGGGCCCCGGTTGACCAACTCCCCTATCGCAGCAGTCCCGTTGAGCAGCCGTCCCGAGGCGTCCAGGGCGGCCGGCGGGCACTCGGTCCGCGTCGCCGGGTCGACCACCGCGAGGTCGTCGTCCGGGGCCGCCCGCCCGACCGCGCCGGCCGGGGTCCCGGGCGTCCACCGCACCGCCGCACCGCCCTCCGAGGACCCGTACCCCTCCACCAGCCGTACCCCGAACCGCCGTTGGAAGGCCGCCGCGTCCACCGCCCCCGCCTCCGTGCCGAAGCCCAGTCGCAGGGGGTTGTCCCGGTCGTCGGGCCGGGCGGGCGTCGCCAGCAGGTACTGGACGGCCCGGCCCACGTACGTGAAGTAGGTCGCCCCATAACGGCGTACGTCCGTCAGGAAGCCGGAAGCCGAGAAGCGGCGGCGCAGCGCGACCCCGGCGCCCGCCGCCAGGGCCGGGGCCCAGTCCGCGATGACCGCGTTGCCGTGGAACATCGGCATGCAGACGTAGTGCACGTCGTCCGGGCGCACCCCGAAGGTCCCGGCCAGCGTCCGCCCGGCGGCGGCGAGCCTGCCCTGGGTGCAGATCGCGGCCTTGGGGGCGCCGGTCGAGCCCGAGGTGAAGTAGAGGAGAAGGCGGTCGGCCGGGGTGGCGCGTGAGGCGTCCGGTTCTGCGTCGGCGTACGGGGCCAGGAGATCCTCGTACTCCTGAGTGTCGGTCAGCAGGAGCCGTACGCCGGGGAGTTCGAGGCCGGCGAGGAGTGGGAGGTGGGTGCGCGCGGTGATCAGGACCGGGCACTCGGTGTGCAGGATGTCGCGGGCCAGTTCGGGGCCCCGACGGGTGGGGTTGATCCCCGCGACGGCGGCGCCCGCGAGGGCCGCCGCGCTCAACCACAGGGGGTATTCAGGGGTGTTGTCGAGCAGTACCCCGACATGCGGTTCGGCGTCGGGCGGCAGCAGGTCGGCCAGCAGCGCGGCCCTCGCCGCCGCGCCGGCGGCCACCTCGTGATGCGTGAGCGTCCGGTCCTCGCACCACAGCCCCGGCCGGTGGTCGCCCCACCGCGCCGCCACGAGTTCCGCGACCGTGCGCCTGCCCGGCCCCTCGGGCTCAATGAACTCCATGGGCGCGCAGGATAATTGACGATCCGTCAGATGTGGAGACTCACTGCGAGTCGATGCTTGCTTCCCAGTCCTCGGGGAACCCGTCGACCGTGCCTGAGTCGGTGCCGCTGTGGCCGCTTTCGGTGCCGAAGAACAGGTCGCCGAACGGCTCGAAGACCTGGCTGTACGACAGCATGAACCCGACGCCGAACACCACGACCACCCCGAGGAACCCGAGGACGGCGACCAGGGCAAGCCCGTGCCGGACCGGGCTCGGGCGGTGTGCCGTGGCGTTGATCTGCGGGCCCTCGCTGTAGAAGGCGGTGACGTAGTCGCCCTCGATGACCGTGCCCGGGCCGTGCGGCTCGTCGAAGCGGACGGTGCGGCCGTCGCGGGCGACGAACTCGTACACGTGGTGCAGCGACGTGCGCACGGAGGAGTCGCCGGAGCCTCCGCTGGTGGTCGTGTACGTCCGGAGGCAGCGCGCCTCGGCGGTCAGTCCGCTGTTCCAGGCGCGGCGCATCCGCAGCACCCGGCGGATCACGACCGCCGCCATCAGGACGGCCACCACGATGATGAACGTCGGCACCACGTAGAACATGAAGTCCACGGCGGTTCCCCCGGTCTCTCTGTAAGTACAGCTCCCCGTACGCCTCACCTGGTCCTGGGGGCGTACGGGGAACGTACCCGTGGGGGGTCGCGGATTTACTCAAGGAATGCTCAGAACCTGACGTCCGAGCAGGCGTAGAACGCGTTGGCCGTGTCCGCGATCGTCCACACCGCGACGATCACATGCCGGCCGCTGAGCCCGGACGGCAGTGTGCCCGTGTGGGAGAGGGTGGACGGAGGGCGCTGGCCGTTGTAGGGGACGTTGAGGAACGGGGTGAGGTTGAGGTCCGAACGGGCGAGGGCGTGGTTCTGGTTCCAGCCCGGCTTCGTGACGTAGTACCTGAAGTCGGTCGTGGCGTGCATGGCGGTGAACTGCCAGCGGAAGGTGTAGCTCTGACCGCCCGTCACCGTGGTCGCCGGCCAGGTGCCGCCGGACGGCGTCTTCGGCTGGTTGAGCGCGCCGAAGTTGCCGTGGTTCGCCGAGCAGATCTGGCCGTCGGCCGGTCCGGCGGCGGGGAAGCCCTTGGGCCCCTCGACGCTCTGCGGCTCCCACTGGATGTCGCCGCAGCCCGTCACGGTGCCGTTCTGGCAGAGCTTCTGCCTGCTGACGGGAAGGTCGGTGTAGCCGTGGCCGCTGGCGCCCCCGGTGGTGAGGACGAGGGCGCCGGTGGTGACCAGACCCACCATGGATGCGTACAACGTGGTCTTTTTGCGCATGCTGCCGCTCCTGCTGAACGTGGGGGAAGTTCAAGTGAGCCGTGCAGGTCTAGACCAAGTCCCAGATTATTACCGCTCCCTGGGCATGTCCAGACCAATCACGGGCCCGACTCCCCCACCCTCACGCCCCCGGCTCGCCGCGCCCGGCGCAGAACGCGACCGTCAGGTCCTTCACCAGCGCCTTGCGCTCGTAGTCGTCCAGTTCGACCAGGCCGCGCAGGGTCAGCCGGGTCACCGTGTCCTCCACCGAGTCGACGACCGAGGTGAGTGTGGCGGCCCGGTGCTGGGCGTCCAGGGCGGCGATACGGCGGCGGGTCATCGCGGCGGCGACCTCGGGGGCGTACTCGACCCGGACCGGCAGGACCGAGAACACCTCCAGGCCGACCGGTGCCGTGTCCGCCGCGACCGCCCGGGTCAGCGCCTCCCCGGCCACCTCCATCGCCCGCTTTCCCGCGCCCGGCATCTCCACCGGCACCCGGACGAGCGCCGCCTCGACGCACTCGCGCAGGTAGGTCTCGTGGTCCTCGACGCCGAGCGTGGCCCGGGCGGTGTCCCGCACCCGCCACACCACGAGGACAACGACCCGCAGCGCGACCCCGTTCGCGTCGGCCGCCGGCATCGGCTCGCCGCGCCAGTGCCGCAGCCGTACGTCGACCCGGGCCCGCAGGAGAAGCGGGTTGACCCACAGCAGGCCGGTGCGCCGGACCGTTCCCCGGTAGCGGCCGAACAGGCCGAGCACCCAGGCCCGCCCGGTCCGCCCCCGCGCCAGCCCGCCGAACCCGAACAACCCGAGGGCCCCCGCCCCGGCGTACGCGGCCCACTGGGCCGGACCGAGACCGGCGCCCGCGTACGTCGCCGGCAGCCGCAGCGCCTCCACCGCGAGGGGCGGCAGCGCGCCCGCCCACCAGGAGGTGAGCACGCCCCCGGCCACCCCGGTGGCACCGGCGAGCACGCCCACCGCGCCGGGCAGCACCCGCGCCGGGCGCTCCACCAGGTCGGGATCGACCGTCGGAACCGCCGGGCGCGGCGCGGCCGGTGCGGGTCTGCGGACGCGCGGCTGCTCGCCCGTACCCTGCCTGCGCCCCACGACGGCGGGCCGCAGCGGCACCGACACCGGGTCGGGTTCGTCGCGGAACAGCAGGTGGACGGGGATCTCGGTGGTCGCCTCGTTCTGGATGAGCCGGGCGGGCCGGGGACCGCTGTCCGGGGGTCCCTCGGGCTCCGGTGTGTGTTCGGTCGTCGTACTCATTTGTGCCTCCAGCCTCCGCGCCAGATGCGTCACAACAGTGGATACCGGCCAACCGGCAGGTGCCGGATACGCGCCGGGATGTGCGTCACGAGGAGAAGAGGCGGCGCCAGGTCTCCGGGCCCGGGTAGCCGTCGGCTGCGCCGCCCCGCCAGCCCTGGGCACGCTGGAAAGCCTGCACCGCGCGGCGGTCCGCCTCGTTCCAGCGCGAGTCGGGACGGGTCGTGTAGTACCGCCCGAACCCCTTCTTCACCAGCTGCTTTCCGAGCTGGGTGACATACGGGCTGCTGGAGCCCGGCCGGAACAGGCCCCGTCCGGGGAACGCCGGAACCGCTTGGCCGGCGGACGGTGGACCGGCAGCGCCGGGGACCGGTCCGGGGACGGTTCCCGGTGCCGTTCCGGGGGCGGTCTCTGTCGTCGGCCCGCCCGGCCTGCCCCCGTCCCCGATGTCGTTGCCCGTCCCGGTCACCAGCAGTGCCCAGGTGCGCGGCCCCGGCAGTCCGTCCGCCGCCGTGCCCTGCCAGCCCTGGGCCTGCTGGAACGCCCGGGTCGCCCTGCGGTCCGCGTCCGACCAGCGCGGGCCGGGGCCCGAGGTGTAGTAGCGGGCGCCGCCGCGCTCCACGAGCATCCGGCCGAGCCGGGTGACGTGCTTGTTGTTGGCGCCGGGGCCGAAGTACGCCCGACCCGGGAACCGGGCCGCCGAGTCCGGGGAGGCGCCGGGTGCCGAGCCCACCGTGCCGTCCGTCCCGCCGGTGTCGACCGGGTCCGAGGTGCCGCCCGTGTTCGCGGCGAGGCCCTTGTAGCGGTAGGCCTGATAACGGTCCGAGTGGCTCCAGTAGGAGAGCGGGGTCGCCTGTCGGCGGGCGTGCGGGCGGGTCTCCTCGTAGGCGATGTAATAGGTGTGCGTGTAGTCCGTCCAGCCGCCGAAAATGACGACGTGGGAACCCTTCTCCGGGTCCGACGGATTGTGGAACAGGAGAATGTCGCCGGGCTGCAGATCCTCCTTCGGAATGCGTACGCCGTACTTGTCGAGGCTGCCCGTCCATTCGTTCCCGGCGAGGTTCCAGGCCATGGAGACGAAGCCCGAGCAGTCCTGCCGGTAACCGTCTCCCCAATAGGTGCTCATGCTGTACGGCACCCGGGCCGCGACCCAGGTCCTGGCCCGGTTGATGATCTCCGCCCGGGTGGTCGTCCGCAGCTTGTCCAACGCCGGTTTCCCGGCCGGGCCGTGCAGCGGAGCCTTGCCACCCTGGGGGGTCTCGGGCTCGTCACCTGCGGGTACGCCCGGACGCTGAGGGGTCTGCGGGGTGGCGGCGGCCGGCAGGGCGTGCCCGGCGCCGAGCACCGTGGAGGCCGCCGCAGCGACGACCAGGGTCCGCCGGACCGCCGCACGGGCGGGTCCCGGACCCGTTCCCGACACCGGTCCGGAATACGGGGCGGACCGTCGCCGGAGAACACATCCGGGGCATTCGCAGTCGCTCGCGGGATCGAATTCCTCGAATACCGGAGCCGCCATACGATTCCCCTCACGTCCCAGGCGATGACTTGCGCGCTTCTGCACCCTCGCAGTTTCTCAACTGTCACCCGCTGTCGCATGTTGACGGTCCGAATGATGTACAGCCGGCGTTCGGCCCGGCGCGGACCTCGGGCGGTCCGGACCACTCACCGGTGTCGGGTAGAGTTGTCGACGTCACCGCGCGCCGCTAGCTCAGTTGGTTAGAGCAGCTGACTCTTAATCAGCGGGTCCGGGGTTCGAGTCCCTGGCGGCGCACAGACAGACGGCAGGCCCTCCGCTCAGGCGGGGGGCCTGTTCGCGTACTACGCGTAAACACTTCGGAACCATCCGTGCACAAGCGGTCCCAATTGCACCAATCGGGCTCAACAGCCGTCACAATGAGCGCGTATGACCGGTAAACACCGTGTTTCGCATCTTGCGATCATGCCGAACGGCGTAGAACCCTGGGCGGCAGGATGCTGCGGATACGCAGCCACTGGGGGCGGACCGGTTGCGCCGGCGCGGGGATGGGGCCCCGTTCATGAACGGATGCCGAGGGGGGCATCATGCAACCGGAAGGGCACTCTTCCATGTCTATAGAGTGTGGATTATGGATGACGTGGGGGCAGTGGTCCATTAGTGATGCGTCTGTGACGGCCGAGGGGGGCCAAGCGGACGTACAAGAACCGACAAACACGCGGTGACATGCGTGTGGGGGGATGACTCATGACGTCGACGCCGACGGGCGCCCGGCAGAACTTCGACGCATCACAGACGACCCAGCTCAGGGTGCCGTCAAACCGGACCGGTGGATTCCGCCGGATCAAGAAGAGCCTGCCGAAGTACGACTACGAGCACTACAGCCGACTGGCCGGACCCCTCACACAGCCCGACCCGACCAAGCCGTACACGGTCAAGTACCGATCGCTGCTCTCGCAGGAGCCGCACCGCCTGCGGGCCGCGCTGATGCTCGGCGCCGCGCCGCTGCTCTCCGTCGTCCTGCTGGTCTGGCTGCTCCAGCCCGCGCACTGGACGGAGCGCGACTACCCGGCCTTCGACTTCCTGCCGACGCTCGACATCGTGATGCTCGTCTCGATCGGTCTGATCGAGCTGTTCCGTTGCCTGAACGTCCTGTCGAACGCGCACGCCACGCTGGTCGCCCGCGACCCGATCCCGGTGGTGCCCGAGACCGGCACCAGAGTGGCCTTCCTCACCTCCTTCGTGCCCGGCAAGGAGCCGCTGGAGATGGTGACGAAGACACTCGAAGCCGCGGTGCGGATCCGGCACCGCGGCCTCATGCATGTCTGGCTGCTGGACGAGGGCGACGACCCCGACGTGAGGGCGGTCTGCGCACGCCTGGGGGTGCACCACTTCTCCCGCAAGGGCGTCGCGAAGTGGAACCAGCCCACAGGCCCGCACCGCGCCAAGACGAAGCACGGCAACTACAACGCCTGGCTCGACGCGCACGGCGACGACTACGACTTCTTCGCCTCCGTCGACACCGACCACGTACCGCTGCCCAACTACCTGGAGCGGATGCTCGGCTTCTTCCGGGACCCGAACATCGGCTTCGTCATCGGCCCGCAGGTGTACGGGAACTACGACAACTTCGTCACCAAGGCCGCCGAGTCCCAGCAGTTCCTCTTCCACGCGCTGATCCAGCGCGCCGGCAACGCCTACGGCTCGCCGATGTTCGTGGGGACCAGCAACGCCGTACGCATCAGTGCGCTGAAGCAGATCGGCGGGCTGTACGACTCGATCACCGAGGACATGGCGACCGGCTTCGAGATCCACCGCCACAAGAACCCGGCGACCGGGAAGAAGTGGCGCTCGGTCTACACGCCGGACGTACTCGCGGTCGGTGAGGGTCCGAGCGCCTGGACGGACTTCTTCACCCAGCAGATGCGCTGGTCACGGGGGACGTACGAGACGATCCTCAAGCAGTACTGGAAGGGCTTCTACTCGCTGCCGCCGAGCAAGCTCTTCAACTACACGATGATGATCATCTTCTACCCGATGTCCGCCCTCAACTGGATCCTGGCGGCGCTGAGTTGCGCGCTGTTCCTGGGCCTGGGCGCCTCGGGCGTGAACATCGACCCGACCGTGTGGCTGATGCTCTACGGCAACGCCTCGGCGCTGCAGATCGGCCTGTACATCTGGAACCGCCGGCACAACGTCTCGCCGCACGAGCCGGAGGGCTCCGGCGGTGTGGCGGGCATGGTCATGTCGGCGCTGTCCGCGCCGCTCTACGCGAAGGCCCTGATCGACTCGGCGCTGCGGCGCAAGAGCAAGTTCGTGGTCACGCCCAAGGGCGACTCGGCGAGCCCGGACCGCTGGTTCGGCACGTTCCGCTACCACTGGTACTTCATCCTGATCTTCGGCGGCTCGATCGCGGCCGGTTTCGTCTTCGGGCACGTGCACCCCGCGATGGTCATCTGGGCGACGTTCGCCACGGCGATCACCGCGACGCCGATGGTCGTCTGGCGGCTCATGCTGCGCCAGGACAAGAAGAAGCTCGCCGCCGGCCCCGCCGAACCGCAGGACGCCGTGCCCGCGCCGCAGCCGTTCGTACCGGCCCAGCCGACGCCACAGGCGCCCCACGCATCGCACGCCCCACACGCCCCCCACTCCACCCACGCGCCGCAGCACAAGCCCCAGTGGGCCGCATCGGGCGGGACGGGCGGGGGCAGCGTAGGGGGCGAGGGCAACGACCAGACCATGCAGATCGCCCTTGGTGGACTTGGGGGACGTAAGGAATGACAGACCGTGCAGGCCGCCGCCGCGCCCGTCGACTCGCGATAGGCACGGCGGTGGTCCTCGCGTTGGCGGGGATGAACGGGCCGTGGGTGTACCGCTTCAGTACCGAGAAATACCACGACTACAAGATCAACAGACCGGAGTACAAGGCCGAGAACGGCAAGTGGGAGGTGGTGAACTTCCCGGAGGAGTACCGGCAGAACACCATCCACGCGGCGCTGCTGCACACCGGCAAGGTGCTGCTCGTCGCGGGCTCCGGCAACAACGCGGACAACTTCGACGCGAAGAAGTTCGACACCCGCGTCTGGGACCCGGTCAAGGGCACGATCAAGAAGATCCCCACGCCCGCCGACCTGTTCTGCACCGGCCACACGCAGCTCGCCAACGGCAATCTGCTGATCGCGGGCGGCACGAAGCGGTACGAGAAGCTCAAGGGTGACGTCACCAAGGCGGGCGGCCTGATGGTCGTCCACAACGAGAACCCGGACAAGCCGATCACCCTGCCCGCGGGCACCAAGTTCACCGGCAAGGAGAACGGCAAGACGTTCGTGTCGAAGGACCCGGTCGTCGTCGAGCGCGCGACGAAGGTCTTCGACAAGGCGACCGGCGCTTTCCTGCGCAACGAGCCGGGGCTCGGCCGGATCTATGTGGAGGCGCAGAAGAAGGGCGCCAAGTACGAGACCGGTACGCAGGACAACTACCGCGTGCAGGGCCTGGCGGGCGCCGACTCCCGCAACACGTACGGCATCGCCGAGAAGATCGCCCTGGACAAGAAGGACTTCCAGGGCATCCGGGACGCCTACGAGTTCGACCCGGTCGCCGAGAAGTACATCAAGGTCGACCCGATGAACGAGGCCCGCTGGTACCCCACGCTCACCACCATGTCGGACGGCAGGATCCTCAGCCTCTCCGGTCTGGACGAGATCGGCCAGCTGGTGCCGGGCAAGAACGAGGTGTACGACCCGAAGACCAAGAAGTGGACGTACACGACCCATACGCGGCAGTTCCCGACGTACCCGGCGATCTCCCTGATGCAGAACGGCGAGATGTTCTACTCGGGCGCGAACGCCGGCTACGGCCCCGACGACGTCGGCCGTGACCCGGGTGTCTGGGACGTGGCGACGAACAAGTTCACCAAGCTGAAGGGTCTGAGCGACCCCAACATGCTGGAGACCGCCGGCACGGTGCTGTTGCCGCCGGCGCAGGACGAGAAGTACATGGTGATCGGTGGCGGCGGGGTCGGTGAGTCGAGGCTCTCCAGCAAGAAGACCCGCGTGATCGACCTCCTGGCGGACGACCCGGAGTTCACCGACGGCCCGTCCCTGGAGAAGGGGACGCGCTACCCGCAGTACTCGATCCTGCCCGACGACACGGTGATGATCTCGGGCGGTTCGGAGGACTACCGGGGGCGCGGCGACTCCAACATCCTCCAGGCGCGTATGTACGACGCGAAGACCGGCAGGATGAACCGGGTCGCCGACCCGCTGGTGGGCCGGAACTACCACTCCGGCTCGATCCTGCTGCCCGACGGCCGTGTCATGTTCTTCGGCTCGGACTCCCTGTACGCGGACAAGGCCAACACCAAGCCGGGCAAGTTCGAGCAGCGCATCGAGATCTACACGCCGCCGTACCTGTACCGCGACGCGCAGCCCTCGCTGTCGGGCGGCCCGCAGACGATCGCACGCGGTGCGTCGGGCACCTTCACGTCCCAGCACACGTCCACGATCACATCGGCCCGTCTGATCCGCCCGAGCGCCTCGACCCACGTCACGGACGTCGACCAGCGCTCCATCGCCCTCGACCTGAAGAAGACGAAGGACAGCATCACGGTGACGGTCCCGAAGAACCGGAACCTGGTGGAGTCGGGCTGGTACATGCTCTTCGTCACAGACGACCAGGGCACCCCGAGCAAGGCCCAGTGGGTCAAGGTGCCTTGAGGGCTGAACACCATTCGGGGCGCCTCTTCAGCCGGAAGGGCGCCCCGATCGCCTTTAGGGGCGCGGGGCTCTGATATTTGCGGCTCCGCCGCGTGGGCGCGACCAGCCACGACGCACCCGCAGCCGACAACCCACAACTCCCCCCACCCCTTTAGTCACTGGCTTTGGCCAACTTCAACGCATAGTCAGCCCACCACTGACCAGCCTTCGGCCCCCCCTTGCACTCCCCGTCCGACTCCCCCGGCCGCTTGACCCACAGATACGCGTCAACCAGCGGATCGGCCGTCTTCACCGTCGGAGACTCCCCCAGCGCCCTCCCGGGAGGATTGCACCAGTTCTCATCGGCCTCGCCCCCGGTGTAGGGCCCGTTCCCGTTACGGGACGTGTCCACCACGAAGTGCTTGCCCCCGACCTTCGCCGACAACTGCTTGCCGTACTTGATGGAATCAGCCGTCGAGTAGAAGTTGGACACGTTGACGGAGAACCCGTCCGCCTTCTCGACGCCCGCCCACTTGAGCGGCTCGAAGATCTGGTCGGGATTCGTCCATCCCGCGTTCCCCGCGTCCAGGTACACCTTCGTGTTCTTCAGCGCCGACAGCGTGTCGATCGCGCCGCTCAGCAGGTCGTACCGCTCCTCGTGGAACTCGTCCTGGGTGCAGCCGTCCACCAGGTGGAGGATCGCGTCCGGTTCCAGGATCACCGTGGCCGCGCGGTCGCCGATGCCCTTGGCGACGCCGTCGATCCAGGCGCGGTAGCTGTCGCCGTCGGCGGCGCCTCCGCTGGAGTACTGGCCGCAGTCGCGGTGCGGGATGTTGTAGAGGACGAGGAGTGCGGAGCGGTCCGCCTTCTGCGCGGCCTCCGTGAAGCCGCGAGCCTCCGCCTCCGGGTTCTCCGGGCTGATCCACTCGCCGGTCGGCTGCTCGGCGATCTTCCGGATCTGCTCGGCGTCCGTGGCCTTGTCGTCCTTGACGTACGCGGCGACCTGTTCCGCCGCGGTGCCGTCGGGGTTCACCCAGAACGGATTGGTCCCCTTGGGCTGCTGGGTGATCCGGGCTTCCGCCTCCTTGTCCGGCTCGTCGCCGCCCCCCTTGTCGGAGGACCCGGAACAACCGGTGAACAGCAGTGCCGCCCCCAGCACCGCCACGGACGCCCGCCCCCAGGTCGCCCCCTTACTGCCGAACATCGAACTCCCCCTCGGATGCACTGTCCTGGTCCCCCCTGGATGCAGTGTCGTAAGCCTCAATCCTGACATAGGTGGCCGGGCCCCCACGAGGTCGCCAGTGCCTTGTCGGTTACCTGTTACACCGTGTTCGGCGGGGTAGACGAGGGCCGGGACGCCTGAACGCCGGGGTCCGGGCCGCGGCACCGAAACAAGTCGTAGAACTATCTACTACCTGCACGAATAACTCACAGCCACTGGATCGGGGCTTGGCGTCAATCTCCCTCTAGGCCTAAGCGCTCATCCGTTCTACAGTCGTCTCACACGGTCCCAGCCCTCGGCCAACAGTTCACCGTCCGCAATCACGGGCGGGTACGGAACCTCCCGCGCCGGTCGCCGGGTTACTCCCGCAGCTCGTGCGCCCGCGGTCGAGGACCTGCCCGGTCGACGGCTCTGGGGGGAGCGGGTCGTCGACCGGGGCAGGTTGGGCCCGGCGCCACTGCGGTGTGGGGGACGCGCCGCAAGGGCGGGGTCACACGGCCGCGCCCGTCAGGTACGCCGACACGATCACGTTCGCCGCGTAGGTGCGGGAGGCCCGGTCGAACGTACCGCCGCAGGTGATGAGCCGGAGTTCCGCGCGGCCCGACTGCCGTGTCCCGTAAGCCTGTTGGGCGTCGAAGCGGTCGCGGGACAGGACTAGGACGTCGTCGACGGTGAACTCGGCGACCTTGCCGTCGGCGCGGGTGACCCTGATCGTCGCACCCGGCCGGAGAGTGCTGACCTTGTAGAAGACGGCGGGCCGGGTCTCGGTGTCGACGTGTCCGACGAGGAGCGCGGTGCCGGCGGCGCCGGGCCGGGTGCCGGACCCGTACCAGCCCACAACGCCCGCCTGGTCGAAGGGCGGCGGGTCGATCGCGCCGAGCCGGTCGAGGCCGCGGGCCACCACCGGGGCCTGCACACCGAGTTCGGGTATGTCCACGCGCTGCGGCAGGGCGCCGCTCAACGGCTCGTGCGCGGGCGGGAGTTCGGGGTCCGGGGGGCGGCCGACCGCGGCGATGTCGCCGGTGGTCGGCGCGGACACGCCGTGGCGTACGTCGGTCATCTCGCGACCCCAAAGCCACAGCCCGAGGAGCAGCAGCGCCCAGGCGACGCCCATGGTCAGGCGTCCGGTACCCGGTGATCGTTCACCGTCGTGGTCGGACATGGCGCTCAGTCCGTCCCACGGCCCCGGCGGACCCCGCGCACCGCGACGACGACCGCCGCGACACCCGCGAGGACGAGGCCGACCACCGCCTGTCCGGTGCCCGGACCGGTGCCCCTGGCCTCGGCGGCGGCCAGTTCCGCCGCCGCGCCACCACCACCGGCGGGCACGGGGGCGACGGGCGAGGCGGCCGAACGGGAGGGCGCGGCGGGGGACGGCCTCCCCGACTCCTCGGCGGCCACGGCGATCACGCCCTTGACCTTGCCCTCCTGCCCGCCGCAGCCGACCGTGACGTCGTACGAGCCCGGCGTGAGCGAGGAGCGGACGCGGGACCCGCCGACGAGCGCCCCGTCCTGCCCCTGCGCCGCGAGCAGCACATCGGCGACGAAGGCCTCCGACTTCGCGGTCCCCGTCTTCCCCGTGCAGCCGCGCACCACCAGCCGTACGTCACTGCCGGGCGCCGGGGACGCCGGGGTCACCGAGATGCCCCCGTCCGCGGCGGACGCCACAGGTACGGGGATGAGCACGGCCGCGACCGCGACACCGGCACAGAAAGTGAGACGAATGAAACCCATCGTGAACCTCCAGACACCTGGAGACTCCTCCTCCGGGCCCCGGTCCGCACCTCCGGAGCGGGTACGACTGCTCCGTACGGGTTGCGGATGGTTTGGCGCGTACGTGAAGGACGACCGGCTCAGACGCGGTCGACGAGGTCCGCGATGGAGTTGACGATCTTGGACGGGCGGTACGGGAAGTTCTCGATCTGGTCGGGGCCGGTCAGGCCGGTGAGCACCAGGAAGGTCTGCATCCCGGCCTCGATGCCCGCCAGGACGTCGGTGTCCATGCGGTCGCCGATCATCGCGCTGGTCTCGGAGTGGGCGCCGATCGCGTTCAGCCCGGTCCGCATCATCAGGGGGTTGGGCTTGCCCGCGAAGTACGGCTTCCGGCCGGTCGCCTTGGTGATCAGCGCGGCCACCGCGCCGGTCGCGGGCAGCGGGCCTTCCGCGGAGGGGCCGGTCTCGTCCGGGTTGGTG
Organism: Streptomyces lacrimifluminis; assembly: GCF_014646095.1. GTDB lineage: Bacteria > Actinomycetota > Actinomycetes > Streptomycetales > Streptomycetaceae > Streptomyces > Streptomyces lacrimifluminis. Next base: position 211,631 of record NZ_BMMU01000008.1, on the reverse strand, counting down.
GCGATGAAACGGGCGCCGCCCTCGATCAGGCGTACGGCCTTGGTCATGGCCTCGAAGGAGTAGGTGCGGGTCTCGCCGAGGACCACGTAGTCGGGCTCGTGGTCGGTGAGGATGTAGCCGATGTCGTGCAGGGCGGTGGTCAGTCCGGCCTCGCCGATGACATAGGCGGTTCCGCCGGGGCGCTGGTCGTCGAGGAACTTGGCGGTGGCGAGCGCCGAGGTCCAGATGTTGTCGACGGGCACCTCCAGGCCCATGCGGCGCAGACGGGCGTGCAGGTCGCGAGGGGTGTAGATCGAGTTGTTGGTGAGCACCAGGAAGGGCTTGCCCGACTCGCGCAGCTTCTTGATGAAGGCATCGGCGCCGGGGATCGGCACGCCCTCGTGGATCAGCACACCGTCCATGTCGGTGAGCCACGAGTCGATGGGCTTGCGGTCTGCCATGTCCGGTCTCCTGCTCCTGCACTGTGTTGCGTTGCGTTGCCGTACACGCGTACGAGATGCCGCGTGCGCCCAGCCTGTCACAGGCCGGATCTTGGGGGAATGGCCGGTTTATGTCCGTCCCACGGGTCGGACCCGGGCGAGCAGCATCATTCCGCCGCCGGTCAGCACCAGGGCGAGGGCGATGCCCGCGAGGCGGAGAGCGGTGTCGTGTCGACCCGTGCCGGCGAGCTCACCGGTGAGCGGCGGTTCGTCCCGTACACCGGGTACGGGACCGGCCGACGACGCCGGTTCGGCGGGGGCGGTCACGACGCGGAAGCGGTAGTCGTTGGACTGGCCGACCCAGTCGCCGTCGTCCGCGTGCCGTTCGACCACGGCGGCGTTGGCGACGACGTCGTTGGCCACCGCTCCGGCGCCGATCGCGAGCCGCACCCGTACGGAGACGGTCCGCCCGGGCCCGACGGTGAACCCGGGAAACCCGTCGCCGTCGAACACCCCGATGGTCTCGTCGGCGTCGGTGGCCTCGAACCGCACGGGGTAGGGGCGGGGGCGGTGCTCGTCGTAGAACTCCAGCCGCGGCTGAGTCGTCGTCAGGGCGCGGCGCTCGTCGACGAGTACGAGGACGGGGTGGATGCCCGTGCAGGTGCGGGCGGTGTTGTTGGTGAGGTCGAGACGCCAGGTCCGGTGCTCACCCCCGGCTTCGTAGGCGGCGGGCCCGCCGTGGATGCGAGTGGTGAGGGGGAAATCCCGGTCGGTGGGGGTGGTGGCACAGGTGGCCGCCCGGGCGGGGGCGGCCAGGGCGCCCGGCGCGGCGAGGAGGGCGGCGGTCGCGGTCACGGCCGCGGTGACGGTTGCGGTCACGCAGGTACACAGTCGCATGAACACATGACCATGCCGGGGTGGTGGGGTCAGCGGACGGCACCGCTCCGAGGGGCGGGGAGCTACGCCCCGAACGGGCTCGCGAATGCGCCCGATCGGCGGATGCGGATGCGGATGCGGCGGTTGCCGCGCTGATTCACGCTTCTTCGTCGGCGTCGGCGTCCGTGAGGTGGCCGTCGGTGAGGTGCCAGTAGTGGAGGTGGTGGGCCTGGCGCCAGGTCTCGGGGGCGGCGAGGCCCTGGGTGATCCAGGCGTGGAGTTGCGGGAGGGCGGTTTCCTTCAGGGTGGCGCGGATGACGGCCCGGTCGGCCGCGTCGACCGGGTGGAGCTCCACGTAGAAGCCGACGCTGTCCGGGTGGATGCCCCGGCCGTAGTTGCGGGATTCAGGGGCGAGCCACCTGACTCCGAGCACGATCGTCCCGCTGCCCGGCCCGTTGAGGAAGTCGAACTTCCTTACGTGGGAGGCGAGTTCACCGAGGGACTCGTTGACGTCGGTGTTGGTCAGCGGCCAGGCCCGGTGCCGGGGAAGACTGCGGGCGAGTCGCTTGCGCCGGTTGCGTCGGGTCATGGGCTGAAGGGTCGCAGGGGCTGGGCGGCCGGTCCCACAGGTTTTTCCGAAAGGAAGCCGGAAGAGATGGGGAAGGGACCCGAAGGGAGAAGTCGATCGGGCGTCACCCCCGCTGCCCCTTACCCCTCGGCCCGTCCGAACAGGGGCGCGAGGAGCAGTTGGGCCGCGCCCTCGGCGACTCCGCGCGCCCCGCCGGGGGCGACCCGTACGGGCACCGCCCGCTCGGCGCCCTCACGCCGGGCGCGTCCGGCGAGAACGGCGGCTACCCCTCGTACGAACCGATCCGGTGCCGCGGCGACGGTACGGCCGCCCAGCAGCACCCGGTCGATGTCCAGCAGCCCCACGAGGTTCGCGGCGCCGGCGCCGAGCACCCGGGCCGCCTCGTCCAGGTCGCCCCGGGCCACCGCGCCGAGACACAGCGCCTCGATACAGCCACGGTCGCCGCAGCCGCACGGTGGTCCGTCCAGTTGGACGACCTGGTGCCCGAACTCACCCGCACCGGTCCGGGCACCCCGGCGCAGCGCCCCGCCGATCACCAGGCCGGCCCCGAGCCCCGTACCGAGATGGAGATAGGCGAAGGACCCGCCCTCACCCCCGACCGCCAGCCCGAGCGCGGCGGCGTTGGTGTCCTTGTCGACGGCGACCGGCACGCCGAGCCGCCGCGCCAACGCGTCCCGCAACGGGAACCCGTCCCACTCGGGAAACCCGGTGACCCGGTGCAGCACACCCCGCGCATGATCGAGCGGCCCGGGCAGAGCAACACCGACCCCGAGAAGAGCACCGACCCTCACCCCGGGCTCACCGGGCCTACCGGCCTCGCCAGGCCTGCCGCCGGGCATCGCTTCGGCCTTCCGCGAACCGTCTTCGCGGGGTGCCCCGCTCCTCCCGGGCCGCGCACCGCGCAGCGTCTCGGCCTCACCAGAGTGCCTGCCGGGCAGCGCCTCGACCTCCGGTGACTCCCCGCCGAGCAGTGCCTCGACCTCGCCCGCCACCCCCTCGACCACCACATCCGCGCCCGCGCCCAGGTTCAGTGGCGCTCGGCGCTCGCCCACCACCGTTCCCATGAGGTCGACCAGGACCACCCTCACCTCGTCCCGGTCCAGGTGGACGCCCACCGCGTGGCCCGCCTCCGGGACCAGGCGCAGTACCGTGCGGGGCTTGCCGCCCGTCGAGGCGCGGTGGCCCGCCTGGGTGGCGAGGCCCTCTGCGCGCAGGCGGGCGGTGATCTTGCTGACCGCCTGGGGGGTCAGACCGGTCCGCTCGGCCAGTTCGAGGCGGCTGATGCCCTCGGCGCCGGCCGTGCGCAGGAGGTCGAGGACGAGCGCGGCGTTGTGGCTGCGCAGGGCCGGCAGGTTCACCCCTGAGACCGGGGTCGTGGCAGTCGCGGTAGCGGTCGTGCTGGTGACAGTGCTGGTGATGGCGGCGTTCGTGCTGTTCACGCGAACCATTGTCCCGGCCGCTTGCACTTTGGCAACAGCGTTGCCAAAGTGGGCGGCATGACTGGTACGACTGGAATGACCCGCACGTCCGGTGCCCCCCTCCGTCTCGGCCTCGTCGGTTACGGCCTCGCGGGCTCCGTCTTCCATGCCCCCCTGATCGCCACCACCGAGGGCCTCGTCCTCGACACCGTCGTCACGGCGAACCCCGAGCGGCAGGCACAGGCCCGCGCCGGGTTCCCGGACGTACGGATCACCGCCACCCCGGACGAGTTGTTCGCCCGCGCCGACGAGCTGGACCTGGTCGTCATCGCGTCCCCGAACAAGACGCACGTCCCGCTGGCCACCGCCGCCCTCAAGGCGGGTCTGCCGGTCGTGGTCGACAAGCCGGTCGCGGGCACGGCGGCCGAGGCGCGTGACCTCGCCGCCCTCGCCGACCAGCGGGGGCTGCTCCTCTCCGTCTTCCAGAACCGCCGCTGGGATCATGACTTCCGGACGCTCCGCAAGCTGATCGCGGAAGGCGAGCTGGGCGACGTATGGCGGTTCGAGTCACGGTTCGAGCGGTGGCGGCCCCAGCCCAAGGGCGGCTGGCGCGAGTCCGGCGACCCGGCGGAGTTCGGCGGACTGCTGTACGACCTCGGCAGTCACGTCGTCGACCAGGCGCTGGTCCTCTTCGGCCACGTCGCCTCCGTGTACGCCGAGACGGACATCCGCCGCCAGGGCGCCGAGACCGACGACGACACGTTCATCGCGCTCACCCACACGAGCGGCGTCCGCAGCCACCTGTACGTCTCCGTGACCACCTCGCAACTCGGCCCCCGCTTCCGGGTGTTGGGCTCGCGTGCCGGATACGTGAAGTACGGCCTCGATCCGCAGGAGGACGCCCTGAAGGCGGGCGGGCGGCCGGGGAGCGCCGGCTGGGGACTCGAACCCGAGAGCATGTGGGGGCGGGTCGGGGCCGGGGAGTCCCCGCTCACGGGTGGCGGGCGGCCGGAGCCGACACTGCCGGGGGCGTACGAGAAGTACTACTCTGCGATCGCCGCGGCCCTGCGCGACGGCGGCCCCAACCCGGTGACCGCCCTGGAGGCGGCAGCCGCGCTCGACGTACTGGAAGCGGCCCGGCGTTCCGCGAACGAGAAGGTGACGGTGACCCTGCGATGACCAGTCAGAAGTCCGGCGGCCACAAGGCGAGCGGACAGCCGTCGCTCGGGCCGCGCATCGCGCCCGAACTCACCCCGAGCGTGGAGGAACTCGAAGCACAGCAACGGCACCTGGTGTTCCGGCAGTTCTCGTACGAGGACGCGTGGGCGCTGGGCTCGCTGCTGGTGGAGCTGGCGCGGGAGCGGCAGGCACCGGTGGCCGTCGACATCCACCGGGCCGGCCAGCAGCTCTTCCACGCGGCCCTGCCCGGCTCGACCCCCGACAACGACGCCTGGATCGACCGCAAGCGCCGGGTGGTGGAGCGTTACGGCGCCCCCTCCTACCTGGTGGGCGCCCGTTTCCGCGCCAAGGGGACGACGTTCGACGACGACTCGCGCCTCGACCCCGACACATACGCGGCCCACGGCGGCTCGTTCCCGATCACGGTCGAGGGCGTCGGCGTGATCGGGTCGGTGACGGTGTCGGGGCTGCCCCAACTCCAGGACCACCGGCTGGTCGTGGAGGCGTTGGAGACGTACCTCAAGGTGTAACGGGAATTATCCCGAGGGACCCTCCGTTTCAGGGAGCCACGGCACGGCATCCGGACTCGGAGGGAAACAGAACCGATGACCCAGGTCAGCGCTTCACAGGTCAGCTCGCTGAAGGACACCGTCGGGCGGTACGGCATCTGGAGTTTCGGGCTGCGCTCGGAGGATCCCGAGGGGCTCACCGAGCGCGCCGAGGCCGCCGCCGAACTGGAGGAACTGGGCTTCCACGCCCTCTGGTTGGGCGCCAGCCCGGGCGTACGGCACGCCGCTGCGCTCGTCGAGGCGACCTCGCGGCTCGGCGTGGCGACCGGCATCCAGAGCATCTGGCAGTACGAGGCCACCGAAACGGCGTCCGCTGTCGCGGAGTTGGAGGAGTCCCACCCCGGCCGCTTCCTGCTCGGCCTCGGGGTGAGCCACGCCGGGATGGCGGACCGGTACCGTCGCCCGTACGCCTCGATGGTCGAGTACCTCGACGCCCTGGACGCGGCCGGACACCCCGCCGAACGCCGGGTGCTGGCCGCCCTCGGCCCGAAGATGCTCAGGCTCTCGCGGGACCGGGCCGCCGGCTCGCACCCGTACCTCGTGACCCCCGAGCACACCGCGCAGGCCCGCGCGGCGCTCGGCGAAACCCCGTTGCTGGCACCGGAGTTGAAGGTCGTCCTGGACACGGACCCGGACCGGGCCCGCACGACCGCGCGCGGCAGCCTCGCCATGTACCTGGCCCTGCCGAACTACACCAACAACTTCCTGCGCATCGGCTTCACCGAGGACGACATCAGGGACGGCGGCAGCGACCGTCTGGTCGACGCGGTGTTCGCCTGGGGCAGCGAGGACCGGATCCGTGAGCGGGTCGACGCCTTCCACACGGCGGGCGCCGACCATGTCGCCCTCCAGGTCATCGAGGACCAGCCCAGGGACGGCGCACTCCCCCGCGACGGCTGGCGCCGGCTGGCCGAACTCCTGAAGCCCTGAAGCGGTAGCGTTTCCTCCGGATGTGTTCGGTCGTTTGTCTGCACGTGTCATCGGGCGGGATCCAGGAGCCCGGTGACACGCATGCGAACGGAGAAGTCCCGTGCGATTGACCGATATCCACCGTTGCGAGATCCGGCCCGGACACCTCGTGACCTGGACCCTGCATCCGACGACCGTCGAAACCGTCGCCGAACTGCCGGAGGACGCCCGCCCACCCGCGTACGTACAGGAGGCCCACGTCCGCACCGCGCGAACGGTGCGCGAGGACGGCCTGTTCGTGCCGACCTGGCTCGGTACCGCCTTCGACATCCCCGGGCGGGTCGATCTCGACGTCCTCCAGGGCGCGTTGCGGGCCTGGACACTGCGGCACGAGACGCTGCGCAGCGGTTTCCGCTGGGTCGACGGCCCGCTCGGCTCCCCGGGTCCCCTCAACGACGAGCTGCGGCGTTTCACGCTCGCCCCCGAGGCCGTCGTCCTGCACCGCGAGGACGTCGGTGACTTCCGGGACGGGGCAGTGCTGTCCCGCTATCTGCAGGATCGGTTCGACATCGCGGCGGACGCGCTGACCTGGCCGAACTTCATCTACAGCGCGGTCGTCAGGGACGACGGCACCAGCGTCTACATGGCGTTCGACCACACCAACGTCGACTCGTACTCGATCTTCCGCATCGCCGACGAGATCCACCAGCTCTACACGGCCGGCCTCGACGGCAGGACGGTGGACGCGGCCCCGGTCGCCAGTTACGTCGACTTCTGCGCGAGCGAGCGTACGCACGCCGACGGGATCGACGAGACCCACGCGATCGTCGCCGACTGGCGGAAGTTCATCGCCCGGTGCGACGGCAAGCTGCCGAACTTCCCCGTCGACCTCGGTCTCGACCCCGAAGGGCCGCTGCCCACCCAGAAGTTGATGCGGGAGTGGCTCACGGACGACGCGGACGCTGCGGCGTTCGAGGCGTACTGCCGTCCGTACGGCGGCAGCATGACCGGCATCCTCGCGGCCACCGCCCTCATCGTGCGCGACATCAGCGGGCAGCAGGTGTACCGCACCGTCGTGCCCTTCCACACACGGGCCAGGTCGGAGTGGTCGGACTCGGTGGGCTGGTACGTGGGCGGCGCGCCGCTGGAGATCCCGGTGGGCGAGGTGTCGGACTTCGACGGCGCGCTGGACCTGGTCCGCTCCGCGCTGCGGGCCAAGCGACCCCTGTCGAGGATGCCCATCGCCCGGGTGCTGAAGCTCCTGGGCTCCGACTTCAGGCCCACCTCGCCGGACCTGTACTCGATCGTGTCGTTCGTCGACACCCGGGGCATCGCGGGCTCGGAGCGGTGGGACGACCTGAAGGCGTACGGGCTGATCCGGGTCTCCTACGGCGACCAGGTGTGCGCCTGGACCACCCGCCTCCACGAGGGCCTCCAGTTCGCCGCCCGCTACCCGGACACGGACGTCGCGCGGAAGAACATGCGCCTGTACGTGGCCGGGCTACGGGACATGATCACCTCGGTGGCCCTGGAGGCGCCCGATAGGGCCGCCTCCAGGGGCGCGGGGAACTGCGCGACCAGCCCCCACGGACCCGCGGCCGAAGATCGCGCACCCAGCGGAGCGCTTACGCGTCCTTGAACTCCTGACGCTGCCGCCCGAGCCCCTCGATCTCCACCTCGACCACATCCCCGGCCCGAAGGAACGGCTTGGGCTCGGGCGCACCCAGCGCGACCCCCGCCGGCGTACCCGTGTTGATGACGTCACCCGGGTACAGGGTCATGAACTGGCTGACGTACCGCACGACTTCGGCGACCCCGAAGATCTGCTCGGCGGTCGTCCCGTTCTGCTTCAGTTCACCGTTCACCCACAGCCGCAGCCCGAGCGCCTGCGGGTCCGGCACCTCGTCCGCGGTCACCAGCCAGGGCCCGAGCGGGTTGAACGTCTCGCAGTTCTTCCCCTTGTCCCAGGTGCCGCCCCGCTCCAGCTGGAACTCGCGCTCGGACACGTCGTGGGCGACCGCGTACCCGGCGACATGCGCGAGAGCCTCCTCGTGCGAGCCGAGGTAGCGGGCCGTACGTCCGATGACTACCGCGAGTTCCACCTCCCAGTCGGTCTGCGTCGACTCGCGGGGCACGAGCACCGTGTCGTACGGCCCGACGACCGTGTCCGCCGCCTTGAAGAAGATCACCGGCTCGGCGGGCGGCTCGGCGCCGGTCTCGCGGGCGTGGTCGTGGTAGTTGAGCCCGATGCACACGATCTTGCCGATGCGGGCCAGCGGCGGCCCGATCCGCAGTCCGGTCTCGTCCAGGGCGGGCAGCTCACCGGCGTCGGCGGCGGCCCGGATCCGGTCGAGCGCCGCGTCGTCCGCGAGCAGCGGTCCGTCGATGTCCAGGACGACGCCCGACAGGTCGCGCAGGGTTCCCTCGGCGTCGAGCAGTGCGGGCCGCTCCGACCCCGCCGTACCGACTCGCAGCAGCTTCATGATCGTTCTCTCCCTCGGTTATGTCCTCGGTCACGCCCTCGGTCATTATTCATCGGAGGACTGGTCGATCGTCCAAGGTAGACGGCCTGTCCGCAATACCCGGTTCACGTAGTGGACCCCGCAGCGGAACCCGCGGCCCCCGGCGCGAGCTGCCAGCGGTACAGCACCGCGCGCTCGACAGCGCTCCAGGTGGTGCTGGTCACCATGTAGAGCGCGGCGGCCAGCGGCATCACGGCCACGGAGAAGAGCGTGAAGAAGGACATGAAGGGCATGAACTTGGCAGCGGAGGCGAGTCCGGGCACCGCCTCACCGCCTTCGGCGTTCACCGCCATCGGGTTGGTCGCCATCACCAGCTTCATACGCCGGTAGTTGAAGGTGGCGACCCCGGCGACGAGGACGAACAGCCCGAGGTAGACGAGCCCGGCGGCCCCGAGGATGCCGTCCCCGCCGAGCGCGTCGGCCCAGCGCTCACCGAGCGGCGCGGCGAACAGCTGGTGGGTGAGGAGACCGTTGGCCCGGCCGCCGATCTCCGGGTTGGAGAAGAGGTGGTAGAGCAGGAAGAACGCCGGCAGCTGGAACAGGCTCGGGAAACACCCGGACAGCGGCGAGACCTTCTCCTCGGCGTGCAGTGCCATGACCGCCTGCTGGAGCTTCTTGGGGTCCTTCGCGTGCCGTTTCCGCAGCTCCGCGACCTTCGGCTGCAGTGCGGCCCGCGCCCGCTGGCCGCGCGCCGCCGCACGGGACAGGGGGTGCACAAGGAGTCGTACGAGCGCGGTGAACAGGATGATCGCGGCGGCGGCCGAGGAGTCGTGGAAGAGGGGCTGGAGCAGGTCGGCGAGATGGGCGACCAGGCCCGCGAAAGCGGACAGGAAGGTGGACATGGGTGAGCCCTCCGAGGGTCTCGTCGTGCCGGGGATGAGCCGGGAGTGAGGAGAGATCGGCAGGACGACCCGCGCGGGGCACGCACGTAAGGGCTCGTACGCGTTCATACGCGTTCGAACGCGTTTCGCGTGCGCTCGTGTGCAGAGGGGTTCGGTGCTGCGTGCCCTACGCGGTGGCCGTCCGGAGGGGCCGTCCGGGGGCGCGGGGGCGGGTACGGCCGCGGGCGTCAGGGTCCCGTTGCGGCAGGAAGGCCGTACGGCGGGCACGGTCGCGGATGGCCGTACGGACCCGGGTGGGCGGTACGGCGGGCGCGCAGCGCGAGGCGATGAGCGAGCAGGCGGCGAACGCGGACCCGGCCGCGGCGGTCGCCGCGAGGGCGACGGCGGCGGAGAGGCTGCCGGAGTCGAGCAGCACGACCTCGATGAGGAGCAGGAACAGCGCGGCGGCGGCACGCGGGTTCACCCGGACCGGACTCCAGCTCCGGATCATGCCCACGCCCCCTCTCGTACGTCGCGCACTTCTCGCTTCGCCTACTTCTCGTACGGCTGTCCGCTCTGCTGTTCGTTATACAGGATGTACGGCTCGGCTCAGCGGGGCCGCATCGAGGTGAGCATGCCCCACACGACCAGACGGTAGCGGGACGTGTACTCCGGGGTACAGGTGGTGAGCGTGAGGTAGTAGCCGGGGGCGCGGTATCCGTGGGCCGGCCTGACGATGGAGCGGGGGACGGACCTGATCACCCCGTCGTCCCGGGCGGAGGTCTGCGGAAGCGTCCGGTCGACGGTGTACGAGTACACCGCGTCGGCCGTCTCGACCTGGACGGCGTCCCCGCGCCGCAGCCGGTTGATGTACCGGAAGGGTTCGCCGTGGGTGTTGCGGTGCCCGGCGAGGGCGAAGTTCCCGGCCTGGCCCGGCTGTTGCGTGCCGGGATAGTGGCCGACGTACCCCTTGTTGAGTACGGCCGGCTTGCTGACGCCCTCGGCGACGGGGACGCGCAGGCCGATCCGGGGGATGCTGAGGATGGCGTACGCCTGGGACCAACCAGGCGTGGCGGAGCTGGAGTTGGCGAGTCCTCCGGCGCCGTCCCAGCCGGTGGCACCGGAGGACTCGCCGGAGCCGGAGGAGTCGGAGGAGTCTGCCGAGTCGGAGCCGCTGTTTGGGGTCGACGCACTCTCCGGGCTCCCGCCGGGACTCGCGGGGTTCCCCCACTCCTGCTCCAGGGCCCGCACCTCCCGCTGGGCGCCCTGTTCGGCCTGGCGGTTGGTCCACCACAGCTGGTGGACGACGAGGAGCGCGAGGACGGTGCCAAGGGTGACCAGGAGTTCGCCGCAGCTCCACAGCACGCGGCGGCGGAGGGCGCGCCGGCGGAGTGTGCGGTGCCGTACGACAGGAGCCCGAGCCCGCATGCGTACGCCTCCTTCGCGCCCTCACATGGGTCGGCCGCACCATAGGCCAGACCTCGCGCAGTCACCAGGCCCACCCGTGCCCTGTCCGCCCTTTGCCCTGTCCGTCCCCTCCCTGTGAGCCCCCTTTGTCCAGTGGTTTGAGAAAGGGGTGTCGCAACTCTCGACAACGCCACCCACCACGTCTGATGCTTCCTTCTGGCAAGAACGGGCAGGTCACATCCGGACGGAGAAGCCATGATCCGACGCAGATCGCTGCTGGCCGCGGCAGGAGGCACTGTCCTCGGCAGCGCCCTGGCGACGGGCACCGCACGGGCCGACGCGACCATCACCGTCAACCCCGCCACGAAGTACGGGACTTGGGAAGGCTGGGGCACGTCGCTCGCCTGGTGGGCGAATGTGTTCGGCGCCCGGGACGACTTCGCGGACCTCTTCTTCACCACCAAGCCGGTGACGTACAACGGGACGTCGCTGCCCGGTCTTGGCCTGAACATCGCCCGCTACAACCTCGGCGCGTCCAGCTGGAACAGCGTGGGCGGCGAGAGGATGGTGGCGTCGGCGAACATCCCGGCGTACAAGCAGATCGAGGGTTACTGGCAGGACTGGAACAACGAGGACCCCACGTCCTCGGCCTGGAACTGGTCGGCGGACGCGAAGCAGCGGGCGGCGCTGACGAAGGCGGTGGCGCGCGGAGCCACGACCGAACTGTTCGCCAACTCGCCCATGTGGTGGATGTGTTCGAACCACAACCCGTCGGGCGCCTCGGGCGGCGGCAACAACCTCCAGACCTGGAACTACCGCCAGCACGCCTCGCATCTGGCCGCCGTGGCCCTGTACGCCAGGAACAACTGGGGCGTGAACTTCGCGACGGTGGACCCGTTCAACGAGCCCTCGGCGAACTGGTGGACAGCCACCGGCACGCAGGAGGGCTGCCACATGGACGCCTCGGTCCAGGCCGCCGTACTCCCGTACATGAGAAGCGAGTTGGACAAGCGCGGCCTGACGGGGATCAGGATCGCGGCCTCGGACGAGACGAACATCGACACGGCCCGCACCACCTGGGCGGCCTTCGGCTCTTCGACGAAGGCCCTGGTGAGCCAGGTGAACGTGCACGGCTACCAGGGTTCGGGGGGCCGCCGGGACCTCCTCTACACGGACGTGGTGACGACGTCCGGCAAGAAGCTGTGGAACTCGGAGACGGGCGACAAGGACGCGACAGGCCTGACCATGGCGTCGAACCTCCTCTACGACTTCCGCTGGCTGCACCCCACGGCCTGGGTGTACTGGCAGGTCATGGACCCGACGGTGGGCTGGGCGATGGTCGCCTACGACCCGAGCACCCTCCAGCCGACGACCGTCCAGACGAAGCACTACGTGATGGCCCAGTTCAGCCGCCACATCCGACCCGGCATGACGATCCTCGACACGGGCGTCAGCTACGCGGTGGCGGCGTACGACGCGAGCGCGAAGCGCCTGGTGATCGTGGCCCTGAACACGTCCACGTCGGCCCAGACCCTGACCTTCAACCTCGGCAACTTCACCACGGTGACGGGCGGCTCGGGCGGCCTGGTCCCGCGCTGGAACACGGTGACGGGTGGCGGCGGCGACCTCTACACGGCCCGCTCGGACAGGTTCCTGAGCGGCAAGACGGTGGCGGTGCCGTTCGCGGCGGGCGCGGTGCAGACGTTGCAGGTGGACGGCGTGACCATCTGAGTTGTCGAGGAGTCGTCGAGGGAGGAGTGGCCGAGGGCCCCTGCGAAGCCACTGCGCAGTCACTGCGCAGTCACTGCGGACTTCCTGAGGGGGGAGAGGCACCGGGCCGAGGTGCCTCTCCCCCTCCTCCCTCCCCTCGGAGATCCCTCTCATGGCTGCCACTCTTCTTTGTCGGGCGTCGGCAGTACGGTGATCCCATGCGCCCCGACACGCCTCCGGAAAACGTCGACCACATCGCCGAAGCGGCCCGCCTGGAGCGGACCGCCGGCCTCTACCCCGAGGACGCCGAACACCTGCTCGTGCAGGCCTCGGCCCATCTGGAACTGGCCGGCGACCGCCCCGCCGCGTCAGCCCTGTACGACCGACTGCTGCAATCCCTCGACTCCCTGGAGAACCCGCACCTCGTGCGGGCCCTGAAGGCGTCGAACCTGTGGGAGTACGGCCACGAGGCGGAGGCCCGGGCGATCATCGACGGTGTCCGCGCGGCCCGCCCGCGCGATCCGGCGCCCTGGGTGATCGTCGCGGAGTCCCTTGAGTCGCACGACGAGTTGGAGGCGGCCCAGGACACGTTCACGGAGGCGGCCCGTCTGCTGGTCCCGGACGCGCAAGAACCCCCGTACTCGACCCATCCACTCCTCTACGGCCGCCACCGCGTACGCCGGATGCTGGGCGTCGCCCACGACGAATGGGACACCCTGGCCGACACCCTCCACTCGTCGTCGGTGTCGCTGGACGAGCTTCACGACCCCAAGCGGGTCTGGTCCCTGGGCTCGGACAACCCGGCGGAGCTGCAGGCGGAGATCTCCCGGCTACGGGCGGAACTCGGCGCGTTCCGGGAGGCGTTGTCCCGCCCGTTCCCGGTGGCGGTACTGCACTGGCCGGCGGAGGAACTGACGGAGCTGGTCTCCGCGTATCCCGACCTGGCGGACGAATACCCCTCGCACGAGGAGCACCTCGCGACGATAGAGGCGTCCCTGCGGGAGCTGGCGGCCTCCGGCACGGCGAACCTGGGGATCGTCACGGGGACGGTGCCTTCCTACGAGGCGTTCGCGGCGTCGGAGCAGGCCTCGCCCGGGGAGGGGGCGCTGTTGCCGCAGTACGCGACGACGCTGGCGGCGCGGGGGTTGGCGGTGGCCTGGCCTCCGCAGCGGGGGGCGGGTTGCTGGTGCGGGTCGGGGCGGGGTTATGGGGAGTGTCACGGCAGGGTCGCAGACTAGGGCAAGTTCGAGAGTCCCCGGCTACCCGGCGGCATCTGGCACGCGCTCCCCCAGAGGGAACCCCCAGCCGCGTTATCGGGATCGCCCCGATACATCCACTATCAGGGCGACCCTCCACCTTGCGATCGCACACATCCAGACGCCGCCGGACCCGCCCTACGGGCGGACGACGCCACTTTCGAAACACGTCCTTGGGCTCTCTCAGCGGGAGCCCTGCCGAGTTTACCCATTTCCCCCAATTTTCAACATGGAGTTAAGTAGTGAACGAGGAAAATAATTCCGATTCAGGCCACCCTCAGGGGCTTCCCGAACCCGGCAGCACTGAACTAGAAGGCCTCGGCCTCTCAGCGTCACATCTCCAGCTTTATGAATTCCTGTACAGAATGCGCGAGAATCCTCCAACAATGCTGGAAATTCGCTCTCACATTGCGGAGGAAAACGGCGAAGCCCCCGCCCAAACCGATCGCAGAGTACGGGATCTGCGCGCCTACTTCCAAATCCCCGCCATTCCCGAGGGGCGTAGCCATAGATATCATCTGACCGGCTGGAATCGAGATCGACAGAACGGGCTTCGGCGGGCACTCAGCAGGCGGACCAGAGCTCAGGTACTTGCCCCACAGCGTTGTGCACAATGCGGGCGCACTCCCCTGGACCATCAAGTTGTCCTGGTGGTGGACCACAAAATTCCTCACGACTGGGGAGGGTCCGACGAATTGGAGAACTTGCAGCCCCTCTGCGATGAATGCAACTCTGGCAAGAAGGCATTCTATGGCGAATACAACAGATACGCCGACCAGATCAGAGTTGCAGCAGACCACGAGGAGCCGCATGGTCGCATCGGTGAATTGCTGAAAGCATTCCAGGGAGATTGGGTGCCAGCAGACCTCATAAGCGTCGTGGCCTCAATGAAGCAATACCAGGACGACTGGCAAAGGCGTTTGCGTGAACTGCGCACTCTGGGTTGGGAATACGAGACCAAGAGATTGAAGGATCCCGAAACCGGACGATCTCTCTCATTCTACCGACTGAGCCATTGGGAACCCTGGCCAGAAGGTGCAATCCGAACTGAAATCAAGAGGCGCGAGCGTCAGGTGAAGAAAGACTCATCATGAGCACGCAGTCAGGGTCCTCGGAAGACGCTACAGCCAATCCACAGAACAACGGCTGGACTCCACCCGAGGGGTCTTGGGCATCCTCGGCCGGCAGGCGAAGGAACATGCAAGCAATCAGGAGCCGTGACACCACTCCTGAACGCCTGATCCGACGCCTCGTCCATGCCCGAGGACTCCGCTATCGGGTAGCAGCTCGACCTCTACCCGACCTCCGGCGGACCGCCGACATGGTCTTCCGCCCAGTGAAGGTGGCTGTGTTCATCGACGGCTGCTACTGGCACGGCTGCCCCGAACACTACGTGCCGCCGAAGACCAACTCCGGCTACTGGTCAGACAAGGTCGCCCGAAACATGGCCCGCGACCGGGACACCGACCAGCGGCTGACACAGGCCGGATGGACGGTGCTCCGGTTCTGGGAGCATGAATCGTCCACAGAGTGCGCAGCACAGATCGCAACAGAGGTCACAAAGCGCCGGACCCAAGCAAGCCACGCAGGCAAACAGACGAGGTGATTACGCCTTCTCGCTTTCCCGTTCACGGGCAGCCCGTAGGACATCGGCGATCGACTCGCCAACCGCCCTGGCAACAGGGGGAGGGAAAGCATTACCTACTTGCCTGTACTGGGCAGTCTTGCCCCCCGCGAACCGCCACTCGGCTGGGAAGCCCTGGATGATCGCAGCCTGCTGGACTGTCAGCATCGGACCGTTCTCACCGAAGAGGTCACGATCCTCAGTACCCTTCTCCCGGCATGTCTTCGGATCATTGGCAACTCCCAAGCCATTGACACCCAATTGCTTCCACGCCGCCTTAGCGCGGCTGGGGCCCAGGTCCGCTCCGCCGTGCTTCTTTGAGCCACCAACCAGTGTGGGGGCAATACCTCCGCCCTTCTCCACCAGCTCATCGTGGCGCTTTCGCGCAGTATCGAGCCAGAGATCAAGCTTCTTTCGGGCCAGCTTTGCGTGCGCGCCTTTGAGATAGGGCTCATACCGGGAACGCATCGACGCTTCCAGCGCTTTCGCGACGCTGACATGATCCTCGTGGGTCGCAGCAGGCCACTCGTACTTGACATCTTTCAGGATGTCACTACGGAAGGCGACGAGGATGGCACGGGGACGAAGCTGCGGGACTCCGAAGTCGCTAGCCTCCAGAATGTCCCACGCACATACCTTGTAGCCAATTCCCTTTTCTTTGACCATCTGGCCGTCTTCGGCACGGTACCAACCGCCCTGGAGGCTCGCTTTGATCCAGTCGCGGTAGTCGTCAAACTTCGGGTCCATGATCCCGCGGACGTTCTCGATCATGACAGCCCGAGGATTGAGCTCCTTGACAAGGGTCAACATGCGCGGGAACAGGTCGCGTTCGTCATCCCTGCCAAGCTGCTTCCCGGCATGGGAAAACGGAGGGCAGGGAACGCCGCCCGCCAAGAGATCAAGCCCGCGCCGCTGAAAGACTCCAACGCTCTTCTGGAGGTGCTTGTCTCGTTTGAAGTCATTGACATCCGTCGGAGGAAGAACATCACAGTTCCGCCTCTCCCAGCCCCACTTCGGATGAGACTTGACGTTCTTCTCCAACGTCTCGGCCGCATACGAATCAATCTCTACTAGGGCGAGATGACCGAAGCCAGCCTGGTGCAACCCGATGGCCTGGCCGCCAGCGCCGGCGCAGATCTCGATCGAGGTGAACTCAGGCTCTTGAGGCTCCTCTGTCTCCTCCATGGAGTGCTCAGGTTCGTTCGTGCGGGTCATGCCCCCTCCTTACAGTCGTGCAGCGGCAGACACATCTTGCAATCCACCATCACTGAGGGTGACAGACCCCACTGACAACGAGACCAGACCCAGTGTGCAACACGCCCTACGGTTCGCTGAACGCACCCTCCGATGCGCCGAACACTCATACGATATTGCTCATGCGGAGCCCTGCGTGGACTGAAGATGAACTGGTGCTGGCCGGAGCCCTCGTCGTCAAGAACAGCTGGCGCGAGTTGCGGACCGGGGATCGAGAGGTACAGGAGCTGTCTGAGTTGCTCCGCGCGCTGCCTCTTCACGGCCCGGAGGCCCACGCGTTGGCTGGCTTCCGGTCGCCGGACAGCGTGAGCCGTAAAACCTCTGACTTCGCAACGAACTACGTTCCCTACCAAGGGAAACGCACCCGTTGCGGGGAGCCCACGCGCCTGATGATCAAGGCCTTTTCTGAGCGGGAGGCGGAGATGCTTCAGGCCGCTCAGTCGATCGAGGACGGCATCGGCACAGGCGAGCTGCAGCTCATCCCCCAACAGCCCGACGAGATCGACGAGGACGGAACCACGGCCATCGAGGGACGGCTTCTCGTCCGGAGAGCTCTCGCGCGCGAGCGGGATCCCAGGCTCCGCAAGCTGAAGATCCAGCAGTTTCGCCGTGGTGAGCGGCCTCTGCAGTGTGAGGTCTGCGACTTCGACTTCAGCCATGTCTATGGCAGCCTCGGTGACGGCTACATCGAAGTGCACCACGTCACTCCCCTCTACATCTCCGGAACCCGGGAGACCAAGCTCGACGATCTCGCGTGCCTTTGCGCGAACTGCCACCGCATGTGCCACAGGAACCGTCCCGGAGAATCCTGGCGCACACCGGACGACCTGCGGGACGAGATACGGAAGTCCGGCGAGTCCGGACCTCACTAGGCTGCATCCGCTTCGGCCTCGTAGCGCATCTGCGCCCGATCGAGCATGTCGTCCGGGTCCTGGCCACGAGCAGCAGTCCAGTGAAGCAAGTCGGCGATCAGCTCAACAGCCGACACCTCCAGCCCTGCCGCTCTCCATGCGCCCCGCAGAACTGTTCCGCTGCTGACACCCTGGTAGCCCTCCAGTACCGCAACGGCCCGTTCGATGCGCTGACATGCGCCGTCTTGGTCGAGCAAGATCTCGCACCAAACGGCCTTGCCCGCCGCCATCAGCACTGTCCCCCAGTCGGCCGCTAGGCCTCCGAGTAGGTGCAGGCCGCGACCGCACTCGTCGTGGCAGCCCTCAGCACTGAGCGAGGGGATAGCTCGGCTCTTGTCATGCACTTCTACACGCAGCCGCTCGCTCCGCCACTCAAGGATCAGCGTCGCCGCCACGCCCTCACCGACGTGCTTGATGACGTTCGTGGCCAACTCCGTGACAAGCAGTGCCACTTCGTCAGTGGCGACAGGCATCCCCCACTGTCCGAGCTGAGCAACGGCGGCTCTCCGGAGCAAGCGGACTTCCGCCGGCGCCGCCTCGAAAGGCAGGACACAACGGGGTCGGGGTTCGATGACTTCGCAGCCGAGCATGGCGACTCCTCCCTCCCAGGCCACGCACATGCTGCACCTGCCGTATCCGTACGGCTGCACTGCGTAGCGGTCTGTAGGCGAGCATGACACAGAGAACTCTCGCCATGTAACTTCTCACGAAACCTATCGAGTGAATCTGGCAGTGGACCGGCTTCCACGCTGCCTAGCCTGAGCAGGTCTCCGGGCCTGCGCCCGAGCCAGTTCGAAGGAGCTTCATGTCCGTACGCACCACGACACGACGCCGCCAACTCGGCGCGATGATGCGCAAGTTGCGCGCACGCAAGGGACTTACCCTTGAGGAAGCCGGACAGCTCGTGGGTGTGTCCAAGGCGACGGTGAGCCGGTACGAAACTCAGGCCGGGCCGGTCAAGTGGATCGTGATCGATGCCCTGTGCCGCGAGTACGGGACAACTGAGGCCGAGCGAAAGGCAGTTGTTGAGCTTGCTAAAGACGCTAAGCAGCAGGGTTGGTGGAGTTCATTTGCCGACTCCATCCCCGAGAGTATGAACCTGCTGCTCACACTTGAGGATGAAGCCGTACGGGAAGACCACTTCGCGTGCGTCTACGTGCCAGGGCTCCTCCAGACCCGCGCCTACAGCACCGCTCTCCAGAAGGCCAACGAGGTACCCCTGGAGCCGACGGAGATCGAACGGCTCGTGGATATCCGCATGAAGAGGCAGGACATCCTCACTCGCCTGAAGCCTCCGCGCCTGTGGGCAATCCTGGACGAGTCCGTGATCCGTCGAGTCGTTGGGTCGCCAGAGATCATGAAGGAGCAGCTCGATCGCCTTCTCGAAGCGAATGAGTCTCCTCACATCACGCTTCAGGTCCTGCCGTTCTCCAAGGGGGCCCATTCCGCGGCCCTGGGCAGCTTTGTGATCATCGGCGGCACGGAACCGGCACTCGACGTCGTGTACGTCGACTTCCACACGGGCTCCCTTTTCCTGGAGAAGGACGAGGAACTCGACCGATACAGACTTGCGTTCGAGTACCTCCGGGCACAAGCGTTGGACATGGAGGCTTCCTCCGCGCTGATCCATCGTGCCCGCAAGGAGCTGTAGATGCCCGACGAGTCCCCACACGCCGCCGCGCCGACCTGGTTCAAATCGTCGTACAGCGGTGGGAACGCCACCGAGTGCGTGGAAGCCTCGTTCGTTGCCTCTGGAGTACTCATACGGGACTCGAAACGGGCTGAAAGCCCCCACCTCACGATCACAGAGGAGGCGTGGATCCTCTTCGTGGCGAGCGCATAACGCGTATCTATCACAGCGTCTCGATGGTCGCCCGCCAACGAAGCCTCGGCCCGCACCATGGAGCGGGCGGGGATGATTGCGGAAGGCCGGATTCGCGAGCACATCCAGCGCGGAGGCCGCTGGCGGGACAGCATCGTCCACGTTGTCCTCGACCACGAGTGGGAGTCAACCAAGTAGTACTCGCTAGTACCCGCCACTGGACCACGACCATGGCAAGACCTCACGGCGCATCACTCAGGGAGGCATACCGTGACCAGTTCAGTCCCCTGGCAGCAACGCCTGTCCACCGGCACTGAAGGCGTCCAGAACGAGGTCGTCAGCCTCTACCAGCAGACCCGGCACAGCAAGGCCTATGTCCCCGCCATGATCTGGGGCACCCTCCAGACCGAGGCCTACGCGACCGCCATCCTCCGTAAGGTCGTCGACTTCCTCGGCATCCCCGACGATGTGCCGGCGGGCGTGGCCAAGCGTATGGAGCGCCAGCAGGTGCTGTATGACGGCGAGCACCGCTACGACGTCATCCTCGGCGAACAGGCCCTGTACACGTACGTCGGTGGGCCCGAGGTGATGCGTGAGCAGTTGGAACGCCTCCTCCGTGAGATCGACCTTCCCTCCCTCACCCTCGGCATCCTCCCCGCCACCGCCGATGTCGGCATGGTGCCCGCGCACGGCTTCAACATGTACGACGACAGTCGAGCCCACTACGAGCTTGTCTCCACCGGCGTGGACATCACCGACCCGGACGAACTCGCCCTGCACAACAAGGCGTTCGGGCTCCTCAGCAGCGCCACCTGCTACGGGGCCGACGCCAAGGAACTGATCGAAAAGGCCTTGGCCTTCTGGAGCAACGAGTAGTGCCTCGCCAACGAGGCGCACCCAGCCTCCTGGCCGTCTTCGCCCACCCCGACGACGAGTCACTGTTCGCCGGCGGCACCCTCGCCCGCCACGCAACCGCCGGTGCCCGCACCGCAGTAGTCACCGCGACCTGGGCCGCAACCACCCACCGCGCCGCCGAACTCGCCGAAGCCCTCCGCATCCTCGGCGCCGGCACCCCCCGACTCCTCGGCTACGCCGACTCCCGCGTGCCGGAGTCCGCCCCGGACAGCGCACGGTTCCTCGATGTGCCGCTCGACGAAGCGGTAGGTCAACTGGTCGCTCACATAAGGGAGTTCCGGCCAGAGATCGTGATCACCCATGACGCGTACGGCGGATTGACCGGTCACGAGGATCATGTGCACACGCACCGGGTGACCATGCTCGCCTTTCACGCGGTCGGACTTGAACGGCTCTACCCGGGCGCCGGTGAGCCCTGGCAGCCGAGTGCGCTGTACCTGGCCACGCATCCGCGCTCCGTCACGACCGCGTGGGGCGGGTACCTGCCCGCCACGGGCAAGGCCATGCTCACCGTGCCGGACGAGCAGGTCACCGCGACCGTCGACGTCGGGCCCTGGCTGGAGCAGAAGGTCGCCGCGGTGCTGGCCCACCGTTCCGAGGTGGAACGGGGAGCCGCCCCCGGGCTGATTGCCGGGCTCTCCGGCGCCGAACGGGAACTGCTGCTCTCCACCGAGTGGTACATCCGGCACAACCCTGTCTCCGCACTGACAGCACTGACAGCACTGACTGAACTCATGGCCTGAGCAGCCGTACGAAGGGCGGCGGCAATGACAGTTGCAGCAGCCGTCGGCCGCCGTCAGAAGCAGATTCGTGATCCACCGCCCCGTGACGCGGTCGAAAACCAGTGGAGCTGCGCCGCTGTGCGCCATTACCGTGCTGCCGGACCAAGTCGTCTGGGTAAGGACGTGCCGTTGTACACCGTGTGAGACCTCCCGAGTGCTGATCTGTCGCGCGTCGCGTGCATGTGCGCCGCGCTGCTTTTTGCTGCGGACTTCTCACACTGAAACCGGTGTATTTCTGTGCTCGAAAACTGGGTGGTCGCGCCCACTTGCCTGCCGCTCGTTCTCCGTCGTTGTCACGCGTGCGCGTCCGAGCGCTTCCGGGCGAACGGCAAATTTCGCGTCAACGCCAACCACAAGCTCATCGACGCCTGGCTCCTCGCGCTCTGTACCGCCTGCGGGGAAACCACGAAGCTCACGATCCTGGAGCGGATGAACGTGCGCTCCGTACGACCTGAGCTGCTGGACCGGATGCATGACAACGACCCCGTACTGGCAGCCGAGTTGCTCCAGGATCCGGTCGTACGGCGCCGTAATCGTGTCGCCCTCGACTGGGAGGACGCCTGGCGCCTCGACACCGGCGTACCGGATCACCGGGACCGTGAGGTGTTTGAGGTGATCGATGTCTCCGTCCGCTTCGAGGCGCGGATACCCGTCCGGCCGGTGCGGCTGCTCGCTGAAGGGTTCGGTCTCTCGCGGGCCGAGGTCGAGAGGCTGGTCACGGAGGGGAAGCTCGTTTCGGCGGTCCGGCTGAGCGGCAGACTCTCCGGCGACTTCACCTTCACGCTCAAGCGCTGAGCCCTCCTCGGGGTCAGGGGCCTGTCCGGCGGGATCCGCCGGACAGGCCGCCCAGCGCACGACGATCAGCGGCCCCCGTCTCCCGCTTCTCCGAGCGCCGCCACCGCCACCGCCACGCGAAAACCCGACGGTCAGAAGCCTCGGTGCACCCCGTCCGCGTCCACGGCCGCCGCGAACTCCCTGAAGTCCATGTTCGCGATCGACAGGTTGTTCTCGATGCCCCACAGCTCGCTCGCCACGACCCGGAGACAACGTCCGGGCTCCTCCCGCAGATCCACGACGAGGAGCGGGAACTCCGCCGAGGCCAGGGCCGTCGTGTCCGCCAGGACGAGGATCGGGTGCTCGTAGCCGGCCGGGAGCCTGCCTATGGCCTCCTCCGCGGTCACTCCGGTGAACCGGGGGTCGGCGACGAGTTCGACGGACGGCAGGAAGCCGTCCTCGCTCGGTGTGGCGAGGGCCCGGGTCAGGGCCTCCCACACGGCGTCACCGGCGAAGTCGGTGCGCAACACCAACGTGCCCGACGTATGCGGCAGTTGCTCAGTCATCCGCGCACAGTACTGCCGCGCTGCCACTCTGGAGTTGTGGAGTCGTGAGAGGTCCGGGAGGTCAGGTCTTCCTGACCTTGTCGTAGCGGCCCAGGAAGCGCGGGGAGCCGTTCTCCACGCGGTGGAGGAAGAGGCCGTCGACCAAGTGGAACGCGCCGGTTCCCGCATCGAATCGGATGGTCTTGGCGAGTCCCTTGTAGGTGGAGGCACGGAGTCTGCGCACCATGGCGCCCCGTTCGACCTCGACGGCGCCCAGGCCGCCCAGCGTCTGGGCGACGAAGAGCAGCGCGTCGTACGCCTCCACCGCGAAGCGCTCGACCTCGCGCACCCCGAAGCGTTTCTGGTACGCCGTC
This sequence comes from Streptomyces lacrimifluminis, assembly GCF_014646095.1. Lineage (GTDB taxonomy): Bacteria > Actinomycetota > Actinomycetes > Streptomycetales > Streptomycetaceae > Streptomyces > Streptomyces lacrimifluminis. Next base: position 188,955 of record NZ_BMMU01000008.1, on the reverse strand, counting down.
ACAAAGCGTGCCGCGGCGGGTAGTTGGGCCGGGTCGACGTAGGTCGCGCTGATCAGCCAGCCCTCGGCCGCGGCACCCGCCTCCGTGAGGAACGCGGGTTGCAGGACCGGTTCCGGGGCCATGCACGGGCCCCGGAATCCGGCGCGGACCAGCGAGCGGGCGCACAGGGCGGCCCGGTGCGGGGAGGTGCCGCCGTAGACCACGGCCTCCGCGTCGGCGGCGAGCACGGCGGCGGCGACCGGGGCGAAGTCCTCGCTGTCCGCGGGGACGACATGGGTGGTGGTCGTGCCTTCGGCGGGCGGGTACGTGGACAGGCTTCTGACGATGTGCCAGCTGGTGCGGCTTGCCGCCCGGTCGTCGATGAGGGCGGTCCTGGTGCTCTTCTCGACGTGGGTGAGGTAGTGGATGAAGGGCGTCGTCAGCGCGTTCTCGTCGGGCCTGAGGTGGAAGAACGCGCGCGGGTCGGAGTCCGGCTCCAGGCCGGCGGAGACGGTCACGACGGGCAGGAGGGCCTTCTCGTAGCGGGCGAGGGAGGCCTCGGTCGCGGTGTTGCCGGTCGGGCCGATGACGGCGTACACGTCGGGGTCCGCGACGAACCTCCCGGCCACCTCCTCGGCCCGTTTCGCCTCCCCCGCGTCGTCGAGGACCCTCAGGGCCAGCTCGAAGGGACGGCCACCGGCGACACCGGAACTGCCAGAGGAACCTGAATCTGAACTGCCGGAACGTGAGCGGGAGTTGAAGTCCTCCACAGCCAGCCGCGCGCCCCGCTCCTGCGCCCGGCCGATCGTCCTGTCCGTGCCCGTCAGATCCGCGTGCACTCCGACGACGTACACCGGCAGCGATCCTGAACCCGTTGTCCCGCCCTCGTTGTCGGCTGTCGTCGGCCTGGAGGCGGCCCAGGCGGCCAGTCCGCCGCCGGTCAGGGTCACCGCGGCTGCCGAGCCCAGTGTCAGCACGCGGCGCCGGGAGGGAGAGGGCTGCTCCGGCGGCTGTACGAGAGTCGCCGGAGCGGGGTCGGGGATGGCCAGGACGGCTGCCGAGCGTTCCGCGATCAGCCGGGGCAGGGCGGGCGGCAACCAGTCGTCCGCCCGATCGGCCTCCTGGTCTCTCTCCCGGTCGCCCTCCAGTTCGCCCTCGTCGGTCAGGGCGTCCCGTATCTCCTGTGCGGTGGGCCTGGCCTGCGGGTCCTTGGCGAGGCAGGCCGTCAGCAGCGGGACCAGGGCCCGGGGCGCCGCGTCCAGGTCCGGTTCCTCGTGGACCGTACGGAAGAGGACGGCGGCCGGGGTGCCGGTGCCGAACGGGCGGCGGCCGGTCGCCGCGTACGCCAGGACACAGCCCAGCGAGAAGACGTCGCTCGGCGGGCCCATGTCACCGGTCCGCGCCTGCGCCTGCTCGGGCGAGAGGTAGCCGGGCGAGCCGATCACCACGTCGGTCGCGGTCAGCGCGGTGGCCGTGGTGGAACGCGCGATACCGAAGTCGATCAGCCGGGGGCCGTCCAGGGCGAGCAGGACGTTGTGCGGCTTGACGTCCCGGTGCACCAGGCCCGCCGCGTGCACCTCGGTGAGCGCCTCGGCCAGCCGGGCGCCCAGGACTCGTACCGTCCGGTCCGGCAGCGGGCCGTACAGCGCGACGGCGTCGGCCAGCGACGGGCCCGGTACGAAGGCGGTCGCCAGCCAGGGCTCGTGGGCCTCCGGTTCCGCCGCGGTGACCGGTACCACCCACCGTCCGGTGAGGCCGGTCGCCGCCTCGGCCTCGCGCCGGAACCGGGCCCGGAAGCCGTCGTCGGCCGCGTACTCGGCGCGGATCACCTTCAGCGCGACCAGCGCCCCGCCCGTCGAACGGGCCAGGTAGACCACGCCCATGCCGCCCGCGCCGAGCCGGCCCAGCAGCCGGTGACCGCCGACGAAGGACGGATCGCCCGGCTTGAGCGGGGGCACTCCCACCCGGCCTTCCGCGTGGCCGTCCGAGTGCGCCCCGCCCACCGCTACGCCTCGGAGGGAGCTTCGCCGAGGAAGCGGAACCGGCCGCCCTCGACCTGGTGGAGGAAGACGCCCCGGCCGGCGAACGTGCCGTCCTCCGGCTTGAAAATGAACTCCTTGGTGATGCCCTTGTAACGGCTCTTGCGGAGCAGGCCCACCAACTCCTGGCGCTTCGGCGGCTGTTCGCCCTTCGTGGCCTTCGTGGCCTTCGTGGCCTTCGTAGTCTTCGTCGCTTCCGTCGCTTCCGTCGCTTCCGTAGCCTTCACCAACTCCTGGATGACGAGGTTGACGGCGTCGTACGCCTCGGCGGCGTAGTAGCCGGGCGCCTCGCCGTAGCGCTTGCGGAAGGCGGCGGTGAAGGCCGCCGCGGCCGGTACGGCGGTGGGGTCGACGAAGGAGGAGGTCATCAGCCATCCCTCGGCGGCGTCCCCGGCCAGCTCCAGGAACGCCGGGTCGATCACGGCCTGCGAGCTGAGCCGCGGTTTGTCGAAGCCGGCGCCCGCCAGCTCCCGGGCGACCTGGGCCGCGCCCTGCGCGTAGCCGGCGTAGACGAAGGAGCCGATCCCGGCCCGCAGCATGTCGTCGACCACGGGTGCCAGGTCTTCCGTGCCCGCCGGGATCACCCGGGGGTAGGCCGGCCTGCCCAGTTGGCGCAGCACGAGGACGCTGGCCGAGGCGGTTTCCTGGGCGTACGTCTGTGCGGTCCGGTCCTGGAGGACGCCGGGGCGCGCTCTCTCCTTCTGCCCCATGAGGTAGACGCTGATCGGGAGAGCGACCGCCGCGTCACTGGGGCGGCAGTGGAGGAAGGAGCGGTACTGCGCCGTCGTCAGGATCAGCCCTCCGGCCGAGACGCACAGCAGCGGCAGCAGTGCCTCGTCGTACGCGCCGAGGACCGCGTGGGCGGTCTCGTCGTTGGTCGGGCCGAGCACGGCGAGTACGTCGGGGTCCTGGATCAGTGTCTTGGCCGCGGCGGGTGCCCGACCGGCGCTGCCCCCGTCGTCGACTGCCTTCAGGGTGAGCTCGAACGGCGTGCTGCTACGGGAGTTGAACTGCTCGACCGCCAGCCGCGCGCCCCGCTCCTGCGCCCGGCCCACCGTCCGCTGCGCACCGCTGAGATCCGCCTGCACCCCGATGGCCCAGCGGCGGGCCGCCGGTGTGCTCGGGGTGTCCTCGTCGCGCAGTGCGGCCCAGGCCGCGGTCCCGCCCGCCGCCAGGAGCACCGCCGCACCGGAGGCCAGGAGCAGCCGGCGTCGGCCGGGCGACGCCGGCTCCGCGCCCTCCGCGGCTTCGGTTGCCGCTTCGGCGACGGTCGGCTCGATGTCGGGAAGCGCCAGCATCTCGGCCGAGCGGTCCGCGATTCCGCGTACGACGTCGTCGGGCAGCCAGTCGGTCCGGCCGCCGTCGGGGACGGCGTCCTCGACCAGCAGCACCGTGCAGATCTGCTCGGCCGTGGGACGGTCCTCGGGGTCCTTCGCCAGGCACATGTGCAGCAGCGTCAGCAGTTCGCCGCTCGCCGCGTCGTCGCCGGACTCGGCACCGGACTCGGCACCGGAATCGATGCCGGCCAGGTCGGGCTCGTCGTGGACCGTCCGGTAGAGCAGGGCGTCCACCGCACCGGTGCCGAACGGCGGACGGCCGGTCACCGCGTACGCCAGCAGACAGCCCAGCGAGAAGACGTCGCTCGGCGGGCCCACCGCCGCGCCACGCGCCTCGGCCTGCTCGGGGGAGAGGAAGCCGGGTGTGCCGACGACCAGGTCGGTGGAGGTGATCGCGGTCTCGTCGGCCGCGCGGGCGATGCCGAAGTCGATCAGGCGCGGACCGTCCACGGCGAGCAGGACGTTGGCGGGCTTGACGTCACGGTGGACCAGCCCGGCCGCGTGCACCTCGCGGAGCGCCATGGCGAGCATCCGGCCGAGGATGCGCACGCTCCGGGCAGGCAGCGGACCATGACGTACGACTGCCTCCCCGAGCGAGGGTCCGGGCACGAAGGCGGTGGCCAGCCAGGGTGCCGCCGCGTCCGGGTCCGCGCCGGTGACCGGGACCGCCCAGGGGCTGGTCACCCGGCGGGCCGCCTCGACCTCACGGCGGAAGCGGGCGCGGAAGTCCGGCTCGTCCGCGTACTCGGCCTGGATCACCTTGACGGCGGCCAGTGCCCCGGCCTCCGTACGCCCGAGGTAGACCACGCCCATGCCGCCCGCGCCGAGGCGGGCCAGCAGCCGGTGACCGCCGATCGAGGAGGGGTCGGTGGGAAGTAGACGCCCGCTCATTTCGTCACCCCGAGTTCGGTCTCCAGGCCGCTCAGCATCTGGCTCATACCCGGAACCAGGGCGGCACTGACCTCTTCCGGGGTCCGGCCGTCGGCGCCCCTGCCGACGGCGGCCACGGTGACCTGGCCCAGCCGGCTCTGCAACCAGTAGTAGTAGTGGGGGCCGCCGAGGTCGTCGCTGTAGTACTCGCCGCCTTCCGCGAGCGAGTCCTCGGAGGTGAGGTTGCCCATCTGGCCGAACGCCGAGCCCTGGGAGATCAGTCCGGTGATCCGCTCGCCCTGGCGCAGCTGCTGGTCGGGACAGCGCAGCGCCTCTTCGAGGGTCCCGGCCATCTCCCAGGCGGCGTCCGTGACGGTCCGGTGCACGGTGACGACGGCGGCGACGCGGATCGGCCCCTTCCCGTCCTCGGCGGGCAGTTCGCTGTAGCGGGTGAGGGTCGCGAGGACCGTCGCGGGCAAGGGCTCGCGCTGCCAGACGCAGTTCGCGTCGAGCGCGGGCAGGAAACCGGGGTCGCTCTCGTACGGGTCGCGTTTCACGAAGCCGGGGCCCCAGTCGACGGGCGCCGCCGCGACGGCGCGGGCCAGGCGTAGGGCCACTGCGCGGGTCTTCGGTACGCGGGCGGGGTCGTGGGTGAAGGCCACACTCGGAGTGCCGGCGGTCGGGCTCGTGCTCGGGCTCGGATTCGGGTCGGGGTTCGACGTCGGGCTGGAGCGGGTGTCACCGCTCGTCGTCGAGTCCGCGGACCCGGCCGCTCCGTCCCCTCCCGACCCCGACCCCGAGCCAGAACAGCCGGCCACTAACAGTCCGACGCCCAGGAAGGCGCCGCAGCACCGCCCCAACGGTCTCCGGAACACCGCCAACTCCCCCCATCCGCACCTGTGTTCCCCCGTTGGGAGCGTAGCGACTATGCCGAGGGGACACTACGAACATGTCGGAGTCCGTCGCCCTTCCCTCCGCCGTCCTACGCCCCGAGAAACCCCCGCACCGCCTCCGCCACCGTCAACCATCCTCGAAGTCGGCGGAGTTGATCGGCGTACTCATCGGACAGGGCCCGGCCACCCCGCCCGGCCGGGCACCCAGGATCACGGGTTAGCCTCGCCCGTAGTACACGACTGATGTACGACCGATCCAGCGGAGGCAGGCCACCATGGCGAAGACGACCAAGGTTCCTACGGCGCTCGTGGCCGCCACCGGCCTCGTCGGCGGGTACGCCGTCGCCCGCTGGAGCCGGAACCGGCAGCTCGGCGGGACCGTACTGGCCGTCGCGGGGACCGTCGCCGCCCAGCGGTGGCACGAGCAGGCGGGCGTGACGGCCGCCGGGGCGCTGACCGTCGCGTACGTCGGCGCCTTCGCCGGGTCGCACCCGCTCGCCAAGAAGGTGGGCGCCTGGCCGGCGGTGTTCGGGGTTGCTGGGGCCGTGGCCCTCGCGTCCTGGGCCGTCGCCGACCGACACTAGGCGCTCCGCGGGGGTGCCGTGGAGGGGTCGTCGGTTTGCTGCGGCGCCGTCGTGGCTTGTCGCGCAGTTCCCCGCGCCCCTTTGGGAGGGGCCTGCGGCCCTCCCAAAGGGGCGCTCAGCCGGTGGTTTGGAACGCCCTGCGGTACGCGTGCGGGCTCGTCCCGACCACCCTCTTGAAACGGTCCCGGAATGCCGTCGGCGACCCGAACCCCGTTTGGGCGGCGATCCGTTCGACCGGGTAGGTCGTCGTCTCCAGCAGGTACTGCGCCCGCCGCACCCGCGCCCGGTGCAGCCACTGCAGGGGGGTCGTGCCCGTCTGTTCGCGGAAACGGCGGTTCAGGGTACGGGTGCTCATGCCGGCCCGCGTCGCGATGTCGGCCAGCGTCAGGTCCTCGCGGTCCGCGTGCTCCTCCAGCCAGCGCAGTACCGGTTCCATCGTCGCGCCCGCCGGGGCCGGTGGCTGGGCCTGGACGATGAACTGGGCCTGCCCGCCCTCCCGTTCGAGGGGCATGACGCACATCCGGGCCGCGTGCGCGGCGACCGCCGAGCCGTGGTCGTCTCGGATCATGTGCAGACACATGTCCAGGGCCGCCGCCGCGCCCGCCGAGGTGAGGAACTGGCCGTTGTCGACGTACAGGACGTTCGGATCGACGGTCACCTTCGGGTACATGGCCGCGAGGTCCTGGGCGGCGATCCAGTGCGTGGTCGCACGCAGACCGTCCAGCAGGCCCGTCGCCGCGAAGAGGAACGCCCCGACGCAGATCGAGGCGATCCGCGTCCCGTTCGCCGCCGCCTCGCACAGTGCCTGGGCCACACCCGGCGGCAACGGCAGGGTCGGATCGGCGGTGCCCGGCAGGACGATCGTGTCGGCGTCCGCCAGCGCGTCGAGGCCGTACGGCGCGCGCACACTGAACGGCCCGGCGCTCACCTCGTCGGCGACCGAGCAGACCCGTACCCGGTAGGCCTCCCGCCCGTCCGGGAGGCGCGCCCACCCGAAGGCGTCGATCGGCGCGGAGAGATCGAACGGGATGACCCCCTCAAGGGCCAGTACGGCCACGGTGTGCATGGCGAGATCCTAGGCATACGGTCGGTTACAGCCAAGGCCTGGAGCCAGGGGTCGGAGGAGGGGATCACACGGGGACTGCCAGGTGAAGGCGCCTGGCGAGAATCCGTTGGACCCTGGCAAAAGCGCCACTTCTGCGCTCCCCTCCCCCACCCCTACCGTCACCCCGTGACCAAGTTCCTCCTCGCCGTCCACGTCCTGGCCGCGATCATCGCCGTCGGCCCCGTCACCGTCGCGGCCAGCATGTTCCCGCCCGGCGCCCGCAGGGCACTCGCGGCGCCCGACGATCCCCGGGCGCTGGAGACCGTACGGCTCCTGCACCGGATCTGCCGGGTGTACGCCGGGATCGGGATCGCCGTACCCCTCTTCGGGATCGCCACGGCGACCAGCATGGGGGTGATGGGCGACGCCTGGCTGATCGTCTCCATGGCGCTGACCGTGGCGGCGGCGATCGTCCTGGTGGTGCTGGTGCTGCCCCGCCAGGAGACGGTCATCGAAGGCGCCGCGAACGGCGCCGACCGGGCGACGACCGTTCAACTCGCCATGTTCACCGGCGTCTTCAACCTCCTGTGGGCCACCGTGACGGTCCTGATGATCGTCCGCCCCGGCTCCACCACAGGAGCCTGACCCACCGCGCCGCCTCGCCGCCTTGTCACCACCGCTCCCGGGGCGTCCCCAGGCCTCCTCCGGCCTCACCGCCGACGGACCGGCAGGCCGACACCAGGCCCTCGGTCGACTCCTCCTCCACCCGGAACGTCCGCCCCACCCCTGCCGCGACCAGCACCCCCGCCGCGATCACCAGCGTGAAGAAGGCCCAGGTCAGGGGCCAGGCGTTGGCGAAGCCGTCGGGCGGTCCTGGATGGGTGCGCAGGGAGACGTACATGAGCACCGCCGGAGGGACCGCGATCAGGAGCAGCGGCCAGCCCCGGCTGTCGCGGTGGCCGAAGTAGGCGGCCAGGAGCAGCAGGACGACGCCCAGGGCGACGACCCCGACGCCCGTCACCGGGGTCGTCTCGTCGATAGAGCCCGCGCTCTCGACGCGGTTGCGCAGATCCCAGGGGACGCAGACGACGTACGACGCCGAAGCGACGGCCGCGCCGAGTGCGCGCGTCAGCCAGCGCTCGGCCCAGGGACGGTCCCGCAGCGGCCCGAGCAGCTTCCCGGTGGTGCTGTTCCCAGTCATCTCGGTCATACGTACGAGGGTCACCTGTCCGGAGGCGGTCCGACAGAGTACGCGTACTCAGATGCCGGTACTCAGCTGCGGGTACTCAAGCGCGCGTTCGACCGCCTACTCGAGCGCGCACCCGACCATGGGCTCGACCATGGACTCGACCGTGGGCTACACCCCCACCGCCCGCGACACCACGTAGATCAGCAGCCCCGCCAGTGAGCCGACCACCGTGCCGTTGATACGGATGAACTGGAGGTCGCGGCCGATGTGCGCCTCGATCTTCTTCGTCGTGTGCTCGGCGTCCCAGCCCGCGACCGTGTCCGTGATCAGGGAGGTGATCTCGCCCTGGTAGGTCGTCACGACGTACACCGCCGCGCCCTCCACCCAGCCGTCCACCTTGTTCTGGAGTTTGGAGTCGACGGCCATCCGGGACCCCAGTGACAGCAGCGACGCCCGTACGCGCAGCCGCAGTTCGCTGCGCTCGTCCTCCGCCGCCGAGACGATCATCGAGCGTACGGCCGTCCAGGCGGACGCGATCAGGTCCTGGACCTCGCCGCGCCCCAGGACCTCGGTCTTCAGCCGCTCGACACGCGCGCGTGTGTCCGTGTCGGACTGGAGGTCGGAGGCGAAGTCGGTGAGGAAGCGGTCCAGAGCCCCGCGCGCCGGGTGGGAGGGGGCGTCGCGCATCTCGGTGACGAAGCGCAGCAGCTCCTTGTAGACGCGCTCGCCGACCTTCTTGTCGACGAACTTGGGCGTCCAGCCGGGCGCGCCGCCCTGCACGGCGCCCATGACCTCCTCCTCGTGCGCGACGAGCCAGTCGTGGGCTCGTACGCAGACCAGGTCGACGACCCGCTTGTGGCCGCCGTCCACGACCACCTTCTCCAGCATCTTGCCGATGCCGGGCGCGATCTCCTGGGCGTCCGCCCGCCGGGTGATGGCCTCGCCGACGACCGCCTGGACGTCGGAGTCGCGCAGGACGGTGAGCGCCCCGCGCAGGGCCGCAGACAGCTCCGCCGTGACCCGGTCCGCGTGCTCCGGCTCGGCGAGCCACGTACCGAGGCGGCTGCCGATGCCCACGGCCCGCAGCCGCTGCCGTACGACATCCTGGGAGAGGAAGTTCTCGCCGACGAACTCACCCAGAGAGACGCCCAGTTGGTCCTTCTTGGTGGGGATGATCGCGGTGTGCGGGATGGGCAGGCCGAGGGGATGGCGGAAGAGGGCGGTGACCGCGAACCAGTCGGCCAGCGCGCCGACCATGCCCGCCTCGGCCGCCGCGGCGACATACCCCGTCCAGGCACCGGCGCCCTGCTCACCGGCCCACTTGGCGAGGACGTACACGACGGCGACGAAGAGCAGCAGCCCGGTCGCCGTCAGTTTCATCCGGCGCACCCCGCGCCGGCGCTCCTCGTCGGCTGGGCTGAAGGAGGTCATGGCGCGGCCCGGGACCGCACCGGCGGCGGCGCGGGGCGCCGCACGGGTCCGCTGCCGCCCGTAGGTCCCCTCGGCCCCCGCTGCCTCCTCGGGCCCTTCGGAACCGCCCTCTGATGCCGTTTTCGTCCGTTCCATTCGCTCCACCGTTCAGTGATCCCTCACACATTGTCCCTTCCTGACCGACTCCCGGAACGGAACAAGAGTTCCCTGCGTATACCCGGAAGGAGCCGATCCGAAGGATTGGGCCGGCTCGCACAGGCCCATCCCGCATCATGGGCCCAGCCCACCGGAGCCCCACGCTCCCCGCCGTACGAGGAGTCACGCATCCCATGACCAGGCGCCACGGTTATGGCCTGCTCGCCGCGATGGTCACGCTCGTCGTGGCCATGTCGGCCGCCATATACGTCGGAGCGACCCTCGACGACGGCAGCCGGCACACCAGGGCCGTCGGCCAGGCCCGAGGCGACTCGGGCAACGACATCGCCCCCGCGTCCACCGGCGCCTGGGTCGGCACCTGGTCCGCCTCCCCGGTCGAGGGCGAGCCCGGCACCGAGGTACAGGGCCTGGCCGGCCGCTCCCTGCGCAACGTCGTACACACGGCGGCCGGGGGTACGAGTGCCCGCGTCACGCTCTCCAACCTCTACGGCAAGCAGCCGCTGACCATCGCCCACGCCTCGATCGCCGTCGCCGCCACCGAGAACAGCGCCGCCGCCGACGCCCGCACCATGCGCCGGCTCACCTTCGGCGGCAGCCCCTCGGTGACCATCGCGCCCGGACGGCAGATCGTGAGCGACGCGGTACGGGTCGCCGTCCCGCGCGACAGCGACGTCCTGGTGACGACGTACTCCGCGGTGCCCTCAGGCCCGGTCACCTACCATCCCCGCGCCCGGCAGATCTCGTACGCCGCCCTGGGCGACCGTACCGAGGACCCGCACGCCACGGCGTACACCGAGCAGACCGAGGCCTGGCGGTACGTCACCGCGCTCGACGTCCTCAGCACCGAGGCCAACGGCACGGTCGTCACCCTCGGCGACTCGCTCACCGCGGGCAGCACCTCGACGGTGGGCGCCAACAGCCGCTGGCCCGACGTCCTCGCCGACCGGCTGCACGCGGCGGCCGAGTCAGGCGCGGACGTGCCCCGCTACAGCGTCGTCAACCAGGGCATAGGCGGCAACCGCGTCCTGCGGGCCGGCGGCAAGGGCACGCCCGCGCCGAACGCGAGCGCTCTGACCCGGTTCGGCCGCGACGCCCTCGGCCGTACGAACGTCAAGGTCGTCGTCATCGACCTGGGCGTCAACGACATCCTGCGCGCCCGCGACCCCCGGACCCTGCGGGCCTCCTCGATCGTCGCCGGACTGCGTGAGCTGGTCGCCGAGGCGCACGGGCGGGGCCTGAGGGTGGTGGGGGCGACGCTGATGCCGTTCGGGGGGTTCCACGGGTACTCGGCGACCACGGAGGCGCTGCGGCAGGCCGTGAACACGGAGATCCGGAGTGGGCGGGTGTTCGACGCGTACGCGGACTTCGACAAGGCGCTGCGGGATCCGTACGACCCTCGGCGGTTCCGGGCGGACTACGACTCCGGGGATCACCTGCACCCGAGTGACAAGGGGTATGCGCGGATGGGTGAGGTGTTCGACCTGGAGGACCTGAAGGGGGCGGCACCGGCTCAGCTTTAGGGGGCTGCGGGGTGCGTTTGGGGGTGCGGGCCGGTGGGGTCCCGTCGCGCCCAGGCAGCGGAGCCGCACCATGCCGCAGCCCCGCGCCTCTGACAGCGCTCAGTCATCGTCCCTGTGCAGCCCACGTTTGTGCATGCCGTGCCGGAACCCGGAGTCCGAGCCGAAACCGGAACCGGAGCCACCGAGCTCCCCCCGGCCCTCCCGCCGCTCCAGATTCTCCTGGCGGCGTTCCTCCCTCAGGCGCTGGCGCTCCGCCTTCGGGATTTTCCGGGTCACGCCCACGCCGCCCCAGAAGGCGAACCCCTGGATGATCACCCGGGGGGCGCCGGGGTCGCCCAGCACCCCCTCCTGGCCGTGGTCGAAGCCGCCCATGACGCCGATGCCGCGCACGACGACCTCGACACCGGGCGGCACGACGACGTCCACGCCTCCCATGATCGCGACACAGTTGATCACCACCTCACGGTCGGCGAAGTTCGCGTCACGCAGGTCGAGTTCCCCGCCGCCCAGGAGCGCCAACGCGTTGAACTGCCGCGGCACCGTCCAGCGCCCCCGGCGCTGGAACCCGCCCAGGATGGCGACACCCCACCGCGAGGAACCCTCACCCCCGACGATCCGGTCCGGCCAACTCCCGCTCCCCACAGGCTGCTTGACCATGCTCACCGCGGGCACACTCACCCCGGCCCCGGGCAGGTCACGGGTGATCGGCGTCAACTCGCCGTACGTACGCGCCTGGTAGGTCGCGTCCAGCCGCTCCTCGAACTCGACCATGTCGAGCCGACCCTCCGCGAGAGCGTCCCGCAGTACCTCGGCGACTCGTTCACGATCGGCGTCGGAAGCGCGCAGCTCCGGAAGGTCGTCCGTCATGCGTCGAAGCCTACGAGGTACCCGCCCGGGAGGCTACGAGGCCGCGCGACCCGACCTCTCGGCCTGCTCGGGCGGGGGTTTGGGGGTGTCCCTCATTGAATGCAGCATTTTCGCGATCACCGCCTCGATGTCCGGCTCCCGCACCGACAGGTCCACCAGCGGATACTCCGCCGCGATCCGCGCGACCAGCGGAGCCGCCGACTCCGACGCCGGGAACGCCAGCCACTGCCGCGGACCCTCCACCCGTACGACCCGCGCCGACGGCACCTCGACCGGCGGCAGTTCGCGCTCCAGGTCCACGACGAGGGTCCGTTCGCTGTCGCCCACCTCGTGCAGGCCGGTCAGCGGGCCGTCGTACATCAGCCGGCCGTGGTCGATGACCATGACCCGCGAACACAACTGCTCGATGTCCTGGAGGTCGTGCGTGGTGAGCAGGACCGTCGTGCCGCGCTCGGCGTTCAGGTCGCGCAGGAACTCGCGCACCCGGGCCTTCGAGATCACGTCCAGGCCGATCGTCGGCTCGTCGAGGTACAGCACCTCCGGGTCGTGCAGCAGGGCCGCCGCGATATCGCCCCGCATCCGCTGACCGAGGGACAGTTGACGGACCGGTACGTCCAACAGGTCGGCCAGTTCGAGAAGTTCGACGCAGCGGTCCAGGTTCTCCCGGTAACGGGCGTCGGGGATGCGGTACATGCGGTGCATCAGCTTGTACGAGTCGATCAGCGGAAGGTCCCACCACAGCGTCGTACGCTGCCCGAACACCACCCCGATGCGCCGCGCGAGACGGGTGCGCTCACGCGACGGGTCGATACCGGCGACGCGCAACCGGCCGCCGCTGGGGGTGAGGATGCCCGTCAGCATCTTGATGGTCGTCGACTTCCCGGCGCCGTTCGGGCCGATGTAACCGACCATCTCCCCGCGCGCCACCCGGAAAGAGATCGAGTCGACCGCCCGCACCTCACGCCGCTCACTGCGCATGAACCCGGTCTTCTTGCGCACGTCGAAGACCTTCTCGACGCCGTCCAGCTCGATGAAGGACTCGTTGAAGGAGTTGTTGCTGAAGGAGTCGTGCGACTCGTCGAAGGAACCGTCCACTTGGCTGTGGCTGTGGCTGTGGCTGTCCACGTGTCTAACTCCCCGTGCTCCGGTACGAACGAAGTCCCGCCCGCCAGGCCAGCCCGGCCAGCGCGCAGCAGCCCGCCGCCACCAGCGGCGGCAGGAACGCCACCCACTCCGGCAGGTCGAGCGGGTAAGGACGGCCCAGCACGTACAGCGCGGGCAGCCAGTTGACGAAGGCCAGCGGGAAGACGAACGTCACCCCGCGCACCAGGTCCTGCGCGAACAGACCCGGCGGATACTGCAGCAGCGTGGCGCCGCCGTACGTGAACGCGTTCTGCACCTCGGAGGCGTCCCGCGCCACGAACTGGAAGGCCGCACCCCCGACGAACACCGCGCAGAAGATCGCCCCGCCGCTGAGCACCATCACCGGCACCAGCAGCACCTTGAGCACCGTCCAGTGGACGTCGTCGAGGGCGAGCAGGGCGTAGCCGAGCACCATCAGACCCTGGGTGATCCGGCCGAGGCGGCGCAGCGCGAACCGGTCCGCGGCGACCTGCGCGAGCACCGGCGCCGGCCGGACGAGCAGCGTGTCCAGGGTGCCGTCACGGACCCGGCGCCCGAGCCGGTCCATCGACCCGACGACGAGGTCGGCGGTCCCGAACGCGATCGCCGACAGCCCGTACAGAAACGCGATCTCGGGCAGCGAGTAGCCGCCGAGCCGGTCGATCTGGGAGAACATCAGCACGATCGCCAGGAAGTCGAGCCCGGTCGCCGCGAAGTTCCCCAGCGTGGTCATCACGAAGGAGGCCCGGTAGGCCATCGTCGACCGGATCCACATCGCGGCGATCATCCGATAGGTCCGTACGCCGTCGAACACCCGCTCCCAGCGACCGAGCGGCCCGTCGTCCCAGTCGTCGCGGGTCCACCGCCCGCCCCGGGCACCGGTCTTCACCGCACCGGCGACACCCACGCCCACGTCACCCACCCTGAACCACCACCCGCCGAGTAGCGACCACCTGCAACAAGCGCCCCGCCCCCAGCAGCGCCACCGCCCACCCGGCCTGGAAGGCGAACGTGCCCAGCAAATCCGCCTCCCCCATCAGGACGTCCGCCGGCGCCTGGATCAGCGCCGCCCACGGCAGGGCCCGTACGACCTCGCCGAGCACCCCCGGGAAGACGTTCAGCGGAAGCACCATGCCCGAGCAGAAGACACCCGCGAGCCACGCCATCTGGGTGATGCCCGCGCCGTCCATCAGCCAGAACGCGGCCAGCGCCACCAGGAACCGGAAGGAGTAGCTGACCAGCACCCCCAGCGCGACCGCGACGAGGAACGCCAGCCAGGTCAGCGGGGAGGCCGGCAGCGACAGGTCGAAGAGCCAGGCGCCGAGCACGAAGGGGATCAGCCCGCGGCCCAGCAGCTGGAACAGGGCCCGGCCCAGGTCCTGGGCCAGCCACCACAGCTGGAGGTCGGCCGGCCGGTACAGGTCGATCGCGATGTCACCCGTACGGATACGCTCGATCAGCTCTTCCTCGAAGCCCGTGCCCATCACGCACATGGTCGTCAACAGCGCCTGGCCGAGCCACACATACGTGAGTGCCTGGGACTGGTCGTACCCTCCGAGGTGCGGTCTCTCGTCCCACAGGGCGATGTACGTGTAGGCGAGGATCACGCCGAAGACCGTGTTGGTGAACACCCCCGCCAGCGTGGCCGCCCGATAGGTGGCATACCGTCGGAAACCCCCCGCCGCGACGGCCGCGTACAACCGCCCAGAACCCACGACACCAGCCTTCCCCAACGCGTCCGGACCGAAGCGCAGGAGCCTAGCCCTCACTCCTGTCCGCCCGCCACGCGTTTTCGGGCAGGAAGCGTGCCGGGGTCGGGGAACTGATCGCCGGGTGCGACAGTCTTCAAGAGGGGGCGCAGAAAACGTTTGAAGTGGTGAATGAGGTCGTACGGGAACGTACGACGCGAAACAGGAGTCCGTGCACGACATGAGCGACCAGCCAGAGCCGCAGCAGCCGACGCAGGGCTCGGCACCCAGAGAACCCGATGTACGGCCCGACGCGCAGTCCGACGTGCGGCCCGACGCGAAACCCGAACAGACCGTCGCGCAGGCCGAACAAACCGTCGTGCAACCCGTCGTACGAGCCGACGTGCGGCCCGACGCGGCGGAGAGCGGGAATCACGAGGAACCCGAGGAGGCCAAGAAGGCTAAGAAGGCCAAGCGTCCCCGGCGTGCCGGATGGCGGCGGCTGGTCCCGACCTGGCGGCTCGTGCTCGGCACGTTCGTGCTCGGGGTCCTGCTGGTCATCGGCATGTTCGCGCTCGGCTACTACATGGTGAACATCCCGGCGGCGAACGCGGCGGCCACCAAGCAGAGCAACATCTACCTCTACGCCGACGGCAGCCAGCTCGCCCGCGACGGCGAGGTCAACCGGGAGAACGTGACGCTGGCGCAGATCTCCAAGGACGCCCAGCACGCCGTACTGGCCGCCGAGGACCGCGACTTCTACACCGAGTCCGCCGTCGACCCCAAGGCGATGATCCGCGCCGCCTGGAACACCGTGACCGGCAAGGGCAAGCAGTCCGGCTCGACCATCACCCAGCAGTACGTGAAGAACTACTACCTCGCGCAGGAACAGACCGTCACCCGAAAGGTGAAGGAGTTCTTCATCTCCATCAAGCTGGACCGGATGAAGACCAAGGACCAGATCCTTGAGGGCTACCTCAACACCAGCTACGCCGGCCGCAACTCGTACGGCCTCCAGGCCGCCGCCCAGGCCTACTACGGCGTCGACGCCGTCGACCTGACCGCCGGCCAGGGCGCCTACCTCGCCGCACTGCTGAACGCGCCGAGCGAGTACGACGTGATCGCCCACCCCGAGAACAGGCCCGCCGCGCTCGCCCGCTGGAACTACGTCCTCGACGGCATGGTCAAGAAGGACTGGCTGACGCAGTCCGAGCGGAACGCCATCACCTTCCCCGAGCCGAAGCAGTCGATCGTCTCGACGGGCATGTCCGGGCAGCGCGGCTACCTGGTCAAGGCGGTCGACGACTACCTCTTCGACAACAAGATCCTCACCGAGGACGAACTCCAGGCCGGCGGCTACCGCATCACCACCACCCTGCAGAAGCCCAAGCAGGACGCCTTCGTGAAGGCGGTCAACGACAAGGTGATGAAGAAGCTCGACAAGAAGAACAACAAGGTCGACACCTACGTCCGCGCGGGCGGCGTCGCCATCGACCCCGCCTCCGGCAAGGTCCTCGCGATGTACGGCGGCATCGACTACACCAAGCAGTACGTCAACAACGCCACGCGCCGCGACTACCAGGACGGCTCCACCTTCAAGCCGTTCGTGTTCACCGCCGCCGTCCAGAACGGCTCGGTGACCCAGGACGGCCAGAAGATCACCCCGAACACGTACTACGACGGCACCAACAAGCGCCCGGTCGAGGGCTGGAACGGCGGGGAGTACGCCCCCGAGAACGAGGACCAGTACTCGTACGGCGACGTCACCGTCCGCACGGCGACGAACAAGTCCGTGAACGCGGTGTACGCGCAGATGGCCGTGGACGTGGGCCCCGCGAAGGTCAAGCAGACGGCGATCGACCTCGGCCTGCCGTCCGACACCCCCGACCTCAACCCGTACCCGTCCATCGCGCTCGGCACGTCGACGGCCAGCGTCCTCGACATGACGGAGGCGTACGCCACGCTCGCCAACCACGGCAGGCACGGCACGTACACGATCATCGAGAAGATCACGAAGGACGGCGAGGAGGGCGCGGTGACCCTCCCCAGGCAGAAGACCAAGCAGGTCGTGTCGCGGGAGGCCGCCGACACGACAACGGCGGTCCTGCAGAGCGTGGTGGAGGAGGGCACGGCGACGGCGGCCCAGGAGGCCGACCGCCCGGTGGCCGGCAAGACCGGCACGGCCGAGGAGGACACCGCGGCCTGGTTCGCGGGCTACACCCCCGACCTCGCGACGGTCGTCTCGGTCATGGGCCAGGACCCGGTCACCGGCAAGCACAAGTCGCTGTACGGCGCGATGGGCCTCGACCGCATCAACGGCGGCGGCGCCCCCGCCGAAATCTGGGCCCAGTTCACGAAGGACGCCCTGAAGGGCAAGCAGGCGAAGGAGTTCGACCTCCAGCTCCAGGAGGGCGCCGACGAACAGCAGCTCCCGCCCGCAGACCCGCAGCCCGACCCCGGCACGGACGCCGGCCAGGACAACGGCGGCACCACGGACGGCGGCGGCCAGGAAACCCCGGGCGCGACGACCGGTCCGACCACCGGGGGCACACCGACGACCGGCGGCACGACGACGGACGGGACCACCGCCACGGGCGGCACGACGACGACCGGCGGCACGACGGACACCGGCGGGACCACCACCACAGGCGGTACGACGGACACCGGCGGCACGACGACGGACGGCGGCACCACCGACACCGGGGGCACCACGACCGACGGCGGGACCACCGACAACGGCGGCACGACGGACTCGGGCGGCACCACGGGAGGGACGCCGCCGGGGACGACGATCGGCGCGCTGAGCACGTCGAGACGGGACTGACACGGCGCCGTCACTGAAACGCAGGTAAAAGGGGCTGGTGACCATGGTCACCAGCCCCTTTTACCTGCGTTTCAGAGGTACGAGACGCAGGGTGTGTCTCAGAGATACAGGCCGGTCGAGTCCTCGGAGCCCTCGAACCGGTCCGCCGCGACGGCATGCAGATCGCGCTCACGCATCAGCACGTAGGCGACCCCGCGCACCTCGACCTCGGCAAGGTCCTCCGGGTCGTACAGAACACGGTCGCCCGGTCCCACCGTCCGTACGTTCTGCCCGACCGCGACGACCTCCGCCCAGGCCAGCCGCCGCCCGACGGCCGCCGTGGCGGGAATCAGGATGCCGCCGCCGGAACGCCGCTCGCCCTCGCCGGCATCCTGCCGCACGAGCACACGGTCGTGCAGCATCCGGATCGGCAGCTTGTCGTGATGGGTGCTCTGCTCATTGTTTTTGGCGCTCACACTCCGAACCTACCCGCCTCTTCAGCCCTTGCGCCGCCGGGTGCCGAGAGCGAGCAGCCCGACCAGCCCCACGACCACCAGGGCGACGGGCACGATCCGCTCGATCCGGGGCGCCCCGTTCTCGTCGACGAACTGTCCCTTGACGTCTCCGACGACGCGGTTGACGCCGACATAGGCGCGCCCGAGGGTGTGATCGACGCTGGAGACGACCTTGGCCTTGGCGTCGCCGACGATCGTCTTCGGGTGCACCCGCACCCCGATCTCGTCGAGCGTCTCGGCCAGCGTCTCGCGACGACGCCTGATGTCCGCCTCGATCTGCGCCGGGGTTCTGCTGCTGTCCGAGGTGTCCGCCACCGTACGCCCTCCGAAGTCCGCTGGATGCATTGCTCCGGACAGTCTGTCAGTTCCACCTCGGCCCGCACTGTCAGCACCCCCGGTTAGGCTCGGACCCGGCACCTTTCCAGGCCGCACGAGGACGTACGAGGAGATCAGACGGATGAGCGAGCGACTCCAGCCCGGTGATGTGGCCCCGGCCTTCACCCTGCCCGACGCCGACGGCAACGAGGTGTCGCTGGCCGACCACAAGGGCCGCAAGGTCATCGTCTACTTCTACCCGGCCGCCCTCACCCCCGGCTGCACCAAGCAGGCCTGCGACTTCACGGACAACCTCGACGTCCTCGCCGGCGCGGGATACGACGTGATCGGCATCTCCCCCGACAAGCCGGAGAAGCTCGCGAAGTTCCGCGAGAAGGAGAACCTGAAGGTCACCCTCCTCGGCGACACGGACAAGACGGTCCTGGAGGCCTACGGCGCCTTCGGCGAGAAGATGAACTACGGCAAGACGTACGTCGGCGTCATCCGCTCCACGATCATCGTGGACGAGGAGGGCAAGGTCGAACGGGCCCTGTACAACGTCCGGGCGACGGGCCACGTGGCGAAGATCATCAAGGACCTGGGCGTCTGAGGCCCCGCTTCCGCCGCTCAGCGGGGTCGGGCCCGAGTGGCTCGGTAAGCCCATGACGCTGGAAGTCGACCACATCAACGGCGACTGGAGCGACGACCGGCGCGAGAACCTGCGGTTGCTCTGCCCCAACTGCCACGCGATCACCAGCACCTGGCGCAGAGGAGGCCGTCGACACTCCGCGTAGCAATCGCCGCTCGACCGGTACCATGGCGGCATACGCGGCCGTGTCGTAACTGGCAGCCGAGCGGCGCTTAGAACGCCGTGGGCGAAAGCCCGTGTGGGTTCGAATCCCATCGGCCGCACGCGCACAAGAGGGGCTGCCCAACCGGGCGGCCCCTCTCTCGCACCTCAGCCCAACAACTCCCGAACCACCGGCACCAACCCCCGGAACGCCTGCCCCCGATGGCTGATCGCGTTCTTCTCCGCAGCGCTCAATTGCGCGCACGTCCGCGTGTCACCCTCCGGCTGGAGGATCGGGTCGTAGCCGAAGCCGCCCGAACCCTCCGGAGCGTGCCGCAGTACGCCCCTCATCCGGCCCTCGACCACTCGCTCCGTGCCGTCCGGCAGGGCCAGGGCCGCCGCGCAGGCGAAGTGGGCGCCGCGGTGTTCGTCCGCGATGTCCGACAACTGGGCCAGGAGCAGGTTCAGGTTGGCCTGGTCGTCGCCGTGGCGTCCCGACCAGCGGGCCGAGAAGATGCCGGGGGCGCCGTTCAGGACGTCGACGCACAGGCCCGAGTCGTCGGCCACCGCCGGGAGGCCTGTTGCCTGGGCGAGGGCGTGGGCCTTGAGGAGGGCGTTCTCCGCGAAGGTGACGCCTGTTTCCTTGACGTCGGGGATGTCGGGGTAGGCCTCCGCGCCGACCAGGTCCATGGGGAGGGCCGCGTCGGCGAGGATCTGCCTCAGCTCGGTGATCTTTCCGGCGTTGCGGGTGGCGAGGATCAGGCGTGTCATGTCGTCCAGTATCCCGGGCTCACCCGACCCGTTTCACTGCCTCACCCTCACCCTCGGCCTCTCACGCCGTTTACGACGGTGACGACGGTTACGACGGTTACGACGGTTACGACGTGCAGACCTTCGTCAGTTCGCCCGCCGCGTCCGTGACGCCGCTGATGTCCGGGGTCGCGTCGCCCTTGTCGAGTGCCGTACGGACGTTGTCCACGGCCGCGTTGAGGTTGTCGACCGCCTTGTTGACGTCGGCGTTGTCCGTCTTGTCGCCGATGTCGGTGAGGTTCTTGTCGATCGACTCCAGGGCCTCGGAGGCCTGCGTCGGGTCGTTCGCCGCGTTCTCCACGGCCTGCTGAAGGTCGCCGACGCTGGTGGCGATGGCGTCGGCGGTCTGGACACAGTCCAGGGCCTTGTTGACGGCGTCGCATCCGGTGGTGAGCCCGGCGGTCAGCGCGACGGCCGCCACGGTGGCGGCGATTGCGGTGACACGACGCCCCTTTCCGAGTCCTCGTGCGGTGCGGATTCGGCGGCTGACGGGCATGGTTCGGGTTCCCTCCGTTTGACGGTGACTGATCGGGCGTACGGCGTTGTTCCGTACGCCCGGGTTCCGCGTATGAGTGCGCATCTCTGGAGACGCGGTGGAGCAGTCGCGCGGTTGCCCGCGAGCGCCACCTTATTTGGTGTGCCCTTTACCTTTCCAGGGGGGCGTCCAGCGCCTTGCGCTGGAGTGCCGTCAGATCCGAGCAGCCGGCGACCGCGAGGTCGAGGAGGGAGTTGAGCTCGTCGCGGGCGAAGGGTTCGGCTTCGGCGGTGCCCTGGACCTCGACGAAGCGGCCGTCGCCGGTGCAGACGACGTTCATGTCGGTCTCCGCGCGTACGTCCTCCTCGTAGCAGAGGTCGAGGAGCGGCACCCCGTCCACGATGCCCACCGACACCGCGCTCACCGTGCCCGTGAGGGGTTGGCGGCCGGCCCGGATCAGCTTCTTGCCCTGTGCCCAGGCGATCGCGTCGGCGAGGGCGACGTACGCGCCGGTGATGGCGGCGGTGCGGGTGCCGCCATCGGCCTGGAGGACGTCGCAGTCGAGGACGATCGTGTTCTCGCCGAGCGCCTTGTAGTCGATGACGGCGCGCAGGGAGCGGCCGATGAGGCGGCTGATCTCGTGCGTACGGCCGCCGATCTTGCCGCGGACGGATTCGCGGTCACCGCGGCTGTTGGTGGCGCGCGGGAGCATCGAGTACTCGGCGGTGACCCAGCCCTCGCCGCTGCCCTTGCGCCAGCGCGGGACGCCCTCGGTGACGGAGGCGGTGCAGAAGACCTTCGTGTCGCCGAAGGAGACGAGGACGGAGCCCTCGGCGTGCTTGCTCCACCCGCGTTCGATGGTGACGGGGCGGAGTTGTTCGGGGGTGCGGCCGTCGATACGTGACATGGCGACGAGCCTAGCCGTAACGGCGGAAGGGGCCCTTCCCGTACGGGGAATGGGCCCCTCAGGCACGAACACCCGCACTGGGCACGGGAGTTCGGTTCCGGGTCAGATCCGGGTCGAATCCGGGGTCTACATCATGTCTTCGATGTCCGCCGCGATCGGGTCGGCGTCCGTGCCGATGACGACCTGGATCGCGGTGCCCATCTTGACGACGCCGTGGGCGCCGGCAGCCTTCAGGGCGGCGTCGTCGACCAGCGAGGCGTCGACGACCTCGCAGCGCAGCCGGGTGATGCAGCCCTCGACCTCTTCGATGTTGTCGAGGCCGCCGAGGCCGGCGACGATCTTCTCTGCCTTGGTGGACATGTCGTACTCCCTGGTCCGAGCCGCTTTGTCGCAGTAACCCACAGGTGACCGATCTTCGCGAGCGGTCTGCGCGCCGTCCGCGCACGTTCGCGACTGGTCTACACCAGTCTGCATCCGTTGTGAAATCGTGGGTTCCTTATGCGGCCTTCACCGTGCTACAACATGGTCTACACCACTGACTGGTGTAGACCATGTTCCACCCGTTGGAGGAAGTATGAGCACCGCCACCACCGCGGCGGTCCCCGCGAAGAAGAGGGGATCCGGCCTGATCCAGGGCCTGCAGAAGGTCGGCCGCAGCCTGCAGTTGCCGATCGCCGTACTTCCGGCGGCGGGACTTCTGCTCCGGCTCGGCCAGGCGGACTCCCAGGAGAGGTTCCACATCCCCGCCGATGTGGCGAAGGTGTTCGCCGGAGCCGGCGGCGCCCTGTTGGACGGTTCCTTCGGTCTGCCCCTGCTGTTCTGCATAGGCGTGGCCATCGGCTTCGCGAAGAAGTCCGACGGCTCGACGGCGCTGGCCGCCGTGGTCGGATTCCTTACCTACTACGCGGTGATCCACCAGTACCCGATCAAGGACGGCCACGAGGGCGCCACCTACACGGGGACCGGACTCGGCGGCGGCTTCTGGCAGAAGGGCAACGAGGCCGCGCAGGCCGCGACCTTCCAGAACCCGGGCGTGCTCGGCGGCATCATCCTCGGCCTGCTCACGGCCCTGCTGTGGCAGCGCTTCCACCGCACCAGGCTCGTCGACTGGCTCGGTTTCTTCAACGGCCGCCGGCTTGTTCCGATCATCACGGCCGCCCTCGGTACCGTGCTCGGTGTTCTGGTCGTCCTGGGCTGGCAGCCCATCGGTGAGGTCATCACCAGTTTCGGCGAGTGGATGACCGGTCTGGGTTCCTTCGGTGCCGCTCTCTTCGGCCTCATCAACCGCGCGCTGATCCCGATCGGCATGCACCAGTTCGTGAACTCGGTGGCCTGGTTCCAGATCGGCGACTTCACCGACTCCGCCGGCACGGTCTTCCACGGCGACCTGCCGCGCTTCTTCGGCGGCGACCCGTCCGCCGGAATGTTCATGACCGGCTTCTTCCCGATCATGATGTTCGGTCTGCCGGCCGCCGCCCTGGCGATCGCGCACTCCGCCCGCCCCGAGCGTCGCAAGGCCGTGCTGGGCATGATGATGTCGATGGCGCTGACCTCGTTCGTCACAGGTGTCACCGAGCCGATCGAGTTCACCTTCATGTTCATCGCCCCGGTGCTGTACGCCATCCACGCGGTCCTCACCGCGATCTCGATGGCCGTGACCTGGGCCCTGGGCATGCACATGGGCTTCAGCTTCTCGGCCGGCTTCATCGACGTCTTCATCAACTGGGGCATCTCCACCAAGCCCTGGCTGCTGATTCCCGTCGGCCTGGTCTTCGGCGCGATCTACTACGTCGTCTTCCGCTTCGCCATCACCAGGTTCAACCTCCCCACCCCCGGCCGCGAACCCGATGAGGAGGTCGAGGATCTCACCAAGGCGTGAGAGCCCGGCCGTACGGCAACGCAAGGCACTGCACCGCATGACGAGGGCCCCGGAACCCGAGAAGGAGTCGGTTCCGGGGCCCTCGTGCGCTTATATCAACGCCTGTGAACGTCTACGACGCGTCAGATCTCGTACGACGCCCGCGGCGCCGCCAGCTCCACCGGCCCCCTGAACTCCTCGCGGGCGTCGGACAGGTTCACCTGCGGGTCGGTCCACGGGGGGATGTGGGTCAGGACGAGCTTGCGCGCGCCCGCGCGTTTCGCCGTCTGGCCTGCCTCGCGGCCGTTGAGGTGGAGGTCCGGGATGTTCTCCTTGCCGTGCGTGAACGCGGCCTCGCAGAGGAACAGGTCGGTGTTCCGGGCGAGTTGCTCCAGCGTCTCGCTGACGCCGGTGTCCCCCGAGTACGTCAGCGACTTCCCGGCGTGTTCGATGCGGATGCCGTACGCCTCCACCGGGTGGCGCACCCGCTCGGTGTGGACGGTGAAGGGGCCGATGTCGAAGGTGCTCGGCTTGACCGTGTGGAAGTCGAAGACCTCGCTCATGGAGGAGGCGGTGGGGGTGTCGGCGTAGGCGGTGGTGAGGCGGTGTTCGGTGCCCTCGGGGCCGTAGACCGGGATCGGGTCGCAGCGCCCGCCGTCGTGGCGGTAGTACCGGGCGACGAAGTACGCGCACATGTCGATGCAGTGGTCGGCGTGCAGATGGCTGAGAAAGATCGCGTCGAGGTCGTAGAGACCGCAGTGGCGCTGCAACTCGCCAAGGGCACCGTTGCCCATGTCGAGGAGCAGCCGGAAGCCGTCGGCCTCTACGAGGTAGCTCGAACAGGCCGATTCCGCGGACGGGAACGACCCCGAGCAGCCGACGACGGTGAGCTTCATAAAGCAGAAACCTCCGCGGGCGGGGAGCGTCAAAACGAACGTGACGGGGTTCTTGCGGTGCGTCGAGCGTAAGGCGCAAAACCTCCCGTCGCTCCTCCGCCAAGGGCTGTTGTGGGCGAACTCACCTGTGCTGTCACCGGTTCGGCTGGACGGGAAGCGCCGGTAGCGCGGGCGGCGCGGGGAGTGCGCCGGTACCGTCTTCCGTATGGACACGTCATGGTGGCTCGCCCTGGCGGCCGTCGTGCTGCTCGCGCTGGTCGCGGCGCTGGTGGACGGCTGGGGACGCGGGCATCGGCCCCGAAGGCGCGGGCGCGGAGGCAGGCCGCCGGGGCGGGCCGAGGGGCCGAAAGGGCAGCGAGGGCGGGCTGCGCGGCCCCAGCCTGCGGAGATCTGGTGGGCGAACGTGCCCTTCGAGGACGGGCCTGGCGGCAAGGACCGGCCGTGTCTGGTGCTCGCGGTGCGGGGGCGGCGTGCGACCGTCGCGAAGATCACCAGCAAGTACCACGACGAGCGGCCCGGTGTGATTCCGCTGCCGCCGGGTGCCGTGGGCGACGCCCAGGGCCGGCCGAGCTTCCTGGAGACGGACGAGCTGCGTGACCTGCCCGTGGGCGAGTTCCGGCGGCGGGTGGGGGTGGTGGACCCGGCCCTGTGGGACCAGGTCCGACACCTCGCCCCGTAGTGCGGACCGGCCTGTGATCGGCCTGTCGGTGCCTTACCGCCGTGCTGCCTTACCGCCGTCCTGCCGTACGACTGCCGTACGGCCTTACGCCCAGAGCTGGCCCTGCAGGGTCTCGATGGCTTCCTCTGTCGTGGCCGCCGTGTAGACGCCTGTCGAGAGGTATTTCCAGCCACCGTCGGCGACGACGAAGACGATGTCCGCGCTCTCGCCGGCCTTGACGGCCTTGTTGCCGACGCCGATCGCGGCGTGCAGCGCGGCGCCGGTGGAGACGCCCGCGAAGATGCCCTCCTGCTGGAGGAGTTCCCGGGTGCGGGTGACCGCGTCCGCCGAGCCGACGGAGAAGCGGGTGGTGAGGACGGAGGCGTCGTACAGCTCGGGTACGAAGCCCTCGTCGAGGTTGCGCAGGCCGTACACCAGGTCGTCGTAGCGCGGCTCGGCGGCGACGATCTTCACGTCGGGCTTGTGCTCGCGGAGGTAGCGGCCGACGCCCATCAGGGTGCCCGTGGTGCCGAGGCCGGCCACGAAGTGGGTGATGGAGGGGAGATCGGTGAGGATCTCCGGGCCGGTGCCTGCGTAGTGGGCGCCCGCGTTGTCGGGGTTGCCGTACTGGTAGAGCATCACCCAGTCCGGGTGCTCGGCGGCGAGCTCCTTGGCGACCCGTACGGCCGTGTTGGAGCCGCCGGCGGCGGGGCTGGGGATGATCTCGGCGCCCCACATGGCGAGCAGTTCGCGCCGTTCCTGCGAGGTGTTCTCGGGCATCACGCAGACCATGCGGTAGCCCTTGAGCTTGGCGGCCATGGCGAGCGAGATGCCGGTGTTGCCGGAGGTCGGTTCGAGGATCGTGCAGCCGGGGGTGAGCCGGCCGTCCTTCTCGGCCTGCTCGACCATGTGCAGGGCGGGGCGGTCCTTGACCGAGCCGGTGGGGTTGCGGTCCTCCAGCTTCGCCCAGATCCGTACGTCGGCGGACGGCGACAGCCGCGGCAGGCGCACCAGGGGGGTGTTGCCTACCGCGGCCAGCGGCGAGTCGTAGCGCATGGGTGCCAGGGGCCGATCAGGCCATGCCGCCGGCCACGGCCGGCAGGATGGTCACGGTGTCGCCGTCGGCGAGCTTGGTGTTGATGCCGTCGAGGAAGCGGACGTCCTCGTCGTTGAGGTAGACGTTGACGAAGCGGCGCAGCTGGCCGTCCTTCTCCTCGTCCACGATGCGGGCCTTGACGCCCGTGTGCCGGGTCTCGAGGTCGGCGAAGAGCTCGGCGAGGGTGTCGCCGGCACCGGTGACGGCCTTCTCGCCGTCGGTGTAGGTGCGGAGGATGGTCGGGATGCGGACCTCGATGGCCATGGCTCGGGGCTCCTGTCGGGAGTGGTAGGTCGATGGGCGCGCGGCGGCGCGAAATGCCGGTTGATGCAGGTCGTGCATGTGAGGCGCCGCGGCTCACGGCCGTACGGCGGCAGGGGGCAGCATCAACAGATGGCGCTGGCCAGCCTGCACAGGTCGACGTGCAGCCGCGCCACGAGCAGCGGGGTGCCCGGCGTCTTCTCGCTCACGTCGTAGGAAACCATGGGCTCATCGTATCGATTCCCGGTCCGGATTCCGGAGCCCTGTCCCGCATTCTGGACGTTTTCGGGCCGCCAGGTGAGATCAGCAGGTCGTGGCGGCTGTCAGTACGCCGCTACGACGGTGACCTCTTCCTCCGTGACCTCGCCCTCGACGATCCGGAACGAGCGGAACTGGAATTCTCCCAGGCCGTCCGTGTCGGCCGTGGAGACGAGGACGTAGTGGGCGCCGGGCTCGTTGGCGTAGGAGATGTCGGTGCGGGAGGGGTGGGCCTCGGTCGCCGTGTGGGAGTGGTAGATGATCACCGGCTCCTCGTCGCGGTCGTCCATCTCGCGGTAGAGCTTCAGCAGGTCGCCGGAGTCGAACTCGTAGAACGTGGGCGACATGGCCGCGTTCAGCATCGGGATGAAGCGCTCGGGGCGGTCCGTGCCCGCCGGTCCGGCGACGACTCCGCACGCCTCGTCGGGGTGGTCCTTGCGCGCGTGGGCGACGATCTGGTCGACGAGGGCCTGGGTGATGGTCAGCATGCTGGCCAGGATAAGCAGCCCGGACAGACGGATGGGCCGTCCTGTACCAAGGCGTGGTACGGGACGGCCCACATGTCGGAATCTGTTCGGCCGACGTTCAGCCGCGCGCCGCGACCTTCGGGTTGCGGGCCTTCAGGAGCGCCCAGCCGATGCCGAGGGCGGCGGCCCAGCCGGCCATGACGTAGAGGCAGACGCGGGAGTCGGCGTCGTACGCGATGAGGCCGGTGACGAAGAGGAGGAAGACGATGGCGATCCAGCTGCACACCGAGCCGCCCGGCGCCGGGAAGGACGAGGCGGGCAGGCGGCCCGCGACGACGCCCCGGCGGTAGAGGACGTGGCTGATCAGGATCATCAGCCAGGTCCAGATGCCGGCGGCGGTGGCGACGGACATGACGTAGCCGAAGGCCTTCTCCGGGACGACGTAGTTGAGGACGACGCCGATGCCCATGAAGGCGACGGAGAGGGCGATGCCGAAGGCCGGGGTCTTCGTCGTCGACAGCCTGCCGAAGATCCTGGGGGCCTCGCCGTTGTCCGCGAGGGTGCGGAGCATGCGGCCCGTCGAGTACATGCCCGAGTTGCAGGAGGAGAGGGCGGCGGTGAGGACGACGAAGTTGACGATGCCGGCGCCCGCCGGGATGCCGATCTTCGCGAACGCCTCGACGAACGGGCTGACGCCGGGGGCGAACTCGGTCCACTTCACGACGCAGAGGATGACGGTGAGGGCGCCGACGTAGAAGAGGGCGATGCGCCACGGGAGGGTGTTGATCGCCTTGGGGAGGGTCTTCTCGGGGTTCTCGGACTCGCCGGCCGTGACGCCGACCAGTTCGACGGCGAGGTAGGCGAACATCACGCCCTGGAGGGTCATCAGGGACGAGCCGACGCCCTTGGGGAAGAAGCCGTCGAAGGCCCACAGGTTGGAGACGGCGGCGGTGTCACCGGCGGAGCTGAAGCCGAAGGTGAGGACGCCGAGGCCGATCACGATCATGCCTATGAGGGCGGTGACCTTGACCATCGAGAACCAGAACTCCAGTTCGCCGAAGACCTTCACGGAGATCAGGTTCAGGCCGAAGAGGATCACCAGGAAGACCAGGGCCGTCACCCACCGGGGGACGCCGGGGGCCCAGTAGTTGACGTAGATGGCGGCGGCCGTCAGCTCGGCCATGCCGGTGACCACCCACATCAGCCAGTAGGTCCAGCCGGTGAAGTAGCCGAAGAACGGGCCGAGGAACTCCCGTGAGTACTCGGCGAAGGAACCCGAGACCGGGCGGTAGAGGAGCAGTTCGCCGAGGGCCCGCATGATGAAGAAGACGATCACGCCGGCCAGGGCGTACATGAAGATGAGGCTGGGGCCGGCCTTGGCGATGTTCGCCCCGGCGCCCAGGAAGAGGCCGACGCCGATGGCGCCGCCGATCGCGATCATCTGGACCTGGCGGCTGCCGAGCCCGCGCTCGTATCCCTCTTCGGACTGTGCGGATCCCGCGGACTCCACGGATGTCTTCTCCGAGTCGCCGTCGACCTGAGCGGAGGTCATGTGGTGCGCCTTTCTCCTCGGTCCCCCCGGACTGGTGAGCGTGAAGATCTATCACGACGGCGTTAAGGGGCACCGGGGCGAGTTGTGGCGCACACCACAGGGAGAAGCGGTCAAACGGCACACGGAAGGGACACAGCCGACGGCGGCGGTAATGCGATCGTTATCCGGATTTGAGCGTCCTCTGAGCGAACACAGAACCCTCACACATGAGGGCAAAGCCGTCGGATCTCACGCCGTTCTCCCGCCAGGTTCACGGCATGAGCGTGGAGACGAGCGTCTCCTGCAACCCGCCCAGCCAGAGGTACGCCATCACCATCGGCTTGCGCGGGTCCTCGTCCGGCAGCCGGTAGAGGAGGTCGGCGTCCTCCTCGTCGACGACGTCCAGCCGGGAGCCGATCGCGAGACGCAGGTCGTTGAGCGTGCCGAGCCACTGCTGGGACTCCTCGCGCGCCAGTTTGAGCACCGCGCCCCCGTCACCGGCCGGCGTCAGCGCGTCCAGTGAGCGGATCACCGTGAGGGCGCTCTCCCGCTTGCCGGTCCGCAGGTCGTTCTCGGTGAACCGGCGGAACTCGGCGGAGTACTCCCGCTGCTCCTCGGCCTTGCCGGGCGACGACGGTACGTCGACGGGGTCGCTGTAGGCGTCCGGGAACAGGCGCCTGAGCACCGGGTCGGAGGGCGGTTCGCTCGGACCCTCGGCGAACAGCTCGGCGAGCGGGTCGCCGGATGCGTCCTCGGCGGGGCCGGGGCCGATCAGCTCCAGGAGCTGCACGGCCAGCGACCGGATGATGGAGATCTCGACGTCGTCGAGCGCGACGGCGGCGCCGCCGCCGGGGAGCGGTTCGAAGTGTCCTGGCACTAGGGGGTGTCCTCTGGGTCAGATCGGCAGTGGCGCCGAGTGCGTTGGTGGCCGACCCGAGCGGGGTCCGGTGCGTGCAGCTGCAAGGCGGAGGAGGGAGTCGACGCGATGGGGCCCCGGTCGGGCGAAGTCGAGAGTGGGGGAGTCGGCGAGTGACGACAACGCGGCTGGGGGTCCCCCCTCTGGGGGAGTGCGTGCCGGGCCCCGCGACGCCGGACTGACCCAGAGGACACCCCCTCAGGTGGTTCGCTACTTCCGGTCCTGCTGGAGGGTGGCCCACAGGCCGTAGCCGTGCATCGCCTGGACGTCGCGTTCCATCTCCTCGCGACTGCCGCTGGAGACGACGGCCCGGCCCTTGTGGTGGACGTCCATCATGAGCTTGGTGGCCTTGTCCTTCGGGTAGCCGAAGTACGTCTGGAAGACGTAGGTCACATAGCTCATGAGGTTGACCGGGTCGTTGTGGACGATGGTGACCCACGGGACGTCGGGCTCGGGTACGGCGAAGGCCTCCTCCGCCGACTCGGTGCGTTCGATCTCTACGGGAGCGGGTGACGTCACACGGCCCATGCTGCCACCAGAAGGGGGTCACGGGCCAAACGGAGCCCGGACGAGGCCCGGTCCGGGAGCCGGCCCGAGCCTCGGACCGGGACCGCTCGCGAGCAGAAATCGTCAAAGTGACGAGATGGGGGTAGCATCCCGTCCATGAACACAGCGGACCTTGGGCTGCCGGTGGACGTTCCCTCGACGGCTCTCTTCACGGATCACTACGAGCTGACGATGCTCCAGGCAGCCCTGAAGGCGGGCACCGCCGACCGGCGGTCGGTCTTCGAGGCCTTCACCCGGCGGCTGCCCGAAGGCCGGCGCTACGGCGTCGTCGCGGGCACCGGGCGGGTGCTCGACGCGGTGGAGAACTTCCGCTTCGACGCGGCCGTCCTCGACTTCCTGCGTGAGCGCCGGATCGTCAACGAGGAGACCCTGGAGTGGCTGGCCTCGTACCGGTTCGGCGGGGACATCTGGGGCTATCCCGAGGGCGAGGTCTACTTCCCGGGCTCGCCGGTCCTGCGGGTCGAGGGCTCCTTCGCGGAGTGCGTGCTGCTGGAGACGGTGATCCTCTCCATCCTCAACCACGACTCGGCGATC
Organism: Streptomyces lacrimifluminis; assembly: GCF_014646095.1. GTDB lineage: Bacteria > Actinomycetota > Actinomycetes > Streptomycetales > Streptomycetaceae > Streptomyces > Streptomyces lacrimifluminis. The sequence goes on along the minus strand of NZ_BMMU01000008.1, from coordinate 158,578 downwards.
GCGGCGGCGGCGTCCCGGATGGCCTCGGCCGCCGGTGACCGCCCGCTGATCGAGATGGGCGCCCGGCGCACCCACGAGCTGGCCGCGGTGGCCGCCTCCCGCGCCGCGTACGTCGGCGGCTTCACGAGCACGTCCGACCTGGCCGCCGGTTTCCGCTACGGCATCCCGACCGTCGGGACGAGCGCCCACGCGTTCACCCTGCTCCACGACCGCGAGCGGGACGCCTTCCAGGCCCAGGTGGACTCGCTGGGCCGGAACACGACGCTGCTGGTGGACACGTACGACGTCACCGAGGCGGTACGGGTGGCGGTGGAGGTCGCCGGGCCGGAGCTCGGCGCGGTGCGCATCGACTCAGGGGATCTGCTCCTGGTCGCGCACCGGGTGCGGCAGCAGCTGGACGAGCTGGGGGCCGAGCGGACGCGGATCATCGTGACCTCGGACCTCGACGAGTACGCGATCGCCTCGCTGGCGGCGGCGCCCGTGGACGCGTACGGGGTCGGCACCCAGCTGGTGACGGGTTCCGGCCACCCCACCTGCTCGATGGTCTACAAGTTGGTGGCCCGCGCCGAGTCGGCGGACCCGAAGGCTCCGCTCGTCCCGGTGGCGAAGAAGTCGAGCGGCGGCAAGACCTCCGTCGGCGGCCGGAAGTGGGCGGCCCGGCGGCTCGACCGGGACGGGACCGCGGAGGCCGAGGTGATCGGTACGGGACCGGTGCCCGCCGAGCTGGCCGACCGTCAGCTGCTGGTCGAGCTGGTCAAGGGCGGTGAGGTCGTCGCCCGCGAGGCCTTGGACGTCGTACGGGACCGGCATGTCGCCGCGCGCGCCAACCTGCCGCTGTCGGCGACCCAGCTGTCGCGCGGGGAGGCCGTCATTCCGACGGAGTACGTGCCCGTGAGCGCCTGACACGCCCGGTACCCAGGGGCTACGGGCGTCCGTGCGCGCCGATTGCCCCGAATGCCCCCTCCCGAACTGGTGCGGAAGTCTCTAGGCTCGGTGGTTCAGTAGTTCACATAGTCACACCGGCCGGGCCCGCACCCCTCCACACGACCGACCCGCCGTCACCGCCGAAACGGCCGTACGGCCGAAACCGTCGAAGGAAGACCGCCCATGCGCCGCGCCTTGATCGTCGTAGACGTGCAGAACGACTTCTGCGAGGGAGGCAGTCTCGCGGTGACCGGGGGTGCCGACGTGGCCGCCGCGATCACCGAACTGATCGGGCAGGCACCTGCCGGATACCGGCATGTCGTGGCGACCCGCGATCACCACATCGCACCCGGCGGGCACTTCGCCGACAACCCAGACTTCCAGCGTTCCTGGCCCGCGCACTGCGTGGCCGGCACGGAGGGCGTCGGCTTCCACCCGAACTTCGCCCCGGCGGTCGCCTCCGGCGCGATCGACGCCGTCTTCGACAAGGGCGCGTACGCGGCGGCCTACAGCGGCTTCGAGGGCGCCGACGAGAACGGCGTCACGCTGGCCGACTGGCTGCGGGCCCGCGAGATCGACGAGGTGGACGTGGTCGGCATCGCGACCGACCACTGCGTCAGGGCCACCGCCCTGGACGCGGCCCGCGAGGGCTTCCGCACCCAGGTCCTGCTGGACCTCACCGCCGGGGTGGCCGAGGAGACGACGGAGCGGGCGTTGGAGGAGCTGCGGGAGGCGGGGGTGGAGCTGTCGGGGAAGCCGGTGGTGTAGCGCGGTTTCTTCGCCCCCGCCGCCCTTACCCGTCCCGTCCTCGGGGGCTCCGCCCCGAACCCCCGCTCCTCAAACGCCGGAGGGGCTGGATGATGCTGGCCGGGGCTTGATCTTTCAGCCCGTCCGGCGTTTGAGGACAAGGCCCCTTCAGGACCGATGCGGGGGTCCGGGGGCGCAGCCCCCAGGGATGGAACGGGTAGGGGCGACGGGGGCGAGAAAACCAAGGGCCCCGGATTCAGTCGCCCTGGACCAGCCACTTTCCGTCGCGCATCAGATCCCGGTCGGTCATCTCGGGCACGGTTCCCCACGCCTGGATCACCTCGGGCGTGACCTGGAACCAGACGTACGAGGGACCGCTCCCCCGCGGGTCCCAGCCGTCCTTCGCGGTGAAGGCGTCGCCGACGCCGGCGGGCAGCTCGTCGTGGGTCAGCGTGCGCGCGGTGCCGTGGATCAGGACCACGTCCCGGGTGTGGCCGAAGCAGAGCCGGACCCGGCCCGAGGCGCGCAGGTTGCGGCCGGTCGGGTTGGTGTCACGGGTGGCCAGCCACACCGTCTCGCCGTCCCACCAGAAGGTCAGGGGCACGAGGGTCGGCTCGCCGTCGGCGTCCGCCGTGGCGACCCATACGTCGATGTCCCGCGCGAGCCGTTCCAGCGCCTCGCGCCTGCGCTGCTCGATGCTGCGGGGTCCGTCGGGGTGCGCTTCGGCTGCCGTCATGCGGCGAGGTTACGGCCCGCGTCGGCCCTTCACATCCGGCGGCGGTCCTAGGTCGCGGGGCGGAGGACCGGCCCGGTCGGGCACGCCCGGGCGTGCCCGACCGTCACACCCGTGCCGTCGGCCTCCGCAGCAGGGACCTGATCGGGTGCCACAGCTCCGTGCGCTCCGGTGTCGAGGGGACGCGGTTGTCCGGGGCCGTACGCCATATCAGGCCGTCGGGGTGGTGGAGGACGGCCGTGATCTCGTCGGGGGTGGGCGGGGCCGCGTTGCCCCGGAGGTAGACCGCTCGCAGGCCGAGGTTGCGCAGACGGGTCAGTGCCCTGGCCCGGTTCTGGGCCAGCACCAGGACGCGCACGTCGTCCAGGCCGGCACCCGTGCGCGCCGGGGCCGGGGCGGTGGGGCTGGGCAGGTTCAACGCCACCACCACGCTGCCACTGGGCAACTTGCAGAAACCTCCTGCGGCCATGCGGTCACACCCCCCGTGGGACTCGGTGTCAATAAGAAAGCCACAGGAGGCACCTAAACACGATCGGCCGCGACCCGCCAGGGGGTCACGGCCGATCATGCTCTGACCTGCAGATATGTGGGTTACTTCACTGCGGGGCCCACCTGGACCGAGATCGTGGAGCCGTCGAAGGCCTCCTTGACGATCTTGATCTTGGTGTTGGTGTCAGTGATCTTCACACCCGCGAGCGGGGTCGCCGCGTCGTAGTACGTGGAGGTGCGGTCGTTGAAGATCGGCACGCCCTTCTGGGAGGCGACCTTCGTGAGCACGTCCGCGTTGTGGAGCCGGAGCGCGTCCGTGCGGTACAGGCTGAAGGGGGAGTCGTAGGACTGGATGCGGCTGCGCATCAGCGTGCCGTCCGCCCACTTCAGCGGGGTCGGGTGCGCGTCCACCGGGAGGAGCAGACCGGTACCCGGGTGCGCGGTGACGTTGTTGTCCTTCTGGGAGGTGTCCCACTTCCAGATCAACAGGCCGTTCTGGTACGGGTAGTGCTCGACCCAGGACGGACGGGTCGTCGAGAAGCCGAAGTTGTACGGGCCGACCTTGAGGGTCTTGTCGTACGACACGTACTGGCGGTTCTCGGCGATGTAGTACTGCGGGTAGTCGTCCGTGATGGCCGCGCCGATGCGCGAGAAGCCCTTCGTCGTCCACGCCGCGTCCGCGCTCTCCGCGTTGTCGGCGAAGACCGTGGCACCGTCGGCGGTGACGGTGATCTGGTCGGCCGCGAAGCCCTTCTGGGAGACACCGCCGTCGGACGTGTAGCGGAAGCGCAGGTCGAACTTCTTGCCCGCGTACGCGTCCAGGGAGTACGCCAGCTTCTTGTACGCGTCGACCGTGCCGGTGAGCGCCGGCTTGCCGCTGCCGTCGCGCGGGATGGCAGCGCCGTCGACCGTGCCGTCGAGGGGCGTGTAGGTGGCGCCGCCGTCGGTGGAGACCTCGGTGTAGAGGTAGTCGTAGTCGGCCTCGATGTCGTACCAGCCGTCCAGGGTCAGCGTGGCCGAGGACTTGCCGGTGAGGTCGACCGCACGGGTCAGCGTGTTGGAGAGGTTGTTGTCGCTGCCGCTCCACCACTGGGTCGCGCCCTGCGCCGGGGTGACGACCTCGGTGGAGACCGTCTTCTTGGGCAGTTCGACGATGAGCGCCTGCGGGTTCTTGGTGTTGTACGCGGCGACGCCCAGCTTGTGGTTCGACTTCGTCGCGGCCTTCGCCGTGTCGTAGTCGAGCCAGCCCAGCTGGAGCTTGTCCCAGGCGGTCATGTCGCCGGGCAGGTCACCGATGTTGTCGCCACCGGTGCCGAGCCAGGAACCGGACGACATCAGGGTCCAGAACCCGGTCGAGTTCTCACCGGTGTTGGTGGTGTCGTAGTGGTCCGGCAGACCGAGGTCGTGGCCGAACTCGTGGGCGAAGACGCCGAGTCCGCCGTTCTCCGGCTGGATGGTGTAGTCGCCGACCCAGATGCCGGAGTCGCCGATCTGCGCGCCGCCGAGCCGGTTGCCGGCGGGGCCGGTCGAGCCGGCGTCGGTGCCGAACGCGTACCAGCGGTGGGCCCAGATGGCGTCCTCGCCCTGGGCGCCGCCGCCCGCGGACTCGTCCTCACCGGCGTGCACGATCTGGAAGTGGTCGATGTAGCCGTCGGGCTCGTTGAAGTTGCCGTCGGCGTCGAAGTCGTAGCGGTCCCACTGGTCGTACTCGGCCAGCTGCGCCTTGATCTCCGCGTCGGTCGCGCCTGCTGCCTTCTGCGCCGCGACCCAGGCCGTGACACCGTCCCGGACCGCGTACCAGGCACCGTCGTTCGCCAGGTTGGAGCCGTAACGGGCCTCGTTGTAGGGGACCTTGACCCAGTCCGAGACGGTGCCCTCGATCGAGTAGCGGCCCGAGGACTGCTTCTCGTAGTACTTCTTCATCGACTCGACACGCTTGCCGGTGCCGAAGTAGAGGTCCTGGAAGTGCTCGGTGTTGTAGTCCGCCTGCCAGGCCGTGCTGTTGTCCTGGGTACGGTCCGGCTTGGCTATCTGGTTGTGGAGCGGGCCGACCGTGCCGCCGTAACGGCTGTCGATCTGGTCGCCGAACTCGACCAGGATGGTGAAGATCTTGTCGGTCTTCTCCCGGCCCAGTTCGACGTACTTGCCCTTGCCCTTGCCGCTCTTCAACTGCACGACCTGCGAACCGTTGCGGTTCTTGGCCGTGGCCTGGCCGGAGATGACCTGGTTGAGGGCTTCCTCGCGCTGGGCCTCCTGGGTCTTGCTGAGCGGGCCGTCGAGGTCGTGCTCGGCGTGCTGATGCTCCGCCGGGTCGTGCCGGTTCGCGGCCGGCGCGGCCGACGCACCCTTGCCCGAGTCGGCCTCCGCGATGGCGAAGGTGGAGAAGGTGGCGGCGGCTGTGGCGAGTGCCACGCCGATGGCCGCCGTTCTGAACGTCCAGGGTCTGCTGGTCACTTGAGGGTCCTCCCCCGCGTCCGTCCGCGCGGATGGGGGGTTCCTGGTTCGGAAGCTGTCCGCGGGCGGTATACGCGTGTAGTCAAGTGACGCAATTTGACTAGAGTTTGGGAAGAAAAGACAGACCTTGACTTGGACAGGTCAAGTGCACTATGCGGAGTCGACGTCCTCCATGTGTTCGCCATGCGGACACCGGGATCATGTCCCGCCCGTCCCCAACCGGCGCGCGGGCGCGTCCACTTGGTGGACGCCATGAATCCGTGCGCCCCCTGTGCTCCGGAGCCGTGTGTTAGGTCACGCTTACTGCGCGTTCCAGTCGGGCATGGACGCGATTAGAGTCGGTCGGCGGAACCCCGGATGTCCGGTGCAAAGCCAGGTCGACCCGCCCCCCTCACCCCCGATTCCCACGAGGACTCGATTGCCATGCCTCGTCAGACCGCGCCTCGTCCGACCGTCGCACAGCTCACCTACGGGTCGTGCACCGTGATTCTCTCGACGCTCGCCATGCTGCTGCTGTCTCAGACGAATTCGGGTCCGGGGGTCGCACTCATCGCCCTCGTGGGACTCACCCTGGGACTGCTCGTCGCCATGACCGTGCCCCGGCCGAAGCCGGCCCGGGCGTCCTCACAGATCGTCGCCTCGTCGTCGCCCGCCCCGGCGCCGCGCGAGCGCGTCCCGGTAGAGGCCTCCTCGGGACAGCACGACTGAACCGCCCCCTCTGCTGCGCCAACGGCGGTTGGGCGGGGCCCGCGTGATGCGGGCCCCGCCCAACCGCCGTTGCCGTCTCCGGAGTCGATCAACCGGATCAACCGGCGCTGACCACCACCGTCTTGGCCGCCTTGTCGTGCAGACCCTGCTTGTACGGCTTGTCGAAGAAGCTCCAGCCGCCCGAGATCGCCGTCCAGATACAGGCGCAGCAGAACGCGAACGGGATCCACAGCACGAGCGAGCGGATGAGCGCGCTCTGCACGGAGGGCGTGGCGCCGTTGTCGAGGTTGGCGACCCGGAGCCGGAGCCACTTCTTGCCGAGTGTCTGCCCGGTGCGGGAGATCAGGATCGTGTCGTAGGCGATGTAGAGCACAGCGGCGATGAACGACTGGCCGAACTGGCGGCCGTACTCCATCCTGTCGCCGTCGACCTCGTACTCGTTGACGTTGAAACCCAGGGTGAGCAGCCAGACGACGACACCGACGAGGATCATGTCGATGAGCCGCGCGAGCACGCGTCGGCCGCCGTCGGCGAGCGGGGGCATCCCCGCGAGGGGGTCCCCGGCACCGCCGTAGGGATCACCGCCACCGCCTGCGTACGGCGGGCCACCACCGTACGGCGAGCCGCCGCCGGGGCCTGGGCTGCCGTACGGATCGCCTGCGCCGTACGACGGAGGCGGCGGCTGCTTCCTGAACGGGTCGTCGTCCGGTGGCTGCTGACCGGAGCCGGGGGGCGGTTCGCTGCTCATGGCCCGAGTGGACCGCGAACCGCCCTGCTCCGCATCCGGCGAGGGGCCGTCCGGGGTACCGGACCGGACGGTGCGTACGTCGTACCCGGCCGCCCCGCGTCGAACGTACGGCCGCTGTACGTCTGTGTGTGTCAGCCCGCCACGAAGGTGTGCGCCGCCTTGTCGTGCCAGCACTGGCGCCACGGGCGGTCGAACAGGCACCACAGGAGACCCACGACGCCGATGCCGAGCAGCCCCGGGACGGCGTAGACGAGCCAGCGGCGCAGGGCCCCGCCGAACGACGGGGGCTCGTGGCCCTCGATGTCCCGGACCTCCAGACCGACCAGCTTCTTGCCGAGGGTGCGGCCCCACTTGGCCGTGGGCCACGCCTCGGACAGGATCCCGGCGAACAGCAGCGCGGCCAGCACGAGACCCAGGTACAGCCCGGTCGTGCCGTCCAGCAGCCACACCGTCACGGTCTCGCCGGAGAGCTTGGCCGCGTCGATCTTCTCCGTGATGTGGTCGACGGCCATGGTGCCCAGCGGTACGGCCGCCGCGGCGGTGAGGGCGCCGAGGACCAGGGTGTCCACGAGCCGCGCGAACAGCCGCTTGCCCAGGCCCGCCGGACGGGCCGACGCCTGGCGGCGGGCGGCGGCCTGGAACACGTCCTCGACCGGCGGCTTCCAGGGCGCCAGGCGCTGCTCTCCGCCGTCCTCGGCCCCACCCAGTCGGTGCACCTGCTGGGCCCAGGAGGGCTGGCCGCCGCCGACACCGGGGGCCATGGCCGCACCGCCGCCGGGGGTGTTCTGCTGGGGGACGGCCGGGGTCGCGGGCAGCAGGGCGGGGTTCGCGCCCTGGGCCGCCGCCGCGCGGGCCGCCGCTGCCTTTCCGGCGCCGAAGCCGCGTCCGTTTCCGGGCGCGGGAGTGGGGGTGGGCGCGGGTGCCGTGACCGGGCCCTGTGCGCCCTCCGGCGAGCCCGTGCTCCCCGGCTGTGCGCCGCCCGTCCCGCCGTCGCGCCCCGTGCGCGGGGAGAGCGCACGGAAGGTCATGGTGCCCTCGGAGGGCACGGGGCCACGGGTGCCGGGGACGCCTCCCCCGGCGTCGACGGCGGCCGGTCCCGGGGTGGGCCGGCGGAACACGAAGGTGCCCGACTCGGGCACGTCACCGGCGTCCGGCTCCACCGGCGGGATCGTCGCCGAACCGTCCGTACGGGCCGACCGCCCGTCCGGCTGGACCGGGGGCTCGTTCGCCGCCCTGGGGTCGGCGGGCCTGGGGTCGGCGGACGGTGCCGGGAAGCCCCAGGAGACCTGGCGGTCCCGGTCGCCGCCGAACCCGGACTGATGGGAGCGGTCGGCACCCCAGGCGGACGCCGGTTCGGGCCGGCTGCCGTGCTGGGCCTCGGCCGGGGTCGCCCGGCGCGGCTCGGCGGCCGGTGACGGTGGCTCCTCGTCGAAGAAGTGCGGCCCGGTCTCCTCGACCCGCGCGGCGGCGGGCGCGCCGTCGGACTGCGCCGGGCGGCTGGTGCCCGGCACCCAGGCGGTGCCGTTCCAGAACCGGACATATCCAGGAATGGACGGGTCCGGGTAAAACCCTTCGCGGGGCCTGTCGTCACCGGGGGCCGGGGTTGGGGCGCTCATTGTCCGTCGTCCCGTATCTGCTCGGGGGTCATTTGGGGTGCCCCACATCTATCAGACGGGCGCACGCGCCGATGCCCCTCCCGCGCTACCTACTCCCTTCGTGACAGCTTCTGCCATCTGTCGCGACGGCTCCGACACCGTTCGCAAAAAACTTCTCCGAAAAACCTCTCGGAACCCGCGTAATGCTGACGCCGTCCCGCGCTCTCTCCTCGTACGGGCCCGATGTGGGCCCCCGCAACGAGAGGAAGTGCCCGCCATGAGTCACGCCATGAACACCGTGGTGGAACGGGAACTTGAGCTGAAACTCATCCTGTCGCCGGAGCGGAGCATCCCCGTCCCCGCCCGCCTCACCTACCGGACCATCGATCCGTTCGCCGTCCACATCGCCTTCCACATCGGCTCGGAGAACCCAGTGAACTGGACGTTCGCCCGTGAACTCCTCGTCGAGGGGGTGTTCCGGCCGTGCGGTCACGGTGACGTCCGGGTGTGGCCGACGAAGGTCGACGGGCACAGCGTCGTCCTGATGGCGCTGAGTTCACCCGACGGAGACGCCCTGCTGGAGGCGCCCACCGCTCAGGTGTCGGCGTGGCTGGAGCGCACCCTGCGGGCGGTCCCCCCGGGCTCTGAGGCCGAGCAGCTCGGCATCGACGACGGCCTCGCCGAGCTGCTCGCTCCCACCGTGGGCTGTCACGACGACCTGTGGCTGCGCGATCCGTGGCCGTCGGACGAGTCCCAGGACGGGGAGGGATACGTATGACACGCGTCCCGGGTGGTTCAGAACAGCTTGCCCGGGTTAAGGAGGCCCAGCGGGTCGAAGGCCGCCTTGACCGCCCGCTGCATCTCCACGCCCACCGGGCCCAGCTCGCGCGCCAGCCACTCCTTCTTGAGGATGCCGACGCCGTGCTCCCCGGTGATCGTGCCGCCGAGTTCCAGGCCGAGGGCCATGATCTCGTCGAAGGACTCGCGGGCGCGGCGGGACTCGTCGGCGTCCTGGGCGTCGAAGCAGACGGTGGGGTGGGTGTTTCCGTCGCCCGCGTGGGCGCACACCCCGATGGTCAGCCGGTACTTCTCGGCGATGCGCTCGACCCCTTCCAGCAGCTCACCGAGCCGGGACCGGGGTACGCACACGTCGTCGATCATCGTCGTGCCCTTGACCGCTTCGAGCGCGACGAGGCACAACCGCCTTGCCTGGAGGAGGAGTTCGGACTCGGCGGCGTCGTCGGCGGGGACCACCTGGGTCGCTCCGGCCGTCTCGCAGAGGGCGCCTACGGCGGCCAGGTCGGCGGCGGGGTCGTGGGTGTCGAAGGCGCAGAGGAGCAGGGCCTCGGTGGTCTCCGGCAGTCCCATGTTCGCCAGGTCGTTGACGGCCTTGACCGTCGTACGGTCCATCAGTTCGAGGAGGGACGGCACGTGGCCGCCTGCCATGATCCGGCACACGGCGTCACAGGCAGCGGCGGCCGACCCGAACTCGGCGGCCAGGACCAGCTGCTGGGGCGGCTGCGGCTTCAGCGCGAGCACCGCCCGTACGACGATGCCGAGGGAGCCCTCCGAGCCCACGAACAGGCGGGTGAGGTCGTACCCGGCGACGCCCTTCGCGGTCCGCCGCCCGGTGGACATCAGCCGCCCGTCGGCCAGCACGACGTCCAGGCCCAGGACGTACTCGGCGGTGACGCCGTACTTCACGCAGCACAGCCCGCCCGACGCGGTGCCGATGTTGCCGCCGATCGTGCACATCTCCCAGCTGGAGGGGTCCGGCGGGTAGTACAGGCCGTGTTCGTTGACGGCGCGGGAGAGCGTGGCGTTGATGACGCCTGGCTCGACGACGGCGATGCGGTCGACCGGATTGATCTCCAGGATCCGGTCCATCCTCACCAGCGACAGCACGATGCAGCCCTCGGAGGCGTTGGCCGCGCCCGACAGTCCGGTACGGGCGCCCTGCGGGACGACCGGGACACGCAGCTCGGTGGCGACGCGCATGACGTGCTGGACCTGTTCGACGGTGCGCGGCAGGACCACGACGGCGGGGGTGCCGGCCTCGCAGAAGCTCGCCATGTCGTTGGCGTAGGCGGCGGTGACGTCCGGATCGGTGAGCACGGCCTCGGCCGGCAGCTCCGCGAGCAGCCGGTCCGTGAGGTTGCCCTGGGCTTCGTCGGGTGCGGCTTGGATACGGCTCATGATCACAGCGTCGCACCCGGGGCCATCGGTGTGAACCCCGTCCGCGAGGAGCTTTCGGTACGGGAATCCGGTCGTCGTATTGACGCACAGTGAGCGCCATGGAGATGGAGAGAGTCCGCGTTCGTGTCCTCCCCCGCCCGTTGATCGCCGCACTCGCGGGGTGTGCGGTACTCGGCGGCGCACTGATGCTGCTGCCCCTCGACCGTCCGGACCCGGCGCCCGCACCGGCGCCGGGTCCGGCGGCCCGGGCGGAGATGGCGGTGACCGGCGGGGTGCCCGCCGCGCTGCCCGACCTGGCGGCGTTCATCGGCGACCGTGAGGCATACGTACGCACCCATACGCGTGACGGGCAGGGCTGGGCGCAGCTCGGCTCGGCCTATGTGGAGCGCGGGCGGCGGACGGCGGACGCCGCCGACTTCCCGAGGGCGGAGCGGGCGCTGCGTACGTCGCTGAGGGTGCGCCCGGCGAGCGGGGCACGGAACACCGAGGGGCTGGTGGGGATGGCCGCGCTGGCGAACGCGCGGCGGGACTTCCCGGCCGCCCGGGAGTGGGGTGAGGCGGCGCTGCGTCAGGCGCCGAAGCGCTGGACGTCGTACCCGCCGCTGCTCGACGCGTACACGGGCCTCGGCGACTACAAGGCGGTCCGGCGGACACTGGAGCGGCTGCGGGGGCTGCCTTCCGGGACGGCGGTGCCGGCGGTGCTGGCGCGGGCGGCGGGCGTGTACCGGGACCGGGGGTGGCGCGAGGACGCGCAGGCGGCGCTCGCGGACGCGGCGGCGCGGGCCGCGACCCCGGCCGAGGAGGCCGAATGGCAGTACCGGGCGGGCGAGTTGGCCTGGGAGCGCGGCGAACCGGCCGACGCCCTGCGGCACTTCGAGGCCGCCCTGCGGCTCGACCCCGGGCTCTCGTCCGCGCGGGCGGGCAAGGGACGGGCGTTGGCCGCGCTGGGCCGCACGCGGGAGGCGCCGATCGCGTACCGGGCTGCCCTCGCCAAGCAGCCTTCGCCCCAATACGCGCTGGAACTGGGCGAGTTGTACGACTCCCTGGGCCGGCCGGAGGACGCACAGGCCCAGTACGCCGTACTGCGGGCGCGGGTCGCGAAGGAGCGGGCCGGCGGTGTGGACGGCGAGTTGCTGCTCGGGCGGTTCGAGGCGGACCACGGGGACGCGGGGTCGGCCGTACGGCGGCTGCGGGCCGAGTGGGCGCGGCAGCCGGGGCTCGACGTCGCGGACGCGCTGGGCTGGGCGTTGCACCGGGCGGGCCAGGGTGAGGAGGCGCTCGGCTGGGCGAAGCGGGCGACCGACAAGGAGCACGGCGGCGAGGTGCGCAGTGCCCTGTACGTGTACCACCGGGGCATGATCGAGCGGGAGTTGGGGCTGACGGGGGCCGCGCGCCGGCATCTGGAGGAGGCGCTGCGGATCAACCCGTACTTCTCGCCGGTGGGCGCGCCGGCGGCGAAGGAGGCACTGGACGGACTGACTGAACCGGGGGCGTCGTAAGCCTCAACGCCCCCTGCTCGTACGCCTATTGGCTGCTCACAGGTTGCCGCGCTTGTCCTGCTCCCGTTCGATCGCCTCGAAGAGGGCCTTGAAGTTGCCCTTGCCGAAGCCCATCGAGCCGTGCCGTTCGATGATCTCGAAGAAGACGGTCGGGCGGTCCTGGACCGGCTTGGTGAAGATCTGGAGCAGGTAGCCGTCCTCGTCACGGTCGACGAGGATCTTCAGCTCGCGGAGGGTCTCGACCGGGACGCGGGTCTCTCCGGCCCACTCCCCCAGGGTGTCGTAGTACGAGTCGGGAGTGTCGAGGAACTCGACGCCGGCCGCCCGCATGGTCCGTACGGTCTCGACGATGTCGCCCGAGTTGAGGGCGATGTGCTGGACGCCCGCGCCGCCGTAGAACTCCAGGTACTCGTCGATCTGGGACTTCTTCTTGGCGATGGCCGGCTCGTTGATGGGGAACTTGACCTTGAGGGTGCCGTCGGCGACGACCTTCGACATCAGCGCGCTGTACTCGGTGGCGATGTCGTCGCCCACGAACTCCTTCATGTTCGTGAAGCCCATGACCTTGTTGTAGAAGCCGACCCATTCGTTCATGTGACCGAGCTCGACGTTGCCCACGCAGTGGTCGATCGCCTGGAAGGTGCGCCGGGCGGGCGGTTCGACGATCGGCGAGGCGGCGGCGAACCCCGGGAGGTACGGGCCGTCGTACCCCGTGCGCTCGACGAGGGTGTGGCGGGTCTGGCCGTACGTGGCGATCACGGCGAGGACGACTGTGCCGTGCTCGTCCTTCACCTCGTACGGCTCGGCCAGCGAGCGGGCGCCGTGCTCGACGGCGTACGTGTACGCGGCGCGGGCGTCCGGGACCTCGATGGCGAGGTCGACGACGCCGTCGCCGTGCTCGGCCACATGGGCGGCCAGGAAGTGGCCCCAGGTGGTGGCGGGTTTGACGACGGAGGTGAACACGAACCGGGCGGAGCCGTTCTCCAGGACGTACGACGCCGTCTCGCGGCTGCCCGTCTCCGGTCCGGAGTAGGCGACGAGCCGCATGCCGAAGGCCGTGGAGTAGTAGTGCGCCGCCTGTTTGGCGTTGCCCACGGCGAAGACGACCGCGTCCATTCCCTTGACCGGGAAGGGATCTGCCTGCCGGGCGGTGTCGGGAGTGTGGTGTGTGGTCTGCGTCATGACCGCAGCCTGATCCCGCCACGGCAAGATGCGCAACAGTTTGCGCGGGAGCTGGACACTCTGCTCAGCTGGAGGCACGGATGTGCGGGCTTTATGTACAGGATGACCATCCCACCTGGGGGCTGCTGTGACGATCGACGAGCTGGACGGGCGGATCATCGTGCTGCTCGCGCGGGAGCCGCGGATCGGCGTACTGGAGATGTCCCGGCGGCTGGGAGTGGCCAGGGGGACGGCGCAGGCGCGTCTCGACCGGCTTCAGTCGAATGGCGTCATCCGGGGGTTCGGGCCGCAGGTAAACCCGGCGGCCCTCGGCTACCCGGTGACCGCCTTCGCGACGCTCCAGATCCGGCAGGGCCAAGGTCCTGACGTCCGGGCCCACTTGGCATCCGTACCGGAGGTGCTGGAGCTGCACACGACCACCGGCAGCGGGGACATGCTGTGCCGGCTGGTGGCCCGCTCGAACGCCGATCTCCAGCGGGTGATCGACCGGGTCGTCGGTTTTGATGGCATCGACCGGGCCGCCACGGCGATCGTCATGGAGAACCCCGTTCCGCTGCGGATCATCCCGCTGGTGGAGCAGGCGGCTTCGGAGCACGGCGACCGAACCAGGACGGGCGAACCGGACGGGTGAACCGAGACGGGCTGGAGGGTGAGGGCGGTGAGCTTCTGGGAGTACCTCGGAAACCGCCATCAGCAGCTGCTGACAGACGCGTTCCAGCACGCCGGCGCCGTCTTCCAGTGCATGATCCTGGCGACCGTCCTCGGGGTGGCGCTCGGTGCCGTCACCTACCGGAGCGAGTGGGCGGGGAATCTGGCGACCACGGCGACGTCGACGATCCTGACGATCCCCTCGCTCGCGATGATCGGCCTGCTGATCCCGGTCGTGGGCCTGGGCGTGCCGCCCACGGTCGTCGCCCTCACCCTCTACGGTCTCCTCCCCATCGTGCGCAACGCGATCGTGGGCCTGCGCGGTGTCGACCCGTCGCTGGTGGACGCGGCGAAGGGCATCGGGATGTCCCGGGTGGCGCGGCTGGCCCGGGTGGAGCTGCCGCTGGCCTGGCCGCCGATCCTCACCGGAATCCGGGTCTCGACACAGATGCTGATGGGCATCGCGGCCATCGCCGCCTACGCCTCGGGCCCGGGGCTGGGCAACGAGATCTTCCGCGGCATCGCCTCGCTGGGCAGCAAGAACGCCCTGAACCAGGTCCTCGCGGGCACGCTGGGGATCATCGTGCTCGCGCTCCTGTTCGACGCGGCGTACGTGGTCGTCGGCCGGCTGACGATTCCGAGGGGGACCCGTGTCTGAGACCGTGACAACGTCAGAGACCGCTGGGACGGGTGGCCACGGTGCCACGATCGAGCTGGAGAACCTCACCAAGAGGTATCCGGGAAGCTCCGGGCCGTCCGTCGACAACGTCTCGATGGAGATCAGGGCGGGCGAGACCGTCGTCTTCGTGGGTCCGTCGGGCTGTGGGAAGTCGACGACGCTGAAGATGATCAACCGGCTGATCGAGCCGACCGGCGGCCGGATCCGCATCGGCGGCGAGGACGTCACCGACATGGACCCGGTGAAGCTGCGCCGCCGGATCGGGTACGCGATCCAGTCGTCCGGTCTCTTCCCGCACATGACGGTCGCCCAGAACATCGCGCTCGTCCCGAGGATGACGGGCTGGCCGGCGGGGCGGGTCAAGGCGCGGGTGGAGGAGATGCTCGACCTGGTCGGCCTGGACCCCGGCGAGTTCCACGATCGCTACCCCCGCCAGCTGTCCGGCGGTCAGCAGCAACGGGTGGGCGTGGCAAGGGCGTTGGCGGCCGACCCGCCGGTCCTGCTGATGGACGAGCCGTTCGGCGCGGTGGACCCGATCACCCGGGACCACCTCCAGGACGAGCTGATCCGGCTCCAGCACGAGCTGCACAGGACGATCGTCTTCGTCACCCACGACTTCGACGAGGCGATCAAGCTGGGCGACCGGATCGCGGTCCTGCGCGAGCGGTCGCACATCGCCCAGTTCGACACCCCGGAGGCGATCCTCACCAACCCCGCCGACGACTTCGTGTCCGGGTTCGTGGGCGCGGGGGCGGCCCTGAAGCGGCTGAACCTCACCCGCGTACGGAACGTGGAGATCACCGACTATCCGACGGTGGCCGTCGACGACCCGCTCCAGGAGATCTTCAACAAGCTCCGGTCCAGCGGTACGAACGAGATCCTGCTGCTCGACAAGCTGCGTCGGCCCTACAAGTGGCTGCGGCGGGGCGACCTGATGCGGGCCAGGGGTTCGCTCGCGCGCGCCGGGACGCTCGTCTCCGACACGGTGACCCGGGACGCGACCCTGCGGGACGCGCTGGAGGCGGTGCTCACGGACAACGCGGGGCGGGTCGCGGTGACCGGGCGGCGGGGTGAGTACGAGGGCGTTGTCGACATGGAGACCCTGATGAACTCCGTGCGCGAACTCCTGGAGGCCGACCGGCTGGAGGCGGCGGAGGCGCGGGCCGAGCTGGAGGCGGCGCGGACGGACCGCACGCACGCCGAGCAGGAGGGCGACGACAGAACGGGCGGAAAGAGCGGGGAGGTGCGGGCGTGACCACTCCGACGGCGGATCCGGAGATCGAGGACAAGGACGAGGACAAGGAGGCGGAGGCGGAGGCGGAGAGCGAGACCAAGTCCGAGGCCGAGGCCAAGCCCGAGTCCGAGACCGAGACCGAGACCGAGACCGGCGAGACTCCGACGCCTCCCGCCAAATCCCGTACATCCAGGCTGAGTTGGCAGCGGATGACGCTCCTGCCCGGGCTCCTCCTCGCCGTGCTGCTCGCCACCTGGCTGTGGTTCCGGCAGGCCGACCTGGACGCGATCTCCGAGAACGCGCTGTCGAACGGCCAGGTGCCGAAGGCGTTGCGGCAGCATGTGGAGCTGACGGCGATCTCGACGTTCTTCGTGCTCGTCATCGCGATCCCGCTGGGTGTCCTGCTCACGCGCAGGGCGTTCCGGCGGGCGACCCCGGTGGCGATGGCGGTCGCCAACATGGGGCAGGCGACCCCGGCGATCGGGCTGCTGGCACTGCTGGTGATCTGGCTGGGCATCGGCCGGACGGCGGCACTGATCGGCATCGTGGCGTACGCGGTCCTGCCCGTTCTGTCGAACACGGTCGCCGGCCTGAAGGCCAACGACCCGACGCTCCTGGAGGCCGCGCGGGGCATCGGCATGTCGCCGCTGGGGGTGCTGGCCCGGGTCGAACTCCCGCTGGCGGTACCGCTGATCCTCGCGGGCGTGCGGACGGCGCTCGTCCTGAACGTGGGCACGGCGACGCTGGCCACGTTCGGCGGGGGCGGTGGACTGGGCGTACTGATCACGACCGGGATCACCAACCAGCGGATGCCGGTGCTCATGCTGGGCTCGATCCTGACCGTCGTCCTGGCGCTACTGGTGGACTGGGTGGCCTCACTGGCCGAACTGCTGCTGCGGCCCCGGGGGTTGGAGACGGGCACGTGAGGCGCCGTACGTCGTCCCTGCTGCCGGCCGGGGTACTCCTCCTGGCCTCGGCCTGTGGTCTGACCAGCGGTTCCCCGATGGTCGACGACGTCGAACCGGGCTCCATCGGCAGGGGGAAGCCGCTGCGGGGCGCCGAACTGACGGTGACGGCAAAGGCGTTCACCGAGAACCTGATCCTCGGCGCGATGATGGGCATCGCCTTCGAGGCGGCCGGCGCGGATGTGCTCGACCGTACGGGCATCCAGGGTTCGTTCGGCGCGCGCGAGGCGGTGAAGAAGGGTGACGCGGACGGCATGTACGAGTACACGGGCACCGCGTGGATCACGTACCAGGGCAACAGCGACCCGATCGCCGACCCGCGCGCGCAGTGGCAGGCGGTACGGGACGCGGACCTGAAGAGCGGGCTGACGTGGCTGTCCCCGTCCGCCCTGAACAACACGTACGCCCTGGCCATGAACCAGGCGAACTTCGGAAAGTACGGCACCAAGACGCTGTCGGCGGTGGCCGAGCTGGCGCGGACTCGGCCGAAGGCGGTGACCCTCTGTGTGGAGGGCGAGTTCGCCAACCGCGCGGACGGTCTGCCGGGTATGGATAAGGCGTACGGCATGAGCCTGCCCGCCGGGAGCATCACGCAGATGGACACCGGGATCATCTACACGCAGGCGGCGAAGGGGAGTTGCACGTACGGGGAGGTCTACACGACGGACGGCCGCATCCAGTCGATGAACCTCGCGGTGATGGCGGACGACCGGAGGTTCTTCCCCAACTACAACGCGGCCCCGGAGATCAACTCGAAGACCCTGAAGAAGTGGCCGGCGATCAAGGAGATCCTCGACCCGGTGACAGCGAAGCTGACGAACGCGGTGGCGCGGGAGCTGAACGCCAGGGTGGATGTGGAGGGGGAGGATCCGCATCAGGTGGCGTTGGACTGGATGCGGGCGGAGGGGTTCGTGAAGTAGCCGGCCTGCCGCGTTCGCGGCCTCCGCGACATACAAAGGTAGTTGCAAAGAAACCCTTGCAGCCATTTCTTTGCAACGCTACCTTTGTACACATGCCGGAGCAGCCCGAAGAACTCACACCCCACGTGCTCGACGCCCGCTCACTGCGCGGTCTCGCCCATCCCCTACGGATGGAGCTCCTGACCGCACTGCGGCGCGGTGGGCCCGCCACCGCCTCCCAACTGGCCGCGAAACTCGGCGAGTCCAGTGGCGCGACCAGCTACCACCTGCGCCAGCTCGCCGCGCACGGCTTCGTCGAGGACGCGCCGGAGCACGGCAAGGGGCGGGAGCGCTGGTGGAGGGCCGTCCACCAAGGTGTGCGGTTCGACGACGCCCTGTTCAAGGACCCGGACCCGGCGGTCCGGGGCGCCGCCGACCTGTTCATGCACGAGGTCGCGAACAGCCACACCCGGGAGATCTCGACCTGGCTCGGCAACCCGAGCGACTGGTCCGACGACTGGAGGCGCTCCTCGGACCTGAGTGACTTCACGCTACGGCTGACACCCGAGACCGCCCTCGAACTGATCCACCGGATGCACGAACTCGTCGACAGTTACCGCGCCCACGCCCCGGCCGAGGGCACCCCGGACGCCGAGACGGTGCGCGTCCACACCCACGTCTTCCCGACCCACACGACCTGAGAGGCTGCCTCCCGATGAACCCCGAGATCCACCTCGCCGCCCATCACCTCCGCGCCGCCGAGCTCCGCGCCGAGGCGGACGCCCACCGTCTCGCCCTCGCCGCCAGGCGTCCCGCACAGGACCTGCGTACGCGGGTCGGCTGGACCCTCGTAGAGGTCGGCCTGCGCCTGGCCTCCGTACCACCGAAGCCGCAGATCGCCTGAGCGGGCGCGCCCCGATGGGCCGCGAGCGCTCTAGATGGGCCGCAGGCCCTCTAGGGGCGCGGGGCTGTATCGATATGCGGCTCCGCCGCGCGGGCGCGACCAGCCACGATGGCGCCGCAGCAATCCGACAACCCTTCCCGGCACTCTCACCCCCCGCCCAGCCGTGGGCTGGACTCCCGCACCACCAACGGCGGATCCACCTCACGCAGAACCCGCTCCGCAGATCCCGGGTTCGCGATCTCGTCCACCAGCGACCCGATCCCCTCCGTCGCCACCGCGTCGAAGTCCTGCGCCACCGTGGTCAGCGCGGGCTGCTGGAAACGGGCGGTCGGGATGTCGTCCATCCCGACGACGCTCACCTCGTCCGGGACCCGGCGGCCCCGCTCGTGCAACGCCCTGACCAGGCCGATCGCCATGTCGTCGTTGGCCACGAAGATCGCGGTCATCGCCTCGTCGGCCGCCAGCCGCAGGCCCGCCTCATAGCCGCTCGCACAGGACCAGTCCCCCTCGACGGGCTCGGCAACGGGCAGGCCCGCCTCGGTCAGCGCCGACCGCCAGCCGAACGCACGGTCGCGGGACGCCCACCACTGACCGGGCCCGGAGACATGCCGGATCTCCGTGTGCCCCAGGTCGATGAGGTGCCGGGTCGCCACATACCCACTGCGGTCCGACTTCTCCGCCGACCGGATCCGTCGCGCCGCGACCAGACCGGGGAAGCGACCGATGGTGAGGATGGGGACGTCCAGCCAGACCTTGACGGGGCTCCCCTCGTCGACCGCCTCCGACAGCACGATGCCGTCGACGCCCTGTTCGAGGAGGCTGTCGATGGCCTCGGCGGTGCTGTGCTCGTCGTCCTCGGTGGTGTGGGCCACGCTGACCGAGTAGCCGCGCCGGCGCGCCGTGCGGCGCCGATCTGGACCGGCAACGCGACGGTCGGCCAGCGCATCGGCCAGTGGGTCGACAACAGCGCCACGGGCAGCTGGAACCTGATCAGGACAGACGGCGGCTTCTACAAGCTCCAGTCACTCCGGAACACGAACGTGTACCTCACGGGTGCGACGACCGACGCGCCTCCGACCTTGCAGAACGCGACTACGGACGGCTCGCAGGACTGGGAACTGGTCAGGTGAAGTGAAGGTGAGGGGAGGTGAGGGAGAGAGGAGGTGAGGGGAGGTGGGGGAGAGAGGAGGTGAGGGAGACGGGCCGGGGAAAACGCGCCCTTTCAGGGGCGCGGGGAACCGCGCGGCAAGCGCCACCGGCCCGTGGCCGGAGAACCGAGCCGAGGCCGCGCTAACAACTCGGCACCTTCCCCCGCCCCGTCTCCAACGCCACCAACGCCCCGACCGCTCCCTTGAGCGTCGTCACCGGAATCAACCGCAACCCCTTGGGAAGCTCCGACTCCGCGTCCGAACACTCCGCCTTCGGCACCAGGAAGACGGTCGCCCCGTCCCGCCGCGCGGCCTGCGTCTTCAGGGCAACACCCCCCACCGCGCCGACAGTCCCGTCCGAGTCGATCGTCCCCGTACCGGCGATGGTGCGACCGCCGGTCAGATCACCGCCCTTGCCGTCGCCGTCCAGCTTGTCGACGATGCCGAGGGAGAAGAGCAGCCCCGCGCTGGGACCGCCGACGTCGGAGAGCCTGAGGCTGACCTTGATCCCGCCGGAGTCCTCGTCCAGGTACCTCAGGGCGGCCTCGGTCGCCGCGTCCTGCGACTCCTTCATCTCGGCCGCGTTGTGCTCCTCGATCTCCTTGGTGCTGTCGCCGCTCGGGTAGACCGAGTCGCGCGGCATCACTGCCTGGTCGGTACCGAACCAGCCGTCGAGTACGTCCGCGAGGCTCACGCGGGTGCCCGGGCCGGTCGCCTCGATCGTCGTCATCCGCAGCTCGCCGCGCGTCTCGCGGGTCGTCGCGCCCGTGATGGTGATGACCGGGTCGCCGTCGTTGTCGCCGAGGACGTTCGCCGTCATGCCGGGCTGCGCCAGGACGAACGGCAGCGGCGCGAACGCGGCCGTGGCGAGCAGGGCCACGACGGGCAGGGCACAGACGGCGACGGCCCGGGGGCGCGTGAGGCGAGAGAGCACGGGGTCAATCTAACGTGGGGGCCTCTTCCGGCCAGGGGCGGCTGCCCCGGCCCCTGGTTCACGGGGGCCCGCCGGTCAGCGCAGCGCCTCGGACACTTCCCGGGCCGCGTCCATGACCCGTGGCCCCACCCGCTCGGGCACCGCGTCGGCGAGCATCACGACCCCGACGCTCCCCTCGACCCCCGTCACCCCGATCAGCGGAGCCGCGGCCCCGCTCGCGCCGGCCTCCAACTCCCCGTGCGTGAGGGTGTATCCGGGGTCGGTGGGAGGCTGCTGCCGGGCGGCGAGGATGGCCTTGCCGGCCGCGCCCCGCTCCAGGGGGTGACGGAAACCGGCCCGGTACGCCACGTGGTAGTCGGTCCAGGTCGGCTCGACGACGGCGACGGCGAGCGCTTCCGTCCCGTCGACCAGGGTCAGGTGGGCGGTCGCGCCTATGTCCTCGGCCAGCGACCTGAGCGCGGGCAGCGCCGCCTCCCGTACGAGGGGATGCACCTGACGGCCGAGGCGCAGCACCCCGAGTCCGACGCGGGCCCGGCCGCCCAGGTCACGGCGTACGAGCGCGTGCTGTTCCAGGGTGGCCAGCAGGCGGTACACGACGGTCCGGTTCACGCCGAGCCGGGTGGACAGTTCGGTGACGGTCAGGCCGTGGTCGGTGTCGGCGAGCAGCTTGAGGACGCGCAGTCCCCGGTCGAGCGTCTGGGAGGTCTCCGCGGTCACGACGCCCACTCCTTCACGTGGTGAGGTCGGCTGCTCCCTGGCGGCGGTCGCGTCGCCGGTCCCGTGGGCGACGCGCGTCAGAGGCGGCCGATCGGCGGCGGTCCGGGGCTCTCCCGGACACTGTCGCTTCACGACTGCGCTCCGCGGCGGCGCTGCCACGGGACGTGTGCGTTGCGGGGACAGTAGCGAAGGCGGTTCGCTCAGCGGAAGGCTGCGTCCAGAATCCGGTCACTCCGCGGTACGGACTACTCCGCTTCCTCCCGATATGAACGGCGCGTGCGCGACCGCACACGCCCTCTCACCGGAAACGCGGGCCGTCGGTGGGGCGATCACCGCATCCGGGTGGCCCACTCCTGCACTTTGGCGATGCGCTGTCGCAACTGTCCCGCGGTCGCCTCCGCGCTCGGCGGCCCGCCGCAGGCGCGCCGCAGCTCGGTGTGGATGACCCCGTGCGGCTTGCCGGTCTGATGGACGTACGCGCCGACCATGGTGTTGAGCTGCTTCCGCAGCTCCAGCATCTCCTTGTGGGAGACCACGGGCCGGCGCTCGGCGGGCAGTTCGAGGAGGTCGGCCTCGTCGTCGGGCTTCTTACGGCTGTGCGCGATCTGCCGGGCCTGCCGCTTCTGCAGCAGCATCTGCACCTGGTCCGGCTCCAGGAGCCCCGGGATCCCGAGGTAGTCCTGCTCCTCCTCGCTCCCCGGGTGCGCCTGCATGCCGAACTCGGCACCGTCGTACAGCACCCGGTCGAAGACGGCGTCGGACTCCAGCGCCTCGAAGGAGAACTGCTCCTGCTCGCCGGTGTCCTCGTCCTCCTCCCGGTTCGCCTCCTCCATCTCCTTCTCGGATTCGGCGTACGGGTCCTCCTCGCCCTGCTTCTTGGGCTTGTCGAGGGCGTGGTCGCGCTCGACCTCCATCTCGTTGGCGAAGGTGAGGAGGTCGGGGACGGTCGGCAGGAACACGGAGGCGGTCTCGCCGCGCCGCCGGGAACGCACGAAGCGCCCCACGGCCTGGGCGAAGAAGAGGGGGGTGGAGATGGTCGTGGCATACACCCCGACCGCCAATCGCGGCACGTCAACACCCTCGGACACCATGCGGACGGCGACCATCCAGCGGGAGTCGTTGTGCGCGAACTCGTCGATGCGGTTGGAGGCGCCGGTGTCGTCGGACAGGACGACGGTCGCCTTGGTCCCCGTGATGTCCCGGATGAGCTTGGCGTAGGCGCGGGCGGACTCCTGGTCGGTGGCGATGACGAGCGCCCCGGCGTCCGGGATGCCCTTCCGCACCTCGGTCAGCCGCTTGTCGGCGGCGCGCAGCACGCTGGGCATCCACTCGCCGCGCGGGTCGAGGGCCGTACGCCAGGCCTGCGAGACGGCGTCCTTGGTCATCGGCTCGCCGAGCCGGGCGGCGATCTCGTCCCCCGCCTTCGTCCGCCACCGCATCTGTCCGCTGTAGGAGAGGAAGATGACGGGCCGCACGACGTGGTCGGCCAGCGCGTTCCCGTACCCGTAGGTGTAGTCGGCGGAGGACCGCCGGATCCCGTCGTTCCCTTCCTCGTACGTGACGAAGGGAATGGGGTTGGTGTCGGAGCGGAACGGCGTACCGGTGAGCGCGAGCCGCCGGGTGGCGGGCTCGAAGGCCTCAAGGCAGGCCTCACCCCAGGACTTCGAGTCCCCGGCGTGATGGATCTCGTCGAGGATGACAAGCGTCTTGCGCTGCTCGGAGCGATTGCGATGCAGCATGGGCCGCACGCCGACACCCGCATACGTGACGGCGACGCCGTGGTACTCCTTGCTGAGCGGCCCGGCGCTGTACTCGGGGTCGAGCTTGATCCCTATCCGCGCCGCCGCCTCGGCCCACTGCTTCTTCAGATGCTCGGTGGGCGCGACCACGGTCACCTGCTGCACGACATGGTGGTGCAGCAGCCAGGAGGCGAGCGTCAGCGCGAACGTCGTCTTGCCGGCGCCGGGAGTGGCGACGGCGAGAAAGTCACGCGGCTGCTCCTTGAGGTACCTCTCCATCGCCTTCTGCTGCCAGGCACGCAACTTGCTGGCGGTGCCCCAGGGGGCACGGCCGGGGAAGGCGGGCGAGAGCTGATGGTTCGAGGCGACAGTCGTGGCGGCACTGGCTGCGGTGGTAGTCACGGTCTCCGGGGGTGCTGGGTCGGGCGGCTCTGCGGCGGCTGCAGCCACAGCGACGGCTGGGGCTACGTATGACAACCGGGCCACCCTACCGGCGGCCCGGGGCTGTCAACGTGCGTACGACGCGAGGGTGTCCAGGGATGGGACTCAGCTCACACCGACGGCTCGGCCAGGTCTCGCAGCACCTCGGAGATGACCTTGACCTCGTCCACGCTGCCGGAGGCCACCGCGATCACCAGACGTTCGGCGGCATCGATGTCCGGCCGCAGCTGAACGCCGTTCAGCGCCAGGAAGACGACGCAGGACGTCCACGCGGTGCGCTTGTTGCCGTCGACGAAAGGGCGGTCGATCGCGAGCGACTGCAGGAACGCCGCCGCCTTGTCGAACAGGTCGGTGTACGCCTCCTGCCCGAGCGGTGTGGCCGAGGGACGATGTGCGGCTGCCGCCACGAGACCCACGTCGCGCACTATGACGCGCCGACCCTCGACAGCGAGTCCGGCGATGCCCAGAACGTCTTCGGCCGACAGATAGACGTACGTCACTTCAGCCGCTCCAACAGTTCGGCCCACTTGGCGGTCTGCTCCTTGGCGGCTCTACGGACCAGCGCTTCGTGAGCTGTTCTGGCCAGGTAGTCGTCCAAAGCCCTCAGCACGATGGCGTGCATGCTCACGCCCTCCGCCTCGGCACGCAGCTTCAGAGCTGGCGTCTGGTCATCACGGAGGCGCAGGTTCATAGCCATACCAGAACGGTATCGGCAAATAGGGCCAGACTGGCACCACTCAGGAAGAAGCGACCCGCACCCGCGTAGTCACCCAAGCCCCCACCAACGCCACCCCCGCCATCGGCAGAAACACCGCGGCGAAGGCACCCGGATGGGAGCCGCCGCCCGACGCGGCGGAGGCATGGGCCACCGTCCCCCCACCCAGCGCGGCGAAGGCCGCACCCCCGCCGGCCAGCAACACCACGTTGGAGAGCCCGTCGGAGATCTGCAGGGCGGCGGAGTTGGTGCCGGCCTCCTCGGGGGCGGAGAGCTGAAGCAGCAGCACGCTGGTGCTGGCGATGACGAGCCCCATCCCGAAGCACCCGAACGCCCACACGACCGCGAGGGTCCACACCGGCACGGCGTCGATCAGCACGGCGGGCGCGGCTGCGATGGAGGCGGCGACCACGACCATCCCGACCGTCATCAGCCGCTCCCGATACGGCTCCATCCGCGCCCGCGCCTGCACGGACGACCCCAGCGCCCACGTAACGCCTCCCGCGGCGAGCGAGAACCCGGCCATGGTCGGCGACAGCCCCCGCTGCGTGACGAGCATCAGCGGGATGAAGGACTCGGCAGCGATGAACGCCCCCGCGGCGACTCCGCGCAACAGGACAACGGACGGCAGCCCGCGCGCGGCCCGATAGGTCCCCCGGGGAAGCAGCCCGAGCGCGGCGGGCACGAGCAACGAGACGCCCAGAAGCCCGGGAAGGAGCGAGAACCACCGCAGATCCTGGGCCGCGTACTGAAGCAGCCCGGCGCCGAGGGAAATCTGAAGGGCGAGCCGAATACGACGCCGGCCCCCTTCCGCACCCCGCTCCCCCGCCTTCACGGGCCCGCCGGCCAGCCGCCGGATCTGAGGCAGCGCGAGGGCGAGCGGAAAGACGACGAGGACCGGAATCCCGACGAACACCCAGCGCCAGCCGAGGTGCTCGGTGACGGCACCCGCGGCAAGAGGCCCAACGACCGACGGCACGACCCAACTGGCGGCGAACGCGGCCATGATCGAGGCCCGCAACCGCTCCGGATAGGCCCGCCCGACCACGACATACAGGGCGACGATCACCAGTCCGCCCCCCAGCCCCTGCACGGCCCGCCCGGCGATGAACAGCCACATGACCCCGGCGGTCCCGGACAGCAACAACCCGGCGGCGAAGGCTGCGATCCCGGTGGTCAACGGCCCAAGCGGCCCCTTCCGATCCGACCACTGCCCGGCAAGCACCATCCCGAAGAGACTGGTCGTGAAGTACCCGGAGAACGCGAACGCGTACAGCGACACCCCGTCCAGCTCCCGCGCCGCGACGGGCATGGCCGTCCCCACGGCGGTCGCCTCGAAGGCGATCAGCAGCACGACGGAGACGATCCCGACACTGAGCGCCCGATAGGAACGCCCCAGCACCCCCTCACCGGGTACGGCAGCCAAAGGGTTGTCCGCGCCGGCGGTCTCGTCGGCGGTGTCGTCAGCGACGCCGGTGTCGCCCGGTTCCAGTGAGGTCATGAAGGCCAGCGTAAGGGTCGTCCCCCACCTTGACCCCTGTCGGAGGGAGGGACCCCACCCGGGACCATGGTCGTACGACCACCGGCCGCCGACCGACCCTGCCCTTCCCCCGCCCCGGTTCATGAACGGCGTATGGCAGTCCCGTTGCAGCGCGCCCGGTTCCCTTGATCCCCCACACTCCCGGCCCCTACGGTCAAGTCACGAAGTTCGGAACGGATCAGGGAAACGGTCACCAGGACCACCCCCACCCTCCGCTCCCAACCCGGCCGTGTGCCCGAGTGGTTCAGGGATTCGCCTGCAAAGCGAATTACGCGGGTTCGATTCCCGCCACGGCCTTTGATGCCCTGACTGGATGATTGGGAGGGTGGACTCCTCAGACCCCCTTCCAATCATCCGTCTCAGCCCCCGACCTGTCAGGCTTCCGGCCGTACGTTCCACTTCTCCAGGGATTCCTTGTTGGTGGAAGCGTCCTTGAACTCCAGTATCCACGGACCCGTGTTCACGTCGAATTCCCTGCCGAACCCGATCCACTTACCTTGCATCCGACGCCCCGTGGGCTCGATGAGCATCTGAATGGCAGCGTGATACCGCGCACCCGCGTAGTACCCGTCGATCGCCGTCTCCTCCACCCACGTGCCCGTGACCACGTTTCCATCAACGGTCAGGTCCATGGAGAGTGGGGAGTTGGGGTTCAGGGAGCCGTTCGGCAGAGAGCGGACCGTGAGCTTGTTGCCGTGCTCCAAGAGCACGACGTAGTGGAGGCCAGTGAAGCTGCTGTCGCGTCCGCTGGAGAAGAACTCGTAGCGGCTGACCCAGATACCCGAGTAGTTCCCGCTCGGCTTCCGAGTCTCCGTCTGCCGCTTGGGCACAGCACCGGGAGCGGTAACCGATGACGACTCCAGGTCATGGCCACCATGGCCGTCGCTGCGGACGCTCGCCACCGCCACCGGGGTCGCGAAGCCCAAAGGGTCGATCGGTCGCCCCGTGACTCGCTCCAGGGCCCTTGCGTAGACAGCTCGGGGAGCACCTGTCGTGCCTGCTTCCCAGCGCTGGACGAGCCGCTTGCTGGCGTCATTGGGCTCTCCTTCTGTTCATGCCTAGTCGCTACGTGCCCACGATGACCCCAGACCACAAGCGTTGGGTCATCCTCGACTTACAGATGTGGGGTTATTGCACGCTCCCTGACGACGAGGACCCGGCCACGCTTCTCCCTCTCGAATGGGACAGCCGTGCCGGCGCTGAGGCATGGCTACAGAGCTGCTATCGCCGTTGGTCCACGTGGGAGCAACAGGGAGCACCGCCGGGGAGCGAAGTGCCCACAGGATGGCGGCCCCACAAAGACGCTCCCTCGCCCTGGGAGAGGGAGCCGAACCGAACCTGGACCGGAGAGACGTAGCCGCTATGTGGCTGTGAACGACTGCCCCTTCTCCGGCCCCGGGGGAGACCTGTCGCGACTCAAGTTCGCTGCGTCTAGGACAGAAACAGGCCTATACCCCACCTAGCGTCGTTGCTGGCACAACCAACATCGGCGAGAGGATCCCCCATGTCCAAGCAACCCAACATCGCCCCGGAGGGCTACACCACCGTCGCGCCCTGGGTCGTCACCGATGACACGGGGGCCTTTCTCGACTTCGTCGCCCAGGTGTTCGACGGGGAGGAGCTCGGGCGGGTGCTGACGGAGGACGGCTCGGTCGGGCACGGGGAGATCCGGGTCGGTGACACCGTTGTGCTTGCCTTCGACCGGCATGCGGACTGGCCCGTCATGCCGAGTCTGCTGCGCGTGTTCGTCGCCGATGCGGAGAAGGCGTTCTCACGAGCTGTCGCCGCCGGCGGCCAGGTCGTCACCGCCATGTCGGACAACGCTTTCGGGCAGCGCGGAGGGCGCGTCAAGGACCCCTTCGGCAACATCTGGTGGGTGGTCAGCCACGTCGAGGACGTCGCCGAGGACGAGATGTGGAGGCGGCTGCAGGACCCCGTGTACGCCGAGGCCATGCGCGTGGCCCAGGAGACGCTCGACGCCGAGCTCGCTGGTCGAGAGCACGGGCGCAGCAGTACGCCCGTCCGGAAAACCGGCTGACGCGAGCCAAGGAACGGTAGGTGGCGACTGCCCCGCGTTCAGAGCACCCTGCCCGCCTCGCCGTCGAAGTCGATCGTCTTCGCCCGGTGCATCAGCCACAGGGTGTACGCGAGGGTCGAGATGTCCGTGTTCAGGGGGTGAAGCGTGGTCTCGGGCTCGTTCCAGGTGAGGATCGTGCCCGTTCTGCCGTCCAGCACCAGGCTGTTGCCCTCGGCCAGGCCGCCCTGGTGACCCAAGTGGCCCAGGCGGATCAAGTCGCCCGCTCCCTGCGGGAGTTCCGCTGCCGTGTCCTCGTCCGCGCAGTACTCGGCGAGTGTCGGCAGCGGTATCTCCGTGTCCAGCTGGAAGAGGGAGCCGTCCTCCGGGAGTCCCGTGCCGCTGAGGAAGCGGCGCGTCGGCTCGTGGGTGAGGGGTGCCGGGAAGTCGACGTCCTCGAAGCGCGCCACCCTGGCGTGGCCGAACGCCTGCTCAAGGAGCCGGGCGGGCAGGTCCAGGGCGAGGCCCGACTCCGCGCCGGAGGCCGCGATCCGGGCCAGCGGGCGGATCGAGGCCGCCATCTTCCAGTACGGCAGCACATCACCACCACCGCCGGTGCCCTGCGCGAACACCGTCAGCAGGTGCCGGGACGTCTCCGCCAGCGTCCGGGGGCCGGATGGGCCTACGGAGAAAGCCAGTTGGCGTCGCGCGGCTGTCATCTCCTCAGTCGCCGCCGCGAACCGCAGCAGCAACTCCAGGGAGGACGTCGGCCGGCGCCGGTTCGTCGGGGCGGGGCGGTTGCGCGGGAGCTGCGTCGAGGGTGTCTCTCCCGTCGAGTTCACCACCGTCCGCAGGGCCCCGGTCCGCACAGCCCCGGTGCGCAGTGCGCCGCACCTCGACCGGCCCCTGCCGAACGGCAGTTCCACGCGCGTCAGCGACTCGTACTCGTCCCTGGTCGGAGTGATCGTCGTGCTCATGGTTTCCCCCGCGCATGGTTGTTCGCAGGCCCCCGGCGTGACGTCGAAAACGTCCGCTGCCCGGCAGGCCCTCCCACTGACCAGAACACTACGCGGCACCACTGACAACCGCCCCTGACCTGCAAGGGAGCATAAAAAGACCTCAGCCGAAGTACACGCCACCCACGACGACCACGACCGCCGCCACCAGGAACAGCAGCACCCACACCAGCACCTTGCCGGGCGTCGGCCCGGGCTCGTAGCGCTGCGGCTCCTCCGGAGTCGGAGTCGGATTCGGAGTCGGAGCCGTCATGGTGTCGTCGTCACCACCGCCGCCTGCGGGCGGATCGGGAGGCGGTTCACCGGGCGGCCGGTCGCCGCGCGTACCGCCGAGGCGATGGCCGCCGGGGACGTCACCACCGGTACCGCGCTCGCCGCCTTCGCGCCGAAGGGGGCCACCACGTCCCGTTCCTCGACCAGTTTGACGATGTGGATGTCCGGGGCGTCCAGGGCGGTCGGGAGAGCGTAGCCCGTGAGGTCGGGGTGGCGGATCAGCCCGCGCGCGGAGCGCAGGTTCTCCGTGAGCGCGATGCCGACGCCCTGGGTGACGCCCGCCTCGATACGGGCCGCCAGTTGGGCGGGGTTGAGGACTCGGCCGACGTCCTGGGCGAGCGCCAGTTCCACCACGCGTACCGAGCCCAGCTCGATGTCGACGTCCACCACCGCGCGGATCGCGCAGAAGGCGAGGCCGACGAAGGCGTCGCCCTGGCCCGCCTCGTCCAGTGGCTCCGTGGGGTGGGGGCGGCACTGGGCGGTGGCCCAGAGTTCCTTGCCGTCCATCGCCTCCGTCACCGTGGTCGACAGGACACCGTCGTACGAGGTGATCTTGCCGTCGGTGATCTGGAGCAGTTCCGTGGACATGCCGAACTTGTGCGCCAGGGGCTGGAGCAGCTGGGTGCGGACCATCTTCGCCGCCCGTTCCACCGCGCCGCCCGACACCCAGGTGTGGCGGCCCCGGGCGCCCGGGCCGGCCGGGGGCTGGTCGGTGTCGACCGGGGCCACGTGGACCTCGTCGATGCCCAGGGTCTCCTGGACGATCTGGCGGGCCAGCGTGGTGAAGCCCTGGCCTGTTTCCACGGCCGCGCACAGGACCGTGGCGATGCCGTCGTGGACCTTGACGGTGGCCGTCGAGACCTCGTCCGCGCCCTCGGCGCCGAGCATGTGGACCATGCCCAGGCCGTAGCCGACGCCGCGTCGGACGGCGCCCGGTTCGCCCGCGCCCTCGGGGCCGCCCGGGAGCAGCCACTCCTCCTCGGGGGTGTCCTTGGGAAGCGCCGGGAGCGGGAAGTCCCGTACCGCCTGGAGGAGTTCGGCGACCGGGGCCGGGCAGGTGACGGACTGGCCGGTCGGGAGTACGTCCCCGGTGGCCATCGCGTTGCGCAGGCGCAGCTCCGCCGGGTCGACGGCCAGCTTCTTGGCCAGCTTGTCCATCTGGGCCTCGTAGGCCGCGCAGACCTGCATCGCGCCCTCGCCGCGGACATGGCCGGAGGGCGGGTTGTTGGTGCGCACCGCCCAGCCCTCGATGAAGGCGTTGGGGACGACGTACGGGCCGCAGGCGAAGGAGACGGCCGCCGCGAGGGCCTCCCCGGAGGTGTCCGCGTACGCGCCCGCGTCGAGCAGGATCTGCGCCTCGACCTTCACCAGCTTGCCGTCGGTGTCCGCGTGGTGGCGGTAGCGCAGGAGGGTGGGATGTCTGTGGACGTGGCCCAGGAAGGACTCTTCGCGGGTCGCCGTCAGCTTCACCGGGCAGCCCGTTTTCAGGGCGAGGAGGCCGAGCGGGAGCTGGAAGCCCTGGTCCTCGCGGTCGGCGGTGGCGCCGGGGACTCCCGTGACGACCACCTTCACGCGCTCGGGTTCCAGGCCGTAGCAGGCGGCGGCGGCGTCACGGTCGGCGTGGGGGTCCGTGGAGGCGAGGTACAGCTCCACGCCGCCGTCGGGGCGCGGTACCGCGAGGCCCGCCTCGGCGCCGATGGGGGCCGGGTCCTGGCGGCCGATCCGGTAGAGGCCCTCCACGACGATCTCGCCGACCGCGTCCGGGTCGCCGTGGCGCAGCGGGATGTGCCGGATCAGGTTGCCGTCGGGGTGCAGCGGTTCGGCCTCGAAAGCCTGCTCGGGGTCGGTCACCGGGTCGAGTACCTCGTACTCGACGATGACGGCCGCCGCCGCCATGCGCGCGGTGTCCGGGTGGTCGGCGGCGACGGCGGCGATGGGCTCCCCGTGGTGGCGTACGACCTCGGAGGCGAACATCGGGCGGTCGGCTCTGCCACGGCCGTGCAGTTCGACCCCGGGTACGTCCTCGTGCGTCACGACGGCCCGTACGCCGGGCATCTCCCGCGCGTGGGTGGTGTCGATGGAGAGGATGCGCGCGTGCGGGTGCGGTGAGCGCAGTACGGCGGCCCACAGCAGGCCCTCGGCCCACAGGTCGGCCGCGTACGGGAAGGTGCCCTCCGTCTTCGCGCGCGCGTCGGCGGGCGGCAGTGACACGCCGAGGCCGTGCGGGAGTGCCTCCGCGTCGGGGGCGGCCTCCGCGGCCGTGGTCGCGGTGGCGGTGGCGGCTTCGTTGCTCACGTCTGGCCTCCGTCTTGGCCGTGAGTCTGGTCGTACGCGTGCGAGTCGTGGTTCCGGGCGGGCTCGAAGCCCGGGGCGTCGAACGCGGAGGGGTTGACGCCGCCCCCGCCCGGTCCGGCCTGGTGCGGGATGCGGGCCTCGCCGTCCTCGCCCTCGGCGTCGGCGGCGTGCGCCTCGCGCTCGGCGACGACCTCGCGGACCGCCTCCAGGACGCCCCGGTAGCCGGAGCAGCGGCACAGGTTGCCGCACAGGGCCTGGCGCGTCTCCAGTTCGGTCGGGGCCGGGTTGCCCTCCAGGAGGTCGTGCACGGTCATCGCCATCCCGGGGACGCAGAAACCGCACTGCACGGCCCCGCACTTGGCGAGCGCCCGCTGGACGTCCGAGGGCTGCCCGTCGGTGGCGAGGCCCTCCACGGTACGGACCTCGCTGCCGGCCGCGGTGACCGCGGGCACCAGGCAGGAGGCGACGAGCCGTCCGTCCACCTGCACGTTGCAGGCCCCGCACTCGCCCTGGGAGCAGCCGTCCTTCGCACCGGCGAGGCCGAGGCGCTCGCGCAGGACGTAGAGCAGCGACTCGCCGATCCAGGCGTCGGGGACGGGCCGGTCGGAGCCGTTGACGCGCAGCACGTACGAGGCGAGGGGGTGTTCCTCACCGGGCAGTCCGGGGGCGTCTTCGGCCGGATCGGCCGCGTCGGGCTCCGCGGCGGGCTTCTCGGCGGGCTCCGTGGCGGTCGCCGTGGCACCGGATGCCTCGGTGTCCGCCTCCGGCTCGCCTTCCACGGCCCCCTCAGCGGCCTCCGGCGAGGTTTCCGGCCCAGGAGCGGGGTCGGACTCCGTGGCGGCCTCTGCGAGGCCGTCAGGGGCCTCTTCGGGGCCGGGGGTGACCGCGGCGGGGTCCTGACCCTCGTCCGCGACCGCGTGACCGGCTTCGGTGGCGGTGTGACCGGGGGCGTCGGACCGGTGACCGATCCCGTCGGCAGCGCGACCGGCCCCGTCCGTTTCGTGCGCTGTTTCGGGCGCGTGCGTCGCCCCCGCGCCGTTCGTACGGTCGGACTCCGGCTCCGGGCCGGGTCCGGGCGACCAGGGCTGTGCCGGGGCCTCCGTCGCCCAGGGCGCTGACGCGCCGCCGGGGAGCGTGGCGGGCGGCGTGCCGCCCCACTGCTCGACCAGCGCCGAGGTGCTGAACTCACCCGACTCGTCCGGAAGGTCACCACCGGCGACGGGGATCCGCCACTCCCCGGTCACCTCGCGGCCCGCGGCCCCTGAGGCGGCGGCGTCCGGCGCACCCGTTCCCTGGTCGAAGGCCCACTGCCCCGTGGAGCTCTGGTCGTAGCTGAACCCGTCGTGCCGCTGCGCCTCCTGGGGCACGGCGTTCGGGTCCGGCCACTGGGTGCCCCCGGGGGGCGCGGGCGGCGTCCCCCACGCGCCCGGCGCGTCCGGGGAACCGTCCTCGGCCCCCGGCGCCGCCGCTATCTGCGGGGGCACGTACCCGTGGCCGGGCGCGGCCAGCGGGCTGTCCACGGAGGCCAGGAACGCGTCGATGCCCCCTTCGGGGAGCTTCACGAAGGCGGTGGCGCCGTCGTCGTAGTCGCCCTGGGGCAGCGGGTCCCAGCGGCCCGCGCCCCGGGGCGCGCCCTCTGCGCGCTGATCCCCGTGCTGCTCCTGTTGCCGGCTCCCGCGCGGGTCGCCGTACTGGTCGTCGCCGTACTGGTCGTCGGTCACGACAGAGCCCTCCCCAGTGCTCGTCGGGCCAGCGCGGCGACGGTGCGCCGCAGGTGCAGGACCGCGGGCGGAAGCGATGGTACGGAGCCGTCCTCGGCCGGAACCGGGTCCGGGATGCAGGCCGCGGCGACGTACTCGCCGAAGGCACCCAGTGCCTCCGGGACGATCGTGCGGTTGTTGTCCCAGTCGATGAGCCGGGCGACCCACTGCTCGGCGTCCAGGGGGCGCAGCGGCATCGGCGCTATGGCGCCGACGGCGCACCTGACTCCACGCCGGGCGGGGTCGAGGACGAGCGCGACGGACGCGAGGGCGCGCCCGGGGCCGGTCCGTCCGGTGGCCTTCAGGAAGACCTGGGGCGCGTGCAGCAGGGGCACGCGCACGAAGCCGATGAGTTCACCGGCACGCAACATTTCCACCCCGGCCAGCAGGTGCGACACCGGGATCTCACGGCGGGCGCCACCGGGGCCCGCGATGATCAGCGTCGCCTCCAGAGCGGCCAGCACGGGCAGCGCGTCCCCCGTGGGAGCGGCCGTGGCGATGTTGCCGCCCAGGGTGCCCGCGTTGCGGATCTGCGGCGGGCCCGCGGCGCGCGCGGAGGCGGCCAGGGCCGGGATCAGGGCGGCGAAGTCGGGGCGGCCCATCCGCGCGTGGGTGAGGCCGGCGCCGAGCAGGGCGTGGCCGTCCTGGTACTGCCAGCCCCGGATCTCGCTGATCCGGCCGAGGCCGACGAGTGCGGCGGGCCTGAGCTGCCCGGAGTTGACGGTGACCATGAGATCGGTGCCGCCCGCCACGGGGACGGCCGCCGGCATGGCGGCGAGCGCCGCGACGGCCTCGTCCAGCGAGGCGGGCAGCGTCACGGCCTGCGCCGCCTGCGGTGCGTGCGTGGTCAAACCGGCTGCCCCTTCCCGCTGCCCCACCTGGTCCCACCTGTGTTGCCGTACGGTACGTGCTGACAGGGCGGACGTGGCAACTCTGGCACATTCTCGCGAGACCCGAACGCAGGGGTCCGCTAGGAGGCATTCGCCCCTCTCACCAGTGGGATGGTCCGTTTTCACACGGCATCGCCGATCAGTTCCGATTGGCACGCTTCGTTGACTTTTGTGCGCGTTTCTCCTCATGAGGCCTCATGGGGTGCTGTGGGGAAAGAGTTTCGGGGCACGCGCGCGGGGACACGCCGCGCCCCGGTCCGCCTCACACGTTCGGGGGCGTCCCCTCGATCGGACGTCCGAGGACGCCTGGCCGCCGCTGCCACGGATGCGGCCCCGCGGGCGGCCGGTAACCGACGCCGAGGGCGTCAAGTCGCCCGTAATGGGCGGTCATCCGGCGTTCGAAGTCGGCGTAGTCCCGTTCGGCGGGCGCGGGCAGAGCGCTCCAGGCGACCTCGGCGAAGGCGGCCAGCCGAGGGAAGGCCTGGTAGTCCACCCGCCCGGTGTCCTCCATCACCTCGGTCCACAGGTTGGCCTGCGTGCCGAGGACGTGCCGGGCCTCCTCGGGGCCCAACTCCGGCGGAACCGGCTCGAAGCGGAAGACATCCTCAAGGGTGCGGACGTACCCGATGGGGGCGGGTTCGTCGGCGCCTCCGTGCTGACGGTGGTCCAAGTACACGTGCTCCTGGGGGCACATGACGACGTCGTGACCCGCGCGCGTGGCCGTGATGCCGCCCGCGTATCCGCGCCAGGAGGAGACGGCGGCGCCGGGTGCGAGGCCGCCCTCCAGGATCTCGTCCCAGCCGATGAGCCGGCGCCCGCGTTCCGTGAGCCAGGTGTCGAAGTGCCGTACGAACCACGACTGGAGCCCGTCCTCGTCGCCGACCCCGAGTTCCTCGATGCGGGCCTGCGCGGTGGGCGACTCCCGCCACTGCTCCTTCGCGCACTCGTCGCCGCCGATGTGGACGAACTCCGAGAAGTTCCCCGCGCCCGCCGGGAACAGGTCGAGGACTTCCTCGAAGACGCCCTCGTAGAAGCGCAGGGTGTTGTCAGTGGGGGCGAGTACGTTGTGGCTGATCCCCCAGTTGTCCCAGACGGAGAGGGAGGTGGTGTCGATGACGTCTGTGTTGCCGAGTTCCGGATACGCGGCGATGGCGGCCTGCGAGTGCCCCGGTACGTCGATTTCGGGGACCACGCCGATATGCCGCTCGGCGGCGTAGGCGACGATCTCGCGGATGTCGTCCTGGGTGTAGAAGCCACCGTGCGGCTTCTCCTCCCACAGTGGTGAGGCCCGGTGGCCGAATTTGGTCCGGGCCCGCCAGGAGCCGACCTCCGTCAGTTTCGGGTACCGCTTGATCTCTACGCGCCAGCCCTGGTCGTCCGTCAGATGGAAGTGGAAGACGTTGAGTTTGTGCGCCGCCATCAGGTCCAGGTAGCGCAGGACGCCTTCCTTGGGCATGAAGTGCCGGGCCACGTCCAGCATGAGGCCACGCCAGCGGAAACGGGGGGTGTCCTCGACGAATACGCCGGGGACGAGCCACTGTCGGCCAGGAGTGACAGGGGCACGCCGGAAGGCATCGGGGCCGAGCAGTTGACGGAGCGTCTGCGCGCCCCAGAACACCCCGGCCGGCCCGCCGCCGTGGAGGGAGACGGCGTCCCCGTCGACGTACAGCTTGTAGCCCTCGGGGCCCAGGTGACCGGCGTCCTCGGGCAGGACCCGCAGCCGGACGGTCTCGCCCGCGGCCCCCGCTCCGGGCGGCAGCGCGAGGCCCGTCGCAGCCCCCAGGACACCGCGCAGCCAGCGCGCTGTCGCCTCGGTGCCGGGCCCGGCGTCGATCACCGTGGTCTCGTCGAGGACGAAGCCGCCCGCGTTGCCGACGTCCCGCAAGGGCGCCGGAATCAGTTCAGTCACGTCAGTCCTTAACCGCTCCACCGAGCCCCGACACCAGTCGGCGCTGTACGAGTACGAAGAACACCAGCACCGGAATCGTCATCACCGTGGAGGCGGCCATCACGCCGCCCCAGTCCGGGTCGTCCGGCTTGTAGAAGACCAGCAGAGCCATCGGCAGCGTCGACTGGGAGGTGTCACTGATGATGAACGACTTGGCGAACAGGAAGTCGTTCCAGGCCGAGATGAAGGAGAACACGCTGGTGGCCACCAACCCCGGGAAGACCAGCGGGAAAAGGATCTGCCACAGGAATCGCGACCGGCTCGCCCCGTCGATGTACGCGGCCTCCTCCAGCGCCTCCGGAACCGCCTTCACGAAACCCCGCAGCATCCAGATCGCGAAGGGCAGCGAGAAGGCGATGTGCGGCAGGATCAGCGCGCCCAGCGTGTTCAGCTGCCCGAAGTCCCGCATGAGGAAGAACAGCGGGATCGTGAGCGCCTCCACGGGCACCATCTGGGCCATCAGGAACATGATCAGCAGGGTGGTCCGGAAACGGAACCGGAATCGGGTCACCGCGGTCGCCGCGAGAAACGCGATCAGCGCCGAGACGATGACCACGGAGCAGGCGACCACAAGGCTGTTGAGAAAGTACCGGCCGAATTCCTGCTGCCCGAAGACGCGCCGGAAGGAGTCCAGGGAGGGGGCCGACGTCCAGGGGCGCGGTTCGGTCGACTCGATCTCACCGGCCGGTTTGAAGGCGCTGAGCACCATCCAGTAGAGGGGGAAGGCGACGACGGCCGCGATCAGCAGCGCCGACACCTCGGCGGCCAGTCGCCAGGGCCGCCGTACGAAGCGGCGGACACCTCGGACACCTCGGCCGGCTTGGACAACGTTGCCGTACATCACAGCTCCTCCCCCTGCCTGCGCAGCAGCCGCAGGTACACGAGGGTCACGGCGAGCAGGATCAGCAGCATCACGATCCCGATCGCCGAGCCGAGGCTGTACTGGGAGGAGGCGAAGGCCTGTTGGTAGGCGTACACGTTGAGGGTGAGGTTCTGGCCGGCGATGCCGCCCCCGTTCGTCATCACGTAGATCTGGGTGAAGACCTTGAAGTCCCAGATGACCGACTGGATGGTGACGACCACCAGGATCGGGCGGAGCATCGGCGCCAGCACCGAGCGCCAGACGCGCAGTTGGGAGGCGCCGTCCAGTTCCGCCGCCTCCAGGACCTCGGCCGGTACGGCGCGGATGCCCGCGTACACCGTGACCATCACGAACGGGAAGGAGCACCACACCACTTCGAGCAGCACCAGAAGGAAGGCGCTGAGCCGGCCGTACGTCCATGAGTGGTCGCCGAGGCCCAGCATCCGGTTGACCGGCCCGAAGTCGGGGTCGAAGAGCAGCAGCCAGACCGTGGAGCCGGTGACCGCGGGGGTCGCCCACGCGCCGAGCGCCGCCAGCATCAACGCGAGGCGGGGCAGGGCACGGACACGAGTCAGCAGGACCGCGAGGGCGCAGCCGACGGAGAGCGTGGAGACCACACAGGCCGCCGCGAAGACGACCGTCGCCAGCAGCACCTGCCAGAACTGGGCGTCGGAGAAGATCTCCCGGTAGTTGCCGAACCCCTCGAAGGTGGCCGGCTGACCACCGCTGACCTGTGCCTGGGTGTAGTGGAAGAACGAGATCAGCCCGAGCTGGTAAATGGGGTAGAGGAGCAGCCCCCCAAGGACCACAAGAGCAGGGGCAAGATACAACCAAGGGGTGCTGGACCCACCAGAGGGGCGCGAGGAACTGCGGGACAAGCCACGGACCACCCGCACCCGCCGACGCTCATCAGCCCGCGAGCTACTAGGCGCTGCACTCTGCGTCACCCGGCGGAGCCGAACGCGTCGTCCATCTTCTTCGCCGCCTCCGCGGAAGCCGCCGCGACGTCCTTCTTGCCGCTGACGATCTCCTGGAACATCGTCGGCAGGACCAGCGAGGAGTCGATCCGGGACCAGGCGGGCGACGCCGGCACGAACTTGGTGCCCGCGGCGAGGGTCTTCACGAAGGGCGCGACGTACGGCTGCTTCTTGGCCACGGTTTCGCGCACGTCGGCGAAGGTCGGCAGGAAGCCCATGGCGTCGAACAGTCGGGTCTGTGTCTGCTTGGAGGCGAGCTGTTCCATGAGGTCGACGGCGAGCGTGCGATGCGAAGTGCTGTTCAGCACACCGAGGTTGTTCCCGCCCGCGAACGCCGGTGCCACCGAGCCGGCCTCGACGCCCGGCAGCGGTACGACCGCGTAGTCGTCCTTGACCTTGCCCGCCTGGACGGCCGCGTGGTTGAAGTCGCCGCCGATCGCCATGCCGGCCTTGCCCGCGGCGAAGGCGGTGATGGTGTCGTTGCCGCCCATGCCCGCGCACTTGGCGGCGGGGCAGTTGTCGTCGCCGAAGAGGGAGGTGTAGGCCTTGATGCCCTTCTGGGCGGCGGTGCTGTCGATGGCGGAGGCGTACGAACCGCCTCGGCCGGTGGCGAGTTCGCCGCCGTTGGCCCAGATGAAGGGCATCGCGCCATAGGTGAAGGCGCCGCCGACCACGAGCCCGTACAGGTCGGGCTCGGCCGCGCGGATCTCGTGGGCGGTCGTGGTCAACTCGGCCATGGTCTTCGGGACGTCGAGGCCGAGCTCCTTGAAGACGTCGGTGCGGTAGTAGAGGGCGCGGACGCCGACGAAGAAGGGGGCGCCGTAGACCTTGCCGTCGACGGTGACGGACTGACGGGCGGTCGGGTCGGTGTCCGTGGCCTCGTCCCAGGCCGCGAACTCCTTGCTGACGTCTAGGAGTCCACCGTCGGCGACATAGCCGGCGGTGTCCGTGTTGCCGTACTCGATGACGTCGGGGGCGCTCTTCGGGTCGTTGAAGGCGGCCTTGATGCGCTGGGCGCGGGTCTCGACGGGGATGTACTCGACCTTGACGTCGACCCCCTTGTGGGCCTTCTCGAAGGCGTCGACGACCGACGTGACGACCTTCTCCTTCGGGGTGTTGCCGACCTCCTGGAAGAGCCACACGCGCAGGGTGCCGGTCTGCTCGTCCTTGCCGGAGGAGGAGTTGTCGGAGGTCTCGGGGGCACAAGCGGTGGCGGTGAACCCGGCGAGGGCCAGGGCGGCAACGGGGGCGACCAGTCGGACGGATCGAACAGATCGGACAGAGGGCTTCATCTGGCGTTTCCTCCGGTGAAAGCGTTGCAACATACGCAATGGATGTTTCGCTCTGCACAACACCACGGAGGTTATGGACTCCACGGACATGGCCACAAGAGGTCTTGACCACGTCTCCACCACTCTGTGACCGGCCGACGCATCCCGTGCAACGACAGACAGCACAAAGGTCCCCAGGGCGCGCAAAACGCACCTGGGGACCTCGCACTACTGAACGGCCAACCAGCGCGGCCTACTTCTTGCCGTCGCCCTTGCCCTCGTCGCCACCGGAGCCCATGGACTCGTAGATCTCCTTGCACATGGGACACACCGGGTACTTCTTCGGGTCGCGGCCCGGTACCCAGACCTTGCCGCACAGCGCCACGACGGGAGTCCCGTCGAGGGCGCTCGCCATGATCTTGTCCTTCTGGACGTAGTGGGCGAAGCGCTCGTGGTCGCCGTCGCCGTGCGAGGTCTGCGGCGCCGGTTCGACGAGGGTCCCCGTACCAGTCCCGCGCTGGGGCTGGGTCTCAGGCTCAAGAGTGCTCATAGCGCCCAGGGTACTGAAGGTCACACCCCTCAGTTCAGCGAAGGGTCGTCCGGATACGTCGCGACCATCGCCAGTTCGCTGCGCTGGCGTCTGAGAACCTCGCGCCACAGGCGTTCCGGGGACGGGCAGGAGATGTCTCCGGGCTCCGACTCGACGACGTACCAGGCGCCGTCCGTCAACTCGGTCTCCAGCTGCCCCGGTCCCCAGCCCGCGTACCCGGCGAAGATGCGCAGTGACCCGAGCGCCTTCGCGAGCAGTTCCGGCGGCGCTTCCAGGTCGACGACGCCGATCGCGCCGTGCACGCGCCGCCAGCCGAGAGGGGTGCGCTCGCCGGACACGCCGCCGCCGGGGATGACCGCGACGCCGAGCGCCGAGTCGAGGGCGACGGGGCCGCCCTGGAAGACGACCCCCGGTTCACCCGCGAGTTCCGCCCAGCCCTCCAGGATGTCCCCGACGTCCACCGGGGTCGGACGGTTGAGGACGACGCCGAGGGAACCCTTCTGGTCGTGGTCGAGAAGGAGCACGACCGCGCGGTCGAAATTCGGGTCCGCCAGGGCGGGCGTGGCCACGAGCAGTCGCCCTGTGAGCGAGGACACCTCGGTCATGCCAGACATGATCTCGCATCTTCCCCCTCTGAGGGGAGCCAATCGGGGTACCAGGGTGAAGGCAGGTCAGGGCGTACGGAAGCGGAGCGGGCGCGCGCCTGCGCCGGTGACGGCATGTACCCGGCGGCGAACGGTTCGTGTTGTGGCAAACCTATGACACGGCTGGGCGGCGCTTGGGCTTACAGAAGGGGGGTGTGCGGCGTTTACCCTTGCTCTTCGGCTCCTGCGCGTGCCTGTACGGCCGCGTCCTGTACGACGGGCCCGCCAACACTCCCCGCCCAACTCATCGGAACGCGAGATACATGACGGTCAACGGCACAGACGACGTACTGATTGTCCACGGCGGCACCCCGCTGGAGGGCGAGATCCGTGTCCGCGGTGCGAAGAACCTCGTACCGAAGGCCATGGTCGCCGCCCTGCTGGGCAGTGCGCCAAGTCGACTGCGCAATGTCCCCGACATCCGTGACGTCCGTGTCGTGCGCGGGCTGCTCCAGCTGCACGGGGTGACGGTCCGTCCGGGCGAGGAGCCCGGCGAGCTGATCATGGACCCGTCGCACGTGGAGAGCGCCAACGTCGCCGACATCGACGCGCACGCGGGGTCGAGCCGTATCCCGATCCTCCTCTGCGGCCCGCTGCTGCACCGCCTCGGACACGCGTTCATCCCGGGTCTCGGCGGCTGTGACATCGGCGGCCGGCCCATCGACTTCCACTTCGAGGTGCTGCGGCAGTTCGGCGCGACGATCGAGAAGCGGGCGGACGGGCAGTACCTGGAGGCTCCGCAGCGGCTGCGCGGCACGAAGATCGCGCTGCCGTACCCGTCCGTGGGCGCCACCGAGCAGGTGCTGTTGACGGCCGTGCTGGCGGAGGGCGTCACGGAGCTGTCCAACGCGGCCGTGGAGCCCGAGATCGAGGACCTCATCTGCGTACTGCAGAAGATGGGCGCGATCATCGCCATGGACACGGACCGCACCATCCGCGTCACCGGGGTCGACAAGCTCGACGGCTACAACCACGCAGCCCTCCCGGACCGCCTGGAGGCCGCGTCGTGGGCGTCGGCGGCGCTGGCGACCGAGGGCAACATCTATGTCCGCGGCGCCCAGCAGCGGTCGATGATGACGTTCCTGAACACCTACCGGAAGGTGGGCGGTGCCTTCGAGATCGACGACGAGGGCATCCGCTTCTGGCACCCCGGCGGCCAGCTGAAGTCGATCGCCCTGGAGACGGACGTACACCCCGGTTTCCAGACGGACTGGCAGCAGCCCCTGGTGGTCGCGCTGACGCAGGCCACCGGCCTCTCCATCGTCCACGAGACGGTGTACGAGTCCCGCCTCGGGTTCACCTCCGCGCTCAACCAGATGGGTGCGCACATCCAGCTCTACCGCGAGTGCCTCGGCGGCTCCCACTGCCGCTTCGGCCAGCGCAACTTCCTCCATTCGGCGGTCGTGTCGGGCCCCACGCGCCTCCAGGGCGCCGACCTGGTCATCCCGGACCTCCGGGGCGGCTTCTCGTACCTCATCGCCGCCCTGGCCGCCCAGGGGACGTCCAGGGTGCACGGCATCGACCTGATCAACCGGGGCTACGAGAACTTCATGGAGAAGCTCGTGGAACTGGGCGCGAAGGTCGAGCTGCCCGGCAAGGCCCTCGGATAGCCACCAGACGTACGAACGCCGATGGGGCGGCCACCCGAACCCGGGTGACCGCCCCATCGGCGTCAACTGCAGCACCCTCAAGGGGCGCGGGGAACTGCGCGACCAGCCACGACGGCCCCGCAGTCGCCCATGGCGCCAAGCCATGTCGGCGAACAGGCGCCCTTACTTGCCCTTGGCCGCTTCCTTGAGCTTGGAGCCCGCGGAGACCTTGACGCTGTAACCGGCGGGGATGTCGATCGGGTCGCCGGTCTGCGGGTTGCGCGCGGTGCGAGCGGCACGGTGGGTGCGCTCGAAGGTCAGGAAGCCGGGGATGGTGACCTTCTCGTCGCCCTTGGCGACGATCTCACCGACGGTCTCGGCGAACGCGGCCAGAACGGCGTCGGCGTCCTTGCGGGTGACCTCGGCGCGGTCGGCCAGGGCGGCCACCAGCTCACTGCGGTT
The DNA here is from genome assembly GCF_014646095.1 of Streptomyces lacrimifluminis. Classification (GTDB taxonomy): domain Bacteria; phylum Actinomycetota; class Actinomycetes; order Streptomycetales; family Streptomycetaceae; genus Streptomyces; species Streptomyces lacrimifluminis. The sequence goes on along the minus strand of NZ_BMMU01000008.1, from coordinate 116,189 downwards.
CATGTTGTTACTCCCGTGTTCTTCTTGCTGTTGAGGCGTGCCCCGCGGCGGAGCCGCATGGGGGGCACAGCGAAGCCGATGCTGCCAGGGTCCTCGGTGGGTCCCCGGACCCGGGTCCGCCGTCGGACCCTCACGCCCGAAGACGCATCCTGCCCCCACCTGCGGCGGGAAAGCCAATCCGGAACCCCTGGGGGAGTCACACGCACACCCTTGGGAGTAAGACGGAAAGCGTCAGCGGCCGGGACCGACAGGCTGAACCTGGCCGCCACCCTAGAGGCGCCCGGGGGCCGTGCGCCCCCGACGCGCCGGTACGAGGGCCCGTGGTAACCGTCACATACACGGCACGGGGAACCGGGAACTACTCGGCCGCCGCCTTCGCGGCCTCCCGCACCGCACCCGCCACCGCGCCCGCGACCTTGTCGTTGAAGACGCTCGGCACGATGTAGTTCGGGTTCAGCTCGTCCTCGGTGACGACGTTCGCGAGTGCGCTCGCCGCAGCGAGCATCATCTCGGTGTTGACCGTGCGGGACTGCGCGTCCAGGAGACCGCGGAAGACACCCGGGAAGACCAGCACGTTGTTGATCTGGTTCGGGAAGTCCGAGCGGCCGGTGGCCACGACGGCGGCCGTCTGGCGGGCGATCGCCGGGTCGACCTCGGGGTCGGGATTCGCGAGCGCGAACACGATCGCGCCCTCCGCCATCGCGGCCACGTCGTCGCCGTCGAGGACGTTCGGGGCCGAGACGCCGATGAAGACGTCGGCGCCGCGCACGGCCTCCTTGAGGGTGCCGGTGAGGCCCTCGAGGTTGGTGTTGTCGGCGATCCAGCGCAGCGGGGAGTCCGGGGCCGCGTTGACCAGGTCCGCGCGGCCGGCGTGGACGACGCCCTGGATGTCGGCGACGACGGCCTGCTTGACGCCGGCCGCGATCAGCAGCTTGAGGATGGCCGTACCGGCGGCGCCGGCGCCCGACATGACGACCCGGATGTCGCCGATGGCCTTGCCCGTGACGCGCAGGGCGTTGGTGAGGGCGGCGAGGACGACGATCGCGGTGCCGTGCTGGTCGTCGTGGAAGACGGGGATGTCCAGGGCCTCGCGGAGGCGGGCCTCGATCTCGAAGCAGCGCGGGGCCGAGATGTCCTCGAGGTTGATGCCGGCGAAGCCGGGAGCGATCGCCTTGACGATCGCGACGATCTCGTCGGTGTCCTGGGTGTCCAGGCACAGCGGCCAGGCGTCGATGTCGGCGAAGCGCTTGAAGAGGGCCGCCTTGCCCTCCATGACCGGCATGGCGGCCATCGGGCCGATGTTACCGAGGCCCAGGACCGCGGAGCCGTCCGTCACGACCGCGACGGTGTTGCGCTTGATGGTGAGGCGGCGGGCGTCCTCGGGGTTCTCGGCGATCGCCATGCACACGCGGGCCACGCCCGGGGTGTAGATCATGGAGAGGTCGTCCCGGTTGCGGATCGGATGCTTGGACTGCATCTCGATCTTGCCGCCGAGGTGCATGAGGAACGTACGGTCCGAGACCTTGCCGAGGCTGACGCCCTCGATACCGCGGAGCTTCTGGACGATCTCGTCGGCGTGCGCGGTCGAGGTCGCCGCGATGGTGACGTCGATCCGGAGCAGTTCGTGGCCGGAGGCGGTGACGTCGAGGCCGGTCACCGAGCCTCCGGAGGACTCCACGGCGGTGGTGATCTGGGAGACCGCGGTTCCGCTCGCGGGCACCTCCAACCGGACCGTGATCGAGTAGGAGACGCTGGGCGCCGTTGCCATGGCCGACTTCCTTCTGCTTTCACCCTGATGCTTGGTTTGCCGTCCGATCGTCGCACCTACCGCGGAGTAGCTGGTAGCGGGGCCTCGATTGCGAACGTTTTGTTCTCAATAAGTTCTTCAGGGCAAACGCAGTGCAGGAGAGGCCCACGTCACTGGTGACGTGGGCCTCTCCTGCACTGCGACGTTCAGTGGCACCGACCCGCCATGCTCGCCTCGCGGCAAGTGGTCGCTCGTAGCGACGAAGGTTGGGCCCGGGGGCTTGGATCGAGCCGGTGCCATCGTCAACGGTAACAAACGATCCCCGTAAGGCAATTCCCATCGGGCTCTGTCTTGGCCAGTCTTGGCCTCAGTCACGGAGAAGGTCGGGCACCCCCTGCGCATCGGGCTCGTCGCGGTCCGCCGAGACGACCGTGAGCTGCTGGGTGGCGCGGGTCAGGGCGACGTACAGGACCCGCAGGCCGGCCGGGCTCTCGTCGGCGATCTCCGCCGGGGAGACGACCACGGTGGCGTCGTACTCCAGGCCCTTGGCCTCCAGGCTGCCCAGGGCCACCACGCGGTCGCCGAGACCCGCCAGCCAGCGGGCCGCCTCCTCGCGGCGGTTCATGGCCACGACGACGCCGACCGTGCCGTCGACGAGATCCAGGAGGCGGGCGGCCTCCTCCCGGACCGACTGGGCCAGGGAATCCCGTACGGCCACGAAGCGGGGCTCCACGCCCGTCGAGCGGACCGCCCTCGGGGACTCCGAGCCCGGCATCGCCAGGGCCAGCACCTTGGCGGCCAGTTCGGCGATCTCGGCCGGGTTGCGGTAGTTGACGGTGAGGGTAAAGCGGCGGCGCGGGCGGCTGCCCAGGGCCTCGTCACGGGCCTGGGCAGCCTCGTCGGGGTCGGACCAGGAGGACTGGGCCGGGTCCCCGACGACCGTCCAGGTGGCGTGCCGGCCGCGGCGGCCGACCATGCGCCACTGCATCGGGGTGAGGTCCTGGGCCTCGTCGACGATGACGTGGGCGTACTCGGTGCGCTCCTGGGCGAGCCGCTCGGCCCGTTCGCGCTGCGACTCCTCCCGTACCGGCATCAGCTCTTCGAGGCCGCTGAGCTGGTCCATGGGGTCCAGGTCACGTCTCTTGCGGGGACGGGCCGGGGTGCCGAGGATCGCTCCCAGCTCGTCCAGCATGGCCACGTCGTGGACCGAGAGACCGTCGCGCTTGAGGGCGCGGGCGACCCGGCGGACCTCGCCCGGGTTGAGGATGCGGCGGGCCCAGCGGCCGAGGCGGCGTTCGTCGGACATGGCGGCGAGGACCGACGCGGGGGTCAGTTCCGGCCACCAGGCGTCCAGGAACGCGATGAAGTCGTCCTCGGTCGTGACGTCCTCGTCGAAGGAGGAGCGCAGTTCCGCGGCCAGCTCAGGGTCAGTGTGGCGGCCCTGGGCGCCCGAGCGGGCCCACAGGGCGTCCAGGAGCAGCCTGCGGGCGCGGGGGCGCAGCAGGTTGACGGGGGCCGTGCCGCTGAGCGCCGACTCGCGGATGCGGGCCAGTTCCGGGGCCTCCAGTTCGATCCGGCGGCCGAAGACGACGACCCTCAGACGGCTGGTCACCGTCGGCGAGTCGTGCTGCTCCAGGGCGCCTCGCGCGGCCTTCCGCAGCACCGCGAGCATGCGGTACGAGCCCTTCGCGCGGGCCACGGCCGGGGAGTCGTACAGGGTGGCCTCGGCGCCGTCGACGAGGGAGCCGATGGCACGGATGGCGACCTGGCCCTCCTCGCCGAGGGAGGGCAGGACACCCTCCGTGTACGCCACGAGCAAGGGCGTCGGGGAGACGATCAGGATGCCGCCCGCGTACCGGCGGCGGTCCTGGTAGAGGAGGTAGGCGGCGCGGTGCAGGGCCACGGCCGTCTTGCCGGTGCCCGGACCGCCCTCGACGTAGGTCACCGAGGCGGCGGGGGCGCGGATCACCAGGTCCTGTTCGGCCTGGATGGACGACACGATGTCCCGCATGGTGTGGCTGCGGGCCTGGCCGAGGGCCGCCATCAGGGCGCCGTCGCCGATCACCGCGAGTTCCTGGCCGTCGAGGGACGCCGTCAGCTCGGGACGCATCAGGTCGTCCTCGACGCCGAGGACCCGCCGGCCCTTGGAGCGGATGACGCGGCGGCGGACCACCCGGCCCGGGTCGACCGGGGTCGAGCGGTAGAAGGGCGCGGCGGCCGGGGCGCGCCAGTCGATGACGAGGGGCGAGTAGTCCGCGTCGAGGACGCCGATACGGCCGATGTGGAGGGTCTCCGCGATGTCCGCGGTGCTGTCGGGGCGTACGGCCCCTTCCGCGGCCTCCACGGCCGTGTAGGCGCCGTCCGGGCCCTTCTTGCCGTCCATGCCCCGGAGCAGGTCGATACGGCCGAAGAGGAAGTCCTCGAACTCGTTGTTCAGCCTGTTGAGGTGGATGCCGGCGCGGAACACCTGGGCGTCCCGTTCGGCGAGCGCGCCGGGGGTGCCGACCTGGCCTCGTTTGGCCGCGTCGTGCATGAGGAACTCGGCCTCGTCGATCTTCTCCTCAAGACGCCGGTACACCCGGTCCAGGTGTTCCTGTTCGACGCTGATCTCGCGGTCGCGGACGGAGTCCTGTACTGAGGAGTCCTCGACCGGTACGAGCGCCGTTTCCTGCTGAGCCTGAGCGGCCACCGGGCCCCCTTCTGACGTGCTGGGCAGCCGTCAACCGTACGCGAAAAAGAGGCCCTGATGCTACGAGTCCGCCCCAGGACACCGTACGAGTCTTCGTACGAGGTGTCCCGGGGCGGTCACGGAGCGGTGCTGGAGCGGTTGTGGAAGGTCAGGCGTCGACCTCGACGAGCTTCTTGCCCGCGGAGGTGACGACCTCGAAGTGGTCGATCTCGTCGGCGTTGAAGGCCGTTCCGCCGTGGATGTAGAGCGGGCTGCGGGCCGCTTCGGTCGTGGCGTCCTTGATGCCGTATCCCCACTTGGGGACGGACCAGTTGGACATGGTCTCGCGCGAGCCGTCCTTGCCGACCACGATGAGGGAGCACTTGATCGGGCCCTTGACGCCGCCCAGCTCCAGCACCGCGCCGACGCCCCAGGCCTTCGACGACATCGCCACGGTCGCGGTGACCTTGGTGGCGGGGTCGGTGGCGGAGACGCGGTCGGTCATGGTGGAGAAGTCCTCCTTGGCGGAGGCCGTCTTCGTCGTCACCGTCGGCGCGGGAGTGGCCACGCTGCTGGTGTCGCCGCCGGTGGTCGCGAAGACCGTCGCCGGGCCGCCGACGATGAGGGCCGCCGCGGCGGCCACCATGTAGAAGCTGCGCCGGCGCTTGCTCGCACGCCGTTCCGCGACCTCGTCGACCAGGCGCGTCGCGAGCTGTGGGCTCGGGCGGGCGGACAGCGACTCGCCGATGGCGGGAGATCCCTGGGCACCGGGCAGGTCCGCGAGGGCGGCCAGCATCGGTTCCATCCCGGCCAGCTCGTCGAGCTGCTGGGCGCACCACTCGCAGCCCGCGAGATGTGCCTCGAAGGCCGTGGCCTCCGCGTCGTCGAGGATGCCGAGGGCGTAGGCGCCTACGGTCTCGTGTTCGTTCGGGCCTTGGGAACCCTGCATTCCTCGCATGGAACCAGGACTACCCGCTCCGAACCCCCCGTAAATGCTCATGCCGTCACCCCCCGCTCCTCCAGTGCGAGCTTCATCGAACGCAGGGCATAGAAGACCCGTGAGCGCACCGTGCCGCTGGGTATGCCCAGCGTTTCGGCGGCTTCATTCACGGTACGCCCCTTGAAATAGGTCTCGACCAGGACCTCCCGGTGTGCGGGGGTCAGGTCGTCCAGCGCGTCCGACAACGTCATCAGCCACAACGCCTTGTCGATCTCGTCCTCCGCGGGGATGACCTCCAGCGGCGACGGGTCCACCTCCTGCGGCCGGGCCTGCCGGCTGCGGTGGCCGTCGATGACGATGCGCCGGGCGACCGTCACCAGCCAGGGGCGTACCGAACCGGTTGCTCGATTGAGCTGACCGGCGTTCTTCCAGGCACGGATCAGTGTCTCCTGCACGACGTCCTCGGCTCGTTGCCGGTCTCCGGCGACCAGCCTGAGGACATACGCCAGCAGGGGCCCTGCGTGCTCTCGGTACAGCGCACGCATCAGGTCCTCGTCGGGTTCCGAGGGCTGGGACATGCGATGTCGGGCCCTCGGTGCTCGTTCATTGGCCACGACGGAATCCTTGCGCACGCCCACCTCCGCTGTCCCGGGTTCCCCCGGCCGGTCGCTCCCCCCGAGGTACGGAAGGGGGCTGCGGGATGTTCAACGTGCGACCACAACTTTCTTTATCTGGACGCGACGTGAGGGACAAGGGAGCACATTCCTGCCGCAAGTGCTTTACATTTTCGCCACATTGGCAAGATCGGGGCGATGCCCGTGGCATGTCGACCGGAAACTCACGTGTAACCAACGTCACTGCAACCGTGCGGAGTTGATAGGCCCGATTCCGCCCGACAGGCCCGCTATGGGGGATCTGTGGAGGGTGTCTGCGAAGATCTACGCGCGTGCCGGGAACGTTCTACGCGCGTGCCAGGGCGGCCCGTCGCCGGTGTCTCGCGACCCGTTCCCGGTTGCCGCAGATTTCACTGGAGCACCATCTGCGTCGCCTGCCCCGGGAGGTGTCGAGGTAGACGATCGAGCAGCTGTCGCCCTCGCACTGGCGCAGGCACGCGCGTGCCACGGGGTCGGTGAGGAGTTCCACGGCGTCCCGGGCGACCGCGCCGAGCAGGGCCGCGCAGTCGGGCGGCCCGTGCAACTCCCGGACGAGCGTGCCGTCCACGCCGCGGATCGCGCGGGGAGCCGGGGGTGCCGGGCGGGCGAGTTCGTTGAGGCGGGTGAGTGCCTGGTCGAGGGGGCGGGGGTCGGCGGCCGGCGGGCTGTGCACCAACCGGCCGGTGAGGTCCCGCAGTTCGCGGAAGTACGCGACCCAGGAGGCGTCGGCGTGATGCAGGGACGTGCCCGCCGGGACGAGTCCGGATACGGCGATCCAGGCGCGGAGCGGCTCGACGGCGCCGAGCCGTTCGTCGGGGTGGGCGGTCGCCAGCAGGTCCAGGCAGATCCGCCCGGCGTCGAAACGCAGTTCGTACGAGGCTGTGGCCACGGTCGTTTCCGATGCCATGTGCCTGTCACCGCCTAGGAGTCGCCACCGTGCGGGGCAGCCGGGATGCCGGTGGGATGCCAGTGAGGGGGTCCGGGGAACCGTTCCCTCTACAGTGCCTGCCCACTGTCGCGGCCGGAACCCCTCGTACTGAGGTGGACGCGCTCTTGTGGGGCCACGCGCCTGGGCCGTGTCACGGTCACGGAGGCCGCCCCGGGCCTGATCATGGGCGGTTCGTCCGCGCGGTTCGTCCGCCGCGGGCCGGTGCGGGCTGGTCGCGCCCACGCGGCGGAGCCGCACATTGCCAGGGCCCCGCGCCCCTTGCGGGGCTCGACTCCTCGAAGGGCGTCTGGCCGCCGGGCGGCGGCGCGCTGCGCCCGGTGCGCCGGTGGGTGGGGTCCGCGCTGCTCGCGTACGCCCTCGCCGACCCCGCCGCCGTACGCGCCGGGTCATGGTGGCGGGCAGGGGGGGGCAGGGGGCGGATGTCGCCGTACTTGGCGTCGGCGGCGACCGGGGCCGGGGAGTGAGGCGGTGGCCGCGCAGGACAGCCTCCCGGACCAGGCTGAGCGCACGGCCCTCGCACCCGACCCCGGCCGGACTGCCCCACCCGCGCCCCGATCGTGAGCGGGAGAGGCTACGCGTCGGCGTACTCGGCGTCGGCAGCGGCCGGGGCGGGCGGGCCAGGCGGTGGCCGCGCAGGACAGCCGCCCGGACCAGGCTGAGCGCACGGCCCTCGCCTCAGGTCACGGCCCCGACTGCCCCGATCGTGAGCGGGAGAGGCTACGCGTCGGCGTACTTGGCGTCCGCAGCCGGGTCCAGGGCCAGGCGGTAGCCGCGCTTGACGACCGTCTGGATCAGTTTGGGGGCGCCGAGGGCGGTACGCAGACGGGCCATCGCCGTCTCCACGGCATGCTCGTCGCGGCCGGCTCCGGGCAGGGCGCGCAGCAGTTCGGCGCGGGCGACGACCCACCCCGGCCGCCGGGACAGTGCCCGCATCAGGGACATCCCGGCGGGCGGTACGGGTCGCAGGACGCCGTCGACGATGACGGCGTGCCCACGGATCTCGACCCGGTGCCCGGCGATGGGCAACGCCCTTGCGCGGGACGGGAGTTCCTTGCAGAGGAGCTGTACGAGGGGGCCGAGCCGGAAGCGTTCGGGGGACACCGTGTCGACGCCGTGGGCCTGGAGCGGCAGCGCGGTGACCGGGCCGACGCAGGCGGGCAGGACGTCGTGGTGGAGGGCGGCGAGGAGTTCCGGGAGCAGGCCCCGCTCCTCCGCACGGGAGAGAAGGGACGCGGCGGCGGGGGCACTGGTGAAGGTGAGGGCGTCCAGGCCCCGCGAGACGGTGGCGTCGAGGAGCCGGTCGACGGGCCCGATGTCCTCCGGCGGCATCCACCGGTAGACGGGCACACCGACGACCTCCGCACCCGCGGCACGCAGCGACTCCACGAAACCGGGCAGGGGCTCGCCGTGCAGCTGGATGGCGATACGGCGTCCCTCGACGCCCTCCTCCAGGAGCCGGTCGAGCACCTCGGCCATGGACTCGGAGGACGGCGACCAGTCCTCCGTGAGCCCCGCGGCCCGGACGGACCCCTTGACCTTGGGCCCGCGCGCCAGCAGTTCCACACCGCCCAGACAGGCGAGCAGGTCGTCACCGAGCCCCCAGCCGTCGGCGGCCTCGATCCAGCCCCGGAAACCGATGGCGGTGGTGGCGATGACGATGTCCGGCGCCTGGGCGATCAACTGCTTGGTGGCCGCGAGCAGCTCGCTGTCGTCGGCGAGCTGCACGATCCGCAGAGCGGGGGCGTGGAGCACGGCGGCACCCCGCCGCTGGAGCAGGGTCCCGAGTTCGTCGGCCCGACGCGCGGCCGTGACACCCACGGTGAACCCCGCGAGGGGGCCGTGATCCGGTGGCCCGTGTTCTGGTCGCTGCTGTTCGTCGTACATGGCTCTCGTCCCGCAGTCGGGTCACATCTGCACAAGCGTGCCGAACGAGCCTGTCAACAGCGCGTGACAGGCTCGGTTCGGCTTCATGTCGCTGGTGTTACTTAAGCCGCTTCGGGCGAATGTCACACCTCGGCGTAGCTGAGCTGCGGCTTTGCTTCCGAGGCGGTGGTTTCCGCGGTCCGGGCGGACGCCGGGCGGCGAAGGTATACGGCCCAGGTGACCAGGAAGCAGAGTCCGTAGAAGGCGAGGAAGGAGACGAAGGCTCCGGTACCGGAGCCGACGCTCAGGAAGGACTGGCGGAAGGCGAGGTTGATACCGAGGCCGCCGAGCGCGCCCACCGCGCCGATGATGCCCATGGTGGCACCGGAGAGCCGGCGCCCGTACGCGGCGGCCTCCTCGCCCTCAAGCCCCTTGGCGAGGGCCTTGGCCTGGAAGATGCCGGGGATCATCTTGAAGGTGGAGCCGTTGCCGAGTCCGCTGAGGACGAAGAGCACGATGAACGCGACGGTGAACAGCGGCAGCGACTTCTGCATGGAGGCGATGACGATGACACCGGTGGCGCCCGCCATGGCGACGTAGTTCCACAGCGTGATCTTCGCGCCGCCGTACTTGTCCGCGAGGGCGCCGCCGATGGGCCGGATCAGCGAGCCGAGCAGCGGGCCGATGAAGGTGACGTACGCGGACTGGAGCGGCGTACGCCCGAACTGGGTCTGGAGGACCAGGCCGAAGGCGAAGCTGTAGCCGATGAACGACCCGAACGTCCCGATGTAGAGGAACGACATGATCCAGGTGTGCGCGTCCTTGACGGCCTCCTTGGCGGCGCCCGTGTCGTTCTTCAGGTGCGCGATGTTGTCCATCTTGACCGCGGCGAGGACGGCGGCGATGAGGATGAGCGGGATGTAGATCCCCAGGAGCACCCGCGGCCCGCCGCTCGCGCCGATGACGGCGAGACCGATGAGCTGCACGACCGGGACGCCGATGTTGCCGCCGCCGGCGTTGAGCCCCAGAGCCCACCCCTTCTTCCTGAGCGGGAAGAAGGCGTTGATGTTGGTCATGCTGGAGGCGAAGTTGCCGCCACCGATGCCGGCCAGCATGGCGCAGGCGAGGAACGTGTTGAAGGACGTCCCCGGCTCCATGACGATGAACGCCGCGGTCGTCGGGATGAGCAGGAGCGCCGCGGAGACGATGGTCCAGTTCCGGCCACCGAAGAGGGCGACGGCGAAGGTGTAGGGGACGCGGACGACGGCGCCGACGGCCGTGGCCATCGACACGATGAAGAACTTGTCGGCCGGGGTGAGCCCGTACTCCGGTCCCATGAACAGCACCATCACGGACCACAGCGTCCAGATGGAGAAGCCGATGTGCTCGGAGAGCACGGAGAAGTACAGGTTGCGGCGGGCGACCTTCTCGCCGGTCGCGTTCCAGAAGGCCTCGTCCTCGGGATCCCAGTGCTCGATCCAGCGGCCTCCCCTGCCGGGTGCGGGGGCTGAACTAGGGGCTGTCATGACGCCTCCACGGTGGTCCGGGGCTCGGGTGGTTCTTTTTGGGGTGCTGAGCGGTGATGAGTCCCGAAGGTAGAGAGGGCGCGTTTCCGCACTGTGGCTGTGGGTGACCGGAAGGGAACTTTGCTCTCACCCCGCGAGGAGGTGGGATGAGAGGTTACGCAGACGGAGGTCACGGCCAGAGCACGGCGCCCCTCTGGCGGGGCACCGCGTCCCGCTATCCTCTACCGGACCCCACACAGGGAACGGGAGGGTCCATGTCCGCCGAGCCCAGGTCCGACAGGCCCACGGCACAGCATGCTCAGCGCACCTTCGCCGGGAACGTGCTCTTCGCGACGGGTTTCCTCTCGGTCGCCGCGACGACGCTGGGTGGCGCGTTCGCTTGTGTGTTCCTGATGCTGAGGCTGGGGGACTCCGCACCTCTGTCGTCCCTGATTCACGAGGACGGGCGGGGCGGCCTGGTGGTCGGAGGGATCGTTCTGGGCGCAGTCACGGGGCTCTTCCTTCCGGTCACTCTGTTCCGCGTGGTGCGGGGGAGCAAGGACATTCCCCGGCTGGGGGCCGGCGAGGCGTCCCGAAAGATCCTCGTGCTGCTCGCCTTCGACGTCTATGTGTTCGTCCTGGCAGTCGTCGTGTCCCTGCTGGGATGGATTCTGCCCGAGTTCGTCATGAACCTGGTCGCGGTCGTCGTCCTCGGCTTCAGCTACGCACCCGTGATGCTGTTCCCCTGGGAGAAGTTCGGCCTGGACGGCGTGATCGGAATCCGCCGCCCAGGGTCTCCGCGCCCCTCGGCCTCACCCCAGACGGACTGAGTCCGCCAGTTCGTCGGCGATCCTCTCCAGTTCCTCGCCGAAACCCAGGGTCGACCACAGCAGTCGGCACTCCAGCGCTGTGGGATGCGCGTGCGGCAGTACGTAGTGGATCACCCCCTCCACGATGGTGCCGCTGTCGGAGTCCGGCGCCGACGGCTCCAGCCGGTGGACCCTGAGGGCCGGTCCCAGTGGCAGCTCGACCTGCGTGAGCCCCTGCCTGCCGAAGTACGGCCCCTTCGCACGGGCCGCCTCAGCGCGGAAGGCGGCGACGGAGAGGGACTCCGGCGGGATTCTCAGCTCCCGGACCGTGTACGAGGCGATGACCGCGCTCGCCGGAGGAGCCAGTACCGCCGCACACAGCGCCCGCTGCCGGACGGCCACGCCCCAGTACCACAGGACGTCCGTGGCGAACGCGTCGCGCAACTCCGCAAGGGCGTCCTCGGCGAGATGCACCTCCGCGACCTCGCGGGCCCAGGTCTCGGGGTCCTCGCTGCGCAGGTCCAGGACCAGCCAGTTCTGCGGGGCGGGCAGCATGACCCGGCACTCCCGCCAGTCGTTCGTGACCATGGACGTCACCGCCCCGCCAGCGAGGCGTCGGACCCGGTGACGTCGGGCTCCGGGCCCTCGGTGAACAGGCCGATGAAGCTGTTGAGGTCGGAGCCAGCGCCCACCGCGGTGCCACCGAGCCCGATCGAGTTGTACGTGAGGGCCTGCTTGAAGGCATCGGGGGTACCGATGAGGGCGAGATCGGTCGCGCCGATGTTCTTCATGCGCCCGAGCTCGTCGACCATGCCCGGCCCCACGTACATGCTGGCCACGCCGCGCGGTCCCGCCGTGTTGTAGGCGTTGCGGAGCGCGGCCATGTTGTCGCTTCCCTTGAACAGGTCTCCGATACGGCTGGTCACCGTGCTCATGTCGTCCGCGAAGGATCTCGGCAAGCCCTTGAAGGCGGCTGCCAGCGATACGTTCGGCAGCACCACGTCGTCGACGGCTCCGGCGCGCGGTCCGACCATCGACTCGACGAGCGCACGCGTCGCTCGCGAGTTCATTCCCGGGTTCCAGGCGCGGACGTACTGCCTCGCGGCATTCCAGACCCGGCTGCGGCTGGCCGTGGCCGCGAGTTTCGCGCCCGCGCCGAAGACCCGCCCGATACCGAACGTCGCGAGCCCGAGAACGTCCATCGCCACATCGCCCCAGGACCCGTCGCCGTTGATGGCGAGCAGGACGTGACAGACGAGTGAGACGACCGTCATCACCAGGGCGACCGTGCCCAGCACTCCCGCAAGGGCCTGGCCGATGATCGGAATCCAGCCGACCGCCAACGCCGCGATCCCGCAGAACGCCGCGATCGCCCCGGAGATGTCACTGATGATTTTCAGCGAGTCCCGCAGATCGTCCAGCCACCCGTCGTTGAGACCGTCGCCCTCGGTGGTGTCGTGGATCGCCTTGGCCGCCTTGTCCCCGGCCTCCTTGTGGCGGGTCTTCACCGCGGCGAGCTTTCCGCGCAGGTCGTCCAGGCCCTCCTGGAGGACGGTCACCTTCTTGTCGAGCTTCTTCTGGTCGCCCTCGGTGGTGCCCTTGGGCGGGTTGTCGGCGCCGGACCTGGCCGTGGTCAGGTCGCCGCTCTTCGTCTCCGCGTCGCGCAGGAGCTTGTCCGCGTCCTCCTGGATGGTCTCCAGGTCGGTGTAGTACGTCTTCAGCGCGGTCGCGGCGCCCGCGTAGCGGTCGTGCGCCTTGCTCACCGTCTTCGCGGTGTCGTTGGCCTTCTCGGCGAAGGCCTTCCCGGCCTCGGAGTCCCAGCTCTCCAGGTTTCCGAGCCGGCGCAGCGCCTCCGTCGTGTCGGTGATGGTCTTGGCCGTGGCCTCGAACCGGCGCGAGAGGGCCTGCAGGTCGTGGACGTCACCGGGCACCGGGTCGCCGCTCTCCCCCAGCACCTGCCACCGGTGGTCCGCCGGGCGGCTCACTTCTTCTTCCCCTTGCCCACGAGTGCGTCGTACAGCGCGGTGTCGAGCTCCTTGTACGCCTTGGCGGACTCGTGGGCGACCTGCCCGAGTCCCTGGATCTGTTCGATCATCTTCTTGCGGTTGTCGTCCCAACCGTCCGAGAAGTCCTGCAGCCGCTCGTGGAGTTGCTGGTGTCCGACGGTACGGCGGTCGTACGCGTCCATGAGCTTGTCGAGCCCTTCCAGCTCGGTCGCCACCGTCCGCAGACCGGTGCCGGCCTTTGCCAGGTCGGCCGTTTCGACCCTCAGTCGCTCGCCCATCCCGCTGCTTCCTCCCCGTTGCCTTCTACGCCTTTGCCCTCTACGCCGTTGCCCGCGTTGTCGGCTTTTTGCCACCGCAAGGTACCGGCCACCGCGTCGAACAGCCCCACCATGGCGTCCGCGATGGGCTCCAGCGGAGTGCTGAAGGTCAGCATCAGCACCTCGTCACGGTCCGGGACCGGTACGAAGTACTCCACGACGGTGTCCGCGAACTCGGAGCCCATCTTCCGTGACTGCTTGGACCGCTCACGCCGGACCAGCCGGGCCGCCCGTCCGGCGGCGGGCAGCGTCATCAGCTCGACCTCGCCCGAACCGGCCAGCGCGGCGACGGCGTCCAAGCCGTCGAACTTCCGGTGCAGGCGGGAGACCAGGAGGGAGGCGGACAGCGGGATGCCACCGACCTCCAGGAACGACAGGTACAGCACGACACCGCCCTGCTCGGCCCCGGCCTCGGCCGTGCCCAGCAACTGCTCCTCGGCCTTGCGGCGCAGGATCGGCTGGTCGTCGACGCCGGTGAACTGCCGCCTGATCAGCGCGTTCACGGACGCCTCGCGGCGTTCCCGGGGCTGGAGCGGGATGCGGTACCAGTCCTCGGGCGTGATCAGTCCGAAGACCGGCGCGCGTCCGGGGGACGGCTGGGTTGGCGGTGCCTTGCTCAACTTCGTTCTCTCACTCGACACAAAAAGGGGACTGCCGCGGGGGCAGCGTCACGCTAGCCGGGCGCGAGGGGCGGGCACCAGAGCGAATCATGAGATGCCCATGGCCTTCACCTCGCGAACACGACACAGAACGGCCCGGCACCCCCAGGGCGCCGGGCCGTTCCCAAACGTCTGTCACCTCCGGTGCCCCGCGCCGCTCCGCGCCGGCCGTCGTCGAGGTTCCGCGCCGCTCGGCCAGATCCTCGGCTTGCGGTTCGCGGCCAGGTCCTCCGCCCAGCCGAAACAGACGACGCACCCGGCGATGAGCACCCAGGTGATCGCCAGTACCGGCCATGGGCTCTCCAGCAGCCAGGAGGCGTGCTGTTCGAGTGGCTCGACGCTCCACAGCCGGTCCCACTGGGTCGCCGCGACCAGGATGCAGGTGTTGTGCCAGAGATAGATCGTCACCGCCCGGGAGTTGAGCAGCGTGATCGCTCCGCCCCACCGGCGCAGGCGGCGCGGCCACTCCGACCAGGACGGGCTGATGTGCAGCAACAGCATGACCGTGCCGCAGGACCAGAGGGCCTGGGCCAGGGGCATGCTGTCCAGGTCGTGGCCCTCGCCGAAGTCGTGGTTCAGCGCGTACCAGAGGCCCACCAGAGCGACGACCGGGGCCACGGACGGGATCACATAGCCCGGCAGGCGCTGGAGGATGCCCTCCTGATGGGCCATGCCGAGGATCCAGCAGGCCCCGAAGGTGCTGAAGTCCGTGAGCGCCGAGGGAATCCGCTCCCCGGGGAGGGTGAGGTACCCCAGTTCGAACGCGGCGGACAGCGCGATCGGCGCGGCGACGGTCGCCGCCGGCATCGCGCGCAGGGCACGCAGCAGGAAGGGCGAGAGGAGGACGTACCAGAGGTACGCACGGAGGTACCACAGCGGTCCGGCGAGGTCGGCGGCCCAGTTCTCGCCGATGAAGCCTTGGACGCCGGGCAGTCCCTCGGCGTACGGCGGGTCGCTCAGCGGGAGGATCCAGAAGGTGAGGTGGAGCAGCCACCAGCCGGGGTGGCCCTCGGAGTCGGGTCCCCAGCCCTGGAGCACCATGCCGGTGACTCCTACGACGCCCAGCAGCCAGAGCGGAGGCAGGAGTCGGCGGACGCGGCTCTTGATGACCTGGCCGGCCGGGCGTTTCAGCGAGCGGGCCATCAGGTTGCCGGCCAGGGCGAACATCACGCCCATGGACGGGAAGAGGAGCGGGAGCCAGGCCCAGCCGGTGAGGTGGTAGAGGACCACGCGGAAGAGGGCGAGCGCGCGAAGCAGGTCGAAGTAGCGGTCCCGGGTGGACGGGGCCGGCCCGGGAGCCTGGTCCGGCTCGGACGGCTGGTCGGTGACGCCGGTCCGGGTGCTGGGTACGGTCATCGCGTGCGGTGCCTTCTGGGGAGGGTGCGTGCTCATCCGACCGGCTTCCGCTCCTGCGGTCGTTGCTGCGTCCCCGCTGCCGGAGCCCCGCCGGGCAGGCCCACCGCTCCCGTCCGCCGCAGTTTCTGCCAGCGCAGCCGGCCTCCGGTGAGCGCGGTGATCCAGGACTGGAGCAGGACGACGTACATGAGCTGGCGGTAGAGGATCTGCTGGAGCGGCAGGGAGATCAGGTGGGTCATGGGCTCCTTGTCGAGGCGGAACGCGTAGGCCGCGCACACCACCTGGATCGCCAGGACGCCCAGCCAGGCGAGGATCGTCTTCTCCGTCGGGCCGAACACCAGCCCGTAGAGGAGGAAGATGTCGATCAGGGGCGCCAGGAGCGGAGCCAGCACCATGAAGAGGGAGACCAGGGGCAGGCCGACCCGGCCGAAGCGTCCCGACGGGCCGCGTTCGATGACGGCTCTGCGGTGCTTCCAGATCGCCTGCATGGTGCCGTACGACCAGCGGTAGCGCTGGGACCACAGTTGCTGGACCGTTTCGGGGGCCTCGGTCCAGGCGCGGGCGTTCTCCGCGTACACGACGCGCCAGCCGTCGCGGTGCATCGCCATGGTGATGTCGGTGTCCTCGGCGAGGGTGTCGTCGC
This sequence comes from Streptomyces lacrimifluminis, assembly GCF_014646095.1. Classification (GTDB taxonomy): domain Bacteria; phylum Actinomycetota; class Actinomycetes; order Streptomycetales; family Streptomycetaceae; genus Streptomyces; species Streptomyces lacrimifluminis. The sequence continues at coordinate 100,074 of NZ_BMMU01000008.1, read as the reverse complement.
TCATCCCGCCGACCCGCTTCAGCGCGCTGCGCCGGAAGGCCCCGACCGCGCCGGGGATCGTCGGCATGCAGCGCAGGACGTCGTACATACGGCGGTCGAGGTTGAAGCCCATCACGTACTCGATGTGCTGCCAGGAACCGATGAGCCGGTCCCGGTTGCCGACCTTCGCGTTGCCCGCGACCGCGCCCACGCGCGCGTCGCCGAAGGGCTGGACGAGTTCGCGGACGGTGGACGGTTCGAAGACCGTGTCACCGTCCATCATCACGATCAGGTTGTGCCGGGCGTTCGCCACACCCCGGTTGAGGGCGGCGGGCTTGCCCGCGTTGAGCTGGCGGACGACGCGTACGTTGGGCAGGCCCATGTTCTCGACGATGCGGGCCGTGCCGTCGCTCGACCCGTCGTCGATGACGATCACTTCGATGGGATGGTCGCTCTCCATCAGTGAACGGACCGTCTGCTCGATGCACTTGGCCTCGTTGTAGGCGGGGACGAGGACGGAGACGGGTTCGGTGACGGGCGGGCCCCAGCGGAAGTTCGGGCGGCGCACGCGGCGGGCGTGGAGGACGGACAGCAGGAGCATCAGTCCGAAGCGGGCGATGACCAGCGCGCCGATCACGGCGAGGCCGACCACCAGGACACCGGTCGTGTGCTCGGACGCCTGGACGGCGTACACCCACGCCTGGCCCTTCAGGCGGTCCATCCCGGCCACGGCGGTGTGCGCGCTCGGGGCCTTGAGCGCGGCGGTGAGCGTGTGGAACTCGTAGCCCCTGTCCTGGAGCCGGCCGATGTAGCGGTCGAGGGCGGCGACGGTCTGTGAGCGGTCGCCGCCGGAGTCGTGCATGAGGACGATCGCGCCGTCGTCGCCCTTCGGTGTGGCCCGGCGGATGATCTCCTCGACGCCGGGGCGCTGCCAGTCCTGGCTGTCGGTGTTGGTGACGACCGTGATGTAGCCGCGACTGCCGATGTACTCGGTGACCGGCCACGTCCGGTTGTCCATGTCGGCGGCGAACGACGAGTACGGCGGCCGGAAGAGCGAGGTGCGGATCCCGGCCGCGCCCGCGAGCGCCAGCTGGTTCTGGGTCAGCTCCCAGTCGATGCGCTTCTTCGACTGGAGGGAGAGATCGGGGTGGTTGAAGGTGTGCAGACCGATCTCGTGGCCCTCGGCGACCATGCGCCGGACCAGGTCCGGGTAGCGCGAGGCCATGCTGCCGGTGATGAAGAAGACGGCGTGCGCGTCGTTCTTCCTCAGTACGTCGAGGACCTTGGGGGTCCATGTGGGGTCGGGGCCGTCGTCGAACGTGAGGACCAGCTCACGGTCCGGCACCTTCAGACTGGTTCCCTGGCCGCTGCGGGTGTCGATGACCGGACCGCCCTCAAGGATCTCCTTCGGAACCTGGTCGGCGGACGCGGGCGGCTGGACGCGGTGATCCGCGAGGATCTCGTTGTGCACGTACCCGCGCAGCATCAGCATCGCCATCAGGGCGACGAGGACGAGCGAGGGAAGCAGCTGGCGCATGGGGAGCCGCCGCCGGGCTCGGGGAGCGGACTTGCGGGCTCGGCGGCTGGGGCGGGATGCCATCAGATGACGTACTCCGTGGACGTGGAGCTGGCGGTGCTCGGTTCGGCGGGGCTCGGGGCCTCGCCGCTCGGGCTTTCGGACGCGATGGGCGAGGGCTCCTGCGGACCGCTCGCGACCGGATCGGTGCCGGGGTCGGTCGACGGCGACGGGTCGGGTGAGGTGTTGCCGCCGTCGGACGGGGACGGGGACGGGGAGACGGACACCGACGGGGACGGTCCGGCCTCCGAGACGCTCGGGCTGGGACCCGGATCGCGGCGGGTGGTGCTGGGCGCGGGCTTGGAGCTGGCGGACGCGCTCGGCTTCGGGGCGGCGCTCACGGACGGGGCCGGGGACGCGCCTGCCTTCCGCGACGGCGTGGCGCTCGTACTAACCGGTGCGTCCGGTGCGGGCGACACTCCGGCCGCCGCCTCCGACGGTGGTGCCGAATCGGTGGGCAGCGGGCTCGTCTCGACCTGACCGGCCGGCTGCTCGTCCTTCTGGCCCGGTACGGGCAGCCAGGGCGCGTTCGAGTTGCCCGACAGGAGCGTGGCGACGATGACGACGGCGTACACCGCGCAGGAGATGCCGACGACCATGCCGATCCGTCGGTATCTGCGGCTGCGGCGGCCGGTCTCGTCGACGAAGACGGGCCCGTCGCCGACCCCGTCGGCGTCCTGGCCCTCCTTGGCCTGTCGTACGAGAAGCTCGTCGACCTGCCGGCCCACGCCGTCGAGCTGGACGGTCACCTCGTGCGGGTCATGGGTGTGCCCGGCCTCGACAGGGTTCTCCCAGGGACGCTGGTAGGGGACCCCGAAGGAGATTCCGCTGTCCCCGGGATCCCGCGGAGCATCCGTGTGTCTCTGCCTGGGCACAGGCGCGGAGTTCGCGGCTGTGCTGCCCGCCCTCCCGGAAAGCCCTTTCGTCTCCGTCGCGGCCTCGGGCCACCCGGATCCGGCTCCTGACCGGCCACCGGCCGGAGTGTCAGAAACGGACTCAGGTTGGGCCTCTTCACGCCAATTCTTCACACGCACGCACATCCCCCCACGGGAACCTTTCGGGTGCGCGTACGATTCCGGGATTTTCGTACTACCTATGTTCGAACCGGACCCCCATCCGGTCCGAGCGCCCCCATTTGTCACACTGCACCCGGGCCACGAATGTAGCGCAGTTGGGGGTCCGGTGTTTGCCATGTGTCACTTGTGCGATGAAATGATGTTGATGTCCGTGGCTGGAATCCAGCTACCCACAGGCCGCCGCAGCCACCCCTCCTCCCCCGCGAGCTGGGCGGCGGCCCGCCGAAGGGCGTCGAATCCCGGATGCGTCAGACCCCTCCGCCACACCAGCGACACGGGGGACAGCGGAACGGGGCCGACCAACGGCCGCACCACCGTTTGAGGCAGGGCGGGGAAGTCCATCACGGCGAGGACCGGGGTCCGCATCCTGGCCATGATCCGCTGGAATTCCTCGTCACCCACGGCGAGCGGCACGGGTGACGCGATCCCGATGCCGCGCCCCTCGAACAGTTGACGAGCGAGGTCGGTCCACTCCGGAGTCCGGGGGTTCCCGGCACCGGCGTACACGCTCTCCCCCGCCAGCGCGGCCAACGGCACCTCGGGCAGCGCGGCCAGCCGGTGGTCCTCGGGCAGGACGACCGCCATCGGCTCGTAGCGCACGATCTGCTGGACCAACTGCGCCCGGAGCACCGGATCCAGGCCGGCGAACCGTCCGAACGACGCGTCGAGCCGGCCCGCGAGCATCTCCCCCACCGCGAAGGTGAGCCCGCTCTCGAACCGGGCCATCAGCTCGTACTCCGGGGCGAGTTCACGCGCCCGGTGCAGCACCCGCCGCCCGGTCGCGAGTCCCGGTGAGTTCAGGTCCACCAGCAGCGGCCGGGCCTCCCCGAACGCGGCGAGCAGCTCGTCGTGGGCCGCCAACACCCGCCTGGCGTACGGCAACAGCCGCTCACCGTCGGCCGACAGCGTCACCCGCCGGGTCGACCGTACGAAGAGATCGGCGCCCAACTCCCGTTCCAGGCGCCGGATGTCGCGGCTCAGCGCCTGCTGGGCCACGTAGAGACGGGCGGCGGCCCGGGTGAAGTGCAGTTCCTCGGCCACGGCGACGAAGGCGCGGAGGAGACGGGGGTCCAGATGCGTCGAGGCAGACATGCCGGCGAACTTACAACGAAAGTGCGTTAATCGCGGGGGATCAGGTGTTGGACCCCGTGATCGACTCCGGGCGACGGTGGACGCATGCCGCAACCACCACCCCGCCCGCCCTCCCAGCCACTCTTCGCCGTCACCCAGGACAGTCTGGTCATCGCCGACTTCGGCCCCCGCGACCGGAGCGGTACGAACGGCGGCCACCGCCCGCCCGGCCCGTACCGCCGCCTCTTCGCCGTCCCCGGCGCCCGCGCCTTCACCGCCGGGAACCTGATCGCCCGGGTCCCCATGGGCATGTTCAGCGTGAGCGCGGTCATCATGATCGCCGGGTCGCGCGGCTCGTACGCCCTCGCCGGCGCCGTCACCGCGACCGGGCTCGCCGCGACGGCCGTGGTCGCCCCCTGGACCGCACGGCTCGTCGACCGCTACGGCCAGGCCCGAATCGCCGTACCGGCCACGGCACTTGCCGCCCTCGGCTCCCTCACCCTGCTGCTCTGCGCGCGTTACGGCGCTCCCGACTGGGCCCTGTTCGCCGCGTACGCCGCCACCGCCACGACCCCCAACACGGGGGGTATGTCACGCGCCCGCTGGGCCCATCTCCTCAAGGACGGCGGCACGGGTGGCGGCAGGGACAACAGCGAAGACAACAGCAGGGCCGACGGGGAAGCCCTGCACACCGCCAACTCCTTCGAACAGGCCGCCGACGAATTCTGCTTCATGCTCGGCCCGGTCCTCGCGGCCTTCCTCTGCGGGGCGTTGTTCCCGGAGGCGGGCACACTGGTCGGGGCGGTCCTGATGATGACCGGCGTCCTCCTCTTCACCGCCCAGCGATCGACCGAACCGCCGGTCCGGCCCCGGGTCGCCGGGCCTCACCCGCGCGGTACGCCTCCGCTGCGCGCCCCCGGGATGCGCCCGCTGCTCGCCGTGTGCCTGGCCACGGGTGCCGTGTTCGGGTCGATGGAGGTCGTCACGATCGCCTTCGCCGACGAGCGGGGGCACCGGGCGGCTGCCGGTGCCGTCCTCGCCCTCCAGGCGGCCGGGTCGTGCGCGGCGGGTCTGCTGTACGGGTCGCTGCGGCCGGCCGGGCCCGCCGAACGGCGTCACCCCTGGTGCCTGGCCGCGATGACGGCACTGATGACGCTGCCCCTGCTCGCCGCCGCCCTGACCGGGTCGCTCCTCGTCCTCGCGGGCGCGCTGCTCGTGGCGGGGATGGCCACCGCGCCCACCATGATCACCAACATGGCCCTGGTCCAGAGCCGCACCCCCGAGGACCGCCTCAACGAGGGCATGACCCTCGCGGTGACCGGCCTCCTCGGCGGCATGGCCTGCGGTGCGGCGGCCGGCGGCTGGGCCGCGGAACGCGTGTCGGCGACGGCGGGGTACGGCGTCCCGGTCGCGGCGGCGGCGAGCGCGCTGCTGCTGGCACTGCTCACCCGCACGAACCGGGGCCCCGCCACCCGCACTTCACGACCCGCGTCAACCGCGCCAACGGCGTGACCCGCGGGCCAATTCGCGCGCACCCCATTGACTCGTTCACACGCCACACATACCTTCGCCCGTCGAAGCGCTTCGACTACACACGTCGAATCAGTTCGACGACCCTGCACGACAGGTGACCGAGATCCATCCGACTCCCCTGGAGGCACTGGATGTTGACGGCGACAAGGCATGGCAGATTCATGATCGCGGCGGCCTCGACCCTGGTCGGGGCGCTGCTGTTGGCCTCCTGCGGCGGCTCGGACAGCGGATCGTCCGACGGGAAGACCCTACGCCTCTGGCACTACGAGGGCCCCGACAGCGCGATGGGCGCGGCCTGGAAGGTGGCCGTCGAGGAGTTCGAGGCGACGCATCCGGGTGTGAAGGTGGAGTTCGAGGAGAAGGGCTTCGAACAGATCCAGAAGACCGCCCCGATGGTCCTCAACTCCTCCGACGCGCCCGACCTGATGGAGTACAACAAGGGCAACGCGACGGCCGGCCTGCTCTCCACGCAGGGCCTGCTCACCGACCTGACCGCCGAGGTGACGAAGCGCGGCTGGGACAGGAAGATCGGCGCCGGTGTCCGCACCACCAGCCAGTACGACGCCAACGGCGTGATGGGTACGGGCAGTTGGTACGGAGTGCCCAACTACGCCGAGTACACGATGGTGTTCTACAACAAGGACCTCTTCAAGCGGCACGGGATCGCCGAACCGACCTCGATCGACGAACTCACCGCCGCCATGGACAAGTTCGTCGCCGAGGGCATCACCCCGCTGGCGAGCGCGGGCGCCGAGTATCCGGCCCAGCAGTACCTGTACCAGCTGGCCCTGTCGAAGGCGGACCGCGCCTGGGTCGACACGTACGAGCTGTACAAGGGCAAGACGGACTTCCACGACGCCGCCTGGACGTACGGCGCCGAGACCTTCGCCGACTGGGTGAAGAAGGGGTACTTCGGCAAGAACTCCAGCGGCCTGAAGGCGGAGGACGCCGGCGTCTCCTTCATCCAGGGCAAGAGCCCGATCCTGTTCTCCGGCAGCTGGTGGTACGGCCGTTTCAAGAGCGAGGCGAAGTTCGACTGGGGCACGTTCCTGTGGCCCGGCACCGGCCTCACCCTCGGCTCCGGCGGCAACCTGTGGGTCGTGCCCAAGGGCGCGAAGAACAAGGAACTCGCCTACGACTTCATCGACATCACCATGTCGAAGAAGATCCAGAACCTGCTCGGCAACAAGGGCGGGGTCCCGGTGGCCGCCGACCCGGCCGCCATCACCGACCCGCAGGCCAAGTCGCTCATCGCCGACTTCAACACCCTCTCCGAGCGGGACGGACTCGCCTTCTACCCCGACTGGCCGGTCCCCGGCTACTACGACGTCCTCGTCTCCGAGATCCAGAAGCTGATCACAGGCAGCGCGAAACCGGACGAGGTCCTCGACTCGTTGCAGGAGGCCTACGACAAGGGCGTACCGAAGACATGACGGTCACCGTCGAACGGCCCGGCGGGCGGGGCCGGGTCAGCAACGGCGCCCGGCGGCACAGGAGTTCGCTCCGCCGCAAGGACTCCTACACCCTCTTCCTCCTCCCCGGAGCGGTCGCCTTCCTCGCCGTGATCGTCGTGCCGTTCCTGATGAACACCGCGGTGAGCTTCACCGACTGGCGGGGCGTGGGCACTCCGGGGTGGTCGGGGCTCGCCAACTACCGCGTGCTGCCGGACGATTCGGAGTTCTGGGCGTCGTTCCGGCACAGCCTGTTCATGGTGGTGGCGATGGCCGCCGTGCCCACCGCGGTCGGACTCGTCCTCGCCGCCGCCCTGTTCGACTACGTCGGCAAGCACTTCGGGAGTCGCTGGGCGGCCGTGCTCCGCGCCTGCTTCTACCTCCCCCAGGTGCTGCCGATCGCGGTCGCCGGCATCGTCTGGAGCTGGATCCTCGCGCCCGAGAACGGCTCGCTGAACGAGGTCCTGAAGGCCGTCGGGCTCGGCTCCTGGCAGCAGGACTGGCTCGGCGACCCGGACCTCGCGCTCTACAGCGTGATGGGGGTGATGGTCTGGGTCCAACTCGGCTTCCCACTGGTCGTCTTCATGGCGGGCCTGCAACGCGTCGACCCCCAGCTCTACGAGGCCGCCGAACTCGACGGCGCCGGCTGGTGGCGCCGCTTCCGGCACATCACGGTCCCGCAGATCCGCCCCGAGATCTACGTCGTCCTCACCTGGTGCACGATCGCCGCGCTGAAGGTGTTCGGCGCGGTGTACGTCCTGACGAAGGGCGGCCCGGGCGGCGCGACCAATGTCCCGTCCTACTTCTCCTTCACCACGTTCTTCGAGAAGACCCAGGTCGGCTACGGCGCGGCCGTCTCGACCGTCCTGACGGTGATCATCCTCGCCGTCTCCCTCATCGGGCTGAAGCTCCAGACCCGGTCCGAGGACGCCGAGGACGCTCCGACGGGGGGACGGGCATGACGACCGCCCTGCGCCGCTACCGCCGCCACCCGGTGCTCATCGCCCTCGTCCTCGCCGCCCTGTTCATGGTCGTGCCGTTCCTGATCGTCGCGGTCAACGCCGTGAAGTCGCCCGCCGAGTACTCCGCGAACGGCCCGCTCAGCCTCCCCGAGGGCCTCTACCTCGACGGCGTCAAGGACTTCTGGGAGCGGGTCGACTTCGGGCAGAAGCTCGTCAACTCGGTACTGATCAGCGGATCGGTGGCGGCCTTGGCGGTCGTCCTGTCCGTGCTGAACGCGTACGCGATCGGCATCGGCCGGATCAGGGGCCGCACCTGGGTACTGGCCTTCTTCGTCCTCGCGAACATGCTGCCGCAGGAGGCGCTGGTCTACCCGGTGTACTACCTGAGCAAGCAAGTCGGCCTGTACGACACCCGGTTGAGCGTGATCATCGTCTTCACGGTGATCCAGGCCGCCTTCGGTACGTATCTCCTCTCCTCGGTGCTGGGCCAGTTCCCCCGGGAGATCATCGAGGCCGCGCGGATCGACGGCGCGAACAAGTGGCAGGTGCTGTGGCGGATCGTCGTCCCGGTCAGCCGCCCCACCCTCGGTGTGCTCCTCGTCTTCTTCTTCATCTGGACCTGGAACGAGTTCCTGCTCCCCCTGGTGATGCTGATCTCCAACGACAACCAGACGGTGTCGGTGGCCCTCGGCGTCCTCCAGGGCCAGCGCCTGATGGACGCCACGATGACCAACGCGGCTGCGCTGCTGGGCGTGTTGCCCGCCCTCGTCTTCTTCCTCGTCTTCCAGCGAACGCTCACGCGCGGCATCGCCGTGGGTGCCGTCAAGTGAAGGGGTTCCGGCTGTGAAGTTCACCGACGGCTACTGGTTGCTGCGCGAAGGCGTCACCGCCGCCCACCCGGTAGAGGTCCTCGATGTCACGGACGCCGACGGCACGCTGGACGTCCACGCGCCGACCCAGCCCATCCGCCACCGCGGCGACCTGCTGAAGGGACCGGTCGTGACGATCAGCGCCCACGCCCCGATGCCCGACGTCATCGGCGTCACGTTCACGCATTTCCAGGGCGAGCAGCCGCAGAGTCCTCAATTCGAGCTGCGCAAGGAGGACTTGACGGCCCACACCGAGTACGACGAGGAGCACGCGACCCTGACCTCCGGCACCCTCTCCGTCCGGGTCAGCCGCACCAGCCCCTGGCACGTCGACTTCCTCGCCCACGGCCGCGTCCTCACCAGCAGCGGCCCCAAGGGCATGGGCATCATGCGGGACGCGACGACGGGCGCCCACTATCTGCGCGAGCAACTGGGGTTGGGGGTCGGGACGAGCGTGTACGGCCTCGGCGAGCGCTTCGGCCCGCTGGTCAAGAACGGCCAGGTCGTCGACATGTGGAACGCCGACGGCGGCACGGCGACCGAGCAGGCCTACAAGAACGTCCCATTCTACCTCACGGACGCGGGCTACGGAGTCTTCGTCGACCATCCCGGCCGGGTGTCCTTCGAGGTCGGCTCGGAGGCGGTTTCGCGGGTTCAGTTCAGCGCCGAGACACAGCAGTTGACGTACTACGTCATCCACGGCCCGACCCCCAAGGACATCCTCCGCAAGTACACGGCCCTGACCGGCCGCCCGGCACTCCCGCCACCGTGGTCGTTCGGCCTGTGGCTGTCGACGTCCTTCACCACCTCCTACGACGAGGAGACGGTGACGTCGTTCATCGAGGGCATGCGGGAGCGCGAACTCCCGCTGTCCGTCTTCCACTTCGACTGTTTCTGGATGCGCGAGTTCAACTGGTGCGACTTCCGGTGGGACCCGCGGGTGTTCCCCGACCCCGAGGGCATGCTCCAGCGGCTGAAGGCGAAGGGCCTGCACATCAGCGTCTGGATCAACCCCTACATAGCCCAGCGGTCGCCACTCTTCGCGGAGGGCAAGGCACTTGGCCACCTGCTGCGCCGACCGGACGGCAGCGTGTGGCAGTGGGACCTGTGGCAACCCGGGATGGCCCTGGTCGACTTCACCAGCCCTGCCGCCCGCGACTGGTACGCCTCGAAGCTGGAGGCGCTGCTCGCGCAGGGCGTCGACTGCTTCAAGACCGACTTCGGTGAACGGGTCCCGCTGGACGTGGAGTTCGCCGACGGCTCCGACCCGGAGCGGATGCACAACTACTACACGTACCTCTACAACAGGACCGTCTTCGACGTGCTGCGCAAGCATCGCGGAGAAGGCGAGGCGGTCGTGTTCGCTCGGTCGGCGACAGCAGGCAGCCAGCAGTTCCCGGTCCACTGGGGCGGCGACTGCGAGGCGACGTACGAGTCGATGGCCGAGTCACTGCGCGGCGGCCTGTCCCTCGGGCTCTCCGGGTTCGGCTACTGGAGCCACGACATCGGCGGCTTCGAGGGCACACCGAGCCCGGCGCTCTTCAAACGCTGGATCGCCTTCGGCCTCCTCTCCTCCCACAGCCGCCTGCACGGCAGTTCCACCTACCGGGTGCCCTGGCTGTTCGACGAGGAGGCCGTGGACGTCCTGCGGCTGTTCACCCGGCTCAAGCTCCGCCTCATGCCGTATCTGTACGAGGCCGCCCGCACCGCCCACACCGACGGCGTCCCGATGATGCGCGCGATGGTCCTGGAGTTCCCCGAGGACCCCGGATGCGCCCACCTGGAACGGCAGTTCATGCTCGGCCGGGACCTGCTGGTCGCGCCGGTGTTCAGCGACGAGGGCGAGGTCTCGTACTACGTCCCCGAGGGTGAGTGGACCCACTTCCTGACCGGCCGCACAGTGACCGGCCCCCGCTGGATACGGGAACGCCACGGCTTCGACAGCGTGCCGCTGCTGGTGCGCCCCGGGTCGGTGATCCCGGTGGGCGCGGTGGACGACCGCCCCGACTACGCGTACGCCGACGGGGTCACGCTGCACGCGTACGGCCTGGAACGCGGGGCCCAAGTCACCGTCCCGATAGGAGACTTGACGTTCACGGTTGTCCGCGAGGGCGACACGCTGCGGGCGTCGTGCAGCGACCCGTCGGCGCCGTGGGGACTGGCGGCCGGCAGACGTGAGGTGCGGGCGAAGGCGGGCACCGGGTTCCTGACGGTGGAGCTGGGACCGGCCGAACCGAAGCCGGTGGAACAGGGATCGGCGGAACAGGGGTCGGTGGCACTGGAGTCGGTCGAGCCGGGAGGCGAGTGATGGTGAAGATCACCGATGTGGCACGGCATGCCGGGGTCTCCCCGAGCACGGTGTCGTACGCCCTCAGCGGCAAGCGCCCGATCTCCGAGGAGACCCGGCAGCGCATCGAACGCTCCATCCACGAACTCGGCTACCGCCCCCACGCGGGCGCCCGTGCCCTGGCGAGCAGCCGCTCCAACGTACTGGCGCTGGTGATCCCCCTGCGGACCGGCATCCACGTCCCGGTCGCGATGCAGTTCGCGGTGTCGGTGGTGACGGCGGCGCGCCGCCACGACCACGACGTGCTGCTCCTCACCCAGGAGGAGGGCGAGGACGGTCTGCGCCGGGTCGCGGACACGGCCCTGGTGGACGCGCTGATCGTGATGGATGTCCAACTCAACGATCCCCGGCTGCCGTTACTGCGTGCGCTGGACCTGCCGTCGGTTCTGATCGGCTTCCCGTCCGACCCGGTGGGCCTGACCTGTATCGACCTGGACTTCAGGGCGGCGGGCGAACTGTGCGTCGAACGGCTCGCGGCCCTCGGCCACCGGGTGATCGCCCTGGTCGGCTCACCGCCCGAGGTGTACGTACGCCGGACCGCGTTCGCCCAGCGCGTGGTCCAGGGGTTCACGGCGGCGGCGGACCGGGGCGGACTGTCGTCCTCGGTGCACCCGTGCGAGGCGACACCGGCCGCGGCGAGGGTGGTCGCGGAGCAACTCCTGCGCGAGCAACCGGCGTTGACGGGGGTCGTCGTCCACAACGAGGCGATCCTGGAACCCCTGATCGACGCCTTCGAACACCTCGGCCTACGGGTCCCCGGCGACCTCTCCGTCACCGCGATCTGCCCGGACGACGTCGCCGAGAACCTGCCGGTACCGGTCACCTCGGTCGCCATACCGTCGGCGGAGATCGGGACACGGGCCGTGGACCTGCTGATGAGGAAGCTCAACGGCACGGGCCACGCCCCGGAGGCGACACTCCTGCCACCCGGCCTGACGGAACGGGCGAGCACGGTGGCGCGGGCGGCGCCGTGAACCCGTAACCCCGTCAGGCGGGTTGGCCGCTCCCGGTGCTCGAACTACTCCCCTGCCTACTCCACCGTCACCGACTTCGCCAGGTTCCGGGGCTGGTCCACCTCGTTACCCCGAGCGGTCGCCAGCTCACAGGCGAAGACCTGCAACGGCACCGTGGCGACGAGCGGTTGGAGCAGAGTCGGTGTGGCCGGAATGCGGATCAGGTGGTCCGCGTACGGCACCACCGTCTCGTCCCCCTCCTCCGCGATGACGATGGTCCGCGCACCCCGGGCCCTGATCTCCTGGATGTTGGACACGATCTTGTCGTGGAGAACGGACCGTCCACGCGGCGAAGGCACGACCACGACGACCGGCACGTCCTCCTCGATCAACGCGATGGGACCGTGCTTCAACTCGCCCGCCGCGAAGCCCTCGGCGTGCATGTACGCGAGCTCCTTCAGCTTGAGCGCGCCCTCCAGCGCCACCGGATATCCGACGTGCCGCCCCAGGAACAGCACCGTGTTCTTGTCCGCGAGCGAACGTGCCAGCTCACGCACGGGTTCCATGGTCTCCAGCACCCGCTCGACCGCACCGGAGATGTCCGCCAGGTCCCGCACGACGGCCCGGATCTCGTCACCCCACTTGGTGCCGCGCACCTGCCCCAGATAGAGGGCGACCAGATAGCAGGCCACCAACTGCGTGAGGAAAGCCTTCGTCGAGGCGACCGCGACCTCGGGCCCCGCGTGCGTGTACAGCACCGCGTCCGACTCGCGCGGGATCGTCGAGCCGTTGGTGTTGCAGACCGCCAGCACCTTGGCACCCTGCTCACGGGCGTGCCGCAGCGCCATCAGGGTGTCCATGGTCTCGCCGGACTGGGAGATGGCGATGACCAGGGTCCGCGCGTCGAGAATGGGATCCCGGTACCGGAACTCGCTCGCCAGCTCCACCTCGCACGGAATGCGCGTCCAGTGCTCGATGGCGTACTTGGCGATCAACCCGGCGTGGAAGGCCGTACCGCAGGCGACGACGACCACCTTCTCGACCTCCCGCAGCGCACCCGCGGGAATCCGCACCTCGTCGAGCGTCAGTGACCCGGCCGGGTCGATACGGCCCAGCAGGGTGTCGGCGACGGCCTTGGGCTGCTCGGCGATCTCCTTGAGCATGAAGTAGTCGTAGCCCCCCTTTTCCGCGGCCGACACATCCCAGTCGACGTGGTACGACCGTGCCTCCCCCGGACTGCCGTCGAAGCCCGTCACCGTGACCCCGTCCCGGCGCAGCTCGACCACCTGGTCCTGACCCAGCTCGATCGCCGACCGCGTGTGGGCGATGAACGCGGCGATGTCGGAGGCGAGAAAGGCCTCGCTCTCCCCGACGCCCACCACGAGGGGCGAGTTCCGCCGCGCCCCGACCACTACATCGGGCTCGTCGGCATGCACCGCGGCCAGCGTGAACGCACCCTCCAGCCGTCGGCACACGAGCCGCATGGCCTCGGCCAGGTCGGCGCAGGAGGAGAACGCCTCGGCGAGCAGATGGGCGACGACCTCGGTGTCGGTCTCGGAGGCCAGTTCATGCCCGCGCTCGGCCAACTCCGCCCGCAGACAGGCGAAGTTCTCGATGATCCCGTTGTGGACGACGGCCACGCGCCCCGCGTTGTCGAGGTGTGGATGGGCGTTGGCGTCGGTCGGCCCGCCGTGGGTGGCCCACCGGGTGTGCCCGATGCCCGTACCGCCGGCCGGCAGCGGCCGTTCGACGAGTTCCTTCTCCAGGCTGACGAGCTTCCCGGCCTTCTTGGCACCGGCCAGCCCGCCATCGGCCAGCACAGCCACACCGGCCGAGTCGTACCCCCGGTACTCCAGCCTCTTCAGCCCGGCCATCACGACATCGAGAGCCGACTGCGACCCCACGTAACCCACGATTCCGCACATGCTGCGCAGCCTACGATCGAAGACGCGCCGCATCCGGGCACCGCGTGCCCGATATCGGGAATTCCTGCCGGTGGCACGAAGCCCCCGACGGGAACGGGCCGAGCCTGAGCCCGAAAGTGAGCTGCTCAGCCGAGCTTGGCCAGCTGCGCGTCAACGAGCTCCGTGGGGAAGGGGAAGTCCTTGCCGGTGGAGGCCGCGGCGAAGTTGACGGTGGGGATGTAGACGAGGGTGGCGCCCTTGCGGACGACGACGGACTTCATCGGCGCCTTCAACTCGCCGGTGTCCACACTCACCGTCAGCGCGAGCGCCTCGTCGGCCCCCTCGGGCGCCGTGGTGGTGGTGACCCTCACGGTGTCGTTCTTCGTGCCGGTCACGGTGTAGGAAAACCCTCCGGCGCACTTGCCGACGGCCGTGTCGAGGTCCTTCATCGCCTGCTCGGCGCCGCCGTCCTCGTACGAGGCCAGCGTGATGACGGCCTGCTCAAGGTCGAGGGCGGCGAGGAACTGCTCCTCATCGCTCGCCCCGGCGGCGGGCTTCTCCGCGTCACCCTTCCAGGTCCGCTTGACCACGGCCGCCGGCTTGCCGACGTAGGTGGCGGACTGGAGGTACGCCAGCGGCGCGCACGCCGCGTCTGCCGACGACACCTTGTCCTGCGCGATGTCGTCCTTCGCCGGCACCTTCTCGTTGAGGGTCCCGCTCTTGACGTCCGCCTGCACGAGAGCGGCCTTCCCCAGCTCGGCGGCGGTGAGCGCCTTGGCGGCGGTCGTGCTCTCGCCGGCCTTGTCGCCTCCTCCGCCGACGGCGTCGGCGGCGGGTTCGGGGGAGCTGCCGCAGGCGGTGCCGAGAAGGGCGAGCGCGGCGACGGAGGCGGTGAGTGCGGTACGGCGAACGACGGTGTTCCTCAAGGGGGAAAGCTCTTTCTCTTCGGGCTCTTTGGATCTTCGCAATAACTGTTTCGCACGCACTTTACGTAGGGACCCCACAGGAAAATCCTCGAACTCGCATTCGACACCCAGTCGTGACGTGACATACCGCGCCACACCCGGCGTGACGCACCCCACCCCGCCCCACCCCCCACCCCGTCCACACTCCCGTAACAATGGACTGTGATCTCTCCGGTCTCCTCGATGCCCCGGAGCGCCCACCGGCAGCGGCCGGAGGCGACTCCCTACGTCGACCTCACCCGCGCCGAGTGGAGCGCCCTGCGCGACAAGACGCCCCTCCCCCTCAACGCCGAGGAGGTGGAGAAGCTGCGCGGCCTGGGCGACGTCATCGACCTCGACGAGGTGCGGGACATCTACCTCCCGCTCTCCCGCCTCCTCAACCTCTACGTGGGCGCCACACACGGGCTGAGAGGAGCCCTGAACACCTTCCTGGGCGAACAGGGCGCCCAGACCGGCACGCCCTTCGTCATAGGGGTCGCGGGCTCGGTCGCGGTGGGCAAATCGACCGTCGCCCGTCTCCTCCAGGCCCTGCTCTCCCGCTGGCCCGAACACCCACGCGTAGAACTGGTGACCACAGACGGCTTCCTGCTCCCCACCGAGGAGCTGACGTCCCGTGGCCTGATGTCACGCAAGGGCTTCCCCGAGTCGTACGACCGCCGGGCCCTGACCCGCTTCGTGGCGGACATCAAGGCGGGAAAGGACGAGGTCACGGCCCCGGTCTACTCCCACCTCATCTACGACATCGTCCCCGACAAGAGGCTCACGGTCCGCCGCCCCGACATCCTGATCGTCGAGGGCCTGAACGTCCTCCAGCCCGCCCTCCCCGGCAACGACGGCCGCACCCGCGTCGGTCTCGCCGACTACTTCGACTTCAGCGTGTACGTCGACGCCCGCCCCGAGGACATCGAGCGCTGGTACCTCAACCGCTTCCACCGGCTGCGCGAGACGGCGTTCCAGAACCCGTCCTCGTACTTCCGCAAGTACACACAGGTGTCGGAGGAGGAGGCCCTTGACTACGCCCGCACCACCTGGCGCACCATCAACAAGGTGAACCTCCTGGAGAACGTGGCCCCCACCCGGGGCCGCGCCACCCTCATCATCCGCAAGGGCCCGGACCACAAGGTGCAACGCCTCAGCCTGCGCAAGCTGTAACCCCGCCACAACCGTCACCGCACACGGCCCGGTTACCCTGCCCCCATGCTCCACCTACGCCTCATCACCCCGACCGACAGAACCGACGACGTGGTCCGCCTGATCGAGAAGACGATCGGCACCGCCCACCTCGTCGTCCTCCCCGGCGCTGCCCGCAACCCCGCCGGGGACGTCGTGATGTGTGACGTGGCCCGGGAGGCGGGCGACGAACTCATCGCCGGTCTGCGGGAGTTGGACCTCGACACCACCGGTTCGATCGCCGTCGAGAACATCGACCTGTCGCTCTCCAAGCGCGCCGACAAGGCGGAGAAGGACGCGCCCGGCGAGAGTGCGGACGCGGTCCTGTGGGAGCACCTCACGGACGCGACGCACGAGGAGTCGACGCTGTCGATCACGTACGTCGCCTTCATCACGCTCGCCACGATGCTCGCGGCCTGCGGCGTGGTCCTCGACAACGCCATCCTGATCGTGGGCGCGATGGCGGTGGGCCCGGAGTTCGGCCCCCTGGCCGGCCTGAGTACAGCCCTCGTCCAACGCCGCCCGAGACTGGCGGCCCGCTCCCTGATCGCCCTGCTGGTGGGCTTCGCGGCGGCGATGGCGGTGACGGTCGGCTTCAGCTACTTCATGGACGCCGTGGGCCTGTTCACCGAGGAGAAACTGGAGGCGGACCGCCCCAACACCGGCTTCGTCTACGCCCCCGACTGGTTCTCGTTCGTCGTCGCGGCCCTCGCCGGCATCGCCGGCACGCTCTCCCTGACCTCCGCGAAGTCCGGCGCCCTGGTAGGCGTGGCCATCTCCGTGACCACGATCCCGGCCGCGGCCAACGCCGCCGTGGCACTGAGCTACGGCGACATGGGCCAGACCTGGGGCTCCACGGTCCAACTCCTCCTGAACCTCCTGGGCATCGCCCTGGCCGCGACCCTCACCCTGCTGGCCCAGAAATGGCTGTGGAGCACCCAAAGAAAATCAAGCCGAGCTTCCTAAGAGGCGCAAGCAGACGCGCCCCTATAAGGGGCGCGGGGCTCTGACATTTGCGGCTCCGCCGCGTGGGCGCGACAAGCCACAACGGACAGGCAGCCCGCCACGCAGAGAACCCCCGCCCCGAACCCGGCACCCCGAACTACCCCAACGCCGACTTCACCACATCCGCCAACCGCCCAGCCACAGACCGAGCCTGATCAATATCCGCCGCCTCGACCATCACCCGAACCAACGGCTCGGTCCCGGAAGGCCGCAACAACACCCGCCCCGTAGCCCCGAGTTCCCGCTCGGCCTCGGCCACCGCAGCCGCCAGCTCAGCCGAAGAACCCACCCGGGCCCGATCGACGTCCGGCACATTCACCAGCACCTGCGGCAACCGCTCCATCACCGCCGCCAGATCCTTCAGCGTACGACCGGTCTGCGCGACCCGAGCCGCCAGCAGCAACCCGGTCAGCGTCCCGTCACCGGTGGTCGCGTGATCCGAGATGATCACGTGCCCGGACTGCTCACCGCCCAGCGCGTACCCGTGCTCCTTCATCTCCTCCAGCACATACCGGTCCCCGACCCCCGTCTGGATGATCGACAGCCCTTCCCGCTCCATCGCCAGCTTGAAGCCCAGGTTCGACATCACCGTCGCGACAACGGTATCGGCGCGCAGTACGCCACGCTCCCGCATCGCCAGCGCGAGTACGGCCATGATCTGGTCGCCGTCCACCTCCGCGCCGGTGTGGTCGACGGCGAGGCAGCGGTCGGCGTCACCGTCGTGGGCGATGCCGAGATCGGCGCCGTGTTCGAGAACGGCGGCCTGGAGCTTGCCGAGGTGGGTGGAGCCGCAGCCGTCGTTGATGTTGAGGCCGTCCGGCTCCGCGCCGATGGTGACGATCTCGGCGCCGGCCCGGGTGAACGCCTCGGGCGAGACCAGGCTGGCAGCGCCGTGCGCCTCGTCCAGTACGACCTTCAGACCGTCCAGTCGGTTCGGAAGCACCCCGACGAGATGGGTGACGTACCGCTCGAAGCCCTCGTCGTACGACCGCACCCGGCCCACGCCGCCGCCCGTCGGACGGTCCCAGGGAGCGCCGGTGCGGTGCTCCTCGTACACCGCCTCGATCCGCTCCTCCAGCTCGTCGTCGAGTTTGTGGCCGCCGCGGGCCAGGAACTTGACGCCGTTGTCCGGCATGGCGTTGTGGCTGGCCGAGAGCATCACGCCGAGGTCGGCTTCCAGTTCGGCGGTGAGGTACGCCACCGCCGGAGTCGGCAGCACGCCGACCAGCAGGACGTCGACGCCCGCGCTGGCGAGGCCCGCGACCACGGCGGCCTCCAGGAACTCCCCCGACGCACGTGGGTCCCGTCCGACCACGGCGACCGGCCGGTGGCCCTCGAACGAACCCGCCTCGGCGAGTACATGGGCCGCCGCGACGGACAGGCCGAGAGCCAGCTCGGCCGTCAGGTCCACGTTGGCGACACCGCGCACGCCGTCCGTGCCGAAGAGTCGTCCCACTGGTGTCCTCCGAAGATGCTGGGAATGTGCGCACAGTACATACGGCTCATGCGCTGAGGGGCCTGTGTGTCGTGCGGCTCATTGGACCGAGTGTCCATGCCGGACCTGGCTACGTATATCCCCTGTGCCTGTTTCCAGGCTGTCGGGAGCGTTCCCCGATCCTGTGCCGCAGGCCTGTGATAGGTAGCCATGAGCCTCTGAAAAGTAACGTCCCCTGTAAACGAACCGCCCCGACGGCACGGAAAGTGCCGCCGGGGCGATGCGTACGAGACGTGTGAAACGTCCGAGAACAGCGGAGCGATTAACGCTTGCTGTACTGCGGGGCCTTGCGGGCCTTCTTGAGACCGGCCTTCTTGCGCTCGACCGCACGGTCGTCGCGACGGAGGAAGCCGGCCTTCTTGAGGGCGCCACGGTTGTTGTCCACGTCGGCCTCGTTCAGCGCGCGGGCCACGCCGAGGCGCAGGGCGCCGGCCTGACCGGAGACACCGCCACCCGAGATACGGGCGACAACGTCGTAGCGGCCTTCGAGCTCGAGCACCTTGAAGGGCTCGTTGACTTCCTGCTGGTGCACCTTGTTGGGGAAGTAGTCCTCAAGGGTGCGACCGTTGATCTTCCACTTGCCGGTGCCCGGGACGATCCGGACGCGGGCGATGGCGTTCTTGCGACGGCCCAGGCCGGCGGCCGGCTGCGGGTCGCCGAAGCGGCCGTCCAGCGCCTCCGAGGTGTACTCGCCCTCGACTACGGGCGCCTCGGACTCGGTGGTGTAGCTCTCGACGTCGGCGTTCTCGAACTCGACGTCGGCAGTCTCGTCGAGCGGCTGCTCGACAGTGGTCTCGGCCACGATTCTCCTCAGAATTCTCTACGTCTTAGGGGGTGGCCGGAACTACTGCGCGACCTGGGTGATCTCGAACGGCACCGGCTGCTGGGCAGCGTGGGGGTGCTGGTCGCCCGAGTAGACCTTCAGCTTCGACAGGCACTGACGGCCCAGGGTGTTCTTGGGGATCATGCCCTTGATGGCCTTCTCGACGGCCTTCTCGGGGTTCTTCGCCAGAAGCTCGTCGTAACGGACGGAGCGCAGACCACCCGGGTAGCCGGAGTGGCGGTACGCCATCTTCTGGGTCTTCTTGTTGCCGGAGAGGTGCACCTTGTCGGCGTTGATGATGATGACGAAGTCACCAGCGTCGACGTGGGGCGCGTAAATCGGCTTGTGCTTGCCGCGCAGAATGTTCGCGGCAGTGGTGGCCAGACGGCCCAGGACGACATCCTGGGCGTCGATGACGTACCACTGGCGAGTGATGTCGCCGGGCTTAGGGCTGAACGTACGCACTTCGTAGCCTTCGCTTCTTCAGTGGATGGGTCCTGACACATGGCATCACTGAAGCGATCGTGCAGCTGGGGACGACAATGCCGGGAACGCTGCTGCCCGTATGCCGCCCACTGGAAACTGCTCCAGGGAACCTACGTAAGGGCCTCTCGCGTGAGAGCGACCAAGCCGATACGCATAACGAACGCCCAGGCTACCCGCGCTGCCCCGGACGGGTCAAAACGAGCCCGGCGGGCACCGGGCGAACGCAAGCGGACGGCCACGTGTGGAACCGCCCAACGACCGCCGCAAGGGACAGTACGGGCCGGTGTGTGAGAAACCCTCCTCAACCCCGACCGAACCCCGACAGAACCCCGACGACGTTGCCCCTGTGGCCCAGGAGAAGGCCCTGAGACGCATCGGCACAGGGGTTCACGGCGTCTAAGATGCGCGCATGAGCTTTGGGCAGGGGGGACCTCAGTGGGATCCCTGGAAACCGAATTCCCCGCAACAACCGTGGGACGACCAGAGCGGCCGGGCCCCGCAGCAGCCGTGGGGCGGCCAGGTCGGCGGCCAGGCCCCCGACTGGGCGGCGCTCGCCGAGGCGTCCGAGACCCGTAACAGACGCCGCAGACTCCTGCTGATCGTCGGGGCCGCGGTGGCCACCGTCGGCGTGGGCACGGCCGTCGCCATGGCCGTGGTCAACGCGGACGGCGACAGCCAGGCATCCAACAGACCGACCTCCGGCCTGCCCGCCACCGCGGACATCCCCAGCGACACCGCCTCGACGGTGCCGTCGTTCGCGCCGACGAGCGCGCCGCCGCCGCTGGATCCGAAGGACTTCATATCCAGTGCGAAGAAGGACACGGCGCCGCTGAACCCGGACATCCTCTTCCCCGGTACGCAGCTGACGATGGGCGAGCGCCTCTACAAGAAGGGTCCGACCGCCGACACCACGAACTGCGCGTCGGCCGCGAAGAACACCCTTCCGAAGATCCTCACGGACAACAGGTGCACGCGCTTCCTGCGCGTCACGTACAGCAAGGACGGCATCGCGGTGACGGTCGGCGTGGCCGTCTTCGACACCGAGGCGCAGGCCACGAAGGTCAAGGCCACGGCGGACAAGAAGAGCATCGTCGAGTCCCTGTCCGGCGGCGGCGTCCCGACCTTCTGCCGCGCGGCGATCTGCCGCTCGACGACCAACTCCTACGGCCGCTACGCCTACTTCACGATCGCCGGCTTCACCGACGGCAAGAACGTGACGACGAAGAGCACGGCGGTCTTCACCACGGGCGACGACCTGGGCGAGTTCGCCTTCCGCCAGATCAGACGCCGCGGCGAGGCCCAGGCTTCAGCAGCCAGCCAGTAGTGCACCCCGGGAGCCCCCCTCCCGCTCTCGATGGCCGACGATCCCTGATCGTCGGCCATCTCACGTCATGCACGTCTCAGCACGCTCAGCGCACTTCTCGGTGCACTTCGCCCCGCACCCGCCGAGCCAGCAGCTGCCGCCCGGCGAGCTGGTCGTCCGCCGGATAGGCGACCTCCTCCAGGGTCAGCCCGTACGGCCGTACGACGTGGACGGCGCTGTCACGCACCCGCGCGTCCAGCACCCGCCGCGGCCACTCCACCCCCCGGTGCCCATCGCCCACGAACAGCAGCGCGCCGACCATGGACCGCACCTGGTTGTGGCAGAAGGCGTCGGCGCGGACCTCGATCTCGACGATGCCGTCCAGCCGCCGGCGTACCCCGAAGCCGAGGATCTCCCGGACCGTCGACGCCCCCTCGCGCTTCTTCGCGTACGCGGCGAAGTCATGTTCTCCGACAAGCGACTTGGCCGCAGCGTCCATGGCGACGACGTCCAACTCCCAGTCGTGCCACAGCACATGATTGCGCAGCAACGGATCCACACCACCGACCCGATCACCGACCCGGTACACATAACGCCGCCACAGGGCGGCGAACCGCGCGTTGAACCCGGCCGGCGCCTCCACCGCACTCCACACCCGCACGTCTTTGCCGAGCCGCCCGGCAAGCCGCTTGAGCAGCTTCTCCTGGTGCTCGCCCCACAACTCCACCGGCAGATCGACATGGGCGACCTGCCCCCGCGCATGCACCCCGGCATCGGTACGCCCGGCCACGGTCAGCTCGTACATGGTCTCCCCGGACCGGGTCACCGTCCGCAGGGCGTCCTCGATCTCCCCCTGTACGGTCCTGCGGCCACCGGCCTGCTTGGCCCACCCGGAGAACGCGGTGCCGTCATAGGAAAGGTCCAGCCGCACCCGTACGAACCCGGGCGCTACGTCATCGCTCACACGGAGATCCTCTCAACAACACAAAAGCGGGCCCGCCCCTCGAAAGGAACGGACCCGCCTTTAGGGGCGCGGGGCTGTGTCGATTTGCGGCTACCGCCGCGTGGGCGCGAACAACCACGACGAAGCCGCAGCCGCCAACGAACAGTCCCCGGCAGAACGCTTACGCGTCCTTGGACTCCTCGGCGGGAGCCTTGGTGGTCTCGTCCGCGGCCGGAGCCGCGTCCTCGACGACCTCGTCGGACTTGGCCTCGACGGCCTCGTCCTTCTTGAGGGTGTCTTCCTTGACGGCACGCTTGGTCGCCGCCTCGGCCTCACCGGTGGCCTGCTGGGCCACGGTCAGGGCCTCCACCAGCTCGATGACAGCCATGGGCGCGTTGTCGCCACGACGGTTACCGATCTTGGTGATACGGGTGTAACCACCCGGGCGGTTCTCGTAGCGCGGGCCGATCTCGGTGAAGAGCGTGTGCACGATGCTCTTGTCCGTGATGACCTGGAGCACCTGACGGCGGTTGTGAAGGTCGCCCTTCTTCGCCTTGGTGACCAGACGCTCGGCGTACGGACGGAGCCGGCGCGCCTTCGCCTCGGTGGTCGTGATCTTGCCGTGCTCGAAGAGCGACTTCGCGAGGTTCGCGAGAAGCAGCTTCTCGTGCGCGGCACTGCCGCCCAGACGGGCACCCTTGGCGGGCTTCGGCATGATCTTTCTCCTTGTTGTCTGCCCCGGCCGTATCAGGTACCGAAGTCAGTATCCGAGCGGGCGGATGCCCGTCGAAGATCCGAGCTAAGCCCCGAAGGAGCGAGGCTCGGAAGGGGCGCGGGGAACTGCGCAAGCACAGCGCACCCGCACCCAAAATCAGATCGTGAGTACCGAGCTCTCAGTACTGCTCGGTCTCCACAAAGCCCGCGTCCACGTCGTCGTCGGCGCCAAAGGCATCAGCCGCGGCGGTCGGGTCGAACCCGGGAGGCGAGTCCTTGAGCGCAAGACCCATCCCCGCGAGTTTAGCCTTGACCTCGTCGATCGACTTCGCACCGAAGTTGCGGATGTCCAGCAGGTCCGCCTCGGAGCGGGCCACGAGCTCACCCACGGAGTGGATGCCCTCCCGCTTCAGGCAGTTGTACGACCGGACGGTGAGCTCCAGCTCCTCGATCGGCAGCGCGAGATCGGCGGCCAGCGCGGCATCCGTCGGGGACGGACCCATGTCGATGCCCTCGGCGTCGACGTTGAGCTCACGGGCGAGCCCGAACAGCTCCACGAGCGTCTTACCGGCCGACGCCATCGCGTCACGGGGACGCATGGCCTGCTTGGTCTCGACGTCGACGATCAGCTTGTCGAAGTCGGTGCGCTGCTCGACACGCGTGGCCTCGACCTTGTACGTGACCTTCAGAACCGGCGAGTAGATCGAGTCGACCGGAATACGCCCGATCTCCTGCCCCACCTGCTTGTTCTGCACAGCCGAGACATAGCCGCGACCGCGCTCGACGGTCAGCTCGATCTCCAGCTTGCCCTTGCCGTTGAGCGTGGCGAGGACGAGGTCGGGGTTGTGCACCTCGACACCGGCCGGCGGCGCGATGTCGGCGGCGGTGACGATGCCCGGGCCCTGCTTGCGCAGGTACATCACGACCGGCTCATCATGCTCGCTGCTGACGACCAGCCGCTTGATGTTGAGGATGAGGTCCGTGACGTCTTCCTTGACGCCCGGCACGGTGGTGAACTCGTGCAGAACGCCGTCGACACGGATGCTGGTGACAGCCGCACCCGGAATCGAGGACAGAAGAGTCCGGCGGAGGGAGTTACCGAGGGTGTAGCCGAATCCCGGCTCCAGCGGCTCGATGACGAACCGGGAGCGGAACTCGTCGACGACCTCTTCGGTCAACGAGGGACGCTGAGCGATCAGCATGTGGAGATCCTTCAGTCATGGACACCCGCTATTTGATGCCCGACTAGTAAGACAAGGGTACGGGCGATACAGCTCCAAGGAGCCATACCGCCCGAAACCTCAAACCGCCAAACGACAGCCGAACGTCAGATCAGACGCGACGGCGCTTGGGCGGACGGCAACCGTGCTCCGCCATGTGGGGGCTAACCCCCACACCCCCAGCCGAAAGCAGCCGAGCCACCCTGAACCGGTGCGTCAGACGCGACGGCGCTTGGGCGGACGGCAACCGTTGTGCGGGGTGGGGGTGACGTCCTGGATGGAGCCGACCTCAAGACCGGTCGCCTGAAGCGAACGGATGGCCGTCTCACGACCCGAGCCCGGGCCCTTGACGAAGACGTCAACCTTGCGCATGCCGTGCTCCTGCGCGCGACGGGCAGCCGACTCGGCGGCCATCTGCGCGGCGAAGGGGGTGGACTTGCGCGAGCCCTTGAAGCCGACGTGGCCGGCGGAGGCCCAGGAGATCACGTTGCCCGAGGGGTCGGTGATCGAGACGATCGTGTTGTTGAACGTGCTCTTGATGTGAGCGTGCCCGTGAGCGACGTTCTTCTTTTCCTTGCGGCGCACCTTCTTGGCAGCGCCCTGACGACCCTTGGGGGGCATCTACTACTCCTACGGGGAGGTGGTCGGTCCTACAGCGAAGACCGCTGATGAAGCGTTGTCCGCTGAGGACTACTTCTTGCCCGGCTTCTTCTTGCCGGCGATGGCGCGACGCGGGCCCTTGCGGGTACGAGCGTTCGTGCTGGTGCGCTGACCGTGGACGGGCAGGCCACGGCGGTGGCGAATACCCTGGTAGCAGCCGATCTCGATCTTCCGGCGAATGTCGCCCTGGATCTCGCGACGGAGGTCACCCTCGGTCTTGATGTTGGCGTCCACGTACTCGCGGATCGCGACGAGCTGCTCCTCGGAGAGGTCCCGAACACGGGTGTTCGGGTCGATGCCCGTCTCCGCCAGCGTCAGCTGGGAAAGGGTCCGGCCGATGCCGAACACATAGGTGAGGGCGACCTCCACACGCTTTTCACGCGGGATGTCAACACCGGAAACGCGTGCCATTCAATGGCTCCAGTTGTCGTTCGGAGGTCTTCCACAAAGCCGTTTCCCAGCCGCCGTATGAGGTACGAACTGGGTCCCCGGCCTCCGACCGGGGGTATCAGCTCCACTGAACGACGGTCGAACCGCGACCACCGAACTTCGGACCTGGGCCCTGCGTATGAACATGTACTGCTGCTCGCGTCGCGCGAATTTCTGCGGGTGCAGAAGGTGGGTCGTGCGTCAGCCCTGGCGCTGCTTGTGCCGCGGGTTCTCGCAGATGACCATGACCCGACCATGACGGCGGATCACCCTGCACTTGTCGCAGATCTTCTTGACGCTCGGCTTGACCTTCATGGGGTGAGGTTCTCCGGGTCAGTTGCCTGCGGCCCCGCTTGCACGGGACGTGGGCAAGATCTACTTGTATCGGTAGACGATGCGGCCACGCGTCAGGTCGTACGGAGACAGCTCCACCACGACCCGGTCGTCAGGGAGGATACGGATGTAGTGCATCCGCATCTTGCCGCTGATGTGTGCCAGGACCTGGTGGCCGTTCTGGAGCTCAACCTTGAACATTGCGTTCGGAAGAGACTCGACGACAGTGCCCTCGATCTCGATGGCACCTTGCTTCTTGGCCACGCTTCGCCCTTCGAATCGACTACCTTGATCGACTCCCTTGCGTCCCCCTAAGGGGCGCATGCGGACATGCGGGTGCACGAGAGCCGACGAGTCAGTCTACGTCAGCACACCCGGAAAGACGAATCGAGGAAGGATGCCCCGCAGCCGTGATCCTTAACCCGCCCGGCCCCCCACAGGCCCCGAAGCGGACTACAGCGGACACAAGGCACAGGGCAGACACACTCCCTGCCGAACCCCAGGCCCGACACGAGCAACCGGAACCCCGGCCGAGGACGCAGGACACGCACCCCGGAGCCCCAACGCCAGAAAACCCAGCACCCGCCGGAAGCCAGTGGCCAGCGCCCTGTTGTGGGGTCGCAGGACAACAGCTCCCACCGACCTCCAACAAGCAAAGCCCCAGGCCGGGCGCCACGGCTCAGGGAAACAACCCCAGGCGGGATACAGGGGAAGCAAGTCCCCACCGGCCACCAGGGGGCGCAGGTCCACAGCTCCCACCAGCACCCAGAGGCAAAGCCCCAGGCCGGACACCACCGGGGGAAAGGGCACAGCCCCAAGGAGAGGTGAAGCCGCAGACGCCCCAGAGACGCAGCCCCAGGCAGGGCACAGGGGACGCAGCCTCCCGCCGAGCACCAGGGACAGCACGGTTCCCGCCAGGGGCCGGAGGCGAAGGCTCGGGCCGGACACCACCCGGGGGAAGGGCGGAGCCCCAAGCAGGGTGAAGCCACCAACGCCCCAAGACAGAGCACCAAACGAGGTGCAGAGTACGCAGCCCCCGCCAGAATGCAGACTCCGCCGCCCCAAGCGGGGTGCAGGGGACACAGTCCCCGCCGGGGGCCAGGGGGCAGCGCCCCCTGGTGGGGTCGAAGGGGCGGAGCCCCTGGGGATGGGACGGGTAGGGGCGGCGGGGGCGAGGAAAGCCCTACGCCAGCGGATCCGGCGCCGCAGTCACCCCAAGCTCCGCCAACTTCGCCTTCCCCCCGTCGGGAGACGTCAGCACCAACGGCCCCGCCTCAGTCAACGCCACCGAATGCTCCCAGTGCGACGACCACGTCCCGTCCGTCGTGATGACCGTCCAGTCGTCCGCAAGAACCTCGGTCCTCGGCGTGCCCAGCGACACCATCGGCTCGATGGCGAGACAGAAGCCGGGGACCAGCTTCGGCCCCTTCCCCCGCTTGCGCTCGACGTAGTTCAGCAGATGCGGGTCCATGTGCATCTCGGTCCCGATGCCATGCCCGCCGTAGTCCTCGATGATCCCGTACCGCCCGCCCCCCGCCCTGGGCTGACGACGGATGTACGTCTCGATCGCACGCGAGATGTCGACCAGCCGGTTCCCCAGCTTCATCGCGGCGATCCCCGCCCACATCGACTCCTCCGTCACCCGCGACAGCTCGATCAGCTCCGGAGCGTGCCCCGACCCCACGAACGCCGTGTACGCCGCGTCCCCGTGCCAGCCGTCGATGATCGCGCCGCAGTCGATGGAGATGATGTCCCCGTCCTTCAGCACGACCTCGTCGGACGGGATGCCGTGGACGACGACCTCGTTGACGGAGGTGCAGATCGTCGCCGGGAACCCGCCGTACCCCAGGAAGTTCGGCTTCGCGTTGTGCTCCGCGAGCACCTTCCGCGCGACCTCGTCCAGATCCTTCGTACTGGCGCCCGGCACGGCCGCCTCACGAGTGGCCGCGTGGATGGCGGCGACGACAAGCCCCGCCTCGCGCATCTTGGCGATCTGCTCGGGGGTCTTGATCTGCACCATGGGAACTACGGCCTTTCCTGAACCGATCAGTCTGGGAACCGAACGAACACACAACAAGCCAACGATACGGCGACCCGCCCCCACGCAGCAGCCGCGGTCCCCTGAGAGGAAACCGCGGCTGTCCTACGTACTGACAAGCACCAACCACCAAGCACCTAGGCACTAAGGCACTAAGGCACTAAGGCACTGACCAAAGGACTACTCGCCCTCGCCGTCACCCTTCAGCGCGGCCATCGCCTTGCCTGTGACGTCCTCCACCTTGCCCAGCGCCGAGATCGTCACCACGAGGCCCTGGGCCTTGTAGTAGTCGATGATCGGCTCGGTCTGGGTGTGGTAGACCTCCAGCCGCTTGCGGACCGTCTCCTCGGAGTCGTCGTCCCGCTGGTACAGCTCGCCGCCGCAGGTGTCACAGACACCCTCGGCCTTCGGCGCCTGGTACGTGACGTGGAAGACGTGCGCCGAGTCGTTACGGCAGATGCGGCGGCCGGCGATGCGCTTGACCACCTCGTCCTCGGGGACCTCCAGGTCGAGGACCGCGTCCAGCTTCATGGACTCGGCCTTCAGCATCTCGTCCAGCGCCTCGGCCTGCGAGACGTTCCGCGGGAAGCCGTCCAGCAGAAAGCCGTTCACCGCGTCGGACTGCTCCATGCGGTCCTTGGCCATCGCGATCGTGACCTCGTCCGGCACCAGGTTGCCCGCGTCCATGTAGGACTTCGCGAGTTTCCCGAGTTCCGTCTGCTTGCTGATGTTGGCCCGGAAGAGGTCGCCCGTGGAGATGTGCGGGATCGACAGGTTCTTGGCGAGGAACGCGGCCTGCGTTCCCTTCCCGGCACCAGGCGGCCCGACGAGGACGATTCGCATCAGCGGAGGAACCCTTCGTAATTGCGCTGCTGGAGCTGGCTCTCAATCTGCTTCACGGTCTCAAGACCGACACCCACGATGATGAGGATGCTGGTCCCGCCGAACGGGAAGTTCTGGTTTGCCCCGAAACCTACCAACGCCATCGTCGGTACGAGAGCGATCAGACCCAGGTACAGCGAACCCGGCCAGGTGATCCGGTTGAGTACGTAACTCAGGTACTCAGCAGTGGGCCGGCCAGCCCGGATGCCCGGGATGAAGCCACCATACTTCTTCATGTTGTCGGCTACTTCTTCGGGGTTGAAGGAGATGGCGACGTAGAAGAACGCGAAGAAAACGATCAGCAAGAAGTACGTGGTGATGTAAATCGGGTGGTCACCCTTGGTCAGGTTCGCCTCGATCCACGTCTTCCAGCCGGACGTGCCCCCGGAGAACTGCGCGACCAGCGCGGGGATGTAGAGCAGCGACGAGGCAAAGATCACAGGGATGATGCCGGCCTGGTTGACCTTGAGCGGGATGTACGTCGACGTGCCGCCGTAG
Organism: Streptomyces lacrimifluminis; assembly: GCF_014646095.1. Taxonomy (GTDB): domain Bacteria; phylum Actinomycetota; class Actinomycetes; order Streptomycetales; family Streptomycetaceae; genus Streptomyces; species Streptomyces lacrimifluminis. The sequence goes on along the minus strand of NZ_BMMU01000008.1, from coordinate 71,389 downwards.
GACCGGCGGCCGATCATGCGCTTCGCGTACTGGACCGGGATCCGGCGCTGCGCCTGCTCGACGAAGACCACCAGCGCGACCATGACGAGGCCGACGGCGATGACCGTGCCGAACTCGATCCAGCCGTCCGCCAGGTCACCCTGGGTCTTGATGGCCCACAGCGCCGACGGGAAGGTCGCGGCGATGGAGATGAACATCAGGATGGACATGCCGTTGCCGATACCACGGTCGGTGATGAGCTCACCGAGCCACATGACGACGGCCGTACCGGCGGTCATGGTGACGACCATGGTGACGGTCACGAAGATCGACTGGTCCGGGACGATCTCGCTCGCGACCGTGCAGCCGCTGAAGAGCGCACCGCTGCGCGCGGTGGCGACGAGACCGGTGCCCTGGAGGATGGCGAGCGCCACTGTCAGGTAACGGGTGTACTGCGTGATCTTCGCTGTGCCCGCCTGGCCCTCCTTCTTGAGGGCTTCCAGACGCGGGATCACCACCGTCAGCAGCTGCAGGATGATGCTCGCCGTGATGTACGGCATGATGCCCAGCGCGAAGATCGTGATCTGCAGCAGCGCCCCGCCGCTGAACATGTTCACCAGACCGAACAGGCCCTGGCTTCCATCCTTCGAGACGGCGTCGATACACGTCTGGACGTTCTGATAGTCGACACCTGGGATCGGGATGTGCGTACCCACCCGATAGACCACGATGATGCCGAGCGTGAAGAGCAGCTTCTTGCGCAGGTCGGGCGTCTTGAACGCCCGGGCGAACGCGGTGAGCACGGTGCCTCCTGCGACCCCCGCGCTACTGCGTAGAGGTGACGGTTTTGAGGTTCGACGAATACGTTGACAGATAACTAACAGCCAAGAGGCGTCCGGAGTTCCTCGCGAACACAACGGACTCAACTTGACAGTGCTGGCCACCTTACCGGCGACCATGCTTCCTAGGAACGACCAACCGGGGATACCCCATTTGTGGGGTATCCCCGGCAGGGATCGCTCAAGTCATCGAGACGCCTGTGGTGTTCAGAGCAGCTCGGTGACGGTACCGCCGGCGGCGGTGATCTTCTCCTTGGCGGAGCCGGAGACGGCGTCGACCGTCACCTGCAGCGCCACGGAGATCTCGCCCTGGCCGAGGACCTTGACGAGGCTGTTCTTGCGAACGGCACCCTTGGCGACGAGACCCTCGACGGTGACCTCGCCACCCTCCGGGTACAGCGCGCCCAGCTTGTCGAGGTTCACGACCTGGTACTCGGTCTTGAACGGGTTCTTGAAGCCCTTGAGCTTCGGGAGACGCATGTGGAGGGGCATCTGGCCACCCTCGAAGCGCTCCGGAACCTGGTAACGAGCCTTCGTGCCCTTGGTACCACGTCCAGCCGTCTTACCCTTCGACGCCTCACCACGACCCACACGGGTCTTGGCGGTCTTGGCGCCCGGGGCAGGACGGAGGTTGTGGATCTTGAGCGGGTTGTTCTCCGCCATGATCAGTCGACCTCCTCAACCGTCACGAGGTGGCGGACGGTGTGAACCATTCCGCGGAACTCGGGGCGGTCCTCCTTGACGACCACGGTGTTGATCCCCTTGAGACCAAGGGACCGCAGGGTGTCACGGTGGTTCTGCTTGCTGCCGATGTACGACTTCGTCTGCGTGACCTTGAGGCGAGCCATTACGCACCCGCTCCCGCACGCGCACGGAGCAGAGCCGCGGGGGCGACGTCCTCGAGGGGCAGACCACGGCGAGCCGCGATCTCCTCGGGACGCTGCAGGCCCTTGAGGGCCGCCACGGTCGCGTGCACGATGTTGATCGCGTTGGACGAGCCGAGCGACTTCGACAGGATGTCGTGAACGCCGGCGCACTCGAGGACAGCACGCACCGGGCCACCGGCGATAACGCCGGTACCGGGGGAAGCAGGCTTGAGCAGGACGACGCCCGCGGCCTTCTCGCCCGTGATCGGGTGCGGGATGGTGCCCTGGATACGGGGGACCTTGAAGAAGTGCTTCTTGGCCTCTTCAACACCCTTGGCGATCGCGGCCGGCACCTCCTTGGCCTTGCCGTAACCGACACCGACGGTGCCATCGCCATCGCCCACTACGACGAGCGCAGTGAAGCTGAAGCGACGACCACCCTTCACAACCTTGGCGACGCGGTTGATCGCGACAACGCGCTCAACGTACGCGGTCTTCTCGGCGGCAGCAGCGCCGCCGTCACGGCCCTTCCGGTCCCGCCGCTCGCCGCCACCGGCACCGCTTCCGCGGCGCTGGGGTCCAGCCATTGGATTACCTCTCTCTTTTTCCGCTAGCTACGCTGCGCTGCGACGGTTAAGTCGCGAGCGCGACGGGCGGCTCAGAACTTGAGCCCGGCTTCGCGGGCGGCGTCGGCCAGGGCGGCGATACGCCCGGCGTACCGGCTGCCACCACGGTCGAACACGACGGCCTCGACACCTGCGGCCTTGGCACGCTCGGCGACGAGTGCGCCGACCTTGCCTGCCTGCGCCGACTTGTCTTCGCCCTCGTTACCGCGGATCGAAGCGTCCAGGGTCGACGCCGACGCCAGGGTGTGACCCTGGATGTCGTCGATCACCTGGGCCACGATGTGGCGGTTCGAGCGGGTGACAACCAGGCGGGGACGCTCAGCCGTTCCGTTGACCTTCTTACGGATCCGGATGTGACGCCGCTTGATGGCAGCACGCTTGTAAGCGTCGCCCTTAGCGATCTTCGTACCGTATGCCATGGCTTACTTACCCGCCTTTCCGACCTTGCGGCGGATGACTTCGCCCTCGTACTTGACACCCTTGGCCTTGTACGGGTCGGGCTTGCGCAGCTTGCGGATGTTGGCCGCAACCTCGCCGACCTTCTGCTTGTCGATGCCCTCGACCGAGAACCGCGTCGGGTTCTCGACCTTGAAGCTGATGCCCTCGGGCGCTTCGACGGTGATCGGGTGGCTGTAGCCGAGCGCGAACTCGAGGTTCGAGCCCTTCGCCGCCACGCGGTAACCGACACCGCTGATCTCGAGCTTCTTCACGTAACCCGTGGTCACGCCGGTGATCATGTTCGCCACCAGCGTGCGGGACAGGCCGTGCAGGGCCTTGTTCTGACGCTCGTCGTTGGGGCGGGTGACGTTGAGAACGCCGTCCTCACCCTTGGCGATGTCGATCGGCGCAGCGACGGTGTGGGAGAGAGAGCCCTTGGGGCCCTTCACCGAAACCGTACGGCCGTCGATGGTGACGTCCACGCCGGCGGGAACCGTGATGGGGAGCTTGCCAATACGCGACATAGCTGTTTCCTCCGTTCCCTTCTACCAGACGTAGGCGAGGACTTCTCCGCCTACGCCCTTCTTGCCGGCCTGCTTGTCGGTGAGGAGACCGTGCGACGTGGAGATGATCGCCACGCCGAGGCCACCGAGCACCTTGGGCAGGGAGGTGGACTTCGCGTACACACGCAGACCAGGCTTCGAAATCCGCTTGATGCCCGCGATGGAGCGCTCACGGTTCGGGCCGAACTTCAGCTCGAGGACGAGCTTCTTGCCGACTTCGGCGTCCTCGACCTTCCAGCCGGTGATGAAGCCCTCCTGCTGGAGGATCTCCGCGATGTGCGACTTGATCTTGCTGTGCGGCATCGCGACATCGTCGTGGTACGCCGAGTTCGCGTTACGCAGACGAGTCAGCATGTCCGCGATCGGATCAGTCATGGTCATGAATTGGCCTTCGGCCTCTCTCGCCGGGGTTTCCTGGATGCGCCATCCCTCTCCCCACTCACTCAGTGGCGGGACGGGTGCGGTGCGGGGGACCTACGGCGTAGTAAGTCGTACGGGCGGCAATCAGGCGCCCAACCCTCCAAGCCTAAGCCATGAAAGGGTGGGCGCCTGACACGCCCATTGCTTACCGAGAGCTTCGGGAATCCCTAAAAAGAGGGATTACCAGGAGCTCTTGGTCACGCCCGGCAGCTCGCCACGGTGAGCCATCTCACGAAGGCACACGCGGCACAGGCCGAACTTGCGGTACACGGAGTGCGGACGGCCACAGCGCTGGCAGCGCGTGTAGCCACGTACGCCGAACTTGGGCTTACGAGCAGCCTTGGCAATCAGAGCCTTCTTCGCCATCTCGCTTACGCCTCCTTGAAGGGGAAGCCGAGGTGACGGAGGAGCGCGCGGCCCTCAGCGTCGTTGGTCGCCGTGGTCACCACGGTGATGTCCATACCCCGGGTGCGGTCGATCTTGTCCTGGTCGATCTCGTGGAACATGACCTGCTCGGTGAGACCGAAGGTGTAGTTGCCACGGCCGTCGAACTGCTTGGGGGACAGACCACGGAAGTCGCGGATGCGCGGCAGCGCGAGCGACAGGGTGCGGTCCAGGAACTCCCACATGCGGTCGCCACGAAGCGTGACGTGGGCACCGATCGGCTGGCCCTCACGCAGCTTGAACTGCGCGATGGACTTACGGGCCTTGGTGACGGCCGGCTTCTGACCGGTGATCGTGGTGAGGTCGCGGATGGCGCCCTCGATCAGCTTGGAGTCGCGGGCGGCGTCGCCCACACCCATGTTGACCACGATCTTGACGAGGCCGGGGATCTGCATGACGTTCTCGTAGGAGAACTCCTCACGCAGCTTGCCCGCGATGTCCTCGCGGTACTTCGTCTTGAGACGCGGAGTCGTGGTGGTAGTCATCAGATGTCCTCACCCGTCCGCTTGGCAACGCGGATCTTGTTGCCCTCGTCGTCGAAGCGGTAACCGACACGCGTGACAACCTTGTTGCCGTCCTTCTCAACGACCAGCTGGACGTTGGAGACGTGGACGGGCGCCTCGGTCGTGACGATGCCGCCGGCCTGCGAACCCTTTGCGGTCGGGCCGGCCTTGGTGTGCTTCTTGACCCGGTTGACACCCTCGACCAGGACGCGGTCCTCGCGGGGGAAGGCCGCGATGACCTTGCCCTGCTTGCCCTTGTCCTTACCGGTGATGACCTGAACCAGGTCGCCCTTCTTGATCTTCATGCTTACAGCACCTCCGGCGCGAGCGAGATGATCTTCATGAACTTCTTCTCGCGCAGCTCCCGGCCCACCGGGCCGAAGATACGGGTGCCACGAGGGTCGCCGTCGTTCTTCAGAACAACAGCGGCGTTCTCGTCAAAGCGGATGTACGAGCCGTCGGGACGGCGGCGCTCCTTGACGGTGCGAACGATGACGGCCTTGATGACGTCACCCTTCTTCACGTTGCCACCGGGGATCGCGTCCTTGACGGTGGCGACGATGACGTCGCCGATGCCCGCGTAGCGGCGACCGGAGCCACCGAGGACACGGATGCAAAGGATTTCCTTCGCACCAGTGTTGTCGGCGACACGCAGTCGCGACTCCTGCTGGATCACGTCTATCTCCTGATTGTCTGCCGGTTCCCGGTGGGCTCCGTAAGTGATTTACGGAGCCCACCGAGCCTGGCGGAACTGACCTGCGGGGCCCCTATTTTTCGTAGGGCCGCAGGAGGAATTACTTGGCCTTCTCGAGGATCTCGACGATGCGCCACCGCTTCGAGGCGGACAGCGGCCGGGTCTCCATGATGAGGACACGGTCGCCGACGCCGGCGGCGTTCTGCTCGTCGTGAGCCTTGAGCTTGTTCGTACGGCGGATGACCTTGCCGTACAGCGCGTGCTTCACGCGGTCCTCGACGGCGACGACGACGGTCTTGTCCATCTTGTCGCTGACGACGAGACCCTCACGGGTCTTGCGGAAGCCTCGGGCTTCGGTGCTGCTCTGCTCAGTCACGTTGCTCTCGCTCATCAGGCGCTCTCCACCGTCTCGATGCCCAGCTCGCGCTCACGCATCAGGGTGTAGATCCGCGCGATGTCCTTACGGACGGCCTTGAGCCGACCGTGGTTCTCGAGCTGACCGGTCGCCGCCTGGAAGCGGAGGTTGAACAGCTCTTCCTTGGCTTCGCGGAGCTTGTTGAGAAGCTCCTCGTCACCCAGTTCGCGCAGCTCGGACGCCTTGGTACCGGCCGACATCACGCTTCACCTGCCTCGCGCTTGACGATCCGGCACTTCATCGGCAGCTTGTGGGCTGCGCGAGTGAGGGCCTCACGGGCGATCTTCTCGTTGGGGTAGGACAGTTCGAACATGACCCGGCCCGGGTGCACGTTCGCGATCCACCACTCGGGAGAACCCTTACCGGAACCCATGCGGGTCTCGGCAGGCTTCTTCGTGAGCGGGCGGTCCGGGTAGATGTTGATCCAGACCTTGCCGCCACGCTTGATGTGGCGGGTCATCGCGATACGGGCCGCCTCGATCTGGCGGTTGGTCACGTATGCCGGCGTGACGGCCTGAATGCCGTACTCGCCGAACGAGACCGCCGTACCGCCCTTGGCCATGCCACGGCGCTTCGGGTGGTGCTGCTTGCGGTGCTTGACCCTACGGGGGATCAGCATTTCGGTCAGGCCTCCGTTCCGGTGCTTTCAGCAGCCGGAGCGGCAGCCGCCGGAGCCTCGGCCTTGGGGGCCTCGGCAGCGGGAGCCTGCTGCGGCTTGCGGCCACGGCCGCCACGCTCGCCACCGCGGCCACCACCACGGGCCGGACGGTCGCTGCCGCCACCGGCACCGCCGCGAGCCGGGCGGTTACCCGCACGGGCAGCGGCGTTCTCGGCGCGGACCTCGGCGATGTTCTTGACGTCGCCCTTGTAGATCCAGACCTTCACACCGATACGGCCGAAGGTCGTCTTGGCCTCGAAGAAGCCGTAGTCCACGTTCGCGCGGAGCGTGTGCAGGGGCACACGGCCCTCGCGGTAGAACTCCGAGCGGGACATCTCGGCGCCGCCGAGACGGCCACCGCACTGGATCTTGATGCCCTTGGCGCCGGCCTTCATCGTCGACTGCATGCTCTTACGCATGGCCCGACGGAAGGAGACGCGGGAGGACAGCTGCTCAGCGACGGCCTGAGCGACCAGCTGAGCATCGAGCTCGGGGTTCTTGACCTCGAGGATGTTGAGCTGGACCTGCTTCTTGGTCAGCTTCTCCAGGTCGCCGCGGATACGGTCGGCCTCGGCGCCACGGCGGCCGATGACGATGCCCGGACGCGCGGTGTGGATGTCGACGCGGACGCGGTCACGGGTGCGCTCGATCTCAACCTTCGAGATGCCGGCGCGCTCCATGCCGGACGTCATCATCCGACGGATGGCGACGTCTTCACCGACGTAGTCCTTGTACAGCTTGTCGGCGTACCACCGGGACTTGAAGTCCGTGGTGATGCCGAGCCGGAACCCATGCGGGTTAACCTTCTGGCCCATTACCGGGTTCCTTCCTTGCTGCTGACGACCACGGTGATGTGGCTGGTCCGCTTGCGGATCCGGTAGGCGCGACCCTGGGCACGCGGACGGAACCGCTTCAGAGTCGGACCCTCGTCGACGTACGCCTCGGTGATGACGAGGCTGCCGGCGTCGGTGTGGTCGTAGTTGTGTGCGGCGTTGGCGATGGCGCTGTCAAGCACCTTGCCGACCGGCACGCTCGCGGCCTGCGGGGCGAAACGCAGGACCGCCTGAGCCTCCGTGGCATCCATGCCACGGATAAGGTCCACCACGCGGCGGGCCTTCATGGGCGTAACGCGGATGTACCGCGCCTGGGCCCTGGCTTCCATGGTTGTCCTTCCAGTGTCTGTCATGGTCGATTCCACCCCGCGTTAGCGGCGCTTCGACTTCCGGTCGTCCTTGACGTGACCCCGGAAGGTGCGCGTCGGCGAGAACTCGCCGAGCTTGTGGCCGACCATCGACTCGGTGACAAACACCGGAATGTGGGTCTTGCCGTTGTGCACCGCGATCGTGTGGCCGAGCATGGCCGGGATGATCATCGAGCGACGGGACCAGGTCTTGATGACGTTCTTGGTACCGGCTTCGTTCTGTACGTCCACCTTCTTTACAAGGTGTCCGTCGACGAAGGGTCCCTTCTTGAGACTGCGCGGCATCTAAACCCGCTCCTAGCGCTTCTTGTTCGTCTTGCGGCGGCGGACGATGTACTTGTTCGAAGCCTTCTTCGGCGAACGAGTACGACCCTCCTTCTGACCCCACGGCGAGACCGGGTGACGACCACCGGAGGTCTTGCCTTCACCACCACCGTGCGGGTGGTCAACCGGGTTCATCGCCACACCGCGGACGGTCGGGCGGACGCCCAGCCAGCGCTTACGGCCGGCCTTGCCCCAGTTGATGTTGCTCTGCTCGGCGTTGCCGACCTCGCCGACCGTGGCGCGGCAGCGCTGGTCGACCAGACGGATCTCACCGGAGGGCATACGAAGGTGGGCCATCGTGCCCTCCTTCGCCAGCAGCTGTACCGAGGCGCCTGCGGAGCGGGCGAACTTGGCGCCGCCACCGGGACGGATCTCGATCGCGTGGATCGTGGTACCGACCGGGATGTTGCGGAGCGCCAGGTTGTTGCCCGGCTTGATGTCGGCCCCAGGACCGTTCTCGACGCGGTCACCCTGCGACAGGTTGCGGGGGGCGAGGATGTAGCGCTTCTCGCCGTCCGCGTAGTGCAGCAGCGCGATGCGCGCGGTGCGGTTGGGGTCGTACTCGATGTGCGCGACCTTCGCCGGCACGCCGTCCTTGTCGTGACGACGGAAGTCGATCACTCGGTAGGCGCGCTTGTGTCCGCCACCCTGGTGGCGAACGGTCACACGACCGGAATTGTTACGGCCGCCCTTGCTGTGCAGGGGGCGAACCAGCGACTTCTCCGGCGTGGACCGCGTGACCTCGACGAAGTCGGCGACGCTGGAGCCACGGCGGCCCGGCGTAGTCGGCTTGTACTTGCGGATTCCCATTTCTCAGTCCTCGTCCGATATCGGACGATCCGACCCGCTTACGCGGCCGGACCGCCGAAGATGTCGATACGGTCGCCCTCGGCGAGGGTCACGATCGCGCGCTTGGTGTCAGCGCGCTTACCGAAACCGCTCTTGGTGCGCTTGCGCTTGCCGATGCGGTTGATCGTGTTGACCCCGGTGACCTTGACCGAGAAGACCGCCTGGACGGCCTGCTTGATCTGGGTCTTGTTGCTTCCGGGAGCGACGATGAACGTGTACTTGTTCTCGTCGATGAGCGCGTAGCTCTTCTCGGACACGACCGGCTTCAGCAGGACGTCACGGTGGTCCGTGAACGACTTGCTGATCGGCGTGACGACGGTGTTCTTGCCCTCGGCCTCGTGGCGCTTCGCCTTGGCGACGCGCGCGGCCTTGGCGGCCTTGGCCGCCTTGGAGGCAATGGCGGGGTGACGGATCGCCATCAGACCTCGCTCCCTTCGGTGTCAGTGGCCTTGGGGCCGGACACGAAGGACTCGAAAGCGGCCTGGGTGAAGACCACGTCGTCCGAGACGAGAACGTCGTACGTGTTCAGCTGGCCCGGGTCCAGGATGTGCACCTGGGGCAGGTTGCGGGCGGAAAGCAGCCCGGCCTCGTCGGAGCGCTCGATGACCAGGAGCACGTTCTTGCGCTCGCTGACCTTGCCGAGGAAGCTCTTCGCGGCCTTGGTGGAGGGGGTGTCGCCCTCGATCACGCCGGTGATGACGTGGATTCGAGCGTTGCGGGCCCGGTCGGTGAGGGCGTGGCGCAGGGCCGCGGCCTTCATCTTCTTCGGGGTCCGCTGCGAGTAGTCACGCGGGGTGGGGCCGTGAACGACACCACCGCCCGCGAACTGCGGCGCACGGGTCGAACCCTGACGGGCGCGGCCGGTGCCCTTCTGACGGTAGGGCTTCCTACCGCCACCACGGACCTCGGCGCGGGTCTTGGTCTTGTGCGTGCCCTGACGGGCAGCGGCCAGCTGTGCGACGACGACCTGGTGAAGCAGCGGGATGCTGATCTTCTCTACGTCGAAGATCTCCGCGGGGAGTTCGACGCTTCCGGCCTTCTCGCCAGCGGGCGAAAGGATGTCAACAGTGCTCATCGGTACCTCAGGCCCCCTTGGCCGCGGTGCGGACCAGGACGAGGCCGCCGTTCGGACCAGGAATCGCGCCCTTGATGAGCAGCAGACCCTTCTCCGCGTCAACGGCGTGGACGGTCAGGTTCTGGGTGGTGACCCGCTCGTTGCCCATGCGGCCCGCCATGCGGACGCCCTTGAACACACGGCCGGGGGTGGCACAGCCACCGATCGAGCCGGGAGAGCGGTGCTTGCGCTGGACACCGTGGCCGGCGCCGAGGCCCTTGAAGTTGTGACGCTTCATGACACCGGCGAAGCCCTTGCCCTTGCTGTTGCCGGTCACGTCCACCTTGACGCCGGCCTCGAAGGTCTCGGCGGTGATCTCCTGGCCGAGGGTGTACTCGCTGGCACCAGCGGTACGGATCTCGACGAGGTGGCGGCGGGGGGTGACGTCAGCCTTGGCGAAGTGACCCTTGAGGGGCTTGTTCACCTTGCGAGGGTCGATCTCGCCGAAGGCGATCTGGACCGACTCGTAGCCGTCGGAGTCATTCGTACGGACCTGGGTCACGACGTTCGGACCGGCCTTGACGACGGTGACGGGAACAACACGGTTGTTCTCGTCCCACACCTGCGTCATGCCGAGCTTCTCGCCCAGGATGCCCTTGATCTGCTTAGCCATTCTCAGATCACCGTCCCCTAGAGCTTGATCTCGATGTCGACACCGGCCGGGAGGTCGAGTCGCATCAGAGAGTCAACGGTCTTGGGCGTCGGGTCGAGAATGTCGATCAGGCGCTTGTGCGTGCGCATCTCGAAGTGCTCGCGCGAGTCCTTGTACTTGTGCGGCGACTTGATGACGCAGTACACGTTCTTCTCAGTGGGCAGCGGCACCGGGCCCGCGACCGACGCACCAGTTCGCGTCACCGTCTCGACGATCTTCTTCGCCGAGGAATCGATGACCTCGTGGTCGTAGGCCTTGAGCCGGATGCGGATCTTCTGTCCCGCCATGGCTACTCAGTAGTCCTTTGTCTAGTGAAACGCTCCGGAACCCGGGGGTTCGCGTCCCGTCCTCCGACCCACGCGGTCGGGTGTGTCGCGCTCCTGCCGCACAGATATCCGTTACGGATTTCCCTACGAGGGACGCGGCCCGCCCGAAAGCAACCGCAGGACCGGGGGTTGAAACACCCACCGGGTGCCTGGTCTGCACCCCGCTGACACTTCCCGAAAGATTCCCGTACGTCCGCCCCAGCGCTGCCTTACGGCAGTTGAGGCGACGAGTACTGTGGGACTCGCTTCCGGTCCTCCCGACGGGAGGCGCGCAGCATCGGCGCTCGACCGAGCAACTCCGACAGTCTGCCATACGGGGCGGGGCCTTTGCCAATCGAGCCGGAGAGAATACCCCCAGGGTGACGAAGGTCAAACCCGGCCGGGGCATGTCCCCCGGTCGGCGGCACCGGCCATGATCCCTGGTGTGACGCACGACATGGACCTGAACCTGGCGGTGGCCCGCCTGGAATCGCACATACGGGTCTGTCGGGCGGAGGGCCTGCGCGTCTCGGACGTCCTGTGGGCAAGGGCCGCGGACGCCCTGGCCGTACGGATCGAGTTCCCGTCCTGGCAGGTCCAGATCACCGTGGAGCTGCGCGGAGCCGGCCGGGCGCGTGCCTTCTTCCTCTCGGCGGCAGAGCCTGTCGGAGAACCCCCCGGGTCTCGTCCCTCGACGCGTGGAGCGCGCTGCTGACGGAATCGGTGACCCGCGCCTCCCGCGTACGCCTGGTGCGGGCCCGCCTGCTGACCAGTACCAGTGGGCGGTCGACATCGGCCTCGCCGCCCGTCTCGACATCGGGCAGGAGGGCTACATCGCCGTCCGTGGGATGCCCGCACCGGCGCCCTACCTCGCCAGCGGACACTTCCTCTGACCTGCCGTGCTGCCAGAGCCACCAGAGCCCGTTATCTGGAACCCGTCACCCGGAACGCGTCACCCAGGACCGTCAGGCGCCCTCCGCAAGCCCCTCCCCCACCGCCGCGAACGCCGGCTTCCGCGCGAACTCCTCGTTCATCAGCGTCGCCGCTCCCTGCCCGTCGAAGACCCCCGGCACCCACGAGTACTTGTCGCTGAACCCCCACACCGTGAACGAGGTGCACCGCCGCGCCTGGACACACGCGTCCAGCAGTCCCCGGAAGTACGTCGCCTGCGTCGCGAGCTTCTCCTCGTCCACCGGCAGGATCATGCGTACGTCGACCTCGGTGAACGCCGTCTGCATGCCCAGCTTCTCGAAGCGGGCGAGGTTCTCGGCGACCTGGCCCGGGAAGCCGTACTGGATGGCCAGGTGTCCCTGGATGCCGAAACCCTGTACCGGGACCCCTTTTGACCGCAGCCGCTTCGCCAGGTCGTAGTAGGCCGTCGACTTCGCGTTGATCCCCTCGACGTTGTAGTCGTTCAGGAACAGCTTGGCCTTCGGGTCGGCCGCGTGCGCCCAGCGGAAGGCGTCCTCGATGTACGAGGGGCCCAGCTGCTGCAACCAGATCGAGTTCCGCAGCGAACCGTCCTCCTCGAAGACCTCGTTCACCACGTCCCACTGGTAGATCCTGCCCTTGTACCGCTTCACCTCCGTGGTGATGTGGTTCCTGAGGATCCCGCGCAGCTCAGTCGCCCCGATCGAGCCGTCCGCCACCCCCGTCGTCAGCCAACCCGGCAACTGGCTGTGCCACACCAGCGTGTGCCCCCGTACCGCCTGCCCGTGCGCCCTCGCGGAGCGGACCAGGTCGTCCGCCGGTTGCCAGTCGTACGTCCCCCGGCTCGGCTCCACCGACTCCCACTTCATGACGTTCTCGGCGGTCACCGAGTTGAACTCCCGTGCGGTCGTCCTGCGGTACGTCGTGTCGTCGGCCAGCGCCGCCATGTCCACGGCGGTGCCGATGCGTACGCCGGTGCCGGCCGCCAGCGCCCTCAGCGGGACCGGCTTCGGGTGCGCCGACGCGGGCTGGGCGGCTGCCCCGGTGATCAGGAGAGCCACCCCCGCCAGCGCCACGGCGGAAACGGGCATACGGAAGACGTTCATGTACGGTCCCCTCACTCGGTGTGCTGCCTGTACGTACTCAGCGGATGCGACGGCTCTCCAAGGGCCCCAGATACGTCGGTGTCAGCCCGCCCGTGTCGATCACCAGCCGCTGCACCAGCACCGTCGGGTCGACCACCCAGAACTTCAGCCGGTGGACGCCCGCCGCGGCCAGCGTGTGCCTGGTCGCCGTCACGTTCACGTTGTCGGACGTATGGCGGGCCCACTGCTTGTTCATCAGTCCGTCGTCCGCGCCCGTGACCGCGTGGATGTCGACCTGCTGCGGCTCTGCCTCGTCGAACGACACCGCGTACCGCAGCCCGCCCGTCGGAAGCGCCGGGTTGCGCGGAGACAGATACGCCCACACCGTCACCTCACCCGCCGACAGCAGGCCGACCTCGTACTCCAACCGTGCCGAAGCCCCGCCCGGCGTGCGGCGCGGAGCCGTCACCGGCCACGGCGTCATCCCCGCGCCGGTGCGGCCGACGCGGTCCAGTCGCCGCCAACTCTCCACCATCCGGGCGTGGTTGTCGGCGTCGATCGCCACATAGCCACCCGCCTCCACGAATCCGCGCAGCCCTCGCCGCTCTCTGCGCGACGGCTTCTCCAGCACGCAGGCGACGGTCACCGACGCCCCCGCTCCCGACACCGTCAACGAGGCGTCCGTACGACCGTCAGGCACCCGGGCCCAGTCCACTCCCACCCTCAACCGCACCTGCTGCTCGACCCGCCCCCTCGGCCGGTCCACCACCAGCCACGGCACCGACGACCTCACCCGGTACTCGAAGGGCGTACGCCCCCGGTTGAACACCTCGACGTACTGGTCGGGCCGCGTCTGGTACGGGCTGAACACCGGCAGTACGGCACCCCTGGTAGCGCCCCCCGGCCACCACTCCCCCGAGTCCTCGGCCCCGTCGACCGCCACCCCCAACTCCCCGCCCACCGGCAGCTGCACGCGCCGCACGGCCGGGAACAGCACATCCGGCAGCGCCACATGGTCCTTCTCCGGCTGCTGCCAGGGCGCGTTGGGCCCGTAGCGTTCCACGTCCCCGTAGCCGATGTGCGGCTGCGACTGGAAGCCCTCCCACTTGCCGCCCGCCACCTGGTGGTTGAAGCGGTCGGCGAGCGCGAAGTCCCGTTCCAGACCGGCTTCCGCCCGTGCCGCGCTGTCGTTGGTCGCCGCGCGCCCCTGGGCCGCGTACAGGAGGTTCTCGAACTCGGCCTCGCGCAGGGCGTAGAGGTTGGCGGTCGCCTCCACCTGGTACCCGACGAGTTCGTACCACGCGTCCTGCACCCGGGCGGGCAGGCGTCCGCGCACCCGCTCCGCCTTCCTCGCCAACCCCCGCCACTCCTCCGTCACCCGCTCCAACTCCCGGTGACCGAAGGAGAAAGGGGTCTCCTGGTCGTCGTACACGATCGCCGACTCGTCCTTCGTCGGGTCCTTCGCGGGGTTGAGCGTGATGCGGCGGTTGAGCAACTCGGGCTTGCGACGGGCCTGCAACTGCCCGTACCCGGCGAGCACCGAGGCGATCGCCGCCGCGTGCTCGGCGCCGAAGTTCTGGCGGGCGTACCGCCGTTCCCACTCCTCCAGGTTCGCGAGGTCCCAACGGGCTGGATTCCAGGCGTAGTCGAGGAAGAACTCGGCGGGGAGTTCGTTCCCCTTCAGGTCTCCGACGTTCACCACCCACAGGCCGTGGTTCCCGTACGCGTGGGCCTGGTGGAGCTGGTCCCAGAGGTTCTGGAGGTTGGCGGTGTCCACCCACTTGTAGTTGCGGCCGACGCCCACGTAGTCGAAGTGGTAGTACAGGCCGTATCCGCCGCTCCGCGCCGGCTCGGCCGGGTCCGGGTGCTTGCGGATGTTGCCCCAGTTGTCGTCGGTCAGCACGACGGTGACGTCGCCGGGCACCCTCAACCCGCGGTCCCAGTACCGCTGGACCTCCTTGTACAGGGTCCACACCTGCGGGGTTTCCTCGACCGGCTTCCCGGTCACCTCCGCGATGATCCCCCGCTGCGTCTCGATGATCTCCCGCATCAGCTCGATGCCGTCGCCGTCCGGCAGGCTGGTGTCGCCGTTGCCGCGCATGCCCAGGGTGACGACGCCCTCGAAGTCCTCGTCGACCATCCGCCGGATGCCGTCACGCCAGTACGCCCGGACAGCCTCCGCGTTGCGACGGTACGACCACTCGCCCGTACCCCCGTAGGGGTCCCGCCCCGGAGTCACCACATTCCCCGCGCTGTCGCGCACCGCCGGCACCGCGTGCCGGTTCCACTCCTCGATGCCCCGCATCATCGGCGCCTCGTGGGACGTGCCCATGACGATGCCGTACGCCTTCGCCCTCGCGTGGTTCTCCGGGTCGTCCTCGGCGAACGCCCTGCCCCACACGGCCGGCCAGAGGTAGTTCGCCTTCAGGCGCAGCAGCACCTCGAAGACCCGCTCGAAGAAGGCGGCGTTGAAGCCTCCGGGGTGGCCGGGAGCCTTCCCGGGGCCGAAGAACTTCGGCGCCCAGGTGCCCAGCGCCGGATTCTCGTCGTTGATGAAAATCCCGCGGTACTTCACGGCCGGGGTGCCCTGCGTATGCCTCCCCGGCAGCACGTACACCGCGTCCCGGTGGACCGGCGGTACGTCGTCCCACCAGTACCAGGGCGAGACCCCGATGCCGTACGAGACGTCGTACGCTCCGAAGATCGTGCCGCGTGGGTCACTGCCCGCGATGACGAACGCCCGGTCGACGCCCGGCATCGGATGCTCCACGACCGTCTGGAGCGAGGTCTCCCAGCGGCCCGCGATGCCCTTGACGTTCAGCTTGCCGGCGCGGATCAGACCGTCGATCAGCGGGCTGCGGCCGATCGTGCCGACCAGGATCACCTCACGGGCGACGGTCGCGGCCGGACGTACACCCGTGACGCGTTCGATGTCGTCCCGCAGGTCACCGGCGACCCGTACGACGCCGGGATGGTCCTCGGCGCTGACGACGACCGGCGCCCCGACGACCGCGAACGCGCCGCCGGTGAACGAGATGTACGCACCGGAGTCCGTGCGGCGCACCGCGCCCTCCCCCGCCCACGCGACCCCCGACAGCACCGGCACCGCCGCGAGACCGGCCCCAAGGACAGCTCTACGGCTGACGGCCCCAGACATGACGCACCCACCCCTCCGCCGAATTTGGTCAGTGGCATGACAAATGTGGGGGCGGGTGCGCGGAGTGAACAATGGGTCGTACGCGCCGAATATTTTCGTAACAGCAAAGCGGGAAAAGCAAAGAGACCCGCACGACCGAAGTCGTACGGGCCTCTTCAGGCAGCTCGCGAGAGATACCGAGGTCAGGCTGTCAAGCCACCAAGGACTACTTGGTGATCTTGATGACCTGGCCGGCGCCCACGGTCCGGCCACCCTCACGGATGGCGAACTTCAGGCCCTCTTCCATGGCGATGGGCTGGATGAGCTCGACGCTCATCTCGGTGTTGTCGCCCGGCATGACCATCTCGGTGCCCTCGGGGAGGGTAACGACACCGGTCACGTCCGTGGTGCGGAAGTAGAACTGGGGACGGTAGTTGTTGAAGAACGGCGTGTGACGGCCGCCCTCGTCCTTGGACAGGATGTAGGCCTGCGCCTCGAACGAGGTGTGCGGGGTGACCGAGCCGGGCTTGATGATGACCTGGCCGCGCTCGACATCCTCGCGCTTGATGCCACGGAGGAGCAGACCGACGTTCTCGCCCGCCTGGCCCTCGTCGAGCAGCTTGCGGAACATCTCGATGCCGGTGACCGTGGTGGTGGTCTTCTCCTGCTTGATGCCGATGATGTCAACGGTCTCGTTGACCTTCAGGACACCACGCTCGATACGGCCGGTGACGACCGTACCGCGACCGGTGATCGTGAAGACGTCCTCGACGGGCATGAGGAACGGCTTGTCGACGTCACGCTCGGGGGTCGGGATCGCCTCGTCGACGGCGGCCATGAGGTCGAGAACCGACTGACCCCACTCGGCGTCGCCCTCGAGCGCCTTGAGCGCCGAGACCTTGACGACCGGCAGGTCGTCGCCCGGGAACTCGTACTCGGAGAGGAGCTCACGAACCTCGAGCTCGACGAGCTCCAGGATCTCCTCGTCGTCCACCATGTCGGCCTTGTTCAGCGCGACGACGATGTACGGCACGCCGACCTGGCGGGCCAGGAGCACGTGCTCCTTGGTCTGCGGCATCGGACCGTCGGTGGCGGCCACGACCAGGATCGCGCCGTCCATCTGCGCGGCACCGGTGATCATGTTCTTGATGTAGTCCGCGTGACCCGGGCAGTCGACGTGGGCGTAGTGACGACCCTCCGTCTGGTACTCGACGTGCGCGATCGAGATCGTGATACCGCGCTGACGCTCTTCAGGAGCCTTGTCGATCTGGTCGAAGGCCGAGGCCTCGTTCAGGTCGGGGTACTTGTCGTGCAGCACCTTGGTAATGGCGGCCGTGAGGGTCGTCTTACCGTGGTCGATGTGACCGATGGTGCCGATGTTGACGTGCGGCTTAGTCCGCTCGAACTTTGCCTTCGCCACTGGGGTCCTCCTGCGGAGTGGTTCTGGTACGCCTTACTCATCGGCGCCAGGTGATCTTTGCTGGGATGCCGCCCGCCGGGGTTTTCCCTCCCGGGTTTCCCCCGGCGGTCGGGTCAAGCCTAAAGCGTGTAAACCGGGTGCGTTACTCGCCCTTGGCCTTCGCGATGATCTCCTCGGCGACGTTCCTGGGAACCTCGGCGTAGGAGTCGAACTGCATCGAGTAGCTTGCGCGACCCGAGGTCTTGCTGCGGAGGTCACCGACGTAGCCGAACATCTCCGAGAGGGGCACGAGGCCCTTCACGACGCGGGCACCGGCACGCTCCTCCATGGCCTGGATCTGACCACGGCGGGAGTTGATGTCGCCAATGACGTCACCCATGTAGTCCTCGGGCGTGGTGACCTCGACGGCCATCATCGGCTCCAGGAGCACAGGGCTCGCCTTGCGCGCGGCCTCCTTGAAGGCCTGCGATCCGGCGATCTTGAACGCGAGCTCGGAGGAGTCGACCTCGTGGTAGGCACCGTCGAGAAGCGTGACGCGGACGCCCGTCATCTCGTAGCCGGCGAGGATGCCGAACTGCATGGCCTCCTGCGCACCGGCGTCCACCGAAGGAATGTACTCCCGCGGGATACGGCCACCGGTGACCTTGTTCACGAACTCGTACGACGCGTCGCCGTCCGTGATGGGCTCGATCGCGATCTGCACCTTGGCGAACTGACCGGTACCACCGGTCTGCTTCTTGTGGGTGTAGTCCACGCGCTCGACGGCCTTACGGATCGTCTCACGGTACGCGACCTGCGGCTTACCGACGTTGGCTTCGACCCTGAACTCGCGCTTCATACGGTCGACCAGCACCTCAAGGTGCAGCTCGCCCATACCGCCGAGGATGGTCTGGCCCGTCTCCTCGTCCGAGTGAACGTGGAAGGAGGGGTCCTCCTCCGCGAGACGCTGGATGGCGACACCCAGCTTCTCCTGGTCACCCTTGGACTTGGGCTCGATGGCGACCTGGATGACCGGCGCCGGGAAGTCCATGGACTCCAGGATCACCGGGTTCTTGTCATCACAGAGCGTCTCACCGGTCGTGGTCTGCTTCAGACCCATCACGGCGACGATGTCACCGGCGCCCACCGCCTCGATCTCCTCACGCTTGTTCGCGTGCATACGGTAGATCTTGCCGATGCGCTCCTTCTTGCCCTTGACGGAGTTCAGCACCGCGGTGCCGGTCTCCAGGCGTCCGGAGTAGATACGCACGAACGTGAGCTTGCCGAGGTGCGGGTCGCTCATGATCTTGAACGCCAGCGCCGACAGCGGCTCGTCCACGGACGGCTTGCGCTTGACGACCAGCTCGGGGTCCTTCACGTCGTGGCCCTCGATGGCCTCGACGTCGAGCGGGGTCGGCAGGTAGCGGACGACCGCGTCGAGCAGGGGCTGGACGCCCTTGTTCTTGAACGCGGTGCCACAGAACACCGGGGTGACCGTGACGCCGTTGGACTTGCCGGACGCGATGGTGACGCGACGGATCGCGGCGTACAGCTGCTCCTCGGTGGGCTCCTGGCCCTCCAGGAACAGCTCCATGATCTCGTCGTCGTTCTCGGCGACGGCCTCGACCAGCTTGCCGCGGTACTCCTCGGCAGCCTCGGCGTGCGTGGCCGGGATGTCGACGACGTCGTACATCTCGCCCTTCGCCGCCTCGGCGGACCACACGAGCGCCTTCATGCGGACCAGGTCCACAACGCCCTTGAAGTCCATCTCGGCACCGATCGGAAGCTGCATGATCAGCGGCACCGCACCGAGGCGGTCCTTGATCATGTCGACGCAGCGGTGGAACTCCGCGCCGGTCCGGTCGAGCTTGTTGACGAAGCAGATACGCGGCACGCCGTAACGGTCGGCCTGACGCCACACCGTCTCGGACTGCGGCTCGACACCGGCGACGCCGTCGAACACCGTGACAGCGCCGTCGAGGACGCGGAGCGAACGCTCCACCTCGACGGTGAAGTCGACGTGCCCGGGGGTGTCGATGATGTTGATCGTGTAGTCGTCGTCCTCGAGCGGCCAGTGACAGGTGGTGGCAGCAGAGGTGATCGTGATGCCACGCTCCTGCTCCTGCTCCATCCAGTCCATGGTGGCAGCGCCGTCGTGGACCTCACCGATCTTGTAGCTGACGCCGGTGTAGAAGAGGATCCGCTCGGTGGTGGTCGTCTTGCCCGCGTCGATGTGGGCCATGATCCCGATGTTGCGGACCCTGGCCAGGTCAAGTGAAGTGGTAGCCATAAGGCTTCGGTCTTCTCTCGGTCTCGATGGGGGGAGCGACTACCAGCGGTAGTGCGCGAAGGCCTTGTTCGACTCGGCCATCTTGTGGGTGTCCTCGCGCTTCTTGACGGCCGCGCCGAGGCCGTTCGAAGCGTCGAGAAGCTCGTTGAGCAGACGCTCGGTCATGGTCTTCTCGCGACGGGCGCGGGAGTAACCGACCAGCCAGCGCAGCGCGAGCGTGTTGGCACGACCGGGCTTGACCTCGATCGGGACCTGGTACGTCGCACCACCGACACGGCGGGACTTGACCTCAAGGGTCGGCTTGATGTTCTCCAGCGCGCGCTTCAGCGTGATGACCGGGTCATTGCTGGTCTTCTCGCGCAGGCCCTCCATGGCGCCGTACACGATGCGCTCGGCGGTGGAGCGCTTGCCGTTCAGCAGCACCTTGTTGATCAGCGACGTGACAAGAGGAGAACCGTAGACCGGGTCGATGATGACCGGGCGCTTCGGGGCGGGGCCCTTACGAGGCATTCTTACTTCTCCTTCTTGGCGCCGTAGCGGCTGCGGGCCTGCTTGCGGTTCTTGACACCCTGGGTGTCAAGGGAGCCGCGGATGATCTTGTAGCGAACACCGGGCAGGTCCTTCACACGGCCACCACGCACGAGCACGATGGAGTGCTCCTGCAGGTTGTGTCCCTCACCCGGAATGTAAGCGGTGACCTCGATCCCGCTGGTCAGACGCACACGCGCGACCTTACGCAGGGCCGAGTTCGGCTTCTTCGGGGTGGTCGTGAACACACGCGTGCAGACACCACGGCGCTGGGGAGAGCCCTCGAGCGCGGGCGTCTTGTTCTTCTCGACCTTGTCCTGCCGGCCCTTCCGGACCAGCTGCTGGATCGTAGGCACTACTTCTCCGGTTTCTGTGTGCCGATGGTGAAGCTAACCTGGAACATCGCCGACCCACGCGGTCGGGTGTGTCGAATACTGCAGATCCCCGCCGCGAGGCGGGAAGGGCGCAGATTGCGGTGGTCACTTACGGCTCCCCGCGCGGTTCGAAGGCACGCACGAGGGCCAGGGCACACCCCAGGCACAAGGTCTGAGCGTACCTACCTCAACGACTTCGGTCAAAACAAATGGAGAGCGGTACGACACGCCGGGCTTCGGACGGCCCACGAGCCCTCCTTTGACCGCTTGTGACATCGTCCGCCAACCTTTGGCCGGTTGCGAGCCAAGGTGGCTGAATCGCGCCCTTTACAGCCCTGAGACGCCACCCGTTCAGTACCTTGATCCGTCCGCTGCGACAATTCGGGGGCTGAGCGTGATCGGGACGGCCGTGTACTCACTGGACGACGGGGGCCTGGACGACCGGGTGCCCTTCCTCGCCCGCCTTGAACAGGAAGACCGCACGGCCCTCCTGTCCCTGGGCCACGAGCTGAATTTCGCCACCCGGGTGACCCTGATCCACCAGAGCGAGCCCTCCTCCCACGTCCTCTTCCTGGTCCAGGGCTGGACAAAGGTCACCGCGTCGGCCGCCAACGGCTACGAGGCACTCCTCTCGCTGCGCGGCCCCGGCGACATCGTCGGCGAGTCGGCGGCACTCACCGGGCGTCCCCGGTCTGCCACGGTGACCGCGCTGGAGGTGGTGCGGGCGGTGGTCGTGGAACACGCCCGCTTCACCGACTTCCTGAGCCGTTCACCAGCTGTTTCGTTCGCCCTGCTGGGCCTCACGGCCGACCGCACCCGAGCCGCGGACCGCCGCCGCCTGGAGTTCGCCTCCATGAACGTACGGGAACGCTTCGCGATACTCCTCCTCGACCTCGCCCGCACCCACGGCCGCCGCACCCCCGAGGGCATCGAACTCTCCGTCCCCCTGAGCAAACAGGAACTGGCGGGCTCGGTGGGCGCCTCCCGGGAGATGGTCCAGCGCCTGCTGCGCGAACTGCGCGAGAAGGAAGCCGTGGAAACGGGAAGGCGAGCGCTGCTGATACGCCGACCGGACATCCTGCGAAGGATCGCCTCCGCCGAGGGATGACGGGGTGCAGCGCATCCGGCGCTCCAACAGACGCGGCCGATGCATCCCAGCCCGCGCGTTCCCCGCCGCCGACCCGTTCGCCGCATCCCTTCAGCACAGGCCTCGGCATCTCAGCCGCCGGCCTTGGCATCGCCGGCGTCGGCCTTGGCATCCGCTGCCGGTCTCTGTACCTCAGCCGTCGGCCTGGGCATCCTCTGCCGCTCTCGGCGTCTCAGCCGCCGGTCTCGGCGTCTCAAGCACCGGCCCGCATCTCCAGCCCGTCCGGCGATCGAGGACGAGCGCGTTCAGCGCGAACGGGGGTCTGGGGGCAGCGCCCCCAGCAGACGGCAACCCCAGCCGACCTCAGTCTCGAACACCCCTTCTGTGTACCCCGTCACACTCCGACTGCGTCATCCGCCCTCACACACCCCCGCCCCCACCCGCCACGCTGCTGCAAGCAACCCCGTGTCGAAGGGCGACCATGACCGACCCCGTGAGCCGCACGATCCTGCTGCTGGACATAGAGAGGTTCAGCGACCGGGACGACGTGGAACAGGCGTACCTGCGGCGCATGCTCTACGACATCACCGACCGCGCACTCGAAAGCGCCGGCATCGACGAGACCCGTCGCCTGCGCGCCGACCGCGGAGACTCCGTGATGGAGCTCATCGACGCGAACGCCCCGGTCACCGCCCTGCTGCGCGCCCTGCTCGTGGAGGTGCCGGCGCAGTTGTGGGCCGTCAACCGGATGGCGTCCAGCTCGGCCCAGATCCGGCTGCGCGGTGTCGTCGCCACCGGGTACGTGGCCGTGGACGAGCACGACGGCTGGGTCGGCACCGACCTGAACAACGCCTGTCGGCTGCTGGACGCCCAGCTGCTGCGGGCGGCCCTGCGCGAACGCCCCCAGGACTTCGCCCTGATCGTGTCGGACGCCCTGTACACCGGCGTCGTACGGCACGACCACCGCGGCATCCCGGCCGCCGAGTTCCACCCGGTCGGGGTCGACACCAAGAACGGCCCGATGAGGGCCTGGCTGCACGGCCCGCTGCCCAGCGGCCACCAGGCAGCCCCGGCCGGCAGCGTCGGCCCGGCCGACCAGGACCACCGTGACACGGGGGCGGGGGAGGCGCCGGGCGGTCCGGGGGACCGCCCGGCGCCACGGACCCCACCGACGCCGGAGGAAGCGACGGCGGCACCGAGAGTCCCCGCGCAGGGCGCCTCCCCCGAGAGCCGTCCCGCCCCGGGCCCCGTCCTCAACTTCAACGGCGCCGTGAACATCGGCGGCAGCGTGGTGACGGGCGACCAGCACGGCGTCAGTGGCGGCCAGGTCACCGGAGACGTCAACCTGGGTGGCCGCAACGGGGGTGACGGCTCATGAGCACCCCGGACGCGGCGGAGGCCGCCCGCCCCGGGCCGGCGGACCCGTCCGCCTCCGCCGACGGCAAGGACGGCAGAGACGGCGCCGCCAAGGACTCGAAGGAGTCCGGGGAAGCCGAGGGCTCCGAGGGATCGGAGGAACGCGAGCAGCCCCAGACCGCCTGGTCGGCGCGGCGCGACCTGATCGACCACAGCCCCAGGACCATGAACGTCGGCGACCGTTCCCGCTTCGGCGGCAGCGTGGTCGGCGGCAGCCAGCACGGCGTCAGCGGCGGTCAGGTCGCGGGTGACGTGATCATGGGCAGCAAGACCGAGATCCACCAGTGGTCGATACCCGGGTTCTCCGCCCCGTCCGCCGCCGCCTCCGCCTCCGGTGAGGTCCCGCAGAGCACGCTCGACCGGCTCGCCGCCTCGTTCGTCGCCGCCGACTCGACCGTCCAGGCCCTGCTGGCCCGCCTGCGCAGGGACCGCGTCCTCGTCCTGTCGGGCGCCCGCTTCACCGGCAGACACACGGCCGCCCTGATGCTCCTGCACCGGCTCGGGGCGGCCCCCGTACACACGCTCGACCGCGACACGAACCCGGGGGCCCTGGCGGACAGGTTCACCACACCGGTCGGAACCGCCGAGAGAACAGCCGACGGAACCGCCGGAGAGACCACCCGAGAAACCAACGGCGAAGCCACCGGAGACACCAACGGCGTAGGCACAGCCCGCCCCCGCGGTTACGTCCTCGCCGACCTCGTCACCCGCCGCGACCGCCCCCTCCGCGAGCACCACCTCCTCGCCGCCCGCGACCGTCTGACCGCGCGGGACGCGTACCTCGTCGTCACCGTCGGTCCGACGGCCGTCCTGGAGGACGTACCGGTCGTCAACTGGCAGCCGCCGCGGACGGCGGACGTCCTGGCCGCCCACCTCCGCACCCGGGTCGACGACGAGGCGACTGCGGCGAAGCTGCTCGAGCTTCCGGACGTCACCGCGTTCCTGAGTCGCAGCCACCAGCTCCGCGAGGTCGCCGCGTTCGCCCAGTTGCTCGGCCGGTACGCGGCCGGCGAGGTCACCGAGAACGCCGTCGCCCAGTTCTCCCTGATCTCCCTGGAGAACCAGGTCCAGGAGTGGTTCGAGGAGGACGAGGCGTCGATCCATCTGCGTGACAAGGCGTTCCTGGTCGCGCTGGCCGCGTTCGACGACGGCCCCTACGCCCTCACCGCCGAACTCAGCGATCTGCTCTACCGGTTCCTCCAGCGGACCCAGAACCCGGCGGGCGTCCCCGAGGTCCCCGTCTTCGGCACCCACATCGGCAAACGCCTCCAACTCGCCCGTGCCGAGCGGTACGAGGACGACGAGCACACCGAGTGGGGCCCGGTGACCCAGCAGAAGGCCCGGTTCACCGACGACCGCGCCTCCCTCGTACTGCTGCGCGAGGTCTGGACGGGCCACCCCTCGGCGCGCCCCGCGCTGATCGACTGGCTGCGCCGCCTGGCCGACGACGGCCGTCCTCTCGTCCGCACCCGGGCCGCGTCCACAGTGGCCGTCCTGGCCCGCACGGACCTCCCCTCGGCCATGGCCCTGGTCATCGAACCCTGGGCGACCTCCCAGCGCTTCCGGCACCGCCTGGTGGCCGTCAACGCGCTCACCCTCGCCCACCTCATCGACACGCCGAACATCCCGCGCATCCTCGACGAGTGGTCCAGGGGCGAGAACCGGCGACTGCGCTGGGTGGCCGTCCGGGCGTACGCGCTGATCGGCGCCGAACGCCCCGAACAGGCCCTCGCCGCGCTGCGCACAGCTGCCCGCGGCCTGCGCCGGGACCTCGCCGACCCGGACGACTCCGACCGCGAGATGGCCCGCGAACTCGCCGAGGCCGTCGCCCTGTTGCTCCTCTCCGAGGCCGGCGACCGTGTCCTCGCCGAACTGCGCGCACACCTCGCCGACGACCGCCCGGTGCACGACCTGACCGTCGGCGGCTTCGTCAGCGCCTGCCGCCACACCCAGGACGACGAGCGGTACGGCCATCCGCTGGTCCTCGGCTGGTACGCACAGGCGGCCACCGAGGGCTCGGCCGCCGCCCGCGACATCCCGTTCCTGTGGCGGGCGGCGCTGGGCGACCCGAACGCGACCCGGCCCGCCCTGGACGTCCTGCGCGAGTGGATCCTCATCGCCGACCGCTCCACGGCCACGGAGTGGGCCCTGGCGGCCCTTCTCCCGGCCCTGGTCACCACCCCGGCGGAGTACCAGCGCCTGGGCCACCTCCTGCGGACGATGCCGGGCGAGGACGGCGCGCCCCCGCCCGCGGTGGCGGCCCGCCTCCTGACGACGCTTCCCGTCCGCTAGCAGCCACGTCCCCGCCCACCGAGGAGCGACGCACGATGCCCGTCTTCCACCGCCCGCCCGAGTGGCAGCAGTCCGCCGACCGGCACACCCAGCTGATCGACCCCGTACTCACGGTCCGCCAGCTGTCGCGCTTCGAACTCTCCCTGAAGTCGACGGTCCGCATCGACCACGCGCTCGTCTTCTCTACCGCCAAGGGCGGCTACGAGGCCTATCTCCCGCCCCGCCGCCCGACACGCAGCGAGATCGCGGCCCGGCACTACACGGCGGTGTACGAGGTCGACATGGGCGTGCACCCGTTCTCCGGCACGCTCACGCTCCCCAGCGACAACGACGCGTTCGAGTTCTCGGCCGAGATCGACATGTCCTGGCAGGTCATCGACCCGGCCCGGTTCGTGGGCAGCGGCCACCGGGACGTACCGGGCCTGCTCATCGGCGAACTCCAGCGCGCGGCACGCCCGGTGAGCCGGCGCTTCCCGATCACGGACAGCGCGGCGGCGGAGGGGGAGCTCCTCCAGGCGATCAACGTCCTGGGCCCGCTGGGCGCCCCGGCCGGCCTCCAGGCCACCTGGACCCTGCGCCTGCGGCGCGACCAGGAGAACATCGACCACCAGCGCCGCCTGCAGGCCATCGACCACTCGGCGACCGAGCAGGTACGGGCGGCCCAGCGCGGCTCCGAGATCGACGTGGAGGTGGACCGCCGCAACCGCGGGCAGGACGCCCTCCAGATCGAACGCGCGATGGCGTACGGCGCCCAGAATCAGCACCTGGCCCTCCAGCAGCAGCGCTGGGCATACGAGCAGGCGGCCCTGCAGAGCGGCCAGCAGCACCAGATCTCCATCCAACAGGGCCACCAGGAGCTGGAGTTGCAGAGGATCGAGTCGGAGAAGATCGCCTACTACCAGTGGCACCTGTCCCAGGGCGGGGTCCAGCAGTGGGCCCTCCATCTGGCCCAGCACCCGGAGGACTCCCGCATGGTCATGACGAGCATGCGCGACGACCAACTCCGCATGATCCAGGCCCAGATGGACCTGGTGAAGGACCTGCTGCACGGCGACAACGCGGAGAAGTTCGAGCTGGAGGGCCCCAAACAACTGGCCCTGCGCACAGTCAGCGACATCCTCACCCAACGCCTCCCGGGCGTCCCCCAGACACCTCCCCCACTCCCGGGCGGCGACCCGGCCCTGGGCGACCCGTACGCGGGCTACGGCCAGGGGGCGCCCGCCCAGCCCGGCTTCGTCCCCGGGCAACCGGGATCCGGCCCGGCCCGACCCGACCCCGCGTACGCGCACCCCGGCCACACCGAGCCCACCGACCAGCCCCCGAGCGACGCGCCCCCGGCCCGGGCGACCCAGCCGCCGACGCCACCGCCGAGCGCCTCGCCCGCGTGGCCGACGGCCACCCCGGCCGTCCAGGGGACCCAGGAGACCCAGCCCCCGCCGAGCCCGTACCAGGGCGCCCCGCAGCCACCCGCGCCCGCCCCGGGCCCCACCACGCCCTACGGAGCCGCCTCCGCGTACGACGCCCCGGGCCCCGTCGGCTTCCCCGGGGCTCCCACGCTCCCCGCGACGCCCGGCTACGCCCCGCCGGTCCCGCCCACTCCCCCGCCGTACCAGCAGCCGTACTCCGCTCCCCCGTCACCGGGCGCCTACGGCACTCCCGCGGCCCCCGTCTGGCAGCCGCCACCGGGCTACGGCAGCACCCCGACCCTCCCCGACCAGCAGAACGCGGCGCCGGACGAGCCCGCCGAGGGCCCGGATGCCGGCGCCAAGGAGGACAGGGCAGGCAGCGCCACATGACGACGCTCGACCCCCGCCCCACCCCGGCACCGCCCCCACCGGCCACCACGCCCGCCGACCAGACCCAGCTCTGCGAGCGCCTCCTCGCGGACCTCCGTACGGAGATCGCCCGCGCCGACACCAAGGCGTCCGTGCTGGTCGCCGCTCTGGGAATGACCGCCGGTGTGTCCAGCGGGCTGCTCGCCGCGCGCGACTGGAACCCGGCAGCGCTCACCACTTTCGGCACCGTCGTCTGGGCCCTCGGGGTCGCGTCCCTGGTGCTGTCCCTGTTCTCGCTGCTCCTCGCCGTCCTGCCCCGCTACCGCTCCGAACCGTGGGCTCCGGGCCAGCCCCTCTCCTACTTCGGCGACATCCAACAGGCCGTGCGGCTCGGCCAGTTGGAGGCAGCACTCGCCGACACCCAGCGCGACCCCACGGCCGCGCTCACCTCGGCGCTCAGCGAGACGAGCCGCATCGCCGCACGCAAGCACCAGTGGATCCGTACCGGCCTGATCTCCTTCTGCACCGGCACGCTGCTCCTCCCCGCCTCACTGCTCATCGGCTGAACACAACGGACCGCTCAGTCGCCGTCCCCGCAGGTGAAGGAAGACCATGCCCCAGCCACCCTCGTCACCACCGGAATACCCCGAGCCCTCCGAGCAGCCCCTGTTCCCGCCGACATACCCCGAGCAGACAGCAACCCCGCCCTCGCCCCCACCGCAGTACCCCGGCCACCCCGCGCCCCCGTACCCGCAGGACACGCGACAACCACCCCAGTACGAGGGCACCGCTCAGACTCCGGCCTACCCGGGCTCGCCCCAACCACCCGCGTACCCTGCCCCGGCGGCCCAACAGCCCTCGTACCCCGGCCCGGCCCAACAGCCCCAGCACGCGCGCTTCACCGAGCCCCCGGCCTACCCGGGCGCGACCGAGCCGCCCACGTACCCGGGCTCCGCCCAGCCCCCAACCTACCCGGGCGCAGCCGCACCACCCCAGTACCCGGACAGCTCCCAACCCCCGGCCCACCCCAGCGCGACCGCACCACCCCCGTACCCCGGCACCGCCCAGCCCCCGACCTACCCGGGCACGACCCCGAACCAGCCTCAGCCGCCCACCTACCCCGGCGCGGCCCAGAACCAGCCCCCGCCCTACCCCCAGGCAACCGCCCAGCCCATCCCCCCGCAGTACGCTCCCCCGCAGCAACCCCCGACCACACCCACCTCTCCCTTCACGCCCCCCGCGGCGAGCCCCACCTCTCCTCCAGCCCCGGCGGACGCCGCCACGCACCCCCACCACATCTCCACCGACCGCGGGCGCGTCCACATCTCCTCCCAGCAGCGTCGTACCGACGCCACCGCCGTGGGCAACCTCCTCCTCTACCTGCCGAACTTCCTCTGCAGCCTCCTCGTCGTCAGCATGTTCTCCCTCTTCTTCGGCGACCTCGCCGTCCTCGTGATCATCGTCTGGATACTGAGCGGCGCACTCGTCTTCCACAGGCCCACCGAAAGCGCCCTCGCGCGCCGTTTGCTCCACCTGCGCCACCCCACTCCACAAGAACGAGCCAAACTCGAACCCGTCTGGCGTGAGGTCACCGCCCGCGCGGGTGTCGAGGGCCGCAACTACGAGCTCTGGGTCGAGGACAGCGACGGCCTGAACGCGGTCGCCGCGGCCGGCCACATCGTCGGCGTCACCCGCTTCGCCATGAACGAGCTGCCCAACGGCGAACTCGCCGCCGTCATGGCACACGAGCTGGGCCACCACGTCGGCGGCCACGCCTGGTCGGGGCTGCTCGGCTACTGGTACGCGCAGCCCGGCCGCCTCGCCTGGCGGTTCCTGCGCGCCTTCTCCGTGATCGTGTTCAAGGTGTCCCGCGCCTTCTCCTGCTTCGGCGTCGGCTTCGTCGTGCTCGTCCTCGGCGGCATCGCCATGGCGACCGTCAGCACCCTGTACGGCCTGCCCCTGCTGATCCTCGGCGTGCCGTACGCGCTCGCCGCAGTAGGCCGCCGCGCAGAACTCCGCGCCGACGAGCACGCGGCGGCCCTCGGCTTCGCCCCGATGCTGGCCTCCGTACTCGACAAGCTGCACCAGGAGGAACAGCGGCAGACGGCCGCGCTCACGGCGCTCAACAACGGGGTGGCACCGCAGGAGAGCCCGCTGAGCAAGCTGCTCTCCTCGCACCCGGACCACCACACCCGGCTGCACCACCTCCAGCCGTACCTGCAACAACAGCGCTGAGCGTGAAAGGTGCCCGGACACGCCGAAGGGCGGCCACCCCCCAACGGGGGTGACCGCCCTTCAGATCAAGCAGTCAAACGGATCAAACAGGTCGAACAAGCCGAACTGCCCGCTTACTGGTTGTACGGACCGTAGTCGTAGTCCTCCAGCGGAACGGCCTGGCCGGAGCCCGTGCCGAACGGCGAGTAGTCGATGTCGTCGTAGCCGACGGCCGAGTACATCGCGGCCTTGGCCTCCTCGGTCGGCTCGACCCGGATGTTGCGGTAGCGGGACAGACCCGTACCGGCCGGGATGAGCTTACCGATGATGACGTTCTCCTTGAGGCCGATGAGGCTGTCGGACTTGGCGTTGATCGCCGCGTCCGTCAGAACTCGGGTCGTCTCCTGGAAGGAGGCGGCCGACAGCCAGGATTCCGTCGCCAGCGAGGCCTTGGTGATACCCATCAGCTGCGGACGGCCGGAGGCCGGGTGGCCGCCTTCCTGGACCACACGACGGTTCTCGGTCTCGAACTTGCCACGCTCGACCAGCTCGCCGGGCAGCAGCTCGGCGTCGCCGGACTCGATGATCGTCACGCGGCGGAGCATCTGCCGGATGATGATCTCGATGTGCTTGTCGTGGATCGACACACCCTGCGAGTTGTAGACCTTCTGGACCTCGCCGACCAGGTGGACCTGGACCGCGCGCTGACCGAGGATCCGCAGCACGTCGTGCGGGTTGGTGGCACCGAAGGTGAGCTTCTGGCCCACCTCGACGTGGTCACCCTCACGCACCATGACCTTGGCGCGCTTCGAGATCGGGAACGCCGTCTCGTCGCTGCCGTCGTCCGGGGTGATGACGATCTTCTTGGTCTTCTCGGTCTCCTCGATACGGACGCGGCCGGCCGCCTCCGAGATCGGGGCGACACCCTTGGGCGTACGAGCCTCGAAGAGCTCGACGACACGGGGCAGACCCTGGGTGATGTCGTCACCGGCCACACCACCGGTGTGGAAGGTACGCATCGTCAGCTGGGTACCGGGCTCACCGATGGACTGTGCGGCGATGATGCCGACCGCCTCACCGATGTCGACCAGCTTGCCGGTGGCCAGCGAACGGCCGTAGCACATGGCGCAGGTGCCGACGGCGGACTCGCAGGTCAGGACCGAGCGGGTCTTGACCTCCTCGACGCCGTGCCTGACCAGCTCGTCGATGAGGACGTCACCGAGGTCGGTGTTGGCCGGGGCCAGCACGCGTCCGTCGATGGTGATGTCCTCGGCCAGCGCACGGGCGTACACCGACGTCTCGACGTTCTCGGTCTTGCGCAGCACACCGGCTTCGTCGCGCTCGGCGATCGCCAGCTTGAGGCCACGGTCGGTGCCGCAGTCCTCCTCGCGGATGATGACGTCCTGCGAGACGTCCACCAGACGACGGGTGAGGTAACCCGAGTCGGCGGTACGCAGGGCGGTGTCGGCGAGACCCTTACGGGCACCGTGGGTGGAGATGAAGTACTCCAGCACGGACAGGCCCTCGCGGAAGGACGCCTTGATGGGACGAGGAATCGTCTCGTTCTTGGCGTTCGACACCAGACCACGCATACCGGCGATCTGCCGCATCTGCATCATGTTTCCTCGGGCACCCGAGTCAACCATCATGAAGATGGGGTTCGTCTTGGGGAAGTTCGCGTTCATCGCCTCGGCAACCTCGTTGGTCGCCTTGGTCCAGATCGCGATGAGTTCCTGCGTGCGCTCGTCCTTGGTGATCAGACCGCGCTCGTACTGCTTCTGGACCTTCTCGTCCTGCGCCTCGTAGCCCTTGACGATCTCCTTCTTCGCCTCGGGAACGACGATGTCGGAGATGGCCACGGTGACACCGGAGCGCGTGCCCCAGTAGAAGCCCGCCGCCTTCAGGTTGTCGAGCGTCGCCGCCACGATGACCTTGGGGTAGCGCTCGGCGAGGTCGTTGACGATCTCACCGAGCTGCTTCTTGCCCACCGAGTAGTCGACGAACGGGTAGTCCTCGGGCAGCAGCTCGTTGAAGAGCGCGCGGCCCAGGGTGGTGCGCAGGCGGAAGGTGTCCCCCTGCTGCCACTCGGGCTCGTTCTCCTCACGGGCCGGCGGGGTCCAGCCGCGCGGCGGGATGGTGCCCACCGGGAAGCGGATGTCGATCGCCGACTGCAGCGCGAGCTCGCCGTTGTCGAACGCCATGGTCGCCTCGGCGGTGGAGCCGAACGCGCGGCCCTCGCCCTTGACGTCACGCAGTTCACCGTCGGTGGTGAGGAAGAACAGACCGAGGACCATGTCCTGGGTCGGCATCGTCACCGGACGGCCGTCGGCGGGCTTGAGGATGTTGTTCGAGGACAGCATCAGGATGCGGGCCTCGGCCTGCGCCTCCGCGGAGAGCGGCAGGTGGACGGCCATCTGGTCACCGTCGAAGTCCGCGTTGAACGCGGTGCAGACGAGCGGGTGGATCTGGATGGCCTTGCCCTCGACCAGCTGCGGCTCGAAGGCCTGGATGCCGAGGCGGTGCAGCGTGGGCGCGCGGTTCAGCAGCACCGGGTGCTCGGCGATGACCTCTTCGAGGACGTCGTACACGACGGTGCGGCCACGCTCGACCATGCGCTTGGCGCTCTTGATGTTCTGCGCGTGGTTGAGGTCCACGAGCCGCTTCATCACGAACGGCTTGAAGAGCTCCAGCGCCATCGCCTTCGGCAGACCGCACTGGTGCAGCTTCAGCTGCGGACCGACGACGATCACGGAACGCGCGGAGTAGTCCACACGCTTGCCGAGCAGGTTCTGACGGAAACGACCCTGCTTGCCCTTGAGCATGTCGCTCAGGGACTTCAGCGGGCGGTTACCGGGACCGGTGACCGGACGGCCACGGCGGCCGTTGTCGAACAGCGCGTCGACGGCCTCCTGAAGCATGCGCTTCTCGTTGTTCACGATGATCTCGGGAGCACCGAGGTCGAGAAGCCGCTTCAGACGGTTGTTCCGGTTGATCACACGGCGGTACAGGTCGTTCAGGTCGGAGGTCGCGAAGCGGCCACCGTCCAGCTGCACCATCGGGCGAAGGTCCGGCGGGATGACCGGGACGCAGTCGAGGACCATGCCCTTGGGGCTGTTGGAGGTCTGCAGGAAGGCGGACACGACCTTCAGCCGCTTCAGCGCACGGGTCTTCTTCTGGCCCTTGCCGGTACGGATGATCTCGCGGAGGCGCTCGGCCTCCTCCTCCAGGTCGAAGGACTCCAGGCGCTTCTGCAGCGCCGCGGCACCCATCGAACCGTCGAAGTAGGTCCCGAAGCGGTCGCGCAGCTCGCGGTAGAGCAGCTCGTCGCCCTCCAGGTCCTGGACCTTGAGGTTCTTGAACCGGGTCCACACCTCGTCGAGGCGGTCGATCTCGCGCTGCGAACGGTCCCGCAGCTGCTTCATCTCCCGCTCGGCACCTTCGCGCACCTTGCGGCGTACGTCGGCCTTGGCGCCCTCGGCCTCCAGCTCGCCCAGGTCGCTTTCCAGCTTCTTGGCGCGGGCTTCGAGGTCGGAGTCGCGGCGGTTCTCGATCTGCTGCCGCTCGACCGAGACGTGCGCCTCCAGCGAGGGCAGGTCACGGGTACGGCGCTCGTCGTCGACGTACGTGATCATGTACGCCGCGAAGTAGATGACCTTTTCCAGGTCCTTCGGGGCGAGGTCGAGCAGGTAGCCAAGACGCGACGGAACGCCCTTGAAGTACCAGATGTGGGTGACGGGAGCGGCGAGCTCGATGTGGCCCATCCGCTCACGGCGCACCTTGGCGCGAGTGACCTCGACGCCACAGCGCTCACAGATGATGCCCTTGAAGCGGACGCGCTTGTACTTGCCGCAGTAGCACTCCCAGTCCCGGGTCGGACCGAAGATCTTCTCGCAGAAGAGTCCGTCCTTTTCGGGCTTGAGCGTGCGGTAGTTGATCGTCTCGGGCTTCTTGACCTCGCCGTGGCTCCACTGACGGATGTCGTCCGCCGTAGCCAGGCCGATCCGGAGCTCGTCGAAGAAGTTGACGTCGAGCACTATGCGTCAATCCCTCTCAGGGTTGTAAGTCATGGGGTCTGATACGGGGGTCCTGGGGCCGGCGGGCCTTGATCGCTCAAGGCCCGCCGAACTCCCGTCAGACCTCTTCGACGCTGCTCGGCTCACGCCGGGACAGGTCGATGCCGAGCTCCTCCGCCGCGCGGAAGACGTCCTCGTCGGTGTCACGCATTTCGATGGACATACCGTCACTGGACAGCACCTCCACGTTGAGGCAGAGAGACTGCATCTCCTTGATGAGCACCTTGAAGGACTCGGGGATGCCGGGCTCGGGGATGTTCTCGCCCTTGACGATGGCCTCGTAGACCTTCACGCGGCCGGTCACGTCGTCGGACTTGATGGTCAGCAGCTCCTGGAGGGCGTACGCGGCGCCGTATGCCTCCAGCGCCCACACCTCCATCTCGCCGAATCGCTGGCCACCGAACTGGGCCTTACCACCCAGCGGCTGCTGGGTGATCATCGAGTACGGACCGGTCGAACGGGCGTGGAGCTTGTCGTCGACCAGGTGGTGGAGCTTGAGGATGTACATGTAACCGACGGAGACGGGCTCCGGGAACGGCTCGCCGGAGCGGCCGTCGAACAGCGGCGCCTTGCCGGTCGGGAGCACCATGCGCGAACCGTCGCGGTTCGGGATGGTGTGGTTCAGCAGACCGGCCAGCTCGTCCTCACGCGCACCGTCGAAGACGGGGGTGGCGACGTTGGTGCCGGGGGAGACCACGTCGGCCCCGATGGACTGGAGGCGCTGCGCCCAGTCGTCCGCGAGCCCGGAGACGTCCCAGCCGCGACTGGCGAGCCAGCCGAGGTGGATCTCCAGCACCTGTCCCGGGTTCATTCGGGACGGCACACCCAGCGGGTTGAGGATGATGTCGACCGGAGTTCCGTCCTCGAGGAACGGCATGTCCTCGATCGGAAGGATCTTCGAGATAACACCCTTGTTGCCGTGGCGGCCGGCGAGCTTGTCACCGTCCGTGATCTTGCGCTTCTGCGCCACGTAGACCCGAACCAGCTGGTTCACGCCCGGCGGCAGCTCGTCGCCCTCCTCACGGTCGAAGACGCGGACGCCGATGACCTTGCCGATCTCGCCGTGCGGCACCTTCAGCGAGGTGTCGCGGACCTCGCGCGCCTTCTCACCGAAGATCGCGCGGAGCAGGCGCTCCTCGGGGGTCAGCTCGGTCTCACCCTTGGGCGTGACCTTGCCGACGAGGATGTCACCGGCGACGACCTCGGCACCGATGCGGATGATGCCGCGCTCGTCGAGGTCGGCGAGGACCTCCTCGGAGACGTTCGGGATGTCCCGGGTGATCTCCTCGGGGCCGAGCTTGGTGTCACGGGCGTCGACCTCGTGCTCCTCGATGTGGATCGAGGAGAGGACGTCGTCCTGGACGAGGCGCTGCGACAGGATGATCGCGTCCTCGTAGTTGTGACCCTCCCACGGCATGAAGGCGACGAGCAGGTTCTTGCCCAGCGCCATCTCGCCTTCCTGGGTGGCCGGACCGTCGGCGAGCACCTGGTGCTCGACGACCCGGTCGCCCTCGTTGACGACAACCTTCTGGTTGACCGAGGTGCCCTGGTTGGAGCGCGAGAACTTCGCGATGCGGTACGTGGTGTACGTGCCGTCGTCGTTGGCGACGGTGACGTAGTCCGCGGAGACCTCCTGGACCACACCCGCCTTCTCGGCCTTGATGACGTCACCGGCGTCGACGGCGCAGCGGTACTCCATGCCCGTACCGACGAGGGGAGCCTCGGCGGTGATCAGCGGCACGGCCTGGCGCATCATGTTCGCGCCCATGAGGGCACGGTTGGCGTCGTCGTGCTCCAGGAAGGGGATCATCGCGGTCGCGACGGACACCATCTGGCGCGGGGAGACGTCCATGTAGTCGACGTCGTCGCCGGGGATGTAGTCGATCTCGCCGCCACGGCGGCGGACGAGTACGCGGGACTCCTCGAAGCGCATGTCGTCGGAGAGGATCGCGTTGGCCTGCGCGATGACGAAGCGGTCTTCCTCGTCGGCCGTCAGGTAGTCGACGTCGTCGGTGACGACACCCTCGACGACCTTGCGGTACGGGGTCTCGACGAACCCGAACGCGTTGACCCGGCCGTAGGAGGCGAGCGAGCCGATCAGACCGATGTTCGGGCCTTCAGGGGTCTCGATCGGGCACATGCGGCCGTAGTGCGAGGGGTGCACGTCACGGACCTCGAAGCCGGCCCGCTCACGGGAGAGACCACCCGGACCAAGAGCCGACAGACGGCGCTTGTGGGTGAGACCCGACAGCGGGTTGTTCTGGTCCATGAACTGCGACAGCTGGCTGGTGCCGAAGAACTCCTTGATGGAGGCGACGACCGGCCGGATGTTGATCAGGGTCTGCGGCGTGATCGCCTCGACGTCCTGGGTCGTCATGCGCTCACGGACGACTCGCTCCATACGCGCCAGACCCGTACGGACCTGGTTCTGGATGAGCTCGCCGACGTTGCGCAGACGACGGTTGCCGAAGTGGTCGATGTCGTCGGTCTCGACGACGATCGTCGTGCCGTTGTCACCAACGGTCTCGGTCTCACCGGCGTGCAGCTTCACCAGGTACTTGATCGTCGAGATGATGTCCTCGACGGTCAGCACACCGGCGTCCAGCGGGGCCTCGCCACCCAGCTTCTTGTTGACCTTGTAACGGCCGACCTTGGCGAGGTCATAGCGCTTCGGGTTGAAGTACAGGTTCTCCAGAAGCGTCTGCGCGGCCTCACGGGTCGGCGGCTCGCCCGGACGGAGCTTGCGGTAGATGTCGAGCAGCGCGTCGTCCTGGCCCTGGGTGTGGTCCTTCTCCAGGGTGGCGCGCATCGACTCGTACTCGCCGAACTCCTCAAGGATCTGCTCGGTCGTCCAACCGAGAGCCTTCAGCAGAACGGTCACGGACTGCTTGCGCTTGCGGTCGATGCGGACACCGACCATGTCGCGCTTGTCGATCTCCATCTCCAGCCAGGCACCCCGGGAGGGGATCACCTTGGAGGAGAAGATGTCCTTGTCGGACGTCTTGTCGATGGAGGAGTCGAAGTAGACACCCGGCGAACGGACCAGCTGCGACACGACGACACGCTCGGTGCCGTTGATGACGAAGGTGCCCTTGTTGGTCATGAGCGGGAAGTCGCCCATGAAGACCGTCTGGGACTTGATCTCGCCGGTCTCGTTGTTGGTGAACTCGGCCGTGACGAAGAGGGGCGCGGAGTACGTGAAGTCGCGCTCCTTGCACTCGTCGATCGAGTTCTTCGGAGGCTCGAAGCGGTGGTCGCGGAACGTCAGGGACATCGACCCGGAGAAGTCCTCGATCGGGGAGATCTCCTCGAAGATCTCCTCCAGACCGGACTTGGTGGGGACGTCCTGTCCGCTGTCCAGAGCCGCCTCGACACGAGCCTTCCACGCGGCGTTACCGAGCAGCCAGTCGAAGCTCTCGGTTTGCAGCGCAAGGAGGTTCGGAACCTCGAGAGGCTCCTTGATCTTTGCAAAGGAGATGCGCAGCGGGGCGGTGCTGGCGCCGTAGTTCGTATTCGCGGAGGCAGTGCGCGAGGCGGCCAAGAGGGGGTCCTTCCGAGGGCTCGGACTCACTACGCGCGTACCGGCTCCCCACTGGGGCACAGAGACGGGCGCTCCACGACCAGCCGGAAAAGGCCAGGTCGGAGAAGGTCCGATCGTCGATGCTCAAGCGAGGGCATGCCCCTGGTGACGGGCAGGAGGCAGCTAACAGGCAGCGCAAAGGGTCAGTGTAGCCAGTAGGCCCACTGATGTCCAGTCCGGGTTTTTGAAGACCCTCGTTGCTCTCAACCCCTGCTGCAAGCCACGCCCTCGATGCCACATCGATACTGCCCTCTTCGCCACCGATCCATGCCTCGGATTCGGATCGTTGTGACGACGCGTCCTGAGAATTGCGCGCTCCGTGCGGTTCGTCAAGGCCTCCATACCCAAACCCGGTGCTGCCATCGTCACGTGCGGCACAGCATCAGGGGCGTTCGGGAGGCACGACGAAGATCACCTTACTCGCCGTCACCAAGCCTGCAAGGCAGCCACGACCCGACCCCTCGAACGCCGAAGAGCGACCACCCAGATGGATGATCGCTCTTCACTGCGTCAGCGTTACAGGGCTACGAGTAGCCCTGTGTCAGCCGCAAGTCGAGTTACTTGACCTCGACGGAGGCGCCAGCGGCCTTGAGGGACTCGGCAGCCTTCTCGGCGGCCTCCTTGGCGACCTTCTCGAGAACGGGCTTCGGGGCGCCGTCCACGAGGTCCTTGGCCTCCTTGAGACCCAGCGAGGTCAGCTCACGCACGACCTTGATGACCTGGATCTTCTTCTCGCCGGCGCCGGTGAGGACGACGTCGAACTCGTCCTGCTCCTCGGCGACCTCAGCGGCGGCGGCCGGGCCGGCCGGGGCAGCGGCGACCGCGGCGGCGGCGGTGACGTCGAACTTCTCCTCGAAGGCCTTGACGAACTCGGAGAGCTCGATGAGGGTGAGGGTCTCGAACTGCGCGAGCAGCTCTTCCTGGGACAGCTTCGTCGCCATGATGGGCGATCCTTCCAGTCAATTCGGCAGGTGCCGGATGTACATGTCGGCGGGCGTACGTTCGGCCCGCGTCGACCACCGCGTCAGGCGGCGGTCAGAGTGCGAGCCGAGTTACTCGGCACCGCCCTGCTCGGCCAGCTTGACGCGAAGCGCTTCCGCGGTGCGGACGAACTTCGACGGGAGCGCCTGGAACAGCGAGGCAGCCTGCGACTGCTTGCCCTTCATGGCGCCCGCCAGCTTGGCGAGCAGAACCTCGCGGGACTCGAGGTCCGCAAGCTTCTTGATCTCGTCGGCGGACAGCGCCTTACCGTCAAGGACACCGCCCTTGATGACGAGGTTCGGGTTGTCCTTGGCGAAGTCACGAAGACCCTTCGCCGACGTCACCGGGTCACCGGTGATGAAGGCAACCGCCGTCGGACCGTTGAACAGGTCGTCGAGCGTGGAGATCCCGGCCTCGTTGGCCGCGATCTTGGTCAGCGTGTTCTTCACCACGGCGTACTGGGCGTCTTCACCGAGCGAACGACGCAGCGTCTTGAGCTGCGCCACGGTGAGACCCCGGTACTCGGTCAGCACAGCGGCGTTCGAGCTACGGAACTGGTCCGCGAGCTCGGCTACCGCGGCAGCCTTGTCGGGCCTTGCCATAAGCGTGGCCTCCTTCCGGGTGATGAGGACCGCTCAAAAGGAGACTGGGAAAACGAAACGCCCCGGCGCAGGCGCACGGGGCGTGAGCTCGACCAACCGAATTCCGTGAGCGGATTTCGTCCGGGAGCACATCCACAGTCACACCTGCGCAGGTCGTCCGCAGTTCAGCGGATCCTTCGGCCACCAAGTCCTCTTACGAGCACAAGGCAACGACCAGCGGTCTTTGGCTTCTGGACGAGAGTACGTGAGGGCGTCCCCGCCAAGCAAATCCGCGCCCTGCAAGGGGCGCGGGGCTGTATCGATGTGCGGCTTTGCCGCGTGGGCGCGACCAGCCCTCACCGGCCCGCGGCAAAGGGACCGCGCATCCAGCGGAACGCTCAGCCCTCCTGCGCACCCTTCATCATCTCCGCCAGGTCCGCGACATCCTTCGCAGCAGGCGCGGCAATGCTCACCGGCTTGTTGACGTCGTCGAAGGTGATCGTCATGTCGAGCGGACCCTTGTCGGCCTGGCCGCGCATCCGGAACTGCTTGGTGAGTTCGTCCTCGCCGATCCACATGTCCATCGTGAACTTGTCGATGCCCATCTTTTCGTACTGCTCAAGGCTCTTCTCGCGCTGCTCGCGGGTCGCCTTGCCCTGGGACTTGAGGGAGTCGCGGAACTGCTCGAGGGTGACCGTGCCCCGGTAGTGGGTGGTCTTCACCCCGTCCACGGTCTCCTCGCCGACCTCCTTCACGTCCTTGGAGCCGGTGAGGAAGGTGGACTCCTGGGCGGGGTTCTTGTCGGCCTGCCCGGCGGCCCCGAGGGACCCACCCGCGCCATCCGCGCCGCCCAGCGCGGCCATGTCGAACTTGATCCAGCTCTTGCCGTCCATCTCCTTGGCGGCTGCCGCGCCCCCGCCTATGAACAACGCCTTGTCGACGAGACGGATCTCGGCCGTGCCGTCGGCGCCCTGGTCGAGGGCGGTGATCTTCATGCTCATCGCCACGTCGGGCTTGAGGCGCATCTTGGCGTCGGCCTTGACGCGGCCGTCCTCGGGCGTCTTGCCGGTCATCCGGTAGCTGAGGGAGGTGATGTCGTCCACGTTCTTCGCCGCCTTGGCGACAGCCGCCGCCGGCGTCATCTTCGGCGACTCCTCCGACGCCCCCTTGGAACAGGCGACAGCACCCGCGCCGACGAGCAGCACAGCGAGGCCCACGGTTCCCACACGTACAACAGAAGCAGCCATGATTTCCCCCATGGAACATTGTGAACACACGGTCGATTCACAGAAACGACCGTGAGCCTAACCCGGTGGGGCCGACGAGGCTTCTGAATTCCCCAACAGGTCCTTGAAGTCCGCGGTGTCCCCGCCCTCCGGTGCCGTCACCGCCGCCTTCACGCCGTACTCGCTGTAGTACGCCGTCGAGGACATCCGCCCACTCGACAGCTCGCCCCGCTCGACCTTCTTGACCAGCAGGTTCCGGTCGTTGACCCAGATGTCGACCGTCTCGGTGGTGACACCGGCCTGGACGAGCTGATCCTTGAGGGCGGAGTCGGCGAGGGCGGCCACCTCCACCGCGCCCGAGTAGTGCGTCGTACGCTCCCCGCGCACCGTCTCCGTCCCGGCCCTGCGGACGTCACCGGAGGCCAGCAGGAGCTTGACCGGCTGGATCGGGGCGGTGTTGCGCAACTGGTCCTTCAGATACGTCCCCGACCCGCCGGGCAGGTCGGCCAGGTCGTCGTAGTCGTACCTGATCCAGTGCTTGCCCTGCATCCGGGCGGCGAACTTGTCGCCGACCTTGGCGTAGTAGGCGTCGGGCAGCAGCCGGGCCTCCATGGAGGAGCTGTTGAGCGCCCGCATGGACTCGGCCAGCTCTCCCCCGGTGTAGGTGATGCTGAGCCTGCCCACCGGCTCACCGGCCCAGCCGAGGACGCCGGCCGTCCGCATGGAGAGCAGGTCGCCCATGACGGAGGAGGAGCTGACCCGGGCGGAACCGGCCCGGTCGGTGGCCTTCTCGACGGCGTGCAGCGCGGCGGCCGTACGGGTGTCGAGGCGGTCGGCGCCCCGGGTCTGCCCGGTGTCCCCGTCGTCGGGTGCACCGGAGAGACTGCACGCCGACATCGCCACACCCAGCGCCACCAGCACGGCGGTCGCCGCGACCGGCCGGACCTCCCGCCGCAGACCCTGTATACCCCGTATACCGCTGTCCCTCATCCGGTCCCCAACCCCCTCGTACACCCCGTGATCTTCACGCTAACCCCTCGGTACGACAACGGGCCCCGCACCTCGAAAGGTTGCGGGGCCCGTCGTACGAAACGCGTACGCGCGGCTACCGGAGTGAGCGGGAGGCTCAGACGGCGGCCGGGTCCTCCTCGACGAGGAGGTTGCGGGTGCGGTTGGGGTCAACCGGAATGCCGGGGCCGATCGTCGTGCTGACGGCGGCCTTCTTGATGTAGCGACCCTTGGCGGCGGACGGCTTCAGACGGAGGATCTCCTCCAGCGCGGCGCCGTAGTTCTCCACCAGCTTGTCGTCCTCGAAGGACGTCTTGCCGATGATGAAGTGCAGGTTCGAGTGCTTGTCGACGCGGAACTCGATCTTGCCGCCCTTGATCTCGGTCACGGCCTTGGCCACGTCCGGGGTCACGGTGCCCGTCTTCGGGTTCGGCATCAGACCACGCGGGCCGAGGACACGGCCGAGGCGGCCGACCTTGCCCATGAGGTCCGGGGTGGCGACGACGGCGTCGAAGTCC
This sequence comes from Streptomyces lacrimifluminis, assembly GCF_014646095.1. Lineage (GTDB taxonomy): Bacteria > Actinomycetota > Actinomycetes > Streptomycetales > Streptomycetaceae > Streptomyces > Streptomyces lacrimifluminis. The sequence continues at coordinate 30,006 of NZ_BMMU01000008.1, read as the reverse complement.
AGACGGCCCTTCGCCACCTCGTCGATCAGTTCGTCGGAGCCGACGATGTCGGCGCCGGCGGCGGTCGCGGCCTCGGCACGGTCACCGGTCGCGAAGACCAGGACCCGGGCGGTCTTACCGGTGCCGTGCGGGAGGTTCACGGTGCCACGGACCATCTGGTCGGCCTTGCGCGGGTCGACACCCAGGCGGAAGGCGACCTCGACGGTGCCGTCGAACTTGCTCGTGGAGGTCTCCTTGGCGAGACGGACGGCCTCGAGCGGGGCGTAGAGCTTGTCCCGGTCGATCTTGGCGTCCGCAGCGCGGAGAGACTTGCTGCGCTTGCTCACTACTGCTCCTGATGTTGTTCTGAGGAGTCGTGGTACGGACCGAGCAGGTCCTGCCACGCACTGCTAAGGCTTACGAGGTGAGGGCTCAGCCCTCGACCGTGATGCCCATCGAACGGGCGGTGCCGGCGATGATCTTCGACGCGGCGTCCAGGTCGTTGGCGTTCAGGTCGGGAAGCTTGGTCGTGGCGATCTCGCGGACCTGCGCCTGAGTGATCTTGGCGACCTTGGTCTTGTGCGGCTCGCCGGAGCCCTTCTCGACACCCGCGGCCTTGAGGATCATCTTCGCGGCCGGCGGCGTCTTGGTGATGAAGGTGAAGGAGCGGTCCTCGTAGACCGTGATCTCCACCGGGATCACCCAGCCACGCTGCGACTCGGTCGCGGCGTTGTAGGCCTTGCAGAACTCCATGATGTTGACGCCGTGCTGGCCGAGCGCGGGCCCGACCGGCGGGGCGGGGTTGGCCGCTCCGGCGTTGATCTGGAGCTTGATGAGCCCCGTGACCTTCTTCTTCTTGGGAGGCATTGCTCTCTCCGGGTCCTAGTGAGAGTTTTCAGCCCCCTCTCCGGATCATCCGGACGGAGGCATACCGCACAACGATAACGGGTATCCATGTGCGGCCAAAAACCGAGCAGGTCAGACCGGCTGTGAGAGCCTGTCTGACCTGGTCGGAGGCATCTGTTCCAGAAGTGCTAGTTCTTCTGGATCTGGTCGAACGACAGCTCGACCGGGGTCTCGCGGCCGAAGATCTCGACGAGGCCCTTGACCTTCTTCGAGTCGGCGTTGATCTCGTTGATGGTCGCCTGCAGCGTCGCGAACGGGCCGTCGGTGACGGTGACCGAGTCGCCGACCTCGAAGTCCAGCACCTGGACCTCGAGCTTGCGGGCCGGAGCCGGCCTGCCCTCGGCCTCGGCGAGCTCACGGGCGGCCTTCTCCTCGGCCTCCGGGGCGAGCATCTTGACGATCTCGTCCAGGGTCAGCGGGTACGGGTCGTACGCGTTGCCCACGAAGCCGGTGACACCGGGAGTGTTGCGGACGACGCCCCAGGACTCGTTCGTCAGGTCCATGCGGACGAGAACGTAGCCGGGAAGCTTGTTCTGGCGGACCGTCTTGCGCTCGCCGTTCTTGATCTGGGCGACCTCTTCCTGCGGCACCTCGGCCTGGAAGATGAAGTCCTCGACGTTGAGCGAGACGGCACGCTGTTCGAGGTTGGTCTTCACACGGTTCTCGTAACCGGCGTACGTGTGGATGACGTACCACTCGCCGGGGAGCGTGCGCAGTTCCTCGCGGAGGGCCGCGACGGGGTCGACGGGCTCGGCCTCTTCTTCGGCTTCCTCAGCCTCGGCATCGGCCTCGACGGCGTCTTCGGCATCGGCCTCGACGAGCTCTTCGTCCTCGTCGGCGACGGCCTCGACGACATCGCCGTCTTCGTCCTCGACGTGGATGGCTGCTTCCTCGGCGGGCTCCCCCACGGCGGCGTCCGCAGCGTCGACCTCGTCCTCGACCTCGTCAACGCCCTCGACGATGTCGAGCTCGTCATCCACGGACTCGTCCGGCACGATGGCGTCGTTCAGGTTCGGGTCAGTGTCAGACACGGTGGCTGCTTCTTCCTGGATACATGTGGGTGGAACATGCGAAAGGGGCGCCGCACCCGGCGCCCTTCGCTCTTGGCTCAGCCAAAGACGTACTTGGCGGCTTTGTCGAGGCCAAAGTCAATCAGAGTCACCAGGCCGATCATGATGACCACAAAGACGATCACCACGGTCGTGTACGTCGTCAGCTGGTTGCGCGTAGGCCAGACGACCTTGCGGAGCTCCGCGACGATCTGACGGTAGAAGACCGCGAGACGCTTCAGCGGGCCCTTTTTGGCGCGCTTACCGCCCTTACGAGTCTTCTTGTCCGACTCGGGCGCCTCATCCTGGGCATCAGGCATATCGATGGAGCCCACGGCGTCCGCCATTCGTCCTCACCTGTTCCCGGGTCGTGGCCGTGCCGCGCCCGGTCTGAGCCGCACGGCGATGCATAAGCAATGCAGATGGTGCATGCGCACACCGCCTGGTGAAAGGCGTGTGTAGCAGGGCCGGAGGGACTTGAACCCCCAACCGCTGGTTTTGGAGACCAGTGCTCTACCAATTGAGCTACGACCCTTTGTGGTTACTCCAACGTACCGTACTCGTCCGGATGCTCGGTGTGCACCGATAAGCGCGGGCCGCTGAAGGCCAACGAGGTGAGAGTGTACGTGCTTCGGAGCCGGTCGTCGAACAGAAAGCGCCCGCCCAGCCGTCGCGGGCGGAAGATCGCCCAGCCCAGGCGCCGGATCCGGACGCTTGTTCAGCCGCCCGCCCGGCCCCGCGCCCTTCCGGCGTCCCGCCGGGGGTCCGGTCTGACCAATCCGTGAAACCCGTGTGCCCGGGAGGTTTCCGGTCTGAAACGATGGGGTCCATGAGCGCTGCAACCCCTTCCACCGCGCGCCGGGTCTCCGCCCGAGTCGGCGCGATCTCCGAGTCCGCCACCCTCGCCGTGGACGCCAAGGCCAAGGCCCTGAAGGCCGCCGGGCGCCCGGTGATCGGCTTCGGCGCCGGTGAGCCGGACTTCCCGACCCCGGACTACATCGTCCAGGCCGCCGTCGAGGCCTGCTCGAACCCGAAGTACCACCGCTACACGCCGGCCGGCGGTCTGCCCGAGCTGAAGGCCGCGATCGTCGCCAAGACGCTCCGCGACTCGAACTACGAGGTGGACGCCTCCCAGGTCCTGGTGACCAACGGCGGCAAGCAGGCCATCTACGAGGCGTTCGCCGCGATCCTCGACCCGGGCGACGAGGTCATCGTCCCCGCCCCGTACTGGACGACGTACCCGGAGTCGATCCGTCTCGCCGGCGGTGTCCCGGTCGAGGTCGTCGCGGACGAGACCACCGGCTACCGGGTCAGCGTGGAGCAGCTGGAGGCGGCCCGCACGGAGCGGACGAAGGTCGTCCTGTTCGTCTCCCCCTCCAACCCGACCGGCGCGGTCTACAGCGCCGAGGACACCGAGGCGATCGGCCGCTGGGCCGTGGAGCACGGTCTGTGGGTGCTGACGGACGAGATCTACGAGCACCTCGTCTACGGCGACGCGAAGTTCACCTCGCTCCCCGCGATCCTCCCCGAGCTGCGCGACAAGTGCATCGTGGTCAACGGCGTCGCCAAGACGTACGCCATGACGGGCTGGCGGGTCGGCTGGATCATCGGCCCGAAGGACGTCGTCAAGGCCGCGACCAACCTCCAGTCCCACGCCACGTCCAACGTGTCCAACGTGGCCCAGGTCGCCGCCCTCGCCGCCGTCTCCGGGAACCTGGACGCCGTCGCGGAGATGCGCGTGGCCTTCGACCGCCGCCGCAACACCATCGTGCGCATGCTCAACGAGATCGACGGCGTGGTCTGCCCGGAGCCCGAGGGCGCCTTCTACGTCTACCCGTCGGTGAAGGCCCTGCTGGGCAAGGAGATCCGCGGCAAGCGCCCGCAGGACTCGGTCGAGCTGGCCGCGCTGATCCTGGACGAGGTCGAGGTGGCCGTCGTACCCGGTGAGGCGTTCGGCACACCGGGCTATCTGCGCCTGTCGTACGCCCTGGGCGACGAGGACCTCGTCGAGGGCATCAGCCGCGTGCAGAAGCTGCTGGCCGAGGCGACGGACTGAACCGTGTGAGTGAGTGGGCCGCTTCCCTTCGGGAGGCGGCCTTCTTTCGTCTCCCGGTACGAGCGTCAGTGCGAGCAAGACCACGTTCAGGGAAAGCGCTACCGATACGAGCCGGACGTACGGCAGGATCCGAGAATGGAGCACGTACGTGATGTCTCTGAACTGCCGAAAGCCCATCTGCACCTGCACTTCACCGGGTCGATGCGGTCCGCGACCCTGCTGGAACTGGCCGACAAGTACGGTGTGCGGCTGCCCGAGGCGTTGACCGACGCCCTCACCAGTGGCGAGCCGCCGAAACTCCGGGCGACCGACGAGCGGGGCTGGTTCCGCTTCCAACGGCTGTACGACGCGGCCCGGTCCTGTCTGCGGGAGCCCGAGGACATCCAGCGGCTGGTCCGCGAGGCCGCCGAGGAGGATGCCAAGGACGGCTCGGGCTGGCTGGAGATCCAGGTCGACCCGACGTCGTACGCCCCTCGCCTGGGCGGTCTCATTCCGGCGCTGGAGATCATTCTGGACGCGGTGGAGACGGCCGGCCGGGAGACGGGGATCGGGATGCGGGTCCTGGTGGCGGCGAACCGCATGAAGCACCCGCTGGACGCGCGCACACTGGCCCGCCTCGCCGTGCGGTACGCGGACCGGGGTGTCGTGGGCTTCGGGCTCTCCAACGACGAGCGGCGGGGCATGGCCCGGGACTTCGACCGGGCCTTCGCCATCGCGCGCGAGGGCGGTCTTTTGTCGGCCCCGCACGGCGGTGAGCTGACAGGCCCGGCGTCGGTCCGCGACTGCCTGGACGACCTGCACGCGTCCCGGATCGGCCACGGTGTGCGGGCGGCGGAGGACCCGCGCCTGCTCAAGCGCCTCGCGGACCGCCAGATCACCTGCGAGGTGTGCCCGGCGTCGAACGTCGCCCTGGGCGTGTACGAGAAGCCCGAGGACGTGCCGCTGCGCAAGCTCTTCGAGGCCGGCGTGCCACTGGCGCTGGGCGCCGACGACCCGCTGCTGTTCGGCTCACGGCTTGCGGCCCAGTACGAGATCGCCCGCCAGTACCACGCCTTCACGGACGCGGAACTGGCCGAGCTGGCCCGGCAGTCGGTACGCGGTTCGGCGGCGCCGGAGGGCGTACAGACAAAGCTGCTGGCAGGGATCGACGACTGGCTGACCTCGTAGCCCCGGAGGGTTCCTAGAGGCTGACGCCGACCGTCACCGGTTCGTTGACGAGGGTGACCCCGAAGGCGTCCCGGACCCCGGCGACGACCTCGCGGGCGAGGGCGAGCAGGTCCTCCGTGGTGGCCCGGCCGCGGTTGGTGAGGGCCAGGGTGTGCTTGGTGGAGATACGGGCGGGCCCGGTGCCGTACCCCTTGGTGAAGCCGGCCTTGTCGATCAGCCAGGCCGCCGAGGTCTTGGTGCGGCCCTCTCCTGCCGGGTAGGCGGGCGGAACGGCATCACTGCCGAGCCGCTCCGCCACGCGCGCGTGGAACGCGGCGAACTCGGCGTCCGTGAGGATCGGGTTGGTGAAGAAGGACCCGGCGGACCAGGTGTCGTGGTCCTCGGGGTCCAGGACCATGCCCTTGCCCGCGCGCAGCTTGAGGACCGTCTCGCGGGCCGCGTCCAGCGGCACCCGCTCGCCGGGCTCGACACCGAGGGCGCGGGCCGTCTCGGCGTACTTCAGGGGCGCCGACAGCCCGTCCGCGTCCTCCAGGGCGAAGCGGACGCGCAGGACGACATGGCGCTCGGGGTCGGCCTTGAAGCGGCTGTGGCGGTACGAGAAGGCGCAGTCGGCGCCCGTGAGGGTGACCGTCTCGCGGGCGACCCGGTCGTAGGCGACGACCTCGGTGATCGTCGAGGACACCTCCTGCCCGTACGCGCCCACGTTCTGGATCGGCGTCGCGCCCGCGGAACCGGGGATCCCGGCGAGGCACTCGATCCCGGCGAGCCCGGCCTCGACCGTGCGTGCGACGGCATCGGTCCACACCTCGCCGGCGGCCAGCTCAAGCCCGGTGCCGTGGAGGTCTACGCCGGTCGTGGCGATCCGCAGAGCCGTCCCCGCGAACCCCTTGTCACCGATGACCAGGTTCGAGCCGCCGCCGATGACCAGCAGCGGGGTTCCGGAGTCGTCGGCCTCGCGGACTGCGGCGATGACCTCGGTGTCGGTCGTCGCCGTGATCAGCCGGTCGGCGGGACCGCCGAGCCGGAAGGTGGTCAGCGGGGCGAGGGGCGCGTCGTGGATTTCCTGCACGCGCCAAGACTACGAGACCGTTCCCGTGGACCGGGCGGGCGCGAGTTCGTTCACCACGCATCCTGTCCGTGATCCGAGGTCCGGGCCCGGCGGCCCCTGCTGCCGGAAGCCTCCGGGAGGACGGGTAAGGGGCGCCCGCCAATGGCGAACGCCCCTTACCCAGAACGGGAATTCCTCGAACTGCCGTACTCAGCCCAGGCGGACGACAGCCCGGGACATGCCCAGCACCTTCTGCCCCGCGCACATCGCGAGGAGGTCGACGCGGACCGTGTTGTCGTCGAGTTTGGCCCCGACCTTGCCGCTGACCTCGATGGTGGCGCCCTGGCCGTCATTGGGGACGACGACCGGCCTGGTGAAGCGGACGCCGTACTCGACGACAGCTCCCGGGTCGCCGACCCAGTCGGTGACGACGCGGATCGCCTCGGCCATCGTGAACATGCCGTGCGCGATGACGTCGGGCAGACCGACCTCGACCGCGAACTTCTCGTTCCAGTGGATGGGGTTGAAGTCCCCGGAAGCGCCCGCGTACTGGACGAGCGTGGCGCGGGTCACGGGAAACGTCTGGGCGGGCAGCTCGGTGCCGACCTCTACGTCGGCGTAGGAGATCTTCGCGGAACCGTTCACGGAATTGGCCGTCATAGGTCAGCCCTCCTCGGCCGCGCGGGCGACGAGCTTGGTCCAGGCGGTCACGACGTGCTCGCCCGACTCGTCGTGGACCTCGCCGCGGATGTCGATGATCTCGTTGCCCGCCAAGGACTTGATCGCCTCGATGGTCGAGGTGACGGTGAGCCGGTCGCCCGCGCGGACGGGGCGGACGTAGGCGAACTTCTGGTCGCCGTGCACCACTCGGCTGTAGTCCAGGCCGAGGCCCGGGTCCGCCACGACGTCTCCCGCAGCCTTGAATGTGATCGCGAACACAAAGGTCGGCGGGGCTATCACGTCGGCGTGGCCGAAGGCCTTGGCGGCCTCGGGGTCCGTGTAAACGGGGTTGGTGTCTCCCACCGCCTCCGCGAACTCGCGGATCTTCTCCCGGCCGACCTCATAGGGCTCGGTGGGCGGATAGGACCGCCCTACGAAGGACTGGTCGAGCGCCATGGACTCGGCACCTCCTGAATCGAAGTGGATCGCACTGGTCGCGTGGCCGCGAGGTGCGCGGCCGACGTACGGGGTGATGATGCGCCGGTGCGCTGGTGTGCCGCTGTAACGACGCGAGGCCGCCCCCCAACCAACAGGGGACGGCCTCGACGTACGAGCCTGATTTATCGCGTTTCGCGATGCGCGGTGTGCGCATTGCAACGCGGGCAGTGCTTCTTCATCTCCATTCGATCCGGGTTGTTACGCCGGTTCTTCTTGGTGATGTAGTTCCGCTCCTTGCACTCCACGCAGGCCAGCGTGATCTTCGGGCGGACGTCGGTGGCAGCCACAGGAGTGCTCCTTGACGAACGGATGGGACGTTGAACGCATAACAGAATAGCCGATCGAAGGACCGACCCCGCAATCGGCTACTGTCAGTAGCGGTGACCGGACTTGAACCGGTGACACAGCGATTATGAGCCGCTTGCTCTACCGACTGAGCTACACCGCTGTGATGCGATCGGCCCCGCCTTGCGACGGGACCTCTCACACCAGAGCCCCAATACGGAATCGAACCGTAGACCTTCTCCTTACCATGGAGACGCTCTACCGACTGAGCTATTGGGGCGAGCGATGAAGACATTACACGCTCGCCACCGTTCACCCAAATCCGTTTCGCGGCACCCGTCCAGGCCTGTTCCGGCCTCCGTTCCGCGCTCCGCCCGCGCCCGGAAACCCCCTTCCCCAGCGGCCTCGAAGTCCCCTCCCGCAACCGCTCCCGCACCCCCTCGCCAGCGATCTTTCCCATCCGGCGGACCACACCGGTACGACTATTGCGCTCCTCCGCAACAGGGGCGGACGCCCGCCCTAGGCTCGACTCACTCTGCGTGATCTTGTGTCCCCGCTTGCGCGCAGCCGCCCCCGAGCACAGGAGCGCGATGCCCGACAGCCAGCCGCAGCCGCCCCACTCCTCGTCGCCCGCTTCTTCGGGGGACCCGGCAGCGCTCCTCCTGTGTGGGGCCCGTCTCACCGACGGCCGGACCGTGGACGTGCGGCTGGGCGGCGGCCGTATCGAGGCGGTCGGCACGGTCGGCAGCCTCAGCGCGTACGCCGCCCGCGTGGACCTCAGCGGCTACCTCCTCCTGCCGGCCCCCGCCGAACCGCACGCGCACGGCGACACGGCCCTGTCCGCCGACGGCCCGGTCTCGTACGACCCCCAGAACGTCCAGCGCCGGACCACCGAGGCCGCGCTGCTCCAACTCGGCCACGGGGCGACCGCGTTGCGCTCGCACGTCCGCATCGGCGACGTACCGGGGCTGGGCGCCCTGGCCGCCGTGCTGCAGGCGCGGCGGGCGCTGCGCGGCCTCGCCGATCTGGCGGCGGTGGCGATGCCGCGCGTGCTGACCGGTGCCGCCGGGGCGGACGGTCTGGCGATGCTGCGGGACGCCGTCAAGATGGGCGCGTCGGTGGTGGGTGGCTGCCCGGACCGCGACCCCGATCCGACCGGCTACGTGGAGGCGGTCCTGGAGGTCGCCTCGGAGCACGGTTGCCCCGTCGACCTGCACACGGACGGTGACGACCCGGCCCGGCTGGCCCGCCTTGCGGCGATGGCGGGCGGTCTGCGCCCCGGTGTGACCATCGGCCCCTGCGGTGGCCTCGGCCGACTGCCCGCCGAGGTGGCCTCGCGGGCCGCGGACCAGCTCGCCGCGGCGGGCGTGACGGTGACATGCCTCCCGCAGGGCGGCTGCGGCGGCGCGGAACGCCGCGCCACGGCTCCGGTACGACTGCTGCGGGCAGCCGGGGTGCGGGTGGCGGCGGGCAGCGGCGCGCTGCGGGACGTGTCGAACCCGGTGGGCCGCGGGGACCCCCTGGAGGCGGCGTATCTGCTCGCGTCCCGGCACGGCCTGCGCCCGGAGGAGGCGTACGACGCCGTGAGCGCGTCGGCGCGGTCGGTGCTCGGCCTGCCGGAGGTCCGGGTGGAGGCGGGCTTCCCGGCGGAGCTGCTGGCGGTCCGGGGCGATCGCCTGGCCGGCGCGCTGTCCCTCGCCTACAGCCGGATCGTGGTGCACAGGGGGCGCGTTGTGGCACGGACGAGCGCGGTACGGGAGTACTGCAACACCCCGGCAGTGGCAGCGCTGGACCTGCCACGGCAGGGGCGTACGGGGCAGTCGTGAGGTGAGGCGACGCTGAGGCTTCGGCGTCGCGGACGGACGTCGTACGGGCTGTGCGGCGAACGGGTTCGGCGGGGCGTACGGTCGAAGGCATGCGCATTGTCATCGCTGGAGGTCATGGTCAGATCGCGCTGCGGCTGGAGCGTCTGCTCGCCGCGCGCGGTGACGAGGTCGTGGGCATCATCCGCCGCCCCGAACAGGGCGACGACCTGCGGGCGGCCGGAGCTGAACCGGTCGTGTGCGACCTGGAGTCGGCGTCGGTGGAGGAGGTCGCGGAGCTGTTGCGGGATGCCGACGCGGCGGTCTTCGCGGCGGGCGCGGGCCCGGGCAGCGGGACGGCCCGCAAGGACACGGTGGACCGGGGAGCGGCGGTGCTGTTCGCGGACGCGGCGGTTCGGGCGGGAGTACGCAGGCATGTCGTCGTGTCGTCGATGGGCGCGGATCCGGCCCACCGGGGCGACGACGTCTTCGACGTCTACCAGCGGGCGAAGGGCGAGGCCGACGCGTACGTCAGCGGCCTGAACGCGCTCGACTGGACGATCCTGCGTCCCGGCGCCCTGACCGACGACGTCGGCACGGGCCGCGTACGCCTGGAGGCCGACACGGGGCGCGGCGCGATCCCGCGCGACGATGTGGCCGCCGTACTCACCGAACTGCTGGACACTCCGGCGACGGCGGGCCTGACGCTGGAGCTGATCGCCGGTTCTACGCCGGTTTCGGTGGCGGTGAAATCAGTGGCGGGGAACTGAGGGCGAACGGTCGAGGTGCCGCGGCCAGAAGATCGGCAGTAGCTGGAACAGGGGCTAGAAGAGGGGCTAGAAGAGGGGCAGCTGGCCGGGGAATTCGGGTTGGACGTACCCGTCCAACGACGGCTGAGCCGCCCCGAGTTCCGCCTGCCGCCGCGACCCAGGACACGAAACGAGCTCGCCACTCCCCCGGGCTCCCTGCGGATCGTGCCGCGCGAACCTCCCGGCGACGACAGCGATCTCCCGCCGGCACTCGGGACAGCTCCGGCGACGGGACGATGACACGAAAGACGGCCGTGACAGCGATGACATGGGGTCACTCTCCCTCATGGCCTCAGTGTGCGCCCGCAACGAAGAGGCCCTCTTGTCTCTGCGAATTCGCAGAGACAAGAGGGCCTCTCCCATGTGGCGGCGCCAGGGTTCGAACCTGGGTAGGCTGAGCCACACCGCCAGGGTTTGCTGCCCTTTCGAACCGCTTTTCGGCGGTACTCCTTGGCAACGACGTAAACGATACCTGATGTACAGGGGTGCTTCGCCACCCGATTGAGCGGCGCTTGGAGGGGAGGGGGTGGCTACGCTTAGGCGGATGCGGCCCGGGACGTACGCCGGGCTCGGCTGCTGTCCCCACGCATGCCGATACGCATCCCCCAGATTCCGACAAGCACCCCATACAAGGAGCCACAGGACATGGCCGACTCCAGTTTCGACATCGTCTCGAAGGTCGAGCGGCAGGAGGTCGACAACGCCCTCAACCAGACCGCCAAGGAGATCTCCCAGCGCTACGACTTCAAGGGCGTGGGTGCCTCGATCTCGTGGTCCGGCGAGAAGATCCTCATGGAGGCGAACTCCGAGGAACGGGTCAAGGCGGTCCTCGATGTGTTCGAGACCAAGCTGATCAAGCGCGGCATCTCGCTGAAGTGCCTGGACGCGGGCGAGCCCCAGCTCTCCGGCAAGGAGTACAAGCTCTTCGCCTCGATCGAGGAGGGCATCTCCCAGGAGAACGCGAAGAAGGTCGCGAAGATCATCCGCGACGAGGGCCCGAAGGGCGCGAAGGCCCAGGTTCAGGGCGAGGAGCTGCGCGTCAGCTCGAAGAGCCGTGATGACCTTCAGGCCATCATCGCCCTCCTCAAGGGCAAGGACTTCGACTTCGCACTGCAGTTCGTGAACTACCGGTAGTCCATGGGTGGCTGGAAAGGGGTGGGCGCCCTGCGGTGCCCTCCCCTCCCCTCTGCCGGCTGCGGATCAGGGAGCGCTCAGTCGCGCGAGTTGCCGAACAGAATGCGGTACGCGATCAGCAGCACCAGTGAGCCGCCGATCGCCGCCGCCCACGTGGTGCCGTCGTAGAACTGTTTGCTGACGGGGTGGTCCAGGAAGCGCGTCGAGATCCAGCCACCGAGGAACGCGCCCGCGACACCGATGACGGTCGTGCCGATGAGACCGCCCGGGTCGCGCCCCGGCAGCAGGAACTTGGCGATGGCCCCGGCCAACAGCCCCAGGATGATCCAGCCGATGATGCTCATGTCCTGAACCTGCCCCTCTGTACTGTGCTCGAACTGTCCCGGCGCTGTGACTTGCGACGTTGTCGGCCTCGCCGTGTCGGCGCGCTCGGGTTGGCGCGTTGTTCGGGTCGCGTTGCTGTACACGACATCAACGCGGTGCCCGGCGGTTGCACCGGTCAGTAGGGTGCGGCGCATGACACAGCCCGGTGCCCCATCGCCCCCTGAACTGCGACGCACCGTCGGCGTCGGGGATGCCGTGGTGATCGGGCTCGGTTCGATGGTCGGGGCCGGTGTCTTCGCGGCCCTCGGACCCGCGGCACGCGCGGCGGGGTCCGGGCTCCTGCTCGGGCTCGCCACGGCGGCCGTGGTCGCCTACTGCAACGCCATGTCGTCCGCCCGGCTGGCGGCCCTCTATCCCGCCTCCGGCGGCACCTACGTGTACGGGCGTGAGCGGCTCGGCGCCTTCTGGGGTTATCTCGCGGGCTGGTCCTTCGTCGTCGGGAAAACGGCCTCCTGTGCGGCGATGGCACTCACCGTGGGCACGTACGTCTGGCCGGGTCAGGCGCACGCGGTAGCCGTCGCGGCCGTGGTGGCGCTGACCGCGGTGAACTACGGCGGCGTCCAGAAGTCCGCCTGGCTGACGCGGGCGATCGTGGCAGTGGTCCTCGGCGTCCTCGCTTCCGTGGTGGTGGTGTGTCTGACCTCCGATGCCGCCGATGCAGGCCGGCTGGAGGTCGGGGCCTCCGGGGGTGGGGGCGGAGTGCTTCAGGCGGCCGGGCTGCTGTTCTTCGCGTTCGCCGGCTACGCCCGGATCGCGACCCTCGGCGAAGAGGTGCGGGATCCCGCGCGCACCATCCCACGGGCGATCCCGACGGCCCTGGGCATCGCGCTGGTGGTGTACGCGGCGGTGTCGGTGGCTGTCCTTTCCGTGCTGGGGTCGGGCGGGCTCGGCCACGCGACCGCCCCGCTGGCCGACGCGGTACGGGCGGCGGGCGTACCGGGGCTGGCGCCGGTCGTCCGGGCCGGTGCCGCGGTGGCCGCGCTCGGCTCGCTGCTCGCCCTGATCCTGGGTGTCTCACGGACGACGTTGGCCATGGCCCGTGACCGTCATCTGCCCGGCGCCCTGGCCGCCGTGCATCCGCGCTTCCAGGTGCCGCACCGGGCCGAGCTGGCCGTGGGCGCGGTGGTCGCTGTGCTCGCGGCGACGGTGGACGTACGGGGCGCTATCGGGTTCTCCTCCTTCGGCGTTCTGGCTTACTACGCGGTGGCCAACGCCTCCGCCTGGACACTGAGTTCGGCTCCGGCGTCGCGGGTGGTGCCGGCGGTGGGGCTCCTCGGCTGTGTGACGCTGGCGTTCGCACTGCCGGGGTTGTCGGTGGTCGTGGGCACGGGCGTGCTGGGCTTGGGGGCGGTCGCGTACGGCGTACGACGGTGGTGGTCGGCCTCTCGGTCGTCCGCCGGGACTCGGCGCTGACGGAACCGGCGTCGGCTACGAGGCCTGAACCCGGGACGCCGGGGGCGTCGCTGTCGCCGTACGTATGCGGAATTCGGGCCAGGGTTCCAGGTCCGTACCGTCGTTGGACTCCTCGTACCAGCCCGAGCCGTCGAGCCAGGTGTGCAGCCAGTCCGCGAGGCCCGGGGCGTCGGTGTACCACGCGTGGTCGGCGTCGTCGGCGTTCGGCTCGAAGAGCAGGACGGTGCCTTCCGGCGTACGGCAGTCCACGCACGCGTACATCCCGCAGCCCCAGTGGGATATCGGCAGGATGCCCTCGGGCCAGGGCCAGTCCGGGTCCTTGCGGGCCTCCTCCCGGTTGGCGAGGTACTGGGCCACGACGGGCGGCTCACCGGCGGGCGGGCTGTCGAGGAGAGGCAGCAGACCGTAGGACGGTCCGAATCCGCCGTCCCCTATCCGGAGGTAGAGCTCGGCGAGCAGCGGCGGCAGGGGGAAGCCGAGGGCGGTCTCGGCACGGTCGAGCGTGGCCGCGTCCACGGGGGCGGGGAGTGAGGGCCAGCCCCACGGACGGGTGTTGCGCGCCGCGAAGGCCACCCGTGTCAGCAACTGCTCGATCTCGGTCATGGATTCATCATGCAGGCCGCCACTGACAATCGCGGCGGCCTGTGGACAACCCTCCGGCCCGGGGTGCGATGCCGCCCGCAGGCTGTGGAAAAACGGGCGGGCGGGGACGCCGACTCTCCCGCCCGATTCTCCGGCCGTGCTACCAGCGAGAACTGAACGGCTGGTCCGTCGGCACGATTTCGCGGCCCAGCGGCAGCAGCGAGACGGGGATGAGCTTGAAGTTGGCGATGCCGAACGGGATGCCGATGATCGTGATGCAGAGAAGAACACCGGTGACGACGTGGGCCAGGGCGAGCCACCAGCCGGCGAGGACCAGCCACAGGACGTTGCCGACACAGGAGGGGGCGCCCGCGTCGCGCCGCTCAACTGTCGTACGGCCGAAGGGCCACAGGGCGTACACACCGATCCGGAAGGCCGCAACACCGAACGGAATTCCGATAATCGTGATGCAGAGCAGCGCACCGGCCGCCAGATATGCGAGGAACAGCCAGAAGCCGCTCAGGACGAGCCAAATGACGTTGAGGATTGTCTTCACTGGTGGCGACCTGCCATCTTTTCGAGCCGGGCGATGCGCTCCGCCATCGGCGGGTGCGTAGAGAACATCTTGGAGAGTCCCTGGCCTGGGCGGAAGGGGTTCGCGATCATCATGTGGCTCGCGGTCTCGATACGCGGCTCGGGGGGGAGCGGGAGTTGCTTCGTGCCCGCTTCCAGTTTGCGCAGGGCGCTCGCGAGGGCCAGTGGGTCGCCGGTGAGCTGGGCCCCGGACGCGTCGGCCTCGTACTCCCTGGAACGGCTGATGGCGAGCTGGATCACCGTGGCCGCGAGCGGTCCCAGGATCATGATCATCAGCATGCCGAGGATGCCGGGACCGTCGTCGTCGTTGGAGCGGCCGATCGGGATCAGCCAGGCGAAGTTGACCAGGAACATGATCACGGAGGCCAGGGCGCCGGCGACCGACGAGATGAGGATGTCGCGGTTGTAGACATGGCTCAGCTCGTGGCCGATGACGCCCCGCAGTTCGCGCTCGTCCAGGATGCGCAGGATGCCTTCGGTGCAGCACACGGCCGCGTTGCGCGGGTTACGGCCCGTCGCGAACGCGTTCGGTGCTTCGGTGGGCGAGATGTACAGGCGTGGCATGGGCTGGCGGGCCTGGGTGGAGAGGTCTCGGACCATGCGGTACAGGGCCGGGGCCTCGAATTCGCTCACCGGGCGGGCACGCATCGCGCGTAGAGCCAGCTTGTCGCTGTTCCAGTACGCGTACGCGTTGGTGCCGATCGCGATGACGAGCGCGATCACGAGGCCCGTACGGCCGAAGAAGCTGCCGATGACGATGATGAGTGCGGACAGTCCCCCGAGGAGCAGGGCTGTCCTGAGCCCGTTGTGCCGGCGGTGCACGGTACGCCCTCCTAGTGGTGCGGCAGGGGAACCCTGGTGTCAGGTCCAGTGGACCCTTCTGTACTGGTCAACGCCAGGCGGGGATTCGCAGTTCCCTTGCGCACGCGGAGGCGCACGTGAGCCGTCCGGGTGAGGGCCACGCGCGCGTGCGGTCGTCGGGGGTCAGAAGAGTCCGGTGCCGGCGAAGCGCAGGACCAGTTGGGGTGCGCCGGACAGGACGACGCCGAGGACGGCGGTCAGGGCGATCGCGGCCGTGAGGGGGGCCGGGGCGCGGTGGTGCTCCTCGGCTCCCTCGGGGGCGCGGAAGAGCAGGGCCGTCCACTGGAGGTAGTAGTAGAGGGCGATCACCACGTTGAAGGCCATGATCACGGCCAGCCAGCCGAGTCCGGCGTCGACGGCCGCGGAGAAGACGGTGACCTTCGCGAAGAGGCCGATGATGCCTGGCGGCAGTCCGGCGAGGCACAGCAGGAAGAAGCCCAGGACGAGCGCTGCCAGGGGGCGGGTGGCGTAGAGGCCGCGGTAGTCGCTGACGCGGTTCAGGGGCTTCGTACGGGCCACCAGAGCCGCCACCGCGAAGGCGCCGAGGTTCACGGCCGCGTACATGAGGGCGTACGCGACGGTGGAGCCGATCGACTTCTGGGCGTCGTCGGAGTACGCGGCGGCGGCGATCGGTACGAGGAGGTAGCCGGCCTGGCCGACAGAGGACCAGGCGAGCAGGCGTACCGCGCTGTACGCGCGCGTGGCCTGCTGGCGCAGGGCACCGACGTTGCCGACGGTCATGGTGAGCGCGGCCAGGGCTGCCAGCGCCGGGCCCCAGACGTCGGCGTACGACGGGAAGGCGACGACGGTGACGAGGATCAGGCCGGAGAAGCCGACGGCCTTGCCGACGACCGACAGATAGGCGGCGATCGGCAGAGGCGCCCCCACGTAGGTGTCGGGTACCCAGAAGTGGAAGGGCACGGCCGCCGTTTTGAAGGCGAAGCCGATGAGGGTGAGGACGACGCCTGCCTGGGTGAGGGTGTGGAGCTGCGGGTCGACGTGCTGGATGCGATCGGCGATCTCGGTGAGATGGAGGGTGCCCGTGGACGCGTACACGAAGCTGATGCCCATGAGGCTGACCGCGGTCGCCGTGACGGAGGACAGGAAGAACTTCAAGGCCGCTTCGGAGGACTTCCTGTCGCCGTGCCGGATCCCGACAAGGGCGAAGGCGGGCAGAGAGGCGACCTCCAGGGCGACGATCAGGGTCGCGAGGTCGCGGGAGGCGGGCAGGAGGGCCGCGCCGGCGGCTGAGGACAGCAGCAGGAACCAGTACTCCCCTTCGGGGAGTCCCCGGTCGGCGTCCTTGAGGGCGGTGACCGAGAGGAGGGCGGCGAGCAGCGCGCCGCCGAGCACCAGGAACTGGATGACGAGGGTGAAGCGGTCTGCCGTGTAGCTGCAGACGTCCGTGCTGCCGGTGAGGCAGAAGGTGGAACGGTCGCCGTCCAGGAGGGGCAGCAGGAGGAGTGCGGACGCGGCGAGGCCGGCGACCGAGATCCAGCCGAGGAGTGCCTTCCTGTTGTCGCCGATGAACAGGTCTGCGACCAGCACGGCGAGCCCCACGAGGGCCGCGACGGTGGGCGGCGCGATGGCGAGCCAGTCGACGGACTGGACGACGGACTGAGCTGCGGACTGGGCCACGGAGCTCATCGGGGGCCTCCTGGGAGGAGCTGCTGCACGGCCGGGTCGGTCAGACCGAGGAGGATCTTCGGCCAGAGGCCGGCGACGACGGTGAGGACGACAAGCGGGGTCCAGGCCGCGAGTTCGTACGTCTGTACGTCGGCGAGCTGGGGGGCGTCCGGCTGCGGGGCGGCGCCCATGCAGACGCGGCGTACGACGACGAGCATGTACGCGGCGGTGAGCAGGGTGCCGAAGGCGGCGATCGCCGTGTAGGTGAGGAAGGCGGGGCGGTTGAGGTCGTCTGCGGGATCGAACGCGCCGAACAGGGTCAGCATCTCGCCCCAGAACCCGGCGAGGCCGGGCAGTCCGAGCGAGGCGAC
The DNA here is from genome assembly GCF_014646095.1 of Streptomyces lacrimifluminis. Taxonomy (GTDB): domain Bacteria; phylum Actinomycetota; class Actinomycetes; order Streptomycetales; family Streptomycetaceae; genus Streptomyces; species Streptomyces lacrimifluminis. The sequence continues at coordinate 12,782 of NZ_BMMU01000008.1, read as the reverse complement.
GGCGGCGAAGGCCACGAGGCCGCCGAGGCGCGGGGCGCGGCCGTAGAGGGCGGCGCCGGTGCGGTCGGCGAGGGTGTCGAGGTCGGTGGTGCCCGTGCGGTCCTTCAGCGCGCCGACCAGGAAGAAGAGGAGGCCGGTGATGAGGCCGTGGGCGATGTTGGCGAACAGCGCGCCGTTCACGCCGGTCGGGGTCATGGTGGAGATGCCGAGCAGGACGAAGCCCATGTGGCCGACGGAGGAGTAGGCGATGAGCCGCTTGAGGTCACCCTTCGCGCCGTGCCGCGCGAGGGCCAGGCAGGCCAGGGAGCCGTAGATGATCCCGACGACGGCGAACGCGCCGAGATAGGGCGCGAACGTCCGGAATCCGTCGGGCGTGACCGGCAGCAGGATGCGCACGAACCCGTACGTGCCCATCTTGAGCAGGACGCCCGCCAGCAGCACCGAGCCGACGGTCGGGGCGGCGGTGTGGGCGTCCGGCAGCCAGCTGTGCAGCGGCCACATCGGCGTCTTGACCGCGAGCCCGATCCCGATCGCCAAAGCGGCCGTGACCTGCACGGATGTGGTCAGCCCCGAGCCGTTGTCAGTGGCGAGTGCCAAGATGTCGAACGTGCCCGCTTTGATCCCGATCAGAAGCAGGCCCAGCAGCATGACCACGGATCCGAGCAGGGTGTAGAGGATGAACTTCCAGGCCGCCCGGGTCCGTTGCTCACCGCCCCAGCGGGCGATGAGGAAGTACATCGGGATGAGCACCATCTCGAAGGCGAGGAAGAACAGCAGCAGGTCGAGGACGGCGAAGGTCGCGAGGGTGCCGGACTCCAGGACGAGGAGGAGTGCGACGAAGGCCTTCGGGGAGGGGCCGGCGGGGAGCTTGAAGGAGGAGTAGAGCGCGCAGAGGAAGGTCAGGAGCGCGCTCAGAACCAGAAGGGGGAGGGAAATGCCGTCGACGCCGAGGTGGATCCGCACGTCGAGTGCGGGAATCCAGCTGATGTCGGTCGTGGCCTGCATCTTCGAGGGGTGGCGGTGGTCGAAGCCGAGCGCCAGGACGATCGCGGCGATGAGCACCGCTCCGGTGACGGTCACGCCGTGCCGCAGCACGGCCTGCTCGGGCGACTTCCCCTTCAGCCCGGGCGGGGCCGGCAGGAGAGCGGCGACAGCGCCGATCAGCGGACCTACGACGAGGAATGCCAGAAGGAACTGCATCACTGACTCGTTGATATCGATCACGGCTGCTCACGCTCCCGCGGCGACGAGGAGGACGGCGACCACCAGGACGACGGTGCCGGCGAGCAACGCGCTCACATAGGTCTGTACGTTGCCGGTCTGGGCGCGCCGTACGGCGGAACCCAGCAGTCGGGGCACGGCGCCAGCGCCGCGTACGTAGGTGTCGACGACCTCTCGGTCGAGGAACCGGACGAGGGTGGCGCCGGCTTGGACCGGGCGGACGAACAGGGTCGTGTACAGGGCGTCCAGGTGGAAACCGACGGCCGCGTGACGGTGCAGCGGGCCGAGCAGCAGGCGTCCGGGGTCCGCCGGGTCGGGTGCGCCGGCCATGTCTCCGTAGGCGGGGGTGTGGGTGGCGATGGCCTCGGCCTCGACGAGACCGCCGTCCGCGTCCGGGTGGGCCGCGACCGCGCCCAGGGGGACGCGGGCCGCCAGGGCGGTGGTCTGGCGCCAGGCTCCATAGGTGACGAGGCCGCCGACCAAAGCCATTCCCGTGCCGAGGACTGAGGTGGTGAGGGTCGGGGTCAGGTCGTGGCCGTCGAACCAGTCGGGCAGCCTGCCGTAGGCCAGCCCGCCGAGGGCGAGGGAGGGGACCGCGAGCACCCAGAGCACCGCGGTCATCGCGATGGGCTGCCTGCCGTGGTCGGGGGCGTCGGCACCCCGGCCCCGGAAGGCGAGCACCCACAGGCGGGTCGCGTAGGCGGCGGTGAGCAGGGCCGAGACCAGGCCGGCGACGAGGACGATCCAGCCGGCGGCGCCGGGGATGCCCTCGGCGTGGCCGGTGACGACGTGTTCGGCGGCGCCGAGGGCGGACTCCTTGGAGAAGAAGCCGCTGAAGGGCGGGATCGCGGCGAGCGCGAGGAGCGCCACGGTCATCGTCCAGTAGGCGTCGGGGATGCGGGCACGCAGGTTGCCCATGCGGGACATGGCGGCCAGCGAGTTGGTGCCGGAGGCGTGGATGATCACGCCCGCCGCGAGGAAGAGCAGCGCCTTGAAGGCACCGTGGGTGAGGAGGTGGAAGACGGCGGCACCGCGGTCGCCGACGGCGAGGGCGCCGGTCATGTAGCCGAGCTGGCCGATCGTCGAGTAGGCGAGGACGCGCTTGATGTCGTCCTGCGCGAGCGCGGCGAGGGCGGAGCCGGCCATCGTCACGGCGGCCATGACGGCGAGGACGACCAGTGCGGCCGAGGAGGCCGCGAAGACCGGGAGGAGCCGGGCGATGAAGTAGACACCGGCGGCGACCATCGTCGCGGCGTGGATCAGCGCGGAGACGGGAGTGGGGCCCGCCATCGCGTCGGGGAGCCAGGTGTGCAGCGGGAACTGCGCCGACTTGCCCGCCACGCCGGCCAGGAGCAGCAGGGCGACCAGCGTCGGATGGTCGAGTCCGCCGCTCGCGACGGTGCCGAGGATCTTCGTGATCCGGAAGGACCCGGCGTCGGTGGCGAGCGCGAACAGGCCGATCAGGAAGGGGACGTCACCGAGTTTGGTGACGAGGAAGGCCTTGAGGGAGGCGGCGCGGGCCTCCGGGGTCTCCCAGTAGTGGCCGACCAGGAAGTAGGAGCAGATGCCCATGATCTCCCAGCCGACCAACAGCACCATCAGGTCGCCGGAGTAGACGACGAGCAGCATCGCGGAGGTGAAGAGGGAGACGAGAGCGGCGTACGAGGGGTAGCGCGGGTCGTCGCGCAGATAGCCCGTCGAGTAGATCTGCACACAGGTCGCGACCAGGGCGACCAGGACGGCGACGAGGGCGGCGAAGCCGTCGATGTGCAGGGCGAGTTCGACGGGGACCGAGCCGGTGGGCGTGAGCTCGGTAGCGGCGTCGACGGCCCGGTCGCCACCCTGGCGCACGGCGACGACCACGGCGAGGACGAGCGCCGTGAGGGGCGGCAGTACGGCGAGGGGGCGTACGAAGCCGGGGGCCGTGCGGCCCAGGAGCAGGCCGGCGGCGGCGCCCAGGAACGGGAGGAGGGGGACGAGGACGGCGAGGGTGGTCGTGGTCACGCGGTGGCCTCAGCCTTCTCGTCTTCCGTGAGGGTGGCTTCGTCGGGGCCGTTCGGCTCGGCGGTGTCGCGGAGTTTGTCGATGTCCGCGGTGCCTCGGTTGCGGTGGACGGCGAGCACGATCGCCAGGCCGATGCCGATCTCGGCGGCGGCGATGGCGATGGTGAACAGGGTGAGGGCCTGGCCGGAGTGCAGGGTCTCCCGGGTGGTCCTGCTGAGCCAGACGTCGAAGGCGACGAGGTTGAGGTTGACGGCGTTGAGCATCAGCTCGACCGACATCAGGACCAGGATCGCGTTGCGGCGGGCCAGGACGCCGTAGAGGCCGGTGGAGAAGAGGAGGGCGGAGAGTACGGCGGGATAGGCGAGGTGCATCAGAGGGCACCTTCCTTGCCGGCTTTGGCGTCCTTGGTGTCCTTGACGGCGGCCTCGGCAGCGGTCTCGGCGGCCGTGGCCGCGTTCGCCTTCGCCTTCGCCTTGCGGGAGAGGACGATCGCGCCGACCAGGGCGGCGAGGAGGAGAACGGAGAGGGCCTCGAAGGGGAGGACCCAGTTCTGGAAGAGGCTCGCGCCGGTGACGGCGGTGGAGCCCGCGGCGGCGCCGTCCAGGTCGATCCAGGTCGTGCGGAAGGCGTCGACGACGACCCAGACCAGGGCGGCTGCCGAGGCGAGGGCCACGGCGAGAGCTGCCCAGCGGTTGCCGGAGTCGGCGTCCGGGGAGCGGCCGATGGGGGCCCTGGTGAGCATCAGGCCGAAGAGGAGGAGGACGACGACGGAACCGACGTAGATGAGGACCTGTACCCAGGCGATGAACTCGGCGGTGAGGAGGAGGTATTCGACGGCGAGGCCGCCGAGGGTCACCACCAGCCACAGGGCGGCGTGCACCAGTTGCCGGGTGGTGACGGTGACCAGCGCGGCGCCGAAGGTGACGAGGCCGACGAGGAGGAAGGCGATCTCGACGCCGGTCGGGGAGAGGAAGCCGTGGGTTGCGGCGGCGAGGGTCACGACGTTCCCTCCTGAGGCTCGGTGGGCTCGGTGGGCTCGGTGGGCTCGGTCGGTGCCTTCGGCTCGGCCTGGGTGGCCTGGGTGGCTGCCAGTTTCTCCGCCGTCTTGCGAGCCGTGGTGATTTCCTTCGGCTCCTCGGCGGCTGGGTCGAGGGCGGGCGGGGCCGGGACCGTCCACATCCACTCGCGGAGCTTGTCGCGTTCGTGGGTGAGTTCGTGGATGTCGGTCTCGGCGTACTCGAACTCAGGGGACCAGAAGAGGGCGTCGAAGGGGCACACCTCGATGCAGATACCGCAGTACATGCAGAGGGAGAAGTCGATGGCGAAGCGGTCGAGGACGTTGCGGCTGCGCTCGCGGCCACCGGGGGCGGCGGCCGGGACGGTCTCCTTGTGGGAGTCGATGTAGATGCACCAGTCCGGGCACTCGCGGGCGCACAGCATGCAGACCGTGCAGTTCTCCTCGAAGAGGCCGATGACTCCACGAGAGCGGGGCGGGAGGTCGGGCTGGGCGTCCGGGTACTGCGCGGTGACGGTCTTCTTCGTCATCGTGCGGAGGGTGACGGCCAGGCCCTTGGCCAGGCCACTGCCGAAAATCGGAGCCATGGTTACTGGATCACCACCTTCACGATGCCGGTGAGGGCGATCTGGGCGAGGGAGAGGGGGACGAGGAGGGTCCAGGAGAGCTTCTGGAGCTGGTCCTCGCGCAGGCGGGGGTAGGTGACGCGCAGCCAGATCACGACGAAGGCCAGCACCGCCGTCTTCAGGAGGGTCCAGACCCAGCCGAGACCGTCGGTTGCCCAGGGGCCGTGCCAGCCACCCAGGAAGAGGACGGTGGTCAGGCCGCACAGGACGACGATCCCGGCGTACTCGGCGAGGAGGAAGAGGGCGAAGCGGAGGCCGGTGTACTCGGTGTAGGCGCCGAAGATGATCTCCGAGTCGGCCACCGGCATGTCGAAGGGCGGCCGTTGGAGTTCGGCGAGGCCGGCCACGAAGAAGACGACCGCGCCGACGATCTGCCAGGGCAGCCACCACCACTCGAAGGCGTCGAGGATGCCGGGGAGCGACACCGTGCCCGCGGCCATCGCGACCGAGGCGGCGGTGAGGAGCATCGGGAGTTCGTAGGCGAGGAGTTGTGCGGCGGTGCGCAGACCGCCGAGGAGGGAGAACTTGTTGGCCGACGCCCAGCCGGCCATGAGCGAGCCGAGGACGCCGACACCCATGACGGCGAGGACGAAGAAGATGCCCGCGTCGACGACCTCACCGACGGCGCCCTCGCCCGGGCCGATCGGGATGGCGAGGAGGACGAGGAGGTACGGGAGAAGTGCCACGGCGGGGGCGAGCTGGAAGATACGGCGGTCCGCGCCCGCGGGCACGATGTCTTCCTTCTGCGCGAACTTCACGCCGTCGGCGACCAGTTGGGCCCAGCCGTGGAAGCCGCCGGCGTACATCGGGCCGAGGCGGCCCTGCATGTGGGCCATCACCTTGTGCTCGGCCTGACCGACGATCAGGGGGAAGGTGAGGAAGACGACGAAGACGATCAGGAGTCGCAGGGCGACGTCGAGCGCGTCGTTCACTGCGAGCCTCCTGAGGGGTTCTCGGGCGCGGGGCTGTCGGAGGTGGGTTTCTCGGAGGTGGGGGGTTCGGTCGGCTCGGGGGTCTTCGTGGGTTCGTCGAAGGCCGGGCGGGCGTGGTGCCAGGGGGCGTCCGCCGTAGGTGGTGGCTCGGGGGTCTCGGTCGCCGGTGTCTGTGGGCGCTGCGAGGCGGAGCCCTGGCTCGCGCTGCGCGCTCGGCGGGGTGCGGCCGTCGGGGGCTGCGTGGCCGGCGGGGTCTCCGTGGAGGTGTCCTCCGGTGCCGTGGGCCGACCTGCCCGGGACTCGTCTGCCGGGGACTGGGTTGCGGAGCCCTCCGATGCCGTGCGGGTGCGGCGTACCGGGCGGTCGCCGGTCGCGCGGCCGACGGCGGCGCGGGCCGGGCGGGCCGGGGCCGGAGGGAGCTGGCCCTTCAGGGGGCCCCATTCGTTGGGGTCGGGGACGCCTGGCGGGAGCATCTGGCGGCGCTTGGGCCCGCCGTGTTCCGACTCCCCCGGTTCCTTCGCGCCCGGCCAGGCCTTGGCGACGCGGGCCGCCAGCACGAAGTCCTTGCGGAGGGGGTGGCCCTCGAAGGTCTCCGGGAGCAGGAGGTGGTCCAGTCCCGGGTGGCCCTCGAAACGTACGCCGAACATCTCGTGCGTCTCGCGCTCGTGCCAGGCGGCGCCCGCGTAGACGTGGACGAGGGAGGGGAGTACGGCGGAATCGTGCGGGACCGTCGTCCGTACGAGGAGGCGACGGACCGGGGAGAGGGCGACCACGTGGGCGGCGACGCGGAAGCCCGTGCCCGGTTCGTCGACCGCGCTGAGCCAGTCGAAGTAGGTGCAGGAGAGACGGTCGCGTGCTGTCTCCAGCGCGGCGGTCCAGGATGTCGGGGGTACGTCGACGGTCAGGACGTCGTACGACTCCTCGGCCGTGGCCTCCGTACCGAAGAGTTCCTCGGTGGGGGCGGGCAGCCAGCCGGTCGCCGTCATTTCTTCTCCCCCGGAGTCGGCGGCTGCACCAGGGGGCTCTGGAGCGCGGCCGGTGAGGGGCGCGTCGCCCGGCCGGACGCGTACCGCTCGCCCAGGGACTCCCGGGCGATCTTCTCCTGGAGCTTGAGGATGCCCTGGAGCAGCGCCTCGGGCCGGGGCGGACAGCCGGGGACGTAGACGTCGACCGGGATGATCTGGTCGACGCCCTTCGTCACGGAGTAGGAGTCCCAGTAGGGGCCGCCGCAGTTGCTGCACGCGCCGAAGGAGATGACGTACTTCGGCTCGGGCATCTGTTCGTACAGGCGCCGTACCGCCGGGGCCATCTTGTCCGTGACCGTGCCCGAGACCACCATCAGGTCGGCCTGGCGCGGCCCCGGGGCGAAGGGGATCACGCCGAGGCGGATGAAGTCGTGGCGGGCCATGGACGCGGCGATGAACTCGATCGCGCAGCAGGCGAGGCCGAAGTTGAAGACCCAGAGCGAGTAGCGGCGGCCCCAGTTCAGGACCACCTTCATCGGCTCGGGGGCCAGCCGGGCGAGGGCGCCCAGCCGCTTGGGCTCCGGCAGCAGCACGGGCACGGGCACCGGCGCTGACACAGGACCAGGTACCGGCGCCGACGAATTCGCTTCGGGCATCACGTCCATGTCAGGACGCCCTTCTTGTATGCGTAGAGCAGGCCCACGGCCAGGAAGCCGAGGAAGATGAACATCTCGACGAGGGTGGCGGCGCCGTAGCCGGGAGCCGCGAAGACGGTCGCCCAGGGGAACAGGAAGATCGAGTCGACGGCGAAGATGACGTAGAGGAAGGCGTAGACGTAGTAGCGGACCTGCGTGTGGGCCCAGCCCTCGCCGACGGGGTCGACACCGCACTCGTACGTCAGGAGCTTCTCGGGGGTCGGGACGACGGGACGCAGCAGGCGTCCGGCTCCGAAGGCGACCGCGACGAAGAGCACGCCGACGGCGGCGAGCAGTCCGACGACGGAGTAGGACCGGAAGTACTCCGACGCCGCGATGTACTGCGGCACCGCCGTGTGATGCGACGCCGCCATGTCGTTCAACGTTGCCATGTCGTTCAACGTTGCCATGTCGTTCAACGTTGCCATGTGGTGCGGTGCCGCGATGTGGTGTGACGCCGCGATGTGCTCCGTCGTGGCTACGGCGGTCGGTACCGGCATGTCCGTCCCTCGCTCCCTGGCCTGTCGGAGATCCGTACGGACGGGAGTCTAGGGCCTGCTAAAGAGACCGTAAGCAGCCCGTCACACATGGCCATGCCCGACTGGTGTGCAAGGTGGGGTTTTCCCCCGGGTCGCCGGGCGGTCCGCCTCATGGCGCCGTGGCGCGGCGGCGGGCAGGCTGGCGGGCATGACCGCACGTATCACCGCCACCCGCGCGGAAGCCGAGGGCGACCGACTGCCCCCTGTCCGTTTCGCCCTCGATCCGCGCACCTGGAAGGAGATCGCCCATCTCCTGGCCAACCTGCCGATGGCACTGTTCGGTTTCGTCTACGTGGTGACCGTGGTGAGCGTGGGTTCCTTCCTCGCGCTCACGGTGATCGGCCTTCCGATGCTCGCCGCCGGGCTGATGGGCGCGCGCCTGCTGGGCCGGTTCGAGCGGGCGCGGGCCAGGGCGCTGCTCGGGGTGCGGGTGGACGAGCCGAGTCCGCTGCCGCTGGGTGGCGGTCGGGGCACCCGCGGCCGGCAGCTCGGGTTCTTCGGGCAGATGATGTTGGCGCTGAAGGACCCGGTCGGCTGGCGCACCATCCTGTACGACTTCATCAGGCTGCCCTGGGGCATCCTCACCTTCACCCTCATGCTCGTGTCGCTCTTCGTACTGTGGCCCGTACTGCCGTTCCTGGCACGGGGGCTCACGAACGTGGACCGGGCGATGGTGCGCGGGCTGCTGTCGCCCTCCGACGAGCTGGAACGCCGTATCGCCGAACTGGAGTCCGACCGGGGGGTCGTGGTCGACACGGCCGCCGCCGACCTGCGGCGCATCGAGCGCGATCTGCACGACGGGGCGCAGGCCCGGCTCGTGAACCTCGCGATGGGACTCGGGCTGGCCAAGGAGAAGCTTCTGGAGGGCCGGGCCGACGAACACGTGGCGGCGATGGTCGAGGAGGCGCACGGCGAGGTGAAGCTCGCGCTTCAGGAGCTGCGCGACCTGGCGCGCGGGATCCATCCGGCCGTGCTGACCGACCGCGGGCTGGACGCGGCGCTGTCCTCGGTGGCCTCGCGGTGCACCGTGCCGGTGAAGGTGAGCGCCGATCTGCCGGCCAGGCCTGCCGCCGCCATCGAGGGCATCGCCTACTTCACGGTCTCCGAGCTGCTCCAGAACATCAGCAAGCACAGCGGGGCCCGGAACGCCTCCGTCGACGTCTGGCGCACCGACGACCGGCTGCTGATCCAGGTCTGGGACGACGGGCGCGGCGGTGCGCGGCTCGACGGTGGTACGGGGATGGCGGGGCTCGCGGACCGGCTGGGCGCGGTGGACGGGCTGTTCGTCATCGACTCGCCCGAGGGCGGCCCCACGACGGTCACGGCCGAACTGCCCTGGCGGGAACGGGTTGACGCGTAGGTAGGGAAAACCCCCGGGGGAAGACGCCTACGTGCTCCATGGTCCGTGGCGTCCGGTGCGAGCAGGCTGATGCCAGACGAGCAGGACACCTGCGACAGGAACGGACGGGATCGATGGCCATGGAGTACGGACAGGGGTACGGGCAGCGGGGCGGCCCCGGGGCCGGATTCCACGGGACGGCCGGCGGGGGCGCCGGGGAGCGGCGGCCTCGGCTGCCGGCCGCGTTGCGGGCGCCCGTCGAGGCGCGCAGTTGGCGGGAGTTCGGGTATGTGTTGCTGAGCCTGCCGGTCAGCGTGCTGGTGTTCACGTACGCCGTGACCCTGGCCTTCACCGGCTCGCTTCTGCTCATCACCTTCCTCGGGATTCCGGTGCTGGCCGTGTGTCTGGCGGGCTGCCGGGGGTTCGGTGTGCTGGAGCGGAAGATGGCGCGCGGGCTGCTCGGGCTCGACGTCGCCGAACCGGAGCCGGCGCGGGGACGGAAGCCCGGGGCGGCGGCCTGGATGGGGGCCGTGCTCAAGAGCGGGACCTCGTGGCGGCATCTGCTGTACTCGGTGCTGCATCTGCCGTGGGCGATGTTCTCGTTCGTGGTGTCGGTGATCTTCTGGGTGTACGGGTGGGCGCTGCTCACGTATCCGGTGTGGTTCTGGCTCTTCCCCATGTACGGCGGACAGGACGGCCTCCAGCTGTACGGCGACGAGACCCACAGCGTCTATCTCGACAACCCGTTCGAGATCACGATGACCGCACTGGTCGGGCTGTTGTTCACCATGGCCACGCCCTGGATCGTGCGGGCACTGACCCTCGTGGACCGGGTGATGGTCAAGGGGCTGCTCGGGCCGACGCGGCTGGCGACGCGGGTCGTCGAGCTGGAGTCCGACCGGGGGGTCGTCGTCGACACCGCGGCGGCCGACCTGAGGCGTATCGAGCGGGACCTGCATGACGGGGCCCAGGCGCGGCTGGTGGCCCTCGCCATGGATCTGGGGCTCGCGAAGGAGAAGCTCACGGAGGATCCGCAGGCCGCGGCGCGGATGGTGGACGAGGCGCACGGTGAGGTGAAGACGGCGTTGCAGGAGCTGCGGGACCTGGCGCGCGGGATCCATCCGGCGGTGCTGACGGACCGGGGGCTGGACGCGGCGTTGTCCGCGGTGGCTTCTCGGTGTGTGGTGCCGGTACGGGTCGAGGTGGACCTGGTGGAACGGCCGGCCGCGGCGATCGAGGGGATCGCGTACTTCACGGTCTCGGAGCTGCTGCAGAACATCAGCAAGCATGCGCGGGCGACGGAGGCGTCGGTGGACGTGTGGCGGGTGGAGAACCGGTTGATGCTGCAGGTGGTGGATGACGGGGTGGGGGGTGCGGATGCCTCCGGCGGGTCCGGGTTGGCGGGGCTGGCGGGGCGGCTCGATGCGGTGGACGGGATTCTGGTGGTGGATTCGCCGGTGGGTGGGCCTACCCGGGTGACTGCGGAGTTGCCTTGGCGGGGGTGAGGTGCGGTGGGGGCGGGCTCGTTTCGCCCCCACCGCACCTACCCGTCCCGTCCTGTTCCTGGTGGCTGCGCCCCCAGACCCCCTCCGGCCCTGAACGGGCCTTGTCCTCAAACTCCCCCAGAGGGGGCCCCGGACAGGCTGGAAATGCCGGGCGGCGCTGGAGGGGACTGGGCGGCAGCAGCCTCACGCTTGTGACCCCCGGGTGGGAAAACCCGTCGACAACAACCCCCTCCTCGTCCGAATACTGGGATGCTTGAGCCTGGTGTTCGGACGGGGTGGGGAGCCGGGAATCGTGGAGGACAGGGTGCGGGTGGTCATCGCCGAGGATTCAGTGCTGCTGAGAGAGGGCCTGACCCGGTTGTTGACCGACCGTGGGCATGATGTCGTCGCCGGTGTGGGTGACGGGGTCGCGCTGATCAAGACCATTACCGAGCTCGCCGCGCAGGACGAGCTCCCGGACGTCGTCGTCGCGGATGTGCGGATGCCGCCCACCCATACCGACGAAGGGGTCCGGGCCGCCGTACAGCTGCGGAAATCGCATCCGGGACTGGGCGTGCTCGTGCTGTCACAGTACGTCGAGGAGCGGTACGCGACCGAACTGCTCGCCGGGTCCAGCCGGGGTGTCGGGTATCTGCTGAAGGACCGGGTCGCCGAGGTGCGGGAGTTCGTGGACGCGGTGGTGCGGGTGGCGCAGGGGGGTACCGCGCTCGACCCGGAGGTCGTGGCCCAGTTGCTGGGCCGCAGCCGTAAGCAGGACGTGCTCGCCGGGCTCACCCCCCGGGAGCGCGAGGTGCTGGGGCTCATGGCGGAGGGCCGGACGAATTCGGCCATCGCGCGGCAGCTCGTCGTGAGTGACGGTGCCGTCGAGAAGCACGTCAGCAACATATTCCTGAAGTTGGGGCTTTCACCAAGCGACGGTGATCACAGGCGCGTACTGGCTGTTCTGACCTACCTCAACACCTGACCGTTCGACATCTGGCACCTGACATCCTGTCAGGTTCGAGGGCAGGAAATCATGACAAGTCGGGGCGCCGTACCGTCTCAAAATGGCGTCCATCATGCGATCGGTCCCGGGAAGGCCACCCTTACCGACGTACTGTTGAACGTGGGAGGGCCCCCGGGAGGGCCGGTCCCAGCCGCCGCCTCGAAGGAGGTCCAGTTCAGTGACCAGCCAGGTCAGCAGTCCAGCGGAGAGTCCAGCGGAGAAGGCCGGCTCAGACGTCGGAGCCGTCGGAGCCGTCGTCGGAGAGCAGCGCAACCCGGCGGGCGTGAAGGACGTACGCCGCCTCGATCGGGTGATTATTCGGTTCGCGGGAGACTCCGGTGACGGTATGCAGCTCACCGGTGACCGCTTCACCTCCGAGACCGCGTCCTTCGGGAACGATCTGTCCACTCTGCCGAACTTCCCCGCCGAGATCCGAGCGCCCGCAGGAACCCTGCCGGGCGTTTCCTCGTTCCAGCTGCATTTCGCCGACCACGACATCCTCACGCCCGGGGACGCGCCCAATGTGCTCGTCGCGATGAATCCGGCCGCGTTGAAGGCGAACATCGCGGATGTGCCGCGCGGTGCGGAGATCATCGTCAACACCGACGAGTTCACCAAGCGGGCCATGCAGAAGGTGGGGTACGCGGCCTCGCCCTTGGAGGACGGCTCGCTCGACGGATACAGCCTCCACCCGGTGCCGCTGACCACCCTGACCGTCGAGGCACTCAAGGAGTTCGCGCTCTCCCGCAAGGAGGCCGAGCGCAGCAAGAACATGTTCGCGCTGGGCCTGTTGAGCTGGATGTACCACCGGCCGACGGAGGGCACCGAGAAGTTCCTGAAGGCCAAGTTCGCCAAGAAGCCCGACATCGCGGCGGCCAACATCGCCGCGTTCAGAGCCGGTTGGAACTTCGGGGAGACCACGGAGGACTTCGCCGTCAGCTATGAGGTCGCGCCGG
>NZ_BMMU01000007.1:14721-306398 GCF_014646095.1 Streptomyces lacrimifluminis | reverse complement strand
GAACTCCACCCTCGTCCTGCCCTTCCCGGTGGAACTCCTCCGCTTCCTCGAACGGGCCCAGACCCAGCAGCCGCCGCCAGGCGGGTCACCCGGATGAGGCGCGCTACGCGCGTGGTTCCCGAGGCCCGTACGGCGTGATACACACAGCAAGGTCACAGTCCTGTCCGCCAGCAGGAAGGTCACCTCATGTCCGGATTCGGCATGCCCGAAATCGACGGTTCCCCAACAACCGCTCCCCTCAAGGCAGTTGACAGATCCCCCGCCTCCCGACGGCAGGTCCTCGCCCGCACGGGCGCCCTGGGCGTCGGTATCGCCTTCACCGGAGCCCTCTCCGAACTCTTCGCCGGTACCGCCGCCGCCCAGGAGCTGGGGCACTCCGGTTACGGCCCGCTGATCCCCGACCCCAAGGGTCTGCTCGACCTGCCGAAAGGTTTCCGCTATCGGGTTCTGTCCCGCGAGGGCGACCCCCTGCGCTCCGGCGAGGGCCCGGTCCCCTCCAACCACGACGGCATGGAAGCCTTCGCGGGCCGGCACGGCCGAGTCCACCTGGTCCGCAACCACGAGAACCGCAACACCCCGAGAATCCCGGTCCCGACGGTCAAGGGCCTCACCTACGACCCGATGGGCAAGGGCGGCTGTACGTCCCTCACCCTCGACCGGGACGGCGACGTCCTCACGGAACGGGTCGCCATCGCCGGCACCGCCGTCAACTGCGCGGGCGGGCCCACGCCTTGGGGCACCTGGCTGACCTGCGAGGAGACCGAGGACAAGGCCGGCACCAACGGCTACACCAAGGACCACGGCTTCGTCTTCGAGGTCGACGGGGCCGACCCTCACCGCACCGGCGCCGTCCCGCTCACCGCGATGGGCCGCTTCCAGCACGAGGCCGTCGCCGTCGACCCGAAGAGCGGCATCGTCTACGAGACCGAGGACGCCTTCCTCGAACCCTTCGGCCTCTTCTACCGCTTCCTGCCCAGGAGGCCGCTGGGCGGGGTGGGTTCACTGCGCGCGGGCGGGCGGCTCCAGGCGATGCGCGTGCCGGGCGTACCCGACCTGTCCTCGATCCAGCAGCCGGGTGCCGCCTTCGACGGCGTCGAGTGGGTGGACGTACCGGATCCGCTGGCCGCCCAGACCCCCGTCCGGCTCCAGGACTTCGGCCGGAAGGGCATCACGCACGCGCAGAAACTGGAGGGCTGCTACTGGGGCGGGCGGTGCGTGTACTTCGTGTCGTCGTTCGCCCGCGCGGGCGACGGCTCGGCGGCCACCCACTTCGGCCAGATCTGGCGCTACGACCCCGGCGCGCGCCGCCTCACCCTGGTCATCGTCTTCGGCCCGGACACGGACATCCAGTTGCCCGGCGAGTCACCGGACAACATCTGCCTCGCCCCGAGCGGCGGCCTGATGGTGTGCGAGGACGGGGACGGCGCCCAGCACGTGTACGGCGTGACACGCGGGGGCGAGGTGTACGCGATGGCCCGGAACGCGCACGCGATCACATCAGCCGCTGCCGCGGCGGGCGGCACCGAGAGCGCCCCCGAGTGGGGCGAATTCGCGGGCGTCACCTTCTCTCCGGACGGCCGGACGATGTACGTGAACTGCTACACGCCCGGGACGACATTCGCCGTACGGGGTCCGTGGAAGCGATAACGGGCGCCCCCTGAGCCGGGACATGGCGGGCAGGCTTTAACCTGTCCGCCATGAACGCATCGGGGGACCTGGTCGACGGCCGTTTCGAGCTGCTGGACCGGCTCGGCAGCGGCGGTATGGGCACGGTGTGGCGGGCCCGCGACACCGTGCTGCACCGCGAGGTCGCCCTGAAGGCGGTACGGCCCGACGCGGCGGCGACCGAGGCCGTACGGGAGCGGGTGATGCGCGAGGCGCGGGCGCTCGCCCGACTCAGCAACCCCCATGTGGTGACGGTCCACCAGATCATCGACGACGACCCGCACCCCTGGATCGTCATGGAGCTGGTGCCCGGTGTCTCGCTCGACAAGCGCCTCGAATCGGGCCCCCTGACACCGGCGGAGGCGGCACGGATCGGCGGCCAGGTACTGGAAGCGCTGCGCGCGGCGCACGCGGCGGGCGTCCAGCACCGGGACGTGAAACCGCCGAACATCCTCCTGCGGCCGGACGGGAGCGCGGTCCTCACCGACTTCGGGATCGCGGCGCTCCAGGGCGCGACGGCGCTGACGATGACCGGCGAGCTCGTCGGCTCCCCCGAGTACATCGCCCCGGAACGCATCCGCGGCCCCTCCGACGACCCGGCCTCCGACCTGTGGTCCCTGGGGGTCGTGCTGTACGTGTGCGTGGAGGGCGTGAGCCCTCTGCGCCGTGAGACCTCGCTCTCGACGCTGGCCGCGGTCCTGGAGTCCGAGGTCCCGCCGCCGTCCCGCTCCGGCCCGCTGACCCCTGTACTCGAAGCGCTGCTCGAACGGGAACCGGCGGCACGTCCCGACACGGCTCGGCTGGCGGCGATGCTGGCGGAGGTGGCGGCGGGCGGGACGGCGAGGTCGGTGCAGCGGACACTGACGTCGCCGCACCTCGTGTCCCACCGATCGGAGTCCGGTGGGACACGACCGCACTCCGCACACGTGGCGGGCGGTGCGGACCGGCGCGAGGCGCAACAGCGGATCCCGCCGACGCCGAACCGCCGCAAGCGGGTCGCCGTGTCCGCCGTACTCGTGGTCCTCGTCGCGGTCGCCGCCGCCCTCCTCACACCACGCCTCCTCGACAGATACGGGACGGACGGCGACTCGGACCCGACGGCCGGTACGAGAACCTCGCCCAACCCCACGCCCGACACGACCGACCGCTGGATCGCCCAGCTCCACTCCGAGCCGGTCGGTTCCGGGACGGCCGCCCGGGACGCCCAGCTCGCCAAGGTCAGGCAGTCGGTACCGGAGGCGGTGTTCGTGCGCAGCGACGCGTACGCGTCGCTGCGGCCGGGCTACTGGGTGATCTACGCCCCCGGCCCGTTCGCCGACGGCCGTGCCGCGCTGGCCTTCTGCAGCGAACGCGGCCTGACGACGCCGAGCACCTGTCTGGGCCGCTACCTGAGCAACGACGCCGCCGACTTCGACGACCAGTGCCGCCCGCCCGCCGCCAACCCCACCGGGCGCTGCACACGGCACTGAGGCTCCGCGGGAGACGTGGTGATCGACCTGCGGGCCGGTGGGGCCGGTCGCGCGGTTCCCGGCGCCCCTTTCCGCCCGCCGGGGGGCGCGGCCGGCCGGGTGACATCCGTACGGCTCGCCCTCGCGGCGGCCCACCGGGCAACCCGGGCATTTCTACCTTCGTACGATGACCAGTCCCGTACGACGAGTCACCATCGGCTGCGTCCTCGGCGCCGTGCTCACCACCGTCGCCGCCTGCGGCACCGCCCCGGTTCCGCAGCGGGCCGAGCGGCCTCCCGCGCTCCCGTCCGCCGTCCCCTCCCGTCCGCCCACCCTCGCCCCCGGGCCCACCGGTCTGACCCCCGTCTTCCGGAACGGCCCGCGCACCCCGGACAAGACCGTCGCCCTCACCTTCGACGCGGACATGACCGCCGGGCAGGGCGGCCGTGCGGCGCGAGGTGAGCGGTTCGACCATCCCCGGCTGATCGCCTCACTGCGGGCGCTGAAGGTTCCGGCGACCGTGTTCATGACGGGCCGGTGGGCCGAGGAGTACCCGGTCCAGGCCCGCTCCATCGGCCGGGACCCTCTCTTCGAGGTCGCCAACCACTCGTACAGCCACTACGCCTTCACCGAGGACTGCTACGGGCTGCCGACGATCGCGGACAACGGCTCCGGTTCCGGTTCGGAGGCACGGATGCGCGCCGACGTCGAGCGGGCCTTCACCGCCTTCCGGGCCGTCGGGGTGCCCCACGCCATGCCCTACTTCCGCTTCCCCGGCGGGTGTTACGACCGGCGGGCGCTGCGCGCCCTGAGCACGGCCGGGGTCACCGCCGTGCAGTGGGACGTGGTCAGCGGGGACGCCTTCGCGACGGACGCCGATGCCGTGGCCCGGGAGGTACTGGACGGCGTACGGCCCGGGTCGGTCGTCGTCATGCACTGCACGCGCAGCGCCGCCCCGGCCACCGAACGGGCCGTCCGCACCATCGTGCCCGCGCTGCGCGAGCGCGGCTTCCGGTTCGTGAAGGTGTCCGAGCTGATCGGGGCCACGGGGGGCCGGCGGTGACCGGCTTACGCTGGTGGCATGAGCGACGAGGACACGTACTGCGCGACCGGCGCGACCACACCACCGGCCGCGGGCGGACCGCCGTACGCGGAGTGCGTGCTGTGCCGGAAGCCGACCGAGTACCCGAAGTCGCAGAAGGGCATCACGCTCTGCCCGGTATGTGAGTGGCAGGAGGCGCAGCGCTCCGCCTGTTCAGGGTGAGCGGCGTGAGGTGAGCGCGCAGGCCGCGGCGATCGCCGCCACCGTGAGCAGGGCTGCCGCGGCCAGCGGCAGCAGGGGCACCGGGATCGTGCCGCGCGCGAGCCGGTCACCAGGGACGTGATGGCCGACGTGGCCGGGGATCCCGTCACCACCGTCGCCAGCAGGGCGCCGAGCATCATCGCGGGTACCGCCCGGCCGGTCGAGCGCACCAGCGGCCAGGTCGTGAGCGCGCCGACGGCCGTGCCGATCAGGGCGCACGCCAGGGCGGCGAGGAGTCCGGCAGCGCCGGCCGGAAGCGGGTCGACCCGGATCCGGTGATCGGCGCTCGCCGGGTCGCTGATCAGGGTCACCACGCCGGTCGCTGCCGCCCCGAGCACCGCCGCGGCGGACAGCGCCACCAGGAGACAGGCGAGATGTGCCCGTCCGGGGCCGACAGCCGCGGCCACGGCGGCGCGGGCGGCGGCTCGGTGCCCACGCAGATCCGCACCAGCCAGGCGGCCACCGGCAGGACGGCCGCCGCGGCATACCCGAGCGAGACGAGCACCGGCTGCCCGCCCTGCACCCCGCCCACGTTCTCCAGCCGTAGATCGCTCTGCACGGGGTCATCATGCCGTGGAGCGGTGGCTGGTCGCGCCCACGCGGCGGAGCCGCAGACCGAACACAGCCCCGCGCCCCTGGGTTGGCAGACTGGGCGGCGTGAACAACGAACCGAAAGCTCCCGGCGACAGCCCTTTCCGCTCCGAGCGATCACCGCGTGACGAGGCACCTCAGTTCGTCCTCCCCCTCGTCGCCCGGATCGAGAAGGCCGAGCCGCCGGCTCGTACCGACGCGTTGGAGACCGCCGCCCGTGCCGTTCTCGTGATCCTCGGGGACGAGCGGTCGGCCGGGGACGGGGAGTGGGCGGAGGCCATGCGGGACTGGCAGGACGCCCGGATCCGCAAGGTCGTGCGACGGGCGCGGGGTGCCGAGTGGCGGCGGGCCGAGGCGCTGCCCGGCATCACGGTCACCGGCAAGTCGGCCGAGGTACGGGTGTTCCCGCCCGTTCCGCTGGACGGCTGGCCCAAGGACCTGGCCCGGCTCCAGGTCTCCGGCACCGAGCTGGAGGATCCGGAGCCGCCGCTCGGCCCCGACCCGGCGGTGCCCGTCCTCTGGCTGAACCCCGAGCTGGACATGTCGGCGGGCAAGGCGATGGCCCAGACGGGACACGGTGCCCAGCTGGCGTGGTGGGAGCTGCCGGACGGGGCTCGCGCGCTCTGGCGCGACGCCGGCTTCCCGCTCGCCGTCCGCACGGCGGATCCGGACCACTGGCGCCACCTCACCTCCGGCGGACTCCCTCTGGTCCGTGATGCCGGTTTCACGGAGATCGCACCCGGTTCGGCGACGGTGGTGGCGGACCACCGTCCCCTGAAACACACAGGGTTCAAACATCTTCGTTGAACATCCCCGGGTTCCCGCCCGTATCTTCTGGCGCTGGCCACGTAACACCTGCCCAACGACCAGTTGGTTTCCCCGGGAGGCTCCTTTGCCGCGCTTCAACCACTCGGCCCTCGTCATCGCGGCCCTGACCACCACCATCGCCGCGCTCTCGTTCCCTGTGTGGTCGTATTCCGACCGCTCCGGCACCGGAGTGTCCAATGTGGCCTCCAGCACGGTGAACACGCAGTGGGGGCCGCTGACCGCCTCCGACCGTGATCTCATCGTGCGAGTACGGCTGGCCGGACTCTGGGAGCTGCCCGCGGCGGAGAAGGCGATGGCACGCTCCAAGAGCGCCACCGTCAAGGACGCGGCGGACCACCTGCTGGTGGGCCACTCCGACCTCGACGAGCGGGTGCGGACCGTCGCGGCCCAGCTCGGGGTGGAACTGCCCAACCAGCCGAACGAAGCGCAGCAGGGATTCCTGGCGCAGATGGACGCGGCGCCTGACGGGGAAGCCTTCGACCGGACCTGGACGAACCTCCTGCGGTCCGCGCACGGAAAGATCTTCAATCCCATCGCCCAGGTGCGGAACAACACCCGCAACACGCTCGTGCGTCAGCTGGCGACGGACACCAACCAGACCGTGCTCGACCACATCACGATGCTGGAGAAGACCGGCCAGGTCGACTTCGACGGCATCGCCAACGGCACGATCTGACACGTGTCGGCAAGCGGGCCCAGGCTTCGGCCCCCCAGCCCGCTCGCCGGAACGTCCCGATACGCTCGCGTATCTCCCTCACTGGCCACGTAACAGTCCCCAACGACCAGTTGGGTTCCTCCCGGGAGGCTCCTTTGCCCCGCTTGAACGGCTCGGTCCTCGTCGGCCTGGCAATCGCAGGCACGATCGGCGCGCTCGCGTACCCCGTCGTCTACTCCTACCCCCACCGTGACGACGCCGCGAAGGCGGCCGCGGTCACCGGAGAGACGGTGAACACGCAGTGGGGGCCGCTGACCGCGCTCGACCGCAGCCTGATCGTGCGCGTGCGCCTTGCCGGGCTGTGGGAGCTGCCTGCGGGGCAGCAGGCGATGCAGCGCTCCAGCAGCGCGGCCGTCAAGGAGGCGGCGAACCACCTGATCGTCGGCCACAACGACCTCGACATGCGGGTGCGGACCATGTCCGCGCAGCTCAACGTCCCGCTGCCCAGCCAGCCGAACGAACAGCAGCAGGGCTTCCTGGACCAGATGACGGCAGCCTCGGCCGGGGACTACGACAAGGTCTGGGCGAACCTCCTGCGGACCGCGCACGGCAAGATCCTGCCGGACATCGCGACGGTACGGAACAACACCCGCAACACCCTCGTGCGCCAGCTGGCCTCGGACGCCAACCAGACCGTGCTCGACCACATCACGATCCTGGAGAAGACCGGCCAGGTCGACTTCGAGGCCATCGCCGAGGCCGCCGCCGGGCCGAGCGCCAGCCCGACCGGTCCGCCGCCGCCGTCCCCAGGCGTGGTGCCGCCCGTCGCACCCGCGGTGGAGCCGACCGGCAACGTCGTCGGGAAGTCCAAGCCGTCACCGACGACACCGGGCGTGGTCAACACCAACCGGCCTGCGGCGAAGGACCCCGCCACCGTCGGTCTGGGCGGCTAGCCGACCGGTGGGCGGCAGACGGGCGGAAGCTCAAATGTTGCTCTGAACCTCCCCGGGGAAGGGTTCGGCCCCGGGGACCCGGGCCATCACTCCGTCACACCACGACACCGTGCGCGGCCCGCCGACGGAGACGGCGCGGCGGGTCCTGGTGAAAACCGTGGCGGACGGCCGAGAGGGTCGGAGAAGGGGACGGACGATGAAGCGACTGGGACGACTGGGTACGGGCATCGGGTGGCGGCCGGAGATCGCGGACGCGGTGGAGGCCATGCCGGGCATCGACTGGGTCGAGGCCGTTGCCGAAAACCTCTGCCCGGGGCATCTCCCCGCATCGCTGCTGCGGCTGCGCGAGCGCGGCGTGACGGTCGTCCCGCACGGGGTCTCCCTGGGCCTGGGCGGTGCCGACCGGCCCGCCGAGGACCGGCTCACGGCGCTCGCCGAGCGCGCCGAGGCGCTGGGCTCGCCGCTGGTCACCGAGCACATCGCGTTCGTCCGGGCCGGCGGTCCGCTGACCGCGTCCCCGCTGCTGGAGGCCGGGCACCTGCTGCCCGTCCCCCGCACCCGGGACGCGCTCGACGTGCTGTGCGAGAACGTCCGCATCGCACAGGCAGCACTGCCGGTGCCGCTCGCCGTCGAGAACATCGCCGCGCTCCTCGCCTGGCCCGGCGAGGAGCTGACCGAGGGCCAGTTCCTGTACGAGCTGGCGGACCGGACCGGCGTACGCCTCCTCATCGATGTCGCCAACCTGCACACGAACCACGTCAACCGGGGCGAGGACCCGGCGAAGGCCCTGGCCGACCTGCCCGTCGAGGCCATCGCGTACGTCCATGTCGCGGGAGGCTTCGAGCGGGACGGCGTCTGGCACGACAGCCACGCCCATCCGGTCCCGCCCCAGGTCCTCGGCATCCTCACGGACCTCGCCTCCCGGGTCACCCCGCCCGGCGTCCTGCTGGAGCGGGACGACAACTTCCCCGAGGCGGGTGAGCTGGAGCGGGAGCTGGACGCGATCCGCGGGGCGCTGGAGGCGGCTGCGCCCTCGGAGTCGGCCCCCGCGGGGGCGGCGGCTTCGGCACCGACAACCACACCCGTCGCCGAGGCCGAGGCCGACCGGACACCCGACTCCGCCCCCGCCCGCCAGCGCCTCGCCCTCGCGCAGGCCGCGTTGCTCTCCGCGCTCGTCGCGGGGACGCCCGTACCGGAGGGGTTCGACCGGGTCCGGCTCGGGGTGCAGTCGCGGGCGCTCGGGGCGAAGCGGGCCGATGTCGTGGCGAAGGTCGCGCCGGAGTTGCCCGAGATCCTCGGGGCCGGATACCGGCCCGCCTTCCTCGCGTACGCGCACGGGCACCCCATGTCCGACGGCTACCGGCACGACGCGCTGGACTTCGCCGCGCATCTGCTGCTCGGCGGGCAGCCCGAGAACACGGAGAGCCGACGGCGGCTGCGCGAGTGGTGGCTCGACCGCTCGGGTCCGGCCCCGCGCTCCCAGCGCCCCACGGCCCGGCTGGCCCGGGCCACCCGACGCGTACTCCTGCGCCGCTGACGCACGGGGGCTCCGAGCGACGAACGTCACTCCCCGCGCGTACGCCGTGCACCTCCCACCGCCGAACGGGCACCTACGCCTCAACCCGCGCAAACTGTGCGGGGGTTAACAGTGCCGCCCATTATCCGACACCTCACTGTCTGATTTGTCAGATTTCAACGCGATATGCGCAAGCGTCGTGCTCCCTCATTCGGCGTCCTCCTCCTCGCCAGGGAGCTGTCTCCTCGCGTACCGCAGCCGGCGTAGGGCCCGCAGTACGATGCGAACTCCGTGCCCGAAGCGCATTAGCGTGCGGTGCCGCAAGCAGGAGGCACCATGCGATCCATCCACCGTCCCGGCCCCGGCGGCACCGGGCTCGTCGTCGCGGGTCTGGCGGCGACCCTCGTCGCACTGCTCTTCCCGGTCTGGTCGTACACGGACCGTTCCGGAACCGGTGTGGACGTGCTCAACGCGCAGACCGTGTCGACACGGTTCGGTCCGCTGTCCGCGCTCGACCGCGAGTTCCTCACCAAGGTCCGGCTGGCCGGGCTGTGGGAACTGCCCGCCGGTCAGCAGGCCCAGGAACGCGGCACCACCGAGGCCGTACGGATCGCGGGCCGGCATCTGATCGAGGGGCACACGTTCCTCGACGAGCGGGTCCGGGACGTGGCGTCGCGGCTCGGGTTCGAACTGCCCAACCAGCCGAGTGAGCAGCAGCGCGGATGGCTCAGCACCATGGACGCGGCCCACGGCGCGGACTTCGACCGCCAGTTCGCCAACCTGCTGCGGATGGCGCACGGCAAGGTGTTCTCCGTCGTCGCGCAGGTCCGCGCGAGCACCCGCAACTCCCTGGTCCGCACCCTCGCCGACGACGCGAACAGGACCGTCCTCGACCACATCCAGGTCCTGGAGGCCACGGGGTACGTCGACTTCGACGCCCTCGCCCAGGACATGGCCGCCGCGAGCACCCCACCGCTCACCAACTCCCCGGCGCCGCCCGGTCCGACGACCGCCCCCGCGTCCGCCGTGCCGGTGACTCCCTCGGCGGTCGCGACGTATCCGCTGCCGCCTCCGGCGACCAGCCCGCCGTCGAAGCCCACGGAGCCCGCGAAGCCGTCCGCGAAGGCCTGAATCGGCCACCGCCCATACGTCACGTACCGGCCATACCTCGTCCATATCCTGAAAGCCCATGGCGTTCCAGGCACCCTTCGCATAGAACAACGGCATGTTCTGGTCCTTCCTCCTGCTGCTGGCCTGGATCGCCGCCGGTACGGCGTGCATCCGGCTGTGCCTGGCCGCCGTACACGCGACTGCCGTCGATCCGGACGCGGGCCCCGGCGGGCGCGGGCGTGACCTGACGCTGTACGAGGCCGCGTTCCTGTCCGGCGGACCCGCGCGGGTCGCCGATCTCACACTGGTGTCGATGGCCCGTCAGCGGCGGCTGCTGCTCGCCCACACCGGCTGGGCGACCGTCGTGGACCCGAGCGGGCGCGACGAGATGGAACGGTCGGTGATAGGCGCCATCGGCCCTGAGGGGCAGTCGCGCATCGCTCCGGTGCGAACGGCCGCGGCCGGCACGGAGGCCGTACGAGGGCTCGCGGACCGGCTCGTCGCGGCGGGCCTGGCCGTGCCCGACGGCGCCCGGCGCGGGCCGGCGTTCGCGGTCCGTCAGGTGCGGGCCGCCGCGCTGATCGTCGTCGCGCTGGGCGCGGTGGCCCTGCTGGCGCCCGGGCGGGGTGCCGTGCCGCGCGACCTGGTCGCCCTCTGGTTCGCGCTCCCCCTCGTCCTCACCCTGAGCTGCCTGGCCATCGCCCGGATCGAGATCCACCCGTACTCCCGCTGGGCGTCACCGGCCGGACAGCGGCTCCTCACCACCCTCGCCCGACGGAACAGGACCACCGCCCCGCACGCCACCGGCGACGAACGCACGTACCTCACCTCCGTCGCCGTGCTCGGGGTCCGCGCGGTCGACGAGCCGGACCTGCGCGCGGCCCTCGCGCACCGGGAGCCCCAGGACACCCTGCGCGAACGGCTGCGCTGACGGCTCCCGCACCGGCACCGGCGCCCCGGGGGTGTGCGGGGGCGCACAGGAGTGCTCGCGGCGACACCGGGCGGGTGGTGCTTGCCTTCGCCGACTGGCGCCCGAAACATCCCTTCTGTTGCCACCGAAGGGATACGCGATGCGAGCTGCCGCCCTCTACTCCGCTGCCGGGTCCTTGCTGTTGACCACCCTGGCCGCCGCCCCCGCGGACAGTGCGCCGGGCCGGTCCGGCCTGCCGGGCGGTCCCGGCTCGGCCGAGTTCCGGGGTTCCGTGCTGGCCGCAGCGCGCGCCGAGGCGGCCGGTATCCGCTTCGGGAAGTGCGCCGAGGAGGAGGAACTGCCGGACAGTGTGCGGTGCGGCACCGTCACCGTGCCGCTCGACTACGCACATCCCGACGGCAGGCAGATCAAGCTCACCGTCAGCCGGGCCGAGGCGACCGGCAGGAACCCGCGCGACCCCGAGCACCGGGTGGAGCACCAGGGCGCTCTCGTCTACAACCCGGGCGGCCCCGGTGCCTCCGGCATGTTCTTCCCGATGATCGGCGTCATCCCGGAGTGGAAGCGCATCGCGGGAGCCTACGACCTGGTCGGGTACGCCCCGCGCGGGGTGGGCCGGTCGGCGCCGCTGTCCTGCGAGGACCCCAAGCTCTTCTTCAAGGGGCCCACGCAGGCGCCGACGCATCCCTCGGAGTCGTACAAGAGGGAGCGTGTCGCCGAGGCGAAGGCGTACGCGCGCGGGTGCGCCGAGCGCTCGGGCGACGCGCTGCGGCACTACCACTCCCTCAACAACGCCCGTGACCTGGACGTCCTGCGCGCCGCGCTCGGCGAGGACCGGCTGACCTTCATGGGGGCCTCGTACGGCACCTACTTCGGGGCGCTGTACGCGACGCTGTTCCCCTCGCACGTACGGCGGATGGTGTTCGACTCGGCGGTCAACCCGGACCCGGGCGGGATCTGGTACCGCAACAACCTCGACCAGTCGGCCGCGTTCGAGAACCGCTGGGCGGACTTCCGGGCGTGGGTCGCCCGGCACGACGACGTGTACGGGCTCGGCGCCACGCCGGAGGCGGTGCTGCGGAGTTACGAGAAGGCGGCGGCCCGGCTCGCCGCCGAGCCGGCCAGCGGGAAGGTGGGGCCGGGGCAGTTGCAGGGCGCGTTCCTGCAGGCCGGGTACTACGACGACTACTGGCCGCACCGCGCCCACGCCCTGTCCGCCTATCTGAAGGGGGATCCGCAGCCGCTGATCGACCAGGCGGCACCGGTGACGGAGGCGGCCGTCGAGGCGGAGAACGGCAACACGGTGTACACCGCCGTCGAGTGCAACGACGCGCCCTGGCCGACGAGTTGGCGGGTCTGGGACCGGGACAACACACGGCTCGCGCGCACCGCGCCGTTCGAGACCTGGGACAACGCGTGGATGAACCTGCCGTGCGCCTACTGGCCGGCGCCCCGGCAGACGCCCCTCGACGTGGGGACCGGGCCGGGCGACCTGCCGCCGGTGCTGATCCTGGCTGCCGAACGGGACGCGGCGACGCCGTACGCGGGCGCGCTCGAACTGCGGCGCCGGCTGCCGGGCTCGGCCCTGGTGACGGAGCGGGGCGCGGGCACGCACGGCATCGCGGGCGGCCCGAACAAGTGCGTGAACAGCCACCTGGACGCGTATCTGCTGACGGGCCGTCTGCCCGGGCGGAGCGCGGAGTGCGCTCCGCACGCGGAGCCGCGGCCTGCGGCCCGGGCCGACCGTTCCCTGACGGGAAAGGCCGCCCAGGCATCCTGAGGCAGGCGGCAGCCCTCAGGCGAGACCGGCGATCAGCTCGCCGATCTCCTTGCGGCGCCCCGTGTAGAACGGGACCTCTTCGCGGACGTGCATACGGGCCTCGGAGGCGCGCAGGTGACGCATGAGGTCGACGATGCGGTACAGCTCGTCGGCCTCGAAGGCCAGTAGCCACTCGTAGTCGCCGAGGGAGAACGAGGCGACCGTGTTGGCGCGCACGTCCGGGTAACCGCGGGCCATCTTGCCGTGGTCGGCGAGCATCCGGCGACGGTCCTCGTCGGGCAGCAGGTACCAGTCGTACGAGCGCACGAACGGGTAGACGCTGATGTAGTTCCGGGGCGTCTCGTCGGCCAGGAACGCGGGGATGTGCGAGCGGTTGAACTCGGCGGGGCGGTGCAGCGCCATGTTCGACCACACCGGCTCCAGGGCGCGGCCCAGCTTCGTGCGGCGGAAGAGGTTGTACGCCTCCTGGAGCTGGTCGGCGGTCTCGGCGTGCCACCAGATCATCAGGTCGGCGTCGGCGCGCAGCCCGGAGACGTCGTACGTGCCGCGGACGGTCACGTCCTTCGCGGCGAGCTGGTCGAACAGCTCCTGGACCTCGTCGGCGAAGCCCGTGCGGTCCTCGGGCAGGACGTCCTTCAGCTTGAAGACGGACCACAGGGTGTAGCGGATGACCTCGTTGAGGTCCTTGGCCAGCTTGCCCTTGTTCGGGATGCGGGCCGCGTCGGTGGTGGGGGCGTCGTCACTCATGTGCCTATTCTCCCGCTCCGTCGGGCGCGCTTCGCACCGGGTGGCCATCGAGCGGCTCCAGCGGCTGAAGCGGTCCGAGCGCGTCCACGGCCGCGTACGCGCTCGCGATGCAGGCCGGGATGCCGACCCCGTCGTACGCCGCGCCGCACACCGCGAGGCCCGGGAGCTTGGCGACGTGCTCGCGGACTCGGTCCACGCGCGCGTGGTGGCCGACGGGGTACTGGGGCAGCCCGTCGTCCCAGCGGGTGACGCGGGTCTCGACGGGGGCCGCCGTCAGCCCGGTCGCCTCCTTGAGGTCGTGGCGTGAGACCTCGACCAGGTCGGTGTCGGGGCGCTGGAGGATCTCCGTCTCGGCGTACCGCCCCACGGAGGTCCGCAGGACCAGCAGGTCCGGGTTCTCGTCGGCGATCCAGCCCCACTTCTGGGAGGCGAACGTCGACGCCTTGATGGTGCGTCCGTCGACGGGCGGCACCAGGAAGCCGCTGCCCTCGGGGAGGCTGATGTCGGCGCGGCGGTAGGCCAGGGTGATCAGGGCCATCGAGGCGTACTCCACGCCCGCGAGTTCGGCGGCGGCGGCCGGCGCCTCGGCGCGGAGCAGTCCGGCGGCCACCGGGGCCGGTACCGCGACGACCACACCATCGGCGTCGAGCACCCGCTCCCCGGCGACGACCCGCCATGCCGCCGACGTCCCGGCCGTCCGGCGCAGCTCGGTCACCGGTGCACCGGTGACGATCTCGCCTCCCCGCGCGCGCACCGACTCCGCGACGGCGAGCGGCAGTTGGCCCACACCTCCCCGGATGCCCATGAAAACCGGCCCGCCCTGCTGGGGAGCGGCTGCCATCCGGGCCTGGATGCCACGCACCCCCTCCGTCAGGGACGCGTGCGTCCTGGCCACCTCGAAGAGCTGGGGCACGGCCGAGCGCATCGAGATGCGGTACGCGTCGCCCGCGTACACCCCTCCCAGCAGTGGTTCCACCAGCCTGTCGACGACCTCGCGGCCGAGGCGCGCGGCGACGAACTCCCCCACCGCCACGTCGTCCCCGACCTCCGTGCGCGGCAGGTCGGCGTCGCGCCCGATACGGGCCAGCCCCTCGTCCGAGAGGACGCCGGCCAGGGCCGAGGCGCTGCCGGGAACGCCCATGACGTGCCCCTTGGGCATGGGTCGCAGGGCGCCCCGGGTCCAGATCGAGGCCGTCGAGGTGGCGGGCGGCCGGAGACGGTCGTCGAGGCCGACCTCCCGGGCGAGCGCGATGGCTTCGGGTCTGCGCGCGAGCATCGACTCGGCACCGAGGTCGACCCGCGCGCCCGCGATCTCGCCGGGCAGCAGCTTGCCGCCGACCCGGTCCGACGCCTCCAGGACCGTGACCCGCACACCCCGCTGCAGCAGCCGGTGGGCGGCGGCCAGACCCGCGATCCCGCCTCCGATGACGACGACATGCCCGGCAGCCGCACGGGCCTCCACTGCGCTCATGCCACCACCTTCTCAGACCCCTCCGACACTCCCGGCGGCGCACGCCGCCCGCGTTGTCCGACGCGAGTCCCGACCGTGACCTCATCGGGACCCCAACCGGCCAACGTCCCGTCCCCTTCATGCGTCGAAGGAGCGTCAGTCGTGCACCACGACGGTCAAGACGTTCCATCGACAGCCCTCGGGGGGAATCCACAAGATGAACACGCTGCGCACAACCCGTACACGCCCGGTCCAGGCCCTGGCCGGGATCCTCCTGGCCTCGGCCCTCGCGCTCACCGGCTGCAGCGGCTTGGGTGCCGACGACAGCTCGGACAGCGGCGCGGGCGGCGGTGCGGCGAAGGCCGCCTCGGGCGCTCTGGACGAACAGGCCACGACCGAGAGCAAGCCGGACGGCGACAAGGGCAGCGGAACCCAGGCCAGTGCGGCGCCGCAGGCGGCCATTGGCGCGCACATCATCCGCACCGTGTCCGTCTCCGTGCAGGTCAAGGACGTACCCAAGGCCCTGGTCAAGGTTCGCACCACCGCGGTGAACGCGGGCGGCTACGTCGGCAGCGAGACGACGACCCTGGACGAGGAGGAGGGCAGCGAGAGCACGGACATCGTCCTGCGGGTGCCCGTCGGCGAGTACGAGCGGGTCCTCGCCGACCTGGAGGGCACCGGAAAACTTCTGCACCGGGAGGCGGAGGCGCAGGACGTCACCGAGCAGGTCGTCGACGTGGAGAGCCGCATCAGCACGCAGCGCGCGAGCGTGAACCGCATCCGTGAGCTGATGGAGCAGGCCACCAAACTCTCCGACGTCGTCACCCTGGAGGGCGAGTTGAGCCGACGTCAGGCCGACCTGGAGTCGCTGCTCGCCCGTCAGACCTCCCTGAAGGACCGCACGACCCTGGCCACGATCAACCTCTCCCTGACGGAGAACCCGGTCAGGGAGTCCGACGAGAACGACGACCCGGGCATCCTGGACGCCCTCGCGGGCGGCTGGAACGCGTTCGTGTCGATGCTGCGCTGGATCGTGGTGGCCCTCGCCACGGTACTGCCGTTCGCGGTCGTGGCGGCCCTGCTGGTGTTCGTCTGGCTGCGCCTCACCCGCACCCGCCGACAGCGCCCCACCCCGGCGACGGCCACGGGCCCCGCCCCGGCGACCTCCCTGCCTTCGGCTCCCCCGGTGCAGCCGAAGGGCCCGGACCAGGACTGATCAGGATTGATCAGTCCTGGCCGGGATCGACAGGCGGGGTCCCCGTAGCGTGTTCGTATGAGCATGAGCGATGGCCGTACGAGCGACACGAAGCGTGGGACCGAGCGTCTGGTGGTGATCGGCGGCGACGCGGCGGGCATGTCCGCCGCGTCGCAGGCGCGCCGGCTCAGGAAACCCGGCGAGCTGGAGATCGTCGCGTTCGAGCGCGGCAACTTCACCTCCTACTCGGCGTGCGGCATCCCCTACTGGGTGAGCGGCGACGTCCCTGACCGGGACCAGTTGATCGCCCGCTCGGCCGAGGAGCACCGGGCCCGCGACATCGATCTGCGCATGCGTACGGAGGTCACGGAGATCGACGTCCCGGGCGGCCGGGTACGCGCGCGTGACCTGGAAACGGGCGCCGAGTCATGGACGTCCTACGACAAACTGGTGATCGCCACGGGCGCCCGTCCGATCCGTCCCTCCCTCCCCGGCGTCGACGCACCCGGGGTACACGGCGTACAGACCCTGGACGACGGCCAGGCCCTTCTGGACACCCTGGCCACCACCGAGGGCCGCCGCGCGGTCGTGGTCGGCGCGGGCTACATCGGCGTGGAGATGGCGGAGGCCCTCATCAAGCGCGGCTACGAGGTGACGGTCGTCAACCGCAGCGAGGAACCGATGTCCACGCTCGACCCGGACATGGGCCGCCTGGTGCACGGGGCGATGGAGGGCCTGGGCATCACCATGGTGAACGACGCCGAGGTCACCAAGCTGCTCACCGGCGACGACGGCAGGGTGCGCGCGGTCGCCACGGAGGACGCGGAGTACCCGGCGGACGTGGTCGTGCTCGGTATCGGTGTCCGCCCCGAGGCGACGCTCGCCCGGGCGGCGGGACTCCCCGTGGGCGACCACGGCGGTCTCCTCACCGACCTGGCGATGCGGGTGCGCGGGCACGAGAACATCTGGGCCGGCGGCGACTGTGTCGAGGTCCTGGACCTCGTCTCCGGTCAGCACCGGCACATCGCCCTCGGCACGCACGCCAACAAGCACGGCCAGGTCATCGGCGCGAACGCGGGCGGCGGCTACGCCACCTTCCCCGGCGTCGTCGGCACCGCCGTGAGCAAGGTCTGCGACCTGGAGATCGCCCGCACCGGCCTGCTGGAGAAGGACGCGCACCGGGCGGGCCTCCGGTTCGTATCGGTCACCATCGAGTCGACGAACCGCGCGGGCTACTACCCCGGCGCGGCCCTGATGACGGTGAAAATGCTCGCCGAACAGCGCACGGGCCGCCTCCTCGGCGTCCAGATCGTCGGCCGCGAGGGCGCGGCGAAGCGGGTCGACATCGCGGCGGTGGCCCTCACGGCATCGATGACAGTCGAACAGATGACAGCCCTGGACCTGGGTTACGCGCCCCCGTTCTCCCCGGTCTGGGACCCCGTACTGGTAGCAGCCAGAAAGGCCGCCACGGCGATCCGCGAGGGTGCCTTCCGATGACGCACGGGGTGCCTTCCAAACAGGCGCACGGGGACCCACCCGGGGGCGCGGGGAACTGCGCGACAAGCCACAGTGGACCCGCGCCCGGCAACGCACAGCACCCCTACGTCGTTACGCGGTCCCGTTGATCCGATCAATCGCCTGGCGCGCCTGCTCCCCCGGCGGCCGGGACGGCAGCGCGGACACGGACGCCGACGCGGAGACCGACGGCGCCTGCTGCGCCTGTGCAGGCTTCGCGTGGGCACCGAGTCCACTGGACCGCAGCCGATGGCTCACCGCCTCGTCGAGCGACACCGGCCGCTGCATCTGCGTGGCCAGCCGCCCAGCCTCCTGGCCGAGCCGGGCCACGTCCTCCCATGGCAGGTGGACCACCAGCGCGAGTTCGGCCTCGCCGTTCGGCAGAGCCTGCACCGACTGCACCGGAGGAGTAACTCGGTCGTTCATCGCCTGTTCCTCACGTCGTCCCCGCGACCAGCCTTCGTCGTGCCGCGGACGTTGAGGACAGATACGGACACACGGACAGCCGCGTTCACCGATTCGCGAGACGCATCGCGGGCAGTATTCCTTGTGGTCATCCCCGTCCATGACGTGAACCCCGCGAGCCGCACACCTTGGGTCACGTACGCGCTGATCGCCGCCAACGTCCTCGTGTTCCTCTCCATGCCCGGCACAGCGGGTTCGGTGACGGGCGAGAGCGGTCTGGCACAGTTGTGCCGTCTCCAGGCCTTCCTGGGCCAGTACGCCGCCGTCCCCCAGGAGCTGATCCACCATCACCTCCCGCGCCTGGTACCGACGGGCGACGTCGGGATCGGCACCGGAGGACCGGGCTGCGTGATCGGCCCGCCGGGCTACGACAAGTCCCCCACGCTCTCCGTGTTCACGGCGCTGTTCCTGCACGGCGGCTGGCTGCATCTGCTGGGCAACATGCTGTTCCTGATGATCTTCGGCAACAACATCGAGGACCGCCTCGGACATGTGCGGTACGCGCTCTTCTACGTCGCCTGCGGCTACGCGGCGTCGTACGGCTTCGCGCTCGTCAACGCCGACTCGGGCGACCCCCTGATCGGCGCCTCCGGGGCGATCGCCGGCGTCCTGGGCGCCTATCTGGTCCTGTTCCCGAAGGCCAGGGTCTGGGTACTGGTGCCCTTCCTGGTCTTCCTGCCACTCCGCCTGCCCGCCTGGCTGGTGCTGGGCTTCTGGTTCGTGCTGCAGGCGGTGTACCCCTCCGGCGAGGGCGTCTCCGACGCGGGCACCGTGGCGTACGCCGCCCACGTCGTCGGCTTCCTCGCGGGCATGCTGCTCGCCTGGCCGCTCAGGGCCGGCACCCCGCCACCGCCCGAGCCGGGCCGCCTGCTCTGGGGCAGACAGGCACGGCATACGTGGTGACGGGCGCCGATCCGCGACTCAGCGGGCGGTGTTCGTGTGCACGTACTCCACGAGGCGGGTCAGGGCGTCCGGGGGCGTGTTCGGCATGACGCCGTGGCCGAGGTTGAAGATGTGGCCCTCCAGACCCTTCGCAGAGTCCAGGACCTCGCGGGTCTTGGACTCGACGGCCTCCGTGGAGGCGAACAGGACCGTCGGGTCGAGGTTGCCCTGCAGCGCCTTGCCGGGGCCGACGCGACGGGCGGCCTCGTCGAGCGGGACGCGCCAGTCGACGCCCATGACATCCACGCCGGCCTCGCTCATGGGGGTAAGGAGTTCTCCGGTGCCGACACCGAAGTGGATGCGCGGCACGCCGTACCCCTCGACTGCCTTGAAGACCTTCTCGGAGGCGGGGAGCACCGAGCGGCGGTAGTCGACCGGGGCGAGGGCACCGGCCCAGGAGTCGAACAGCTGGACGGCGCTGGCGCCCGCCTCGATCTGAACCTTGAGGAAGGCCGCCGTGATGTCGGCGAGGCGGTCGAGAAGGTCGGCCCAGAGCTGCGGATCGCCGTACATGATCGCCTTGGCGTTCTCGTACGTCCGGGACGGGCCGCCCTCGACGAGGTAGCTGGCGAGCGTGAAGGGCGCCCCCGCGAAGCCGATGAGCGGGGTGGCGCCGAGCTCGCGGGTGAGCAGGCCGACGGCCTCGGTGATGTACGGCACGTCCTCGGGGGTGAGGTCGCGGAGCTGGGCGAGGTCCGCGCGGGTGCGGATCGGCTTCTCGACGACCGGGCCGACGCCGGGCTTGATGTCGAGGTCGACGCCGATGGCCTTGAGCGGGACGACGATGTCGCTGAAGTAGATCGCCGCGTCCACGTTGTGCCGGCGCACCGGCTGGAGCGTGATCTCCGTGACCAGCTCGGGCCGGGTGCAGGACTCCAGCATGGGGATGCCCTCGCGGACCTTGCGGTACTCGGGCAGGGAGCGCCCGGCCTGGCGCATGAACCACACGGGCGTGTGCGGCACCGGCTCGCGTCGGCACGCCTTCAGGAAGGCGGAATCCCGCACGGAGTCGTTCTTGACGGCGGCGGACGTCGCTGTCGGCTGCTGGCCCGCAGGGCTCTCGTTGGCGCTCACGACCAGAAGTCTCGCATGCCCCACCGACAGCCCCGCGAACAGCCCTGCCGACGGCTCTCGTCGGACTGTGGCCCGTCCCACGGGTGTCCCTCCCCGCACGGAGGCCCTGTTCCCCTTAATCTTCCCCGCATGGCTGCGGCTCAGGGACGACTGTCGGACGGCGCTGGCGGAATGGACGAGGCGAAGGGGGGAGACCGGGATG
The DNA here is from genome assembly GCF_014646095.1 of Streptomyces lacrimifluminis. GTDB lineage: Bacteria > Actinomycetota > Actinomycetes > Streptomycetales > Streptomycetaceae > Streptomyces > Streptomyces lacrimifluminis. Next base: position 286,031 of record NZ_BMMU01000007.1, on the reverse strand, counting down.
CGGTGGAGACGGCTCCGTTGCCCTTCCGGGCTGCTGTCGACGCGTTGCGGACCGCGCGGCTGAGGCCGCAGATCGAGATCGAGCCGACGCGGGCGCCCCAGCGCCTGGCGCCGTTCGCGTACGCGCTGGAGGCGGCGGTCGTCGACGGCGAGGAGGATCTGGCCGACGGCCGGCTCGTCCTGCTGCACGACCCGGCCGGGCACGACGCCTGGCAGGGCTCCTTCCGGCTGGTGACGCTGGTGCGCGCCGAGTTGGAGCCGGAGATGGCGGCCGACCCGCTGCTGCCCGACGTGTGCTGGTCCTGGCTGACCGGGGCGCTCCAGACGCGCGGGCTGTCGTACGGCGAGGCCAGCGGCACGGTCACGCGCGCGAGTTCGCACTACTTCGGCGGGATGTCGGAGCGGCCGGCCGCCTCCCAGATCGAGATCCGCGCCTCCTGGACACCCCACGAGGGCCCCGGCGGCGTCCCGGACACCGCGTCCCACCTCGCCTCCTGGTGCGACCTGCTCGCCCAGATCGCGGGCCTGCCGCCGGCCGGCCCCGGGGACGCGTCTGTGGTGACGCTGCCGCAGCGGCGGGGGCCCCAGTCCCGCTGACCCCACCCTGAGTACCCGCCGCTGACCCGAACTCACTGAACGGCCTTGCGGTCCCCGTACGGGGACCGCAAGGCCGTTCTTTCGCGCCCCCTCCACGCGTCCCCCTTCTCCCGGTATCGGCACGCCGTCTTTAGTAGCTCTTTGTCGATACGGCCACTTTCGGCCGCGTATCGACGCAGAGCGAAACCGTTCGATCTTCGGATGATCGATCGCGTGTCCGAATTGCACGGATTGTTACTCACCAGATCGTGATCTTTCTCTAAAGGAGCACAGGTTTGATGCCGAAGACCTCTGTGACCTTGAAAGCACGGTCGATCCGGTTTCACCCCCAGGACCGGATCCGTTCCGCACTCCAGGAGGCCTGGTGTCCGTTCTTCTTGAGCAGCCCGCAAGCCTGGTCGCCTACCGCCCGAACAAGCCGACCGCCATGGTGGTCGTGGCCGACCCCCGCGTCCGCTCCACCGTCACCCGCCATCTGTGGGCGCTCGGTGTGCGCGATGTGATCGAGGCCTCGTCCATCGCGGAGGCTCGTCCCCGCATCGGCAACCCCCGCGACATCTGCGTCGCCGACGTCCACCTGCCCGACGGCAGCGGGCTCACCCTGCTGTCCGAGACCCGTGCCGCGGGCTGGCCCAACGGCCTGGCCCTGTCCGCCGCCGACGACATCGGAGCCGTGCGCAACGCCCTCGCGGGCGGCGTGAAGGGCTACGTCGTCACCGGCACCCGCAACAACATCGGGCTTCCCGGCCGACCGGGCGCCGCCCCCGTCGGTGCCGGTGCCCGTATGCACCGCCGCCCCCCGGGTGCCCCGAGCCACCCGGGCGGCTACCGCGAGCTGTCCGGCCGCGAGGTCGAGGTCCTGCGACTGGTCGCAGAGGGCCAGTCGAACAAGGCGATCGGCGTCTCCATGGGCCTGTCCGCGCTGACCGTCAAGAGCCACCTCGCCCGCATCGCCCGCAAGCTCGGCACGGGCGACCGCGCCGGGATGGTGGCGGTGGCCCTGCGGACCGGAATCATCCACTGACACCAGCCCGATCCTGATCCTGATCCTGATCACTGACGAACGACCATCGGCGGCCGACCACTGACGACCGCCCTGCCACCACTCCTGACCGAGATGACCGACAGAATTCACTGACACGTGTGACACGTGACCGGTTTACGACCCCAAGGCGCCCGTCGACGGAACGTTCCGTCGGCGGGCGCCTTCCATACACAGATACCCTTGACAGGTGACCGAAGCCCAAGAGACCGCAGCAGACAGCTCACTGCGAACCACCGGAGGCGCCCCTCCGGACGACAACGGATCTTCTGAGGCTCAGGCGCCGATCCCCCTCCTCGATCCCCGTGACGGGATTCCGCCCGTCGTCGCCGACGAGAACTCGCTCGCCGAGGTGATCGCCGCGTTCGCCGCGGGCACCGGCCCGGTCGCCGTCGACGCCGAACGGGCATCCGGTTACCGCTACGGACAGCGCGCCTATCTGGTGCAGATGCGCCGCCAGGGCGCCGGAACCGCGCTCATCGACCCCGTCGCCTGCCCCGACCTGTCGGGCCTCGGCGAGGCTCTCAGCGGCGTGGAATGGGTGTTGCACGCCGCCACCCAGGACCTGCCCTGTCTCCGTGAGATAGGTATGGTCCCCACCCACCTGTTCGACACCGAACTGGCCGGACGGCTGGCCGGGTTCCCCCGGGTCGGCCTGGGCGCGATGGTCGAGGGTGTCCTGGGCTTCGTACTGGAGAAGGGCCACTCCGCGGTCGACTGGTCGACCCGGCCGCTGCCCGAGCCCTGGCTGCGGTATGCGGCACTTGACGTCGAACTCCTGGTCGACCTGCGGGACGCGCTGGAGAAGGAGCTGGACCGGCAGGGCAAGCTGGAGTGGGCCCGCGAGGAGTTCGACGCCATCGCGTCGGCGCCGCCGCCGGAGCCCCGCAAGGACCCCTGGCGGCGCACGTCAGGCATGCACAAGGTGCGTCGGCGTCGGCAACTCGCCGTCGTACGGGAGTTGTGGGAGACCCGGGACCGGATCGCACAGCGCAGAGACGTCTCTCCGGGCAAGGTGCTGTCGGACGCGGCCATCGTCGAGGCCGCTCTCGCCGTGCCGGCCAACGTCCACGCCCTGGCCGCGCTGACCGGATTCGGGCATCGGATGGGACGGCGGCAGCTGGAGCAGTGGCAGGCGGCGGTGGACAGCGTGAAGGCGCTCACCGACTCGCAGTTGCCCCAGCCCGGTCAGCCCGTGATCGGGCCTCCGCCGCCGCGCGCCTGGGCCGACAAGGATCCGGTGGCCGCGGCCCGGTTGTCCGCCGCGCGAGCCGGGGTCTCCGCGCTGGCCGAACGGCTGAACATGCCTCAGGAGAATCTGATCACTCCGGACACGGTGAGAAGGGTTTGCTGGGAGCCGCCCACTCCTGTGGACGCCGGTTCCGTGGCCATTGCCCTTGCGGGGTACGGGGCTCGGAGCTGGCAGGTGGAGCAGGTGACGCCCGTTCTGGTGGAGGCACTTTCCGCCGAGGCGTCGTAAGGGTTCTGCTGGGTGGCGGGCGCGGGTCGCCTGCGGCTGCTCGCGCAGTTGCCCGCGCCCCCGACCAGCTCACCTCGGCGAAGAGGCCCTGCAAGCGGAACAGGGACGTCGAAATCAGGCCAAGATCTTCGAACGGAAGGTGGGGGCGTCGGTTCGGCACAACGCCCCTGCGCAGGAGGGCGCGACGGGTGCGCAGAGGGTTTCGAACACGCCGAAGCCGTTGACGATCCGGAACGTCGCCACCTGTGTCGTGACGCCGGGCACCGGAGGCGGGGGCGGGGGCGGGGCGGGGGCGCCGCATCCGGCGGGTACGCCCTTGTCACTCCTCGGGGGTCTCTTGCGCCGCCCCAGGGCCTGAGACCGCCTGTCTGATCGCGGAGGCGGGTTGGGGGGTTGCGAGCCGGATCCGGCAGATCGCGTCCCTCGCCGGAGGCGCGCACCGACTCAGTTCCGCGCCCTTCGGGCGGACACATGTAACCGGCGGTAACATGCGAAAGCCGTGTGACGTTCGCCGCTCCCCCGTTCAGGGGTGTGCAGCGCTGTTACTCGCAAGTAGCATGGGGCTGAGCGCCCGCTCAGCGGTTGCGTATCGCAGCAGTGCCGTCCCGCACCTCTGGAGGAAAGCCATCGTGCCTCGTACCGTCAGGGATGTCGTCTTCGTCGACGGCGTCCGCACCCCGTTCGGCAAGGCGGGCCCGAAGGGCATCTACCACGAGACCCGCGCCGACGACCTCGTCGTGAAGGCGATCCGGGAGCTGCTGCGCCGCAACCCGGGTCTCGACCCGAAGAAGATCGACGAGGTCGCCATCGCCGCGACCACGCAGATCGGTGACCAGGGTCTGACTCTGGGCCGCACGGCGGGCATCCTCGCCGGGCTGCCGCAGTCCGTCCCGGGTTACTCCATCGACCGGATGTGTGCGGGCGCCCTGACCGCCGTCACCGCCACCGCCGGTTCGATCGCCTTCGGCGCGTACGACGCCGTCATCGCCGGCGGCGTCGAGCACATGGGCCGTCACCCCATGGGTGAGGGCGTCGACCCGAACCCGCGGTTCGTGAGCGAGAAGCTCGTCGACGAGTCGGCCCTGTTCATGGGTATGACCGCCGAGAACCTGCACGACCGGTATCCGCACATCACCAAGCTGCGCGCCGACGAGTACGCCGTGCGCTCGCAGGAGAAGGCCGCCAAGGCGTACGCCAACGGCAAGATCCAGCAGGACCTGGTGCCCATCTCCGTACGGAACACCAACGCGGAGGTCGGCGAGACGGGCTTCGGCCTCGTCACCGCCGACGAGCCGATGCGGCCGGGGACCACCCTGGAGAACCTGAGCGGGCTGAAGACGCCGTTCCGTGTGCACGGGCGGGTCACCGCGGGTAACGCGGCCGGTCTGAACGACGGTGCCACCGCGTCGATCATCGCGTCCGAGGAGTTCGCGCGCGAGAACAACCTGCCCGTCAAGATGCGCCTCGTCTCGTACGCCTTCGTCGGCGTCGAGCCCGAGGTCATGGGCTACGGGCCGATCCCGGCGACCGAGAAGGCCCTCGCCAAGGCCGGCCTCGGCATCGGTGACATCGGCCTGTTCGAGGTCAACGAGGCCTTCGCCGTCCAGGTCCTGGCCTTCCTCGACCACTACGGCATCGCGGACGACGACGCGCGTGTGAACCAGTACGGCGGTGCCATCGCCTTCGGTCACCCGCTCGCCTCGTCGGGTGTGCGCCTGATGACGCAGCTCGCTCGCCAGTTCGAGGAGCAGCCGGAGGTCCGTTACGGCCTCACCACCATGTGCGTCGGCTTCGGCATGGGCGCCACCGTCATCTGGGAGAACCCGAACCACAAGGACGCCGGAGGCGACAAGTGAGCACCACCGAACTCCTCAAGGGCGCGGCCGAGCTGTTCCCCGACGAGGTCGTGACGTCCGCGCACGTACGCCACCTCGACCTGCCGTTCAACGCCGGCCGTTTCGCGCTGATCACCCTCGACAACGGCTTCGACCACACCAAGCCGACCACCTTCGGCCCTGCCTCGCTGGCGAACCTGAGCATCGCCATCGACCAGGTCGAGAAGGAGGCGTCGGCCGGCGAGATCGTCGGTGTCGGCATCACCGGCAAGCCGTTCATCTTCGCGGTCGGCGCGGACCTCAAGGGCGTGGAGCTCCTGAAGAACCACTCCGACGCGCTCGCCATCGGCAAGGGCGGCCACGAGGTCTTCAAGCGGCTGTCCGGGATCGCCGTCCCGACCTTCGCCTACTACAACGGTGCCGCCATGGGCGGTGGCGTCGAGGTCGGTCTGCACTGCTCGTACCGGACCGTTTCCGCGGCCCTGCCGGCCTTCTCGCTGCCCGAGGTCTTCCTCGGTCTGGTTCCCGGCTGGGGCGGCTGCACGATCCTGCCGAACCTGATCGGCGCGGACAACGCCGTCACGGTGATCATCGAGAACTCGCTCAACCAGAACAAGCAGCTCAAGGGCGGGCAGGTCTACGACCTCGGGATCGCCGACGCGCTCTTCGAGGGCGCGGACTTCCTGGAGCAGTCGCTGTCGTGGACGGCCGCCGTCCTCAAGGGCGAGATCGCCGTCGAGCGCCCGGCGATCGACCGTGGTGAGGCCTGGGACCAGGCCGTCGCGCGCGGCCGGTTCGTCGCCGACAGCAAGGTGCACGGGGCCGCCCCGGCCGCCTACCGCGCGCTGGACATCATCGCCGCGGCCAAGGACGGCGACCTGCAGAAGGGCTACGACGCCGAGGACGTGGCGCTCGCCGACCTGATCATGGGTGGCGAACTGCGCTCCGGCATCTACGCCTTCAACCTGGTCCAGAAGCGCGGCAAGCGTCCGGCGGGTGCGCCGGACAAGTCGCTCGCGCGTCCGGTCACCAAGGTCGGCGTCGTGGGCGCGGGCCTGATGGCCTCGCAGCTCGCGCTGCTCTTCCTGCGCCGCCTGGAGGTGCCGGTCGTGCTGACCGACATCGACCAGGAGCGCGTCGACAAGGGTGTGGGCTACGTCCACGCCGAGATCGACAAGCTGCTGCTCAAGGGCCGCGTCAACCAGGACAAGGCCAACCGTCTGAAGGCCCTGGTCACCGGTGTCCTGGACAAGGCGGAGGGCTTCTCCGACGCCGACTTCATCATCGAAGCCGTCTTCGAGGAGATCGGCGTCAAGCAGCAGGTGTTCGCGGAGGTCGAGGCGGTCGCCCCGGCGCACGCGATCCTGGCCACCAACACCTCCTCGCTGTCCGTCTCCGAGATGGCGTCGAAGCTCAAGAACCCCGAGCGGGTCGTGGGCTTCCACTTCTTCAACCCGGTCGCGATCCTGCCGCTCCTGGAGATCGTGCGCGGCGAGCAGACCGACGACGCCTCGCTGGCCACGGCGTTCGGTGTCGCCAAGAAGCTGAAGAAGACCGCGGTGCTGGTGAAGGACGCTCCGGCGTTCGTCGTGAACCGTATCCTCACGCGCTTCATGGGCGAGATCCAGAACGTGATCGACGAGGGTACGCCGGTCGAGGTCGCGGAGAAGGCGGTGGAGCCGCTGGGTCTGCCGATGTCGCCGCTGGTGCTGCTGGAGCTGGTCGGTCCGGCGATCGGCCTGCACGTCTCGGAGACCCTCAACCGGGCGTTCCCGGACCGCTTCACGGTCTCGCCGAACCTCGCCGCCGTCGTCAAGGCGGGCAAGCGCGGCTTCTACGTGTACGACAGCGGGAAGCCCGAGTTGGACCCCGAGGTCGCCGCGCTGCTGAAGCAGGGGGATGTCGTCCTGAGCGAGGAGCAGGTGCGGGACCGGGTGCTCGACGCGGTCGCCCAGGAGATCGGGCTCATGCTCGACGAGGGTGTCGTGGCCGAGGCCCAGGACATCGACCTGTGCCTGATCACGGGCGCGGGGTGGCCCTTCCACCTGGGCGGGATCACGCCGTACCTGGACCGTGAGGGTGTCTCCGAGCGGGTGAACGGGAAGCGGTTCCTGGAGGCCGGGGTGGCTTCCGTACCGGTGTAGCGGTCGGTTCGTCGTGGTTGCCGAGTGCCCTGTACGCCGTTATGGCGTGCGGGGCATTTGGTTTTCGCCCTCGCCGCCCCTACCCGTCCCGTCCACGGGGGCTCCGCCCCCGAACCCCCGCTCCTCAAACGCCGGAGAGGCTGTAACAACCAGCCCGTCCGGCGTTTGAGGACGAGGCCGTTCAGGCCGACAGCGGGGGCGAGGAGACCCCGTCAGACCACTCCCCATGCCTCCAGGGCCAGGCCCGCCTCCCGCTTGCGCCGCGCGACCCTCAGTTCTCCGCCCCCGGGGATCACCGTCGCCGCGACCACCCTGCCGCTCGCGTCCTCCGTCAGCGACACCCTTGCGTCCAGGGGGAGTTGGGGGCCCGACTCGGTCCACCACGCCCCCGCCGACTCCTGCTCCGTCGGATACGCGGCGAAGGCCACCCGCCCGCTCGCCGAGCGCTGCGCGAGCAACGTGCAGTCGACCTCGTCGAGGGTGCAGCGGATCACCGACACCGGGCCGGGACCCGCGCCCGGGAGCAGTTCGACCGGCTCGCCGCCCGGACGCCACGCGCACACCGTGTCCGTCTCGTCCGTGTAGAACAGCGTCACGTGTTCGTCGGACGTGACCAGCGCCCGCAGGCTTCCCTGGCGGGCCGTCACCTTCAGCGGGCTCGCGTCGAGTTCCGGGATCCAGCCGGGGCCGCCCTGCGTCCAGCGCAGGATGCCGTGGGGCGAGTTGCCGTACAGCTCGACGCGTCCGGACGCACGTGTGACCGCCGTCAGCCGCTCTTCCACGTCCTCGCCCTTGAGGTCGCGCCAGGGGCCCCACCCACCGCGCTCCTTCTGGCCGCGCATGCTGACCCCGCCCACGGCGTTCCGTACGAAGACATGGGCGCGTCCCTCCGCGTCGACGGCGACCGCCGGTACGCCGGTCCGGTCGCCCTTCTGGTTCGGGTGGCCGAGGGGCGTCCAGTCGAGGGCGGCGAGCGCGGGGCGGAAGTGTGTGGTGTGGACGAGGCCCGACTCACCCTTCACCGTGGGGCGCCACGTCGCCAAGTGGGCGTACTCGTCGGCGCCTTGGCCGACGCCCAGCATGGGGTGCACGCGCTGGTCACCGCCGATGCGCCGGGGCGCGAGCCAGGGCCCGCCGGGCCGGGACTCCGCGCGGCAGACGATCCCGTCTCCCACGGCGTCGTACGCGCTCAGCCGGCCGTCGCGACCCCGTATGAGCCAGTCACCGTTGACCGACTCGGGACGCCCCGCGGCCGTGGTCACGGAAGGAGGAACAATGGGCACTGGACCACTTTAGTGTGCTCTTACCTTTGCCGCGCCCCCCGGCCCCCTCATCCGGTATCCCTGATTCCGGTCCCGCGTGCGACCCTGATCCGCATGGATGCCCCTCTGCTCGTGATCGTCGACGCCGCGAATGTCGTCGGCTCGGTACCCGACGGCTGGTGGCGGGACCGGCGCGGGGCGGCGGAGCGCCTGCGGGACCGGCTGGTGGCGTACGCGGAGAGCGGATTGCCAGGTCGGGCGGGGCCGGTGGAGATCGTCCTGGTGGTCGAGGGCGCGGCCCGTGGGGTGCCCTCGGTGCCGGGTGTACGGGTCGATTCCGCGCCCGGCAGCGGCGACGACCGGATGGTCGAGCTGGTCGCCGAGGCCGGGGACCGGGAACGCCTTGTCGTCACTGCGGACCGTGAACTGCGGGGCAGGGTCGCGGAGTTGGGCGCCGAGGTCACCGGGCCCCGTACGGTACGGAACGACTAGCCCGCCGTACCGTACGGAATCCGATGAGCGACTCCGCCGACCGTGCGGGTCAGTTGGTGCCGGCCGTCGCCGACTCCTCGCGTCCGAGGCGGCTGCGGGTGCGGCCGTACACGAAGTACACGAGGCAGCCGATCGCCATCCAGACCCCGAACCGGAGCCAGGTCTCGGCGGGCAGGTTCAGCATCAGCCAGAGCGAGGCGAGCACCGACAGGATCGGGAGGAACGGCACCCACGGGGTCCGGAAGGCCCGGGGCAGGTCGGGGCGGGACCTGCGAAGGATGATCACACCGATCGCGACGACGATGAAGGCGAACAGCGTCCCGATGTTCACCAGTTCGGCCAGTTCGCTCAGCGGGGTGAAGCCGGCGACGATCGCGATGATCACGCCCAGCAGGATCGTCGGCCGGTGCGGTGTCCTGAACCGCGGATGAACGTGGGAGAAGAAGCGCGGCAGCAGACCGTCGCGGCTCATCGCGAAGAAGACGCGGGTCTGACCGAGGAGAAGGATCATGCAGACCGTCGTCAGGCCGACCGCGGCGCCGAAACTGATGAAGCCCGCGAACCACGGGTGCCCGGTGGCCTTGAAGGCGTCGGCGAGCGGCGCGGTCACCGACAGGTCGGTGTAGTGCTGCATGCCGGTCACCACGATCGACACCGCGACGTACAGGGTGGTGCAGATGACGAGGGAGCCGAGGATGCCCCGGGGCATGTCCCGTTGCGGGTTCTTCGTCTCCTCGGCGGCGGTGGCCACCACGTCGAAGCCGATGAAGGCGAAGAAGACGACCGAGGCGGCGGTGAAGACGCCCATCACGCCGAAGTTGGACGGCGCCCACCCGAACATCAGCTGGATGAGCGGTGATTGGAGGCCGTCGCCGGCCGGCACCGCCTGCGCCTCCGGGATGAACGGGTCGTAGTTGTCGCCCTTGACGAAGAAGGCGCCCGCGATGATCACGACGAGGACGACGGTCACCTTGATGGCGACGACGATCGAGGTGACGCGCGCGGAGAGCTTCGTGCCGAGCACGAGGATGCCGGTCAGCGCCAGGACCAGCGCGGCGGCGAGGATGTCGAAGCCGAAGCCGTCGGCCGCGTCTCGGCCGCTGAGCGCCTCCGGCAGGTGCCAGCCCGCGTTGGCGAGGAGCGAGGTGACGTACCCGGACCAGCCGACGGCCACCACCGCCGTACCGAGGGCGAACTCCAGTACCAGGTCCCAGCCGATGATCCAGGCGGGCAGTTCACCGAGCGAGGCGTACGCGAACGTGTACGCGGACCCGGCCACCGGGACCGTGGAGGCGAACTCGGCGTAGCAGAGCGCCGCGAGGGCACAGACGACCCCGGCGACCACGAAGGCCAGGGCGACGGCGGGGCCGGCGTTGTTCTTGGCGACCGTGCCGGTGAGGACGAAGATGCCGGTGCCGATGATGACACCGACGCCGAACACCGTCAGATCCAGCGCGGACAGGGATTTCTTGAGCGCGTGTTCCGGTTCCTCGGTGTCGCGGATGGACTGTTCGACCTTCTTCGTCCTGAAGAGGGTGCTGCTCATGGGCGTACCTCCCACGCTGTGTCGTCCCGGACATGATCGAGAGGGGGCGATGGGGGCCCCGGTCGAGTGAAACCGAGACTGGGGGAGCGCATGCCCCGGGCACGAGGGAATTCACGCTAATGGGCCGGTTTCCCCACCGTAAAGGGTGGGGAAACCGGCCCATGGGGGCTCATCCGTGGGTCAGTCGCGGGCGGGCTCCACCGAGTCCACCTCGGACTGCTCGAACCGTCCGTCGATCCTGGAGACAAGGCCGGTGACCTGGCGGGCGATGTCCGGTGCCGTCAGACCGATCTCCGCCATGACCTCGGCCCGGGAGGCGTGGTCGAGGAAGCGCGGCGGGATACCGAAGTCGCGCAGCGGTACGTCGACCCCCGCGTCCCGCAGTGCCTGCGCGACGGCCGAACCGACGCCGCCCACCCGGGAGTTGTCCTCGACGGTGACAACCACGCGGTGCCGCTCGGCGAGCGGTGCCATGGCCTCGTCGACGGGCTTGACCCAGCGCGGGTCGACGACGGTGGTCGAGATGCCCTGCTGGTCCAGCAGCCCGGCGATCTCCAGGCACATGGGTGCCAGGGCGCCCACGGAGACGAGGAGCACGTCCGGTGTGTCGGTGCCGGGCTCGCGCAGCACGTCCATGCCGCCGACGCGTCCCACGGCGGGTACGGCGGGGCCGACGGCGCCCTTCGAGAAGCGGACGACGGTCGGCGCGTCGTCGACCTCGACGGCCTCGCGGAGCTGGGCGCGGACCTGGTCGGCGTCGCGCGGCGCGGCGAGCCGGAGGCCCGGGACGACCTGGAGGATCGACATGTCCCACATACCGTTGTGAGAGGCCCCGTCGGTGCCGGTGACGCCGGCCCGGTCGAGCACGAACGTCACGCCGCACCTGTGCAGCGCCACGTCCATGAGGACCTGGTCGAAAGCCCGGTTCAGGAAGGTCGCGTACACCGCGAAGACGGGGTGCACTCCCCCGGTGGCGAGCCCGGCCGCCGAGACGGCGCCGTGCTGCTCCGCGATGCCGACGTCGTAGATGCGGTCCGGGAAGGCGTCCGCGAACTTCTTCAGGCCGACGGGCTGGAGCATCGCGGCCGTGATGGCGACGATGTCCTCGCGTTCCCTGCCGAGCCGGACCATCTCGTCGCCGAAGACGGAGGTCCAGTCGGCGCCCGAGACCTTGACCGGCAGGCCCGTGTCGGGGTGGATGGGGCCGATGCCGTGGAAGCGGTCGGCCTCGTCCTGGAGGGCGGGCTGGTAGCCGCGGCCCTTCTCGGTGAGGCAGTGCACGATGACCGGGCCGCCGAAGCGCTTGGCGCGGGCCAGCGCGGACTCCAGGGCCTCGATGTCGTGGCCGTCGATCGGGCCGACGTACTTGAGCCCCAGGTCCTCGAACATGCCCTGCGGGGCGATGAAGTCCTTGAGACCCTTCTTGGCACCGTGCAGGGTCCCGTACAGCGGTCTGCCGACGACCGGGGTCCGCTCCAGCAGGTCCTTGCCCTTGGCGAGGAACCGCTCGTAGCCGTCCGTCGTGCGCAGGGTGGCCAGGTGGTTGGCGAGGCCGCCGATGGTCGGCGCGTACGAACGCTCGTTGTCGTTGACGACGATGACCAGCGGGCGGTCCTTGGCGTCGGCGATGTTGTTCAGCGCCTCCCAGGCCATACCGCCGGTGAGCGCGCCGTCACCGATGACGGCGACCACGTGGTGGTCGTCGCGTTTCAGTACCTGGTTGGACTTCGCGAGGCCGTCGGCCCAGCCGAGGACCGTCGAGGCGTGCGAGTTCTCGATGACGTCGTGCTCAGACTCGGCCTGCGACGGGTAGCCCGACAGGCCGCCCTTCATCTTCAGGCGCGAGAAGTCCTGGCGGCCCGTGAGCAGTTTGTGCACGTAGGACTGGTGGCCCGTGTCCCACAGCACCTTGTCCTTCGGCGAGTCGAAGACCCGGTGCAGCGCGATGGTGAGCTCGACGACCCCGAGGTTGGGTCCGAGGTGGCCGCCGGTCTTGGAGACCGCGTCGACGAGGAAGGTCCGGATCTCCTCGGCCAGCTGGTCGAGCTGCTCCAGGCTGAGCCGGTCAAGATCGCGCGGTCCCTTGATGCGGGTCAGCAGCGGCACCCGTGCCTCCTTGCAGTAGAGCTGATCGAGCTTTCGCCGGGCGTGTCGAGTCTAGTGTTCCGCCTTCGCGACCGACGCCCGGCCTCTGCGTGATACGTCACGCGATCGGCCGTACCCAAGAAATGTGTTGTCTATGACACGCCTGTACCCGGCATCGTGTTCGACGCCGGGTACAGGCGCGCCCCAAAGGGGCGCGGGGAACTGCGCGACCAGCCACAACGGGCCGGCAGCAGAACAACCACCGCGACCCCTACAGCACCATCAGGCGCGCCCGGCGGCCTTCTGGCTCCGCCGGGACACCGAGTCGATCACAACGGCACCCAGCAGCACCGCACCCGTGATCATGTACTGGATCGACGTGTTCATGTTCAGCAGATCCAGACCCGTCTGGATGGACTGGATCACCAACATGCCCAGCAACGCCGACCACACCGTGCCCCGCCCACCGAACAGGCTGGTACCACCGATGACGGCCGCCGCGATGGCGAGCATCAGCGTGTTGCCGCCACCCGCGTTCAGCGTGGCACTGGCCGTCTGACCGGCGAAGAACATACCGCCGATCGCCGCGAACCCGCCGGAGATGGCGAACACGGTGATACGGATCATCGGCACGTTGATACCGGCCCTGCGGGCCGCCTCGATGCCGCCGCCGACCGCGAAGACCTTGCGGCCGTACGTCGTACGGCGGAGCACGAAGTCCACGATCACCAGTGCAGCGAGGAAGATCACCAGGGCGTTGGACACGCCGGCCGAGTTGTTGAGCACGGCCGCGGCGGCGAAGGCCGCCACGGCGAGCGCGCCGACCCGCAGGGCGATCTCGCTGGTGGGCCTGAACGGCACCCCGGCGGCCTTGCGCCGACGCTGTTCACCGAAGGAGCCGACGAGCATCGACAGGACACCGAGGCCGGCCAGCAGGTAGGCACCGATGACGGCCTGGTCCATGAAGAAGGAACTCTGGCCGAACAGCTTGACCGGGCCCTCGTCGGCCGGGATGTTGATGGTGCCGCTGGAGCCGAGCAGCCACAGCATCAGGCCGTTCCAGCCGAGGAAACCGGCCAGCGTCACGACGAACGCGGGTACGCCGATCTTGGCGAAGAACCAGCCGTGCAGTGCGCCGATGCCGATGCCGGTCACGATGGTCAGGATCAGCGCGAGCCAGCCGTTCATCCCGTGGGTGACCACGAAGACGGCGAAGAGCGTGGACGCGAAACCGCTGACCGAGCCGACGGAGAGGTCGATCTCACCGAGCAGCAGCACGAACACCAGGCCGATGGCGAGCATGCCGGTGGCCGAGAGGTAGTAGCTGATGTTGGAGAGGTTGTCGGCGCTGAGGAAGCGGTCGTTCTGGAGCTGGAAGATCGTCCAGATGACGATCAGACCGATGACAACCGGCAGCGAGCCCAGTTCACCGCCCTTCACCTTGCGCTTGAACTCGGTGACGTAGCCCTTGAGGCCCTCGTCGCGGACCAGCAGCCGCGGGTCGACGACGGACACCGGCGCCGCGGTCGGGTCGTCGGCGGGTGCCACCGTCTTCTGGTGCTCCGACCCTGGGTCGGGCTTCACGGTCTTGGACGTGTCGCTCACTTTGCCGCCTCCGTGTCGCGACGCCCCGCACGACGGGTCACGGCGTTGTCCGTGGCTCCGGTGATCGCGGCGATGATCTCTTCGTGGCTCGTGGTCTTCACGGGGAAGGAGCCGTTGTTCTTGCCGAGGCGCAGGACGTGGACGGTGTCCGCGACCGCCTTCACGTCGGCCATGTTGTGGCTGATGAGGATGACGCCGAGGTTGCGCTCGCGCAGCCGCTCGACCAGGTCGAGGACCTGGGCGGTCTGCTCGACGCCGAGGGCGGCGGTGGGCTCGTCGAGGATGACGACCTTGGGGTCGCCGATCAGGGCGCGCGCGATGGCGACGACCTGACGCTGGCCGCCGGAGAGGCTGGCGATCGGGATGCGCACACTCGGGATGCGGATGGAGAGGGTGCTCAGCAGTTCGCGGGCGTTCTTCTCCATCGACACCTCGTCGATGACGCCGCGGTGCAGCAGCTCACGTCCGAGGTAGAGGTTGCCGACCACATCGAGGTTGTCGCACAGGGCGAGGTCCTGATAGACGGTCGCGACGCCGAGTCCCTGGGCGTCGTGCGGCTTGTTGATGCTGACCGGGTTGCCTTCCCACTCGATGACGCCCTCATCGATGGGGTGAACGCCCGCGATCGTCTTGACCAGGGTCGACTTTCCTGCGCCGTTGTCGCCCACCAGGGCGACCACTTCTCCGGGGTGGACCTCCAGCTCTACGTCGGTGAGGGCCTGGACCGCACCGAACCGCTTGGAGACTCCGCGCAACGCCAACACGGGCGTAGCGGACACGTGAACCATCTCCTTCGCCGCCTGACCGGCGGGGATGCCGCGCTTGGGGTAGGCGCGGAGGGGTGTGCGCGATGGCACTGGTTTACAGGACGAACATGCGCGAACCCGCTGCCGGTGGCAACGGTTCCGTCCGACGCCCGGCCCGGCAGCGGGGTATGAAGGCCGGGTCGGGCGTCGGACAGGTCTCGCGGGACCGCCGGGCGGTCATGTCCGGGTGGGCGCCTGTGAGCGCCCGCCCGGTGCCGGCGGTCCTGGTGTGCCGACCGCCTACTGGAGACCGGCGGTCTTGCAGGCGGCGGCGAACTCGCCGGCGCAGATCTCGGCGACGGTGTAGAGCTTGTCCTTGACGACCGTGTCCGCGATGTTGGCCTTGGTGACCGACACCGGGGTCAGCAGCTGCGAGGGGACCTTGTCGCCGGAGCCGCTGGTCAGGGTCTCGGTGGCGAGCGAGTCGATGCTCTTGCCGTCGAGCAGGTTGACCGCGATCTGGGCGGCGGCGTCGGCCTCCGGCTTGAAGGCCTTGTAGACGGTGCTGGACTGGGTGCCGGCGACGATGCGCTGGATACCCGCGAGCTCCGCGTCCTGGCCGGTCAGCGGGATACCGCTGATGCCCGCGCCCTTCAGGGTGTTGGCGATGCCACCGGCCATGCCGTCGTTGGCGGCGTAGACGCCCGCGATGTTCTTGGCGCCGAGCTGCGTGATCGCGGCCGACATCTTCTGGGCGGCGACGGTGTCCTTCCACAGGCCGGACTGCTCGTAGGCGATGTCGACCTTGCCGTCGAGGGCCTTGTGCGCGCCCTCCTTGAACTGACCGGCGTTCGGGTCGGCGTCGTCACCGTTGATCATGACGACCTTGGACTTCGGGGTCGCCTTGGCACCGAGGGAGGCGAGCAGGGCCTCACCCTGGAGCTCACCGACCTTGACGTTGTCGAAGGAGACGTACGCGGAGACCGGGCCCTGGGCCAGACGGTCGTACGCGACGACCTTGATGCCCTTGTCGACCGCCGTCTTGAT
This sequence comes from Streptomyces lacrimifluminis, assembly GCF_014646095.1. Classification (GTDB taxonomy): domain Bacteria; phylum Actinomycetota; class Actinomycetes; order Streptomycetales; family Streptomycetaceae; genus Streptomyces; species Streptomyces lacrimifluminis. The sequence goes on along the minus strand of NZ_BMMU01000007.1, from coordinate 270,151 downwards.
GGACGACTTGATCGCGGCGGAGTCCTGGGCGCTGACCACGATCACCTTGACACCCTTGGTGATCATGCTGCTGACCTGCTGGGCCTGCTTGGCCGCGTCACCGGCTGCGTTCGCGTACTCGACCTTGCAGTCGGAACACAGCTCCTTGACCTTCGCTACGAAGAACGGCTTGTCGAACTTCTCGTAGCGCGCGGTCACGCTGTCCGGGAGCAGCAGACCGATGGTCTTGTCGCCCGAGCCGCTGTCCTTGTCGTCGTCGCCGGCCTTGCCACAAGCGGCCACGGCGAGAGCCATGGAAACAGCCGTGGTACCGATCACGACTCTACGCATCATCGCGTTCATTTGGTGGTGCCTCCCTGACAGGGCCGCAACGCTGCGACCGAGGTGGCTGGAAGTCAACTCGGCCACACGTGCGACGTCAAGAAGTAAATCCTTAACGGGTTGGCAACGGCTTTGTTCGTTCTCTAGGTGAAGACAGGGGTCGCTGTGGTCAGCGTGCCGTCCAGAAGGGTCGAATCGCCCATTTCGCTCAACGCGAGAGCGAGCGCTCCGAGCACCTCCGCACGACCTCCAAGTGCCCCTGGAAGAACGGACAGTTGACGTGCCGCACTGGGGATCGCATAGCGGCCGACAGACTCTCTTATGGGACCGAGCACCAGCTCACCGGCCTCGGCGAGATCACCGCCGAGGACCACCCTGCTCGGGTTCAGCAGATTGCAAAGATTGGCGACTCCACTGCCGATATGACGGCCGACGTCGGCGATCACGCGACGGCAGCCCGGGTCACCGTCCCGCGCCAGCCGCACGACACCTTCCATGGTCAGGTCGGTTCCGTGGCTGGACTGGAGGAGCGGCAGCACGTAACGCGCCGCCGCGAAGGTCTCCAGGCAGCCCCGGTTGCCGCAACGACAGACGGGTCCGGATTCATCAAGAGTAATATGCCCGATTTCTCCCGCTGTGCCACCCGGACCCCGGTAGATCTTGCCCTCGATCACCAGTCCGGCCCCGACACCGCTCGCGACCTTGATGTACGCCAGGTCCCGGACCCCCCGGCCACTGCCCCAGACCAGCTCACCGAGGGCGCCGAGGTTGGCGTCGTTGTCCACGTGCACCGGCACGTTCAGGCGCCCGCGCAGCTCCTCACCGGGCCTGGTGCCGCTCCAGCCGGGCAGGATCGCGCTGGAGCCCAGGGTGCCCGACTCCACGTCGATCGGACCCGGTACACCCAGGCCCACACCGGCGATCTTGGAACGGTCGACGCCCGTTGCTGCGATCAGGCGATTGACCAGCTCTTCCGCCCGGTCGAAGCCCTGCGCGGCGGAGGCGTCCACGTCCAGCGGCTCGGCCTCCTCGGCCAGCACCTGGTGGGCGAGGTTGCCGACCGCGACCCGTAGGTGCGTGTGCCCGAAGTCGACGCCGATCACGATGCCCGCGTCCCCGCTCAGCGAGACGGCCCGGGCCCTTCGGCCACCCGCCGAGGTGGGCGTGACCTCGACCGTTCCGCCGTCCTTCAGCTCGCGGACGATGTTGGACACCGTGGCCGCCGACAGACCGGTGGTCCTGGCGATCTCGGCCTGCGTGAGCGACCCGGCGAGGCGCACCGCCCGTACGACCCGTTCCAGGTTGGCTCGGTGCAGTGACGACTGCGACCCCGGAGTCTCCACGACGACCTCCTGCGCGCGGGACCGCTTCGATGAGGCCCCGTCTATGTCCAACTAGTGAACTCTAAGCTGAGCCGTTCGGGTCACCTCCCGTCAAGAGGTTGAACTGCATCCGAGGTCTTGTACACATAGCTGCGCGCGTGCACGGTTTGCGGCATGCACGCGCGCGTACGGCGGCTGAACAGAAGGTTCCGGTTACTTGAGAGCGCCCGCCGTGAGGCCCGTCACCACCTGGCGCTGGAAGATGATGTACGCGGCGAGTACCGGGATCATCGCCATCACCAGGCCGGCGAAGAGACCCGACCAGTCGCCCTTGTAACCCTGGCTGGCGGCCAGCTGCACCAGACCCTGGGTGAGGACCCTTTTGTCCGGGTCGGTGTTGAGCACCGTCGGCAGCATGTACTGGTTCCACTGGCCGAGGAAGTTGAAGATGCCCACGCTGATCAGCCCGGGCTTGGCCATGGGCAGCATGATCTGGAGGAAGGTCCGGGAGTGCGAGGCGCCGTCGACGAAGGCCGCCTCCGCCACCGAGGTCGGCAGGGTCCGGAAGAACGCGGTCAGGAAGAAGACCGTGAACGGCAGTGAGTAGGCGATGTAGACCAGGATCAGCCCGTGGATCGTGTTCAGCAGGCCCATGTTGTTCACGACGTAGAACAGCGGGACCAGCGCCAGCATGATCGGGAAGCTCATGCCGCCGATGAAAAGGTAGTAGATGAACCCGTTGCCCGGGAACTCGAAGCGGGCCAGGACGTACGCCGCCATCGAGCCCAGCACCAGGGTGCCGACGAGCGAACCGCCCACCACCAGGATGGTGTTGAGGAAGTAGTCGCTCATGTTGGCGTCGGTCCAGGCCCGCGCCCAGTTGTCGAAGTGCAGCTTGTCCGGCAGGGCCCAGGGGGAGCTGAAGATCGCGTTGTCGTCCTTGAAGGACGTCATCACCGCCCACAGGAGCGGCATCACGACCATGAACGCCCACAGGACGAGCATGCCGTGCGAGAAGACGTTGAGGACGGTGCCTTCCTTCTTCTCGCGCTTCTGCGCACCGGACGCGTTCTCCTTGCGCACGGGCCCACCGGACTGCTGGGGGACCATGTCCGACGGTGTGCTGTCGGTCGTCTTCATGTGTGTCAGTACTCCAGCCGCTCGCGCCGGCCCAGCCGCATCACGAGGGCCGCGAAGGCCAGCGTGACGACGAGCAGGGCGACCCCGATGGTGGTTGCGTAGGCGGCCTGACCGTCACGGAAGGCCTTCTGGTACACGTACAGGACCATGACGGTCGTCGAGTAGTCCGGGCCGCCGGGCCCGGTCGTCATGATCTGGACGACCGCGAACGACTCGGCACCCAGCGCGAGGATGCCCATGTAGACCCAGCCGGACTGCACGGTGTCCCACAGCAGCGGCAGGGTGATCCGGAAGAACGTGCTGGCCCGGCCGGCGCCGTCCAGCAGCGCGGCCTCGTACAGGTCCGCCGGGATGGACGCCATGCCCGCCGAGAACAGCACCACGAAGAAGCCGACCGTCGACCAGACCAGCACCGCCATCACACACCACAGGGCGAGGCCCGGGTCGCCGAGCCAGAGCGGCTGGACGCTGTCGAGCCCGATACCGCGCAGCAGTGAGTTGATCGAGCCGCTGTCCGGGTTGTACGCGAAGGCGAACAGCAGCGCGACGATGGCGATCGACAGCACCTGCGGAAAGAAGTAGACGATTTTGTAGAACGAGGAACCGCGGACCCCGGAAATCACCGGTCCGCCGCGGCGCCGCTTCCCGCCGACATTGATCATGAAGGCGAAGAACAGCGCCAGACCGATCGTCACCAGCGGCAGCACCAACGCGAACAGGAGGCTGTGCTGCAACGACTTCCAGAAGATGTCGTCGTCGAACATCCTCTCGTAGTTGGCGAAGCCCACCATCTCGAATTCCGGGCTCAGTCCGGTCCAGTCGGTGAACGAGTAATAGATGGACTGGATGAACGGCCAGATGACGAAAAGTGCGTACAGCCCGAGCGGGACCGCCAAAAATCCCACGATGAAGCGGTACTTGCCGTGCTGCATTACCACAGACCCCGTTCCGTGCGCGGGTGCCGCCGCTGGTGACAGATCATCGGCTTCTGGTCACTGGTGCTTGTAGTGCTTGATCGACGTGTCCTTCGCGGTCTCGTCGGCGTAGCCCTGGATCTTCTTGATGGCCTCGGCCGGGGTGAGCCGTCCGGCCATCATCTCGCCGAGCCCCGACACCCCGATCTTCTCCTTCTGGAGCTGCACGTACCAGTCCTGGAGGCGCGGGTTCACCACGTTGTCGCCGGCCTTCTCCAGCGCCGCCACACCGGACTTGAGGCCCGGGGTGAGGGTGATGCCGTCGGTGCCGCCGTTGTACGCGGTCAGTGACTTGACCTTGGTGGTGAAGTTCTTCGAGGAGGCCTCGCTGAGCATGATGCGCAGCTGCTCCATGCCGCCCGCCGTGTTCTTCGCCTTCGCCGGGACGATGAACGGCTCACCGCCGGAGGCCCAGATCGTGCCGAACGGCAGCTTGTCGGAGCTGTCGATGCCGGTCGGCGCGGAGACTGCGAGGTCGAAGTCGGCGGGCATGACGTTCGCCGACTCGTTCTCCACCCAGGAGCCGTTCGGGATGAACAGGGCCTTGCCCTTGGCCCACGCGGTCTGCGACTGGATGTGGTCGAGACCGGGGGTGCCCTTGAGGACGTACCCCTTCTTGTAGAGCTCGTAGTACGCCTCGAAACAGGCCTTGACGGCCGGGTGCTTCCAGGCGTTGGGCTCCAGGTTGTCGATCGCGTCGAGGACCTCGACCCCGCCGACCTTGCCGATCATCGGGTAGAGCGAGAAGGGCAGGTAGTACGGGTACTTGCCGGCGTAGGTCCAGCCGGCCATGCCCTTTTTCTTGGCCTTCTCGCACACGGCGAGCATCTCGTCCCACGTCTCCGGGTAGGTGGCGTCGAGCGAGTCCAGGGCCTTCTGGGAGTACCAGACGCCGTACACCGTGTAGGCGTAGTACATGATCCAGACCGGGTCGCCGTCGAGCTGGCCCATCTCGACGATGCCCGGCCGCAGCGTGTCGCGGACCTTCTTGTTCGGGTCGTCGAAGGACGGTGCGTCCAGCAGCGGGGTGAGATCGGCGAGCTGACTCTTGCCGGCCAGGACGCCCATGTCCATCTGCTCGGCGCCGGAGTTGTCGATGAGGTCCGGCGGGGTGCCCTGGTTGAAGCGGGGCTGGAGCGTGGACTGGATCTTCTGGGTGGCGGAGAACTTGACCTTCGCCTTCGGGAAGTTCTGCTCGTAGATCTTGACCGCGTCCTCGGCGTACTCCTTGCCGAAGCCTCCGTCGAAGAGCACGAACTCCAGCTGGGCGCTGTCGTTGACGGCCAGGGGGTTCTTCGCGGTCTTCTCGCCCGCCTCGGCCTTGTCCTCGTCGCCTCCGCCGCTGCTCGCACAGGCGGACAGGAAGCTCATCGTGGGGACGGAGATCAGACCGAGCGCAGCGGACCGTTTGATCAGGTCGCGGCGGCCGGGGCCGGTGGCCGTGGTGCCAGTGCTGGTGCCGGTGGCACCGGTGGTGCGGTCGGGGGTGCGGCTCTCGTCGGAAGTGGATCCCATGCTCAAGTCCTCGCCTTCTCCAGGACTCAGGCGGTGAACCGGATCCTCCCGGCACCGCGATCGGGTCGAACTGGGTCGTGCAGGAAGTACTTAGTGCGTGATGTGCCCTGATCAGAGGGAATACCCGGCGGGGCCGCGCGTTCAGCACGTCAAACCACCCTTCCGGCTCCCCTCACACCTCTCGTTGACCGGTCGGACAGACCCTACGCAGACGCCGACAGGTATAGTCCACTTCCCGTCAAAGGGGCAAGATCGAATGCAGGGTTGGTCGCGGGTCTTTTCCGAGTTGAGACCTCGCGGAAATATGCGGACCGCGCGCATCCCTTTGCGCGAAATATTCGCGATATTGGGCCCGAATGCCACACCCAACGCCCTTGACACCACTGACCACTTGACTCCCTACTGGTTCCTGCGCAGCCAAGGTGACAACGTTGTCCGGCGGCAGGGAGGGTGCTCTCGCATGCGGCAGGGAGTTCGGTACAGGGCTCGGTACGGGTGGCGGTTCGGATGGCAGTTCGGATCAATTCCGGCCATCGCGGCGGTGTTCGCACTGGTGATCGGCGGGCAGGGCGCGGCGACCGCCCTGCCGGTCACCGCACCGGCCGCCGACCGGGAGTTCGTCACCTCGTTCGAGGCGGGTGAGCCGGCGCCGGACTGGCTGAACACCGTCGACACCGGGCCGGACGGCACCAAGCGGACCTCGGGTGTCGACGGCGGCTACAGCAGCGGCATCCCGGGCAATGTGACCGACCACGTGACGGACGTACGGGCGAGCGGCGAGAACACCGGCGGGGGCGAGGTGAAGGAGAACCTCGTCGACGGTGTGCCGGGGACCAAGTGGCTGACGTTCGCGTCGACCGGTTGGGTGGAGTTCGACCTGGACGAACCGGTCAGGGTGGTCACCTATGCGCTGACCTCGGCCAACGACCACGCCGAGCGCGACCCCGCCGACTGGACGCTCCAGGGCTCGGCGGACGGGGCGACGGGCTGGAAGACCCTCGACAGCCGAGCGGGCGAGTCGTTCGCCGAGCGGCTGCGGACCAGGTCGTACGACCTGTCGTCGCCTGCCGGGTTCCGGCACTTCCGGCTCGACATCGGGCGGAACAACGGGGGTGCCATCACCCAGCTCGCCGATGTCCAGTTCTCGACGGGCGACGGTGACACACCCGTGCCCCGGGACATGCTGTCGCTGGTCGACCGCGGCCCGAGCGGCTCCCCCACAGCGAAGGCCCGCGCCGGTTTCACGGGCAAACGGGCGCTGCGGTACGCCGGCACTCATCGGGCGGCCGGACGGGCGTACTCGTACAACAAGGTGTTCGACGTGAACGTGGCCGTCGACCGGGACACCGAGTTGTCGTACCGGGTCTTCCCGTCGTTGGCGGACGGCGATCTCGACTACGACGCCACGAACGTGTCGGTGGACCTGGTCTTCACGGACGGCACCCTTCTGAGTGAACTGTCGCCGGTCGACCAGCACGGCTTCGCGCTGACGCCGCAGGGCCAGGGCGCGGCCAAGGGGTTGTACGTCAACCAGTGGAACCATGTCGCCTCGCGGATCGGGTCGGTGGCCGCGGGGAGGACCGTGGACCGGGTGCTGATGGCGTACGACTCGCCGGCCGGGCCCGCGAGGTTCCGGGGCTGGATCGACGACGTGACGCTCCGGACCGTCGCCCCCGAGCCACCTCGGGAACACCTGTCCGACTACGCGGTGACGACGCGGGGCACCCACTCCAGCGGCGGTTTCTCCCGGGGCAACACCTTCCCGGCGACGGCCGTGCCGCACGGTTTCAACTTCTGGACGCCGGTGACCAACGCGGGCTCGCTGAGCTGGCTGTACGACTACGCGCGGGCCAACAACGCCGACAACCTGCCGACGATCCAGGCGTTCAGCGCGAGCCATGAGCCGAGCCCCTGGATGGGCGACCGGCAGACCTTCCAGGTGATGCCGTCGGCCGCAGCGGGCACCCCGGACACCGGTCGTACGGCACGGGCGCTGGCCTTCCGGCACGAGAACGAGACCGCGCGGCCCTATTACTACGGGGTGCGGTTCGAGAACGGCGTCAAGGCCGAGATGACGCCGACCGACCACGCGGCGGTCCTGCGCTTCACCTACCCCGGCGACGACGCGAGCGTCCTCTTCGACAACGTCACCGACCAGGCGGGCCTGACCCTCGACCGGGAGAACGGCACCTTCACCGGCTACTCGGACGTGAAGTCGGGGCTGTCGGCGGGGGCGACCCGGCTGTTCGTGTACGGGGTGTTCGACGACGACGCGGTGGTCACGGAGGGATCGTCGAGCGGGGTCAAGGGCTATCTCCGGTTCAGGGCGCCGACCGGGGTGGTCACGCTGCGGCTGGCGACCTCGCTCATCAGCGTCGAGCAGGCCAAGGCCAATCTGCGGCAGGAGATTCCGGACGGCACGTCCTTCGAGGCGGTGAAGGCCGGAGCGCAGCGGCAGTGGGACGGGCTGCTCGGGAAGGTCGAGGTCGAGGGGGCGACGCCGGACCAGCTGACCACGCTGTACTCCAGCCTGTACCGGCTCTATCTGTACCCCAACTCCGGCTTCGAGAAGGTCGGTTCGAAGTACCAGTACGCGTCTCCGTTCTCCCCCATGCCGGGCCCCGACACCCCGACGCACACCGGGGCGAAGATCGTGGACGGCAAGGTGTACGTCAACAACGGCTTCTGGGACACGTATCGGACGACCTGGCCCGCCTACTCGCTGCTGACGCCCCGTCAAGCGGGCGAGATGGTCGACGGGTTCGTGCAGCAGTACAAGGACGGCGGCTGGACCTCGCGCTGGTCCTCCCCCGGGTATGCCGACCTGATGACGGGCACCTCGTCGGACGTGGCGTTCGCGGACGCCTATGTGAAGGGCGTCGGTTTCGACGCGAAGTCGGCGTACGACGCCGCCGTGAAGAACGCGACCGTCGTGCCCCCGGCATCGGGCGTGGGCCGCAAGGGCATGGCGACCTCGCCCTTCCTCGGCTACACGAGCACCGAGACGCGCGAGGGCCTGTCATGGGCAATGGAGGGCTACCTCAACGACTACGGCATCGCCCGCATGGGGCAGGAGCTGTACCGGGAGACGGGGCAGCGACGGTACGAGGAGGAGTCCGCGTACTTCCTCAACCGCGCCCAGGAGTATGTGCGGTTGTTCGACAGGAGGGCCGGCTTCTTCCAGGGCCGGGACGCACGGGGCGACTGGCGGGTGGAGTCGTCGGCGTACGACCCGCGTGTCTGGGGCCACGACTACACGGAGACGAACGGCTGGGGTTACGCCTTCACCGTCCCGCAGGACAGCCGGGGCCTGGCCAACCTGTACGGCGGCCGGGCGGGCCTCGCGGACAAGCTCGACGACTACTTCGAGACCCCGGAGACGGCCTCCCCGGAATTCGTTGGCTCGTACAAGGGGGTCATCCACGAGATGACGGAGGCCAGGGACGTCCGGATGGGCATGTACGGCCACTCCAACCAGGTGGCCCACCACGTTAATTACATGTACGACGCGGCCGGCCGGCCCTGGAAGACTCAGAAGAACGTCCGCGAGGTCCTCTCCCGGCTCTACACGGGCAGCGAGATCGGCCAGGGTTACCACGGCGACGAGGACAACGGCGAGCAGTCGGCCTGGTATCTGTTCTCGGCGCTCGGCTTCTATCCGCTGGTCATGGGCAGCGGCGAATACGCCATCGGCTCCCCGCTGTTCACCAGGGCGACGGTCCATCTGGAGAACGGCCGGGACCTGGTGATCAAGGCCCCGGACAACAGCGCCCGGAACGTGTACGTGCAGGGACTGAAGGTCAACGGCCTTCCCTGGACGTCGACTTCACTCCCCCACTCGATCGTCTCCCGTGGCGGGACCCTGGAGTTCGACATGGGCCCGGAGCCCTCGGCCTGGGGAGCGGCAAGGAACGCGGCCCCGGTGTCGATCACCCAGGACGACGAGGTGCCGACGCCGCGGACGGATGTGGTGATCGGCGAGGGTGCCTTGTTCGACGACACGTCGGACACGAGCGCGACGGTGAGGTCCGTGGAGCTGCCGATCGCCGGTGACGCGAAGGCCGTTCAGTACACGCTGACCTCCTCGGACCGGGCCAAAGCCCCGACGGGCTGGGTGTTGCAGGGGTCCAGCTCCTCATCCGACGGCGCGAACTGGCGGACCCTGGACCGGCGTTCGGGTGAACCGTTCAGGTGGGACAGGCAGACCCGGGCGTTCTCCGTGGCGTCCGATGGCTCGTACACCCGGTACCGGCTGGTCCTGGACGGTGAGTCGACGCTGGCGGAGGTGGAGTTGCTGGGCTGACCGCTTCCCGCCCGCTTCGCCGGTCGGGGGTCGGTGGAGCGGGTGGGGAGGCGGGGCAGTAACCGGCTTGGGGCTTCGGCGCGTCGGTGGACGCGCTTGAGCATGGAGCGCCTGCTGTGGACTGGGCCGGGGACGGCCTGGGTGGGCCGACAGTCTGCAGCTGTGCGGACGTCCGCGAGCCACGCATCACGCGCCCGTCCGGAGCGACGGGCATCAGGCGCGTCGCGACCTCGGCCTCTCGGCCACCCGGGAACGGGACGACCGCGCCCGGGAAGACATCGCCGCCGTTCCTGCTGCCGATGAGCGGATCGACGTACGGAGTGGGGTCCTGGACCAGGGGGTTCGGGGGTGTTGCCCGCACGCCCGTCGCCGCGGGCGCCGGGGTGGGCGTGCCGAGGGCCAGGGCGGCGGCCGGCAGCAGGGACGTGGGGCGGACACGCATGACGCGGCCCCTCCTCCTTCGGGCGGATCGCGCACCACAGGTCGCACAAGCCGCGAGGACAGTGGCGTGCGCCGGCGTTACCACGAGAGGTCGAGTGGCCTCCGAGGGGACGCGCACGGCATTCGTGCCTGGGGGTACCGCGTCCACTCCGGTGGGGTACAGGTCCGGTTTGACGACGCCGTCCGTGGGGGCGATAGAGTGATGTTCAGACCACTGGACAACGTTGTCTCCTGGTGGTCACATCCCAGACGCACTCCACCCGGGCCTCATCCCCCGTGCCGGCCCGGCTCGCGGACCCGGTGGGTATCGACCACCGGGTCCGCCCTGAGCAGCCTTGAACGTGTTTACGCCCAGACGTGCAGCCCCGCGGGTCTAACCGACCCGGCAGGGCAGGGTAGTTGCCGTATCACCGCCGGAGCCCCGGACGACGTACCCGAACGTCGCGGTCCTGCCCGGATCGAGAGAGCCGTTCCAGTTGGCGTTGTGGACCATCACCGCCTGGCCGTTGTAGGTCGCGTTGCCGCTCCAGAGGCTGTCCACGGCCTGGCCCGTCGGGAGGGTCCAGTCGACCATCCAGCCGAGCATCGGCACGGTACCGGAGTTGGTGACGGTCACCTCGGCCTGGTAGCCGCCGTTCCAGGTGCCCGTCGTACGGCGGGTGGCGGTGCACGCGCCGGGCGGGGGCTCGGTGGACGGGTTGCCGGGGTCCTTGATGCCCGTCACCTCGCCGTTGCCGCCGTCGAAGACGACGTCGGAGCAGGAGTAGAAGGTCTCCGCACTGTCGGAACGCTGCCACACCATGTAGATGATGTGCCGCCCGGACTTGTTCGCCGGAAGTGTGCCGTTCCAGGAGTAGTTGGCCTCGACGTTGCCCGGGCTGCCGTTGAGCGGCGGGTGGTCGACGCTCAGGAACGGCTGGGGCTCGATCGCGTCCCAGGTGAGTGTCTTGGTCGGGTCGAAGCCGTCCTTGGTGACGTAGACGTAGAACCAACCCGGGTGTGCCGCCCACGCGTTGTACGAGAAGTCGACATTGGCGCCCGAGGTGAGATGGGTCAACGGCCAGTCGGCGCTGGGGGTGTTGAACCCGGTGAAGTTGGTGTTGCCGCCGCTGCACAGCTGACCGTCGGGGACGAAGCCCCGGGTGCGGCCGGCGCCGTCCGAGCGCAGCACCGAGAACCAGTTGTAGAACGGCGTTGTTCCGCTGACCTGTTGTGCCGTCTTGCAGGCCGGGTTGACCGCCTTGATCTCGCCGGTGTCCGTGAGGGCGTCCTGCCAGCAGAGGAAGGTGCGGCTGCCGGGTTTCATCGGGGTGCCGTGGGCCTCCGCGTCACCACCCGCCGTGACGACCAGGCCGAGGGCCGGGATCGCGGTGAGCAGCGCCAGGAGGACGAGGAGAAGGGCTCCGCCTCGGGTGGGGAGAGGTAATCGGCGTGGGGTGCGGGGGGAGGGTGGGGACGATGATGTCAGGGCCATGTCATGAACTCCTTCAGTCGTACGCGATGCGCCGTACGTCGTGCGGTACGTACGGAACGTGCGGGTGAAGGGGCGCGCCCGACTGAGGGGCGCGCGTGATGCGCGATGCGCACGGTGTGAGATGCGCACGGTGTGATGTGTGGGGGGTGGTGAGGTGGGAACGACTCCCGCTTACGGGTTCCGGTCCGCTCGGTGTGGGAGCGCTCCCACCTCACCCTTCTTCGAAGCTAGCGCCGCACGGTGCCGTTGTAAACGCCTGACGCAAGAGGACCGCACACGGATGGCTGCGGCCCGCGCGGAACCTGACACCGAAGGGGAGTTGGGGCGCCGCCTCACTGTCGGCCGCACCGGCCTCGCGAGGCCGCCCCGCCCGCGGTGAAGTTCCTCGGGTACGCCCCCGGTCACCGCCGCAGGGGCGTACGGAGTACAGGGCGCGATGCCGTCGGCGGCACCGCTCTCGCGGTGGGCAGTTCGATCGTGAACTCGGTGTGTCCTGGGGCGCTTTCGACGTCGATGCTGCCTCCGTGGGCGGCCACGATGGCCGACACGATGGCGAGGCCGAGGCCCGAACCCCCGGCCTGGGGGCCGTTGCGGGCGCGGGAGACGTCGGCTCGGGTGAAGCGTTCGAAGACGGACGGGAGCAGGTGCGGTGGGATGCCGGGGCCGTCGTCGCGTACGCGGATGACGCACCGCTCGTCCACGACCTCCGCAGAGGCCACCACCGTCGTACCGGCAGGGGTGTGAACCCGTGCGTTGGCCAGCAGGTTGCCCACCACCTGGTGGAGCCGCGCCTCGTCGCCGACGACCAGCGCCGGGGAGTCGAGGAGCAGCGCCAGCTGCCAGTGGTGGTTCTCGCCCGCGGCCCGCGCGTCCCACACCGACTCGGCGACCACCGACGCGAGGTCCACCTCGGCGGACTGCAACGGCCGCCCCTCGTCCAGGCGGGCGAGCAGCAGCAGGTCCTCCACCAGCCCCGTCATCCGCGCCGACTCCGCCGACACGCGCCGCCAGGCCAGCGCCGGTTCGATCCGCTGCGTACCCCGGTTCATGAGTTCCGCGTATCCGGCGATCGAGGCGAGCGGGGTACGGAGTTCATGGCTGGCGTCGGACAGGAAGCGCCGCATGCGTTCCTCGTCGGCCTGGCGTTCGGCGAGGGACGACTCGACGTGGTCGATCATCCGGTTGAGGGCGGCGCCGACCTGGCCGGCCTCGCTCTGCGGGTCGGTGTCGCGTTCCGGGACGCGGGTGAGACCGACGACCGCGCCCCGGCCCAGCGGTGCCCGCGAGACCTCGACCGCGGTCGCGGCGACCCGGCCCAGGGGCCGCAGTTGGCGTCGTATGACGACCGCGCAGACGCAGCCCGCGACCGTCAGTCCGGCCACGGCCACCGCGGCCTCGACCACGACCAGGCCGCGGATCATGTCCTGGACGTCGTCCATCGGCAGCCCGGTCAGCACCCGGACCCCGTTGTCGGCGGTGCCGCCGACCGCGCTGATCCGGTAGGTGCCCAGGCCCGGCACGGTACGGGTGTGCATCGAGCCGTCGGCCTCGATGCCGGCGAGTGCCGACCGCTGGGCGGGGGTCAGGTCCCGCGGCGCCGCGTCCTGGGCGACGACCTGCGCGGTGAGCAGCGTGCCGTCGGCGCCGAGACGGGCGGCCAGGGTCCCGGCGGGCTGGCCGTTCTCGTTGAGGAAGCCGAGGTCGGTGTCGAGTTCGGGGTGGAGCGCCGCGCCGCCCTGGCTGCGCTCGACGGCGCTTGCGACGCGGTCGTCCAGGCTGCCCAGCAGGTACTCGTGCTGGACGAGGACGGTGGTGACCGCCATGGCGGCGCACACCACGGCCAGGGTGACCCCGATGAAGAACAGCAGGCGGGTCCGCAGTGAGCGCCCGCGCGGACGTACGGTCATCTCCCGTCCTCCCCCGCCCGGATCGCGTACCCGAGTCCGCGCACGGTGTGGATCATCGGTGCCCGCCCCTTGTCGATCTTGCGGCGCAGGCTGGAGATGTACACCTCGACGAGGTTGTCGCCGCTGGAGAAGCAGCCGGTCCATACGTGATCGAGGATCTGCCCCTTGCTGAGCACCTGGCGCGGATGGCCCATCAGCACGCTGAGCAGGTCGAACTCCTTGGCTGTGAGCTGGACGGGGGTGCCGTCGCGGTGCACCTCGCGGGTCTCCTCGGTGACCACGAGGTCGCCGAGGACGCGTACGGAGTCGTCGGTGCGCGTCTGTTCGGCGCCGCACCGGCGCAGCAGTCCGCGCAGCCGCAGCACGACCTCCTCCAGGGAGAACGGCTTGGTGACGTAGTCGTCGGCGCCCGCTTCCAGTCCGTCGAGAGGGTGTTCGAGGGCGTCGCGGGCGGTGAGCATGAGGACGGGCAGCCGCGGGCTCTCGTACCGCAGCCTGCGGAGCACCTGGAGGCCGTCGAGGTCGGGCAGCATGCCGTCGAGGACGACCGTGTGCGGGGCCGAGGAGCGGGCGAGCCGCAGCGCGCTCTCGACGTCGAGGGCCGGGTAGGGCCGCCAGCCCGCCTCGGTGACGGCCACGCACAGCAGTTCGGTGAGCGCCGGTTCGTCGTCGACGATCAGCACACGGACATGAGCGCCGCGAACCCCAGAAGTGCCAGACATGTACGAATCGTGTCCCGGTTTCCTGGGGGAACCCTGTGGTCAGCCTGAGCCGGAGCCGTGGACGCGCCGGCCTGGTCCGCGACGGTCGGCCACGGTGCGGCGGTCGTCCGGCACTCGGCTCGCGCGGCGGGCTGGACGGAAAGCCGCGCGCACGCGAAGGGCCGCACCCCCCGGAGTGGGGAGTGCGGCCCAACCGCCCTACCTGATCGGCTAGTTGCGGATCAGGTTGCGCAGCACGTACTGCATGATGCCGCCGTTGCGGTAGTAGTCGGCCTCACCGGGGGTGTCGATGCGGACGACCGCGTCGAACTCGACGCCCGTGTCGGTGGTCACCTTGACCGTGCGCGGGGTGGTGCCGTTGTTCAGTTCCTCGACGCCGGTGAAGGAGAAGGTCTCCTCGCCGGTGAGGCCGAGGGACTCGGCGGTGGCGCCCTCCGGGTACTGGAGCGGGAGAACGCCCATGCCGATGAGGTTCGAGCGGTGGATGCGCTCGTACGACTCGGCGATGACGGCCTTGACACCGAGGAGCGCGGTGCCCTTGGCGGCCCAGTCGCGGGACGAGCCGGAGCCGTACTCCTTGCCGGACAGGATGACCAGCGGGATGCCCTGCTCGATGTAGTTGCGCGAGGCGTCGTAGATGAACGCCACGGGCGCGTCGGGCTGGGTGAAGTCGCGGGTGTAGCCGCCCTCGGTGCCCGGCGCGATCTGGTTGCGCAGGCGGATGTTGGCGAACGTACCGCGGATCATCACCTCGTGGTTGCCACGGCGGGAACCGTACGAGTTGAAGTCACGGCGTTCGACGCCGTGCTCCGTGAGGTACCTGCCACCGGGGGTGTCGGCCTTGATCGCGCCGGCCGGGGAGATGTGGTCGGTGGTGACCGAGTCGCCGAGCTTGGCGAGGACACGGGCGCCGGCGATGTCCGAGACCGGGGTGGTCTCCATCGTCATGCCCTCGAAGTACGGGGGCTTGCGGACGTACGTCGACTGCGGGTCCCACTCGAAGGTGTTGCCCTCGGGGATCGACAGGGCCTGCCACTGGGCGTCGCCCGCGAAGACGTCGGCGTAGGACTTGGCGAACATGTCCTCGCCGATGGCGTTCGCCACGACGTCGTTGACCTCGGCCTCGGAGGGCCAGATGTCGGCCAGGAAGACCGGCTTGCCCTCCTGGTCCACGCCGAGCGCGTCGCGCGTGATGTCCACCTTCATGGAACCGGCGAGGGCGTACGCGACGACCAGCGGCGGGGACGCCAGGTAGTTCATCTTGACGTCGGGGTTGATCCGGCCCTCGAAGTTACGGTTGCCGGAAAGCACCGACGTCACGGCCAGGTCGTGGTCGTTGACGGCCTTGGACACCTCGTCCGGCAGCGGGCCGGAGTTGCCGATGCAGGTGGTGCAGCCGTAGCCCACGAGGTTGAAGCCGACCTTGTCGAGGTAGGGGGTGAGCCCCGCCTTGTCGAAGTAGTCGGTGACGACCTTGGAGCCCGGGGCGAGGGTGGTCTTGACCCACGGCTTGCGGGTCAGGCCCTTCTCCACGGCCTTCTTCGCGACGAGCGCGGCGGCGACCATGACGTACGGGTTCGAGGTGTTGGTGCAGGAGGTGATGGCCGCGACCGTCACCGCACCGTGGTCGATCTCGTACGTCGAGCCGTCGGGGGCGGTCACGGTGACCGGGTTGGACGGGACGCCGTTCGGGGCGACGGCCGGGGAGTCGGAGGCCGGGAAGGACTCCTTGCCCGCCTCGTCCACGGCGTCGACGTAGTTGAGGACGTCCGCCTTGAACTGCTCGGCGGCGTTCGCGAGGACGATACGGTCCTGCGGGCGCTTCGGGCCGGCGATGGAGGGCACGACGGTCGAGAGGTCGAGCTCCAGCTTCTCGGAGAAGTCGGGCTCGGCGGCCGGGTCCAGCCAGAGTCCCTGCTCCTTGGCGTACGCCTCGACGAGCGCGAGCTGCTGCGCGGAGCGGCCGGTGAGCTTGAGGTACTTGATGGTCTCGCCGTCGATCGGGAAGACCGCGGCGGTGGAACCGAACTCCGGCGACATGTTGCCGATGGTCGCGCGGTTCGCGAGGGAGGTGGCGGCCACGCCCTCGCCGTAGAACTCGACGAACTTGCCGACGACACCGTGCTTGCGGAGCATCTCCGTGATGGTCAGCACAAGGTCGGTGGCGGTGGTGCCGGGTGTCAGCTCACCGGTGAGCTTGAAGCCGACGACACGCGGGATGAGCATCGAGACGGGCTGGCCCAGCATCGCGGCCTCGGCCTCGATACCGCCGACGCCCCAGCCGAGCACACCGAGGCCGTTGACCATGGTGGTGTGGGAGTCGGTGCCGACCAGGGTGTCGGGGTACGCCTGGCCGTTACGGACCATGACCGTACGGGCGAGGTGCTCGATGTTGACCTGGTGGACGATGCCGGTGCCGGGCGGGACGACCTTGAAGTCGTCGAAGGCGGTCTGGCCCCAGCGCAGGAACTGGTAGCGCTCCTTGTTCCGGCCGTACTCCAGCTCGACGTTCTGGCCGAAGGCCTCCGGCGTACCGAACTTGTCGGCGATGACGGAGTGGTCGATGACCATCTCGGCCGGGGAGAGCGGGTTGACCTTCGCCGGGTCACCGCCGAGCGCCTTCACGGCCTCACGCATGGTGGCGAGGTCCACGACACAGGGCACGCCCGTGAAGTCCTGCATGATCACGCGGGCCGGCGTGAACTGGATCTCCTGGCTGGGCTGCGCCTGCGAGTCCCAGCCGCCGATGGCCCGGATGTGGTCGGCGGTGATGTTCGCGCCGTCCTCGGTACGGAGCAGGTTCTCCAGCAGCACCTTCAGGCTGTACGGAAGGCGAGCCGAGCCTTCCACCTTGTCCAGCCGGAAGATCTCGTACGACTCGTCGCCCACGCTGAGCGTGCTACGGGCGTCGAAGCTGTTCGCCGACACGACAGTCTCCTTCATTGATGTGCGCGTTCCACCGCATCCTGCCGCCACGACGACTCGGCCGATCCGCTAAGGTAAGGCTAAGTAAGGTGACCCTTACCGCCGACTTATGTCGGCGTAGGGCTGCGGCGCGCCTGGGCAGATATCTCGATGTCGAGATAACTCTAGTGCATGGGTGGCGAATGGTCATGCCCTGCCGCCGTGTGATGTGGCCCATGACCGCGCCGATCCGGGGTAACGGGGTTCTATGCCTCTCACATTCCGCAAGAGCTTCCGGATACTTCCCGGCGTGCGCCTCAACATCAACAAGCGCTCCTGGTCGATCACGACCGGCGGCAGCCAAGGCCCGCGCCACACCCACAGCAGCACAGGGCGCCGTACGACGTCCATGGATCTGCCCGGACCCTTCGGGTGGCGTCGCACCCGTTCCACCAAGCGCCGCTGACGGTACGTCACCCGCACGGACTCCTCAGAGGGCACCATCTCATATCTGAGATAACCTCAACCCCATGGCAGACGACTACCTCGTACGTATCGGCAAGCTCATCCGTGACGCCAGACAGCACCGGGGCTGGACACAGACGCAGCTCGCCGAGGCGCTCGGCACCAGTCAGAGCGCGGTCAACCGCATCGAGCGTGGCAATCAAAACATCAGCCTTGAGATGATCGCCCGAATCGGTGAAGCACTCGACAGTGAGATCGTCTCTCTGGGGTACGCGGGGCCGATGCATCTGCGCGTGGTCGGCGGTCGTCGGCTCTCCGGCTCCATCGACGTCAAGACCAGCAAGAACGCGTGTGTCGCACTGCTGTGCGCCTCGCTCCTCAACAAGGGGCGCACAGTGCTGCGCCGCGTCGCCCGCATCGAAGAGGTGTACCGCCTGCTGGAGGTGCTCAACTCGATCGGCGTACGGGCGCGGTGGATCAACGACGGCGTCGACCTGGAGATCGTGCCGCCGACCGAGCTGAACATGGCGGCGATCGACGCCGAGGCAGCCCGCCGGACGCGCTCGATCATCATGTTCCTCGGCCCGCTGCTGCACCGCATGGACAGCTTCAGGCTGCCGTACGCGGGTGGCTGCGACCTCGGCACCCGGACCATCGAGCCGCACATGATCGCGCTGCGCCGGTTCGGGCTGGACATCGCGGCGACGGAGGGGCTCTACCACGCCCGGGTCGACCGCTCCGTCTCCCCCGGCCGTCCGATCGTGCTGACCGAGCGCGGGGACACCGTCACCGAGAACGCGCTGCTCGCCGCCGCCCGGCACGACGGGGTGACCGTCATCCGCAACGCGTCCTCCAACTACATGGTCCAGGACCTGTGCTTCTTCCTGGAGGCCCTGGGCGTGCGGGTCGAGGGCGTCGGCACGACGACGCTCACCGTGCACGGCGTACCGACCATCGACGCCGACGTGGACTACTCGCCCTCCGAGGACCCGGTCGAGGCGATGAGCCTGCTGACGGCGGCGGTCGTCACGGAGTCCGAACTGACCGTGCGCCGGGTGCCGATCGAGTTCCTGGAGATCGAGCTGGCGGTCCTGGAGGAGATGGGGCTCGATCACGACCGTACGCCCGAGTACTTCGCGGACAACGGCCGTACACGGCTGGTCGACCTGACGGTCCGGCCCTCCAAGCTGGAGGCGCCGATCGACAAGATCCACCCGATGCCCTTCCCGGGCCTGAACATCGACAACGTGCCGTTCTTCGCGGCCATCGCGGCCTCCGCCCAGGGCAAGACCCTCATCCACGACTGGGTCTACGACAACCGCGCGATCTACCTGACCGACCTCAACCGCCTCGGCGGACGCCTCCAGCTCCTCGACCCGCACCGGGTGCTGGTCGAGGGCCCGACCCGCTGGCGGGCCGCCGAGATGATGTGCCCGCCCGCACTGCGGCCGGCGGTGGTGGTCCTGCTGGCGATGATGTCGGCGGAGGGCACGTCCGTGCTGCGCAACGTCTACGTCATCAACCGCGGGTACGAGGATCTGGCGGAGCGGCTGAACTCGGTGGGGGCGCAGATCGAGATCTTCCGGGACATCTGAGCGCCCTGCGGTTCAGGCCGGGGTCAGCGCGAGCACCGTGTTGTGGCCTCCGAAGCCGAGGGAGTGGCTGAGGGCGAGTCCGGTCCGTTGGGTGCGAGGGGTCCCCGCGACGATGTCGAGGCCGGCGGTGGTGGCGTCGGGTGCCTCGAAGTTGGCGGTCGGCGGGATCGTGGCGCGGGCGATCGTCAGCACCGTGAGGGCCGCTTCGATGGCGCCCGCGGCACCCATGGTGTGCCCGAGGGCTCCCTTGGCCGAGGTGACCGGCGGGTGCCGGCCGGCGAAGAGGCCGCGGACGACCGCGGCTTCCGCGCTGTCGTTGAGCGGGGTGCTCGTGCCGTGGGCGTTGATGTGGTCGACGTCGTCGGTGTGCGCCCCGGCATCGGCGAGAGCGGCCTCGATCGCGGCCCGCAGCCCGGCTCCCTCCGGGTGCGGTGCCGTGGGGTGGTGGGCGTCGCTGGTACTGCCGTGACCGGCGAGGACGGCCAGGGGTCCGGCGCCCCGCGCCTCGGCGTGCCGGCGGCGTTCGAGGACCAGCAGGGCGCTGCCCTCACCGAGGACGAACCCGTCACGCTCCTTGTCGAACGGCCGTGAGGCCCGGCCGGGATCGTGCTCGCGCCGGGAGAGCGCCCCCATCTTGGCGAAGGCGGCGGCGCACAGCGGCGTGGCCATCGCGTCGGTCCCGCCCGCGACGGCGATGTCGCAGGCCCCCGCCCGCAGGAGCAGCAGAGCAGTGATGAGGGCGGTGGCCCCGGAGGCGCAGGCCGTCGAGGTCTGCAGGGAGGGGCCCCTGACGCCGAGTTCGAGTGCGAGATGGCCTGCGGCCATGTTCGGCAGGAAGGCGGGCAGGGTCATCGGGGACACGGTGGTGTGCCCGGTGGTGAGCAGCTTGCGGTGCTGCGTCTCCAGGGTGTCGATGCCGCCCGCGGCGGTGCCGACGACCACGGCGACCCGTGCGGGGTCCCAGTCCCGCCCCGCGAGCCCCGCCGAGGCGAGGGCTTCCTCGGCCGCGAGCAGGAGGAAACGGGTGGACCGGTCGTGGCGCCAGAGCCTGCCCGGGCGTTTCTCGGACGGTGGTACGCGACAGGAGAGGGTGACGGGCAGTCCCTGGAGGGCGGGGTCGGTGCGCGCCGCCGAGCGTCCGGCGCACACCGCTTCCCAGGTCGCCTCGGTGCCGACCCCGCCGGGCGTGACCAGACCGATGCCGGTGACGGCGATCTCCTGCGCGCGCATCACGCCGCTCCACGGTCGGGATCCCCGAGGAGCTCGGCCACCGCGCGGGTCACGTCCGCGACGGTGAGATCGCCGGAGGCCGTGGAGTCGTCGAGGGGTATCTGCCACTCCTCCTGCAGGGTGACGTACAGCTCCACCACGGCCAGTGAGTCCAGGTACAGCCCGTCGAGGGTGGCGGATGCGTCGATCCGGTCGGCGGGGACTTCGAACTTGTCGCTGAGTACGGTCACGAGGCGGGCGTGGATGTCGGCGTGGTCGTGGGCCATGGGTGGCTCCCTGAGAGGTCGGCGGTGGACAGCGGTGCGGTGGCCGGGCCTGCGGGCGGCGCCTGCGAACGGGGCACGGCGTTCGGCCAGTTGAGGGCGACGGATGCCCAGGTGAGGCCACCGCCGAAGGCCGTGAGCAGGGTTCGCTCGCCGGGCCGGACCGCCGCGTGCACCGTGCTGTCGGCCATGACGAGGGGGATCGACGCGGCGGCGGTGTTGCCGGTGTGGTGGATGGTGCCGAACCGGCGGGCCGCGGCGATTCCCAGGCGTTCGGCGACGGCGTCGAGGATGCGTTGGTTGGCCTGGTGGCCGATGAACGCCCCGAGGGTGTCGGGCGGCCAGCCGGTCCGGCCCAGGACTGCGCGGGAGGACTGCGTCATACGGCGTACGGCGTGGGCGTAGACCGTGCGTCCGCGCATGCGGAAGTAGTGCGAGTCGGGGTCGGGCGGGGGCAGCCCGCGGGGGTGGCGCGAGCCGCCGCCGGGCACGGTGATGAGGTCGCTGCCGCTGCCGTCGGCCCCGAGGTCGGTGGCGAGGACCGCTCCGGGGGCATCACGGCCACCGGGTCGGAGCAGGACCGCGGCGGCGCCGTCGCCGAAGATCGGCGCTGTCTCCCGGTCCCGTGGATCGACGATCGTCGTGTAGGTGTCGGCGCCGATCACCAGCGGCGTCGAGCAGGTTCCGGCGCGGACCAGGGCGGTCGCGGTGACGAGGGCGTACAGGAATCCCGAGCAGACCGCGGCGAGGTCGAACGCGGGGATCGTGCCGAGGCCCAGCCGGTGGGCGACGGCGGGGGCGGTCGCCGGGCAGGGGTGGTCGGGGGTGCTCGTGGCCAGCAGGAGCATGTCGGGCCGGTGGTCCCCGGCGGAGACGAGGGCCGCGCGGCCGGCGCCGACGGCGAGGTCGCCGGTGCTCGTGCCCGGCCCGGCGTGGCGGCGGCGCGCGATGCCGGTCCTGCTACGGATCCAGGCGTCGTCGGTGCGCAGCACGCCGCGCGCGATGACCGTGTCGTTGTCGACGACGTGTTCCGGGAGACAGGCGCCGATTCCCGTGATGACCGCGGTGGCGTCGCTCTCGGCGGGGGACACAGCAAGGGACATCACGAACGGCCCCTCACGCGGCGGCGAACGGGGAGGGCGGCTTGGGATATCCGGCCAGGCCCCCGTCGGGCACCGCCAGTCCGCCGTCGACGACCAGGGCGTGCCCGGTCACGAACGACGAGGCGGGTGAGGCGAGGAAGAGCGCGGCGCCGACCACCTCGTCGGCGGTGGCCCAGCGGCCCAGCGGGACGTGGCTGGTGAGCCAGTCGGACAGGGGCTGGGTGTTGGCGGCGAACGCGGTCATGTCGGTGCGGGTCCAGCCGGGGCACAGGGCGTTGACCCGGATGCCCTGACGTGCCCAGCCGACGGCCAGCGAGCGGGTCAGGGACAGCTGGGCGGCTTTGGTGGCCGCGTACGCCTCCATCATGGGAGTGCCGACGAGTCCGGCGACGGACGACATCAGGACGAGACTGGCCCGCCTTGAGTCGGCCAGGTGCGGGTGGGCGGCGCGGCACAGGGCCGCCGTGGCGTTGAGGTTGACCGATACGACGGCCTCCCAGTCCTCCTGCCGGGCTTGCTGCAGGGGCACCAGGAGCGGTGCCCCGTCCTCGGCGGTGGGCAGCGTGCCGGCGTTGTGGATGATCACGTCGAGGCCGCCCAGCGCGGCGGCGGCCCGGTCGACGAGGTCGGCCGCGGTGCCGGGTTCCGCCAGGTCACCGTCGAGGGCGACGGCCTTGCGTCCCCGGTCCTGGACCGAGCGCACGGTGTCGTCGAGGGCGGCCGGGGTGCGGGCCGTCAGGGCCAGGTCGCAGCCTGCGTCGGCCAGCCCCTGGGCGACGGCCCTGCCGATGCCCCGCGAGGCACCGGTCACCAGGGCACGGGCGCCGTCCAGGCGGAAGAGGTCAACAGCGTTCATCGGGGGCTCCTTCTGTCTCGTGGGGTTCGGGCGGGGAGGTCCGGGTGGGCGTGGTGCGGGCCGGTGCTCCGGTCCAGGTGAGCAGCCCGCTGCCCCAGGTCATGCCGGCGCCGAACACGGCGAGCAGGACCCGGTCGCCGACCCGCAGTCCGTCGCGCGCTGCGGCGGCGAGGGCGTACGGCGTGCTGGCGGCGCCGATGTTGCCCACTTCGTCGCCGACGACGACCAACCGGCCTTCGGGGATGCCCAGTTCGGCTCCCATACGGCGGAGCAGCACGGGGTTGGGCTGGTGGGCGACGACGCGGTCGATGTCCTGGAGGGAGAGGCCTGCGCGGTCGAGCGTGTCGGTGATCAGCCCCGGGAAGACGTCGGTGATGAAGCGGCTGATGGTCCGGCCGTCCATGCGGATGCGGTGGTCCCCCCGCGCGATCGTGTCCGCGTCGGCGGGCAGGCGGCTGCCGCCCGCCGGGATGAGCACCCGGTCGGCGAGGGTGCCGTCGGAGCCGAAGGCGAAGTGGGCGAAGCCCTGCGGAGCGGCCACCGGAGAGAGGATCGAGGCGGCGGCTCCGTCGGCGAACAGCACCGCCGTGCCCCGGTCGGTGGGGTCGAGGAACTTCGAGTACGCCTCGACGCCCACGACCGCCGCGTACCGGATCTCCGGGGAGGCGAGCAGCCAGTCGTGCGCCACCTTCGCCGCGAAGAGCCATCCGGAACAGGCGGCGCTGACGTCGAGGGCGACGGCCCGGGAGGCGCCCAGCACGGCCTGGATCCGGCAGGCGGTCGACGGGCCCAGTTCGTCGGGCGTGGAGGTCGCGCAGACCAGCAACCCGACGTCGCGCACGTCGATCCCGGCTGTGTCGGCCGCGGCACGCACCGCACGGGCGGCCAGGTCGGAGGCGGCCTCGCCGGCGGCGGCGACATGGCGTTGCCGTACGCCGGTGCGCTCGCTGATCCACTCAGGAGTGACCCCGGCGTCACGGGCCACGTCGGCGTTGGAACGCACCTGGGCCGGCAGATACGTGCCCATGCCGAGGACACCGATACGTCGGTGGCCGGCTGCGTCCGTCATGCCGTTCCTCCCGGCGTCCACGTCAGGCCCGCGTCCGTCGCCGCGTTGACGTCCGCGGCGGCGAGCGGGGCGGCCACGATGTCGTCCGGGAAGGCGAACGCCTCGGTCAGCAGCGGGAGGTGGGGCAGGATCTCGTCGCACAGCCGGTCGGCGGCAGCCGTGAGGGCGTCGACGTCCGCGGGCCGCAGCGCACCGCGGGTGAGCAGTGATCCGGCCCAGCGTCGGGCCGTGGTGACGCCGTGCAGTGCGGCGAGGGGTGCGATGGCCCGGGTGAGTGCGGGGTCCGTCGTCCGTGCGAGGGTGTGTGCCACGTCGTCGGCCATGAGCCGGGTCGCGTGCAGCTCGCCGAGCAGGCCGGCGTCCTCCAGGAGGGGGTTCCAGAGGTCGAAGGGGTCTGCCGCCTCCTGGGCACGGAGGTCGTGGAGCCGTCGCAGGTGCTCGGTCAGCAGGTGCTCGTGGCGCCGGGCGAGCGCCGGCCACCACAGCGGCGAGTCGGGGGACGGGGCGCCGGGCGCGGCCTGTGCCTGTGCCTGTGCGGGGACGTACTGTTCGACCAGCGTACGACCGACGTCGTACAGGATGAGCTGGCTGTCTCCGCCCGCGGTGTCGAAGGCGTGGTGGAAGCCGTGGTATCCGGCCAGGCCGTTGATGTCCAGATGGCCGGAGAAGCCGCAGTGGCGCTGGCAGTCGGCGGCGACACGGGCCGCCGTACGCACCGCGAGGGCCTTGTAGGCGGCCAGCGGGGCGCTGACCGCGGCCCAGGGCGAGAGCCCCATGGCGGTGTCGGCCCGCGGGGCGTCCGAGGCCTTGAGGGCGTCGGCCCACATGCCGCTCGTCCGGCGGGCGGCGCAGGTCAGGGCGAACGCGTCGGCGAGGGCGCCCAGCACGGCGCGCTGCTGGCTGCGGTAGCCGAGCAGCGGTGCGCCGGGGGCGAGCCGCCCCTGAGTACGTCGCTGCCGTGCGTAGTTGACGGCCTGGACGGCGGACTGACGGCAGGTCGCGGCTGCCACCGCGGGCATCGTCGCCCACAGCCCCTGGCCCACCCGCAGGGTGCGCTGGAGTCGGCGGTCGGGGGAGCCGGCCGGATCGTGGAAGGTGCCGTCACCGTCGATGCGGGCGCCGTCGCCGAGCCAGTGGGCGAACGGCAGGCGGACGGTGTGGAAGCGGAGGTGGACGTAGTCCAGTGGCAGGGCGCCGAGTTCGAGGCCCGAGGACATCTCGATGCCGGGCAGGGGCCCGTGCTCGTCGGTGATGTCGGCCACGAACGCGAAGACGCCCCGGTCGACTCCCCCGGCGTACAGCCGCGCGAGGACCACGCCGGTCTGCGGGACGGTGCGTGATCCGGCGCCGCAGAACTTGACGGCGCCGGGGTCGGGGGTGTGCAGGACGAACTCGCCGCTCGCCGGGTCGAATTCGGCGCGGGTGGCCGTGGCGAGGTGGCTGTTGGCCTGACCCACCTCGGTGATCAGGTACACGCCCTTGGTGCGTCCGGACTCCAGCGCCGCCATGCGGGTCTCCAACGCGGCGGGGTCGTCGGAGAGTTGGGCCATGGACCCGAGGCAGAGCAGGTAGTGGACCAGTGCCGTCATGCACAGGCCGGGATCCGCCACCGCCGTCCAGGCGTGCAGCGCGGCCAGCCGGGCCGGGTCCTCGAAGAGCCGGCGGGCGGGCGGCAGTTCCTCGCCGAGCGCCCTCAGCCGGCGCAGCAGACGCTCGCTGCGGACGCCGTGCGCCCCCGGGTCGGCGGCCAGCGCCTTGTGGAGGGCGGAGAGGAAGGAGGGGTCGCAGGGGCCGTCGACGAACTGCCGTAACGCCTCGTGCGCGGCTGCGGGAGGAGGTGCGGAGGACATCAGGGGACTCCAGGGAGATCGGCGGGGAAGGTCATCGGGAAGGTGAGCCGGGTTCCGCGAGCGGAGCGCGTACGAGCGTGGGGTGTCGGGACAGGACCGCGCGGGCGCTGGACGCGAGGGCGCTGCCGGTGCCGGCCTCGAAGACGACGTCCGGTTCGCACAGCGCCACCTGGCGCAGGACGTCGGGCACCCTGGCGGGCCGCACCAGGCAGTCGGCCAGCCGCCGGGGGAGGTCGTCGGCGGCGGTGTAGGCGCGGCCGGCCACGGCCGAGTGAACGGGAAAGCGTGCCTCGGCGCGGTCGTAGGCCCGCACCGCCCGGGCGAACGCCTCCGACTCGGCCTGGAGCGCGGGATGGTGGGAGGTGAACGGCAGACGGAGGCGCAGGGCGGTCACCTCCGTCAGCGCCGCCGCCTTCTCGACGCGGGCGAGTTCGGCGACGGACCCGGCGACCACGACGGACCGGTCGTCGTTGACCACGGCCACCACCACGTCCCGAGTGCCCGCACCGTCGATCAGGTCACGCGCGGCCCGTTCCGGACAGGCCAGGAGGGTCAGTCCGCCGGGGCAGGCGGAAAGGACGCGCGCGAGGTCGTGTGCGGCACGCGCGCCGTCGTCCAGGGTGAGAACACCGGCGGCGGTGAGCGCCGCGATCTCCCCGAAGCTCACCCCGACGACGGCCAACGGCGCGCCGTGGGACCGGCACAGAGCCTGATGCACCGTCATAGAAGCTCCGAACAGGGCGAGTTGTGCGGCTCCGACGGCGTCACCGGCCAGCTCGCGAGCGGTCGGCGGCGTCGGGCCCAGCAACCAGGGCCCCAGCGGCCGAAGTCCACGCTCCCCGGCGACGCCGTCGATCGCCTCGAAGACCTGCTCGGCGGCCGTGCGCATCGACGCGTCGGCCCGTACGGCGCGTACCAGAGCGCCGACGGAGAAGTCGCCCTGCCCGGGAAACAGGTGCACGGTTCTCCACCGGCCGGACGAATGACCGGGGAGCCGCGATTCGCCGGGGTGCCACGATTGACCGGGGAGCCGCGATGCGCTCGCGCCCATCTCCATCCTGCTCCGTCCTTCTCTGTCCGTCGCTCCAGGTACGGGTCACCGCACGAGGGGCGCACGGCTGCGGTGGATGCGCCGATCTTGCGCACTGCACATCGCCGCGACCGCGCTCCACACTGACCCTGCTCGCGCGAAAGC
Organism: Streptomyces lacrimifluminis; assembly: GCF_014646095.1. Taxonomy (GTDB): domain Bacteria; phylum Actinomycetota; class Actinomycetes; order Streptomycetales; family Streptomycetaceae; genus Streptomyces; species Streptomyces lacrimifluminis. Next base: position 243,502 of record NZ_BMMU01000007.1, on the reverse strand, counting down.
GCTTCCACCCCGGGCGCGGGCGACCAGGACGTTGAAGCTGTGCGGACGTTGAACGTCCGCATCCACCGACCGTCACGAAGGCGAGGGAAGGGCCGTGCGATCTGCCCGCACACCGAACCAGGACTTACGAAGCCTCCTGGACCAGGCCGGATGGAGCGGCGCCCGGCTGGCACGGGAGGTGAACGCGCTCGGCGGCGAGCAGGGAGCGGCACTGCACTACGACCGCACATCGGTGGCCCACTGGCTGGCCGGCAGCCGGCCCCGGCCGCCCGTCCCCGCTCTCGTCGCCGAGGCCCTCTCACGCCATCTGGGCAGGCCCGTCCGGCCGCAGGACACTGGGCTGACCGCACGCGGACAGGACCCGGGCGACCTGCCCGGCGCCCCGCCCGGCGAAGGGAGCGGAGTGGACCGCCTCGATCACCTGCTGCGCCTCACCGACCGACGGACCGCCTCCCTGCTGGGCGCCTATTCACTCGGGACGCTGACAGCCCCGCACCGGCCGACCGCGCCGGTCCGAGGGCCTGCCCCCCGGACCGGCGCGGGATCGGCCATCGGCATGGCGCACGTCGAATCGGCGCGTGAACTGCTCGACGTTCTCGCCCGCGGCGACGCCGTCTTCGGCGCCGGCCGGATACGGCAGCCACTGCGCCGGTACCTGGCCACGGCGGTGTTGCCCTGGCTCAGGGCGGACCTCAAACCCGTTGTGCGCGGGGAGCTGTTCAGCGTGGCCGCCCGCCTCACCTACCTGTGCGCGTTCGCCCACTTCGACACCAACCACCAGGCCGCGGCCCAGCACTTCTACCTCACGAGCGCCGAACTCGCCCGCGAGGCAGGAGACCGCGTCGGCTACGCCCTGGCCCTGCGGGGCCTGAGTGTCCAGGCTCACGCGCTCGAACACCATGCCGCCGCCCACCGTCTTGCCGAGCAGGCCGTGCTGGTCGGTGTCCGGCACACTCCACCACACCAACAGGCCTTCCTTCTCGGTCAGTTGGCGGTCACCGGCGCGGCCCTGGGTGACCGTGGTCATGTCCGCCATCTCGTACGGGCCGATAAGTGCCTGGAAAGCGCGTCGGGGAGTACCACCTCACCGGTCGGCTCCTTCCATCTGGGCTCGCTCGCACTCCAGCACGCGGCGGCGGCCCGCAGCCAGGGACGCCACCGGACCGCCGTGGAAGCGCTCGGCCGCGCCCTGCGCCACCGCCCCGCCGACGAGCGACGCTCCCACGCCGTCTGTCTCGCCGAACTGGCGGAGACCCAGCTCACCATCGGCCACCTCGACCAGGCTTGCCACACCTGGCACGCCTTCCTGGACCTCTACCCCCACATCTCCAGCGCCCGGGCCGACGACCGGCTCCGCGCCCTGACCGCGCGGCTGCGCCCACACGCCGGCAACCGGTCCGCCGCGATCCTGCTCGCCCGGGCGCGCGAGGCACGGAGGAGGCCGAGGACGGCCGGAGCCCTCCGCAGTGATCACTGATCCATTGGGGTGGTGCTCCCCGACAAGAGCGGCACCGGGGCCGGCCAGCCGTCTTGGATGACGCTGTCGCGTGTCCCCAACCTCCCCTTCAGGAACGATGAACCGAAGCGTGCTCTCCGAAGTGTTCCGCGCAACCGCCCCACTCCTCGCACCGGGAACACTGGAAGTGGCCACATCGTGGACGCACCCGGTGCGCGGCCCGATCGACTGCCCCGCCCACCGCCTTCTGACGGCCCACGCACGACGAGCCGGATACGAAGCCCGCTCCCGGGCGCTGCGCCAACCGGGCATTCACGCCGACGGCGCGCCGCGGACGGCCGTCTTCGCCGTCTCCTACGAGAATCCGGACGGCGGCCACAGCGGGCTGGCCATCGCCGTCCACGGTGCGGACACCGCCACGGCCTCCTTCGCCCGCGAACAGATCGCGGCCTGGTCCACCGCACTGCGCACCCGCCGGATGCTGTACGTACGCCTCGACGCGCCGCAGCCGCGCCTGGACACCGCGGGGCGGACCGGCACCCGGGTGCCGGGGCAACAGCCCTGCCACTCCCCCGGCCCGTGGCAGGCCTGCGGATGTCCCGGCGCGACCGCGTGCGGCGCGGTGGAGAACGCCGCACGGTCGTTGCGCCGCTTCCTGGACCGAGGCGACGACGTGCTCGTCGTGGGCGTACCGAACACCCCCGCCTCCCGAACGTGGTGGGACGGAATCCTCCCCGCGCGCGGACGCCCCGTCGCGACGCCGGAGCAGGCCGAATCCCTCACGGTCCCGGATCCGGATCGCCTCGCCTATGTCGTCGCCCCGGGCACCGTCGTGACCGAGGCGGCACGTGTGCTGACCGTGCTGCGCCGGCGTTTCCCCCGGCTGAAGGGACAGCATCCGCGCGAGTGGTGCTACACGATGGACGACCTGTACACCGCCGTCGGCTCGGTACTGGCCCAGTCCGACGTTCTGCTCGTGACCGGTCGCGGAGACAGCCCCGTCGTCAGGACCGCGCTGCCCCAGGCGGCCCGCCTGGACGTACGTGTCCGGCACGTCCCGGCCCTCGACCACCTGCGCCCGCAGGACACCGACGCCGCCACGATCGCCGTACTGGACGCCTCCGCCGACGAACGAGTCCGCCGACAGGTGACACAGGTCCTCGACGGCCTCGGACCGGCGAGCCACGTCCACCGACAGGTGCGCACCACCACACCGGCGCCCTCCGCGTTAGCCGCCGGCCCGGCCGATCCCGCCCTGGCGGAGGGCCGTGGCAGACCCGCCCAGGGCGTCCGGGACCCGGCGGGCATCGCCGCGCCCACCCGGTCTCTCGCACCGTGAGCGCGGAGCCCGGACGTGAGAAATCTCCCGCCGCGGCACGGGAACCAACTCGCCCCGCCGACCGACGTCTTGGGAAGGAAATGCTGTACGGACGCTCATTACGGCCTCTCCCCGTCGCCCACGGAACATCGCGGGGAGGGCATCGGCCTGTCCGTCCGTGCACGGTTGCCGGATACACCCTTTCGCCCAGCCGTCTGATGACACCATGTCGACATGACCACCGGGCCGGCATCTCGCGCCGTACGAGCCGCGTTCTTCGCGGTCGTCTGCGTGCTGACGGCGGCTCTGGGCCATGCCTGGGCATCCGGCATGTCTCCGTCCTGGCCGGTCCTGGGGAGCGCCACCGTCGGCACGGCGTCGGCCGCGTGGTGGGTCGCCGGGCGTGAGCGCGGCGCCCTGGTGGTGACCGGCTCCACGGTTGTCGCCCAACTCGTCCTGCACTCCCTGTTCGATCTGTTGCACCCGGGGCCGACGGCTTCCGTGCCGAGCGCGGAGCACGTCGAGCTCATGAAGGGCATGAGCCACGCACAGCTCGTGGACCACATGGATCACATGGATCACATGGATCACATGGATCACATGGATCACCTGGGCATGGGCATGGGCTCGATGGACATGAGCTCCATGGAGATGGGCCCCATGAGCATGCTGGTGCCCAGTGACGACGCCTCCGCCGTCATGCTCGGCGCGCACTCGCTCGCCGCCCTGGTGTGCGGGCTGTGGCTGTGGCGCGGTGAGGTCGCGGCGTTCCGGCTCGGCCGCACACTCGCCGCCGCGCTGTTCGTGCCGTTGCGGCTGGCGCTGCGGATCACGGGTGCACTGGCCAGGCCGCAGCTGCCCGACCGTCCGGTAGTCCCACGCCGCCCCGTCCGCAGGCTGCGTGGGGTGCTGCTGCACCACGTCGTCTCGCGCAGGGGTCCTCCGGGGTACGTCGCCCACCGCTGACCGTCTGTCATCGACAGGCGGAGTACCGGCGTGCCCGTCGGCCGTACACACCGTGAGGCGGCACCGCGGCGCCGCACGCCGGCCCTCGGCCCATGGCGCTCCGGCGTGTCCGCCCGCCGTGGACGCGGCGTGTCGTGAGTGCCCCCGACCTGCCGGGCCGCGCCCCGCCGTTCCCTGGTGCGCGCCCGCAGTATCCCGAAGGACGCTTTGCGATGATCCCTGCCCTTGCCAGGCTTGCCCCGAGGCCATCCGGTCCGGGAACCGACGAAGAGGAAGTGACCGACTGGGCGCTGGCCGCACGGAACGGCGACCCCGTCGCCGTCGAGCGTTTCGTTCGGGCGACCTACAGCGACGTCTGGCGGTTCGTGGCCCACCTCAGTGGCGACACGCACGGCGCCGACGACCTGGCCCAGGACGCCTTCCTGCGCGCCCTGAACAGCCTGCCGCAGTTCGCCGGCCGTTCGGGCGTCCGCACCTGGCTCATGGCGATCGCCCGCCGGTCGGTCATCGACCGCTACCGGTACGCCTCCGCCCGCCCCCAGGTCGCCGAGACCGCCGACTGGCGAACCGCGGCCGAAGGCACCCAGCCGTCCGGGTTACCGGGCTTCGAGGAGGGCGTGGCACTGCTCGACCTGCTCGACGGCCTGGACGCGTCACGCCGTGAGGCGTTCGTACTGACCCAGCTCCTCGGACTGTCCTACGCCGACGCCGCCTCCGCCGTGGGCTGTCCGATCGGCACCGTCCGCTCCCGGGTGGCGCGGGCCCGTGAGGAGCTGAACACCCTGCTGTGGGCCGCCGAGTTGTGCGGAGAGCCGGAACTGCGGGAGCGGGAATTCAACCGTCCCCACTGAATAGTCGTAGTCGTGCCGCGACTGCTTCTGGTTCCCGGCTCCGGTCGGGAATCGGAGGCACTGGGAGCACAGGGAGTGCGCGGAGGCATTTTCCGCTCCCCTCACGCCTCCACAGCCACGGCGACGATCGCTTTCCGCCCGGACGGCAGGGGTACTCCCCCTGCTGTCCGGGCGGAGGCCCTGACCTATTCGACCTCGGAATCCTGGAGACACCCATGACACCGGAGATAGAGAACGCCTTCGCCGCGATTCGGGACAGGTACGGACCGGAATCGATCGAGCGGGTCGAGGAGATGCTGGAGGCGAGGACCCGGCAACGGCATCACCTGCAGAAGGGCGCCAAATGGGTCATGCCCGGAATTTCTCAGCAGCCCTGGCACGATCCGTACGAACATCCTGAACTGAGCCCGGTGGTGCAGGCGTTGGAGGCGAATCACGCCTCGATCAAGGCAGAACTGGAAACCGCCTGGACGGCCCGCCGGAACGCCTTCTCGGACTACGAGCACTACCTCACACGCCAGCAGGACTGGCAGGCCCTGTACCTGTTCCGCAAGGGGGCACTGGTCGAGGAGTCGGCCGAGACCGTTCCCACCGCGTTCAAGGTGCTGAGGGAGCACGCCGTCGACACGGAGAAGATCTGCCCCCTCCTGGAGTGTCACTTCTCGACCCTCCTGCCCGGTGCGGCGATCGATCCTCACTGCGACCTGTGGAACTTCAGCATCAACCTGCATCTCGCCGTCGACATCCCGGACGGGTGCGGCATCACGGTCGCCGGTGAGACCCGGTCCTGGGACGAGGGCAAGTGCCTGCTCTTCGACTACTCGTTCGAGCATGAGGCGTGGAACCACGGGGCCCGCCCGCGTACCTGCCTGCTCGTCGACCTCTGGCACCCGGACACCACCCTTCCCGAGCGGGCGGCGCTCGTCGCGCTCGTCACCGAGATCCGCACACTGATGGGCGAGGTCTGAGCGAGCGCCGTCCGTCGTCACAAGGGGCCGGGGCTCACCGTCACCGCGGTGGCCTTGACCTGGCCGGAGTTCCGGAACCACAGGTCGAAGCGGATCTCTTTCCCGAGTTCCAGCGTCGGCGGGTCGAGGACCGCCACCTTGATGGTGGACGGCTCCATACGCAGGCTGCCCCCGGCCGGAACGGTGACGGGACCGATGGGCTTCGTGTCGTTCTCGCCGTTCTCCGTGACCGTGCGGGCGAGCACGGTGACTCCGAGGTCCAGGGAGGAGACGGACACCAGGACGTCCTTGGTGCCACCGGTGTTGCGGATGGAGAAGAAGGCCGAGGTGAGGGCGGAGTCGGTCGGCCGGAAGATACGGCCGTCGCTGACAGTGATGTTCTGCGGTGGCTCGCCGGCCGCCCCGCTCGCCGTGTAGAGGGAGAGCAGTACGAGAACCGCCGCGCACGTGCCCGTCGGCACCAGCGCGGCGCGCACGCCACCGGATACGGCCAGACGGCGCCACAGCGGGGCGGGGCGTTCAGCGGATGCTGCTGACGCTGAGGTCATCGGTGTCCTTCCGGGTACGGGTGTCGTCGGCGCCCTCCGCGGGAGCGGAGACCGGTGGAGCGGCCCGGTGGGCCCGTAGCCGCAGGCTGTTGGTGACCACGAGGACGGAGCTGGCGGACATCGCCACCGCGGCGAACATCGGGTTCAGCCAGCCGGTGGCCGCCAGCGGGACGGTGACCACGTTGTAGCCGAAGGCCCAGATCAGGTTGGCCCGGATGGTGGTCAGGGTTCTGCGGGTGAGGCGTACCGCCTCCACGACCGCCTGCATGTCCTCACGTACGAGGGTGATGTCGGCGGCGCCGATCGCCGCGTCGGTTCCGCCGCCCATGGCGATGCCCAGGTCGGCCGAGGCCAGGGCGGCGGCGTCGTTGACCCCGTCGCCGATGACCGCCACGCGTCGTCCCTCGGCCTGGAGCCGCGCGACGATGTCCGCCTTGCCCTCCGGGGTGATCCCGGCGTGCACCTCCTCGATACCCACCTGCTCGGCCACGGCGTGGGCGGCCGTCGGACTGTCGCCGGTCACCAGGATCGGCTCGATGCCGAGTACCTGCAGCTGGAGTACGGCGTGGTCGCTGGAGGGCCGCAGGCTGTCGCCGACGGCGAGGACGGCGACGGGGCGGCCGTCGATTTCGACGAGGACGGCGGTGTGCGCTGCGGCTTCGGCGCGGTCCAGTGCCTCCCGCAGCTTGTCGGGCAGGACGGTGTCGGGCCGCGGGCGCCCCACGGAGACCTCCCGGCCGTCCACCAGGCCGTGCACCCCGGACCCTGCCACGGCCCGGAAACCGGTCACCGGTGGCAGCCGCGCACCGTCGGCGGCACGGCGCGCGGCGGCGACGACGGCCCGGCCGATGGGGTGTTCGGAGCCGTACTCGACCGCTCCGGCCAGCCGCAGCACCTGCGCCGCGTCCTCGGCGGCGGCGCTTACGGTCGTCTCCAGAAGCGTCATGTGACCGGTGGTGAGGGTGCCCGTCTTGTCGAAGACCACGGTGTCGACGCGCTGCAACCGCTCCAGCGCCTCGGGCCCCCGGATGAGCACGCCGAGTTGTGCCCCGCGTCCGGTGGCCGCCAGGAAGGCGGTGGGTGTGGCCAGGCCGAGTGCGCAGGGGCAGGCGACGACGAGTACGGCCACCGCCGCCGTGACGGCGGACTCCCCGTCCGCCCCGGCGCCGAGCCAGAAGCCGAGCACCGTGCACGCCACCGCGATGATGGCGGGCACGAAGACACCGGCGACGGAGTCGGCGAGCCGCTGGATGCGGGCCTTGCCCGCCTGGGCGTCGGTCACCAGCCGGGTGATCCGGGCGAGTTGGGTGTCGGCGCCGACCGCGGTGGCGCGGACCACGAGCAGCCCGCCGGCGTTGACGGCGGCGCCCACCACCGCGGATCCCGGGCCCACCTCCACAGGGGCGCTCTCGCCGGTGACCAGGGACAGGTCCAGGGCGGAGCTGCCCTCGGCCACGACCCCGTCCGTGGCGACCTTCTCCCCGGGGCGCACCACGAACTCCTGCCCCACCCGGAGTTCGGAGATCGGGATCCGGCGGTTGCCGCCGTCCTCCGTCAGCTCGACGTCCTTGGCCCCGAGTTCGGCGAGCGCGCGCAGGGCCGATCCCGTGCCGTGCTTGGCCCGGGCCTCCAGGTACCGCCCGGCGAGCACGAAGAGCGGCACGCTCACCGCCGCCTCCAGGTACAGATGGGCGCTACCGGCTTCGGCGCCGGGCAGCAGGTTGAACGGCATGCGCATGCCCGGTTCACCCGCGCCCCCGAAGTACAGCGCGTATCCGGACCACAGGAAGGAGGCGATCACGCCGAGGGAGACCAGGGTGTCCATGGTCGCCGCGGCGTGGCGCAGCCCCTTGAACGCCCGCTGGTGGAACGGCCACGCGCTCCACAGCACGACCACCGTGGTCAGGTTGAAGCACACCCACTGCCAGTAGTCGAACTGCAGGGCCGGGACCATGGACAGCACCAGAACGGGCACCGACAGCGCCGTCGTGATCCAGAGCCTGTTCCGTTCGTTCCCGGCGGCTGCCTCCCGCCGCTCGCCCGGAGCCGCTTCGTCGTCCGGGGCGGGTGGCGGCGGCAGTTCGGCGGTGTAGCCCGCCTTCTCGACCGTCGAGATCAGTTCCTGCGGGGTCACCGCCACGGGATGGGAGATCCGGGCCCGGCCCGTGGCCAGGTTGACCGTCGCCGTCACGCCCTCGACCCGGCCCAGCTTCTTCTCCACCCGCCCCACGCAGGCGGCACATGTCATCCCGCCGACCACCAGATCGGTGGTCACCAGGGATCCGTCCTGTGCCGGACGGTGGTCGGCGGGCGTCATCGGCCCTCCCGCGCGGTGCGGTCCACGGCGCCCATGCCATGCGTGTCCGGCATTCCCGGCCCGCCGGTACTTCCAGGGCTGTCCCCGGTCCGGTGCATTCCGGGAGCCACAGGACCCGCCTCGCGACCGACGGCGTACGACACAGCCGTCAGCGCGCACAGGAGGAAGACGAACCCCAGCAGAACGGGGGGTACGACGAAACTTCGCTTTTCGTTATCGGTGGACGACATCCTCATGCCGCATACCGTACGGGGGTATCCAGGAGAATCGCCACCCGGACGATGTGATGAAGAATATCGACACCGCCGGGAACCAGGACGACTTCCCGTCCGACTACTTTAAAAGGCCTCTGCGGTACGGCCTCAATTCAATGTGAATCAGCAGGGGAACTGGTCATCTATTCAACGTGCAGCCAACCCTCGAATGGCCGAAAAGAACAGGTTTACTGGCGATTATCGACACCACAGGGGATAAAAGCCCGGGGGAATCGCCACCCCAAGGACTCCGTCGCACACACGAGCGATTCCAGCAATCCGAATCTGCGCCAGTCCGGAAACGGAGGGAGATGGCTTGTCACAGCGCAGGGAGTGAGCCACGATCCAGAACGAGCCGCGCTCCGCACAAATGATTCACAGTTCGAAGCCGGCGAATTCACAACACAGCACTTGCTCAGCGTCGTGGGGGATTGTTCGTAAATGTCTGCCTTGAAGTCGTCACCCGCTCCGCCGCGCCGGCGTCTCGGACTGCCCCTGTTCGTCCTTGCCACGGCGCAGTTGGTCATCTCCCTCGACTTCAACATCGTCTACGTCGCCCTCCCCAGCATCGGCAGCGGGCTGGGGTTCTCCGGCCAGGATCTCCAATGGGTGGTCAGCGCCTATGTCGTGGCCACCGGAGGGTTCCTCCTCCTCGGAGGGCGGGCCACGGACCTGCTCGGACGACGCCGGATCTTCGTCCTTGCCGCACTGCTGTACGCCCTCTCGTCCCTGGTGGGTGGGCTGTCCGGCTCCGCGGGTGTCCTCGTCGCGGTCCGCGCCGTCCAGGGCATCGGCGGCGCCCTCCTGTTTCCCGCCACCCTCTCCCTGATCAACACGCTCTACGACGAGGGCCCGAGCCGTAACCGGGCGCTGGCCGTCTGGGGAGCCGCCGGCGCGGGCGGCCTGTGCTTCGGCTCACTGCTGGGCGGGGTACTCGTGGACGCCTTCGGCTGGCAGTCGGTGTTCCTCGTCAACATTCCCCTGGCCGGAGGAATCGCGCTGGCCGGTGCGCTTCTCTTCCCCGCCGACGGACCACTGTCCCGGCGACGGGATTTCGACCTCCTGGGCGCCCTGACGGCCACCTCGGGGATCACCCTGCTGGTGTTCGTCCTCGTCCGCGCACCCGAGGCGGGCTGGAGCAGCGGCGGCGTCCTCATCTGCGCGGCCCTCTCCGTCGCCCTGTTGTCGCTCTTCGCCCTCGTCGAGGCGCGCACCGTCGATCCCCTCACCCCGGCACGCATGTTCGCCCACCGTGGTCTGGTCGGCGCCATGGCCCTGACCGCGCTCTTCAGCGCCACGTTCAGCTCCGTCCCCTACTTCCTGACCCTGTATTTCCAGACGGTGCACGGCTACAGCGCGTTGAACACCGGCCTCGCCTTCCTCGTCCCCGCCGTCGTCGTCGCCGTCGGAACACAGGCGGGTGTGAAGGCCGTGTCCACCCTCGGGGTGCGCACCACCATGCTGGGCGGCATGGCCGTGGGAGCCGTCGGCGCGTTGCTCCTGGCCGTCGCGCTCTCCGACGACGGCTCGTATCCGCGCCTGCTGCCCGGCATCGTGCTGCTGAGCCTCGGTCAGGGCGCCACCTGGACCGGAATGTGGATCGCGGCGGCCTCCGGTGTCGCCCCCGGCGACCAGGGCATCGCCTCCGGTATGGCATCGACCACGCTCCAGGTGGGCGGCGCCGTGGGCCTGGCCGTCCTGGTCGCCGTCGCCGACACCGGGGGCCACGACCTCTCCGGCGCCGACCTGCTCGACGGGGTCCGTGACGCCGTGTACGTCATCGCCGCCGGCGTCTGTCTCGGCGCGGTGGCCGTCCTCGCCCTCCGCAGGCCCGCCGGGCGATAGAGGCCACCGCGCAGCACGCGGCCGGCCCGGCTCCGCCCTGTCGTGCAGCCCCCTCCCTCCTGCTTCCGAGCACCCGCATCCGTACCCCGGAGCACGACCACGAGGAGACACTGCTGTGCCCAGCACGCCCGCACACCCGCCGAGTCCCCACGATCCGCCGCCCGCCGCACCGCCTGAACGGTCAGCCGTCCTGTGCGGGCTGGCCGGCTGGGTCCCCCCTCTCGTCGTGACCAACGAGGACCTGTCCCGGCGGCTCGACACCAGCGACGACTGGATCCGCACCCGGACCGGGATCGGCCGACGCCACTTCGCCGAGCCCGGCCAGGCGACGTCGGACCTGGCCGTGGAGGCCGGGCGCCGCGCGCTGCGGTCGGCGGGCACGGAAACCGCGGACGCGGTCATCGTCGCCACCACGACCCCGGACCGCTCCTGCCCGGCCACCGCCCCGCTCGTCGCCGCCCGACTGGGCCTGACGGGTGTGGCGGCATTCGACATCAGCGCCGTGTGCACCGGCTTCGTGTACGGGCTGGCCTCGGCCACCGGTCTGATCGCGGCCGGGGTCGCCGAGCGCGTCCTGCTCATCGGCGCGGACACCTACTCCACGATCATCGACCCGCAGGACCGGGCCAACGCGATCATCTTCGGGGACGGGGCCGGAGCTGTCGTCCTGCGGGCCGGACACCCCGACGAGCCGGGTGCGGTCGGCCACTTCGACCTCGGCAGTGACGGCACCGGGGAAGAGCTGATCATGGTGGCCGCGGGCGGCTCCCGGCAGCGCTCGACGCCGGGCGGAGCGAGCCCGCAGGACCGGCATTTCTCCATGCGGGGGAGGGAGGTCTACCGGCATGCCGTCACGCGGATGACGGCCTCGGCGCGCACCACCCTCACCCTGGCCGGCCACAAGGCCGACGACATCGACCACTTCGTTCCCCACCAGGCGAATCTGCGCATCCTGCGTTCGGTGGCGGAAGAACTCGGACTGCCCCCGGAACGCTGTGTGTCCAACGTCGAGTCGGTGGGCAACACAGGCGCCGCGTCCATCCCTCTCGCCCTGGCCGACGCGGCCTCCCACCGGACCATCCAGCAGGGGGAGCGCGTCCTGCTCACCGCGTTCGGAGGCGGTCTCACCTGGGGCTCCTGCCTCCTGAGCTGGCCCGCGCTCGCCCGGATCAGTCACCCGTACGACCGAGGAGGAGTACCCGCATCATGAGCACCACCTACGACCAACTGGTCACGATCCTCGCGAAGTTGCACGATGCGCCGCCCGACCGGATCAGCCCGGATGTCACCTTCGCCGGACTGGACGTCGACTCGCTGACCATGGTCGAGATCAGCATGCGCATCGAGCGCGATCTCGGCGTCACCGTCGAGGACAACGAACTCCAGGAGGACCTCACCCTGGACGCGACCGCCAGGCTGATCGACTCGAAACTCGCCCAGTGACCGTCACCAACGGAAAGCGGACAACCATGAAGATCAAGGCCCAGGCCGGCACGGAAATCGGCGCCACCGTCGAGGGATTCGACCCTGCCACCGCCTCACCGGCGGACCTCGGCATCCTCAAGGAAACGGTCTACTCGAAGAAGATCGCGATCCTCAAGAACCAGGACCTGACACCGCGGCAGTTCCTGGAACTCGGCAAGCTGCTGGGCCGTCCGGAGACCTACTACGAACCCATGTACAAGCACCCCGAGGTCGAGGAGATATTCGTCTCCTCCAATGTCCCGAAGGACGGGAAGCAGATAGGCGTGCCGAAGACCGGCAAATTCTGGCACGCCGACTACCAGTTCATGCCGGACCCGTTCGGACTCACCCTCATCTACCCGCAGGTGATACCCGAGAAGAACCGGGGCACCTACTTCATCGACATGGGCAAGGCGTACGAGAGGCTCCCCGAGGGTCTCAGGAAGGAACTCGCGGGAACCTTCTGCCGGCACTCGGTGCGCAAGTACTTCAAGATCCGTCCGCATGACGTGTACCGGCCGATCTCCGAGATCATCGACGAGGTCGAGGAGAAGACCCCGGCCGTCGTCAAACCGACCGCCTTCACCCACCCCATGACCGGTGAAACGGTTCTCTACATCAGCGAGGGCTTCACCGTCGGCATCGAGGACGAGGACGGCAAACCGCTGGAGTCGGACCTGCTCCACCAGCTCTTCGAGGCCACCGGCCAGCTCGACGACACCTTCACCCACAGCAACATCCACCTGCAGAGCTTCCAGAAGGGCGACCTGCTGGTCTGGGACAACCGCAGCCTCGTCCACCGGGCCCGGCACACCACCACCCCCGAGCCGACCGTCTCCTTCCGGCTGACCGTCCACGACGAGCGCAAGCTCTACGACGAGGCAGCGGCATGAGCGCGGAGGCCGCCGTACACCTGGATTCCCCGCCCCGGGAGTTCGAGAGCGACGACGAACTCCTGGTACAGGTACTGAGGCCGTACAAGGCGAACTGCACGTACCTGAAATCCGCCGCGGTCAGTTCACGGTCCGGCTGTGTGACGGCGCAGTGCGAATTCTCCATCCCGGAATCCTGCTATATCGACGACACCGGGCATCTCAACGCGGTCGAGGTCAACATCAGCTACAACCAGATGATGTACTACGCCCTCGCCAAGTCGGTAAAAGAGGGTCTGCTGAAGGACTTCACGTCATGGACTCTCGACGACTACTGGCGGCATCAGCTCCCGGACATCCTCATCGCCCGGTTCGGCGGTAACTTCCGGCGCCCCATAAACGCTCGTTCCTTCTCCGGGGAGATCGAGTTCCTTTCGGTGGAACGGCGGTCACCCGGCGGAAATCCGTTGATCGTCGCGGACACCTCCTACCGGTACTGGGACAGCGCGGGCGGCCGATGCGACGGCGACGTGAAGCTCGCCATCGTGAACGGACCGTAGGCAGGAACCGATCCCCTGGCGCGCCGCCGCCACCCGGCGGCGCGCTGTCGGACGACGACCGAGAGCGGAGATCCCCAGCATGGCCGAATTGACGGCGCCGCAGAAAACCGGCGTCAGACTGCACCACCCAGAGCTGAAGACCCTTGTCGACACAGCCCGCTTCCACGCCGCCCACCGACCGTCGGCCACCGCCGTTCTCTGCGAGGGCCGCAGCCTCACCTACCTGGAGCTGCACCAGGAGAGCAACCGCATCGCCCACTCCATCCGCGCCTCGGGAGCGGCGCCGGGCGCCCGGATCGCGTATCTGGGCAAGGAGTCGGAGCACTACTACGAGATCCTCTTCGGGTGCGCCAAGAGCGGGACCGTCCTGGTGCCCATCAACTGGCGGCTGACCGCCCCCGAGGTCAGCCACATCCTCCGGGACTCCGGCAGCGAACTGCTCTTCCTGGAGGAGGACTTCGCGCCGGTCCTGGAACGGCTGCCGGCCGCGCCCCCGAAGACGGTCGTCCGGCTCGGCTCCGCCGACGGCTTCCCGGCCTGGAAGGCCGCCCACCCCACCACCGACCTCGCACCGCCCGTCCACCCCGACACCCCGGTCGCCCAGCTCTACACCAGCGGCACCACCGGCCTGCCCAAGGGTGTCGTCCTGGCCCATCGCAGCTTCTTCGCCGTCCGTGACGCCCTCGCGAGCGAAGGGCTGGACTGGATCGACTGGCGCACCGGCGACACGGCCCTGATCGGCATCCCCGGATTCCATGTCGGCGGTCTGTGGTGGGCCGCCCAGAACCTCAACGCCGGCGTGACCGTCGTGGCGATGCGCGCCTTCGCGGCCCGCGACGCGATCGACCTCATCCGCGACCTGGGCATCACCACCGCCTGTGTCGTCCCCGCGATGCTGCGCATGATGCTGGGCGAACCCGGAGCCGTACCGGACGACTTCACAACGCTCCGCAAGATCGTGTACGGCGGGTCACCGATCTCGGAGGCACTGCTCGAAGAGAGCCTGGCCATGTTCGGGGCCGAGTTCGCGCAGATCTACGGACTCACCGAGACCGGCAACACGGCCGTGTGCCTGCCGCCTGCCGACCACGTCCCCGGCCACCCCCGGATGCAGGCCGCGGGACACCCGTACCCCGGTGTCCGCAGCAAGGTGATCGACGACGACGGCCGCGAACTGCCGCCCGGCGCGATCGGCGAGGTCTGCCTGGCCACCCCGGCCCACATGGTCGAGTACTGGGGCCTGCCGGAGAAGACCGCCGAGACCCTGGTCGGCGGGTGGATCCACACCGGGGACGCCGGATACGTCGACGAGGACGGCTACGTCTTCATCCGCGACCGCATCAAGGACACGATCCTCGTCGCCGGCGAGAACGTGTATCCCGCCGAGATCGAGAACGCGCTGGAGCACCACCCCGGCGTGGCCGAGGCGGTGATCGTGGGAGCCCCCGACGAGCAGTGGGGAGAGACCGTCCACGCGTTCGTCGTGGCGGTTCCCGGCCAGCAGCCCGCCCCCCGGGACCTGCACCGTTTCCTCATCGACCGGCTCGCCGCCTTCAAGCTGCCGGCCCGGTACGAGTTCATCGACCATGTCCCGCGCAACCCGAGCGGGAAGATCCTCCGCCGGGAGCTGCGCGACCGCTTCTGGAGCGACTCCGAACGCAAGGTCAACTGACCGGCCCACAGCCACAGCCACAACCCACCAGCTACCAGCTACCAGCTACAAAGAGAGAGCGACATGCCTGAGCCCCTGACGCTGGCGGGCTTCCGTGCGGACCTGGCGGAGTTCCTGCACCAGCGGCCCGACGAAGTCGACCTGGACGAAAACCCCCTCTACGCCGGCCTGGACTCGCTGCGCATCACCACTCTGGCCGCCCGGTGGCGGGACGCCGGCGCGGACGTGAGCTTCCTGGAACTCGCCGAGCGCACCTCGTTCGCCCAGTGGTGGCAGCTGTTGTCCGAACGCCAGGCGGGAGCGGCCCATGCCGACGCCTGACGCGCACGGTGAGCGGCACCCCCTGCTGGCCGCCCAGGAAGGCATCTGGACCGGCCAGCAGCTCGATCTGGACAGCCCCGCCTACAACACGGCCGAGTACGTGTCGATCCACGGCCCGGTGGACCCGGCGGCCTTCGCCGAGGCGCTCCGGCACACGGTGGGCGAAGTCGAGGCCCTGAACGTCCGCTTCGTCGTGGACGGCCGGGGGCGGCCCTGGCAGCTGAGCGTCGACAGCGCCGACCGGCGGCCGTACATCGCCGACCTCACCACCGACCCGGACCCCCACCGTGCCGCCCTCGGCTGGATGGCACAGGACATGGCCCGCCCGGTCGATCTCGCGCGTGACCCCGTCTTCGGCCACGCTCTGCTGCGCACGGGTCCCGACCGGTTCCTCTGGTATCACCGCGTCCACCACATCGCCCTCGACGGCTTCGGCCTCTCCCTGGTCGCCCAGCGCGTGGCGCAGGTCTACACCGCCCTGGTGGAGGGCGCTCCCCTGGGCGACAGCGGCTTCGGAACCCTGGAGTCGGTGCGGCAGGAGGAGCGGGCCTACCGGGCGTCGAAACGCTTCGCGGTGGACCGTACGTACTGGACACAGCGCTTCGCGGACCGTCCGGCGGTGGCGGGGCTCACCGAGGAACAGGCGCTCCCGGCGCGGGACTTCCTGCGTCGCACGGCGGACCTCGATCCGGGTGATGTGGAGGCGTTGCACTCCGTCGCCCGTGACCTCTCGGTGTCCTGGTCCGATGTCGTGCTGGCCGCGACCGCGGCGTACATCCAGCGGACCACGGGAGCGCCCGAGATCGTCCTCAGCCTGCCCGCCATGGGCCGCCTCGGCTCCGTTTCGCTGCGGGTTCCGAGCATGGTGCGGAACATCCTGCCGCTGCGCATCGCCGTCGACGAGCGGGACAGCCTGCGGGACCTGGCGGTGCGGGTGTCCGGCGAGATGCGGGCGGGGCTGCCGCACCAGCGGTACCGCTACGAGCAGTTGCGGCGTGATCTCAAGCTGGTCGGCGGAAAGCGACGGCTGTCCGGCCCCGGGGTCAACATCATGCCGTTCGAGTACGACCTGCGCTTCGCCGGCCATCGCAGCACCGTCCACAACGTGTCCGCGGGACCCGTCGACGACCTGGCGGTCAATGTGTACGACCGCGCGGAGGGCTCGAGCCTGAGGATCGCTGTCGACGCCAACCCGGATCTCTACGACGAGGCCGAACTGGCCGCGCACCAGCAGGGGTTGCTGGAGCTGTTGCGTGGGGCGGTCGCCGCTCCGGCTCAGGTGGTCGGCGGACATCGGCCCGTCACCGTACTCGACGGCGGGCCGCTCCCCCGGCCGGCCCGTCCGGTGCTGGACCTGATCGCCGACCACGCCGCCCGGCGCGGCGGGGCCACCGCCGTCGAGCACGACGGCCGGAGCGTCACCTACGCGGAGCTGTCCGGCTCCGCACGGCAGCTCGCCCGGCGGCTCGCGGCCCGGAACGTCGGACCGGGCGCGCTCGTCGCCGTCGTCCTGCCACGCGGCATCGACGCCGTGACCGCGATCCTCGGCGTCCTGCTCTCCGGCGCCGCGTACTGCCCGCTCGACCCCGGCGCCCCGGATTCCCGTACGTCGGCGCTCCTGGAGGACGCGGAACCGGTCCTCGTTCTGACGACCGGCGCATACGCCGCCCGGTTCCGGGACCGTCCCGTGCTGCTGCTCGACGCTGCGGACACCGACGCCCAGGAACCTGCCCCGGCCGCAGGCGCCCCGGACGATCCGGCGTACGTCATCCACACCTCGGGATCCACCGGCCGGCCCAAGGGCGTGGAGATCGGCCACGGCGCGCTGGCCACGTTCGTCGCCGGGGCCACGCACCGCTACGGTCTGCGCCGCGAGGACCGTGTCCTGCAGTTCGCGCCCCTGCACTTCGACGCCAGCGTGGAGGAAATCTTCCTCACCCTGTGCGCCGGAGCGACACTCGTCGTCCGCACCGACGACATGACCGAGTCCGTCCCCCGGCTCCTGGAGGCGTGCGACCGCCTGCGGATCAGTGTGCTCGACCTTCCCACGGCCTACTGGCACGAACTGGCCTACGCCGTCTCGACCGGTGCCGCGGTCCTTCCCGGCGCGGTGCGGACCGTCGTCATCGGGGGCGAGGCGGCGCTGCCCGAACGCGTCGGCCGCTGGCGGGAGTCGGTCGGCCCGTCCGTGCGGCTGTTCAACACCTACGGGCCGACCGAGGCGACCGTGGTCGCCACCGTCGCCGCGCTCCACGACCCCGCTCTGTCCCCCGGCGACGTGCCGATCGGGGTCCCGCTGCCGGGTATGCGGGCCGTCGTCCTCGGCGGTGAGCTGTACCTCGTCGGTGCCGCGCTGGCCCTCGGTTACCGGGGCGGCCCGCACCGGGACGACGCCCGGTTCGCCCCGGTCCCCCAGCTGCCCGGCAGCCCGCGCGGTTACCGCACCGGCGATCTGGTACGGCTCGGCGACGACGGACAGCTGCGGTTCGTCGGACGGGCCGACGACGAGTTCAAGATCAGTGGCCATCGGGTGCAGCCGGCCGAGGTCGAGACCGTCCTGCTCACGCACCCACGCATCCGCGAGGCCGCCGTCGTGGGCCGGTTGCTGGCGGACGGCACCCGGAGGCTGGCGGCGCACGTCGTCGCCGTGGACCCCGCGCCGACGGCCGCGGAGGTCCGGGAGCATCTGCGGGCGACACTGCCGGCGGCGATGGTCCCCTCCGCCGTGGAGTTCACGGACCGGTTGCCCCGCACCGGCTCGGGAAAGATCGACAGGAACGCGCTCAGCACGGCCACCGGAGCCGTGGACAGCGTCAGGAGCGGGGCCAACACGGCTCCGCCGAGCGGCAGTTCGCTGGAACAGACCATCACGGGCATGTGGGAGCAGATTCTGGGGGCCGAGAACATCTCGCCCCACGACGACTTCTTCGACCTCGGAGCCCAGTCGCTCCAGGCCATCCAGGTCGCCAACCGGCTCGGCGTGGAGCTGGCACGGGACGTACGCGTGGCCTGGCTCTTCCAGCATCCGACGGCCGCCGAACTCGCCCGTCATCTGGAAGGCCGCCGGGGAGACCACCGGGACGCGCCGGCGTCGGCCCCCGGCCTTCCGAAGACCGTCCTCGCCGACGCCGTGCTCGACCAGGACATCGCACTCGCGGCCCCGGTCGGTGCGCGGAGCGTGCCGCGCAGGATCCTGCTCACCGGCGCCACCGGGTTCGTCGGCTCCCATCTGCTGGCCGAACTCCTGACCGCCACCGACGCCGAGATCATCTGCCCGGTCCGCGCGGCGGGCCCTGCCGAAGCCGCCGACCGCATCCGCCGGGCCCTCACCGGCCGGCAACTCCCGTTCCCCGCCGACCCGCAGCGCGTCACCGCCGTCCCCGCCGATCTCGCCCGGCCTCGACTCGGTCTCGGGCAGGCCCTGTTCACGGAGCTGGCCGCGACCTGCGACGCGATCTTCCACAACGCCGCGACGGTCAGCATCATGCGGGACTAC
Organism: Streptomyces lacrimifluminis; assembly: GCF_014646095.1. GTDB lineage: Bacteria > Actinomycetota > Actinomycetes > Streptomycetales > Streptomycetaceae > Streptomyces > Streptomyces lacrimifluminis. Next base: position 224,594 of record NZ_BMMU01000007.1, on the reverse strand, counting down.
AGCAGCCTGCGCGGCGCCAACACCGAGTCGACCCGCCAACTGCTGCGCCTGGCATCGGCGCGTTCGGTCCCGCTCCACCTCGTCTCGACCCTGTCCGTGGCCCCACCCCGCAGCGCCGTCCCCGAAGTACCCGAAGCGTTCCTCCCGCCGCACCCAGGGCTCGTCTACGGCTACCAGCAGTCCAAGTGGGCCTCCGAACGACTGCTGGAGCAGGCCGCCGAGCGCGGGTTCCCGGTCACCGTGCACCGGCTGGGCCGGGTCGTCGGAGCGCCGGACACCGGCTATGTGAACGAGCGGGACTTCCTGTGGAGCGTGCTCCGGTCGGGCATTCCCGCCGGCATCCTGCCCGATCTGTTCGAGGCGGAGGTCTGGACGCCTGTGGACTATGTCGCCCGGGCGGTCGTGCGGCTGTCCCTGACGGATCCCCCGCCCGGCACGGTCTACAACCACGCCCCCGTGCCCCAGATCCGGCTGGCCGACCTCTACGACTGGGTGCAGGAGTACGGATACCCGGCAAAGCGGCTCTCCCTGGCCCAGTGGCGTACGGAACTGCCCCGTTCGGCCGATGTGGCCGCGACGACCGGCGCGTTCTTCGACTCCTGGGCCGACAGCGGTGACGCCGTAAGCGGCGACGCCGATCCCGACCTCGGGCTGGGACACGTCCGGGCCGACAACGTCCTGCGCGGTCTCGAAGGCAGCGGCATCTCGTGTCCCCGGGCCGACCGCGCCCTGGTGTTCCGCTACCTCGACCACTGCGTCAGGACGGGAGCGCTGCCGGCCCCGGTCACCAGAGAGAGCTGACTCCCGGGAACCCGGGCGGACTTCGCCCCGACTACTTGAGCGGAGTCCGCCCTACCCCCTAGGAGCCTGCATGCTGACGACACGGCCCGTTGCCGCGGTCCTGGCCGGAGCACTCTGCCTGGTCACCGCGGCCTGCGGAACCTCGCCCTCCCCCATGGCGGAAGCGGCCGGAGCGAACGCTCCCGGTTACCCGGTGAGCATCGAGAACTGCGGGCAGACCACCACGTACAGCAAGGCGCCCAGCAGGGTCGTCGTCATGAACGGTGCCTCGGTCGCCGAGGTCTCCTCGCTGCTGGCGCTCGGCCTCGGCGACCGTATCGTCGCCAACGGGCAGTCGTACGGGATGTCCGAGGTCCCCGGCCGTGCCAAGGCCATCAAGGCGCTGCCCACCGGGGACATCCAGCTCAACGACGCCTACGACATCCCGCGCGAGGCGATGCTGGGCCTGAGCCCCGACCTCGTCCTGTCCACCACCTCCTACGGCTTCGACGCGAAGAACGGTTTCGCGACCCGCGACGACCTCAAGGCGGTCAGCGCCAACAGCTACATCTCCCCTCAGGGCTGTGACCAGGACACCTCCCGCATGACCGTCGCCGACAGCTACCAGCTGCTGCGCGACCTGGGAAGGATCTTCCACGTCAGCGACCGCGCCGAGAAGCTGATCGCGGCCTCGCAGAAGAAGACCAGCGGCGTATCGGCCGCGGTCAAGGGCGAGAAGGCGCCCAACGTCATGGTGGTGTTCTCCAACATGTCGATGGGCGGCAACGACTTCAGCTCCGTCGCGGCCAACGGCATCTGGAACGACGTCCTGGCCAAGGCCGGCGGCGCCAACGCCTTCTCGGCCGCCTCCACGACCTCCTTCGCCGACCTCAGCAAGGAGAAGGTCGCCGCCGAGCCCGTCGACGCCCTCGTGGTCATCAGCTACAACGACCCCAACCCCGCGGCGTACGCCCGCAAACTGCTCAAGGAGTTCCCCCAGTGGCCGGCCGCGAAGAACAAGCGTTACACCGTTCTGTCCGACTCGATCTACCTCGGCCCCAGCAACGACCTGGCCGTGGACAGGATCGCCAGGATGCTGCACCCGGACGCGTTCTGAGGCGTCCGAAGCGGCTGAACCCCTCGCTGGTGCTGGTGGCACTGGTGATCGTGCTCGCCGCCGTCATGATGGTGGCGATCAGCATCGGTGCGGTCACCATCCCCCTGGGCGATGTGTGGCGGATCGTTCTCCACCATCTGCGGGGCGGCGGCGCGACCGGTGATCCCGCACTGGACCAGATCGTCTGGAGCTTCCGCACTCCGCGTGTCGTCATGGCCGCCGTGGTCGGCGCGGGCCTGGCGGTCTCCGGCGCGGTTCTGCAGTCCGTGGTGGCCAATCCCCTCGCCGACCCCGTCGTCCTGGGTTTCTCCTACGGAGCCTCGCTCGGCGCCGTCATCGTCATCACCCTGGCCACCGGTGCGTCGCTCGGCGGGCTCGGGGTGTCGTCCGCGGCGTTCCTCGGTGCCCTCGCGGCGGGCGCCCTGGTGTTCGTCCTCGGACAGCGCAAAGGACGCCTGGCCCCGACCCGGCTGGTGCTGTCCGGCGTCGCCATCGGCTACGTGTTCCTCTCCGCTACCAGCTTTCTGCAGCTCCAGGCGACCCCCACCGAACTGCGCACCGTCATGTTCTGGATGCTCGGCAGCGTCTCGGGCGCGAAGTGGGACCAACTGCCCCTCGTCAGCACCGTCGTTCTCACCACCACCGTGCTCCTCTCGCTCTTCGGCAGACGGCTCAACGCCCTGCTGGCCGGTGACGAGTCCGCCACCGCCCTCGGCGTCGACGTCCACCGGCTGCGGGCCCTGATGCTCGTGCTGTCCTCGCTCCTCACCGGCGCGGTCACCGCCGTCGCGGGCGGCATCGGCTTCGTCGGCCTGATGATTCCCCACCTGGTCCGCCTCACCACCGGCGCCGACCACCGTCGGCTGATACCTCAGTCCGCTCTGGTCGGCGCCATCTACCTGGTCGTCGTCGACCTGCTCTCCCGGACCGTCAACCGCCCCAACGAGCTGCCCCTCGGCATCCTCACCGCCCTGTTCGGCGCGCCCTTCTTCCTCTGGCTGCTCCGCCGCAACAAGAGCCTGGACAGCGTATGAAACTCACCGTGGAACAGCTCCACATCACCCTCGACCGGCGCCCGATCCTCCAGGACGTGGCTCTGGAGGCCCAGCCGGGGGACATCGTCGGCCTCGTCGGACCCAACGGCAGCGGCAAGTCCACGCTGCTGCGGACCATCTACCGCTCGCTGCGCCCGGAGCGGGGTGTGGTGCGCGTCGACGGCGACGACGTGTGGGCCCTGTCCGCCCGCAACGCCGCCCGTCGTACCGCCGCCGTTCTCCAGGAGTCGGGCGGCAGTCCGACCGGCCTGTGCGTCACCGAGATCGTCGCGCTCGGCCGTACGCCGCACCACGGTCTCCTCGGCCGCGACGGCGCCGACGACCACGAAGCCGTCGAGGAGGCCCTCGACCAGTGCGGTGCCCGCCCGCTGGCCGAGCGTGACTTCACCTCGCTGTCCGGCGGCGAACGTCAGCGCGTACTGCTCGCCCGCGCCCTCGCCCAGCGCCCCAGGCTCCTCGTCCTCGACGAGCTCACCAACCACCTCGACATCCGCGCCCGCTTCGAACTGCTCGACCTGATCCGCTCCACCGGCATCACCACCCTCGCGGTCCTCCACGACCTCGATCTGGCGGCCCGCCTGTGCGACCACCTCGTCGCGCTCCACCATGGCGAGGTGGTCGCGGCGGGCCCCGTCCTGGACGTCCTGACTCCCGACCTGCTGCGTGACGTCTTCGGCGTGACCGCCACGGCCGACCGCCATCCCGACGGTGTCGTGCGCGTCACCTACGGCGCCAAGCCCCTTGCCCTGGACCTGCTGCCGGAGGAAATGACCAGCTGACCGGCCGGTCGTACTGGATGCCCTTACGGACCTGGGCCGCCGCCTCCGGGCTGTCGAGACGCCCCACCAGATGGAGGGCCATGTCGATACCGGCGGACACACCGGCGCTGGTGACGATGTCCCCGTCGTCGACGTACCGATCGTCCGCGCGCACGTCGACCGTGCCGTCGATCTTCGCGAGCCTCTCCACGTGGTTCCCGTGCGTGGTGGCCGGCCGCCCCTCGAGAAGGCCCGTTGCCGCCAGGACCAGGGAACCGGTGCACACGCTCGCCAACACGGTCCCCCGGCGGTGCAGTTCCCGCACCCGGTCCAGGTGCGCCCTGTCCTTGGCCAGGGGACGCGTCCCGTCCCCGCCGGGGTGCACCAGCAGATCGAGAGCGGGCGCCGTGGCGAGACTCCGGTCGACGACGAGACGGAGCCCCTTGGAACAGCGCACCACTCCTTCCTCCCGGCCGACCGCAAGCAGGCGGACGGGAAACTCCGCCACGTGCCCGGCCCGGAACCCCAGGACCTCCCACGGGCCCACGACATCGAGCTCCTCGGCGTCCTCGAACACGTAGACGCCGATGGTCAGCGAAGAAGTCATACTGCCGGGATCACCAACTCTCTCTGCTGCGGCATCGGTTCGCGGCCGGGCGGCGGGGCGGTAGAGCAGGCGATGGGCCGGTATGGCGGCCGTACGGCCGTCACCCGGTCCCTCGGCTCAGGCGACCATGGCAGCCGTCCTCGTCGTCGAGGGCCCTCGGCCTGCGTCCCCTGCCGCTCCCTGGTCCGGGCGGGGCTCCTCGGCCTCGGCAAGCTGCCCCATGAGCGTCGCCCGGGCGCGGGCCACCCGGGAGCGGACCGTCCCGACGGGGCAGTCGCTCACCACGGCCGCCTCCGCGTACGGCAGACCGACCAGTTGGGTGAGGGTGAATGCCTCACGGCGTTCTTCGGGCAGTGCGGCCAGCAGATCGAGGAGGGCGATGCCCTCGTCGAAGCCGGGCAGGTCGCGCGGCTGGGCGTGCTCGACCGCCAGCTGCCAGTCCTGTACGTCGGACAGGCGCGGGCGGGCGGCGGCGTACCGGAAGCTGTCGATCACCGCGCGACGCGCGATGGACAGCAGCCACGTACGGGCCGAGCACCTGCCCTCGAACCGGTGGAGGCTGCCGAGCGCCCGCAGGAACGTGTCCTGGGCCAGGTCGTCTGCCGCCTGGGGGTCGGCGGAGAGGTGGGCGACATAGCGCACGACATCACGGTGCAGGGCTCCCACGAAGCGTTCGACGGCCTCCGGGTCACCGGCTCGGGCGGCCAGCGCCCAGGCGGTTATCGACTCGTCGGGCGACGTCGTCTTCTCACGAGAGGCGGGCAGGGCGGGAAGGGTCACCTGGTGTCCTTCTCAGGTCGTCCCGGCTCCGGGCGCGCCCAAGAGCGGGCCGGTCCGGGGAAGTGGGGCTGCTCGGCCGTACAGGGCGTACGGCCGAGGCCCGAGGCGCACACGGGCTGCCTCGGGACACCGGCTGTCGTCAGACGACAGCGGTCCCCACGGGCGGCCCCCGAGAAGTGATCGCGTGGACGAGCAGGCGACCCCGCGGCACTCGGTCCGAGCGGAGGCGTACGCGGATGCGTGGACGGTGCGGTGGCGTGGGCAGGGCGAGCAGCAGCCGCAGCGGCGCGGTCAGCCTGCCGCCCACGGCCCGGAGAACGCGGAACGCGGCGCGCTCCCCGTGTCCTAGCCACAGGCCGCACAGCAGGGCGGCCAGCAGGTGCGCGGAGAGCATGCCGAACGACGACGTGTCACCGATGGCGTGCCCGAAGTGATCCATGTGCGCCATGTCCATGGAGTCCATGTGCGCCACGTCCATGTGCGCGGAGTTCATCGGCAGGGAGCCCATGTCGTGGCCCATCGAGCTCATGTCCATGGAGCTCATGTCCATCGAGGCCATGCCCCCAGGTGCCGAGACCGCCGGGTGCGTGCCGGACTGCGCCAGGGAGAAGGCCGAGTGAAGGGCCGTCTGCGCGACGACCACCACGGACACGATCAGCGGAACTCCCCGCTCGCGGCCGGTCAGGCACCAGCCCGCGGCGCCGGTCACCGCCGCGCCGGCGACCAGGGTCCACCAGGGCACCCGGCTGCCGGACATCATCACGTGCCCCAGCGCGGCGAGCAGCACGCAGACGGCCGCGAACACCGCGGCCCGAAGCGTGCGAGAGCACCACCCAGCAGTCATGACGGGCCTCATCCTTGCATTCGGGGTTCGGTCGTCATGACGGGGTACGGAAACTGCCCCCGCCCCGGGCTCAATCGGGGACGCATGATCCAGAACACGGCAACGGGCCGGAACCAAACGGAGGTTCGGGCCGACCAATAAAAGGGACTACCGAGGCCGCAGGCTCACAACGAGCCCTCGCCGGGGCGGACCACGATCGCCAGGACCTCGATCCGCCCACCGCGCTGGAAGTGCAGGGTGAACGGCACGAGATCCCCCGCGCGCCACCCCTCCTCGGCCCGCACCGTCACGTCCAGGCCGTGCGGCGACATGGTGAGGCTGTCGTTCGCCGGCACGACGGCCGATCCCACCGTTTCCCGGTACGCCACCGTGCCGTCCCTGGTCCGATGACGGGAGAGTGTGATGTCGCCCCCCAGGACGGACGAGGTGATGCCGACCAACCGGTCCTCTCCGTCTCCCGAGTTGGAGATCCGGAAGAACGCCGCGGTGTCCCGGGTGTCGCCGTACGGCAGGAACACGCGTCCGGCGGTCACCTCGATCCGCGCCGGGCTGCCCGCGTTGCCGGAGCCGACCCAGGTCGTCAGACCGCCCAGAGCGACACCGCACGCCGCCACGGGCGCGAGCCCGGCGAGCAGGGTGTCGGTGAGCCGGCGCCGCGTCGGCCGCCACAGGCGCTGATCGGTCGTCGGACAGGCGTCCGAGGAGGGTTGTGGGGACTCTTCCATCACCGGTCTCCTGGATCGCGTCGTACGACGCGAGTCGGTTCGAGCCGTACCGGTTCAGGAGTCGGGTGTGCGCGGGGCGGGGTTCCGGATCGGACGTGTGGCGCACGTCACTCGGAGCATCAGAGGGCCGCTCGTACGCGGCCCGTGCGCGGAGGCGACGCCCCTTGACGGTCCGGTTGTCCGGCTGTCCGGATTTCCGGCCATGGGCTGGAGGAGCCGGGACGTGGACGTGCCGGTCGGCGTCGAAGCGCTGACCGGCACGTCCACGTCCACGAGGTGTCGCGATGACGGCCGGGTCAGTGGGCCATGGCGTCGCGGACGAGGGCGGTGTCGACGAACTGTTCGAAGCGGACGATGAGTCCACCGCGTACGACGAAGTGGTGGGCGACCCGGACGTCGATCGCCTTGCCGGTGGCCTTGTTGGCCGCGGTGTAGCGGGCCAGCACGACGACGTTCTCCCCGTCCACGACATAGGTGTCGTCGTGAGCGGTCCAGCCCTCCCACTCCTTGCCCAGCTGCTCCATCACGTTCGACGTGACGCCCTCGGGAGTGCGGTAGGTGCCGGCCAGCGGGAAGCCCGCCATCTCGGTCCACTCCACATCCGGGGCGAGGGTGGCCCGCAGGGCGTCCAGGTCACCGGCGGCGGAGGCCAGGTACTGGCGGCGTACGACGTCGGCGGGCGCCGTCGAGGTCGCGAGGTCGGTGTCGGTCATGGTCAGCCCCACTTCATCTCGCCCTTGGCGACCTTCGCACCGATCTGCGCGGCGATCAGCATGCCGTTGTCCGGGTAACGCTTGACGAGCGCCTCCGTCAGCGTCGCACCATCGGCGGCGTTGGCGAGTTCCTCCTCGAAGGCGACCAGGTAGTCACGGGTGGCGGTGATCGCGGAGGCGTCGGCCGCCGTCCCCGGCAGCCGGTGACCCGGCACGACCAGCTCCGGCCGCAGCGCCGCCATCTCGTCGAGCAGGACGATCCAGGCCGCGCGGTCACCCGGGGTGGCGGTGTCCGCGACCCAGACGTGCTCCTGCTGGAAGAGCAGCACACCGCCCAGGAGGGCGCGGGACTCGGCCTGCCACAGGTAGTGGCGGTCGGGCAGCGCGGCCGGGCCGCCCTTCAGCTCGAAGCGGTGGCCCTCCAGGGTGAGGTCACCGGTCAGCGGCCGAAGGTCCACCAGGCGGGTGGGCAGGTTCGGGCCGAGCGCAGCCCATGCCTTGAGCTTGCCCTCGTAGGAGTCCCGGATGTGCTCGATCACCAGCGGTGTCGCCACGAACACCGCCTCGGGGAAGGCGTCGGCGATCACTTCGGCGCCGAAGTAGAAGTCGGGGTCGGCATGGCTGACGAAGACCGTGGTCAGCGTCTTGCCCGAGTCGAGGATCTCGGCGGCCAGGCGGTGACCGTCGGCGCGGGTGAACGCGGCGTCGACCAGCAGCGCCTCGTTCTCGCCGGTGACGAGGGTGGCGGTCTTGTTCCTGCTGCCGGCCGGGAAGTCCAGGTCCAGGACCTTGAAGGACAGGGCACTCATCGAAAGCTCCTTGCGGGAAAGGGGAGTCGAGCGGGGCAAATGAGGAGGGTGGAGACGGGACGGGGACGCGGACGGGGAGGCTCAGGGGGTGCGAAGGGCCGCGAGCCGTTGGTCCACCTCGTCGGCGGTGGCGTGCCCCCGGGCCAGGACGGTGACCCGGTCGCCGTCGACGGCCAGGAGGGTCGGGAAGCCGGTGACGCCCAGCGAGGCGGCCCGGTGGAAGTCGGCTCCGGCCGCGACCCGTACCCTCGGCCCTCCGAAGGCGGCCACCACCGCGTCGGCGTCCAGGCCGGCCTCCTCGGCGACCTTCCGGCAGGTCGCCGGGTCGGAGAGGCTCAGACCGTCGACGTAGAAGGCACGCTGCAGCGCGCCGGCGAGCTCCGCCGCACGGGCAGGGGCGGCCTGGCGCAGAGCGGCGACCCCGCGCGCGGCGACCTCCGAGTCCATCACGAACGAACCGTCGGCGATCAGCCCCTCGTACGCCTCACCGAACTCGGCACCGGTCAGCTCGGCGATCTGCGCGTTCGCCCCCTGGACGTGACCGAACTCCCGGACCGGCACCCGGCGCGACCCGGTGAACAGACCACCGGACACCACCTCGACCGGAACGTCCGGGTGACGGGCGACGACCTCGCTCAGCGTTCCGGAGAAGCCGTGCGACCAGCCGCAGTAGGCGTCGAAGACGTAGACGAGCTTCATGGGGGACCTCGGCAGTGGTGTGGCGTCCGCCGGATGCGGACGCTTCACCTGAGAGAACAGTAACTGACTAGTCAGATATTTCCTCGCACCTGTCGCGCACACGTGGCGCCCGACACACCCGCTCCCGCGCCCGCACCCGCGGCCTCAGGGCAGGCGGGGCAGCTCGTCCCGTGCGGATCGGCTGAGGATGCGCAGGTCCTCGGCGAACCGCTCCCAGTCCTCGGGCGGCAGTGGCGCCACAAAATAGCGGCGTATGTTCTCCACGTGCAGCCGGGACGCGCGCACGGTGGTCTCCTCCCCCAACCGGGTCAGACGCACCAGCCGGCCGCGCCGGTCGTCCGGGTCCTCGGCGCGCTCGACCAGCCCGGCCGCCGCCATCCGGTCCACCAGACGCGTCACACCGCCCGTGGTCAGCACCTGCTCCTGGGCGACGACCCGCATGGACAGCCCGGGTCCCCCCGCCCGTCCCAGGATGAGCAGCACCTCGAACATGAGGTGGCTGATGCCGCACTCCCGCTCCAGCGACCGGCCGAGGATGTACTCCAGCCGGTTCGCCGCACCCTGCAACCGCCCGAACGCCAGCACCAGCGCGTCGTTCGCGGCCTCCCGCGGCGACGAGATCTCCGCCCGCCCCGCCACGTCGCCTCCACCACTCTCGCCCTCTACAGCTGCCATCCACCGATCATGCCGTGCTCCAGATTTAGCAGAGTGCAAAATTTACCCTGAGCAATGATTGAAATCCTGCTCGCTCCCGTATCTCCTGGCGTACGAGCCGCTCACACCAGGAGGCACCATGCCCATCTCGGCCAGAAACGCGGGAAACGTGCTCGTGTTCGGCGCTCTGGGTCTGACCCTCGCCGCGCTGGCCTACCCCGCCATGCTCGGGGTGGAGAACACGACGAGTTCACCGGACCGCGTCATCGCCAACACCCGCTACGGACCGCTGACCGAGGCCGACCGGGACTTCGTGGTCAAGGTGCGCGCGGCGGGGCTGTGGGAGTACCCGTTGGGCGAGATGGCCATGGAGCGGGGCACCACCGTGGAGATGAGGGAGGCCGGCAAGCACCTGATCGTCGGTCACGCCGGACTCGACGTCATGTGCCGCAAGATCGCCCCCGAGCTCGGGGTCGTCCTGCCCAACGTGGCGTCGCCGCAACAGCAGCAGTTCGTGGCCACCGCGGACGCGGCCGGTGGCAAGGAGTTCGACTCCACGGCGGTCACCATCATGCGGGTGACCCACGGCCAGATCTTCCCGGTCATCGCCAAGATCCGTGCCACCACCAGGAACGTCATGGTCCGCGCCCTGGCCGACCTGGCCAACGACACCGTCCTCGACCACATCACCGTGCTGGAGAACACCGGTCTGGTCAACATCGACCAGGTCAACTTCCAGCAGAGCACGCCGCCGAAGCTGCCCAAGGACGAGACGACCCCGCCGCCGCCCCTTCAGGGCGCACCGATGGTCGCGCTCACCCCCCGCCCGGACCTGAACATCCGCACGGCCGCCCCGGCGCCCACGGGCCCTTCCGGTACCTCGACGTCAGCGGGCTGAGCGAGACCGGACCGGGATCGCGCGTACCGAGAAGGACGTCACACGATCGCGGTGTCCGCCCAGCCGAGCGGGTGCGGCTCCGTGTCGCCCGCCGCCGGGACGGGGGGTTCCCCGCCCGCCTCGCTGAAGGCGGTGAGCGCTTCGACGAGCGCTGCCCTCTGTGCCGGGGCGAGGCGTGCCACGATCCCGGAGATCTCGGTCCGCCGGCGGGCCGTGACGTCCTCGACCGTCCGACGCCCCTCCTCGGTGAGGCCGAGCTGCGTCTCCCGGCGGTTGTCGGGGTTGAGGTGCCGTTCGGCGAGGCCGGCCGCGATCAGCCGGTCGATCATGCGCATCGCGGTGGACGGGGCCACCTGGAGCAGGTCGGCGAGCGTGACCAGCTTGGTGTCCCCGCGCGTGGACAGGACGACCAGCATCCGGAACTGCGGGAGCGTCACGCGTTCCTCGACCTCGGCGAGGGACCGGGCGGAGACCGCCACGAGCAGCCGCGACGCGGTCAGCACCGCTCGGGTCACCGCGTCAACATCGTCCATGTCCCCTGCGGGGGTCTCGCGCTCCGCCATGGGTCCTTTCTACCGTGCCGAAGTGAACCTTCCCGCCCGCGATGGGAACAGATTGTCCTTACCCATGACCAGGGCGACGGCACAGGAGCATCGCGGCACCGCAGGTGAGCGCCTCGTGACGACGACGGCCCGTGGCTGCCGGAGACGGTGCCGGAGCCGGGGTCCCGGAATCGCCGGCCCGGCCCCGTGCCTGCCGGGATCGCCCGTCGGCGTGAACCGACCGGCCCGGAGCGGTCGTTGGCGACCGGGAGCGTGGCCGCGGTGGTGGACCGGCCGGACCAGTGGCGATCGGCGCCGGAGCGGCTGCGCGCCCCGGGCTGTACGGCCGGCTCCCGATCCTCCTCGGGACCCCGGAAACCGTCAGGTCAGCGCCTGCTCCGCCCAGATCGTCTTGCCGTTCCTGGTGTGCCGGGTGCCCCAGCTGGTGGTGAGCTGGGCGACCAGGAGGAGTCCCCGGCCGCCCTCGTCGAAGATCCTGGCCCGGCGCAGATGCGGTGAGGTCGAACTGCCGTCCGAGACCTCGCAGATGAGCGTGCGGTCGTGGATCAGCCGGAGCTGGATGGGGTCGGCGCCGTAGCGGATCGCGTTGGTGACGAGTTCGCTGACGACCAGTTCGGTGACGAAGGCGACATCCTCCAGGCCCCACTGCTCCAACTGGGCGACGGCACGTCTGCGGGCATCGGCGACCACCTCGAAATCGGCGGGCAGGTCCCAGACGCGGACGTGGTCGGCGTCCAGGGCGCGGGTGCGGGCCAGCACCAGGGCGACGTCGTCGCCGGGGTTCTTCGGCAGCAGGGCGGACAGGACCCGGTCGCAGCGGTCCTCCAGCGAGGCCTGCGCACTGTGCCCCTCCGCGAGGGTCCGGGCCAGCAGGGCGATGCCGAGGTCCGGGTCGCCCTCGGTGGGCTCGACCAGCCCGTCCGTGAACAGGGTGACGAGGCTGCCCTCCGGCAGCTGGATCTCGGTGGTCTCGAAGGGCAGACCGCCCACCCCCAGCACCGGCCCGACACTGACGTCCACGACCCGGGTCCCGCCGTCCGGCAGGACCAGCACGGGCGGTGGGTGGCCGGCGCTGGCGACGGCCAGCTCCCGGGAGACCGGGTCGTAGACCGCGTACAGACAGGTCGCCCCGGTGGCACCGACGGCCACCCGGTCGCCGCCGGCGCTGTCGTCGTCAGCGGCGAGACGCAGGACCAGGTCGTCGAGGTGGGCCAGCAGCTCGTCGGGCGGCAGGTCGACGTCGGCGAGCGTCTGGACCGCCGTACGCAGCCTGCCCATGGTCGCCGACGCCTGGATGCCGTGGCCGACCACGTCGCCGACGACGAGGCCGACGCGCGCGCCCGAGAGGGGGATGACGTCGAACCAGTCGCCGCCGACACCGGCCCGTGAGCCGGCGGGCAGATAGCGGGAGGCGACGTCCACCGCCGACTGCCTGGAGGGACCGCGCGGCAGCAGGCTCTCCTGGAGGGCGAGGGCGGTGCTGCGCTCGCGGGTGTAGCGGCGGGCGTTGTCGACACAGAGGGCGGCGCGGCTCGCCAGCTCCCTGGCCAGGACGAAGTCGTCCTCGTTGAAGACGTCGGGCCGGGTGCGCAGCAGGACGGCGACCCCGAGTGTCGTACCGCGCGCGATGAGCGGCACCGCCACCAGCGAGGTGACGACGACTCCGCGCAGGCTCTGGGCCCGTTCGGGCGCGGTCGCCATCCAGTGGTCGAAGTCGGGGGCGCCGCTGCGGCTGAGCACCGGCTGTCCGGTGCTCAGTGCCCGGGCGGGCGGGGAGTAGGGCGGGTACGTGTCAGTGGTCCCCGGGCCGAGCAGCGCCCCGGGGGCCCCGATCCTCCCGGCCGCGTGGGCGAGGCGGCGCAGCACCACCACGTCGTCCGGGCCGGCCTCGGCGGGCTCGTCGCCGCGCATGACCGCCTCCAGCAGGTCCACGCTGGCGAAGTCGGCGAACCGGGGTACGACCAGGTCGGCGAGTTCCTGGGCGGTGCGGTCGAGATCCAGGCTGGTGCCGATGGAGACGGCCGCCTCGTCGAGGACCGCCAGCCGCTGCCGCGCCCAGTGCTGCTCACTGCTGTCGTACGCGGCCAGCCCGACCGCGCTCACCTCGCCCGAGGCGTCCCGGACGGGCCACAGCTCCATGTTCCAGGCGTGCTCGCGGATCCCGGAGGGCGCCCGTGAGAAGGCCTCGTAGTGTGTGGGCTCGCCCGTGGCGGCCACGTCCCGCAGTGCCTTGAGCAGGCCGCGTTGCGCGACGTCCTCCGGCACGCCGTAGGGGAAGACCCGGCCGAGCAGCGCGTCCTCCTCCTCGACGCCCATCACCTGGCAGGCGACGTCGTTGAGCCGCCGGTACCGCTGCTCGACGTCGAAGACGGACATCGAGAACGACGCCTGCCTGAACGCCTCTTCCACCAGGTCAGGTCCGTCCTGATGATCGTCGTCAGCGCTCGCGGAGGCCATGGGTTCAGTGTCCTCCCCCGCCCGGACGGCAACAACCGAACACGTCCGAACGCGCACACGGAGTTCGTGTACGCCATTCGTGGAAGTGGTGGGGCAGGGGTGGGCGCGGTTCAGTGGGCCCAGTCGCCCCGGACATGGCCCAGGTGCCGGGTCATCACGGTCCGTACACGCTCCTCGTCCCGGGCGAGGAGCGCGTCGAGGATCTCCAGGTGCTCCTCGGCGGTCGACTTCAGCAGTCCGCGCTCGGCCAGTGCGGTGAGGCCGTACAGCCGCGACCGTTTGCGCAGGTCGCCGACGACCTCGACCAGATGCTGGTTGCCGGCCAGGGCGAGCAGGCCGAGGTGGAAGCGGCGGTCGGCCTCGACGTGGGCGATGAGATCGCCGCTGTCCGCCGCCGCGACGCTCTCCTCCGCGTGTGTGCGCAGCGCCTCCAGCGCGCCCGGGTCGGCGGTCGCGGCGAGGCCGACGGTGGTCGGGATCTCGATCAGCGACCGGATGTGGGTGTACTCGTCGAGCTGCCGCTCGGAGACCGTGGTGACCCGGAAACCCTTGTTGGGTACGGGATCGACCATGCCCTCCTTCACCAGATCGAGCATGGCCTCGCGCACCGGGGTCGCCGAGACGCCGAAACGGGCGGCGAGCGAGGGCGCCGAGTAGACCTCGCCCGGCCGCAGTTCACCGGCGACGAGCGCGGCCCGCAGCGCGTCGGCGACGCTCGCCCGGTAACTGGGCCGCGGACCGCCGATGCTGGGCAGAGCGGGGCCGGTGCGCTGAGCGGCCATGGGTTCTCCTGGTGGATCCGGTGGATCTCGGGTCGGGCGGTGTCAGAGTACGAAGCCGGCCGGGAACGGGTCGTCCGGGTCCAGCAGATACTGGGCGGTGCCGGTGATCCAGGCGCGGCCGGTGATCGTGGGCACCACGGCGGGGCGTCCGGCGACCTCCGTGCTCTCGACGAGCCGCCCGGTGAACGACGTACCGATGAAGGACTCGTTCAGGAAGTCCTGGTGCAGCGGCAGTTCACCGCGCGCGTGCAGCTGCGCCATACGGGCGGAGGTGCCTGTGCCGCAGGGCGAGCGGTCGAACCAGCCGGGATGGATGGCCATCGCGTGCCGGGAGCGTACGGCGGTCGAGCCGGGAGCCGCCAGATAGACGTGGTGGACGCCGTTGATGGTCGGGTTCTCCGGGTGCACGGGCGGGCTGTCGGCGTTGATCGCGTCCATCAGGGCGAGTCCGGCGGCGAGGATGTCGTCCTTCCGCTCACGCTCGAAGGGCAGGCCGAACTCGTCAAGGGGCAGGATGGCGTAGAAGTTGCCGCCGAAGGCGAGGTCGTAGGTCACCGTGCGACCGTCGGCGAGGGTCGCTTTTCGGTCCAACTCCACGGCGAACGAAGGCACGTTGCGGATCGTGACCGCCTTCGCCGCGCCGTCCTCCACCGCCACCTCGGCGACGACGAGCCCGGCCGGGGTGTCCAGCCGGATGGTGGTGACCGGCTCGACGACAGGGACCATGCCGGTCTCGACGAGCACGGTCGCCACACCGATCGTGCCGTGGCCGCACATCGGCAGATAGCCGGAGACCTCAATGTAGAGGACGCCGTAGTCGCAGTCGGGCCGGGTCGGCGGCTGGAGGACCGCCCCGCTCATGGCGGGGTGCCCGCGTGGCTCGTTCATCAGGAAGTTCCGTACGTCGTCCCGGTGTTCGCGGAACCACAGCCGGCGTTCGTTCATCGTGTCGCCGGGGATCGTGCCGATTCCGCCGGTGACGACCCGGGTCGGCATGCCCTCGGTGTGCGAGTCGACGGCGTGCAGGACGAGCTTGCTGCGCATGATCGCGATCCTCTCAGGTCAACTCGGGCCGACGCAGGTCGGCGTGCTGTCCGGCTCAGGCGAGGCCGAGGGCGACGGCCTTCTCGGTGGCCTCGCGGACCGACTTCTCCTGCTCCGGCAGCAGCGGCATGCGCGGCGGGCGGACGGGACCGCCGTGCCGGCCGACGATGTCCATCGACAGCTTGATCGCCTGCACGAACTCGACCTTGGAGTCCCAGCGGTGGAGTGCGTGCAGCTGCCGGTAGAGCGGCAGGGCGGTGGCCAGGTCACCCGCCACCGCCGCGCGGTACAGCTCGACGGTCGCCCGGGGCAGGGCGTTGGGGTAACCGGCGACCCAGCCCACCGCTCCGGCCGTGGCCAGCTCCAGCAGGACGTCGTCGGCGCCGATCAACACGTCGAGTTCCGGGGCGAGTTCCTGGATCTGGTAGATGCGCCGGGTGTCCCCGGAGAACTCCTTCACACCCTTGATGTGTCCGGCCGCGTGCAGCTGGGCGAGCAGCTCGGGGGTGAGGTCGATCTTGGTGTCGATCGGGTTGTTGTACGCCACGATGTCGATGCCGACCTCGGCGACGGCGGCGTAGTGCGCGAGCACCGAACGCCCGTCACCGCGGTAGGCGTTGGGCGGCAGCAGCATGACGGCAGCGCAGCCGGCGTCCTTGGCCTGCGCGGCCCAGCGGGCGGACTCGGCACAGCCGTAGGCGGCCACGCCGGGCATCACCCGGTCCCCGCCGATCGCTGCGACCGCGGTCTCGACGACCTTCACCCGCTCCTCGGCGGTGAGCACCTGGTACTCGCCGAGGGAGCCGTTCGGTACGACGCCGTCGCAACCGTTCTCGACGAGCCAGCGGCAATGATCGGCGTAGGCCTCGTAGTTGACACTCAGATCGTCATTGAGCGGCAACGCGGTGGCGACAAGAACACCGCGCCAGACGGGAGCGGGGATACTCATAGGGACCTCACCTTTCGGCATGCAGAAGTAGAGCGCCCCGACAGGGGCGCGGGAAACTGCGCGACAAGCCACGACGAACCCGCAGACAAGACACAGCCATCAGCGCTCAGGCTCCTCCGCCAACACCCCCAACGGCACAGGCCGAGAAAACGGCCGCTTGCCCAAACCCACCGGACACCCCGCAACCCCGGCGACACCAGTTGCACAGACCCGCCCCTGGCACCACCCCATACCCGCCCGGGTGAGCAACTTGACGGTTCGCGAATCAGTCGCGCCCAACTCCTCGACCGCCTCGCGGACTTCCGCCGCCGTCACCTCCTCGCAGCGGCAGACGACGGTGTCGTCGGCGACCTGTTCCGCCCAGTGGGCGGGCGGGGCGTAGGCGGTGTCGAGGGCGGCGAAGAGCTTGCGCAGCCGGGTACGGGTCCGGGCGGCCGTCGCCCGGTCGGCGGCGCGTGGCTCGGCTCCCTTCAGCCGGGCGGCGATCGACTGCCCGGCGATCTCGCCCTCGGCCAGCGCGAGCACCGCTCCCCCGATGCCGGTGGCCTCGCCCGCCGCCCAGACACCGTGGACGTCGGTGCGCTGCTCGGCGTCGGTGACGACGAAGGCGTCGCCGGTGACGTCGATCGCGCACCCCAGGATCTCGGCCAGATCGGTGTGCGCGAGCATGCCGTGCCCGACGGCCAGGGTGTCGCAGGCGATCCGCCGCATGGTGGCCGGCCGTACCCGGCCTCGGGTGTCCAGGGCGGCGACGGTGACGGCCTCGACGCGGTCGGTTCCATGCGCCGCGACCACGGTGTGACGTACCGTCACCGGCACTTTGTGGCGCAGCAGTTGGACCGCGTACCGGGCGGCCTCGGCGATCTTCGCCGGGTTGGCGGCGAGTGTCGCCGTGTGCCGGACGAAGTCGGTGGGGTGCGTGGACTCGACGTACGCCGCGACTTCGGCGCCCGCCGCCGCGAGCCCGGCCGCGACCGGCATCAGCAACGGCCCGGTTCCGGCGACGACCACCGTACGGCCCGGCAGGACGAGGCCGCCCTTGAGCATCGCCTGCGCGCCGCCCGCGGTGACCACACCGGGCAGGGTCCAGCCGGGGAAGGGCAGCACCTTCTCGTAGCCGCCGGTGGCGAGGAGGACGGCGTCGGCGGTGACGGTCTGCGACCCGGCCTGCCCTGGGCCGGTCAGGGCATGCACACCGAAGCCGCCGCCTCCCGCGAACTCCCTTTCCACGAACCACACATGACGATCCACCAGGTGGATGATCTGACCCGCCGCGACATGCGCCGCCAGCCGGTCCCGCAGCTTCTTCCAGGTGCCCCAGGCGTGGTGCAGGGCCTGCGGCCTGCGTGCCTTCAGCGCCACCGCGGGCTGCCGGTAGAACTGCCCGCCCGCCTGCGCGCCGGCATCGAGCAGCACGACCCGTACGCCCCGGTCGGCGGCCGTCAGTGCGGCGGCGAGGCCCGCCGGACCGGCGCCGACCACCGCGAGAGAGGCTCTACCCGAGTTCGTCATGGCCGGTGCCTTCCTGGGTGCGGATCGCGTCTCCGGGCGTGACCGGGACCAGGCAAGCACGTTGGTTGGGGCGGTCGTTGACGGTGACGAGGCAGTCGAAGCAGATCCCGATGCCGCAGAAGATCCCGCGTGGCGCACCGCTGCCCCGGGTGCTGCGCCAGGAGGTGACGCCCGCCGACCAGAGCACGGCGGCGACGGTCTGACCGGGCAGCGCGTCGGTCTCGTCCCCGTCGACGGTGACGGTGAACGGGGGCCCGGGCCGGGCCCGGGCCAGCTCCAGCGGAGTCACTTTCTTCACCTGCTTCACCTGGATCGTTTTCCTCACGCTCCTCACCTCTCCTCTCCCGCGAACCTGTCCGGGCGGAACGGCGTCAGATCGAGGTCGGGTGTCCGGCCCGTCAACGACTGGGCGATCAGGTGCCCGGTGCCGACCGCGAGCCCGATCCCCGCCCCCTCGTGACCGCACGCGTGGTAGAGCCCCGGCGCCCGGGGATCCGCCCCGATGGCCGGCAGATGGTCCGGCAGATAGGGGCGGAAGCCCAGGTAAGCGCGCATCGCGTGGACCGTGCCGAGGGCCGGGAAGAGCGCCGTCGCCTGGGCGGCCAGTCGGCGCACGACAGGGAGGGAGAAGGTCCGGTCGAAGCCGACCCGTTCACGGCTGGCCCCGATCAGCACCGGGCCCGCGGCCGTGCTCTCGACGACCGCCGAGGACTGGAGCCCGGCGTCACCGCTGGCGACATCGGCGACGTAGTCGGCGGCGTACACCTTGTGCCGGACGGTGCCGGGCGGCAGTGGTTCGGTCACCAGGACGAAGCCGCGGCGCGGCAGCACGGGCAGGCGCACCCCGGCCAGCGCGGCGACCTCGCCGCCCCAGGTGCCGGCCGCGTTGACGACGACCGGGGCGTGGATGTCGCCGTGCGCCACCGTCCGTACGCCGTGCACGGAGCCGTCCTGCGCGCGCAGAATGTCCATGACGGCCGTGCCGGTGCGCAGTTCGGCCCCGGCCCGGCGGGCTGCCCGGACGACCTGGGCGGCGGCGAGGGAGGGCATCACCTGGCAGTCCTGCGGGTACCGGACGCCGCCCGCGAGGTCGGGGGCCAAGTGCGGTTCCAGCTCGGCGAGTTGGCGGGCTCCGACCACTTCGGCCTCGACGCCAGCCGCCCGCTGTCCGGCGGCGAAGCCGGCCAGTGCGGCCATGCCTTCGGCGTCGGAGGCGACGACGAGCCCGCCCTTCGCCTCGAACTCGACGGCGCCGCCGATCCCCGGCTCGGCCGCGAGGTCCTGCCAGAGACGGGCGGAGAGCAGCGCGAGGTCCAGCTCGGGCCCCGGCTCCTTGTCGGAGACGAGCAGGTTGCCCTCACCGGCGCCGGTGGTACCACCGGCCACCGGTCCCCGGTCGAGGACGAGGGTCACGAGACCCGCCCGGGCGAGATACAGGGCACAGGCGGCGCCCACCATTCCGGCACCGATGACCACAACATCGCAGGTCAGTCGCTTGCTCACGCCAGTACAATGTCACATGTCTCCCATCGCGCCAAGGGTGCCTGGGCTTGCGCGCCGCCGCCGCTGAGGGCGGACGCTGGAAATGAGGGTGCGGAGCCCAACGCGATGGTGACCTAGATCACCTTCTAGGGGTGCATGTATGCCTCCACGAGGATTAGCGCTGGTCACGGTCCCGCAAACGAACGAGGCGTTCGCGTCGTGGGTGGATCGGAGGGCTCGCGTGAACCGATGCCCGTCAACTGAGGTCGCCGACCTGATGGGGCTGCGCCTTCGGGGGGTTTATGCGGATGCCCGGCCCCCTGTGCTCGGAGTGCGATGCGATGAGGCGGTCCGGCAGACCGTGTACGCAGCGACGGGTGTCCCTGGCGGCACGGTGGACAGGATGCACCTGCCGGTTTTCGAGGGTGGGTCGCTGAGCGTGGCGGCGCTCTCCGCGGGCGAGGCGCACTGGCCGTCGGCGCGCCGGGAGTGGGTAGAGGTGTACGGCAGCCGGGCCTGTCCGTGCTGTCTGCTGGCGTCGGGTGGGGTGTGGCAGCTGTGGTGGAAGCTGTCGTGCGCGGCGGTCCGCCCGGAGCATCAGGTGACGCTGCGAATGCGTGGATGCGGCACTGGCCCGCGTTGACGACCGATGCCGAACCGGCGGTCCGTGCGCTGATGACGGTCCGTCCGCGCTCTGGTTCCGGTTGAACGGGCCACCGGGTCGTCAGCGCGCGAACCCGCTCGCGACCGGTCGGCGAGCCATTGTCAGCATTGTCAAAGGGAGATTGCGTGATGACCATCAACCAGACGGACGCGGGGGTGGCGCCGTCGCGCTTCCGGGTGCCGGAGACCGTATCGCCCGAAGCCTCCGCGATACTCAAGGTGATGTATGAGGCCGGCGAGCAGCAGCCCGCGCCGACCAGGCCGGAAACGACCGCTGACTTCGACAACGCGAACAAGCTGATGGAGGCGGCGTTCGCGCCCTGGAACCAGCAGCTTGCCGCCACGCTGGGGACCACGATCCGCCGCGAGACGATCGGCGACGTGCCCGTGGTGCGGATCACACCGCGGGAGCACAGGTCGAGCGGACGGGCGCTGCTCTACGTCCACGGCGGTGCCTATGTCTATTTCTCGTCCGCGACGTTGGTCGGCCTGCCGGCGCTCATCGCCACCGCGACGGGCGACGAAGTCATATCGATCGACTACACGCTGGCGCCGCGCGGGCGCTGGCAAGCGGTGACCGATCAGGTCCTGGCGGTCTGGAAGACGTTGCTGGCGAGCGTGCTCGACGCCCGCTCGATCGGACTTTTCGGCGATTCCGCCGACGGCGGGCTCGCAGCCGGCGCCGTCCTGAAGATGCGCGACCAGCACCTGCCGCTGCCTGCGGCGCTGTGGCTTGTCTCGCCGTGGTCGGACATCACCGGGCTCGGCGACACCTACGAGACGCTGAAGGACGCGGATCCCATCCTGACTCCGGAATCGCTCGCATGGGCCGCGGACGCCTACGCCGATGTGGCCGATCAGAAGCATCCCTATGTCAGTCCGGTGTACGGCGACTACGCGAAGCCGTTCCCACCGACCCTGATCCAGGGTGGGACGCGCGAGATCTTCCTCAGCAACTTCGTCCGTCAATATCAGGTGATCCGCGACGGACGACATGAAGCGGTGCTCGACCTGTACGAAGGCATGCCGCACGTCTTCCACAGCCTCGTGCCCGACGCCCCTGAGTCGAAAACCGCGGTTGCGCGCGCCGCGACCTTCTTCGACGGCTATCTGGATCGCTGACGCCGGCGCGGGCGTGTGCTTCGGATCCGGCCGACCGTCAGGCAGTTGGACTTCGACAGCGCTGTCCGCGCGGACGCCTCGGTCATGCGGGCCGGCCTCTCCGGTAGCAGCGTGAACGCGAACACAACACCTCGCTGGGCCTGTGGCGGTCTCCTGGCAGGTGACGAATAGCCACGCGCCGGTCGACAGCACGGTGGAGGGCGGCCCGCTCGGCTCTGCCAGGACCACGCGGCCGACCATCACCAAGGGCGCCACACAGAGCACCAGCGTCGAGGTGCCCGAGGGTGCCACGTCGCTGGACGTCGTCATCGGCGGTGCCTCCGATACGGGCGCAGACCTGGACCTGACGGTCTACGACAAGGACGGCAACCTGGTCGGGCAGGACGCGGACGCCGACTCCGAGGAGACGGCCTCCGTCATCGACCCGGCCGTCGGCGAGTACACCATCGAGGTCTACGGCTTCGCGGTTCCGGGCGGCTCCACCGCGCATGACTACCGCGACACGTACTTCTCCGCCACGCTCGGCACCGTCGCGGTCGACGACTCGGCTCCGGTGAACCTCGGAACAGGCGACCCGGCGACGGTGTCCGCCGACGTCACCGCCACGGGTACCGGACCCGACGGACGCGACCTCTTCGGACAGGTACGGCTGCTGAACACGCGCGGTACGGTCGCGGGCGCCGGCACCGTTCTGATCGAGAAGGTCACGCCATAGCCGTCGGCTGCTGACGAGGGCGGGTGTCCGGGGTACCGGGCGTCTGCCCTTTCGCTGCTCCACCTGGCCGCCCCCGTCCGTCTGTGCTGAACTCCGCCCCGGGGCCGAGCGTTCCAGCCTGGCCCCGGGGCACCCGCGGGTCGGGCTCAGCGCCAGTCGAGCAGGTAGTAAGGCTGGCCGTTGAATGAACCTGGGCACTCCATATCCGCGAGATCGATCGACTGCCGCCCGGGCCATCTGTATCGACGTGATGCGCCGTCAGCTCTGACCGCAGGGGCGATCACGGCGGTAGCGTTGCGCCGAGGCGCCGCCGCTCGATAAGAGCTGGTCAGACCCACTCTCATTCACAACTCCACAAACCGAAGCTACTTCGATGACCGTGAAAAGTGATAGTGCCCAGGTCAGAGGCCTTGTCAACTCTCTTTTCCAGCGGGTCCTCAGCCGCTGAGAGCGGACGCCGCCGCCGGAGGACGGACAGCCACGAGAATCCGCCGACCGGTCTCCCCCGTACGCCCGACGAGGCCGAGGCATGGATGTGGGGGCCGGCCGGCGCACAGCACTGGGCGGCCCCGTCTGCCCCCGTCGGTCCCGTGAGTCCCGTGAGTCCCGTGGGTCCGGGCGTGCGGATCAGACCCCGGTGAGGACGATTGCCTGGACCTGCTCCGCGTGGACGGTCGGCATCGGGATGAAGCCCGAGCGGCGGAACTCCACCAGGCTGGTCTTCACCCGCACCGGGCCGGGCTTGTAGGCGCCCGGCTCGGTGGCCTTGGTGTTCGACCACTGGTGCCAGGAGCCGTCGCAGCTGGCGGGGATGCTGTCCATGCCGTACCAGACGTTCTCGCCCCGCTCGATCGAGGCCGCGACACGGACGGAGTGGCCGGTGCTGAGACAGCGGTAGCTGCCGGAAAGCGTGAGCTCGCCGTCGGACGAGATGCTGCCGGATTCGACCGTCACCTGGTCGAATCCCTCGTCCGCGGCCTGGACCGCCGTCGCGGCCGGGGCCACCGCCAGCAGTACGGCGCCGACGACGACGGCTGCGGCACGGGAGAGGGACGAGAGGGCGGGGAAGGACGGCGAGAAGGACAGTGACATGGGGAAACCTCCTTGTGGGGGCTCCACAGGTACTGGTCCCCCACCCCCGCGCGCGTGATCATCACCCCTTCGTCGGCGAGTCGCGCGCTCCGAGTGCCACGCTTTTCGGATCATTTCCGAATGTCAGGGTGGTGTCACAGCACGTCCGCGTGGTGTCACGCTTCCCCGACACGACTTGGCGCCGGGCCCCCGGCGCGGGCATCGTCAGATGTGGCAAGGAAGCATCGCATCGCACCCGAGCACCAGCATCCGATCCAGAGGCACATCATGTGTTCACACCAGCCCCCGTGCCCTTCGGCCGACCGTCCCGACCGGGACGCCGCGCACATCGTCGCCTTCCATCCCGAGCAGGGCTGGAACCTCCTGTGCAACGGTGCGATCGTCTTCGACGACACCGGCGAGCTGCTGCCCGACGGCAGCGTGATCACCCCGCAGCGCCTGACAGCCGCCGCCTGATCGGCCCGGGGCCCGGCTCCCCGACCCGCTACGGCAGCACCGCGAAGCCGTCGAGTTCGACCAGGGCCCGTTCGTCCCAGAGCCGGACGATGCCGACGACCGCCATCGCCGGATAGTCACGCCCCGCCAACCTCCCCCAGACAGCTCCGAGTTGAGGAGCCTGGGCGCGGTATTCGGCGACGTCCATGACGTACACGGTGACCCGGACCAGGTCGGCGGGGGCACCGCCGGCCGCGTGCAGCGCGGCGAGCAGGTTCCCGAGGGCCCGCTCGAACTGTTCGGGCAGTGTGTCCCCCACGACCTTCCCGTCGGCGTCGAGCGCGGTCTGCCCCGCGAGGAACACCAGCCGGGAGCCGGTGGCGACGACGGCGTGCGAGAAGCCGGAGGGCGGCGAGAGACCGGCCGGATTGACCCGCTCGACACTCATCCGACGTCCGCCTCCCCGTCCAAGCGCTTGTACAACTCCTTTGCGATGACCGTCCGTTGGACTTCGCTCGCCCCCTCGTAGATACGCGGTGCCCGCACCTCCCGGTAGAGGTGTTCGAGGAGATGGCCGCGCCGCAGGGCCCGCGCGCCGTGCAGTTGGACGGCGGCGTCGACGACGTACTGCGCGTTCTCGGTGGCCAGCAGCTTCGCCATCGCGGCGCGCTCCGGGACCCCTTGGGCGCCGTCGTCGTACGCCGCCGCTGCCGCGTAGACCATCAGCCGGGCCGCCTCCGTGCGCAGGGCCATTTCGGCGACCTGGTGGGCGACGGCCTGGAGGTCCTTCAACTTGCCGCCGAACGCGTCCCGTTGGCCGGTGTGGGCGAGGGTCGCGTCCAGGGCCGCCTGGGCCATGCCGACCGCGAAAGCGCCGACGCTCGGGCGGAACAGGTTCAACGTGCCCATGGCGACCCGGAATCCGCGGTCCGGTTCGCCGATGACGTCGTCGGCGGTCACCGGTACGGCGTCGAGGGCGAGGGCGCCGATGGGGTGCGGGGAGAGCATGTCGAGAGCGGTGCCGGTGAGGCCGGGCCGGTCGGCGGGGAGCAGGAAGGCCGTAACTCCACGGGCCCCCGCCCCCGCTGTCGTACGGGCGAAGACGGTGTAGAAGTCGGCCTCGGGAGCGTTGGAGATCCAGCACTTCTCGCCGGTGAGGCGCCAGCCGGAGGAGCCGTCGGGGGCGGCCGTGAGCGACAGGGCCGCCGCGTCCGAGCCCGCGCCCGGCTCGCTCAGCGCGAACGCGGCCACCGCGCTGCCCTCACTCACCCGGGGCAGCCAGCGTTCGCGCTGGGCCGGGGTGCCGTGGGCGTGGACCGGGTGGGCGCCGAGACCCTGGAGGGCGAGGGCCGTCTCCGCCTCGGTGCAGGAGTGGGCGAGGGACTCCCGCATCAGGCACAGGTCGAGCGCGCCGGAGGTGAACAGCCGGGAGAGCAGGCCCAGTCGGCCGAGTTCGGCGACGAGGGGACGGTTGACGCGGCCGGGTTCGCCCTTCTCGGCGAGCGGGCGCAGCCGGTCGGCGGCCAGCGAGCGCAGCTCGGCACACCAGGCGACCTGTGCCGGTTCGAGCGAGAATGCGGGCATCGCCGGTCCTCTCTCCGAGGCCACCGGTCGCGACCCCTCCTCAACGGTATCGCGCACCGTTGACTGTCGTCACCAACACGATACGCTCGTTCTGCCTGCCCACCAGTACGCCCACCACGACAAGGGGGCGAACCGCCATGGACCCCACGCATCCCAGGCAGCCCGGGTACGGCAGGGCTGCCGAGGAGCGCACCGAGGCCGCCAGGCGGATCCCCTCGGCCCACGTGGACACCTTCGCGCGCGACCGTCTGCCGCCCCCGGGCCAGTGGCCCGACCTCCGCCTCGATCTGCCCGAGTTGCGCTACCCCGACCGGCTGAACTGCGCGGCCGAGCTGCTGGGCGGTCCCGCGGCCGATCGCCCCGCGTTCCGCACCGCCGCCGGTGAGGTGTGGACGTACGGGGAGCTGCGCACCCGCGTCGACCGGGTCGCGCATGTCCTGACCCGGGACCTGGGGGTCGTACCCGGCAACCGCGTCCTCCTGCGCGGCCCCACCTCGCCGTGGCTCGCGGCCTGCTGGCTGGCGGTGCTGAAGGCGGGCGCGGTCGCGGTCACCGTGCTGGCCCAGCAGCGTCCGCACGAGCTGAGCACGATGTGCGAGATCGCCCAGGTGCGGCACGCGCTGTGCGACATCCGGGCCCTCGACGACCTCGCCAGGGCGGGGATACCGGGGCTGCGGATCACGGCGTACGGCGGCGACGGCCTCGACGACCTGCTGAACCGTCCGGTGCCCGGCACTCCGTATCCCGCCGTGGCCACCGCGGCCGACGACGTGGCGCTGATCGCGTTCACGTCCGGCACCACCGGCCGCCCGAAAGGGTGCATGCACTTCCACCGGGATGTGCTCGCCGTCGCGGACACCTTCTCGCGGCACGTGTTGAAGCCCCGCGCGGACGACGTGTTCGCGGGCAGTCCGCCGCTCGGTTTCACCTTCGGGCTCGGCGGTCTGGTGGTCTTCCCGATGCGGGCCGGGGCCAGTGCGCTCCTCCTCGAACAGGCGGGCCCCAGACAGCTGTTGCCGGCCATCGCCGAGCACCGCGTCTCGGTGCTGTTCACGGCGCCGACGGCGTACCGCGCGATGCTCGACGAACTGGGCTCGTACGACCTCGGTTCGCTGCGCCGCTGTGTCTCGGCGGGTGAGAACCTGCCCGAGGCCACCTGGCGGGCCTGGTACGAGCGCACCGGCCTGCGGCTGATCAACGGCATCGGCGCGACCGAGCTGCTGCACATCTTCATCTCGGCGGCCGACCAGGACATCAGGCCCGGCACGACCGGGGTCCCGGTGCCGGGGTGGCACGCGCGCGTGCAGGACGAGAACGGCGAGCCGGTGCCGGACGGCACGCCCGGGCTGCTCGCGGTGCGCGGTCCGGTCGGGTGCCGGTATCTCGCCGATCCGCGCCAGGAGGCGTACGTGCGGAACGGCTGGAACATCACCGGGGACACGTACGTCCGGGAGAGCGACGGCTACTTCCGGTACGTGGCCCGGGCCGACGACATGATCGTCTCGGCCGGGTACAACATCGCCGGCCCGGAGGTCGAGGAGGCCCTGCTGCGCCATCCGGACGTCGTGGAGACCGCCGTGGTGGGGCGGGGTGACGAGGCGCGCGGGCAGGTCGTGGTGGCGTACGCCGTACTCAGGGAGGGCGTACGGCGGGACGCGGAGGCGCTGCGCACGTTCGTCCGGGGAGAGCTGGCACCGTACAAGTGTCCGCGCGAGATCGTCTTCCTGGACGCCCTGCCCCGGACGGCGACGGGCAAGCTCCAACGCTTCCGGCTGCGCACCGACCCGACGTCGACTGACGCCGACCTGACCCCACCCTGAAGTGATCTCGACCAAAAGTCATCCCCCAGGGGTAGTTGACCAGCGGAAATGGCGAACAGCAGGGATTCCGGCGGCCTAAAATGATCAACGTGTCCGAACAGCACGCCCCGCGGTCTCTCATCGTCACGCTCTACGGCGCGTACGGCCGTTTCATGCCCGGCCCGGTACCCGTCGCCGAGCTGATCCGGCTCCTCGCCGCGGTCGGCGTCGACGCACCCTCCGTCCGGTCGTCCGTCTCCCGCCTCAAGCGCCGCGGCCTGCTCCTGCCGGCCCGTACGGCACAGGGTGCGGCCGGGTACGAACTCTCGCCCGACGCACGCCAGTTGCTCGACGACGGCGACCGGCGCGTGTATGCCGCCGCGCCGCCCCCGCACGACGAGGGCTGGATCCTCGCCGTGTTCTCCGTCCCCGAGTCGGAACGCCAGAAGCGCCACGTCCTCCGCTCCCGGCTGGCCGGACTCGGCTTCGGCACGGCGGCCCCGGGCGTGTGGGTGGCCCCGGCGCGCCTCTACCAGGAGACCCGTCACACGCTGGAGCGGCTGCGTCTCGACCCGTACGTCGACTTCTTCCGCGGTGAGCACCTGGGCTTCGCGGCGACGGTCAAGGCGGTCTCCCGCTGGTGGGACCTGGCCGCGATCGCCAAGGAACACGAGGCGTTTCTCGACCGCCACGCGCGCGTGCTGCACGACTGGGAGAAGCGCGCGGACACCCCTCCCGAGGAGGCGTACCGCGACTACCTGGTGGCCCTGGACTCCTGGCGCCACCTGCCGTACACCGACCCCGGCCTGCCCACCCACCTGCTCCCGGCGGACTGGCCGGGCGTCCGCTCGGCTGCCGTCTTCCAGGGACTGCACGCACGACTGCGGGACGCGGGTGCGGGGTTCGCGGGACTGTGACGTGCGGTGTCGTGACACGCGGGACACATGGCTCCTGATGTGACCTCAGCCATATCAGGAGTCACTAACGGAACCCTCAGGTTCCTCTTCGCCTCTTCTCAAGTTTCTTACCTAACGTCCGGGGGGCCGCACGCCGGGAGAGAAGCGAGGACTGTTGCGATGACCACCACGGCCGGGCCCGCGGGACCCACCAGGGCTCGGGGAGCCACCATATGGCTCACCGGACTGCCGAGCGCGGGTAAGACGACGATCGCCCAGGTGCTCGGTGACCGGCTGCGAGCCGAGGGACGCCGGGTGGAGATCCTCGACGGTGACGAGGTCCGCCGCTTCCTCTCCGCGGGCCTCGGTTTCTCCCGCGAGGACCGCAACACCAACGTCCAGCGCATCGGACTCGTCTCCGAGGTGCTCGCCCGCAACGGCGTCCTGTCCCTCGTCCCGGTGATCGCCCCGTACGCCGACAGCCGCGAGGCGGTGCGCGAACGGCACGCCGCGAGCGGGACGCCGTACATCGAGGTGCATGTCGCGACCCCGGTCGAGGTGTGCGGCGAGCGGGACGTGAAGGGCCTGTACGCCCGGCAGGCGGCGGGCCGGCTGACCGGTCTGACCGGCGTCGACGACCCGTACGAGCCGCCCGCCGACCCGGCGTTGACCCTGCCCACACAGGAGCAGACCCCGGCGGAGTCGGCGGACGCGGTGTACTCGGTGCTGGCCGAGCGGGGGCTCGTGTGAGCGTCTTCCGCCTGTCGCATCCGGACGCGCCGGAGTCCGAGGCCGTGCACCTCTCCCGTCGTGAGGTGCGGGTGGGTTCGAGCGGCCGGTGATCCTCCTCTCCGGCGGCAGGACTCCATCGTCGTGCTGCACCTGGCGCTGACGTCCCGGTGGGCGGCGATTTCGCCGATACCCCGGCCGTTTTCCCGTCCGGTACGTGACCCGTCACGGCGAAGTCCGTTGTCACGTCGGGCAGTTGGTGTCCACCTCCCTACGATGTCCGCATCGAGGTCAACTCCCGAGGCTGAGCCGGGGTTTGGGGGCGTCCGTGCGTCCGGTGCGTGGGCGTCGGGCGCCCGCCCGGTACGGCGCCGGCCAGACGACGCCCGGCCCCTCGTACCCCTGCTCTGCCGCCGCGTGCAGGGTCCAGTTCGGGTCGTAGAGATGGGGGCGGGCCAGTGCGCACAGGTCCGTCCGTCCCGCCAGGATCAGGGAGTTGACGTCGTCCCAGGACGAGATCGCGCCGACGGCGATCACCGGGACGCCCGCCTCCTGACGGATGCGGTCCGCGAACGGGGTCTGGTACGAACGGCCGTACTCCGGACGTTCGCCGGTCACCACCTGGCCGGTCGACACGTCGATCGCGTCGGCGCCGTGGGCGACGAAGGCGCGCGCGATCGCGACGGCGTCCTCGGCCGTCGTACCTCCCTCGGCCCAGTCCGTGGCCGAGATCCGGACGGTCATCGGGCGTTCCTCCGGCCACACCTCCCGTACGGCGTCGAAGACTTCGAGAGGGAAGCGGAGACGGGCGGTGAGCGGGCCGCCGTACGCGTCCGTGCGGAGATTGGTGAGCGGGGAGAGGAAGCCGGAGAGCAAGTAGCCGTGCGCGCAGTGGAGTTCGAGGAGGTCGAAGTCGGCGGCGGTGGCTCTGCGCGCGGCTGCCGCGAACTGTGAGCGGATCGTCGCGAGTTGCGTGTGCGTCAGTTCGCGCGGGGTCTGGCTGCCCGGCCCGTACGCGATCGGGGACGCGGCGACCAGCGGCCAGTTGCCCTCCTTCAGCGGCTCGTCGATCCCCTCCCACATCAGCTGTGTCGAGCCCTTGCGGCCGGAGTGGCCGAGCTGGATGCCGAGTGCGGTGCCGGGGGCCCGGGAGTGCACGAAGGCCGTGATGCGCTGCCAGGCCTCGGCCTGTCGGTCCGTGTAGAGGCCGGCGCAGCCCGGGGTGATGCGCCCTTCTGCGCTGACGCACACCATCTCGGACATCACCAGGCCGGCGCCGCCCAGTGCCCTGGCGCCCAGGTGGACGAGGTGGAAGTCGCCGGGCACGCCGTCCGTGGCCGAGTACATGTCCATGGGAGAGACGACCACGCGGTTGCGGAGGGTCAGTCCGCGCAGCCGGAAGGGCGTGAACATCGGCGGGGTGGCGGTGGGGCAGCCGAACTCCCGCTCGACGGTGGCGGTGAAGTGCGGGTCGCGCAGCCTCAGGTTGTCGTGGGTGACGCGGCGGCTGCGGGTGAGGAGGTTGAACGCGAACTGGCGGGGCGGCTGATCGAGGTAGAGGGGCAGGTTCTCGAACCACTCCAGGCTGGCGCGAGCCGCCCGCTGGGTGGACGCGACAACGGGCCGCCGCTCCCCCTCGTACGCCGCCAGCGCTTCGGCCAGGGTCGGCCGCTCCTCCAGACAGGCGGCGAGCGCGAGGGCGTCCTCGACGGCGAGCTTGGTGCCGGAGCCGATGGAGAAGTGGGCGGTGTGGGCGGCGTCCCCGAGCAGAACGACGTTGCCGTGCGACCAGCGGTCGTTGACGACCGTACGGAAGGTGGTCCACGCCGACCTGTTCGCGCGCAGCGGCCGTCCGCCGAGGGCGTCCGTGAAGATCTTGGCGCAGCGGTCGACGGAGGCCGGCACCTCGGTCTCGTCGAAGCCCGCCGCCCGCCACACCTCCTCCCGCATCTCGACGATCACGGTCGAGGCGTCGGCGGAGTACGGGTATCCGTGGAGCTGCATCACGCCGTGCTCGGTCTCCGCGATCTCGAAGCGGAAGGCGTCGAAGGCGAAGTCCGCGGCGAGCCAGAGGT
Organism: Streptomyces lacrimifluminis; assembly: GCF_014646095.1. GTDB lineage: Bacteria > Actinomycetota > Actinomycetes > Streptomycetales > Streptomycetaceae > Streptomyces > Streptomyces lacrimifluminis. The sequence continues at coordinate 194,256 of NZ_BMMU01000007.1, read as the reverse complement.
AGCGGCAGCGGTGGGCGGTCAGCCGGGGGCGGAACTCCTGGGCGTAGGCCTCGCGGGTGGTGCTGTGCACGCCGTCGGCGGCGATGACCAGGTCGTACGTCTCCGCCAGCCACGCCGGGTACGGCGCCTCCGTGCGGAAACGCAGCTCGACGCCGAGGGAGCGGCAGCGGGCGTGCAGGACCTCCAGGAGCCGGCGTCTGCCGAGGGCGGCGAAGCCGTGTCCGCCGGAGGTGTGGCGGGTGTCGCGGTGGACGATGTCGATGTCGTCCCAGCGGGTGAAGTGTTGTCGCAGCGCCTCGTGGACCACGGGGTCGGCGTGTTCTATGCCGCCGAGGGTTTCGTCGGAGAGGACGACTCCGAAGCCGAAGGTGTCGTCCGGGGCGTTGCGTTCCCAGAGGGTGATCTCCCGATCGGGTCGGAGGCGTTTGAGGAGGGCGGCGGCGTAGAGGCCGCCGGGGCCTCCGCCGATGATCGCGATGCGTTGGGAGTGGCTGGTCGTCGTTGGCGGCTGCGGGTTGTCGGTGGCTGGTCGCGCCCCGCGGCGGAGCCGCAGATCGATACCGCCCCGCGCCCCTGGGTCCGCTGCCCCTGAGGTCGGCGTGACAGGCAAGGCATCCGTCATCGGCCTTGCCATTTCGGGGGGCGCTTCTCCGTGAACGCGGCGTGGAATTCCGTGTAGTCCTCGCCGGTCATGAGGAGGGCCTGGGTGGCGGCGTCCAGTTCCACGGCTGCCGCCAGCGGCATGTCCAGTTCGGCGGTGAGCAGCGCCTTCGTCTGCGCGTACGCCAGTGCCGGGCCCTCCGCGAGGTGGTGGGCCAGCGCCTGGGCGGCCTCGTCGGCGCTGCCTTCGTCGGTCAGCCGGCTGATCAGGCCGATGCGCTCGGCCTCGGGCGCCCGCACCGGCTCGCCGAGCATCAGCAGGCGGGTCGCGTGGCCGAGTCCGACGACCCGGGGCAGCAGGTAGGCGGCGCCCATGTCGCCACCGGAGAGGCCGACCCGGGTGAAGAGGAACGCGAAGCGCGCGGACGGGTCGGCGACGCGGAAGTCGGCGGCCAGCGCGAGAACCGCGCCGGCACCCGCCGCCACCCCGTGCACCGCCGCGATCACCGGGAACGGGCACTCCCGTACGGCCCGCACGACCTGGCCGGTCATCCGGTTGAAGTCGAGCAGCTGGGCGGTGTCCATGGACAGGGTGGCGCCGATGATCTCGTCGACATCGCCCCCGGAACAGAAGCCGCGGCCCTCACCGGCCAGCACCAGTGCCCGCACGGACCGCTCCCGGGACAGCTCGGCGAGCAGGTCGCGCAGGTCGGCGTAGGCACCGAAGGTGAGGGCGTTGAGTTTCTCGGGACGGGCGAGGGTGACGGTGGCCACGCCGGTGGGGGCGAGGTCGAGGCGGATGTGGTGCCAGGTGGAGGTGCGGGGGGTCGAGCCGGTGAAGGGACTCATGCGCGGCCTCCTCGTCGCGCGGGGGGACGGCTACGTCGAAGTTATCACCGATCTGTGACTGTCGTCATGAGTACGCGATACACCGGACCGCGGCGGCCTGTTTCGGTGATCCGGTCCCGTCACAAGGCGCCAATAGCGCGGTAACAGTGGGAGTGGTTGGGGGAGGCGGGCCGTTGGTCTGGGTAAGCCGAACGGTGAGCGGGCCGAAAGTTCCGCTCGGCGCCCGGCCAGTGCCTCTGCCGGACCTCGCCGTACCATTCCTCTTGTTGAAAGCAGGACAGCCTGCTCCATGAACGGAACCGCCGTGCAAGAACCCCCCGCCCCCGCCTCCTGGCGTATCGCCCTGCCGCACACCGCTGCGGCGGTGCCTGTCGCCCGCGCGCTGGTCCGCACGGCCCTGACCGAGCTGGAGCATGCGGCGGCGGACTGCGACACGGCGGAACTTCTCACCGCGGAGCTGGTGGCGAACGCGGTGGAACACACGGCCGGGGACGCGCCGATAGAGCTGGTGGTGGAACTGCTGCCGACCAGTTGCCAGGTCGAGGTACACGATCCCGACCCGGCGCCGCCGGGGAATCTGACGCGGCCGTTGCCGGAGGAGCCGGATCCCTGGCAGGAACATGGCCGGGGACTGCTGCTGATCCGCACACTCAGCTCGTCCTGCGGCCACCGCACGACGGACTCGGGCAAGGCGGTGTGGTTCAGGGTGCCGGTGGTGCCGGCGCAGTGGCACCGGGGGTAGGAGCTTCGCCCGCCGCCCCTCAAACACCGGAGAGGCTGACATGCCAGCGCTGGCCGGCATTTCCAGCCCGTCTGGGGGTCCCCCCTCTGGGGGAGTTTGAGGACGAGCGCGTTCAGCGCGAAAGGGGGGTCTGGGGGCGCAGCCCCCAGGAACGGGATGGGACGGGCAGGGGCGGCGGGGGCGAGAAACCCCTCACGCCAGCGAAGCGACCAGCACAGCCTTGATCGTGTGCAGCCGATTCTCCGCCTCGTCGAACACCACCGAGTGCGAGGACTCGAACACCTCGTCCGTGACCTCCAGCGACTCCAGCCCGTACGTCTCGTATATCTCGCGTCCCACCTTCGTCCCGAGATCATGAAACGCCGGCAGACAGTGCAGGAACTTCACGTCCGCGTTCCCCGTCGCCCGCAGGACATCCATCGTCACGGCGTACGGAGCCAGCGCCGCGATCCGCTCGGCCCACACCGCCTTCGGCTCCCCCATCGACACCCACACGTCGGTGGCGACGAAGTCGACTCCCCGCACACCCTCCGGCACCTCCTCGGTCAGCGTCACCCGCGCACCACTCACCTCCGCCAGCTTCCGCGCACCGGCGACGACGTCCTCGGCGGGCCAGTAGGCCCGCGGCGCGACGATCCGTACGTCCATGCCGAGCAGCGCACCGGTGACCAGATACGAGTTGCCCATGTTGAAGCGCGCGTCACCGAGGTAGGCGAAGGCGATCTCCGGCAACGGCTTGTCGCTGTGCTCGGTCATCGTCAGCACGTCGGCCAGCATCTGGGTGGGGTGCCAGTCGTCGGTCAGACCGTTGAACACCGGCACCCCCGCATACGCGGCCAGCTCCTCCACGGCCGCCTGACTGTCACCCCGGAACTCGATCCCGTCGTACATGCGACCGAGCACCCGCGCGGTGTCCTTCACGGCCTCCTTGTGCCCCATCTGGGAGCCCGACGGGTCGAGATACGTCGTCGAGGCACCCTGATCCGCCGCCGCGACCTCGAACGCGCAGCGCGTACGCGTCGAGGTCTTCTCGAAGATCAGCGCGATGTTCTTCCCCACCAGGTACCGCGTCTCGGCCCCGGCCTTCTTCGCCGCCTTCAGCTCGGCGGCGAGGTCGAGCAGCCTGCGGAACTCCTCCCCGGTGAAGTCCAGCTCCTTGAGGAAGTGGCGCCCGGCGAGGGCGGTGGGGACAGTCGCCATGGGGGCGCTCCAGGTGATCCGGCAGGACATACAGAACATGGACGAATGGAAGTCTATACGACTCATTACATTTCTATGCGGGCAGGTTTTCGAGCCCGCCAAGGCGACCGACCGGGAGACTCCAGCACGGACACGGACACGGAGGGCGGAGACAGAGGCGGACAGGCCACGCCCCCTACGTCACCGCGTCCCGCTGCACCGGACAGCTCATACAGCGCGGACCACCCCTCCCACGCCCCAGCTCGCTGCCCGGGATCTCTATCACCTCAAGGCCCTGCTTGCGCAGATGCGTGTTCGTGGTCGCGTTGCGCTCGTACGCGACGACCACACCCGGCTCGACGGCGAGGACGTTGCAGCCGTCGTCCCACTGTTCGCGCTCGGCCGCGTGCACGTCCTGGGTCGCGGTCAGGACGCGGATCGCGCTCAGCCCGAGCGCGGCGGCGATCGCCCGGTGCATGTGCTCCGGTGGATGGTCGGTGACCTTCAACTCCTTGTCTCCGACGCCCGGTTCGATGGTGTACGAGCGGAGCATGCCGAGTCCGGCGTACTGGGTGAAGGTGTTTCCGTCGACCATCGTCATCACGGTGTCGAGGTGCATGAACGCGCGCCGCTTGGGCATGTCGAGCGCCACGATCGTCTCGGCCGACCCGGCGGCGAACAGCTTGTGCGCGAGCATCTCGACCGCCTGGGGCGTGGTGCGCTCGCTCATCCCGATGAGTACGGCGCCGTTGCCGATGACGAGGACGTCCCCGCCCTCGATGGTGGAGGGGTAGTCCGCCTGGCCCTCCGACCAGAGGTGGAAGGTTTCGTCACGGAAGAGCGGGTGGTGCCGGTAGATCGCCTCGAAGTGCACGGTCTCCCGCTGGCGCGCCGGCCAGCGCATCGCGTTGATGGAGACGCCGTCGTAGATCCAGGCCGAGGTGTCACGGGTGAAGAGGTGGTTGGGGAGGGGACCGAGAAGGAAGTCGTCCAGGTCCATGACATGGAAGCGGACCGAGGCCGGTTCCGCGTGCGCGGCCAGGAACTCCCGCTTGGTGATGCCACCGATGAGCAGTTCGGCCAGCTCGGCGGCGGGCAGGGTCTCGAAGGCGGCCCGGAGATGGTCGGTGGCCAGCGGCCCGTACTCCTTCTCGTCGAAGACGCGGTCGAGTACGAGCGTGCGGGCCGCCGGGATCGCCAGGGCCTCGGTGAGCAGGTCGCCGAAGAGGTGGACGGCGACGCCTCGGTCACGCAGGACGTCCGCGAAGCCGTCGTGCTCGGCGCGTGCTCGGCGCACCCACAGGACGTCGTCGAAGAGAAGGGCGTCCTTGTTGCTGGGGGTGAGCCTTTTGAGCTCTATATCCGGCCGGTGCAGGATGACGCGGCGCAGCCGCCCGGCCTCGGAGTCGACATGGAATCCCATGCCTCCATCCTGACCACTTCGCACCCTGTTCACCCGCTGGTCGGCGGTATATGTGCGATGACCCTCGCCACCCCACTCCCTCCATCTCGTCCCCTTGACGATAAGCGGTGGACCGAATATCGTCTACATGACGACAAGTGGTGCGGGAGTGCCTGCGAGCAGAGACTCCCGCACCGGACGAGGGATGGACGACAGGCACATGGCCGACATCACCCGGCGCCTCGGCTGGCGCCACCTGCGCGGCGCACCCACCGCCCACATCCGCCACCACCGCTCCGGCCGACTGGCGCACGACGGTCCCGGGCTCAGCTTCTGGTTCCGCGCCCTGACCGCCACGCTCTCCGAAGTCCCGGTCGACGACCGGGAGTTGGCGATGACTTTCCACGCACGCACCTCCGACTTCCAGGACGTGGCGGTCCAGGCGACCGTCACCTATCGCATCAGCGACCCCGCCCTGGCCGCCGCCCGCCTCGACTTCTCCGTCGACCCGGACACCGGCGTCTGGCGCGGCGCGCCCCTGGAGCAGTTGGCGACACTGCTGACGGAGACGGCCCAGCAGCACGCCCTTGACGTCCTGGCCCGTACGGCACTGGCGTCCGCCCTGGTCGACGGGGTGACGTCGGTGCGGCAGCGGGTCGCGGCGGGTCTGGCCGCCGAGCCACGCCTGCCGGCCACGGGCATCGAGGTCGTGGCCGTACGGGTGGTGGCGTTGCGGCCGGAGCCCGAGGTGGAGCGGGCGCTGCGGACTCCCGCCCGCGAACAGATCCAGCAGGAGGCCGACCGGGCGACGTACGAACGCCGCGCGGTGGCCGTCGAACGCGAGCGGGTCATCGCCGAGAACGAACTGGCCAGCCAGATCGAACTCGCCCGAAGGGAGGAGCAGTTGGTCGACCAGCGGGGTACTAACGCCCGCCGGGAAGCCGAGGAGTACGCGGCGGCCGACGCGGTACGGGCGGACGCGGAGGCGGCGCGGGTGGTACGGCTGGCCGAGGCGGAGGCCACGAGCGTGCGCGGAGTGGGTGAGGCTCGGGCCGAGGCCCAGACGGCGTGGCTGCGCGCCCACGCCGATGCGGATGTGGCGATGCTGCACGCCCTGACGGGCACTCGGCTCGCCGAGAACCTGCCCCGGATCGACAGCGTGACGGTGTCGCCCGACGTACTGACCGGCCTGCTCGCCAGGCTGGGAGGAGCGCGGGAGTGAGCCTCGCCCCGCGGGCCGTCCTGGTCCACCGCACCACGGAGTATGAGGAGTTGGTGGCCCGGCACGGCACGCACGGCCAGGCGGCCTTCTTTCTGCGCTCCCGGGGAGGGGACATCGAGGAGGTCGCCGAACGTCACCGCCGCTCCCGCCGGTCCATGGCGGAGGTGACGGCGGCCATTCCTCTGACGTGGCGTCAGACACAGGTCGAGCGGGCCGACTTGGACCGTTTCCTCTTCGCGCCCGAGGACGTTGTCGTCGTGGTCGGGCAGGACGGGCTGGTGGCGAATGTCGCCAAGTACCTCACGGGACAGCCGGTGCTGGGCGTCGACACCGATCCCGGACGCAATCCCGGTGTGCTGGTGCGGCACCGGCCGGGGGACATGGCGGGACTACTGCCCGCGGTGCTGTCGCGGGGCACCGGCGCCGACGAACTCACCATGGTCGAGGCGGTCGCCGACGACACGCAGCGGCTGGTCGCCCTCAACGAGATCTACCTGGGGGCACCCGGCCACCAGACGGTCCGGTACCGCCTGGGCCTCGACGACGACAGGGGTGCCGTCGAGGCCCAGGCCTCGTCCGGGGTGCTGGTGGGAACGGGGACCGGGGCGAGTGGCTGGCTGCGGTCGGTGTGGCAGGAGCGAGGCGGCACCCTGCCCCTGCCCCGCCCCACCGACGACCGCCTGCTGTGGTTCGTACGGGAGGCGTGGCCCTCGCCGGTCACCGGGACGACGTTGGTGGCGGGCGAGCTGGCTGTGGGCTCGGGGCTCCGGCTCACGGTGGAGTCGGAACGGCTGGTGGCGTTCGGGGACGGGATGGAACGGGACGCGCTCCAGTTGACGTGGGGGCAGACGGTCCGGGTGGGGGTGTGCGACCAGCGCCTGCGACTGGCGGGCTGACACCCCCGACCCTGTTTCTAACCCACCCGCCCGTTCACCGTCTGAATCCAGCCCAGGCCCGGGCCCACCCAGACCGTCCGGCGTTTGAGGACGAGGCCGTTCAGGCCGACAGTGGGGGTCTGGGGGCGCAGCCCCCAGGGACGGGACGGGTAGGGGCGGCGGGGGCGAACCCCCCCTACAGCCGCGGATCCACCGGCTCCGACTCCAGCGCCAGCACCCCGAACACCGCCTCATGCACCCGCCACAACGGCTCCCCCTCCGCCAGTCGATCCAGCGCCTCCAGCCCCAGCGCGTACTCCCTGATCGCCAGCGACCGCTTGTGGTTCAGGAACCGCCCCCGCAGCCGCGCGAGGTTCTCCGGCCGCGTGTACTCCGGACCGTAGATGATCCGCAGGTACTCACGCCCCCGGCACTTGATGCCGGGCTGCACCAGCCGCCCCTTCGTGTCCCGCACCACCCCGCCCAGCGGCTTGACGACCATGCCCTCACCACCCCGCCCGGTCATCTCCAGCCACCAGTCCACACCCGCCCGCACCGACTCCGCGTCCCCCGTCCCGACGTACAGACGACGCGTCGTCTGCAGCAGACCCGTACCGTCGTGCTCCACCAGCCGGTCCAGCAGGGCCAGTTGCTCGTCGTGCGGCAGCCCGGCCAGGCTCCGCCCCTCCGTCGCCAGGACCTGGAAGGGGGCCAGGCGGACCCCGTCCAGTCCCTCCGTCGGCCAGCAGTAGCGCCGGTAGGCCGCCGTGAACGCCGAGGCGTCCGAGGCCCGTTCACGCTGGCGCGCCAGCAGGTCCCGCACGTCGATGCCCCGCGCCGACGCACCCTCCAGCGCGGCCAGCGCCCCCGGGAACACCGCCCCGGAGGCGGCGCCGACCGCCGCGTACTGCGACCGCAGCAGCCCGGACGCCTTCAGCGACCACGGCATCAACTCGGCGTCCATCAGCAGCCAGTCGGTGCCCAGCTCCGCCCACAGGCCGGCCGCGTCCGCCGCCGCCCGCACCCGGCCGAGGATCTCCTCGGTCACCGTCGGATCGTCGACGAACGGACGCCCGGTGCGCGTGTACAGCGCCCCGGTAGGACCGTCATCGGCACCTGCTCCCCCACCACTGGCAGCGTTCACACCGAACCGCTTCCTGGCCACCTCCGCGTCGCGGCACACCAGGACCACCGCCCGCGACCCCATGTGCTTCTCCTCGCACACGACCCGCCCGACCCCGTCCGCCCGGTACTGCTCGAACGCCTCCGCCGGGTGCTCCAGGTAGCCTTCCACCTGGGACGTCGCCGTCGGAGCCATCGTCGGCGGCAGGTACGGCAGCAGGCGCGGGTCCACCGCGAAACGGCTCATGACCTCCAGGGCCGCTGCCGCGTTCTCCTCCCGGACGGTGATCCGGCCCGCGTGGCGCGTCTCCACCACCCGGCGTCCGTGGACGTCCGCGAGATCCAGCGGCCGGCCGTCGTGCCCGCCCGGCGCCTCCGACCGCAGCGGTCTCACCGGCTCGTACCAGACCTGCTCCGCCGGTACGTCGACCAGTTCCCGCTCCGGCCAGCGCAGCGCGGTCAGCTTGCCGCCGAAGACGGCACCGGTGTCGAGGCAGATGGTGTTGTTCAGCCAACTCGCCTCCGGGACGGGTGTGTGGCCGTACACGACGGCCGCCCGCCCCCGGTAGTCCTCCGCCCACGGGTAACGCACCGGCAGGCCGAACTCGTCGGTCTCACCGGTCGTTTCGCCGTACAGGGCGTGCGAGCGCACCCGGCCCGACGTACGGCCGTGGTACTTCTCGGGCAGACCGGCGTGGCAGACCACCAGCCGCCCGCCGTCCAGGACGTAGTGACTGACCAGCCCGTCGATGAACTCCCGCACCTCGGCGTGGAACTCGGCGCTCTCGTCGGCCATCTGCTCGATGGTCTCGGCGAGTCCGTGGGTGTGCTGGACCTTGCGGCCCTTGAGGTGACGGCCGTACTTGTTCTCGTGGTTGCCGGGTACGCACAGCGCGTTGCCCGATCCGACCATGGACATCACACGGCGCAGTACACCCGGGCTGTCCGGGCCGCGGTCGACGAGGTCGCCCACGAAGACAGCGGTACGGCCGTCCGGGTGCACCCCGTCCTCGTAACCCAACGTGCCGAGCAGGGACTCCAGTTCGGACGCGCAGCCGTGGATGTCGCCGATGATGTCGAAGGGGCCGGTGAGGTGGGTCAGGTCGTTGAAGCGCTTCTCGGTGCGGACCTCGGCGTTCTCGATCTCCTCCACACCGCGCAGAACATGCACCTTGCGGAACCCCTCGCGCTCCAAGTGGCGCAGGGAGCGGCGGAGTTCGCGAATGTGGCGGTGGATGACCCGGCGCGGCATGTCGGCCCGGTCGGTACGGGAGGCGTTGCGTTCGGCGCACACCTCGTCGGGCACGTCGAGGACGATGGCGATGGGCAGCACGTCGTACTGCCGCGCCAGCTCGATCAGCTGCTTCCGGCTGCTCTCCTGGACGCTGGTCGCGTCGACGACCGTACGGCGACCCGCCGCGAGTCGCTTGCCGGCGATGTAGTGCAGGACGTCGAAGGCGTCCCCGCTGGCGCTCTGGTCGTTCTCGTCGTCGGCGACCAGGCCTCGGCAGAAGTCCGACGAGATGATCTCGGTCGGCTTGAAGTGCCGTCGGGCGAAGGTGGACTTGCCCGAGCCGGACGCCCCGATCAGAACGACCAGGGAGAGGTCGGTGACGGGCAGCACACGCCCGTTCTTCTCAACACGTGCGACGTTCTCGACACTGCTCATGCGCCCTTCGCCTCCTTCTCTTCCTTCATGTCGTTCCTGGAATCGGTCTCGGTCTCGGTCTTCATCGTGAACACGGCCATCTGCGTGGGCGGACCCACCTCCGGGTCGTCCGGCCCGACGGGCACGAACTCCGCCTCGTAGCCGTGCCGTTCGGCCACCGCGTCCGCCCAGACGCGGAACTCCTCCCGGGTCCACTCGAAGCGGTGGTCGCTGTGCCGGCTGTGTCCGGCCGGGAGGGATTCCCAGCGGACGTTGTACTCGACGTTCGGCGTCGTCACGAGGACCGTGCGGGGGCTGGCCGCGCCGAACACCGCGTACTCCAGGGCCGGCAGTCGCGGCAGGTCGAGGTGTTCGACGACCTCGCACAGTACGGCCGCGTCGTACCCCTTGAGCCGCTTGTCGGTGTAGGCGAGCGAGCCCTGGAGCAGCTTGACGCGCGACGCCTGCCGCTCCCCCATCCGGTCCAGCTTGAGCCGCCGCGCGGCGATGGTGAGCGCGCGCATCGACACGTCGACGCCGACGATCTCGGTGAACGCGGGGTCCTTTAGCAGCGCCTGCACCAACTGGCCCTGCCCGCACCCGAGATCGAGCACCCGGGCGGCCCCCGACGCCTTCAACGCCGCGATGATCGCGTCCCGGCGCTGCACGTTGAGCGACGTCGGCTTCTCCTCCGGCTCCGCCTCCGTCTCGTCCTCGACCGCGTTGTCGATCTCCTCGACCTCGCTGTCGTCGGCCTCGGCCAGCCGGACCAGTTCCAGGCGTTCCATCGCCTGCCGGGTCAGCGACCAACGGCGGGACAGATAGCGGCTGGTGATCAGCTTCTGCTCCGGGTGCGCGGGCAGCCAGCCCTCGCCGGCCCGCAGTAGTTTGTCGACCTCGTCGGGCGCGACCCAGTAGTGCTTGGCGTCGTCGAGGACCGGCAGCAGGACGTACAGGTGGCGCAGCGCCTCGGCGAGGGTCAGCGTCTCCGATTCCAGGACGAGACGCACGTACCGGGAGTCGCCCCACTCCGGGAACTCCGTGTCCAGCGCCACCGGTTCGGCCGTCACCGTCCAGCCGAGCGGCTCGAAGAGGTTCCGTACGAGGTCGGCGCCGCCCCGGGCCGGCAGTGCGGGCACCTCGATGCGCAACGGACGTACCTGGTCCGGGAGTTCCGGCTTCGCCCGGCACTGACCCTTCATCGCGCTGCTGAACACGGCGCTGAGCGCGACCGCGAGCAGCGAGGACGCCGCGTACGGGCGGTCGTTGACGTACTGCGCGAGTGCCGCGTCGGGTGCGCCACCGCGTCCCTTGCCCTTGCCGCGCCGGACCAGTGCGACCGCGTCGACCTCCAGCAGCAGCGCGGCCGTGCAGCGCTCGTCGGACGCCTCGGGGTAGAGGACGTGCGCGGTGCCGTAGGAGGTGGAGAACGTCTGCGCGTTGTCGGGATGCTTGTGCAGCAGGTAGCCGAGGTCGGTCGCCGGGCGTTCGGGGGTGCCGGTGGTACTGATCGTCAGGAACACGGTGGGTAGGCCTCGATGAAGGGTCTGAACTGGGGATACTTCCTGTGCGTCAAACTACAGGGAACACCCCCGGCGTACTCAGGCATTTTCTTTCGGCACGGCCACGGGCACCGGCACCGTCACCGTCGGCCGTCCGGGATCCGGCGCGTGTCTCCGCCGGCCTCCGTCGGTCTCCGCCGCCGAAGCGGAGTCGTCCCCCTCGCTTCTCGCAGGCAGGGGGCCGGCATCGGGACGATGTGACAGGATCCGCTGCCATGTCGTCGCTACCCGCGTGGTCGTCAAGAGCCGCTCACCGTCTGCTCGTTGCACTGCTCGCGTCTCTCGTGACGGCCGGCTCCACCGTGGCCCGGGCCGACACGGCGCCCGCCGCGAGGGCGGGGGCCTCCGCCGTGGCCGCGACACCCGACAGGCTTCGCTACGACGTGACCCTGCGCGGCGACGCCGACGGCTCCCACTGGACCGGCCGGCAACGGGTGTCGTTCCGCAACGCCTCCGATCGCCCCCTGCGTGAGGTGTTCCTACGCCTGTGGGGCAACGGCGACGACGGGTGCGGCGCTCCCGGCAAGCCGTCCCCCGTCAGGGTGTCCAAGGTGCGCGGTGGCGCTCCGGGCCGGCTCACCGTGGGCTGCACGGCGCTGGGCGTCACCCTGCCGAAGCCGCTCGCACGCGGTGAGCGGACGGCCATCGCCCTCGACGTGTCCATCGCCGTGCCCGAACGGAACAGCCGCTTCGGCCGCGAGGGCGCGTTCCGCTTCCTGGGCAACGCGCTGCCGGTCCTGGCCGTGCACGACGCGAAGGGATGGCACCTCGACCCGTACGTGTCCACCGGCGAGAGCTTCTACGCTCTGGCAAGCGACTTCCGGGTGCGCCTCGACCACCCGTCGTCCCTCAAGGTCCCGGCGACCGGCCGTACGTGGACCCGCCCCGGCAAGCCCGGGCGCACGATCACCCAGAGTGTCGCCCAGCGGGTACGGGACTTCGCGTGGGCGGCGGGCCCGTTCCGCACCGCGACCGAGACCTCGCCCGCCGGTGTGCGGGTGAAGTCGTACTGGTCGCCTGACACACCCGCCGCGGGCGTCCGCCTCACCCGCCAGGACGGCGTAGCCGCCGTCGACCGGTTCGGCAGGGAGTTCGGCCGCTATCCGTACGGCGAGATCGATCTCGTGATGACCAGCGGGTTCGGCGGCGGCATGGAGTACCCCGGCCTCGTCCTCCTCGGCACCACCGAGGAAGGCGGCGCCGTCGTCCACGAGGTGGCCCACCAGTGGTGGTACGGCATCGTGGGCAACGACGAGTACAACTCGCCCTGGCTGGACGAGAGTTTCGCCCAGTACGCCAACGCGCGCTTCTACGGCTGGGACACACTCGGCTGCTGGTCGGAGGACGACTGGCCGAGCGACAGCGCCGCACTCACCAACTCGATGGCCTACTGGGCAGCGCACCGCGACGAGTACCACCTCGTGTACACGGCCGGCTCGTGTGCCCTGGCGGATCTGGAGCGCGCCCTCGGCGCCGACACCATGGCGCGACTCCTCAAGCGGTACGCCCACGACCACTGGTACGGCGTCTCCACCACGGCCGACTTCAAGAAGGCCGCACAGTCCGTGACGGACAAGGACCTGGGCCCCTTCTGGAAGCAACACCGCATCCGCTGAAGCCCCGCGAGCCACCCGCCCGGCTCCCCTCTCCGCTCCGCCTCTACCCGGCCGCCGCCAACAGCCGCTTCGTGAACGGGTGCGACGGCTCGGTCAGCACCCTTGCCACCGAGCCCTGTTCGACCATCTCCCCGGCATCGAGTACGGCGATCCGGTCGGCCAGCGACGCGATGTCCAGGTCATGCGTGATGAGGACGACGGACAGGTCGTCGCGCCCTCGCCGCAGCCCGGCGAGGACTTCGAGGAGACCCCGCCGGGTGACCGTGTCGAGGCCCGAGGTGATCTCGTCGCAGATGAGGACGCGAGGCCGGGCCAGCAACGCCCGTGCGAGCGCGGCACGTTGGAGTTCGCCGCCGGAGAGCCGACCGGGGAGACGGTGGGCCTGCTCCTCGGTGAGCCCCAGCTCCAGGAGGGCGGCGAGGGCCTCCGCCCCGGCGTCCGCGGCTTCGGCGCCGCGCAGCCGTACGGCCGTCCGGGCGACCTGGTCGACGACCGGCCGGTACTCGTCGAACGCTGCTCGCGCGTCCTGGAACACATACTGGACGGCGGCCAGTTGACGCCGGTCGCGAGCGCGCAGGCTACGCGGAAGGACGTTGCCGTCGAGGGTCACCTGCCCGTCGTGGTCCCGATGGAGTCCGGCGAGGCATCGGGCGAGGGTGGTCTTGCCGCTGCCAGAACGACCGACGACTGCGAGGCACTCACCCGCGTGCAGACCGAGTTCGGGGACGCGAAGGACCTGGGTGCGGTGGTGGCGGGCAGTGAGGTCCCGGACGTGCAGGACGGGGACACCGGTCCGGTCGTCAGAGTCTCCGTCATTGCCGTCCCTGTTGCCGAACTCCGTCTGTCGGGCCAGGAGTTCACGGGTCCACACATGGCGGGGCGCGCGCCACACACGTTCCGTCGGTCCGGACTCGACGACCCGGCCCTCGTACATCACCAGCACCTCGTCGGCCAGCGCGCGGACGACGTCGAGGTCATGGCTGAGCAGGACCACGGCGATGCCCTGCGCGGCGACGGCCGTCAGCTCGTCGACGATGCGGCTCTTCGTCAACGCGTCCTGGCCCGTGGTGGGTTCGTCCGCGACGACGACCCGGGCACCCAGCAGCAGCGCCTGGGCCAGCACCACCCGTTGCTGCTGACCGCCGGAAAGCTGGTGGGGGTAGCGGTGCAACAGGGTCTCCCCCGCGCTCAGTTGGGCATCCGCCAGGGAACGAAGCACTCGGGTGCGAGCTTCCGTCCGGCGTACCGCCCGGGGCAGGTCCCGTACTTGTTGGCGGGCGATGTCGTGGAGGAGGGCGCCCACCCGGCGGGCGGGGTTGAGGACGGCGGCGGGATGCTGGGGGACGTATCCGATCGGCCCGCCGCCTGACACCCGCACGTCGCCCGACACCCGGGCGCCGGGCGGGTGTTCCCCGAGCAGGGCCAGGCCTGTGGTGGTCTTGCCGCTGCCGGACGCGCCGACCAGGGCGGTCACCCGGCCGGGGAACACCCGGAGGCAGACTCCGTCGACGAGGGGCCAGCCGTCGATCTCGACACGGAGGTTCTCGATCTCGGCGACAGGTGAGTCGGTGGAGGCGTTGACGGGGGCGTTCATGACTGTCGTACCTTCTCGCCGTTGCGTCGGTTGTCGCCGGGGCGTCGGGGGTTACCGGCGCGTCGGGTGCTGCCGGAACGTCGGTCGAGCGCCGCGTCGAACAGCAGGTTGCTGCCCGTCGTCAGCGTGACGATCAGCAGCGCGGGCACGACCACGGCCCAGGGCTGCACGAACAGCCCGGTGCGGTTGCGGTCCACCATGACCGCCCAGTCCGCGGCGTCCGGTGCGACCCCGACACCGAGGAACGCGGCCGTCGCCACCAGGTACAGCACGCCGGTGAGCCGGATGCCCGCGTCGGCGGCGAGGGTGCGGAGGATGGCGCGGCCGACATGGCCGAAGGCGATGCGCCACCAGGTCTCGCCCTGCATACGCAGTGCCTCGACAGCCGGGCGGGAGGCGGCCTCGGCCGCCGCCGCGCGCACGATCCGGGCCGCGTCCGGGATGTTGGCCAGGGCGACGAGCAGGGCGAGCCCGACCGCGCCCGGTTCGAACACCGAGGCCACGAGCAGGATCAGCAGCAGCGAGGGGACCGCGAGCAGCACGTCCAGGGGCCGCATCAGGAGCTCCTCCAGCCAACTCCGGTGTGTGAGCGCGCTGATGAGGCCGAGGGGCAGCGACACGAGGTAGGCGAGCGCGGTCGCGGCCAGCGCGGTCACGACCACGGGCCGGCCGCCGTGCAGCACCTGCTGCCATACGTCCCGGCCCACGAAGTCGGTGCCGAGCCAGTGCCCGTCCCCGAGCGTGAACGAGACGGCCCGCGGCCCCGGTTCACCCGCGAACAGCGGCCCGAGCAGGGCGAGTACGAGGGGCAGGCCGATGACGGCGGCCCCGAGCACAAAACGCGAACGGCCCTTCACGCGGCCACCCCCGCCCGGGGCGCGAACCGGTGGGCGACTAGATCGGCGCCCAGGTTGAGGACGACGGTGAGCACACCGAACACCACCGCCAGTCCCTGCACGACCGGCACATCGCGTTCGGCGACGGCGTTCATCAGCACGGTTCCCAGGCCCGGGATCACGAACAGTGCCTCCACGACGATGACTCCGCACAGCAACCAGTCGACGGTGCGCGCGAGTTGCTGCGCAGCCGGGGCGACGGCGTTGGGCAGGGCATGGCCGTACCGGACGCGGGCGCCCGGGATGCCGTACCGGCGTGCCTGGGCGACGTACGGCGAGTTCAGCGCGTCGACCATGCCGGCGCGTACCAGGCGGGACAGTGAGCACACCGGCCGTGACAGCAGGACCAGGACGGGCAGGACCAGGGCGGCGGGGTGGCCGAGCAGGTCGGTGCCGTAGCCGACGGCGGTCGGCGGCAACCAGCCCAGCCGGAGCGCGAAGACGGTCACCAGCAGCACTCCGAGGGCGAACTCCGGTACGGCGTACACGCCGAGGGTGACCGAACTGACGAGCCGGTCCACGAGCCGCCCTTCGTGCCGGGCTGCCAGTACGCCCAGCCCGACTCCCAGCGGAATCAGCAGCGTTACGGTGGTGGTCGCGAGCAGCAGAGTCGGACCGAACCCGTCCTCGATGTACGTGGTGACCGGGCGCCCGGAGGTCAGCGAGGTACCGAAGTCCCCGTGTGCGAGGCCGGCCGCCCAGCCCAGCAGCCGTTCGTGGGCGGGCCGGTCGAGGTGCATGGCCTCGCGGATGGCCGCGATACGCGCCGGGTCGGGCTGGTCCCCGGCGAGTGCGACGGCCGCGTCGCCCGGCAGCGCCTCGGTGAGCGCGAAGACCAGCAGCACCACGGCCACGGTCTGCGCGCCGCCGAGGAGCAGCCGCCGGACGACGAAGGAGCGCAGTCCGCTCACGCCAGCCAGACCTTGTCGAACCGCGCCCAGTCGAGCGAGTTGGCGGGTGCCTTGGCCTCAACCCCCTTGACGTTCCTGGCGGTTCCGAGAATCCAGTCCGCGAACCCCCACACCAGGAAGCCGCCCTCGGTGTACAGCCGGCGCTGCATCCGCTCGTACACAGCCGTCCGCTCGGTCTTGTCCTTCGTCGACTGGGCCTGCTGGTAGAGCGCGTCGAAGTCCTTGTGGTGCCACTTCGTCGCGTTGGTGGTGGAGTCGGTGAGCAGTCGCTGCGAGATGTGCGCCTCGATGGGCATGGCGCCGGAGCGGTAGCAGCAGATCGTGCCGGAGTCGAGGATGTCGCTCCAGTAGGAGTCCTTGCTGCCCATCTTCACGTCGATCGTGACGCCCGCCTTGGCGGCCTGGTCGCGGAAGATCCCGGCGGCCTCGGTGAAACCGGCGGCGACCGCGGAGGTGTCGAGCGTGACCTTGAGGTTCTCGGCTCCGGCCTGCTTCAGCAGGGCCTTGGCCCGGTCGAGATCCTGCGCCCGCTGCGGGAGGTCGGCGGCGTAGTACTCGTACCCCTTGCCGAACAGGTCGTTGCCGACGACTCCCGCGCCGGACAGCGCGCCGTCGACGAGTTCCTGCCGGTCGGCGATGAGGAAGAAGGCCTCGCGGACCCGCTTGTCGTCGAAGGGCGCGCGGTCGGTCTTCATCGCGAATCCCTGCATGGCGCTGTTGCGCAGCCGCACGATCTCGATCTGTCCCTTGCCCTCATGGGCCCGCGCGGTGGTCGGGTTCAGTTCGTGGGCGTACTCGACCTGGCCGCCGAGCAGCGCGTTGACGCGTGCGGACTCCTCGTTGGCGACGACGAACTCGATCTCGTCGAGGTGCGGGGCGCCCTCCCAGTAGTCGTCATAGCGGCGGAACAGGGCGGAACGGCCGGGCGTGAAGGACACGAACCGGAAGGGCCCGGAACCGACGGGCTCGCTGTCGAAGTCGGTTGCGTCGGCGGGCACGATGTACGCGCCGAACGCGGCCAGGATGTTGGGGAATTCGGCAGTGGGCCGCTTCAGTACGAACTCGATCCCGTGCGTGCCCGTGGCCCGGCTGGCGTCGAGGTCGATCGGTTCCAGGGACGCCTTCGCCCGGAACGCCTGGTCGGGGTCGGCGATCCGCCGGTAGCTGTACAGCACGTCCTCGGCGGTGACCGCCTTGCCGTTGTGGAACGTGGCCCGGCGCAGGGTGACCTGCCAGCGGTCCAGTGCCTTGTTGGCCTCCCACTTCTCGGCGAGGCGGGGCTGCGCGGAGAGGTCGGCGCCGTAGTCGGCGAGTTTGTCGTAGAGCGCCTTGGCACGGGCCGCGTCAGCGAACAGGCTGGCCAGATGCGGGTCCAGGGTCTCGCTGGCACCCCCGCCGGCGAAGGCGGCGCGCAGCCGCCCGCCGCGTCTGGGCGTACCGCTGTCGGAGCCGCTGCCGTCGGACGGGTCGTCGGTGGAGTCGGCGCAGCCCGCGAGGCCGAGCACACCTAGCGCGGCGGTGGTGCCCACGGCGGTGAGAAAGCCGCGTCGGCGCAGGGCAGGCAAGTCGTGCATGGGAGTCCTTTGTTCGGCGTCACGGGAGGTGCGGAAATGTGTGTGCGTGGGGGGGCTGTCGGCGATCGCGCCGGCGTCAGTGCCGGCTTCAGTGCCGACGTCGCGCGACGAGGTGCAGCCGGTCCGCGTCGGTCGTCTCACCGGGCAACTCGCCTTCCTGCCAGGCGGGTTCGCTACGCGGCCCCGGACCGTCGTGCAGTTCGAGTACGTCGAAACCGTGCGCGGCGAGGACGTGACGCAGCTCCTGCGGGAACAACAGCCGCCAGGCGGACCGCTGTTGGCTGGGCGGCGTACCGTCGTCGGCCGTCCAGTCCCGCACCCGGCGCAGGAGCCCGGCCGTCCGGTCCACGGTGAGCGTGGTGACGGAGCGGTAGGCGGTGCCCTGCCAGGTGAACCCTCCGACGGCCGGGGTGTCGAGCAGGTCGGTACGGCCGAGGAAGTAGGCGCCGTTGCGCATCTCGGCGACAAGGAGTCCGCCGGGCGTGAGGGCTCGTCGGCAGGAGGCGAGGAATCCGTCGAGCTGTTCGTTGGTGTGGCAGTACAGAAGCGCACTGTCGAGACAGACGACGGCGTCGAAGGCACCGGCGCCCAGTTCGAACCCGGTGAGATCGGCGCGAACGTACTCAGGGCCCGGGTGCCTCTCCCGGGCGTGGGTGAGCATCGCCTCGGAGAGATCGGCTCCGGTGACGGTCCGCCCGGCGCGCTGCAGATACTCGGCGTCGCGCCCCGTACCGCACCCGATGTCGAGCACCCGCGGCCCGCCTCCGTGCCGGCTCAGACAGTCCTCGGCCCAGCGCCCGGCCAGCCGGTCGGGGTCGGGGAAGCGCGCCTCGTACAGCTCCGGGTGGTCGGTGAGCAGGTTGCCGCTGCTCACAGAACGTTTCTCGGCGTACGGATTCACAGCGGGCTCCCCGCTGGAACAGTTCACAGTGGGCTCGTCGCCGGAGCAATTCACAGCACGATCGCCGTCGGCACCGTTCACACCACGGCTCGCGCCAACGGTGTTCACAGCACGTTCCGCGCCAGGGCGGTTCACACTGCGCCCGCCGCCCCCGCTGTTCACAGCCTTCCCCTCTCCACGATTGTTCACAGCACGTCCCTCCCCACGACTGTTCACAGCACGCTCCTCCCCCGACCTGTTCACAGCCCTCACCTCTCCAGCCCTGTTCACACCGCACTCCTCTCCGTCACGCCCGCCAGGCCCGCCGGGCTCACCGGCAGCGCCCCCAGCCGGTGCAGCCAGGCCACGCCCCCGGCCGACGCGAGGCCGAACACCGCGCAGCACGCCCAGGGCACCCACTCGCCGCCGCCGCGGTCACCCGCGTCCATGGCCCACCCGACGACCGTGTTGCCGACGGCGGCGGCGATGCCGGAGACGACGTAGAAGATGCCGAAGTAGGTGCCCGTCAGTTCGGGCCGGCCGAAGTCGGGGATCAGTTCCATGACGAACGGCGAGGCGACCATCACGCCGAGGTTGAGGATGAGCACCCCCACCAGAACGGGTACGGCGGCCCACCACGACCCGTCTCCCGCCCCCGCCACGAGCATCGGCGGGACGAACGCCAGCCCCATCAGCGCCAGCCCCGCCGCGATCCAACGAGCCCTTGTGCCAGATGACTTGAGCGAGCGGGTGATCCGGAGCTGCAGCGCGAGGTTGGCGAGTGTGCCGACGAGGAAGACGAGGCCCGCCGCGCCGTCCCAGCCTGTCGCCCGCCGGGCACCGTCGGGGAGGAGCAGGTAGAGCTGGTTCTCCAGGGTGAACATGCCGACCATGGCGAGCGCGAAGGCCACGAAGGCGCGGTTGCTCACCACCTCACGCCAGTCTGCGAGGACGCCGCCCTTCGCGGGTTCGACCTCCCGGGCGGGCAGGACGAGAGCCTGGGCGACCGTGAGGACCGCGAAGATACCGGCGGCGGTGAGTGCGGACGCCCGGAAGTCGACCAGGAGCAGTGCGCTGCCGAGCAGCGGTCCGACCAGCGCTCCGGTGGTGGCGAAGACGTTGAACAGCGCGAACGCCTCCGCTTTCCGGCCTCCGGCCTCCTGCGCGAGGTAGGCCCGTACGGCCGGGTTGAACAGCGCCCCGGCCAGCCCGCTCAGCACGGACGCGGCCAGCAGCACCGGCAGTCCGTCGCCGAGCGCGAACAGCCCGAACCCGACCGTCCTCAGCCCGCACCCGGCGATGATCACCCCACGTGCGCCGAGCCGGTCGGCAGCGGAGCCGCCGATGATGAACAGGCCCTGCTGGCTGAGGTTGCGCACCCCGAGGACGATGCCGACGACGGCCGCCGACATCCCGAGGTCCTCGCCGAGGTGGGTCGCGAGGTAGGGGATGAGGAGGTAGAAGCCGGTGTTGACGCCGAGTTGGTTGACGAGGAGCAGTTGGACGGCGAGGGGGAAGCTCCGCATCTCACGCAGCGTTCCCATGCCCGCCCCCCTCGGCTCCGAGCACCTGGGGTCCAGATCCCTGTACCCCGGACTCCCTCACCCCGGACTCCCGCACCCCGCGCTCCTCAACTCCGAGGCCGGGTCCGCCACTTGTCCGTACGACGCCGTCGGCACCGCCGATTCCGGACCACGGGTCCCGGGCCAGCAGCAGATGTCCGTCCAGGTCGGTCCAGCGGGCGCGGTCGGCGAGGTGGACGGCGGGTGCGATGCCGAGGGTGCTGGCGGTGAGACAGCCGAGCATCAACTCCGTACCGCTGCCCTCGATCAGCCCGGCGATACGCAGGGCCGCGTGCACCCCGCCGCACTTGGCGAGCTTGACGTTGATGCCGTGCACGCGCCCGGCGAGCCGCCGCGCGTCCTCCAGGTCCACCGCGTCCTCGTCGGCGATGAGCGGCAGCGGCGATCTCTCGGCCAGGGCCCCGAAGGCCTCCGGGTCGCCGGGGGCAACGGGCTGTTCCACCGCCTCGACGCCGAGTTCGGCGAACCGGGGCAGCAACTCCCGCGCCTGGGCGATGCTCCAGGCCCCGTTGGGGTCGAGGAGCAGCCGTACGCCGGGCGCGGCGTCGCGGATGACGCGTACGCGCTCCACGTCGTCCTCCGGATCGGGCGCCCCCGCCTTGACCTTGACGATCCGGAAGCCGCTCGCGGCGAGCCGCCGGGCCGCGTCCGCCGCGTCCCGCGCCGAGGTGATGCCGATGGTGCGGGCGGTCGCGGCGACGGGCCCACCGGCCACGCCCAACAGCCGGTGTACGGGGACGTCGGCGCGCTTGCCGACGAGGTCGAGGAGCGCGGCCTCCACAGCGGCGGTGACAGCGGGCGGTGTGCTGTCGTCACCCGCCGATTCCCGGGCCCGCAGCGCCTCCAGGGCGTCTTCCGGAGTGGCGAAGCGGCTCAACTCCACTTCTCCGAGGTGCCGTTGGAGCGTGTTGGCGTCGAGGCCGTAGTACACGCTGGTGACGGCCTCACCGTGGCCGTGCAGGCCCTCGTGTTCGATGCCGAGCCACACGGCGTCGCGGGCTGCCATGGTGGAGCGGGAGATGCGCAGCGGCTCGGTGAGTTCGAGGCGGACGGTGCGCAGGCTGGCCTTCACTGGTTCCTTTCCTGCGGGGAGAGCGGGTCGGTCACGCGCGTGCAGCGCACCCAGCCGGTGGCCTCGGCCGCGCGGGGGTGCGGTATCTCGACCGGGCGGGTCGCCGCCGCGCTCGGGTCGAGACCGTGGGCGAGGGCGAAGTCGTCGTCGTAGACGGTGCCGAGGTAGCGGTGCGGACCGTCGGGGAAGACGGTGGCGACGACGGCGCCCGGGTGGACACGGGCCGCCCAGGCGGCGACGCGGGCGACGGCACCGGTGCTCCAGCCGCCGCTGACGAAGCTTTCGCGGGCGAGTCTGCGGCAGCTGTCCACGGCTTCGGAGGGGCCGACCCAGTGGACCTCCTCGAAGGCGTCGTAGGCGACGTTCCGCGGGTGGATGCTGCTCCCGAGGCCGCGCATCAGACGGGGCCGGGCGGGCTGGCCGAAGATGGTGGAGCCGGTCGCGTCGACGCCGATGAGCCGCAGTCCCGGCCAGCGCCGGCGCAGTGGGCCGGTGATTCCGGCGCTGTGCCCGCCGGTGCCGACGCTGCACACCAGGATGTCCAAGTGGTCGAGCTGGGCGGTGAGTTCGGCGGCCAGAGAGGCGTATCCGGCGATGTTGTCGGGGTTGTTGTACTGGTCGGGCCAGTAGGCGCCGGGCAGTACGGCGAGGAGTTCACGGAGCCGGGTGAGCCGCGCCGCCTGCCAGCCGCCCTGTGCCGCCGGCCGGTCGACGATCTCCAGCCGTACCCCGTGCGAGCGCAGCAACTGCCGCATGGAGGGCTCAAGTTCACTGTCGCCGACCAGCACCACGGGGTGCCCGAGGGCCTGCCCGGCGAAGGCGAGCCCGACTCCGAGGGTGCCGGAGGTGGACTCCACCACCGGTGCGCCGGGGAGCAGTTCGCCCCGCTCACAGGCGCCGAGGAGCATGGACACGGCGGCGCGTGCCTTCATCCCGCCGACCCCGAGCCCTTCGAGCTTGGCCCAGAACCCCGGCTGCGGGCCCGGGAGTTCGGCGGTGATCCGGGCGAGGGGGGTGCGTCCGAGGAGCGCCAGCAACTCATGGCGTGCGGCAGGGGTGGAACGTACAACGGTCGTCGTCATCGGAGACCGCTTCCGCCGTAGCAGTGGATGGTGCCGGGGCCGCCGTCGAGCCAGAAGAAGGGGTACGGCTCCGCACACACCGCGCTCACACCGTGCCCGAGGAAGCGGGGCAGAATCGCGCTGCCGGTCTGGGCGAACATCACCAACTGCCGTCCGTGCGCGAGCGCGTGGCGCCGAAGCGGCTCGAACGTCCCGTTGCCGAGTGTCATCCCGGAGGCGAGTACGGCGTCACAGCGTCCGCTCTCCGTCTCGGCGAGGGCGTCCGTGACCACCGGCTCGCCCCACTCCGTCGTACCACCCTTGAGATCGCACGCGACATAGTTCAGTCCACGGGAACGCAACGCCTCCAGAAGGGAGTTGACAACCCCGACGACCAGGACCGTCGCCCCGGCGGGCAGGTCGAGCAGCGCGACGACGGCCCGTGCCCGTGCCCGCGACTTCACCAGCGAGGACCCCGGCGGGAGTTGGACCGTCCGGGCCCCGCACTCCGGAACGTGCGGGGTGACATGCATCAGGTAGGCGTCGAGGGCGGCCACGCGCACGGGCAGCAGGGGGTGTTGGAGGAGCCGGACGATGTCCGCGCCGACGCAGTCGTCGATCGCGGAGTCCGGCAGTTCCCGGGGTTCGACGGCACACGACCCGACGGCCGCGCCGAGCCGCAGGCTGAGCACCTCGTTGCGGTATCCGCTCCCCCGCCCTTCGTGCCGTACGGCCTGCCGGGTGGAGAAGGCAACGGCGATGCGCAGCTTCGCCGGATCGGGTCCCAGCTCACCGGCGAGGGCACGGGCCACCAGCCCGTCGTAGGAAACCGCTGAAGCGACTGCCGGCGAAAGCTCCGAAGCGGCCACCGGGGCGACCGTCGGTGTACGCGGTCCGGCGTTCACTTGATCACCAGTCCGGCGCGCAGCCCGTCGAGCAGGGAGTCGACGCGGGCGCGGGCGCCGAGTCCGTCCGGGTCGGCCGCCATGACGTGCCCCAGGTATTCGTTGTTGCTGCCCGCCACCCTGACCGTGGTTCCCGGCTCGGCGAGTTGCACCTCCAGCACGCCTTCCTGGGCCCGGAGCCGGTCACCGCCGGTCAGCGCCTCCAACCGCCCCTCCGTCTCCGGGACGAGAAAGCCGATGGCCGCGCTGCGCAGACCCGTGTCGGTGCGGCGCAGGTCGGGGGCGTGGCCGAGGGAGACGTCCACGAAGACTGCGGCGAGGTCGATGCCGGTGACATGGCGGACGAGTTCGGTGATCCGGTTGCCGGCCGGGCGGGGGTTCACCTCGATGACACGCGGCCCCGCGGAGGTCAGTTTGATCTCCGTGTGCGCCACGACCCCCTCCACCAGGCCGAGTGCCTTCAGGGCGCCCAGCGCGGTCTGCTCGGCGGCCTCGGTGTCGGCGGCCGAGAGCGCGGCCGGGAACATATGGCCGGTCTCGATGAAGGCGGGCGCTCCGCCGATGCTCTTGTCGGTCACTCCGACCACCTGGACCGCGCCCGCGAAGGACACGGTCTCGACACTCACCTCGGGCCCGTCGAGGAGCTCTTCGAGGAGTACGACGGGCGGGCGCCGCTGCCCCCGGGCGTTGACCGGGAACGCGCTCAACGCCTTGCACGCCTCGGCGAGTTGGGCCTCGTCGTCGACGCGGCGAACGTACATCCCCGCACACAGGTCGACCGGCTTGACGACCAGCGGATACCCGATGGCGGCGGCCTCGCGCACGATGTCGGCCCACTCCTCGCACACGGCGAAGCGCGGCCCGGGTACCCCGGCGTCGGCCAGTGCACGCCGGGTGGCGTCCTTGCGGCAGGCGCTCTCCACGGCTTCGGGGCCGGAGCCCAGCAGCCCGAGACGCCCGGCGATCCGCGCGACCGTGGGCAGGTAGTAGTCGCACGAGGTGATCACCCCGTCGAAGCCGAGTACCCCGTGCAACCGCTCGACGTACGGCAGCAGTTCGTCGAGATCGTTGGTGTCGGCGGTGACCACGTTGCGGGCACCGAGCAGCGGGTGGGCGGCCCCCTCGGGCGCGCTGCGCAGGTAGTGGTGCAGGTCACGGGTGAGGAACGTGAACTCGTGTCCGCTCTCCCGGATCGCTCGCGGCAGCAGCCTGCTCATCGATCCGACCCAGCTCTCGACCACCAGCAAATGAGCCACAACTCCCCTTTCCACCCCGGCGGTTACGGCCGTCAGGGCAGCGCGAAAGCGCCCCCGTCAGGGAGGGCTCCGGACTTGACCGTGGACACGTTATCGATAATCGTTTTCATTGTCATCTGATGGCCCGACGATTACCGAAGCCGAACCGACCCGAGATTGCGAGACCCGTGACCCGCCCCCCACGCCGTTCGGCCCTGCTGTGCGCCCTCCTGGCCGGCGCCACAGCCCTTCTCCCCACCCCGACGGCCCAGGCCACTGCCGCCCCCCTCCACTTCGGCACCTGCCCCGACTCCGTACCGAGACCGACGGCGCCCGAGACCGTCGAGTGCGGCTGGGTCGACGTACCCCTGAACTGGAACGCCCCGGCGGCGGACGGCCCACGGCTGCGGATCGCCGTCTCCCGGGTCCGCGCCTCCGGTACGGCCGTCGAACGGCGCGGCATCCTGTTGGTGAACCCGGGCGGGCCGGGCGGCTCCGGCCTGCCCTACGCGGTCACCAAGCGGGCCAAGCTCCCCGAGAGCGTGCGGCGCGCGTACGACGTGATCGGCTTCGATCCGCGGGGCACCGGCCTGAGTTCACCCGCCGACTGCGGTGCGATGGGGAGCCTGTTCGACAGCGACCGTCCACACACCGACCCCGTGCCCGTGGGACCCCGCGCCGAGTCGGCATACCTCCGCTCGCTGCGCGCCCTGGCGGACGACTGCGCGGCGGGCGTCGGCGACGAGACGCTGCCCCACCTCTCCACGGAACAGACCGCGCGGGACATGGACGCGATCCGTGCCGCTCTCGGCGAGCGCCGGACCAGCTTCCTCGGTGTCTCGTACGGGAGTTATCTCGGCGCCGCCTACGCGGCCCGATTCCCCTACCGGGTAGGGAAGATGCTGCTGGACAGTGCCGTCGGACCGTGGGACTGGTACGGCTTCGACGTCGTCCAGAGCCGGGCGCTGCTGCGCCAGCGTGACACCTTCTTCAACTGGACCGCACAGCACCCGGACCGATTCGGGCTCGGCCACGACGCCGGGGCGGTGCGCGACGCGTATCTGCGGGTGCGGGACGGGCTTCGCGAGCGGCCCGTGGACGGGTTCGGGGCGGCGGCCTTCGACCGGGCCGTCTACCGCGCCCTCGGCCGGACCGAACGCTGGGCGGGACTGGCCGACGGACTGCGTACGTACCTGCGCGGCGGTACGCCGGGCACCCTGCGCCCCGCGACAGACCTCGACTCGCCGGGCTCACGCACCTTCGAGGCGGCGAACCGCACGGTGAAGTGCGCCGACGGCCCCGGTCCGGCCCCCGCCCGCATCCTGGCCGACCTCCGCCGCACGCGACGACTGGACCCACAGCCCGTACTGACCGGCTTGGAGGCGTCGGCCTGCGCCTTCTGGCACCACCGGCCCGCCCGCCGTACGGCCCTGGGCAGCCCCGCCGCCCCGCCCGTCCTGCTGATCGCCTCCGCCCACGACCCGGTCACCCCGATCGAGGGCGCCCGCGAACTGCGTCGCCTGCTGCCCGGCTCCCGCCTCGTCACCCTCGACGACGACTACTCCCACGGCGTGTTCGCGAGCCGGGGCAACGCGTGCGTGGACTCGACGGCCGCCACCTATCTGGTCGACGGGCAGGTACCCACGGCCGATGTGCGGTGCGCGGGACCCGGGCTGCCGGTGGTGACCGGTCCGTAGCGGACACCACGAACGCACCCCGTCGCGGCCGGAGAACAACGGTCGACGGGTACGAGCCGACCACGAACCGGCCACACGCCGGGGTTACGACAGCTGCGACTGCACCTGCGAGGAGATCAGCTCCAGGTGGTCCAGATCGTCGAGGTCGAGGATCTGGAGGTAGAACCGCTGGGAGCCGGCCTCCGCGTACCGGCCGATCTTCTCCACGACCTCGGCCGGGGAACCCGCCAGTCCGTTGGCCCTCAGTTCGTCGACCTCGCGTCCGATCGCGGCAGCGCGGCGGGCCAGCTCCTGCTCGTCCTTGCCGACACAGACCACGAGCGCGTTCGAGTACGTCAGCTCGTCGGCCTTGCGGCCCGCCTGTTCGGCCGCCGCACGCACCCGACCGAACTGACGCTCGGTGTCCTCGACCGATGCGAACGGCATGTTGAACTCGTCGGCGTACTGCGCGGTCAGCCGCGGGGTACGGGTCGCGCCGTGGCCGCCGATGAGTACGGGGATCTTTGCCTGCGCGGGCTTGGGCAGGGCGGGCGAGTCGGTCAGGTCGTAATGCGTGCCGTGATGACTGAACGTTTCCCCGGTCTTCGCCTCCCACAGTCCGGTGACGATCGCCAGCTGCTCTTCGAGACGGGCGAACTTCTCCTGCGGGAAGGGGATGCCGTACGCCTTGTGCTCCTCCTCGAACCAGCCCGCGCCCAGGCCGAGTTCCACCCGGCCGCCGGACATCTGGTCGACCTGCGCGACCTGGATCGCCAGGACGCCCGGGAGCCGGAAGGTGGCGGCCGTCATCAGGGTGCCGAGGCGGATACGCCTGGTCTCACGGGCGAGTCCCGCAAGGGTGATCCAGGCGTCGGTGGGACCGGGCAGGCCGTCCCCACCACCCATGCGGAGATAATGGTCAGAGCGGAAAAAGGCGTCGAAACCAAGGTCCTCGGTGGCCTTCGCCACGGCGAGCAGGGTGTCGTAGGTCGCGCCTTGCTGGGGTTCGGTGAAGATGCGAAGATCCATGCCCCCATCCTGCACGGTCGGACACCGGTCAACCCCACCGGCGCCCTCCTGCCCCACGCCTCCCCGGGCGGGTGAAAAACCGTCAACCGCGCGTGAGGTGCGGGTCCGTGCCAGTGACCCCCCACCGCGATGATCGTTGGCTCGGGCGGAGCCGGCCCGACCGGCGCCCGCCCCGGCACCGACCGGTCGGCCGCTCGATCGCCGGCCCGCTCGCTCCGGGGCGCACCCGCGTCGGCCCCCTCGGGGGCAAGGGGCCGAGGAGGCCGTCCGTTGTCCGAAGAAGTCGTGCCGCAGCAGGCGGGGCCCACCCAGCCGAAGGGGCTGCTGCAGCAGATGGAGGAGCTGATGGCCGCGCTGAACGCGGATCTGTCTGCGCTCGACGCGGACTTCCAGTCCGCGGGGGTGTCGTCGACGTCCGCGGAGGAGCCTGAGGCGGTGTGACATTGCCCGGGCCGAGCTGCTGGGCTCGGCCCTCTGCCCCACTGGGATTCGGGCGCGCAACGCGCCCCGAAAGGGGCGCGGGGAACCGCGCGGTCGGCCCCCACCGGCCCGCACCGAGCGAACCGCCTAGCCGGCCACTCGCTCCGCTCCCCCCGCCGCCTCCCTGGCCGCCAGTTTGCGGAGCATCTCCAGGACCCGGTCGCGGGACTCGTCCGCCGCGTCGATCGATTCCATGCACTGCCAGTACGTCGTCTCGTCGTCCGCCGCGCTGGCGATGCCGACCAGGGCCATGCCCGCCTCGCCGAGGAGGGCGCCGAGGCAGAGGAGTGCGTGGCGGGCGTCGCCCAGCTCGGTGAGCTGAGCCGCGCGTAACGCGCCGGCGGCGAGGGGCGGTTCGTCCAGTACCCCGCAGCCTCGGCCCGCCAGTTCGGTCAACCCCAGCGCCTCGCCCCGCAGTTCGGGCGGCCCGGTGACCGCGAGGCGGCTGCCTATCGCCTGCGCGAGGGCCTGTGCCTGCCACACCTCCGTCAGGGTCTGAGGCACACCGTCGCTGCTCGCGAGGGCACGTCTGCTCGTCAGGATGAGCCGCACCGCATCCATGCGCTGCCCCAGTCTGTCCCCGACGCGCTGTTCGCACGTCCGCCCGAACTTTCACCGTCCACTACCCAGAGTGAAGGTGTGTGGGACGAAAAGCCAGAGGAAGACGGAAATCTGCGGACAACAAATCGGGAACGGACCGCGATTCGACTCCGTAGAGTAACTATTCCTTTGTCGGGAACCGCTGTTCGTTGCGGTCGATCTTCGCGTCGAGGGCGGCCAGCGCGTCGATCCCGAGCACCTCGCACAGTTGGAGCAGATACGCGAGCACATCCGCGACCTCGTCCGTCACGCGGTGGGCGGTGTCCGGGTCGTCCATCACCCGGGCCGACTCCTCCGGCGTCAACCACTGGAAGATCTCCACCAGTTCGGACGCCTCCACGCTGAGCGCGGTGGCGAGGTTCTTGGGGGTGTGGAAGGGCTGCCAGTTCCGTGCCGCCGCGAAGTCGGCCAGCCTGCGCTGGAGTTTCGCTACGTCCGAGCCGACGCCGCCACCCTCGTCGTGCTCGCGGTGTTCCTGTTCTGTCACGACTTCAGTGTGATCCAGCAAGGAACCCCGCGCCCTTGGATCGGGAGGAATCGCCTCTCCGGACCGTGAGGAACCCCAGGTGTGAGCGCGGAGGCGGGAATCGCGTCCTGGGCCCGCACTCCCGCACGGCGGGCTTGCATCCGGTGAACGGCTCCCGCAACATCCGCGCCCGCGCGTGGGAGTTGTGGCGACGCGGGACACGGTCAGCGGCCCCCGCCCCACCCCGGAAGCCGGACGGCCGGGGCGGGGCTGGAAGCAGACGCGGTATCACCGCCTGTGATGCCCGTTGTGCAGGCCCGGCGCTTCAGTCGGCGCCCGGGTAGTTGACGTGTACCACCGTCGCCCCCTCCACCCCCTCCGCCCAGGACGCGTCGCTCACCGTCCCGAGGAGGCGGATGTGGCCGCGGTCGCACATACGGGCCGCCAGTCGCAGGAGTTCAGCGCGCTGCCGTACGTCCAGGGACCGGTCGAAGCCGTCGGCCAGGACCGTGAGCGACTGGAGGGCGTCCGGCACCTCGCCGGGCCGGTCGACGGCCAGGACACCTGGGCCGGTCAGCAGGACCAGCGCCAGGCCCGCGTACCTCAACTCACCGTCGCCCAGCCTGCCGAAGTGGGTGAGCGGACCGTTGCCCCGGTCGAGGACGGCCCGCACGCGGCCGTCGGCGACCTCGTCGGCCCGTACGTCCGTGACCGGGCCCGCGCAGGCATCGCGGACGGCGGCGACCAACAGCCCGTGGCGGATGGCGCATTCGGACCGGGTGCGCCAGAGGACCTCGGCCAGGTTGTCGCAGCCCGGCAGGAGTCGCCCACTGGCCACCGGGACCGCCGCGCGCATCCGGTCGGGCCGAGGGTCGCAGGCGAAGACGGAGCGCAGGGCGACCACCATCTGCTCGGCGGCGGCGAGGACCTGGCGCTGCCCGTCCGTCTTCCCGGCCACCCGCAGCGGCAGCAGGGCCGTGCCGAGCCGGTCGTCCGGCATCGGGGCGCGGGTGACCGACGCCGAGCCGGCGGTGTACCAGGCGGCCTGGACGGTGCGCCGGCTGGGATCGCGCAGCGCCGTCTCCAGCAGGACGACCCCGCCGGCGCTCAACCGCTCGCCCACGATGCGCAGTTCGGGTTCAGCCTGGACGGCGACGTCGAGCAGGACGGGACCCTCGGGGCCGTCCGCCGTACAGCCGATGCGGAAGCCGCGCCGGCGCTGGGCGTCGGGGCGGGCGCGTTCCGGTACACAGGCCGCCGGGTCCGGGAACGCCTCCGAGACGGCGGCGCCGGAGCCGAGCCGGGCCAGCGACTCGTACGCCCTGAGGGCGGTCGACTTGCCGCCGCCGCTCGGCCCGGCGAGCAGGGTGAGCCGCCCGAGCGGGAACCTGGCCCGGCGGTGCCCCGCGTAGGCGGACAGCCTCAGCTCGATGACGCTCGGCCGTTCGGGACGCGCCGCCCTCTGCGCTGCGGTGGCCGGGGCGGGCGGTAAGTCCAGTGACAGGGTCATATCCGGACCGTAGGCCTCCGCCCGTGAGGCGAACCGTTCCGCCCGCCGCACCTTCCTACGAACGAGGGACGGATCTCCTGACGAGGCCTGTTGGTGAGGGCTGTTGGTGTGAGGCCGGTCTCAGTGTCCCGGGATCCCCGCTCCCCCCATGAGCCCCCCGACCTCCGTGCCTGGCGGGGTGAGAAGGAACACGTTCCGATCGACCCGGTGCATCCCGCTCGCGAGGCCGAAGACGACGCCCGTGCTGAAATCGAGGACCCGCTTGGCGGTGTCCGCCTCGGCGCCCGTCAGATCGAGGAGCACCGGTATGCCCGCCATCAGCGTCTCGGCGACCTCGCGCGCGTCCGCGAAGACGTTGACACGCAGGACGACGAAACGGCGCCTGGCCTCCGTCTCCGCCTCGGGCATCGACCGGTGGCCCACCGCGGACGGCCAGGCGTCCCGGCCTCTCAGCGGTACGACCTGGGCGAGCCCCTCCCACTGTTCGTCGGTGACATCGTGGCTTCTCATCGGCACACTCCGCCCTGGCTCGCACTGACTGTCTGCATCAGCCAATTCTTACTCATGGTCACCCGATCGGCCCAATACGACACGCTCAGCGACCCCCTGTGTGAGAAAAATCCGAACACCTATACGTACCTCACAGCACTGACACTCTGGCTGTGCAGGGGGCGTAACCGCTCATGATCGGATCACGTGACATCGACGTAACGGGCAATTCGTACGCTCACGGGTAGCGGGCCCGGCATGGAGAACGACGGAAGACGGAGAAGGGCAGCACGTGACCACTACCCCCACGACCACGCAGGTACGAACCGTGTGCTCGTACTGCGGGGTGGGCTGCGGAATCGTGCTGGACGTCGGGCTCGGACCCGACGGACGGCGTACGGTCTTCAAGGCGTCCGGGGACAAGGCGCACCCCGCGAACGCCGGGCGGCTGTGCACCAAGGGCGCCACCACCGCCGACATGCTCGGCGCGCCCGGCCGGCTGACCACCGCGCTGGTCCGGGACGGTCTCGACGACCGGGGCGAGGAACTGGTGCCCGCGCCCGTCGCGGACGCCATCGCGGAGACCGCGCGGCGGCTGCGCGGAGTCGTCGACGAGCACGGGCCCGACGCCGTCGCCTTCTATGTCTCCGGGCAGATGGGCCTGGAGGCCCAGTACCTGGCGAACAAACTGGCGAAGGGGTTCGTCGGCACGAACCAGATCGAGTCGAACTCCCGGCTGTGCATGGCGAGCGCGGGCACCGGATACAAGCTGTCGCTGGGCGCCGACGGGCCGCCCGGCTCGTACGACGACTTCGACCACGCGGACGCCTTCCTCGTCATCGGGTCGAACATGGCCGACTGCCATCCGATCCTGTATCTGCGGATGATGGAGCGGGTCAAGGCCGGGGCGAAGCTCATCGTGGTCGACCCCAGGCGTACCGCCACCGCCGCCAAGGCCGATCTGTTCCTGCAGATCAGGCCCGGGACGGACCTGGCGTTCCTCAACGGGCTGCTCCACCTGCTGCACGCCGACGGGTACACGGACCCGGAGTTCATCGCCGCCCACACCGAGGGCTGGGAGGAGATGCCGGCGTTCCTCGCCGACTACGCGCCGGACGCCGTCTCCGCGATCACCGGGATCCCCGAGGCCGACATCCGGGAAGCGGCGCGGATCATCGGGGAGGCCAGTGCGTCCGGTGAGTGGATGAGCTGCTGGACCATGGGGCTCAACCAGTCCACGCACGGCACCTGGAACACGAACGCGCTGGTCAACCTGCATCTCGCCACCGGCGCGATCTGCCGCACCGGCAGCGGGCCGTTCTCCCTCACCGGCCAGCCCAACGCCATGGGCGGCCGGGAGATGGGGTACATGGGGCCGGGGCTTCCGGGGCAACGGTCCGTGCTCGTGGACGAGGAGCGGGCGTTCGTCGAGGAGCTCTGGGAGCTGCCGGCCGGCACGCTCCGCAAGGACGGCGCCGGGCACGGCACGGTCGAGATGTTCCGGCGGATGGCCGAGGGGCACATCAAGGCCTGCTGGATCATCTGCACCAACCCGGTCGCCTCGGTCGCCAACCGCCGTACGGTCATCGAGGGCCTGGAGGCCGCCGAGTTCGTCGTGACCCAGGACGTCTTCGCCGAGACCGAGACCAACGCGTACGCCGATGTCGTCCTGCCCGGCGCGATGTGGACCGAGGCGGAGGGCGTCCTCGTCAACAGCGAGCGCAGTCTGACCCTGGCCCAGGCGGCCGTCGACCCGCCCGGCGACGCCATGGCCGACTGGCGGATCATCGCGGCCGTCGCCCGCGCGATGGGGTTCGAGGGCTTCGCGTACGAGAGCGCCGAGGACGTCTTCGAGGATCTCAAGCGGGCGTGGAACCCGAAGACCGGCTGGGATCTTCGCGGGGTCACGTACGAGCGGCTGCGGGAGACGCCCGTGCAGTGGCCGGCGCCCACGGTGGACGGGCCCGCGCGCAATCCCATCCGGTACCGGGAGAAGAACGGGGACAAGGAGGGCGAGGGGCTGCGGTTCCCCACCGCCAGTGGACGTGGCGTCTTCCACGCCCGGCCGCATCTGCCCGCCGCCGAACTGCCTGACGACGACTACCCGTTCGTCCTCAACACCGGGCGCGTGCAGCACCAGTGGCACACCCTGACGAAGACGGGGAAGGTCGCCAAGCTCAACAAGCTGAACTCCGG
Source organism: Streptomyces lacrimifluminis (assembly GCF_014646095.1). Taxonomy (GTDB): domain Bacteria; phylum Actinomycetota; class Actinomycetes; order Streptomycetales; family Streptomycetaceae; genus Streptomyces; species Streptomyces lacrimifluminis. Next base: position 161,282 of record NZ_BMMU01000007.1, on the reverse strand, counting down.
GCCGTTCGTGGAGGTGCATCCCGAGGACGCGTGGGAGTTGGGGGTCGTCGACGGCGACTCGGTCGAGGTCGGCTCACGGCGCGGACGGGCCGTGCTGCCGGCCGTTGTCACGGACCGGGTGCGGAGGGGTTGCGTCTTCGCGCCCTTCCACTGGAACGACCTCTTCGGGGAGTACCTCAGCATCAACGCGGTGACGAGCGACGCGGTCGATCCGCTGTCCCTGCAGCCGGAGTTCAAGGTGTGCGCGGTGTCCTTGGTGAAGGTGCACCGCCCCGAGTCCGAGGTGCGGCCACCGGAAACCCCCGAGCCGGTCCGCCCTCACGTACCTGTCGCCGTACCGGAGTTCGCGTTCACGCCCGCTCCCCCGCCCGTCCTCAGCTCGCAGGAACGCCGGTACCTCTCGGGTTTCCTCGCCGGGCTGCCCACGGGCGCCGTGGGGATTCCCGTGCTGCCCGCTTCCGCTCCCTTCAGCGCCGAGCACGCCGACTGGGTGAACGGGATGCTCGCCGGCATGTACTCCAGGGCGGTCGACGCCCCGCCGCAGGAACGGGTCGGTGTCGGGGTCGAGGTCGACGGGCGCGAGGTCGTCGTGCTGTGGGCGTCGCAGACCGGCAACGCCGAGGAACTCGCCGGCGCGGCGGCCGAGCGGCTCAACGCCGGCGGACACCGGGCGAGGCTCGTCGGCATGGACGAGGCCGATGTGACCGCCCTCGCGCGCAGTGCCGATCTCCTCTTCATCACCAGTACGTTCGGCGACGGCGACGCACCCGACAACGGCTCCGGCTTCTGGGACGCCCTCTCCGGGGAGCAGGCACCGCGGCTGGACGGCGTGCGGTACGCCGTCCTCGCGCTGGGCGACTCCTCGTACGACGACTTCTGCGGGCACGGGCGCCGACTGGACGCGCGGCTCGACGAGTTGGGGGCGGTGCGGATCGCGCCGCGCACCGACTGCGAGCCCGACTTCGAACCGTCGGCGGACGCGTGGCTCGACCAGGTGCTCGACGTACTGGACACGAAGGACGCGCAGGACGCGCAGGACGCGCAAAAGCCGGGTTCCCCGCAGAAGCAACAGCCGGGCAGGACGGCTGCCCAGGCCTCCGCTCCCGCCGCCGTCCCCTCTCCCGCCGTCCGGTCCGTCAAGCCCGCCCCCTCCCCCGCCCGGCTCGTCGGCAACCGGCTGCTCAGCCTGCCGGGCGCGACCAAGGAGGTGCGCCGGTTCACCTTCGACACGAGCGGCACGGCACTGACGTACGAAGCGGGTGACGCGCTCGGTGTGCGGCCCGTCAACTCCGCCTCCCTGGTGGCGGAATGGCTGGCCGTGACCGGACTGGACGCGTCAACCGGCGTACAGGTGGAGGGAGTCGGTGAGTTCTCGCTCTCCGATGCGCTGCACCGGCAGCTCGACATCACCCGGATCACGCCCGACCTGCTGCGCTTCGTCTCCGAACGGGCCCGGGACAACCGCGAATTGAAGAAGCTGATGCGGTCCGACAACAAGGACGGGCTGGCTCGCTGGTCGTGGGGGCGGCAGGCCGTCGACGTGGTCGCCGAGTACGGGGTGCGGGCGTCCGCGCAGGAGTGGGTGACGGTGCTGCGGCGGATGCAGCCCCGGCTGTACTCCATATCGTCGAGCCCGCTCGTCGACCCGGCGCGGGTGTCGCTGACGGTGTCCGTGGTGCGGTACGAGAACCTGCACGGCCGGCCGCGCGGCGGAGTCTGCTCGCCCTTCCTGGCGGACGCCGGGCCGGACACGGCGGTGCCCGTCTTCGTACAGCGCTCACCGCACTTCAGGCCGCCCGCGGACGCCTCGACGCCGATGGTGATGGTCGGGCCGGGTACCGGGGTGGCGCCGTTCGTGGGGTTCCTGGAGGAGCGGCGGGCGCTCGGGCACGCGGCGCCGAACTGGCTGTTCTTCGGCGAGCAGCACCGCGCCACCGACTTCTACTACGAGGACGAGCTGGCCGCCCTGGTCGCCGACGGCACGCTGACCCGTCTGGACACGGCGTTCTCCCGCGACCAGCGCAACAAGGTCTACGTCCAGGACCGGATGCGCGAGCACGGACCCGAGCTGTGGCACTGGCTCCAGGAGGGCGCCCACTTCTACGTCTGCGGGGACGCCTCCCGCATGGCCAAGGACGTGGACCGGGCGCTGCGGGACATCGCGGTGGCGCACGGCGGTCTGAGCGAGGACGAGGCAGGTGTGTACGTGAAGCAGCTGACGGTGGCGAAACGCTATGTGCGAGACGTGTACTGATTCCTCTACCGATTTCTCATGACGTGACGTTGCCCAAATCGCCATAATCAACTACCGGCTGACGTTCTTACCGGTCTCACACCGGACCTTTCACCTCCACCCGCGTGCGGCACACCGGGCACGAATACGTTCCGGTGTCGTGCACTTGGCAGAAGCAGCACCGGACGTCACGGCAGAGACCGGCCCCCTGCGACCCCGGGCCCCGGCGATCACGCCGGAGGCCGACGCCCCCGCGCAGTGGCATCGTGTCCTGACGCTGCTCGCGACCGTCAGCCTGTTCATCGGCACGCGAGCGGTGTGGACACAGGCCGCCAGTCACCGGCTCGCCGTCGCCGCCGTCATCTCGCTCTGCTATCTGTCGATCCTGGTCGGCGGAGTACTGGCGTCGACCGTACGCCGGACGCGTTCGCTCGCCCGCCTCGACCTGTGCGTCCTGGTCACGGCCGTGACCCTGACCCTGTGCACGTTCACCCTGAACCACGCAGGCGGCGACGAGGGCGTCCTCACCGCGCAGGCCGCCCGCGAACTCACCGCCGGGCACCCGGTGTACGGGCAGCCCTGGCCGTGGCTCTTCCAGCACAATCCCGACGTCGCCCTGACCCCGACGATGAACGGCGGCTACGACCTCACGTACGGCTACCCGCCCCTGGCCCCGCTGCTGACCGCGCCGCTTCTGTGGCTCGGGCACGGCGCGCTCGCGGCGACCGCCGTGACGACCGGGGCGCTGCTCGTCGGTGCGGTGACGCTGTGGCGGCTGCTGCCGGTGCCATGGCGGTCGGCGGCGACCCTGGCGTGCCTGGGCTTCGGCTTCCTGCCGAGTTACGCGCGGCTCGGTTACCCGGCGATCCTCGGGCTCGCGCTGCTCATCCCGGTGGTGGTGCGCTGGCCGCGGATCGGTGCGGGCGGACGCCTTGGACGCGGCGGCCTCGCGCGGGCCGCCTGTCTGGGCGCGGCCTGCGCGGCGCAGCAACTGCCGTGGTTCCTCGTGCCGTTCCTGCTGGCCGGGATCTACGCGGTGCGCCGGGGCGAGCTGGGCGCGCGGCCCGCCGCCGGGGTGGTGCTGCGGATCGCCGGTACGGCAGTCGTTGTATGGCTGCTGATCAACACGTACTTCATCGTCAGCGAGCCGCGCACCTGGGCGGCCGGGGTCGCGCTGCCGCTGACGCAGAACGCGACGATCCACGGGCAGGGCCTGGTGGGCGTCGCGCTCTACTACACCGCCGGCAGCGATCGGCTGGCCTGGTACAGCCACGCGAGCATGCTGCTGACGGGGGCCCTGCTGGCGTTGCTCGTCCTGTTCGTGCGGCGGCTCGGTCCGGCGGCGACGGTGCTGCCGTGGTGCGCCTTCTTCCTGGCGACGCGTTCGCAGGACGGTTACTACCTGCTGATGACCCCGCTGTGGCTGGCGGCGGCGGTGACCGCGCCGGCCGCGTCCTTCGCCGGTGCCTGGCAGCCCCGGCCGCGCTTCCTGTCGGGTCCGCGCAGGCGTCCGGCGCTGGTCGCGGCGGCCGGACTGCTCCTCGTACCGGCGCTGGCGAGTGGCGCCGTGGCGGCGACGGGTTCGCCGCCGCTTCGGATGCGGGTGACGAGGGTGCTCACGGTCCGTCCGGGCGCCGTGTCGGAGCTGGACCTCCGGGTCACGAACACGGACGACAGCGCCCTCGCACCCCACTTCACGCTCACCACCGGCCAGGGCATGAGCCGCTGGTGGAAGGTGGTCCAGGGGCCGGCCGCGCTGCCCGCACGCGCGAGCGCCGTCTACCGGCTCCGGCCGCCCGGACCGGTGTTCCACGTACCCCGGCGCCCGGGTACGCGGATCCGGCTGCGCGTGTTCACGGCGTCGCCGGACACCTTGTCGAGCATGGACGTCAGGCTGCCGGGCGAGCGGTCGTAGAGCCCTGCGGCACCGTCCCTCAGACGGGGGTGCGGGTGAAGCGGAGGGTGGCCGTGACCGTCGCGAGGCCGCGGATCATGCCCAGCTGGTTCCAGCCCAGGCCGAACTGGTCCCGGTCCACGGTGAACTCCGCGTCCAGGGTGAGCACGTCGGCACCGGCGCCCGTGAGGCGTGCGGTGACGGTCGTGGGGCGGCTGATGCCGCGCACGGTCAACTGACCGTTGACGTGGACGGAGTCGCCGTCACGGAGTTCGGCGCCGCGCACCGCGAAGGTGATCTCGGGATGGTTCTCGGCGTCGAAGAAGTCGGCCCCGTGCAGGTGCTTGTCACGCTTGGCGTGCTTGGTGTCCAGGGAGGCGGCGTCCAGGGTCACGGTGCCCGTGGCGGAGCCGTCGGGCAGGACCTCGCCACCACCGCCGGTGGCGGTGAAGGTGCCCTTCACGGTGACCAGCCCCCACATCGTCTTGTGCGCGACGGCGACGGTGGAGGCCGTCCGGTCGAGCTGCCACAGGCCTGTTTCCACGGCAACGGTCATGAGCTGTCTCCTGACAGGAACGAGGGTCTCGCGACTGGTGCGATTCGCGCGACCCCGAGTCATCCAAATTTGGACGACGGGGCGATGACGTCACACTAGCTCGTTATCCAAATATGAACAACCCCTCGTGCAAAATTGGACAACCGGTAGAATCGACGGCATGGCCGCCCCTCCCGAACACCCCGCCGACCTGACCCGATGCGCCGCCGCGCGGGAGGGCGGTCTGCTCCCGGCCGAGCTACGGGGCTGGATGGTCCTGCTGGCCGCGACCGGGGCGATCGAGCAGCGGCTCGGCCCCGTCCTCAAGGACACGCTCGGGGTCTCCCACGACGAGTTCCTGGTGCTGTGCCTGCTCGCGGACCGGCCCGACGGCGGACTGCGGATGACCCGGATCGCGGAGCTGCTAGGACGCCCCAAGACCCGGCTCACCTACCAGATCGCCTGCCTCTCGCACGCCGGGCTGGTCACCCGGCGCTCGGTGTGCGGCGACAAGCGGGGGGTCGAGGTGGCCCTCACCGACAAGGGCCGCCGCCTGTTCACGGAGACCTCGCCGGCCCTGGCCGACACCGTCGCCTCGGGGCTCGCGGATATCGGCCCCGAGGAGCGCGAGACAATGTGCGCGCTGCTGCCCGAGGAGCCCGAGAAAGTGGACGCGGACAGGGAGAAGCGGTGACCCTCCTGCCGCGCCCACCCTCCTCAGGCAGCCAGAACGGCCAACGGGCGCTCGTTCACGGCCTCGGACACGGACTCCGGCGCCGCCGTCTGGCTCTCGGCCTCGCGCTCGGCCTCGGCGAGCAGGTCGACGAGGGTCGCGCGGGCCCGGGCCACGCGTGAACGCACCGTGCCCACAGGGCAGTCGCTGACCTCGGCCGCCTCCGCGTAGGGCAGCCCCATCAACTGCGTGAGGACGAACGCCTCGCGCCGCTCGTCGGGCAGCGCGGCCAGCAGGTCGAGGAGGGCGACCCCGTCGTCGAAACCGGGCAGCCCGCGCGGCTGGGCCAGTTCGACGGTGAGCCGCCAGTCCTCGGCGTCGTAGAGCCGGGGCCGGGCGGCGGCGTGCCGGAAGCTGTCGATCACCGCGCGCCGCGCGATGGCCATCAGCCAGGAACGGGCCGAGGAGCGCCCCTCGAACCGGTGCAGACTGCCGAGCGCCCGCAGGAACGTGTCCTGGGCCAGGTCGTCGGCGGCCTGCGGGTCGGCGCAGAGATGGGCTACGTAGCGCACCACATCGCGGTGCAGGGCGCCGACGAAGCGTTCGACGGCGACCGGATCACCGCCACGGGCGGCGAGCGCCCAGGCGGTTATCGACTCGTCGACCGAGAGGGTCGGGGAGGCCGGGACAGTCGGGGAGGCCGACACGGTCGGGGCGGGGAGTACGGGAGTGATCACCTGGTGTCCTTCTCGGATCATCCGGAATCCGGCAGGGCGGCCCACGCGACACGGTGCGAGGCAGCGCGACGCGGGGGCGATGCGATGCGCGAGACGTGGGCGCACACCGCTGCCGGCAGAGGGAGGACGGCCGTCCGCGCAGGTGGGTACGGCCGAGGCCCGGGGCTCCTGCGGCGGCCGACGCGGAGTACGTCGCCACCATCCGGAGCGGCCCCGGGGAACCAGCTGTCTCAGGCGACAGCGATCCCCGTGGGCGGGCCCCGAGAGGTGATCGCGTGGACGAGCAGGAGCAGCCGCGGCGCCCGGTCCGAGCCGCCGCGCCGCGGGCACAGGCGGGGGCGGTCCGGCGTCGCGGGCAGCGCGAGCGCCAGCCGCAGCGGAGCGGTCAACCGGCCTGCCACCGCCCGCAGAATGCGGAACGCGGCCCGCTCACCGTGCGCCAGCCACAGACCGCACAGCAGCGCGGCGAGCGTGTGGGCGGCGAGCATGCCGTACGAGGACGACAGGACGTCCATACCGTGACCGCCGTGGGCCATGTGCCCCGCGCCCGCGCCCGCACCCATGCCCATGCCCATGCCCAGGTCGGTGCCGCCGTGGGCCATGTCCATGGAGTCCATCGCCGTGCCGACGGCGCCCGTACCCGCATCCGTACCCGTGCTCCGGGTGAACGAGAACGCCGAGTGGAGCGCGCCCTGGGCGACGACCACCACGCCCACCACCAGCGGGAGTCCGCGCTCGCGGCCGGTCAGGCACCAGCCCGCACCGCCCGTGATCAGGACCCCGGCGACCAGCGTCCACCAGGCGACGGTGGAGCCGGACATGAGCACGTGCCCGAGGGCGGCGAGCAGCACACAGACGGCCGCGAACACCGCGGCCCGTAGCGTGCGTACACCCCACCCGGCAGTCATGACGGCCCTCATCCTTCCATCCGGGGCTCGAACGTCACTGACAGGTACGCAAAGTACCGATCTACCGTTCGGCGGGTACCCCAGGCCGTTCGGCGGGATGCCACCGGACACTCGGCGGACACACCGTCCGGCCTGCGCGTTCCCCGTCCGGACGCACGACGCGGAATGCTTCGCCGCCGAACCCGGACCCTCACGCTCCGATCCAACCCACAGCTGCTGTCAACATCGCCGACGCGCGTCCCGTGCAGGTCGGCCGACCGGTCGGCGTGGACTCGCGCGCGGCCCTCGCCATCCTCGGGATGGACGCCGGCCTTACGGCCTCCGCTTCGCCACGGTCCCGCCCTCAGCAAATTTTGAACACGTTCAAATAATTGCGCTACTCTCTCACCATCACGTTCCAAGCCCACAGGGGGAGCCATGAAGGTAGTCATACCGGGTGGAACCGGTCAGGTGGGTGGCATCCTCGACCGGGCGCTCACCGCCGCCGGTCACGACGTCACCGTGCTGACCCGACGGCCGGCACGCGACCGTGAGATCGGCTGGGACGGCGAGACGCTGGGCGCCTGGGCCGAGACGATCGACGGCAGCGACGTCGTGGTCAACCTGGCGGGCCGCAGCGTCAGCTGCCGCTACACGCCCGCCAACCTGCGGGCCATGATGGACTCGCGCGTGCACTCCACCCGGGTCGTCGGCGAGGCGATCGCGGGCGCCGCGCGGCCTCCCCGGCTCTGGCTCCAGATGAGCACCGCCACCATGTACGCCCACCGCTTCGACGCCCCCAACGACGAGGCGACCGGCGTCATCGGCGGCACCGAACCGGACGTACCGGACTACTGGGCCTACAGCATCGACATCGCCAAGGCCTGGGAGGAGGCCCAGGAGCAGGCGGCGACCCCCGCCACGCGCAAGGTCGCCCTGCGGACGGCCATGGTGATGAGCCCGGACCGCGGCGGCGTCCTCGACATCCTGCTGCGGCTGGCCCGGCTCGGCCTCGGCGGCCCGGTCGCGGGCGGCGCACAGTACGTGTCCTGGATCCACGGCCACGACTTCGTCCGCGCCGTCGAGTTCCTGATCGACCGGGACGACCTCGCCGGACCGGTGAACCTCGCCGCTCCCCACCCCGTACCGCAGCGCGCGTTCATGCAGGCGCTGCGCGCCGCGTGGGGTGTGCCGGTGGGCCTGCCCGCGACGCGGTGGATGGCGGAGCTGGGCGCGTTCGCGCTCCGCTCGGACACCGAACTCCTGCTGAAGAGCCGCCGTGTCGTCCCCGGCCGGCTGCTCGACGCGGGCTTCACCTTCGAACACGCCGAGTGGCCGGAGGCCGCCACCGACCTCGTACGCCAGGTACGCGCCAGGGGGCGGACAGACAGCACCCGGGCCCTGCCGAAGGCCATGGGGCCGGCGGGCCGATGACCGGCCGAAGGCGGGCGAGCGAGTGCGCCGGCCCCGATCGGCCGCACCTGGACGGGGCCCCGAAGCCGCTCATGACGACGTGAGTGCCGGACACGGGCCACTTCTCCCGGGCGGCACAGCAAGGCCGTCGAGCATGACAGGGGCGCCGCGGCCGGGCATGCCTCCGGCCTCGGCCGGTGCGGAGGAGCAGGTACGCCGCCGCCCTCTTGTTCCCGCCTCGGACCCGGCCCGTCGACCATGACTCGTCCGTCATGCGACGACAGGCCCGCCGAGGCTTCGCGCAAGTGACCCCTGCCGCGCGGGCCGTCGAGGGCGAGGGAGAAGCTGATCTCGACCAACTCTCCCTGGAGGTACGTGAGATGACGAGCCGTCTGCCGCGCCGTTCGGTGCTGGGTGGAATGATCGGCGGTGTGGCGCTGGCCGTGTCCGGCACGGGGGCCGGATCCGCACTGGCCGCAGGACGCACACCGGGCGCCACCGGACAAGGGGCCGTCGGCCCGGAGCCCTACGTGCCGGTGAAAGTGGGCGCCGGGGGCGGACCCGCCGGGACGGACCGGGTGCGTGTCCTCAAGGTCGGCCCGAACACGGCGACCAGCGTTCTCGTGCTGGTGCCCGGCATGTTCGGGGCCGCGAACGACTTCCGCCTGCTGGCCCGTGACCTGGTCGCGGCCGTGCCCGGGTTGCAGGTGTGGGCACCCGACCGGCGCGAGGAGAACCTCGCCGACCGGTCGGGATTCGCGGGCCCGGACCCCCTCGCCTACTACCTGGACGGCCACTACCGCACCCAGGACCCGGCCGCCTCCCCCTTCGCCGCCCACTGGGGCCTGCCCCTGGCCCTCGCCGATCTCCGGGCCGTCGTCCGGTCGGCGGGGCGCGGTGGCCGGCGCGTGGTGCTCGGCGGGCACTCGTGGGGAGCGACGACCGCGATGGCGTACGCGGCCTGGGACTTCGACGGCTGCCCCGGCTACCGGGATCTCGCCGGGCTGGTGGCCATCGACGGCGGGGTGCTCGGGGCCTTCGACGGGACGGGCGACCCGGTTCACGACTCGCCGGAGGAGATACGGGAGCGGCTGGCGGCCATCGACGCCGGGGCGGTCTTCGACCTGACGCTGAGCGGCGTGGGTCTCGGCAGCCGCCCGGAGAGCACCCAGATCTGGTACCAGCTCGCCGGCCACTACGCGCTCCACGACCCCGACGGCCCCTCGGTCCTCCAGCCCCGCCTGCCCGACGCCCTGCGCCTGCCGTACACCGTCACCAACGCGGGCCAGCTGGGCTTCTTCGTGGACGCCGGCTTCGGCTGGCCGAACGCCATCACCGTGCACTCCGGCCACCTCGCCGACAGCGGCGACGTACGCGGCTGGGTCGACGCCGGGATCACACCGATCGGCCGGGTCGCGGCGGCGTACGCCGGTCCGGTGCCGACCGTGTGGGAGTGGTACTGGCCGGCCCGGCTCTCCGTCGACCTCGACGTCACGGACGCCTACACCGACTCGGCGCTCGCCCGCTCCCTGGGCCTGCGCCTGCACCACGCCCACCGTCTCGACGTACCCCTGTACGCCTTCGGGACGAGCCAGGCCAAGGGCACGATCGAGGAGGCGGCGCGCAGGGTGGTGGCCGGTTCCCGTATCCCGTACGCCGCTTACGAGACCGACACCGGCATGAACCACCTCGACCCGCTCTTCGCGGCCCCGGCCCACAACACCCTGACGCGGACACTCGCGGAGTTCCTGACGGGGCCGGGAGCGCGCTGACTGAGGGGACCCGTCCGGCCGGTTCCCGCGGGGACCGGCCGGACAGCCGGTGCCGACGCTCCGGGGACGAATGGTTCAGCTGCTCCAGACGCCTTGTCGGGCGGCGGCGTCGGCGTACTCGGAGAAGTCGCGGGGAGCCCGGCCCAGCGCCCGCTGGACGCCGTCGCTGAGCGAGGCAAGGCCGCCCGAGCGGACGTAGTCGTACATGCCGACCGACAGGTGCACCCACTCCTCGGGCGCACCCTGTGCCCGCTGCTCCTCCGCGTACGCCTCCTGCGTCACCGGCACATAGCGGAGGTCACGGCCGGTGGCCCGGGCGATCTCCGCGACCGTGTCCCCGAACGTCATCAGCCGGGGGCCACTGAGCTCGTAGTGCCATCCGGCGTGCCCGGCCTCCGTGAGGGCGGCGACCGCCACCTCGGCGATGTCCTCGGCGTCGATGAACGCCTCCTTGCCGTCCCCGGCCGGCAACCGAACCTCGCCGCTGAGCACGGGGTCGAGCAAGAAGTCCTCGCTGAAGTTCTGAAAGAACCACCGCACCCGCAGCACGGTCCACTCCGGGCCCGCGTGCTCCAACGCCCGCTCCGCGGCCAGGACATGTTCCTGAGCAGGGCCCCAGGCGTCGGAGGGCGTCGACAGCAACACCGCGTGCCGCACACCGGCCTCCGCGGCCCGCCGCCCGAACGCGGCGACGTCCTGCGCGGCCTGCGGGCCGCCCAGCCCGGGGTGCACCACGTACATCCCCGTCACACCCCGCAGGGCCGGCTCCCAGGTGGAACGGTCCGTCCAGTCGAAGGTCGCCGTGCCGGAACGGGAGGCAGCGCGGACCGTCGTACCCCGCTCCCGAAGCAGCCGTGCCACTCTGCGGCCGGTCTTGCCCGTGGCCCCTGTCACCAGGATCATCTCGTCGCTCATGACCTCAACAGAACCAGCCGCAGACCGGCCGGACCATGCCGTGCGGACTCACGTCCATATGCGTTCGTCTACCCTGACCGGCATGGATCCCATGGGACTGACCAGCACGGATCCGCTGACGGACCTCCTGACCGGGGTACGGACCAGTGGCGCCGTCTTCAACCAGTCCTGCCTGACCGGCTCCTGGGCGGCCCGCTTCGAGGGCGGCCCGCCACTGGCCCTCGCCGTCCTCGTACGCGGCTCCGCCTGGATCACCCCCCAGGACGGCGACCCGGTCCGGATCGGCCCCGGGGACGTCGCCGTCCTGTGCGGCGGCGCCCCTTACGTGATCGCGGACGCCCCGGACACCGAACCGGACGTGGTGGTCCGTCACGATGGCCGCTGCACGACCCCGCAGGGCGAGGAACTGGCCGGTCCCCGGGTTCCGGACGCCGACGCCTGGGACACGGAAAAGGCCCACAGCACACTCCTGTTGAGCGCTGTGTACACCGTGGACAGCGGCACCCCGGGCCGGCTGCTCGCCGCGCTGCCACCCCTGGCCGTCGTCGAGGCGCGCGTGGGTGTCTGCCCGGTCGGTCGGACGACCTTCGAGGAGATCACCCGAGAGGAACCCGGCCGGCAGATCCTCCTGGACCGGACACTGGACCTGATGCTCATCACCGCCCTGCGCGCCTGGTTCACCCGCCCTGGCGCCCAGGTCCCCGCCTGGTACCGGGCGCACAGTGACCCCGTGGTCGGCCCCGCCCTACGAATGCTGCAGGGAGACCCCGCCCACCCGTGGACCCTGCCTGCCCTGGCGGCGAGGACCGGTGTGTCCCGGGCCAACCTGGCCCGCCGCTTCACCACCCTCGTCGGACAGCCACCCATGACCTACCTGAGGAAACGCCGCCTCACCCTGGCAGCCGACCTCCTGCGCAAGCCCGACACCACCCTCGCCACGGTCGCGAACCGCGTCGGCTTCTCCAACGCCTTCGCCCTCAGCGCCGCATTCAAACGCGAACACGGGGTCAGCCCGAGCGAGTACCGAACAAGCGTTGGATGAGCCCCAAGGAACAACAGCTCAGACACCCTTGGCGGCAGGCTCCAGAATCGCCACGCACTCCACGTGGTGCGTCATCGGAAACAGATCGAAAGCCCGCAACGTCCGCACCCGATACCCCCCGTCCCGGAAGTACCCCAGGTCCCGCGCCAGCGCCGCCGGATCGCAAGCCACGTACGCGATCTTCCGCGCCCCCAGCTTCACCAGCTGCTCGACCGTCTTCCGCCCCGCCCCCGCCCGCGGCGGGTCCAGGACGATCAGGTCGACCTCGGTGATGCCCGTGCGCGGCAGGACCGCCTCGACCTTGCCCTGTTCGATGCGGACGCGGTCGAAGGCGGCGAGGTTGTGCCGGGCGTCCTCGACCGCGCGCTTGCCCGACTCGATGCCGAGGACCGCGCCCTTGTCGCCGATGCGGTCGGCGAGGGCGCCCGCGAAGAGGCCGACGCCGCAGTAGAGGTCGAGGGCCATGTCACCCTTGCGCGGGAGCAGGCCCTGCATGACCGCCTTCGTCAGTGTGTCCGCCGCCATCGGGTGCACCTGCCAGAAGCCGCCGCTGCCGACCCGGTGCGTACGGCCGTCGGCACGCTCGCGGACGAACGCGCGGCCGTGGACGCGGTGGATGCCGCCGTCGTGCTCCTCGACCCGCATGACGGAGACGGGCTTGTCAAGCTCGACCAGGGGCAGCCGGGCGCCCGGCCTCGGCTCCAGGATGACCATGCGGTCCTGGGATCCGGTCGCGGCGATCACGTCGACGGACTCCATCCCGGACCAGTCGCGCTCCTCGATGCCCAGCTCGCTGACGCCCGGCGCCGCGATCATGCAGTGCTCGATCGGCTCGACCTCGTGTGAACGGTGGTGCCGCAGCCCGGCGTTGCCGTCCGCGTCCACCGCGTACTGGACCCTCGTACGCCACTGGGGGACTTCGCCCGGCGGCAGCTTGTCGCCCTCGGCCGGCATCACCGTGCCGTCCCAGCCGGCCTCCTCCGGGGTGAGGCCGGCGAGCCGCTGCAGCTGTTCGGCGATGACCTCGCCCTTGAGGCGGCGCTGGGCGCCGGGCTTGGCGTGCTGCCAGTCGCAGCCACCACAGCGGCCGGGGCCCGCGTACGGACAGGGGGCCTCGACCCGGTCCTTGGACGCCGTCAGCACCTCCACCGCGTCGGCGCGCAGGAACCGCGCCCCCTCCTCGCCCTCCGTCACCCTGGCCACGACCCGCTCACCGGGCAGCGTGTGCCGGACGAAGAGCACCTGCCCGTCATCCGTACGGGCGACGCAGTGGCCACCATGGGCGACGGGACCGACCTCGACCTCGTACTCCTGCCCCGCCAGCGATTTCTTCGGTTCTGCCTGCATGGCGGGGTGACTCCAGGGGAGAGAAAAGGGAACGGCCGGACAACAGCCCACCAGTCTACGTGGGTGCCGCCCGACCACTCACCACAAGCCCGTAGCGGGCCGTCCCCGGTTCGTCAGTTCTTCCCGCTCGGTTCGCGCGTCCGCTCCTCGGCCGGCCCACGCCGGACGGAGCCGGGCGCGTTCCAGTCCTGCCGCTTGCGGGCCCGCTTCTTGGCCACCTCGGACGACTGGAGCTGGTAGGGCACCGACGTCACCATGACGCCCGGGGTGAACAGCAGGCGCCCTTTGAGCCGCAGCGCGCTCTGGTTGTGCAGCAGCTGCTCGTACCAGTGACCGACCACGTACTCCGGGATGATCACGGACACGGCGTCGCGCGGCGACTCCCGGCGCAGCCCCTTCACGTACTCGATCACCGGTCGGGTGATCTCCCGGTACGGCGAGTCGAGCACCTTCAGCGGGACGGTGATCCCCCGCCGCTCCCACTCCTCCTGCAGCGCTCTCGTCTCCGCCGGATCGACGTTGACGCTGAGCGCCTCCAGTGTGTCGGAGCGCATCAGTTTCGCGTACGCGAGCGCGCGCAGCGTGGGCCGGTGGATCTTCGAGATCAGGACGACCGAGTGCACCCGCGACGGCCGCACGCTGTCGTCGCTCGGACCCTCCGGGGCCACGAGCTCCTCGGCGACCCGGTCGTAGTGCTTACGGATCGCCGTCATCACCGCGTAGAAGATCACCATGCCGAGGAGCGCCACCCAGGCGCCGTGGGTGAACTTCGTACCGAGTACGACGACCAGCACCAGCCCGGTGAAGAAGGCGCCGAAGGTGTTGATGGCGCGGGAGCGGAGCATGCGCCGGCGCTTCGCCGGGTCCTTCTCGGTGGCCAGGTGCCGGTTCCAGTGCCGGACCATGCCGGTCTGGCTGAGCGTGAAGGACACGAACACGCCGACGATGTACAGCTGGATGAGCCGGGTCGAGTCCGCCCCGTAGACCCACACCAGCAGGATGGCCGCGCCGGAGAGCAGCACGATGCCGTTGGAGAAGGCGAGCCGGTCGCCGCGGGTGTGCAGCTGGCGCGGGAGGTAGCGGTCCTGCGCGAGGATCGAGCCGAGCAGCGGGAAGCCGTTGTACGCGGTGTTGGCGGCCAGGAAGAGCACCAGCGCGGTGGCGGCGGCGAGCAGGATGAAGAAGAAGCTGCCGTCGCCGAAGACGGCCTCGGCGACCTGTGAGATCACCGGGTTCTGGACGTAGTCCGAGCCGACCGCGACTCCCTTGTCCAGCAGGTCGTGCGCGGGATTCTCGGCCATCCGCACTTTCGTGGCCATGGCCAGCACGATGATCCCGCAGAACATGGTGACGGCGAGGATACCCATCGCCGCGAGGGTGGTCGCCGCGTTCTTGGACTTGGGCTTGCGGAAGGCCGGCACACCGTTGGAGATGGCCTCGACACCGGTGAGCGCGGCACAGCCGGAGGAGAAGGCGCGCAGCAGCAGGAACACGAGGGCGAACCCGGCCAGTCCCTGGTGTTCGGCCTTGATCTCGTAGCCGGCCGTCGGCGCGCGCATGGTGTCGTCCAGCACCAGGCCGCGGAACGCGCCCCACGCGATCATGATGAAGACGCCCGCGACGAACACGTACGTCGGAATCGCGAACAGCTTCCCGGACTCCTTGACGCCCCGCAGGTTCATCAGCGTCAGCAGCACGATGACGGCGATCGCGCAGAACACCTTGTGCTCGACGACGAAGGGGACGGCGGAGCCGAGGTTCTCGATGCCGGAGGAGATCGACACGGCGACGGTCAGCACGTAGTCGACGAGCAGCGCGCTGGCGACCGTGAGGCCGGCCTTGGGGCCGAGGTTGGTGTTCGCGACCTCGTAGTCGCCGCCGCCGCTCGGGTAGGCGTGCACGTTCTGCCGGTAGGAGGCGACCACGGTGAACATCAGTACGACGACAGCGACCGCGATCCACGGGCTGAAGTGGTACGCCGACACACCCGCGATCGACAGGACCAGCAGCACTTCCCCGGGAGCGTAGGCCACGGAGGACAGCGGGTCGGAGGCGAAGACGGGGAGAGCGATGCGCTTCGGCAGGAGGGTTTCGCCGAGCCGATCACTGCGCAGTGCGCGCCCGATCAGGATCCGTTTGGGCACGTCGGTCAGTTTGGACACGGACAGGATCGTAAGCTCCCCACCTTGTCCTGGGCACATCCGGGTGAAAACCCGACGGTCCGCCGAGTGAAATCCCGGTATCCGAGACAGGCGCAGGCCCCCGTCCCCGCGTCCTCATGGCTATATGACGAAAACACGGCACCCTTTATGCCCCCTTTAGCCTTCTTTCCGGCTTCCTCGCTTTCCCCTCTTGCCCGGGAGACCCCATGCAGCATCTCGCCGCGGAGCTGATCGGCGCCGCCGTCGCACTCGCCGCCCTCGCCCTTCTGACCGCGGCCAGCGTGCGCAGCATCAGCCGCAGGTAGGCGGCCCACGGATACACATGGAGTGCACACGGGGTGCCCAGCGCCCACCGTGCGTGTATAGCTTGGGCGGGGGTCTGAGACCCTGTTCAGGCCAGGTCGACAACGGCGGGCTTCGACATCGGATCGGAAGGACGGTCGTGCACATCGTCATCATGGGCTGCGGCAGAGTGGGTTCCGCTCTCGCGCAGACCCTGGAGCAACAGGGGCACACGGTCGCCGTGATCGACCAGGACCCCACCGCCTTCCGACGACTGGGCTCCGGGTTCGGCGGCCGTCGTGTCACCGGAGTCGGCTTCGACCAGGACACCCTGCGCGAGGCGGGCATCGAGGACGCCGGCGCCTTCGCCGCCGTCTCCAGCGGTGACAACTCGAACATCATCGCCGCCCGGGTGGCCCGTGAGATGTTCGGCATCGAGAACGTCGCGGCCCGCATCTACGATCCCCGCCGCGCCGAGGTCTACCAGCGCCTGGGCATCCCGACCGTCGCCACGGTCCGCTGGACGGCCGACCAGATGCTGCGCAGGCTGCTGCCCTCCGGTGCGGAGCCGCTGTGGCGCGATCCCACGGGCGGCGTCCAGCTCGCCGAGGTGCACGCGTCGTCCGCCTGGGTGGGCCACAAGATCAGCAGGATGCAGGACGAGACCGGCGTACGCGTCGCCTTCCTCACCCGCCTGGGCGAGGCGGTCCTGCCCACCTCGCAGACGGTGCTGCAGGAGGGTGACCTGGTGCACGTGATGATGCGTACGGACCACGTCGAGAAGGTCGAGGCGTCCTTCGCCGAGGGCCCTGAAGAGGAGGCCGGTCACTGATGAGGGTCGCCATTGCCGGTGCCGGTGCCGTCGGCCGCTCGATCGCGGGCGAGCTGCTGGAGAACGGCCACGAGATCCTGCTGATCGACAAGGCCCCCACGGCCATCTCGGTCGAACGGGTCCCCCAGGCGGAGTGGCTGCTGGCCGACGCCTGCGAGATCACGTCGTTGGACGAGGCCGCGTTGCAGCGCTGCAACGTCGTGATCGCCGCGACGGGTGACGACAAGGTGAACCTGGTCGTGTCACTGCTCGCGAAGACGGAGTACGGCGTTCCACGCGTCGTCGCCCGCGTCAACAACCCCAAGAACGAGTGGCTCTTCACCGAGGCCTGGGGCGTGGACGTCGCGGTCTCCACGCCGCGTCTGATGTCGGCCCTGGTCGAGGAGGCGGTGAGCGTCGGCGACCTGGTACGCCTGCTCCGCTTCAGCCACGGCGACGCGAACCTGGTCGAACTGACCCTCCCCCCGGAGTCGGCGCTGGCCGGCACCCAGGTCGGCGACGTGGAGTGGCCGGACGACACGTCCCTGGTGACGATCATCCGCGGCTCCCGGGTTCTGACCCCGTCCCGGGAGGACTCCCTGGAAGCAGGCGACGAACTCCTGTTCGTAGCCGCCCAGGCCAGGGAGGAACAGCTGGAGGACCTCCTGTCGGTACGCAAGGAGGAAGCCCCGAGCTGATTGATCTAGCCCGTCTGGGGGTCCCCCCTCTGGGGGAGCTTGAGGACGAGGCCGTTCAGGCCGAAGGGGTCTGGGGCGCAGCCACAGCGGGGTCGAAGGGGCGGAGCCCCTGGGGATGGGACGGGTAGGGGCGGCGGGGTGAAACAAGCCGACGCCCGCCCCACTCCCCCCACTCGGAACCTACTCGGGAGAGGAAGCCGCGGCCTTCCGCTGCTCAGCCGCCCGCTCCTCCGCCTCCATCTCCGCGAACACATCGATCGGCGCCGGCGCCTTCGCCAGGAACACCCACGTGAGCCACACGGCCAGCAGGAACGGCGGAATCTTCAACGCCACCAGCACCCACCCGAACGACGCCGTGTCCGCCCACCAGTACAGCGGGAAGAGAATCGCGCACTTGGTGAGCAGAATCAGCCCCCACGCATAACTGGCCTTCGCATACGCCTTCTTGCGCCCCGGGTTGCGCGTACGCCAGGAGAGGTTCTCCTTGAACACCGGGCCGAGGATCAGCCCGAGCAGCGGAACACCGCACAACGTCGTGATGATGTACGCGAGCGCCAGCCCCAGCGTGTAGAGCATGCCGGGCAGATAGAAGTCCTTGGCGTTGCCCGTCATCATCGCGAAGACGACACCGAAGGCCACACCGAACACACCACTGAAGGCGTGCTTGACGGTGTCCTTCATGACGAGGCGCACCACGACCAGCAGCACCGAGACACCGAGGGCCGCGATGGCCGACGAGTGCAGGTCCTTGTTGACCGTGTAGATCGTGACGAAGAGCAGCCCCGGCAGGACCGTCTCGATCATGCCCCGCAGACCGCCGAACGCCTCGAAGAGCGCGGCCTCGGTCACCGCCCTGGAATCGTGCTGGGCGTCTTCGGTCGGCTTGTCGAGCGAGGTCACCGGCTACTCCCGTCCGAGGGGTCTGAGTTCGTATTTCGGATTGAACAGCACACGGCGGCCCCGGCTCATCGATATCCGCCCCGACGCGATCAGCTTGCGCCCCGGCTCTATCCCGACGATGGAACGCCTGCCGAGCCACACCACGTCCAGCGCGGCCGAACCGTCGAAGAGCTCGGCCTCCAGGGCCGGAACCCCCGCCCTCGGCCGCAGCGTGACCGTGCGCAAGGTACCAGTAACCGTCACCACCTGTCGGTCGTGGCAGTCACCGATACGCGTACAGCCCGCGGTCGCGGTGTCCTCGCGCAGCTCCTCGGACTCCAGGTCCTCCTGCGACGAGGAGAGCCGGTCGAGCATGCGACGGAACCGGCCCGCCGGCTTCTCGGAACGAGGAACAGCACTCATACCTGAAGCGTACCGGCGCCCACCGACACCGACGTACCCCGGGACCACGTCTCTCCGGGGACGGCCCTACCGCTCGAACCGGTACCCCATCCCGGGTTCGGTGATGAAGTGCTTCGGATGCGAGGGATCCGCCTCCAGCTTGCGCCGCAGCTGCGCCATGTACACACGCAGGTAGTTGGTCTCGGTCCCGTACGACGGCCCCCACACCTCCTGGAGCAGCTGTCTCTGGCTGACCAGCCGTCCCGTGTTGCGCACGAGCACCTCCAGCAGATGCCACTCGGTGGGAGTCAGCCGTACGTCGCGCCCCTGACGGTGGACCTTTTTCGCGGCCAGGTCGACGGTGAACTCGTCGGTCTCCACCATGACGTCGTCCTCGGGGCTACCGGTGGGCTCGGCCCGGCGGACGGCGGCCCGCAGCCGGGCCAGCAGTTCGTCCATGCCGAAGGGCTTGGTGACGTAGTCGTCGGCGCCCGCGTCGAGCGCCTCGACCTTCTCGTCGGACGAGTGCCGGGCCGACAGCACCAGGATGGGCACCCGTGTCCACCCCCGGAGCCCTTTGATCACCTCGACGCCGTCCATGTCGGGCAGCCCCAGGTCGAGCACGACGACGTCGGGATGGCGGGCGGCGGCGAGTTCGAGAGCGGTGGCACCGTCGGGGGCCGCGTCGACCTCGTACTTGCGTGCCTTGAGGTTGATCACGAGGGCACGCACGATCTGCGGCTCGTCCTCGACCACCAGCACCCGGGTCATGACACCTGCCTTTCCGACACCGCCGACTCCGCTGACACTTCTGTTCCCACTTCCACGGCCCCCGCTCCACCACTCCGCGGCGGTTCAGCTCTCTCGCCGTCCCCGGCCGCCCGCACCGTGAGCACCATGCTCAGCCCGCCCCCAGGCGTGTCCTCGGCCTGCAGGGTGCCGCCCATCGCCTCGGCGAACCCCCTGGCCACCGCGAGGCCCAGCCCGACCCCGGCCCCGCGCGGGGCGTCACCGTACCGCTGGAAGGGCTCGAAAATGCGGTCCTTCGCCTCGTCCGGCACGCCCGGCCCCCGGTCGACCACCCGCACCTCCACCCGCTCGGCGATGGCACTGGCGGCCACCAGCACCGTCTCCCCGTCCGGGCTGTACTTGACGGCGTTCTCGACCAGATTGGCCACCGACCGCTCCAGCAACCCCGGGTCGACGGCGACCATCGGCAGGGTCTCGGGAATGTCCAGCTCGACACTGTCCTCGGGTACGCCGCCCAGCGCCATCGGCACCACCTCGTCGAGGTCGATCTCCCTGATCAGCGGGGTCACGGTGCCGGTCTGGAGCCGGGACATGTCCAGCAGGTTGCCCACGAGGTGGTCGAGCCGGTCGGCCCCGTCCTCGATACCGGCCAGCAGCTCGGCCTGATCCTCCTCGGACCACGCCACGTCGTCCGACCGCAGCGACGAGACCGCCGCCTTGATCCCGGCCAGCGGCGTACGGAGGTCATGGCTGACAGCGGCGAGCAGCGCCGTGCGGATCCGGTTGCCCTCGGCGAGGGTACGGGCCTGGTCGGCCTGGGACTGGAGGCGCCGGCGGTCCAGCACCACGGCCGCCTGGGCGGCGAACGCGGCCAGCACCCGCCGGTCGGCGGCGGGCAGTACCCGGCCGGACAGTGCGAGCGCCATGTGGTCGCCGACCGGCATGTCGACGTCGGCGTCCTCCGGCCGCTCCACCGCCTGCCGGGTGCCGACGCTGCCCGCGCAGGTCCACGGATCGACGTCGGAGGCGCGCTCCAGCAGGGCCACGGACTCCATCCCGAAGGTCTCCCGGACCCGGTCGAGCAGGGCCTCAAGACTGGTCTCACCGCGCAGGACACTGCCCGCGAGGAAGGACAGGATCTCCGACTCGGCCCGCAGCCGGGCCGCCTGATGCGTGCGCCGGGCGGCCAGATCCACCACGGACGCCACCGACACGGCGACCCCGAAGAAGATCACCAGGGCGACGATGTTCTTCGGGTCGGCGATGGTCAGCCGGTGGTACGGCGGCGTGTAGTAGTAGTTCAGCAGCAACGAGCCGACGGCCGCCGAGGCCAGCGCCGGGTGGAGGCCGCCGAGCAGGGCCGCCGCCACCGTGAGCGCCAGGAACAGCAGCATGTCGTTGGCGAGACCGAGGTCGACGGCGTTCAGGAGCAGCGCGAGGACCACCGGACCGGCCACGCCGACCAGCCAGCCCCACACGATCCGCGCCCGCCCGAGCCGGGCCCCCCGGGCCACGGGCAGTCCGCGCCCCTTGCCCGCCTCGTCGTGGGTGATCAGATGGACGTCGAGGTCGGGCCCCGAGTCCCTGGCCACGGTCGCGCCGACCCCGGGCCCGAAGACGTACTGCCAGGTCTTGCGCCGGGACACACCCAGCACGACCTGCGTGGCGTTCACGCCCCGCGCGAAGTCGAGCAGTGCCACCGGAACGTCGTCCCCGACCACATGGTGAAACGTTCCGCCAAGGTCCTCGACCAGGGTCCGCTGGACGGCCAGTTCCTTCGGCGAGGCGTTGGTCAGCCCGTCACTGCGGGCGACGTAGACGGCCATGACCTCGCCGCCTGCGCCCTTCTCGGCGAGCCGCGCGGCCCGCCGGATCAGGGTGCGGCCCTCGGGTCCGCCGGTCAGCCCGACGACGATCCGCTCGCGCGAGCCCCAGATCCTGGAGACCCGGTGCTCACTGCGGTACTCGGTCAGGTACTCGTCGACCCGGTCCGCCACCCACAGCAGCGCCAGCTCCCGCAGAGCGGTCAGGTTCCCCGGCCGGAAGTAGTTGGCGAGAGCCGCGTCGACCTTGTCGGACTTGTAGATGTTGCCGTGGGCCATGCGCCGGCGCAGCGCCTGCGGGGACATGTCGACCAGCTCGATCTGATCCGCACGCCGGACCACCTCGTCGGGAACGGTCTCCTGTTGACGTACACCAGTGATCGACTCAACCACATCACCCAACGACTCAAGATGTTGAATGTTGACAGTCGATATCACGTCAATACCCGCGGCCAGCAGCTCCTCCACGTCCTGCCAGCGCTTGGCGTTGCGCGAGCCGGGAATGTTGGTGTGCGGCAGTTCGTCCACCAGGGCGATCTGCGGCCGTCGGGCGAGCACGGCGTCCACGTCCATCTCGGTGAACACGGATCCGCGGTAAGGCAGCTCCTTGAGCGGGATCTGTTCCAGCCCGTGCAGCATCACTTCCGTACGCGGCCGGCCGTGGTGCTCCACGAACGCCACCACGCAGTCCGTCCCGCGCTCGACACGGCGGTGCGCCTCGGACAGCATCGCGTACGTCTTGCCGACGCCCGGTGCCGCACCGAGGTAGATCCGAAGCTTGCCGCGTCCCATGGCCTCATTGTCTTCCCGTGCCCGCTGACTGCGCAGCGTCGACCTTACGTCCAGCAATGTCGACAAAAGGGACGAGAGGCAGACCGGACCACGCCTTTGACGCAACCCTGACGCACAGACGAACGAAGAAACGGTCCGTACCCCTCGACGGAGGGATACGGACCGTTCCGCGAAACTCATGGCCGGGTGCGGAACCGGGCTCCGACAGGGGCGCGGGGAACTGCACACCCAGCCCCCACCGGCCCGCCGCGAACGACCCGCGTGACCAGCGGAGCTCTCAGCGGACCTCGGTGATCTCCGGCCCGCGCTGCAGCTGGCCCATGCCGCCACCGAAGCGGGAACCCTCCTCCTCGACCTGCGACACGCCTTCGGGCACCATCTGCGCGTCGTTCGGCAGCTTCAGGACGATCGGGTCGCGGGGCGCCATCGGCCCCTCGCCACGGACGACGACCGTGTCCCGGAAGATCTGCTCCAGGAGACCGGCGGCCTGCGGCTGCACAGCGCCCTGCCCGGAGATGACCCCTCGCAGGAACCACCGCGGACCGTCGACTCCGACGAACCGCACGACCTGGAAACCGCCCGTGCCGTCCGGCAGTTGCACCGGCACCTGCGCGCGCAGCTCCCAGCCCAGCGGCCCCTCGACCTCGTCGACGATGCCACCCTGCTGGGTGATGCCGCTGGCGATCTCCTCGCGCACCTCGCCCCAGATGCCCTCGCGCTTGGGCGCGGCGAAGGCCTGGAGCTGCACGGCGCTGTCGCGCAGCACTACGGTCGCCGCGACGATCGCGTCGCCCGCGACCTCGACCCGCAGCTCCATGCCGTCGACCCCGGGCACGAACAGTCCGCCCAGGTCCACCCGGCCCTCGCCGGGCTCGCGCACCTCGGTGTCGTCCCAGGGTCCGTCGGGACGCGGCTCCGGCTCCAGCCGGACGCGCCCACGGCTGCCCGCTGCTTCGTCCGCCTCAGTGTCGACGCTGTCGACGACCTGCTCGGCCTCGCCGGCCGCGTCCTCGGCGGCACCCTTCTTCTTGCGACGTCCGAACACGTCACTGTCCTTCCCGGTCGGCTACGACCGAAGCGTATCGATTCCCACCCGTTGTGCCGCCTACTGCGGCCTGACCGCTGTGACCGCTCGCACCGCCCACCGAGGCGTGACCACCGGTGGACCCGAAGCCCCCCTCGGCCCGCGCCGAGCCGGGAAGTTCCGCGACCTCCCGGAAGCGGACCTTCTCGACCTGCTGGACGACCAGTTGGGCAATCCTGTCGAAGCGCTCGAATCGCACGGGTTCGTGCGGGTCGAGATTCACCACGATCACCTTGATCTCCCCACGGTACCCGGCATCAACCGTCCCCGGGGCATTCACCAGAGCGACACCGCACCGGGCCGCCAGGCCCGAACGAGGGTGCACGAAGGCCGCGTACCCGTCCGGGAGAGCGACAGACACCCCGGTGGGCAGAACAGCCCGTTCCCCGGGCGCCAGTTCGCAACCCTCCGTGGTCCGCAGGTCGGCTCCGGCGTCGCCCGGCTGCGCGTACGCCGGAAGCGGTACGTCCGGATCGACGCGTCGGATGAGGACGTCCAGGGGCTCACGGCCCACGGGTGCGGGGCTCACGGGTTCACCTCGAATGCGCGGGCACGCCGGACCTGGTCCGGGTCGCTCATGGCTGCCCGGATCTCCTCAGGGCGGCCGTTGTCGATGAAGTGCTCGACCCTGACCTCGATGAAGAGTGCCTCCGCGCGCACCGCGACAGGCCCGTCGGGGCCGCCGATGCGTCCGGTGGCGGTCGAGTAGATCTTGCGCCGGGCCACCGCCGTGACCTCGGCCTCCAGGTACAGCAGGGTGCCGACGGGCACGGGCCGGACGAACTCGGTCTCCAGCCGTCCGGTCACGGCGATGGTGCGCAGCAGCCAGTTCAGCGAGCCGAGTGTCTCGTCCAGCGCGCTGGCGAGCACACCGCCGTGGGCGAGGCCGGGGGCGCCCTGGTGGGCCTCCCGCACGGTGAATTCGGCGGTGACACTGACACCGTCGCCGGCCCGGGCGGCGAGGTGCAGTCCGTGGGCCTGCTCGCCGCCGCACCCGAAACACTGTTCGTAGTGGGCGCCCAGGAGCTCGCCGGGCGCGGGCGCGTCCGGGTGCCGCACGGGCGCCACGGCGTCGGCGGGGGGCTTCAGAGCTGCGGAAGTACCACTCACAGCCGCAGACCTTACCCGCGAGTCGGCCGCCGACCGACACCATGCCAAGCTTGGTTCCATGCAGCTTTCCGCATCCCCGTACGAAGAACGCCTCACGGCCCCCCGCTCCTGGTGGCTGATCTCGTTCCTGGTCGGCGTCTCCTTCGCCCTGATCCTCCTCCCGTTCGGCACGCTGCCCCTGCTCGGCGGCCTGGTGGGCGGCACCGCGGTGGCCGCGGTCGCGGCGAGTTCGTACGGCTCGATCCGGATCCGGGTCGTGGGCGACGCGCTGATCGCGGGTGAGGCGAAGATCCCGGTGGCGGCCCTGGGCGAGGCGGAGATCCTGGACGCGGAGGAGGCGCGCGCCTGGCGCACCTACAAGGCGGACACCCGTGCCTTCATGCTCCTGCGCTCCTACATCCCCACGGCGCTGCGCGTCCAGGTGACGGACCCCGAGGACCCCACCCCGTACCTGTATCTGTCGACGCGGGAGCCCGAACAGCTGATGGCGGCACTGGAGTCGACGCGGGCGGCTGCGCGCGACGCGGGCTGAACCGCCCGGCGCGGCGGCTCGGCGCGCCTCGGCACATTCTTCTTCGGCGGCGGGCAAAGACCTGCCCGCCGCACCGGCGTCCGGGGGCGGGCATGCCCCCCCGCAGCCCTTACGTCCCGAGTTCCTTCGGCCCGTCCCCGAGGCTCAGCGCGTCCGTGGGGGGCTCCAGCGGGGCCAGTTCCGGGAGTTGGTCCCAGGGAACCTGGAACTTGCGCAGGTCCTTGCGGATGCGGTCCGCGAGCTTTCTCGTGTCGCGCCTGTTCATGACCGCGCCGACGGCGGCTCCCACCATGAACGGCAACAGGTTGGGCAGGTCCCGGATCATCCGCTTCATGATCTGCTGGCGCAGTTCGCGCTTCATCTGGCCCCCGAGGGCCGAGTTGATCGTCGACGGCTTCGTCACGTCGATCCCGCGCTCACCCGACCACGAGTTGAGGTACGCGGTACTGCGCTGCTTCAGGTTGCCGGGCGGACGTGCACCGTAGACCTCGTGCAGCTCGGCGATCATTTTCAGCTCGATCGCGGCCACACCGGTGATCTCGGCGGCCAGCTCGGTCGGCATGGCCGGTGGCACCGGCATCATCGCCGCCGCCCCGATGCCCGCGCCGACGGTCGCCGTCGCGCTCGCGGCGCCCGCGACGAGCTTGTCCGCGAGCTGCTCGGGACCGAGACCCGGGAACTGTCGGCGGAGGGTGGCGAGGTCGCGTACGGGGATACGCGGGGCGATCTCGATGATCCGGTCGGTGAGATACGCCAGGCCTGCCCGTGCGCGGCTGCCGCCCTTGCGGACGCCTTCCCTGGCCTTGTTCCGGATCGTGGCCGCCCGTCCCCCGGTGACGGGTGCGGAAGGCTCGGCCGGCACCGGGAGGTCATCCCCGTGGTCGGCCGGCCCGGCGGCCGGTTCGAGCGAGGCCGATCCTGTATCGGATGAGCCCCGCTCGTCGTCACGCACACCATGAGGGCCGTTCTGCGGCCCCTGGTCCGCTCCCCGCATGGGGAAGCGGCGCTTCCAAGGAGGGGTCGAGCCAGTCACGGCCGACCCCGCCTCAGTCGCAGTCGCGGCAGATCGGCTGACCGTTCTTCTCGCGGGCCAGCTGACTGCGGTGGTGCACCAGGAAGCAGGTCATGCAAGTGAACTCGTCCTGCTGCTTGGGCAGCACCCGGACGGCCAACTCCTCGTTCGAGAGGTCCGCTCCGGGCAGTTCGAGGCCCTCGGCGGCCTCGAACTCGTCGACGTCCACGGAGGAAGTCGACTTGTCGTTCCTCCTGGCCTTCAGTTCTTCAAGGCTGTCCGAGTCGACGTCGTCGTCGGTCTTGCGTGGGGTGTCGTAATCCGTTGCCATGTCGCGCTCTCCCCCTCTGGGTGTCTGCGGTGTCTCAGCGCAGGTAACGCGTGAGAGGCCGGACTTGTGCCCGACCTGAGGCGGAGATTTTGCCTCACATCAAGGTCTGTTACTCAATCGACACCCAACCGACCCCCTTGAGAGAGATCAGCATGGATGGCGATCGGGACCGTACACGGTCCGAATGCCATACTCAAAAGGCCCCCACCGTGTACTTCCCGTGATCAAGACCCCCGAAAACCCGGATCTACCGGGCCTTACGATGACTTGCCCAATCACGGAGAGTGGATGGCCGTAAATTCGCCCTTGTGATCGATCACACATGAGGTCGCCGGGAGGGTACCCCGGAAATTCCGCGCAAAGCGAACATCCTCGCGTGTCGGCGACATGATCTCAGATCGGCAGGGCCACTCGCATCACGAGTCCACCTCCCTCACGCGGCAGGGCCGAGATGTGGCCGCAGTGAGCGCGCGCCACAGAGCGCGCGATCGACAGTCCGAGGCCCACACCCTTGTCACTGCCCGTACGCTCCGTACGCAGCCGCCTGAAGGGCTCGAAGAGGTTGTCGATCTCGTACGCGGGGACCACGGGACCTGTGTTCGAGACGAGCAGTACCGCCTGCCCGTGCTGGACCGCCGTGGTCACCTCGACCCAGCCGCCCTCCGGCACGTTGTACCGCACCGCGTTCTGTACGAGGTTCAGCGCGATCCGCTCCAGCAGTACACCGTTGCCCTGGACGACCGCGGGATCGCGCTTCCCGCGGAACTCGACGCCCTTGGCCTCGGCCTCGGCATGCGTCTGGTCGACCGCCTGTTCGGCGACCTCGGCGAGGTCGACCGGTTTGCGCTCGACGATCTGGTTGTCGCTGCGGGCGAGCAGCAGCAGTCCCTCGACGAGCTGCTCGCTGCGCTCGTTGGTGGCCAGCAGGGTCTTGCCGAGCTGCTGGAGCTCCGGCGGCGCCGCCGGGTCGGACAGGTGCACCTCCAGGAGCGTGCGATTGATCGCCAGCGGCGTTCGCAGCTCGTGGGAGGCGTTGCCGACGAACCTCTGCTGGGCGGTGAAGGCCCGCTGGAGACGCTCCAGCATGTCGTCGAGGGTGTCCGCCAGTTCCTTCAGCTCGTCGTCGGGGCCGTCCAGCTCGATCCGGCGGGACAGGTCCGAGCCGGCCACCGCACGGGCGGTGCGGGTGATCCGGCCGAGCGGGGTCAGGACCCGGCCGGCCATCGCGTAGCCGAAGGCGAAGGCGATCACGGCGAGACCCAGCAGCGTGAGCAGCGAGCGGCTGAGCAGGCCGTCCAGTGCGTGCTGGCGCAGGGCGTCGCCGCATGCCTTGAGGGCGGCGGTGCGCTCCTCGTCGGTGGTCGCGACGTTCAGCACCGGGCACGTGTCACTGGTGATCTTGATGTTGCTGCTGCTGCTGATCTGGAAGGACTGGCTGCCGCTACCCTCACGGATTGCCTGCGCGGCCAGCAGGTAGATGATCGACAGCAGCAGGATGCCCGCGATCAGGAACATGCCGCCGTACAGCAGCGTGAGGCGTATGCGGATGGTCGGGCGCAGCCAGGGCAGGGGCAGCTGCTGCGGCTTCCTCGGGTCCCAGGTGGGCTTCGGAGGCGCCTGCGGGGGCGCGGGTGTCGTGGCCATCGGATATCAGATCCGGTAGCCGGAACCCGGCACGGTGACGATCACAGGCGGCTCGCCCAGCTTGCGGCGCAGGGTCATCACGGTCACCCGGACGACGTTGGTGAACGGGTCGGTGTTCTCGTCCCAGGCCTTCTCCAGGAGCTGCTCGGCGGAGACGACCGCGCCCTCGCTGCGCAGCAGCACCTCCAGGACGGCGAACTCCTTTGGCGCGAGCTGGACTTCCTTGCCCTCGCGGAAGACCTCCCGGCGGTTCGGGTCGAGCTTGATCCCGGCGCGTTCCAGAACGGGCGGCAGCGGCAGGCTCGTACGCCGGCCGAGGGCACGCACGCGTGCCGTCAGCTCGCTGAAGGCGAAGGGCTTGGGGAGGTAGTCGTCGGCGCCGATCTCCAGCCCCTCGACCCGGTCGCTGACATCCCCGGAAGCCGTGAGCATCAACACGCGCGTGGGCATGCCGAGTTCGACGATCTTGCGGCAGACGTCGTCTCCGTGCACCAGCGGGAGGTCCCGGTCGAGGACGACCACGTCGTAGTCATTGACGCCGATGCGTTCCAGGGCCGCCGCACCGTCGTACACGACGTCGACGGCCATGGCCTCCCGGCGCAGTCCGGTGGCCACCGCATCGGCGAGCAGTTGCTCGTCCTCGACGACGAGTACGCGCACGTCGTTTGTCCTTCCTCGGGGTCGCCCGCGGGCCGGGAGGGCACGTTGGCGGAAACTTGTCCTGCGGTCAGGCCTCCATCCTGCCGCTTTCGCCCGTAAACCGGTTGTAAGAGGCTCGCGGACGATCACCGCATGGCAGCTTCCCGGCCGCCCCGGGCCGCTCGTGCCGACAGCGGGGGAAGAAATCTTGGTGGGCCGAGGTTTCCTCCGCAGGGGCCGGGGGGAGGACGGCTTTACACCCCGCGATCACGCTCTGCGTGTGCCATGAGACCTAGTGGCACATCGAACCGCTTTCCGCAGAGCGGGCGTGGGTGTCCGGCACCGTGGCCGCCCGGCAGGGCAACGCCGGGCACCCAGTTGGAGACGTGATCGCCCCTTCCGAACGGCACACCCCCGTGCCATCGACCCACGACCCAGGACGAGGGGGCGCAGCATGGACGCATTCACCGCAGGACTTCTGCAGCGCATAAGGGCAACCGAGACCGACCTGACGCGGGCTCGCGACGAGGGCGACGACTTCCTCGTCGACGTGGAACAGGCCGACCTCGACGAGCTGCGCCGTCTCGCCGCCGAACACGGCGTGGAGCTCGGCGCGGCCAGCGTCTGAATCAGTCCGCAGGAGAGAAAAAGAGGAGCCCCGGCATCGATCCAGTGCCGGGGCTCACCTCTTTGTGCTCGTTCGCCTTCGGGGCGCCGAAGCCGGCGTCGGATCTCTCGCGGCCGTTGGCACGAAGGCAGCGAGCCCCGGTGGACCCGCACCGCTGCCTCACTGATGGTTGGGTCCCCCGGTATCGGTGTCGCCCCTCGTCAGTCGTGCCAGGCTCCGAAGTCCTCCAGGAGGCGCTGGAGGGGTTCGAAGACCCCGGGGGTGCCCGCGACCGTCAGATCGCGTGACG
Organism: Streptomyces lacrimifluminis; assembly: GCF_014646095.1. Taxonomy (GTDB): domain Bacteria; phylum Actinomycetota; class Actinomycetes; order Streptomycetales; family Streptomycetaceae; genus Streptomyces; species Streptomyces lacrimifluminis. The sequence continues at coordinate 131,966 of NZ_BMMU01000007.1, read as the reverse complement.
GGCGCTCTCCGGGGCGTCCACCGGTCAGCGCGCCCGCCTCTCGGGCGATCAGGTCGCCCGCGGCAACGTCCCAGGCGTTGAGACCGCGCTCGTAGTAGCCGTCCAGGCGGCCCGCCGCCACGTCGCACAGGTCGACCGCCGCCGAGCCGCCGCGCCGGATGTCGCGCAGCAGGGGGATCAGTTGCCGGGCCACCTCGGCCTGGTGGGCCTTGACCTCGGCGACGTAGTTGAATCCCGTCGACACCAGTGCCTGGTCCAGCGGCGGGGCCGGGCGGACGGCGAGCCGGCGTTCGCCCTCCCAGGCTCCGGTGGCCCAGGCTCCCCCGCCGCGCACCGCGTGGAAGGTCTCGCCACGCATCGGCACCGCGACCACGCCGACGATGCGCTCGCCGTCCTGCTCGGCCGCGATGGACACGGACCAAGTGGGCAGCCCATACAGGTAGTTGACCGTGCCGTCGAGCGGGTCGATGATCCAGCGGAGGCCGCTGCTGCCCTCGCTGGAGGCACCCTCCTCGCCGAGGAAACCGTCCTGCGGGCGGTGGTCGGAGATCACGTCGGTGATCAGCTTCTCCGCCGCGATGTCCATCTCCGTGACGACGTCGATCGGGCTGGACTTGGTGGCGGCGACCGCGAGATCGGCCGGCCGTCCGTCCCGCAGCAGTTCTCCCGCGCGGAGGGCCGCCTCCTGGGCGAGCCGGAGCAGTTCGGGCAGCAGGGGGTCGCTCACAGGGGTCCTCACGCGTACGGGCTGTCGGCGCCCGCGGCGGCGGGCCTGGGGGTACGGGACGGACAGCAGCCCACGGGGCAGAGGTTCCGGGTCGCGCCGAGAGCGCCCAGGGCGCACGGCGTGACGTCCTGGCCGCTCTCGGTGGCGGCGCGCTCCAGGACGAGCTCACGGATCGCGGCGGCGAAGCGCGGGTCGGCGCCCACCGTCGCGGAGCGGCGCATGGGCATGCCCAGCTCCTCCGCCTTCGCCCTGGCCTCCGTGTCGAGGTCGTACAGGACCTCCATGTGGTCCGACACGAACCCGATCGGCGCGATCACGACGGCCGGGACACCGGCGCCGTGCAGCTCCTCCAGGTGGTCGCAGATGTCGGGCTCGAGCCACGGGATGTGCGGGGCTCCGGAGCGCGACTGGTAGACGAGCCGCCAGGGGTGCTCGACGCCGGTCCGTTCGCGCACCGCGTCGGCGATCAGCCGCGCGGTGTCCAGGTGCTGCTTCACGTAGGCCCCGCCGTCCCCGTGGTCCTCGACGGGCCCGGAGGTGTTGGCGGACGCGGTCGGGATGGAGTGGGTCGAGAAGGCGAGGTGTGCGCCCTCCCTGACGTCCTCGGGGAGGTCGGCGAGGGAGGTGAGCACGCCCTCGGTCATGGGTTCCAGGAAGCCCGGGTGGTTGAAGTAGTGCCGCATCTTGTCGACCTCGGGCAGGTCGAGGCCCTCGGCCTCCAGGGCGGCCAGGGAGTCCGCGAGGTTCTCGCGGTACTGGCGACAGCCCGAGTACGAGGCGTACGCGCTGGTGGCGAGGACGAGGATGCGGCGTCTGCCGTCCTGGACCATCTCGCGCAGGGTGTCGGTCAGATAGGGGGCCCAGTTGCGGTTGCCCCAGTAGACCGGCAGGTCCAGACCGTGATCGGCGAAGTCCTTGCGGAGGGCGTCCAGAAGGGCGCGGTTCTGGTCGTTGATCGGGCTGACCCCGCCGAACAGGAAGTAGTGCTGTCCGACCTCCTTGAGGCGTTCCTTGGGGATGCCCCGCCCACGCGTCACGTTCTCCAGGAACGGAACCACGTCGTCCGGGCCCTCGGGGCCGCCGAAGGAGAGCAGGAGCAGGGCGTCGTAGGGGGTGGCGTCGAGCGCATCTCGCATGGTTCCGATCCTGCCACCCCCCTCCGACGGGCGGGATCCCGGCCCGTCCCCGGGAGTGCGTCGGACGCCACCCGACTCGTAAGCTGTAACGGCTCCCTTCACGCCTTACCCCCGTATCCGTCACGCCCTACCGGATCGACCGGAGACTCCCGTGCCCAGCCCCTACCGCGCCCTGTTCGCCGCCCCCGGCTCCAGGCGCTTCACCGCCGCGGGGTTCCTCGGCCGGATGCCGCTGTCGATGATGGGCATCGGCGTGGTCACGATGGTCTCCCAGCTCACCGGCCGGTACGGCCTCGCGGGCGCGCTCTCGGCGACCATCGCCCTGGCCGCCGCGGTGGCGGGCCCGCAGGTCTCGCGGCTGGTCGACCGGTACGGGCAGCGCCGTGTGCTGCGTCCCGCGACGCTCTGCGCCCTGCTGGCCTCGGCCGGGCTGCTGTTCGCCGCGCACTTCGGGTGGCCGGACTGGGTGCTGTTCGTCTGCAGCGCCGGTATCGGCTGCGTACCGAGTGTCGGCGCGATGACCCGGGCGCGCTGGGCGGCCGTCTACCGGGACACCCCGCAGCTGCACACCGCGTACTCCTTCGAGTCGGTGGTGGACGAGGTCTGCTTCATCTTCGGGCCGATCCTCTCGATCGGTCTGTCCACGGCGTGGTTCCCGGAGGCGGGACCGCTGCTCGCCGCCTGTTTCCTGGCGGTCGGCGTTTTCTGGCTGACGTCCCAGCGAGACACCGAGCCGAAGCCGCATCCGCTCGCTCAGCACAAGGGCGGGTCGGCGCTGCGCTCCCCCGGCCTCCAGGTTCTGGCGGTCACCTTCGCGGCGACCGGGGCGATCTTCGGGGCCGTCGACGTGGTGACCGTCGCCTTCGCCGAGGAACAGGGACACAAGGGCGCCGCGAGCGTCGTGCTGGCCCTCTACGCGGCGGGCTCCTGCGCGGCAGGTGTCGTGTTCGGGCTGCTGCACCTGCCGGGAGCCCCGGAACGTCGGTGGTTGCTGGGCGTATGTGCGATGGCCGTGAGTATGATCCCCCTCCTACTGGTCGGAAACCTGCCGTCTCTGGCCGTGGCGCTGTTCGTTGCGGGTCTGTCCATCGCTCCCACGATGATCACGACGATGTCCCTCATCGAACAGCACGTACCACGCGCGCAATTGACCGAGGGCATGACCTGGGTGAGCACCGGGCTCGCGGTCGGTGTCGCGCTCGGCTCCTCCGTGTCCGGCTGGGTGATCGACGCCGCCGGTGCGAGCGCCGGGTACGGGGTTCCGGTGGCGTCCGGGGCCGTCGCGGTCGCGGTCGGTTTCCTCGGGTACCGCCGGCTGAACAGGCCGGCTCCGTGTCGGGGAGGCACCGTTGAACAGCACAGTGAGCGGCAAGAGCGGCACGTGGCGTAACTGGGCGGGCAACGTCACCGCCCGGCCCGCCCGGGAGGTCACGCCCGCTTCCGTGGAGGAACTGTCCGCGGCCGTGCGGGAGGCAGCCGCGGACGGCCTGAAGGTGAAGGCCGTGGGCACGGGGCACTCCTTCACGGCGACCGCCGCCACCGACGGGGTGTTGATCCGCCCTCAACTGTTGACCGGCATCCGCAACGTTGACCGCGAGAACATGACGGTCACGGTCGAGGCGGGCACTCCGCTCAAGAGACTCAACATGGCTCTCGCCCGCGAGGGTCTCTCGCTCACGAACATGGGCGACATCATGGAGCAGACGGTCTCGGGCGCCGCCAGCACCGGCACCCACGGCACGGGCCGCGAGTCGGGCTCGATAGCCGCCCAGATCAAGGGACTTGAGCTGGTGACGGCGGACGGTTCCCTGCTCGTCTGTTCCGAGAAGGAGAACCCGGAGGTCTTCGCCGCGGCCCGGGTCGGCATCGGCGCCCTGGGGATCATCACGGCGATCACCTTCGCCGTGGAGCCTCTCTTCCTGCTCACCGCCCGCGAGGAGCCGATGACCTTCGACAGGGTCACCAGCGCCTTCGACGAACTCTGGGCCGAGAACGAGCACTTCGAGTTCTACTGGTTCCCGCACACCGGAAACACCAACACCAAGCGCAACAACCGCAGCGCCGGCCCCGAGAAGCCGGTCAGCCGGATCAGCGGCTGGATCGAGGACGAGTTCCTCTCCAACGGCGTCTTCCAGGCGGCCCAGTTGGTCGGCCGCACCGTGCCCGCCACGATCCCGGCGATCGCGCAGATCTCCAGCAAGGCCCTGTCCGCGCGGACCTACACCGACATCCCGTACAAGGTCTACACGTCGCCGCGCCGGGTGCGCTTCGTGGAGATGGAGTACGCCGTTCCGCGCGAGGCCCTGGTGGCGACGCTGCGCGAACTCAAGGCGATGGTCGACCGGTCGGGCATGCGGATCAGCTTCCCCGTGGAGGTGCGCACGGCCCCCGCGGACGACATCACGCTCTCCACGGCATCGGGCCGCGACAGTGCCTACGTCGCCGTCCACATGTTCCGCGGGACGCCCTACCAGGCGTACTTCACCGCCGCCGAGCGCATCTTCACGGCGCACGAGGGACGTCCGCACTGGGGCAAGGTCCACACGCGGGACGCCGGGTACTTCGCCGGGGTCTACCCCCGCTTCGGGGAGTTCACCGCCCTGCGGGACCGCCTCGACCCTGAACGCCTGTTCCAGAACGACTACTTGCGACGGGTTCTCGGGGCGTAGCGAAGCAATTGGTTCCGTTTCCGATGTTTACGTGAACTGTGCTGCGTCCGAGGTCACAGAACCGGCGGGAGATCGGCCAACTCGCACTCCCCGGCAGGAATTGGGTGGCGTGCCAATCCACGCACGTGGCCCAAATGGAGTACTGTTGCGAGCCCTGGGTCCGGTCTCCCGCCTGGGCGTCCGGGGCCTTCCAGGATCGCCAAGAGGGGGCTCGTCGCACAGGGTGACGGAGTTTGTCACTTAGCGTTGCGAATAGATAACCGTGACATAACGGCGATCCCGGGCACCCGCCCGACACGCCGGGCAACTCGGCAAGGTTGTGGCAGGCTGCACCCGGGCAGGCCACACTCGACTAGCGGAAGCAGCGACGCACGTGACGTCGGCAGGCACCACCCGGGAGGTCCCCATGCCCGAACTGCGTGTCGTGGCCGTCTCTAACGACGGCACACGGCTGGTGCTGAAGGCTGCGGACAGCACGGAGTACACGCTTCCGATCGATGAGCGTCTGCGCGCCGCCGTACGCGGCGACCGTCCCCGCCTCGGCCAGATCGAGATCGAGGTGGAGAGTCATCTCCGCCCCCGCGACATCCAGGCACGCATACGTGCCGGCGCGTCCGCGGAAGAGGTGGCGCAGCTCGCCGGAATCCCGGTGGACCGCGTACGCCGCTTCGAGGGCCCCGTGCTGGCCGAGCGAGCCTTCATGGCCGAGCGGGCCCGGAAGACTCCGGTCCGTCGGCCCGGTGAGAACGCCGGTCCACAGCTCGGCGAGGCCGTGCAGGAGCGGCTGACGATCCGTGGCGCCGAGAAGGACACCGTCCAGTGGGACTCCTGGCGCCGTGACGACGGCACCTGGGAAGTCCTGCTGGTCTACCTGGTGGCCGGCGAACCTCACTCGGCGAGCTGGACGTACGACCCGCCCAGGCGGCTCGTACAGGCCGTCGACGAGGAGGCCCGCTCGCTGATCGGCGAGTCGGACGACCTCGCCGCGCCCGAGCCCAGTTTCCCGTTCGTACCGCGCATCGCCCGGCTGCCGCGCGACCGCCCGCTGGACCGTCCGGTCCTGCCCGCGCCGTCGTCCGAGCTCACCGAGGAGGGCGTGAGCGCGAGCGAGCGTGACTCGCTGACGAGCCTCCTGGAAGCGGTACCGAGTTTCCGCGGCGACATGGTCGTGCCGGAACGACCCTCCTCCACGGAAGCCCCGGAGGAACCGGCGCCCGAACCCGAGCTGGAGGAGCCCCCGGCTCCCGCGGCCTCGGCCGGTTCCGCGTACGCGGACGTGCTCATGCCCCGTTCGGTCGGCGCCCACCGCGACCGCCTGGTCGGCGCCACCGACCGCCAGGCCGAGGCGGACGGCGTCCGTCCCGGCCGCAGAGCGGCTGTACCGAGCTGGGACGAGATCGTGTTCGGCACACGCCGGAAGAACAAGGAGTAGCTCCGCTGGTCAGGCGGTTCGTTTCCTGCGGGTGAGTGGGGGCTGGTCGCGCAGTTCCCCGCGCCCCTTACCGGGCCGCTGCGCGCCCCCCGTTCAGCCGAACGGGGGGCATGGAACTGTCGGGCTACTGCGGGTCCGGGCCCACGGCCACCGGCCGCGTCGGATCCTGCGACCATTCCGACCACGACCCGACGTACAGCGCGGCCGGAATGCCCGCGACCGCCAGGGCCAGGACCTCATGGGCGCCCGAGACGCCCGATCCGCAGTACACGCCCACCGCGGTGGCGTCCGCCGCGCCCAGGGTCTTGAAACGGGCCGTCAGTTCGTCCGCGGGCAGGAACCGTCCGTCCGCCCCCACGTTCTCGTTCGTGGGTGCCGAGACCGCGCCCGGGATGTGTCCGCCAACCCTGTCGATGGGCTCGACCTCACCCCGGTAACGCTCCCCCGCGCGCGCGTCGAGCAGCAGCCCGGAGCGGGCCAGTGCCGCGGCCCCGTCTGCGTCGAGCAGTTCCACCGCTCCCGGCACCGGCGTGAAGTCGCCCTCGGCGGGCGCCGGTACGTCCGTGTCGAGCGCCCCCTCCCAGGACGGCAACCCGCCGTCCAGGACCCGCACGTCCGGGTGACCCGTCCAGCGCAACAGCCACCAGGCGCGGGCCGCCGCCCAGCCCTGTCCACCGTCGTACACGACGACCGGGACTCCGGACGAGACGCCCGCGCGGCGCATCGCGGCGCCGAACACCTCCGGGTCGGGAAGCGGATGCCGGCCGGCCAGTCCCGCCGCCGAGGCGAGCTCCCGGTCCAGGTCGACGAAGACCGCGCCGGGGAGGTGCCCGGCGGCATACTCGGCGGGCCCGTCGAAAGGCGCCGCGCCGCCCGCGGCGGGCATGCTCAGCTGCCAGCGGATGTCGAGCAGGACCGGCGGGTCGGTACCGGCCAGCTCGTTCACTAGTTCGGGTGCGGTGATGATGGCGTTCATGGCTCCATCCTTGCGTACGGGGTGGCCGCGGCGGCCAGGGCGGGCTACTCTCCCGCCGGACAGGTTCGATCACGGGGTGTACGGGATCGCGCACATGCTGTACGACTGATGGACACCTTGCGGCAATTGAGCTGAAACAGACGGGAACCGCCGGTTCGGGCACCCTCATGACGAGGACGTGCGGAGTCGGCGCGGCCCGGGCGCGCGGTACCGCGGGTAGTGCGAGCATCGGCACGGAGCGTGCGGGCACACGAGAACACGGCACGGCGCGACCGACGTACGCAACGGAGCACGCCGTACGACGGCATGCGGCAGGTCCGCCGACGCGGCGGACAGCGGAAGTGACACGGCCACCGCGAGGGGTCGAGGAGAGAGTGACGATGACCGAGGCACGGGAGTCGGCCGACCGGAACAGCGAAGCGCTTCCCCGGCACGCGCCCGGCACACCCTGCTGGGTGAGTCTGATGGTGCACGGCATGACAGCGACCCAGGATTTCTACGGGGATCTGTTCGGCTGGGAGTTCGAGTTGGGCCCTCAGCAGCTCGGCTGGTACGTACGGGCCCTGCTCGACGGTCAGGAGGTGGCCGGCATCGGCCAGCTGCCGCCGGACCGCCATCTCCCCGTCGCCTGGACGCCGTACCTGGCGTCGGACGACGTGGACCTCACGGCGGAGATGGTCCGCCACTCCGGGGGCACCGTGGGCGTGGGCCCCCTGGACGCGGCGGAGGCGGGCCGGCTGGCGATCGCCTCCGACCCGATGGGCGCGGTGTTCGGCATCTGGCAGACCGCCGCCCATCTGGGCACGGGGATCACCGGCGTCCCCGGCACCCCCGCCTGGAACGAGCTGGTGACCCGCGACTCGTCGAGTGTCGCCAAGTTCTACAGGACCGTCTTCGGGTACGAGGAAGAACCCGTGGTGTCGGCGGACTTCGACTACGTCACCCTGCACGTCGAGGGCCGCCCGGTCGCCGGCGTCCACGGTGTGGGCAACTTCCTGCCCCGTGACCGGGGTCCGCACTGGATGACGTACTTCGAGGTCGCCGACACGGACGCGGCGACCACTCACCTGGTGGACCTGGGCGGTCATGTCGTCAGGCCCCCGCACGACAGCGCACACGGCCGCGTGGCGACGGTGACGGACCCGGAGGGGGCGATGTTCTCGCTGATCCAGGGAGCCCACTGACGGCCCCCTGGAAGGGCGTCTACGCGGGCCGCAGGATGCTGTGGATCGCCGCCTCGCCGGCCGCGAAGATCGAGTCCTCGCGCACTCTCGCGCCCGGACTCGGCGCGTGCATCATCATTCCGTCGCCGACGAAGATGCCCACGTGACCGACGTGGCCCGCGTCGCCGTGGAAGAAGACGAGGTCGCCGAGCCGGACGTCGGCGACGTTGATCGCCATACCGGCGCTCGCCTGCTCCTGCACGGAACGCGGGAGCGCGACCCCGGCGGCCTTCCAGGCGGCCTGGATGAGACCGGAGTTGTCGTACGAGCCCGGCCCGACCGCGCCCCATACGCACGGTCTGCCGATCTGCGCACGGGCGAAGGCGACCGCCTTCGCGGCCTTCGCGCCGGGCTCCAGGCCCAACGCGAGGCCGTTGCCGATGCTCGCGCCGGTCCCGGCACCCGGAATCGACTCGGTGCCGAAGTAGTAGGTCCCGGTGGCGTAGGACGTCTGCGTGCCGTGGGGCGGCGTCTGGGTTCCGTAGGACGTCTGCGTGCCGTGCGGCGGCGTGTGCGTGCCGTAGGACGTGTCCGTCGCGGGGAAGGGGTCGGCGACCGGGAACGGTTCGGTGACGAGGGGGAGTTCGGTGACGAGGGCGTAGTCCCCGTCGCGGAGCGTGCCCGCGTAGAGGGGCGTGCCGGCGTCGAAAAACGCGTCCGCGCTCAGGCCGGCCGGCTGAGGCAGTTGCCACTCCTCGGCGGGCTGGGGGCGAGCCTGTTCCACGGGGTTGGGGAGGCGCCAGGCATCCTCGACGGGCAGGGAACCGGCCGTCGGGATCGGAGCGGGGCCCTGGTCGGGCGACGGGAACCAACTGGGCCCGGCCGAAAGTGTGTCCAGGCCACCCAGGGCTTCCTGGCGCGGTGCGGGCACGGCCGGCAGTACGGCCATGGGTGCGGCGGGCAGTTCGGCGACCGGGGCGGGCGGCAGTCCGGCCACGGGCCCGGACGGCAGCGCGGCCGTCGGGCCGACGGGCAGCGCGGCGACAGGTCCGCCGGTCAGCTCCGCCACGGGAAGGGCTGCCAGCTCGACGTTCGGGCCCGCGGGTCGGGCGGGCCGGACCTCTGCCGCGCGGGCCGGCCTCCGGTCGGGGGGCAGCACCGCCGGCACGGTCGGGCCCAACTGGGCGCGCCCCACGTCGAACCACGGTCGGGCGACCTCGTCGAGGGACGGATCGGAGCGCCTGCGCGCGGGCTCGGGCGCCGGGTTGACGCGCTTGCGTATCCCGAGCCTCATCGCGCGGGTGGCGTTGAAGGTCCCGGTGAAGCTCTCGGCCTGGTCGTAGAGGCTGTTGATCCGTTGCTGGACCTCCTCACGGGTCGGCCCATCGTCTCGGGTTCGTTCCGGCGCCATGCGGGACGAGCCTCCTTCCGTGGTACGTCCCCCCAGCCAACTGTCAGGTGCGGACAGCAGGTTTAGGAAGGTGTTCGGGGGTCAACTTAGCCAACTTGTGTGCTTCAAGTGAAGATTGAAGCGCGAAATGCCCGATACGTTATTGTGACCTTCATCGTACCGAGAACGGCCGGAAAGCAGCGCCGAGGAAAAGGATCAGGCCGAACCGACCGGCAGGACGTCCGGAGAGATGACGGAGGCGTGTGCGGAGGCGCTCGTCATACGGCGCCGATGGTGGCGTCGGCACAGCACTTCGTAGCCGATCTGCTCGGCCGGGCGGTTCACGTCACCGACGACGACCTGCTCGCCCTCCACGACCATCACGCCTCCCACGGTGCGCGCGTTGTGCGTGGCCCGTGCCCCGCACCAGCACATCGCCTCCACCTGGAGGGTCTCGATCCGGTCCGCCAGCTCGATCAGCCGTTGGGAGCCCGGGAAGAGCTTCGTGCGGAAGTCGGTGGTGATGCCGAAGGCGAAGACGTCCAGCCCCAGATCGTCCACCACCCGCGCCAACTGGTCGATCTGCTGCGGCGCGAGGAACTGCGCCTCGTCCACGATCACGTAGTCGACCTTGCCGCCCCTGGACATCTGGTCGACCAGATAGGCGTGCAGATCCATGCCCACGGTAGCCTCCACGGCCTCCGTCACCAGCCCCAGCCGCGAGGAGAGCTTGCCCTCCCCCGCCCGGTCGTCGCGCGTGAAGATCACACCCTGGAGCCCTCGGGCCGACCGGTTGTGCCCGATCTGGAGCGCCAGCGTCGACTTCCCGCAGTCCATCGTTCCGGAGAAGAACACCAGCTCGGGCATGGGAGGTCGAGCACCTTTCGGCGAGACACGCGGAGGACGGGACGAAGACGAGAGGCTGGGCAGGGGGTGTCGGGCAGGGACGGGCGTCAGGAGCGTACTTGCAGGAGCGGGACCAACTGTTCCGCAGGGGTCATGGAACCGTGGTTGCCGACCATCGCCGACTCCCTGGGCTCCCGCTCGGAGGCGACGATCAGGACGTCGTCCCGGGCTGCCGCGACCACGTCGCCGATCCGCCCGTACACCCGTTCATCGACCGTCGGCCCGAACCAGCCCGCCGTGATCGCCTCGTCGCGCGAGGCCACCCAGAACTGCTCGCCGAGCACCTCGCGCCAGCAGGTCAGCACGTCGGCCTCGGCGCCCGGTACCGAGTACACGTGCCGGGCGCGGCCCTCACCGCCCAACAGGGCGACCCCGGCGCGCAGTTCCCAGTCCTCGTCGAAGTCGATGCGATGCTGCTCGTCGAACGGGATGTCGATCATGCCGTGGTCGGCGGTGACGTACAGCGCGGCACGCGGCGGGAGTTGTTCCGCCAGCCGCTGGACGAGCCGGTCGACGTACATGAGCTGACCGCGCCAGGCGTCCGAGTCGACGCCGAAGCGGTGGCCCTTGCCGTCCACCTCCGCATAGTACGTGTAGACCAACGAGCGGTCACCGGCGGCCAGTTGCTCGGCCGCGAGGTCCATCCGGTCCTCGCCGGAGAGCTTCCCCCGGAATGTTCCGCCACTGAGCGCGATCTTCGTCAGCGGGGTGTTCTCGAAGGTCGGCGAGGAGACCTGGGCCGTGTGCACACCGGCCGCGTGCGCCAGCTGGAACACCGTGGGGTACGGCTGCCACGCGCGCGGCTCCGTCCACGGCTGCCAGCGCAGCTGGTTCATCAGCTCGCCGGTGGCCGGGTTGCGTACGGTGTAACCGGGCAGGCCGTGTGCGCCCGGCGGCAGTCCGGTGCCCACGGAGGCGAGGGAGGTCGCGGTGGTCGCCGGGTAGCCGGTGGTGATCGGGCGGCCCGTGTCACCGCGCGAGCTGCCCATGAGCGAGTTCATGAAGGGGGCCTCGTCCGGGTGAGCCCGGAGCTGCTCCCAGCCCAGTCCGTCGATCAGGAACACGCAGTTCCGGTCGGCGGGCGCCAGTTCGGGGATCGCCGCGGACATGCCCGGTACGTCCATACCGGCGGCCAGGGTGGGCAGCAGGTCGGCGAGGGAGCCCGTGCCGTAGTGCGGGACGGGGGCGGAGGACACGGCGAGCGGTTCCGGGTGGTCCCAAGCGGTCGGCTGCGCCATCAGCGGGTGACGTCCGCGGTCGCCTCCGAGAGGGCCTGCGCGAAGACGAGGGCCTGGCGGACCGTCTCCGGGCCGTCACCGGCCTCGCTGACCCGCAGGCTCAGGTCGTCCGCCGTCGAGCTGCCGGTGTAGCCGTGGTCCGCCTCGCAGTTGGGATCGCCGCAGGCGGCAGGCTCCAGGTCGATGCGGGAGACGGCGCCCCAGCCGATGGTCAGGACGACCTCGCGGGGCAGTGTGCCCGGCGTGTACGACTCCGGGTTGGCGACGACCCTGCTGACGACGACGGAGGAGATCCGGCCCAGCTTCACGGATTCCGTGGACGTGGTGGCGTACGGCGTGGGGGACGTGGTGTCCGCGGCCTGCTCGTCGGTGTGGCTGACGATGAAACGGTTGCCCGTGAGGACGAGCACGGTCACGTGCCGACGCACCTCGTTCGCGTCGAACGTCGTCTCCTGGTGGACCAGGTACGACCGGATGGAATCGCCGCCGATCGCGGCCTCCACCGCCTCGGCCACGAGAGCCGGGTAGTAGCCGCTGCGCTCGATCGCCGCTCGCAGCCCCTGGGTCGACGTACTGGTCTTGGCCATGTGCCCATCTTACGGGGGCCCACTGGCTGCGAGGCACCGCTCAGTACACAGGAAGTGTCCTGGGACCCAGGTCGTCGCGGACGGGTGGCGGCGCCAGCCGCACCGACGCCCCGAGCACGCTCAGGCCGTGCTGCGCGACGACCACCGGCTCCAGGGACACCGCGATGACCTCGGGATGATCGTCGACCAGCCTGGACACCCTGAGCAGCAGTTCCTCCAGTGCCCCGGTGTCGACAGGCGCCGAGCCGCGCCAGCCGAAGAGGAGCGGCGCCGTCCGGATCGACCGGATAAGCGAGGCCGCGTCGCGGTCCGTGACCGGTATCAGCCGGTGTGCGATGTCCCCGAGCAGCTGTGAGGCGGGGCCGGCGAGCCCGAAGGAGAGCACCGCGCCGGCCGCCGGGTCGATCACCGCCCGTACGACGGTGTCCACTCCCCGTGGTGCCATCCCCTGCACCACGGGCCGCACCTCCTCCGGGTCGCCGAAGAGACCGGTCAGTTCGGCGTAGGCCCGCCGCAGTTGCTCCTCGTCCGCGAGATCCAGACGGACGCCGCCCAGGTCCGCGCGGTGCCGCAGGTGCGGGGCGGTGGCCTTGAGCGCGACGGGGTAACCCAGCGTCCGCGCGGCGGCCACGGCGCTCTCGGGGCTCGCGGCGGGCAGGGCCCCGCGCACCGGGATGCCGTACGTCCCGAGGAGCTCGCACGTCTCGTCCGTACCCAGGGTGAGCCCCTGCCCGCGCGCGAGGAGCCCGCCGATCAGCTCGGCGGCCCTCTTCTCGTCGATGTCCGCGTCGATGGACTCGGGCACCTTGCCGGGCTCGGCGGCCTCGCGCCGCCACTGCGCGTACTTCACGGCTTCCCCGAGTGCCCGGGCGGCTCGCTCGGCGGCGGGGTAGGCGGGGATGAGACGGGAGCAGGAGTCGGGGGCGGGCGGGGTCGCGGATGCCGGTGCCTGCGACACCGGTGCGGGAGTCTGCCGTTCCGACCCGGCGACGGGCGGGCGTTCCGCCACGGCCGCCCCCAGTGCCGGTGAACCTGCCTGTGGGGCAGTGCTGGCGGCAGCCGACAGTGCCTCGGCCAGTCCCCCGAGCTCCACATGAACCACCAGCACCGGCTTCCCGGGAACCTCCGACGAAGCCGACCTCAGTGCCTCGGCCAACGCGGCGTCCCCCGGGGAACCCTCCCCCACCGTGGGGATCGCGGTGACGACGACCGCGTCGCACCCCTCGTCCGCCAGCGCCTCCGACAGCGCCCGGTGGAAGTCCTCGGGCGACGCCCCCGTGGTCAGATCCAGCGGCGCCAGCGGCATCAGCCCCTCGGAGAGGCACGCGTCGTACGTCAGCAGCCCCAGCGACTCCGAGTTCCCCAGGATCGCCACCCGCGGCCCGGCGGGCAGTGGCTGCCGGGCCAGCAGCAGCCCCGCGTCGACCAGTTCGGTGATCGTGTCCACCCGGATCACCCCGGCCTGCCGCAGCAGCTCGGACACCGTGGCGTGCGGCAACCGCGTGGCCCGTACGGCATGCCCCTGGGGAGCCGCGCCGCCGTGCCGCGTCCCCTGGACGACCACCAGCGGCTTCGCCGCCGCCGTGCGCCGCGCGAGGCGCGTGAACTTGCGCGGGTTGCCGATGGATTCGAGGTACATGAGGACGACATCGGTGTCCGGGTCGTCGTACCAGTACTGGAGTACGTCGTTGCCCGAGACGTCGGCCCGGTTGCCGGACGAGACGAAGGTCGACACCCCGGTGACCCCGGTGACGCCTGCCCCGCGCCGGTGCAGCCGGGACAGCAGCGCGATCCCGATGGCCCCGGACTGCGCGAACAGCCCGATCCGCCCGGGCCTCGGCATCTCGGGGGCGAGCGACGCGTTCAGCCGGACGTCCTCCGCCGTGTTGATGACACCGAAGGCGTTGGGGCCGATGATGCGCATCCCGTACGTGCGCGCGTGCCGTACGAGTTCGCGCTGCCGCTCCCGTCCCTCGGGGCCGCTCTCGGCGTACCCGGCGGAGACCACGACGAGTCCCTGTACGCCGTGCTCACCGCACTCGGCGACGACGTCGGGGACGTACGCGGCCGGGACGGCGACGACCGCGAGGTCGACGGGGCCCTCGATGTCGCGCACCGATCGGTGGGCCGGTACTCCCTCGATGTCCTTCTGCTCCTCCGGGAAGGCGCTGTTGACCGCGTACAGCGCACCGGTGAAACCGGCGTCCCTGATGTGGTCGAGGACGCTGCGGCCGACGCCACCGGGGGCGCGCCCGACACCGATGACGGCCACGGCGCCCGGGACGAGCAGCCGCCGGACGGAACGCGCCTCGGCCCGCTGCTCCCGCGCGCGCTGGACGGCGAGTGAGCGGTCGGTGGGCTCCAGGTCGAACTCCAGGCGTACGACGCCGTCCTCGAAGCTGCGTTTCTGGGTGTACCCGGCGTCCGTGAACACCTTGATCATCTTGCTGTTGGCCGGCAGCACCTCGGCGGCGAAGCGGCGGATGTCGCGCTCGCGGGCGACAGCCGCGATGTGTTCGAGGAGGGCGGAGGCGACACCCCGGCCCTGGTGCGCGTCCTGCACCAGGAAGGCGACCTCGGCCTCGCTGGCGGGACCGGGGGCGGGCAGTCCCTCGGCGTCGATACGGTCGTAGCGTACGGTGGCGATGAACTCGCCGCCGACCGTGGCCGCGAGCCCCACCCGGTCCACGAAGTCGTGGTGGGTGAAGCGGTGGACGTCCTTTGCGGACAGGCGCGGATAGGGCGCGAAGAAGCGGTAGTACTTCGACTCGTCCGACACCTGTTCGTAGAAGCTGACCAGCCGGTCGGCGTCGTCCGCCGTGATGGGCCGGACACGGGCGGTGCCGCCGTCGCGCAGCACGACGTCCGCCTCCCAGTGGGCGGGGTACTCGTGCCGGTCCGCCGAGTTCTGCATGCGCCCCAGAGTACGGCTCGCGTCCGACATCGTCGCGAGGCAGTCTGTGGGGGACCGAAGTCGGGCCCAGGCCGGGGTTCGAACGCGGTTTTGGGACGGGTTTCGGCCCGCCTCCCGGCACGCTTCACGCTATGGAACAATGGTCTAGACAACCCTGAGACAGTGAAGGGCAGCATCACATGGCTGAGCGCCGCGTCAACGTCGGCTGGGCGGAGGGCCTCCACGCCCGCCCCGCCTCCATCTTCGTCCGTGCGGCCACGGCCGCCGGCGTCCCCATGACGATCGCCAAGGCTGACGGCAACCCCGTCAACGCGGCCTCCATGCTGGCCGTCCTCGGCCTGGGCGCCCAGGGCGGCGAGGAGATCGTCCTCGCCTCCGAGGCGGAGGGCGCCGACGCCGCGCTCGACCGCCTGGCGAAGCTGGTGGCCGAGGGACTCGAGGAACTTCCCGAGACCGTCTGAGGAAGCCCACGGGGTCCTCAATTGACGGTGGCAACAGAAGCCACCGCAAAAGCATCATCCGCACACGACGAAGGGCCCGCCCGAATATCGGGCGGGCCCTTCGTAATTCCCGGTCGCAGGCAGCAGAAATAATCCCCCGCGAATTCAACCCTCTTTGTATACGGCGCTCGTGTTAATGACGGAGGCCCGTCATGTTTACGGGATGTTGCGAAGTCCTCACACGATCCGGCCGGTCCCCGGTGCCCGGAAATCGAAGGCGGTGCACGACGGCCGCCCGCTCGGTGTGCAGCGCCGTGATCGCCCGCGCCCGCTCACCGTCGCCGCGTGCCACCGCGTCCACGATCGCCCCGTGTTCCGCCCAGGAGTCGACGGGACTGGCCGGCGCCTCCACCGCGTACATCCAGGCGATCTTGTGGCGGAGCTGGGTGAGCGTCGAGGTCAGGGCGTGACTTCCGGAGGCCTGGGCGAGCGTCTCGTGGAACCAGCCTCCCAAGGAGCGCAGGTCCTCGCTGTTCCCCCTCCTGGCCCGCTCCTGCCCCAGCCGGACCAGACCCCGCAGCACCTTGAGGTGGGCCTCGGTGCGCCGCTGGGCGGCCCGGGAGGCACCCAGCGGCTCCAGGAGCATGCGCATCTCCAGCAGGTCGGAGGCCTCCTGCTCGGTGGGCTCCGCGACGCACGCGCCCGCGTGCCGCCGGGTCACCACGAAGCCCTCGGCCTCCAGCGTGCGCAGGGCCTCGCGCACGGGGACGCGCGAGACGCCGTACCGGCGGGCGAGCAGTTCCTCGGTGAGCCGGCTGCCGCGCTCGTAGACACCGGCGACGATGTCGTCCCGGATCGCCGTGCATACCGAGTGCGCCGGAATACGCATGTCCGACCTCCGCTTTAATCCCCGTGAAACGTCGACGATTGACGTGTGTTCAGTGACTCTATTGCAGAGAACCGGAATTTCCGACGGCAGGCCGGAATCCATGGATATTTTTTGGACACACAGCCCCCCGAAACGCCGAAAGCCCCGGCTCGATGAGCCGGGGCCACGACAAGTGGTGCGCGGGGTCGTCAGACGTTCACACCGTGCGAGCGGAGGTAGGCGACAGGGCTGATGTCCGAGCCGTACTCCTGGGTGGTGCGCGCCTCGAAGTGGAGATGCGCACCGGTGACGTTGCCAGTGGCTCCGGAGAGGCCTATCTGCTGGCCCGGGGTGACCGTCTGGCCGACGGTGACGTTGATGGACGACAGATGACCATACTGAGTGTATGTGCCATCAATCATCTTGATCACGATGTTGTTGCCGTAGGACCCACCCCAGCCGGCCTCGACGACGATGCCGGAGCCCACGGCCTGGACGGTGGTGCCGGACGCTGCGTGGAAGTCGACGCCGGTGTGGCTGCCGGAGGACCAGACTGCGCCCCCGGCCTTGTAGCCCGTGGAGATGTACGAGCCGGCGATCGGGGCGACATAGCTGGTGAGGCGCTTGCGCTCGGCCTCGCGGGCGGCACGGGCCTTCGCCTCGCGCGCCTCCTTGACCCGCTCCTCCGCCTCCTTCTGCGCGGCGGCCAAGGCCCGCTTCTCGGCGGCGGCCTTCTCGGCGGCCTGTTCCTGGGCGGCGGCCTGCGCGTCGATCTGCTCGGCGAGCGACTCGCCGATGGAGATCACCGGGGTGAGGCCTGTCCGCTCGACGGCGGACTCCGCCGCGAGCGCCGGAGCGGCGAGGGAGCCGACGACGCCGGAGGTCGCGAGGGCGGCGACGCCGGCCGCGCGGACGGTCGTACGGGTGACGAGGCTGGGGCGGCTGGGACGACGGTGCTTCCCGGTGGCGCGGGTGAACGCCATGTGGTGGTGGGTCCTTTCCTTCCTTCTCGCCTACCGGGTTAGCTGACGGGTTCGGAGCAGGAAGGTCTCCTACGAACGCCCTCGCTGCACGCGCGGGCATCCGATTCACCCCAGGGACTGCACATGGTGGGTCCCCGGCTCCCCTGGCTCGCGCCGTACGGGGACTCGGCGATGACTGTCCGGTGCCGCGGCTGCGGCGCAGTGCATGACGGACAGCCGGACAGACGCTAAGCGGGGCGTCTTTCAATCAACAAACCGATCACGGGTTTTGTAGCGCATGCCACAGCGCAGACAGTCCACCTCACCATCAATATGGACAACTTGCGCATCACCATGGACACAGAGGCCCCGGTGACGCTTGCGTCACCGGGGCCTCTCTCGTGTACGCCGGTGCCGCTACTCGGCGGGGACGACGGTCACTTCGCCGATGCCGAGGGCCCGGACGGGCTCCTCGATCGTCGCCGCGTCGCCGACGAGGACCGTCACCAGACGGTCCACCGGGAAGGCGTTCACGGCCGCCGCGGTGGCCTCCACGGTGCCGGTCGCGGCGAGCTGCCGGTACAGCGTCGCCTGGTAGTCGTCGGGCAGGTGCTGCTCGACCTGGTCGGCCAGCGTGCTCGCCACGGCCGCCGCGGTCTCGTACTTGAGCGGCGCGACGCCGACCAGGTTCTGCACCGCGACATCGCGCTCGGCGTCGGTGAGGCCTTCCGCCGCGAGGGTGCGGAGCACCTTCCAGAGGTCCTCCAGGGCAGGACCGGTGTTCGGTGTGTCGAATGAGCCGCTGATGGCGAGCAGCGCGGCGCCGGTGCCGTCCGGAGCCGAGCGCAGGACCTGGCCGAACGCCCGCACACCGTAGGTGTAGCCCTTCTCCTCTCGCAGGACACGGTCCAGGCGGGAGGTGAGGGTGCCGCCCAGGCAGTACGTGCCGAGGACCTGGGCGGCCCAGACACGGTCGTGCCGGTCGGCGCCGATACGGCCGATGAGCAGCTGGGTCTGCACGGCGCCCGGGCGGTCCACGATGACGACCCGGCCGGTGTCGTCGGCGCTCACCGGCGGCACCGGCCGCGGCTCGGCCGAGGAGCCCGTCCAGGCTCCCAGAGTGTCACCGAGCAGCGCGTCCAGGTCGACGCCGGTGAGGTCGCCGACGACCACGGCGGTGGCCGTGGCGGGCCGGACGTGCTTCTCGTAGAAGGCGCGTACGGCAGCCGCGTCGATCTTCGCGACGGTCTCCTCGGTGCCCTGGCGCGGACGTGACATGCGCGAGGCCGCCGGGAACAGCTCCTTGTACAGCTGCTTGGCGGAGCGACGGGCCGGGTTGGCCGTCTCGTGCGGGATCTCGTCGAGCCGGTTGCGCACCAGCCGCTCGATCTCGCTGTCCGAGAACGCGGGCGCCCTGAGGGCGTCGGCCAGCAGACCGAGCGCCTTGGGGAGCCGCGACACGGGGACTTCGAGGCTGAGGCGCACACACGGGTGGTCGGCGTGCGCGTCGAGGGTGGCGCCGCAGCGCTCCAGCTCGGCGGCGAACTCCTCCGCGGAGTGCTTGTCGGTGCCCTCGGAGAAGGCCCTGGCCATGATCGTGGCCACTCCGTCGAGACCGGCGGGCTCGGCCTCCAGGGGGGCGTCGACGAGTACCTCGACGGCGACGACCTGCTGGCCGGGGCGGTGGCAGCGCAGAACGGTCAGACCGTTGCCGAGCGTGCCGCGACCGGGCGCCGGAAAGGCCCAGGGCCTGGCCTCGCCCGCCTGGGGCTGGGGGTGGAACTCCATCGTGGCGAGCTCGGTCACTTGGCCGCCTCCTCGTCGGTGTCGGTGTCGGCGGTCAGGGGCTCGTAGACGAGCACCGCGCGGTTGTCGGGTCGCAGCCGGTCCTTGGCGGCCTGCTGGACCTCCTCGGCCGTCACGTCGAGCACGCGCTGCACGGCGGTCAGCGCGAGCTGCGGGTCGCCGAACAGCACCGCGAAGCGGCACAGTTCGTCGGCGCGGCCCGCGACCGTACCGAGCCGGTCCAGCCACTCGCGCTCCAACTGGGCCTGGGCGCGCTCCATTTCCTCGGCCGTGGGGCCCTCCGTGGCGAACCGGGCGAGTTCTTCGTCGACGGCGGCCTCGATGACCGGTACCTCGACGTCCGCTGAGGTCTTCACGTCCAGCCACCCCAGGGAGGGCGCTCCGGCCAGCCGCAGCAGGCCGAACCCGGCCGCGACCGCCGTACGGTCCCGGCGTACGAGCCGGTTGTAGAGGCGGGAGGACTCACCGCCGCCGAGGACGGTGAGCGCCAGGTCGGCCGCGTCGCACGCACGCGTGCCGTCCTCCGGGAGCCGGTAGGCGGCCATCAACGCGCGCGCGGGGACCTCCTCCACGACGACCTCGCGCAGTTCCTCACCGATGACGTCGGGGAGCGCGCCGGAGCGCGGCGCGGGCTTGCCGTCGTGCCCGGCGATGGATCCGAAGTACTTCTCGACCCAGGCGAGGGTCTCCTCGGGGTCGATGTCCCCGACGACCGAGAGGACGGCGTTGTTGGGCGCGTAGTACGTGCGGAAGAACGCGCGCGCGTCCTCCAGCGTCGCCGCGTCCAGGTCGGCCATCGAGCCGATCGGGGTGTGGTGGTAGGGATGGCCCGCCGGGTAGGCGAGGGCGGTCAGCTTCTCGAACGCCGTGCCGTAGGGGACGTTGTCGTAGCGCTGCCGTCGCTCGTTCTTGACGACGTCCCGCTGGTTCTCCATGGACTCGTCGTCGAGGGCCGCGAGCAGCGAGCCCATGCGGTCGGCCTCCAGCCAGAGGGCGAGCTCCAGTTGGTGGGTGGGCATGGTCTCGAAGTAGTTGGTGCGCTCGAAGCTGGTGGTGCCGTTGAGCGAGCCGCCCGCGCCCTGGACCAGTTCGAAGTGACCGTTGCCCTTCACCTGGCCCGAACCCTGGAACATCAGGTGCTCGAAGAGGTGAGCCAGGCCGGTGCGGCCCTTGACCTCGTGGCGCGACCCGACGTCGTACCAGAGGCACACCGCTGCGACCGGGGTCAGGTGGTCCTCGGAGAGCACCACGCGCAGCCCGTTGGCGAGGCGGTGCTCGGTCGCTGTCAGGCCGCCGGAGCCTGCCTCGGCTGTGGCCGTGTGACCCATGGGCATGTACGTCCCTTCGATCGCGGATGCGGTTGTTGCAACCGCTGTTTTCCTGCCGGTCCTGCCACTGTATGCAAGCGTGTGGAGTGCTGGCGAAGTTCCCGGCGGACGTACGCCGACAGCGAGATTCCTCGGGTTCCAGGCGGTACGTTTCAGCATCGGCCGCCATCGCCCAACACCGCCGCAGGGACGGGCCTTGGTCCGCGTTGTCAGTGCGGCAGTCCACAATGGTCCGCGTCAGATCCCGTTCATGTCTCAGCAAGAGTGAGCCGCAGGGGCGCGTCGGTGTCGAGAGGGCGAGCACGCGGAGGCCCGCAGGGCTGAGCACGATCGGGCTCTCGACACCGACACAAGCACCCCGTAGGCGAACGACCAGGAATCAGAAGGAGCCGGCAGCGATGGCCCGCCGCACCACGAAGACCCCGCCGCCCGATGACTTCGAGGAGCGGATCCTCGACATCGACGTCGTCGACGAGATGCAGGGCTCCTTCCTCGAGTACGCGTACTCGGTCATCTACTCCCGAGCCCTGCCCGACGCCCGCGACGGCCTCAAACCCGTACACCGTCGCATCGTGTACCAGATGAACGAGATGGGCCTGCGCCCCGACCGCGGCTATGTGAAGTGCGCCCGCGTCGTCGGCGAGGTCATGGGTAAGCTGCACCCGCACGGCGACTCGTCGATCTACGACGCCCTGGTGCGTCTCGCCCAGCCGTTCTCCATGCGCGTGCCGCTGGTCGACGGCCACGGCAACTTCGGTTCGCTGGGCAACGACGACCCGCCGGCCGCCATGCGTTACACCGAGGCCCGCATGGCCGACGCGACGTCCCTGATGACGGAGTCGATCGAAGAGGACACGGTCGATTTCGCCCCCAACTACGACGGCCAGGAGCAGGAACCGGTGGCGCTGCCCGCCGCCTTCCCGAACCTGCTGGTGAACGGCGCGTCGGGTATCGCCGTCGGTATGGCCACCAACATGCCTCCGCACAACCTCGGCGAGGTCATCTCGGCCGCCCGCCACCTCATCCGCTACCCGGCCGCCGACCTCGACACCCTGATGCGGCACGTGCCGGGCCCCGACCTGCCCACCGGTGGCCGGATCGTCGGTCTCGCCGGGATCAGGGACGCGTACGAGACGGGCCGCGGCACGTTCAAGATCCGCGCCACGGTGTCGGTGGAGAACGTGACGGCCCGTCGCATGGGCCTGGTCGTCACCGAACTGCCGTTCACCGTCGGCCCGGAGAAGGTGATCGCCAAGATCAAGGACCTGGTCGGCGCGAAGAAGCTCCAGGGCATCGCCGACGTCAAGGACCTCACCGACCGCAGCCACGGCCTGCGCCTGGTCATCGAGGTCAAGAACGGCTTCGTGCCGGAGGCCGTCCTGGAGCAGCTCTACAAGCTGACGCCGATGGAGGAGTCCTTCGGCATCAACAACGTGGCACTGGTGGACGGCCAGCCCCTGACCCTGGGCCTCAAGGAGCTCCTGGAGGTCTATCTCGACCACCGCTTCGAGGTCGTGCGGCGTCGCTCGGAGTTCCGCCGCAGCAAGCGCCGCGACCGGCTGCACCTGGTCGAGGGCCTGCTCACCGCGCTGGTGGACATCGACGAGGTCATCCGGCTGATCCGCTCCAGCGACAACTCCGCGCAGGCGAAGGAACGCCTGATGGAGCGCTTCTCCCTCTCGGAGATCCAGACCCAGTACATCCTGGACACCCCGCTGCGCCGGCTGACCCGGTTCGACCGCATCGAGCTGGAGTCCGAGAAGGAGCGGCTGGCCGCGGAGATCGCGGAGCTGACCCGGATCCTGGAGTCGGACGCGGAACTCCGCAAGCTGGTCTCGAACGAACTGGCCGCGGTGGCCAAGAAGTTCGGCACCGAGCGCCGCACGGTTCTGCTGGAGTCGGCCGGCGCCGCCCCCGCGGCCGGTGTCCCGCTCCAGGTGGCCGACGACCCGTGCCGGGTCCTGCTCTCCTCGACGGACCTGCTGGCGCGTACGGCGAACGGTGAGCCGTTCCCGGCGGACGAGGACGGCAGACGCGCGAAGCACGACCTGATCGTCTCCGCGGTCCCGGCGACGGCGCGGGGCGAGGTGGGCGCGGTGACGTCGGCCGGCCGCCTGCTGCGTATCAACGTCATCGATCTCCCCCGGCTCCCCGACACGACGGCGGCGCCCAACCTCTCGGGCGGTGCCCCGCTGTCGGAGTTCCTCTCCCTGGAGGACGGCGAGATGGTGGTCTGCCTGACGACGCTGGACGAGTCGTCCCCGGGGCTCGCGATCGGCACGGAGCAGGGCGTCGTCAAGCGTGTGGTCCCCGACTATCCGTCCAACAAGGGGGAGTTGGAGGTCATCACGCTCAGGGACGGCGACCGGATCGTCGGCGCGGCGGAGCTGCGCACCGGCGAGGAGGACCTGGTCTTCATCACGGACGACGCCCAGTTGCTGCGCTTCCAGGCCGCGCATGTCCGCCCCCAGGGCCGCCCGGCCGGCGGTATGGCCGGCATCAAGCTCACGGACGGCGCCAAGGTGATCTCGTTCACGGCGGTGGATCCGGCGGTGGACGCGGTCGTCTTCACGGTCGCCGGCTCGCGGGGCACGCTGGACGACTCCGTCCAGACGACCGCGAAGCTGACCCCCTTCGACCAGTACCCGCGCAAGGGTCGCGCCACCGGCGGCGTCCGCTGCCAGCGGTTCCTGAAGGGCGAGGACTGTCTGTCCCTGGCCTGGGCGGGCCCGGCACCGGCACGAGCGTCCCAGAAGAACGGCACCCCGGCCGAACTCCCGGAGATGGACCCGCGCCGCGACGGCTCGGGCGTGTCGTTGCCGAAGACGGTGGGTGTGGTGACGGGTCCGGTGTAGTTCAGCCGACCTCGTCGGAGCCCTCCGGGCCCTGCTCCTGTACGTACCTCAGGACGCCCCACATGCTGTGCTCGTCGGCGTGTGGGGCGTCGTCCATACATGCCTCCAAGTCCTTGCCGAGGGCGGGCAGCCGGATGCCGGACCCGATGAGGACGAGTCGGCTGAGCCGCTCCTCGCCGTCGCTCCAGGGCTCGGGATAGAACCGCAGGAACCGCCCGACGGCATGCACGGCGTACCGGTTGCCCGGGTCGTGCGGTCCGAAGTCGACGTACCCCTTGATGCGGTAGAGCCCTTCGGGCCGGCTGTCGAGGAAGTCCATCAGCCGACGCGGATGGAGGGGGGTCGAGGAGCTGAAGGAGAGACTGTCGTAGGCGGCGTGCAGATGCCCGGAATGGTCTCCCGCGCCGTCCTCATGACCGTCTTCGCCCTCCCCGCGCTCGTCCGCTCCATGGTCGTGCAGGTCATCGAAGGACAACTGTCCGATACGTTCCTCCGGCGGCCGGCAGTCGAAGAGCAGCTCCGGGTCGACGCGCCCGTAGTCGGCGGGGACGACAGCCGCACGGTCGACCAGCCCGTGGACGGTCCCCAGAACTTTCTCCCCACCGTCGGCTACCCGCCCGACCTTGTTCACGACGACGAGATCGGCGAGGGCGAGATGCCGGTCGATCTCGGGGTGCTTCATCCGGGTGTCGTCGAACTCGACGGCGTCGACCACCTCGACCAGCCCCCCGTACACGACTCGGGGATTGTCACTGGCGAGCACCATCCGAACGAGTTCCTGCGGCTCGGCGAGCCCACTGGCCTCGATGACGATGACGTCGATCCGGGACGAGGGTTGAGTGAGTCGATCAAGATAGACATCGAGTTCGCTCGCATCAACAGCGCAGCACAGACATCCGTTGCCCAGCGACACCGTGGAGTCGCCCAGCGCCCCCGCGACGGCCATGGCGTCGATCTCGATGGCCCCGAAGTCATTGACGATGGCCCCGATACGGCTGCCTCCGCTGCGGTGGAGGAGGTGGTTGAGGAGGGTGGTCTTGCCGGAACCGAGGAAGCCGGCGAGGACGATGACGGGGATCTGCCGAGGGTTCTGGCTCGGACCCGGCTGACTCAATCTGCGACCTCTCTCACGCCGACGCGCACACCGGCTCACGGCCCCGCGCGCGTACGAGGAACGAATGCCGCCCCAGGATACGAGCCGGAGGACGTGTCGCCGGGTGAACGATTGTCAGCAGTCGGTGCGGGGCACACGTTGGGCATGGCGCCGGACTGTGCGACCCTCGCTTCCTTCCGTGCGCCTCCTCTCCGCCTCCCCCGCCGATCAGAGCCACTCGGCACTCTGGAGGTGGCAAGCGCCGCCCAACGCTCGCCGGTCCCCCTCCGTCGACCCGCACTACGACGACCGGCGGACTGCCGCCTGATTCGGGGGTTGACATGGCCACAGAGAAGTACTCGGCGGGGAGGCTGGGCTCCACCGCGCTCACCCTCCTGCTCACCGCCGCTTCGGTGACGCTGGCGGCGCGACAGCGTCGCCTGGAGGAAGCCCGTCTGCATGAGAGGCGCCTGGAGCTCGAGGAGTTGGCGATCCGGCGCAAGACTCTCGCGCACCAGCAGCGCATGCAGTGGGAGTTGCTGGCCAGGGCGATCGACGATCCGTCCCTCGCCGCGGTGATCGACACCTACGACAAGAACATCCCTGCAGAGAAGCGCCGCCAGTTCTTCTACGCAAACGCCTGGTATGTCCACCTTTACCACCTGTACAAAGCGGGAATTCTGGATCGGGAGGAGTTGTACAGGCACCTGCGCGAGTTCTTCCAAAGCCCGCTGTTCCGCGAGTACTGGGAGGCCTCCAAGAAACAGCGTGCGTCCCTGAACGAGTCGTCCGACGAGGCCCGGATCGGGCAGATGGTCGACAACCTCGTCATAGACCTCGACGACGCGGACACGGACGAGTGGTGGGTGGCGGGCACCCCTCCTACCGACTGACGGCTCGCCCGCACCAGCGAGCCTGTCAACCTCGCAGAGCCAAGGACCCCGACGGAGGGAATTTTGTGCATGCCGCCACGAAAGCAACACGAACACCAGTAGCCTGCTGGCGCACCTCTGTACTCCAGACCTTTTGTTTCGTAAGGACCGAATTCCTTGAAGATCGTGCGCCGCATCGGTGTGCCGCCGAGTGCCCGAGGCAGTAACTCAGGAGCTACCTGCCCGGACGTGTTCGAACTCAGTGACGGCAATTTCGCCGTCATCGGCACCGAGGCCACCGAGGCGCTGGACGGCGAACTGCCCGCCGACGCCGCTCGTGCCGACTACGAACGCATCGTCATCGTGAGCCGGGAGACCTTGATCCGCGCCAAGGCGGATATTCCCGACGCCTGACATCACCGCACGAGCACGCGTTCACCCAAGACGCGTCCGTCACCCGCCCGGCCTCACTCCACCGTTGAGGGATCAGGGCACCTAGACGACGAGCAGTCCGGCACCCCGTCCCTGTTCGATCGACCCCGATGAGGCCTGGCGCCAGAACGGCACCAGGCCACAGGTGTGTCAGGCCACTTTTGGAAGCCGAGTGCCTTCGAGACGCCGTCAGACCATCAACGGCACCGCCACCGGAGGCACAGGCCCCACGTATCGCGCCGCCGGTCGGATGATCTTCGAGTCCTCCGCCTGTTCCAGGATGTTGGCGCTCCAGCCCACCACACGGGCCGCCGCGAAGGTCGGTGTGAACATCTCGCGCGGCAGGCCGCACAGTTCCATGACCACGCCCGCGTAGAACTCGACGTTCGTGTGCAGTTCGCGGCCCGGCTTCAGTTCGGCCAAGATCGCCTCCACCCGTCGTTCGACCTCTACCGCCAGATCGACCAACGGACCGCCGAACTGTTCGGCGATGCCCCGGAGCATGCGGGAGCGGGGATCCTCGGTGCGGTAGACCGGGTGACCGAAGCCCATGATGCGGTCACCGGCGAGAACACGTTCGCGGATCCAGGAGTCGATGCGGTCCGGCGTGCCGATCGCGTCCAGCGTGTCCAGCGCTCGGCTCGGGGCGCCGCCGTGCAGCGGACCCGACAGGGCTCCCACCGCTCCCACGAGGCACGCGGCCACGTCCGCCCCTGTCGACGCGATGACCCGCGCCGTAAAGGTTGATGCATTGAAGCCATGATCAATGGTTGAGATCAAGTATTGCTCGATCGCCCTGGCGTGCAGCGGTTCCGGCTCCGACCCCGTCAACATGTACAGGTAGTTGGCCGCATAAGGGAGGTCGTCCCGCGGCTCCACCGGGTCGAGGCCCCGACCCAGCCGATGCAGCGCCGTCAGTACGGTCGGCACGGCCGCCGAGGCGACCAGGGAGTCCGCGCGCCGACCCTCCGCGTCGATGTCGTACACGGGACGGAAGCCCTTCGCCGCACCGAGCAGCGACAGCGCGGTGCGCATGCCGGCCAGCGGTCCGGACCGGCCGCTCGCCGCCGCGATCGCCGGAAGCGCCGCCCCTACCTCGTCGGGCAGCCGCCGCAGCGCCGCCGTACGCGCGGTGAAGGCGGCGAGACGGCCCGCCTCAGGCAGCTCACCGTGGACCAGGAGGTGCCATACATCTTCGAAACCGCGGGTCCGAGCGAGTTCGACGGCGGAGT
Organism: Streptomyces lacrimifluminis; assembly: GCF_014646095.1. GTDB lineage: Bacteria > Actinomycetota > Actinomycetes > Streptomycetales > Streptomycetaceae > Streptomyces > Streptomyces lacrimifluminis. The sequence goes on along the minus strand of NZ_BMMU01000007.1, from coordinate 104,940 downwards.
ACTGGCGGTAGTGGTAAAAGCCCTCGCGTCCCCTGACGTCACCAATTCGGGTGTCGGTGACGACGACGCCCGCGAGCCCTCGCGGTACGTCGACAACGGTGGTTGCGGCTGTCGCGGCCCGGTTGTTCGGCATGTTTCCTCCCTGAACTTGATTCGACTGTCCATGATTGACTGAAACGATGTCAATATTGATTGAGTCAACATTCAGTCCATACGGATACGGTGAGCCCATGCACGATCAGGAACCCGCCCCCGACCACACCAGCCGTCGGCTGAGCACCAAGGAGACCGCCGAGCTGCTCGGCGTGAAGCCCGAGACCGTGTACGCGTACGTGAGCCGCGGTCAGCTCAGCAGCCGACGCGACCCCGGGGGCCGGGGCAGCACCTTCGACGCCATGGAGGTGGAGGCGCTCGCCCGCCGCAACAAGCGGGAGAGCGGCGGGAGTTCGGCCTCGGGCGGCGAACTGTCCGTACGGACCCGGCTCACCCTCATCGACAAGGACCGGTACTACTTCCGGGGCGTCGACGCCGCCGAGCTGGCCGCGCGCCACTCCTACGAAGAAGTCGCCGAATGGCTGTGGACTGGGACCCTGCGCCCCGGAGCCACCTTCACGGCGCCCAGTGCCTCCGTCGCTGCCGCCCGCCGCTCCGTCAACGCGCTGCCGGAGCACAGCGACCCGGTCGACCGGCTCCGGGTGGCGGCGATCGCCGCGGCAGCGGTCGATCCGCTCCGCTTCGACCTCTCCGAGGACACCGTCCTGGGCACCGCTCGTACCCTCATCCCCACCCTCGTGGCCGCTCTGCCGTCACGCGCTCCCGGCCACCGCGACGAGGGTCCACTGGCCCAGCGCCTCTGGGGCCGGCTCACCGTGCGGATCGCCGACGAGGCGTCACTGCGCGCCCTGGACACGGCACTCGGCCTCCTCGTCGACCACGACCTGGCCGCCTCGACCCTCGCCGTACGGGTCGCCGCGTCCGCCCGCGCCCACCCCTACGCGGCCGTCTCGGCCGGGCTCGGAGTCCTCGAAGGCCCCCTCCACGGCGCCGCCAGCGGCCTGGCGCACCGGATGCTGCTCGACGTGCTCGACGAGGGAGACGCGGCTCCCGTGGTCGCGGACGAACTGCGCGCGGGCCGCCGCGTCCCCGGGCTCGGCCACCGGCTCTACCCCGGAGAGGATCCACGCGCGCGTGCCCTGTTCACCCTCCTCGACGAGATGCCGCACGCCGCGCCCGCCCTCGCCGCGGCCCGGGACGTCGTGACGACCACCGCCCGTCACACCCCTCTGCACGCCAACGTGGACCTTGCCCTGGCCGCGTTCACCGTCGCCTGCGGCATGGGAGCGTCTGCGGGCGAGACGATCTTCGCCGTCGCCCGTACGGCGGGCTGGATCGCACACGCCCTGGAGGAGTACGGCGAGCGCCCGCTACGGATGCGCCCGTCGGGAACCTACGTGGGCGAGCGCCCTCCGCAACCACTCCCGAAGTAGCCGACAGCCCCGGAACCACCCGTTCCGCGCGGCCGGAAGTCGCCTCGCCCCAAGTCAGGTTAGGCTCACCTCTGTGAGTAGGTGCGCAACCGTCTCCCGGGACCTCGACGAGCCCATCGCGGGTACCGCGGCGACCGCGAGGACGTGGCTGCTGCTGGAGCAGTCGGGCCCCTGGGGTGCCCAGGCGCTCACCATGAGCCACCTGGACCCCGCACTCGGCCACGCCCTGGAGAAGGCTGCGGAGGGTACCGGCGTACGGATCGCGCTGATCCGGCGCCCCGGCCGCCACGCCGACTTCGGCACACCCGCGGTCCGGCAGGTGTACGCGGCCCACACCACACCGGGGAACGTCTGGCTGCACAGCGCCACGACCCGCGCCCCCGAGCAGTTGCTCGACCTCGACTTCGTCTCACTCGGCCAGGGCACCCCGCAGACCTTCGACGCCGCGCTCCAGGGGCGGCCCCACACCGGGGACCCCCTCGCGCTCGTCTGCACCAACGGCAAGCGCGACCGCTGTTGCGCGTTGCTCGGCCGCCCTCTCGCCGCCGAACTGGCCGCCTCCGGGGTCGAGGGCGCCTGGGAGGTCACGCACCTCGGCGGACACCGCTTCTCGCCGACGCTGCTCGTCCTGCCGTACGGATACGCGTACGGCCGTGCCCAGGCCCCGCACGTGAAGGAAGTCCTCCAGGGCGTGCGCGAAGGGCGCGTCGTCGTGGAGGGCTGTCGCGGCGGCTCCGCCTGGGAGCGGCCCGGACAGGCCGCGGAACTGGCCGTCCGCTCGGCGGTGCGCGAGTACGCGGTGGACACGGTGAGCGTCGTACGGACGGACGGCTCGGCCCCGCACTGGGAGGTGACCGTCGCGCACGCGGACGGACGCCGGTGGAGTGTCGCGGTGGCCCAGGGCGCCTCGCAGCCACCTCGCCCGGAGAGCTGCGGATCGGCGTTGGGTTCGCCGGCCCGGATGGACGTGGTGGCGGTGCGCGAACTGGAGTCCACGGCTCCGGCGCGCTGACCGCACGGCGCTGTCCCGTACGGCCCGCGGTCCACCCGTCAAGCACTCCGTACATGCCTACACACGCCTGTACATGCATTGATCAAGGAATCCACGTCACACCCCACTACGGCACGGGCCACTCATCCCCGTACCGTCATGGGTATGAGCCCCACTCCCCCTGGACGCCGCCTGCGCCTCGGTCTGCCGCGGCGGATGTTCTCGCAGGTGCTGCTGATGCAGGTGGCGATCGCCGCGGGAGTCGCGGTGCTCGCGACCGGGCTGTTCCTCGCGCCGCTCAGCGATCAGCTGGACGACCAGGCGATGCGCCGGGCACTGGCGATCGCGCAGACCACCGCGGCCCAGCCGCAGATCGCCGCGGATCTGCAGGGGAGCCGGCCGTCGGTCGACGGGCCGGTGCAGGCCGAGGCGGAGCGGATCCGGAAGGCCAGCGGGGCCGAGTACGTCGTGGTGATGGACATGCGAGGCGTGCGCTGGTCGCACACGGATCCGAAGGAGATCGGCCGGGTCGTCTCCACCGACCCCCGCCAGGCTCTGGCGGGCAAGGAGGTCATGGAGATCGACAGCGGCACCCTGGGCCGCTCGGCCCGTGGCAAGGTACCGCTGCGCGACACCGGCGGCAGGGTCGTCGGCGCGGTCTCGGTCGGCATCGAGTACGACAGCGTGCGCGCCCGGTTGTTCCACGCGATTCCGGGGTTGCTGGCCTACGCGGGTGGCGCCATGGCCGTCGGTACCCTCGCAGCCTGGCTGATCTCCCGGCGAGTGCAGCGGCAGACCCGGGACCTGGCCTTCTCGGACATCGCGGCACTGCTGGCGGAGCGTGAGGCCGTACTGCACGGCATCCGCGAGGGTGTCGTCGCCCTGGATCGCGCGGGCCGCGTCCGGCTCCTCAACGACGAGGCACAGCGCCTGCTGGGCATCGGCGAGGAAGCTGTCGGCCGCTCCCTGGACGAGGCGCTCGGTGCCGGACGTACGACCGATGTACTGGCCGGACGCGTTACCGGAACCGACCTGCTCACCGTGCGCGGCCAGCGTGTCCTGGTCGCCAACCGCATGCCAACCGACGACGGGGGCGCCGTCGCCACCCTGCGCGACCGCACCGAGCTGGAGCAGCTCGGCCGCGAACTCGACTCCACGCACGGTCTGCTCGACGCCCTGCGCGCCCAGGACCACGAACACGCCAACCGCATGCACACGCTTCTGGGGCTGCTCGAACTGGAGATGTACGAAGACGCCGCGGAGTTCATCGGCGAGGTAGTGGGCGACCACCGGGCCACCGCGGAGCAGGTCGCCGAGAAGATCCGCGATCCGCTGCTCGCCGCGCTGCTGGTCGGCAAGGCCACCGTGGCGGCGGAGCGCGGTGTCGCCCTGTGGGTCTCGGACCGGACCCTGCTCCCGGACCGGCTGATCGATCCCAGGGGACTGGTCACCGTCGTCGGCAATCTGGTCGACAACGCGCTGGACGCCGTCGCCGGCACGGCGCACGCGCGCGTGGAGGTCGAACTGCGCGCGGAGGGCCGGACCGCGGTCCTCAGGGTGCGCGACACGGGGCCCGGAATCCCGGCGGAACAGCGCGAGTTGATCTTCACGGAGGGGTGGTCCACGAAGAAGCCCCCGGCACACGGCAAGCGTGGCATCGGGCTGCCCCTGGTACGCCGGCTCGCGGAGCGGCAGGGCGGCAGCGCGCGCGTGGACGAGGCCGAGGGCGGGGGCGCGGAGTTCAGCGTCGTACTGCCGGAGGCACTCGCGGAGCCGACACCGGCGCCGGAGCGCGTGAGTGTCCCGGAGACGGCACCGCCCCCGGCCACCACTACGGCCACCGGCGCCGCCGCACAGGAGGAGTCGAGATGATCGAGGTCCTGGTCGTGGACGACGACACCCGGGTGGCGCGCGTCAACGCCGCCTATGTGGAGAAGGTGCCCGGCTTCCATGTCGCGGGAGCGGCGCACAGCGCGGCCGAGGCGCTGCGGCAGTTGGAGGCGCTGCCGCACCTCGACCTCGTCCTCATGGACCACTACCTGCCCGACGGCACGGGCCTCTCGGTCGTCCAGGAGATGCGACGGCGCGGCCACGAGACCGACGTGATCATGGTGACGGCGGCCAGGGACGTGTCGACCGTACAGGCGGCGATGCGACAGGGAGCACTGCAGTATCTGGTCAAGCCGTTCGCCTTCGCGGGGCTGCGCGCCAAGCTGGAGGCGTACGCGGAGCTGCGTCGCACCCTCGACGGCGGCGGCGAGGCCGAACAGGCCGAGGTGGACCGGATCTTCGGCGCCCTGTCCTCCGGGCCCGAGCCCGAACTGCCCAAGGGGCACTCCCCCACCACCGCGGAACTCATGCGCCGAACCCTGGTGAACGCCGAAGGCCCACTGTCGGCTCAGGAGATCGCCGAACGGACCGGGGTGAGCCGTCAGACCGCCCAGCGCTATCTGAAGCTGCTGGAGCGCACGGGACGGGCCAGGCTGACCCTCAAGTACGGTGACGCGGGCCGCCCGGAACACCGCTATGTGTGGGCGACCCGCCCCTGAGAGCGAGCACGACGCAGTTGTGAAGATCTTGCTCGCGCCCCGCTGTTCGATGGCGGGAGACATGGCGCATGCCACAACATCGGACTTCGGGGCGCAAGGCGTTCTTCTGCTTGCGAAAATCTGTTCTGCTCGTTCCGCGCGCCGAAGCCGCGGAGCCGCAACACGGATTCACCGCACGGGCTTGCCGCTCGTCGGCCCCGAGGGAGAGGCCCGATGATTGACGTCCTGGTAGTGGACGACGACCTCCGTGTCGCAGAGATCAACGCCAGGTATGTGGGCAGGGTTCCCGGATTCCGGGTCGCCGCCCGCGCGCACACCGCCGCCCAAGCCCTGGCCGCCGTGCAGCAGGGCACCATCGACCTGGTCCTGCTCGACCACTACCTGCCCGACCAGACGGGGCTCGAACTCGTTCACCGCATGCGGGAACAGGGCCACTGCACCGATGTCATCATGATCACGGCGGCTAGCGACGTGGTGACCGTACAGACCGCGATGCGCCTGGGCGCCCTGCACTACCTGGTCAAGCCGTTCACCTTCGCCGCGCTGCGCACCCGCCTGGACTCCTATGCCGTCCTGCGCCGCACCGTCGACCACGTCGAGGACCGGAGCCACGCCGGCCAGGAGCAGGTCGACCAGATCTTCGGTGCCCTGCGCACCTCGCCCTCCGCGTCGTCCCCCGGCCTGCCGAGCGGCCACTCGGAACCGACCACGGACCTCATCTGCGGCGTGCTTCACCGCGCCGGCCACCCGCTCTCGGCTCACGAGGTGGCCGTCGAGACAGGCCTGAGCCGCTCCACGGCCCAGCGCTACCTCCGTCATCTGGAACAGGAGGGCCGCCTCCGCCTCTCCCTCAAGTACGGCGACACGGGCCGCCCCGAACACCGGTACGCATGGGTGGCCCCCTGAGCCAGTCCCCTGCCCGTCAAGGCCCTACGGCGGTGAAATCGTCGCCCGTCACACGGCACCCGCCCCCGTGAGCGACCGCACCTCGGTCTCCGCGTGCTTGGCCTCGTCCGGCTCCTCGGCCGAGGTCACCGTGCCGAGCCAGCCGGCGAGGAATCCCAACGGGATCGAGACGAGGCCCGGGTTCTGCAACGGGAAGTACTGGAAGTCCACCCCCGGGAACAGCGATTCGGGGCTCCCCGACACCACGGGCGACAGCAGTACGAGAACCACTGACGGAATCAGCCCCCCGTACACCGACCACACAGCCCCCCTGGTCGTGAAGCCGCCCCAGAACAGCGAGTAGAGCAGCACCGGCAGATTCGCGGACGCCGCGACAGCGAAGGCCAGGCCCACCAGGAAGGCGACATTGAGGTCTCGGGCCAGCAGGCCGAGGGCGATCGCGACCACTCCGATGCCGACGGCGGCGGTACGGGCCACGGCCACCTCGCTGCGCGGCTTGGCGCGCGGGCGCCGCAGTGACGCGTACAGGTCGTGGGCCACGGACGCCGAGGACGCGAGGGTGATGCCCGCGACCACCGCGAGAATCGTTGCGAAGGCGATGGCCGCGACGATCGCGAACAGAACCGTTCCGCCTGTGGAGTCCGCTCCGCCGCCCAGGTCGAGGGCCAGCAGCGGGACCGCCGTGTTCCCGGCCGCGTTCGACCCGCGGACGGCCTGCGGTCCGACGATCGCCGCCGCGCCGAAGCCGAGGACGATCGTCATGAGGTAGAAGCCACCGATGAGCCCGATCGACCAGACGACCGACCGGCGCGCGGCCCGAGCGGTCGGCACGGTGTAGAAGCGGGAGAGGATGTGCGGCAGCCCGGCCGTACCCAGTACGAGGGCGAGCCCCAGGCTGATGAAGTCGAAGCGCGAGGTCAAGTCGCCGCCGTACCTCAGCCCGGGGGCGAGGAACGCGTCACCGTGACCACTGCGCTCGGCCGCCGTGCGCAGCAGTTGGTCGAAGTCGCCGTGGAACCGCACCAGCACCAGCACGGTCAGTGTGATCGCCCCGCCCATCAGCAGGACAGCCTTGACGATCTGGATCCACGTAGTGGCCCGCATCCCTCCCAACGACACATAGATCACCATGAGCGCGCCGACCGCGATCACCGTCCAGGACTGCGCCGCCTCGCTCGTCCCGCCCAGCAGCAGCGCGACCAGGCTGCCCGCCCCCACCATTTGCGCCACCAAATACAGAACGGACACGGTGACCGAGGAAGTTCCCGCAGCGATCCGCACCGGCCGCTCCCGCATCCGCGACGCGACGACATCGGCCAGTGTGAACCGCCCGCAGTTGCGCACCAGTTCGGCGACCAGGAACAGCACGACGAGCCAGGCCACCAGGAAGCCGACCGAGTACAGCAGGCCGTCGTAGCCGAAGAGCGCGATGAGGCCGGAGATGCCGAGGAAGGAAGCGGCAGACATGTAGTCGCCCGCGATGGCAAAACCATTCTCCATCGGGGAGAAGAGCCGACCACCCGCGTAGAACTCCTCCGCCGAGCCCTGTCGGTGTCGGCTCACCCACGTGGTGATGGCCAGGGTGACGGCCACGAACGCGCTGAACAGCACCAGCGCCAGCATCTGATGGTTGCCGGTCACGATCCACCGCCTCTGAGGCCACGCGTCAGTTCCTGGGTGTCCCAGCGCAGATCGAGCGCGGCCCGGTCCCTGCGCAGCCGTGCGTGCCGCGCGTACGCCCAGGTGAACAGGAACGTCGTGAGGAACTGTCCGAGTCCCGCCAGCATCGCCACGTTCACCGCCCCCACCACGGGACGGGCCATGAATCCGGGCGCCGTGGTCGCGGTCACCACGTAACCCACGTACCAGGAGAAGAAGATGGCGACACCGGGGATCACGAACCTCCGGTACCGACTGCGCACCTCCTGGAATGCAGCGCTGCGCTGTACCTCCAGGTAGACGTCGGCCGCGCCACCACCCCGGCTCTCCTGCTGCCGGCGCGCGGGCGGGACGACGGGGGCGGGCGCACCCGTGCCGTCCAACTCGCCCCAGCCAGAGGCGAGCGCGTCGTACCAGGGATCGTCGAACCGCGGGTCCCCGCCCACCCCCGTGTGCGTCGGGACGGTGTCACGACCTTCGGGGGTCTCGGCCGAACTCTCAGGGCCGCCCCCGCGTCTGTTGGGGCGACCGGTGCTTGACTGCATGCCCAAGGATGGACAGATCGGGAAGATCCCCGACTCTTCTTCTCCACAGTCTTCACCCCATTAGGTGATTCACCCCGTGGGAGACCGCACCATTCCCCTCCCGAAGGCGTAACGCACCGCCTGCGCACGGTCCTTGATCCCCGTCTTGGCGAAGAGGTTGTTGATGTGGGTCTTCACGGTCGCCACCGCCCGTTCGGGTATCCGGTCCCGGTCGGCGCCCCGCTCGATCAGCAGGCGGGGCCGCCTCCAGGTGCACCAGCTGCGCCGAGAGGCTGTGCGCCAGTACGTCGTCGATCTCCCGCGCTGTCCGGGCGCGCTCCGCGAGCGCCGCCGACTCCGCTTCGGCGGCCCGTGCGGCTCGCTCCTGAGCGAGGAGCAGTTGGGCGTTGCCACGTGCCTCGGCGTCGAGCCGCAGGACGTATCCGGCGAGTGCGAGTGCAAGTGCGAGACCGATGCTGGTGACGGTTGTGGTGAGCAAGGGATCGTCGTTGACCAGTGCGTACGAGCAGAGGGCCACGATGCTCATGGGCAGAGCGGCTGGCATGGGCTTTCTTTCCGGGGCCGTGATCGCCCACCCGCACCACAGGACGAAAGCCGGCACCCGGAGGTCCGCGGTCTGGCCCGCGACAGCGAGGCCCTGAAGCAGCAGCAGGAGGGCAAGAGAGGGCAACAGGCGGTGCTGGAACGTTGTCCGGTAGAGCGCCCGGGCGAGCAGCGCGGCGAACAGCACTTCCCCGACGGCCGGAGCCGAGTCCCAGCCCCGGGGCGGGTTGCTGCTGACCGCTCCCCGCAGCAGCATGCCGAAAACCAGCATCCGGGTGGCCCGGGCGAGCCGACGGCGGTTGCCTGAGATTCCCCCGCGGCTGAGCGCTGCCGGTGGACCGAGGGCGTGGACGCCGGAGGAAGCGGCTCCGAGTGCGGGGATGCCCGGCGCAGGGACTCGTCCGCCAGTGCAGGATTCCGGCGCGGACCAGGAGGGCCGCCGCGAGGGCGAAGAGAAGGGCCGAGGTGTCGTGGTGGACTCCGAGCGCCGCACCCAGAGCGAGGAAATCGACGCGGAGGCCGATCCCGATGATCCACACGGTGGCGCTCGCCCTTGGTGCTCCGGCCCTACACCACACCGTCCGCCTCCGCCCAGACGCGGGTCGTCCAGGCCCAGCCGGCTCCGGTGACGAGGCCGATGAGCAGTTCGACCGCGAGCAGGATGATCGACTCCTCGCGGTGGTGGATGTCGACGGGTCCGGGCTCTCGCAGCGCCACCACGGTCAGGATCGCGGGCACGGCCCACCAGCGCCGGTCCGCGTCCATGCGACGTGTGCGGAACTGTCGTACGACCACCAGGATGACGACGGCGACGATCAGCAAGGCATCAGCGAGCCCGGGCATCAGGCCTCGGTGGCGAAGAAGGAGCGGGTGTCGGCAGCGGGTGCTGTCGACGCCTTCGCCGCTACGGAAATCGGCAGGTCACAGAATCGGACCAGGGGTGGGTCATGGGCGGATTCGCAACGGGGGGGAGGTCCACCCCGGGGTGGAGAGATGGTGCCGGGCCAGCGCGTGGAAGCGCTGCCCCGGCACCGAAACCCGGACGATTACGCGTCGATGCGCGACCTGTCCAGCGTTGCCGCCGAGCTGGAGATGAACTCCTTGCGAGGAGCGACGTCGTTGCCCATCAGAAGATCGAAGACCTGTTCGGCGGAGTCCAGGTCGGACAGGTTGATCCGGCGCAGGGTGCGGTGGCGCGGGTCCATAGTGGTCTCGGCCAGCTGGTCGGCGTCCATCTCGCCGAGGCCCTTGTAACGCTGGATCGAGTCCTTGAAGCGGACGCCCTTGCTCTGGAACTCCAGAAGCTTCTCGCGCAGCTCACGGTCCGAGTACGTGTAGACGTACTTGTCCTGGCCCTTCTTCGGCTGGATGAGCTCGATGCGATGCAGCGGCGGCACCGCGGCGAACACCCGGCCCGCTTCGACCATGGGCCGCATGTAGCGGTGGAACAGGGTGAGAAGCAGGGTGCGGATGTGGGAACCGTCGACGTCGGCATCGGTCATCATGATGATCTTGCCGTAGCGGGCCGCGTCGATATCGAACGTACGGCCTGATCCGGCCCCTATGACCTGGATGATCGCGCCGCACTCGGCGTTCTTCAGCATGTCGGTCACGGACGACTTCTGGACGTTGAGGATCTTGCCGCGGATCGGCAGCAGTGCCTGGAACTCCGAGTTCCGGGCGAGCTTGGCCGTACCGAGCGCGGAGTCGCCCTCGACGATGAAGAGCTCGCTGCGGTCGACGTCGTCGCTGCGGCAGTCGGCGAGCTTGGCGGGCAGGGAGGAGGATTCCAGTGCGGTCTTGCGGCGCTGCGCGTCCTTGTGCTGACGGGCCGCGATGCGCGTACGCGCCGCAGCCACAGCCTTCTCCATGACCACACGGGCCTGCGCGGCGGCATCCCGCTTGGTGGAGGTCAGGAACGCCTTGAGTTCCTTGCTGATCACGGTGTTGACAATGCGGCGGGCGGCCGAGGTGCCGAGGATCTCCTTGGTCTGCCCCTCGAACTGCGGCTCGGCGAGACGCACGGTGACGACCGCGGTGAGGCCCTCCAGGGCGTCGTCCTTGACGATGTCGTCCTCGGCCACGCGCAGCAGCTTCTTGGTGCGCAGCACCTCGTTCATCGTCTTCGCGACGGCCTGTTCGAATCCCGCCATATGGGTGCCGCCCTTGGGCGTGGCGATGATGTTCACGAACGACTTGAGGGTCACGTCGTAACCCGTCCCCCAGCGCAGCGCCACGTCGACACCCAGCTCGCGGGTGACCTCGGTGGGGGTCATCTGCCCGTGGTCGTCGAGGACCGGGACCGTCTCCTTGAAGGATCCCTGCCCGGAGAAGCGGAGGACGTCGCAGACCGGCTTGTCGGTGGCCAGGTACTCGCAGAACTCGCTGATGCCTCCGTCGAAGCGGAAGGACTCCTCGCCCTTGCTGCCGCCCTCGCCGAGCCCTACCTCGTCACGGACGACGATGGTGAGGCCCGGCACCAGGAACGCGGTCTGCCGAGCACGCTGATGGAGGTTCTCCAGGGAGAGCTTGGCGTCCTTGAGGAAGATCTGGCGGTCGGCCCAGTACCGCACTCGCGTACCGGTGCGGGTCTTGGGGATCCGCTTGGTCTTGCGCAGGCCGCCCATCTCGAACGTGGCGTCCGGGCCCACGTCGGAGAAGGAGCCGGGCACGCCCCGTCGGAAGCTGATCGCATGGACGCTCCCCCCGCGGTCGACCTCGACGTCCAGGCGCGCCGAGAGCGCGTTCACCACGGACGCGCCCACCCCGTGCAGGCCACCGGAGGCTGCGTACGAGCCGCCGCCGAACTTCCCGCCGGCGTGCAGCTTGGTCATGACGACCTCGACACCGGAGAGGCCGGTTTTGGGCTCGACGTCCACAGGGATGCCGCGGCCGTTGTCCCGCACCTCGACGGAGCCGTCGTCGTGCAGGATGACGTCGATGTGGTCGCAGTAGCCCCCGAGAGCCTCGTCCACGGAGTTGTCGATGATCTCCCAGAGACAGTGCATCAGGCCACGGCTGTCGGTGGACCCGATGTACATGCCCGGGCGCTTTCGCACGGCCTCGAGCCCTTCGAGGACGAGCAGGTGCCGCGCGGTGTAGTTGGAACCGTCCCGGTCTGCTCCTGCCAGCAGCGCTGTGGACGGCACGGACGTATCGGCGGTCACGCGGTTCGCTCCTCGCTGAATTTCAATTGGCGCCCTGATGGGTAAGGGCGTGGCTTCGGTCGCCGCTCAGAGGGTACCGAGGCCTGGTAGAGCCGATGTAACACCACCCTCGGCGAAACTCACACTAATCCAGAGTCGCATGCTTGTTCGATCCCTCGATGGAGTGAAGTACATATCACGTTCCCTTCCAGGCATGAACCATTTAGGCTCCGGGCACGTCCTCATGAACAACCGGCAACCCAGCCGGAGGACCCACACCCCCTACAGACGACAGACAGCGCGAACCCGTACAGACACATAGACACGCAATACGGCACATTCGCCGCCAACCGGAATCAGACAGCCGCCTCGAAAAGATTTTTTCAAGGAAGGGCCACGAGCGGGAACGTTTTCGGCCTGGTTGGATGTTGACCCTGGTACGACAGCTCGTCGAGCTAGAGAAGAGGCGACGTGACTACTGTTCTGACCCCCGCGAGCCCGCTGACGGCCGCTGATCGCTGCGACCGCTGCGGCGCCCAGGCATACCTTCGCGTTGTCTTGGCGAGCGGCGGAGAACTGCTCTTCTGCGCCCACCACGGTCGCAAGTTCGAGCCGGAACTCAAGAAGATCGCCGCTGAGATACAGGACGAGACGGAGCGACTGACGACCGTTCCGGCCAGCTCCAACGAAGAGGAACGCTGATACTGCGCGTCGACGACGAGCCAGCCCCGGCACAGGTCGGTTGATTCGGGCGGCCACTCCTATCCCAGGAGTGGCCGCCCGCTTCACTCAAGCCGCTCAGCGGCCATCAGGCGCCCATCACGTCGGGGCACAACTCCAGAAGCCCCCTCAGGTCGCCACCCACACGCCCTCAGCCGTCGCTCCCGGCAGCGACGGCGGAACCCCACCCCAACGTCCGTACGGCGTCCGAGACGCGCGTGTAGACGCCCGGACTGCCGGGCCGTCCACAGCCGCTCCCCCAGGACACGAGCCCGACCAGTCGGCCCTGAGCGATCAGCGGCCCTCCGCTGTCCCCTTGGCAGGCGTCCGGCCCCCCTGCGGCCTCGCCGGCACACAGCATGCTGTCGGCCCGGTACTTTCCGTCGGCGCTGCCCGGGTAGGTCCGCTCACAGAGCGCGTCGGACAGCACCTGCACCCGTGCGGCCCGCAGACTGCGCGCGTAGTCGCCGCCTCCCGTGATGTCGCCCCAGCCGTAGACCGTGGCACTCGTACCGGGCTGGTAGGCCGGGTCGCCTGCAGCCGCCATCCCGATGACCGAGCCCTCCGGAAGCGCCTCGGCGAGGATGAGCACGGCGAAGTCCCCGGCGTTGCTGATCTTGTCGTAGCCCGGATTGACCCAGGTGTCGCGTACGGCGATCTCCTTGCCCTGGGCCGACGTCAGGTCCGTACGTCCGGTGATGACCTTCAAGTCCCTTGCACGGTTGGGGGGTGTCCCCAAGACGTCTGCGCCCATGCAGTGAGCCGCGGTCAGTACGGTGGTCCGGCCGACGGCCACGCCACCGCAGAACTGCCCGGCGCGCGTACCCCCGAACCGGTCACGGCTGGACAGCGCCACCGTCCACGGACCCTCGGACACATCGACAGGGAACCCACCGACGACCACGCCGTCGGCAGCCACGGGGGCGGCGGACGCCAGCGGTATCACGGCCGCCGCGGTCGCCAGGGCCAGCGACCGGGACAGGGCCCGGACAAAGGGATGGCGCATGCGTGCTCCTCACTCTGGGGTGATCACGAGAAACCCAGAGTGATCCAAGAGGCTCCGCCCCGCACGCTCGCGCCACGAACGAGGGACGCCGCGGAGGGGAGCACCTCGCTCCGCACGCGCCCGGCCGCACTCCGCGTACGCCGGTGCGACGACCCGCGCCCGCTCAGCACGAAGGCCCGGCTTCCCCTGCGGGAGGCCGGGCCTTCGGTGTCGTACGACCGCGACCTAGTCGAGGTAGTCGCGCAGCACCTGGGAACGCGACGGGTGGCGCAGCTTCGACATGGTCTTGGACTCGATCTGGCGGATGCGCTCGCGGGTGACGCCGTACACCTTGCCGATCTCGTCGAGGGTCTTCGGCTGACCGTCGGTGAGACCGAAGCGCATGGAGACGACGCCCGCCTCGCGCTCGGAGAGCGTGTCGAGGACCGAGTGCAGCTGCTCCTGAAGAAGCGTGAAGCTGACCGCGTCGGCCGGGACGACCGCCTCGGAGTCCTCGATGAGGTCACCGAACTCGCTGTCGCCGTCCTCACCCAGGGGGGTGTGGAGGGAGATCGGCTCGCGGCCGTACTTCTGGACCTCGATGACCTTCTCCGGGGTCATGTCGAGTTCCTTGGCCAGCTCCTCCGGAGTGGGCTCGCGGCCCAGGTCCTGGAGCATCTGGCGCTGCACGCGCGCCAGCTTGTTGATGACCTCGACCATGTGCACCGGGATACGGATGGTGCGGGCCTGGTCGGCCATCGCGCGGGTGATCGCCTGACGGATCCACCAGGTGGCGTACGTGGAGAACTTGTAGCCCTTGGTGTAGTCGAACTTCTCCACCGCGCGGATCAGACCGAGGTTGCCCTCCTGGATGAGGTCCAGGAAGAGCATGCCGCGACCGGTGTAACGCTTGGCCAGGGAGACCACCAGACGGAGGTTGGCCTCCAGGAGGTGGTTCTTGGCGCGGCGGCCGTCCTCGGCGATGATCTCCAGCTCGCGCTTGAGCTTCGGGGCGAGCTTGTCGGCGTTCGCCAGCTTGTCCTCGGCGAACAGACCGGCCTCGATGCGCTTGGCGAGCTCGACCTCCTGCTCGGCGTTGAGCAGCGGGACCTTGCCGATCTGCTTGAGGTAGTCCTTGACCGGGTCGGCGGTGGCACCGGCCACGGCGACCTGCTGGGCCGGCGCGTCGTCCTCGTCGTCGTCGGAGAGGACGAAGCCCTTGTTCTCGGCCCCCTCCTCTTCCTCTTCACCGGGCTTGACGTCCTCGAGTGCTTCGTCCTCGACGGCCTCGGCGTCGTCCTTGCCGGCGGCCGTCTTCTTGGCCGCCGTCTTCTTGGCGACGGTCTTCTTGGCGACAGCCTTCTTGGCAGTCGTCGTCTTCTTGGCGGCGGCCTTCTTCGCAGGCGCCTCGTCGTCGACGGAGGGGTCGGCGGAGGGGGCCGTCGGGGTGGCGGTGGCGGTGGCCTTCTTCGTGGTCACCGCCTTCGCCGCGACCGTCTTGGTGGCGGTGCGCTTGGCCGGGCTCTTCGCTGCGACGCTCTTTCGGGTGCGCTTTGGCTCCGCGGCACTGACCATCAGCGTCACACCCTCTTCCTCGAGGATCTGGTTGAGGCTGCGCAGTACGTTCTTCCACTGAGTGGCCGGAATCTGGTCAGCTTCGAAGGCCCGACGCACGTCGTCGCCGGCGATCTGCCCCTCAGCCTTTCCCCGCTCGATGAGCGCCATGACAGAGACGGACTCGGCGATCTCCGGCGGGAGCGTACGGGATGTGCTGGCCGACACGAACAACCTCTCGAACGTTGGAAAACGGCTTCCGGCCCCGTCCACTACGGACAGGAGCCGACGACCGCCGACTGGGGATGGGCCGACGGCGCGGGCGGGGGCCGGGAAGATGCACAGCGCCCTGAACGGCGCCCGTATTCCCTCCGCGGCTGTCACCTCTTAGGTCATCGCGCTGCCTCCGCAAGCGTTACGCCCAATCTGCGTGGCCCGAGTCACACCCCTAAATGCCCAGAAGCGGTCAAATGTGACTAGAGGTGGTCAGGTGTGGCGGCGACCAGGCCGGTCCGGACCGATCCGCGCCCCCATCGGCAGCGGCAGTCACCACCATGATGGACGCTTCAGGGCGATCGGCCGCCTCTTCCTCGCTCCACTCACCGCTCGGTCGTCCCGTCTCACTGCCGGGCCCCGCCGCCCCCTCTCGGGATCCGACGGGGCCCGGCAGTGACGGTTCGCGAGCCGAGCGATGATTCCGGAGGGCGACACTGCCTCCGATCGCGCCGCCCTCGGCGCGCGGTCAGTGCTCGCGCGGGGCCGGGACCACGCGCTCCACCTCGGGGTGCACCATGAGGAGCTGCCGCATGGCCGCCTCCGCCCCCGCACCGTCGCCCGCACCGAGCGCCTCGACGATCCGGGCATGGTGCGCCAAGGACGCCTCGGTGGGCCGGTCACAACCGGTGATCGGACCGCCGGACACCTGAAGGGCGGCGGACACGATCCCGGAGAGGTGCTCCAGCATGCGGTTGCCGGCGAGCTGGATGAGCAGCGAGTGGTACTCGGCGTCGGCGCGCGAGAAGGTCACCCCGTCACCCTGACTCATGGCGTGGCCCATGATCTCGACCATGTCGACGAGCCGCTGCTGGACGTCCTCGCGTCCGTGCCCGGCGGCGAGGCGGGCGGCGAGCGGCTCGATCGTCCAGCGCAGTTCGCTGAGCTCGCGGCGCTGGTTGTCACGCTGTGGCCCGAAGGCGCGCCACTCGATGATGTCGGGGTCGAGGAGGTTCCAGTCGCTGACGGGACGCACGCGCGTGCCCACGTTCGGCCGGGCGCTCACCAGGCCCTTGGCCTCCAGCACCCGGAGCGATTCACGGACTACGGTGCGGGAGACCTCGAAACGCTGGCCGATCTCCTCGGGCACGAGGGGGCGGTCCGCGCCAAGGTCGCCGGCGACGATCATCTGGCCAAGCTGCTGGACGAGTTGACCGTGCAGGCCGCGGCCGCGGCTGCCCGCGCTGCGGCGGCCGACACGGCCGAGTTCCGGGTCCGCGGCATCCCAGGAGGGCACTCCCACCCGGTCGACGCCGGGGGCCTCGGCGTAGGGGTAGCGGTCGAGCCCGCCCGGGCCGACGAGACCGGAGTCTGCGGAGCGGGCGGCGGTCATCATGGTGTGCGCAAGGGTACTCACGGATCCTTTGTCGGCTCCGTCTTCAACTCCCTTGAGGTCTTTGGTGAAAAGCACACGAAAGGGTGATCGCTCGCCTCGTCGCAATTGACGCCTTATCGGAAAGAAACGGGCGTTCTCCGGGGAGTTGTGCGCAGGGCAGGACGGGAAGGGCCCGGACGATCGTCATCGGACCCTGCTTCGCAGGGTCGTGAGCAGATACGCACAGAGCAGAGCAGCCAGCGACAACGTCAGCGCGCCACCGACGGGTTGGGCGATCACCCGCGCTCCGGCAGCCAGATACCGTTCACCGCCGAAGGGCCACTCCGCCAGGAACAGCTCCCGAAGGCGCACGGAGAAACCGGCCGCGCTCCGCACGGACGATCCCTCCAGGACCTTCTGTACGAGGGGCACCACGAGGACCGGTACGGCGAGCACCGCCGCGAGCCCCGCGGTGGTGGAGCGGAAGATGCCCGCCGCCAGCACCCCGGCCCACGCGCAGCCGATCACAAGGCCGACCCAACTCGCGCTCAGCATGAGCCAGTCCGCGGGAACTCGCGCCAGCTCCCGACCGTAGACGAGGTAGAGCACTTCCGCGTCGCAGCCCACGGTGAGGAAGGCCAGCAGCAGCCCGGTGGCCGCGGCGACGACGAGCTTGGCCATGAGCAGCCCCAGTCGGCGGGGCACGGTGCCGCGGTCGACCGCCAGCGCGGGGTGGCGGAACTCGTCGCCGAAGGCGATGGCGCCCAGCAGCCCGGCGCCGAGTGCCGCCGGCGGCAGCGGCAGCTCCTGCGGCCAGGCGGCCAGCAGGCGGTGCTGTGGGGTGTGGCCGACGCGAGCCAGGAGTACGGCGACGAGTGCGGACGAGACGAGCACGGCGGCCCCGGTGAGAAACCCGGTGCCGACACCGCCGGCCCGGCGCAGCTCGTACCGGAGGGGACGCAGTGGACTCGGAGCGGGTCGAACAGAGATGGGAGGCGGGAGCGGGGGCAGGCTGTCGGAGGTGAGGACGCCGGAGGAGCACGGTCGGGCGCTCTGGGGGCCCGTGGGCGCGGACGCCGCTGAGGCACGGCCGGCTGTCGACTCGGAGACCCGAGTGACTGTCGGCAGTCGGCCGGTGGGCACGTTCGGCTCGGGGAGAGAGATTGCCGAGGTGGCCTCGGTCGACGGCACGGTGGCTGTGTGAAGGCTCTGCCCGGCAGAGCCGTGCGATGCGGAAGGGCCCAGAGGGATGGCAGAACCCTGAGGCAGGTCGGCGTCCTCGGACGCGGCCACGGCCCCGGCAGCCTTCCGTACTGCTGTGCCGTCGGCCTCTCCGGTCATACCGGTTGCTCCGACCTCACCGAGCACCAATGACCCACCAGCCACACGGGCCTCGCCGAGTGTCCGCGTCTCTCGGCATGCCGACGTCTCCTCCTCGCGGGTCGAGTCTGCTCCGGGACCCATGTCACCGACCTCGTCGGCGAGTTGGTGTACGAGGATGCCGTGCCGGAACGCGGTCTCGCCGATGTCCGCGCAGGTACTGCCGTACACGGAGAGCCGATTGCCGGCCTCACGTACGACCTCCACGGAGCGCTGTGCCGTCCGGGCCTCTTTGGTCAGCAGGGCCGCGAGACGGGCGGCGTGCGGGCTGCGCACGGCGACACGGGGGCGCAGTCTGGTGCGGGAGAAGTCCGCGGCTTCCTGGTCGGCGACAAGCCGTCCCTGCTCCAGGGTGATGATCCGGTCGGCGGTGCGGGCTGCCTCCTTGGGGTCGGCGGTGGTGCACAGGACGGTGCCGCCCTGGGCCGCGTGGGCACGCAGCATGCCGTGCAGCCAATGGCGTTCACGGGCGGACATACCGTCGGTGAGCGCGTCGAGCACGAGGGTGTGCGGGTCCGCCAGCAGAGCGCAGGCCAGGCCGAGCCGACGGTCCATGCCGCGGGACAGTGCGCCCAGGCGTTCGTCGCGCAGGCTGACGAGGCCGACGACCTCGAGGACCTCGTCGGCACGGCGCACCGGGACGCCTGCCGCCGCGCACAGCATGCGGAGTTGGCCGCGGACGGTGCGCGCGGGGTGCCCCGGCACATCCCCCAGGAGAACGCCGACCTCGC
This sequence comes from Streptomyces lacrimifluminis, assembly GCF_014646095.1. Taxonomy (GTDB): domain Bacteria; phylum Actinomycetota; class Actinomycetes; order Streptomycetales; family Streptomycetaceae; genus Streptomyces; species Streptomyces lacrimifluminis. The sequence goes on along the minus strand of NZ_BMMU01000007.1, from coordinate 86,156 downwards.
GTGACGGATGGGCGATGCGGTGCAGTGGGCGGCCTCTGAAGTAGGTGGTCCCCCGGCCCTGTTGGAGTTCGAGCATGAGCCTGAGCACCGTTGTCTTGCCGGCGCCTGGGGTGCCGAGGAGCGTGGTGACGCAGCCCGCGCGCGCCTCGAAGGAGACGTCGTCGACGGCGGGCGGGAGCTCCTTGCGCGGGTTGCTGGTCAGTCCGAAGGCCTGGATCACCCGTAGCAAGATAGCGCGTTATGTCCGTTTTACCGGGTGCGGCGGGGCCCACCGAGGGCAGAGGTTGCCCCATGGTGTTCGGGGTCAGACCTCGGGACGCAGCATCGGAGGGTTGAGCAGGGTTGCGCCGCCCGCCCGGAAGAGCTGGGCCGGACGACCGCCCTGCCGGGTGGTCGTACCGCCGGTGGGGACGAGGAAGCCCGGGGTGCCCGTGACCTTGCGGTGGAAGTTGCGCGGGTCGAGGGCGACGCCCCACACCGCCTCGTACACACGGCGCAACTCGCCGACGGTGAACTCGGTCGGGCAGAACGCCGTGGCCAGCGACGAGTACTCGATCTTGGAGCGGGCCCGTTCCACCCCGTCCGACAGGATCTGGGCGTGGTCGAAGGCGAGGGGTGCCGCCTGTTCGCCGTCTCGGCCGTAGCCGCCCTGTTGCAGCAGTTCCTCGACGGGTGCCCAGCGGGCGCTGTTGGCGTCACCGCCCGCCCGGGGAGCGGGCAGGTCGGGGGCGAGCGCGAGATGGGCGACGCTGACCACCCGCATCCGGGGATCACGCTTGGGGTCGCCGTACGTCGCGAGCTGTTCCAGATGAGCACCGTTGTCCTGAGCCGGGGCGTCCGGGTCGTGGGCGCGCAGACCGGTCTCCTCGGCCAGTTCACGCGCCGCGGCCTGCGCCAGATCCTCGTCGGCCCGCACGAAGCCACCAGGGAGCGCCCAACGTCCCTGAAAGGGCGGTTCACCCCTGCGTACCGCCAGCGCGCACAGGGCATGACGACGCACGGTCAGCACGACCAGGTCCACGGTGACGGCGAAGGGCGGGAAGGCTGACGGGTCGTAGGGCATGCCGCGATCATAGTCGTCTGCCTGACGATAAACACTCCCCTCTCCGGCCGCGCCCACGGCTGGTCCACGGTGGTCGGAAGCAGGTCTCACAGGTCTCACGGGCCGCTTTGAGTCGCCTTCCCGGGACCTGTCGTACGAGGTCATGCTCCCAGTTGGAGTCCCTCTGCAGCCTCCTCGACGATGGCGACGCCGAGACGGCCGACCCGTACGGAAAAGGGGGCGCCCGCGATCCGCAGCCCGGTCAGGCCGATCTCGCCCAGCGGCACGCTGCGTACCGGGCGGAGCATGACCGTGCTCGCCGGGGCGTCCGGACGGATACCGGCCAGGGTCGTGAGCAGCAGCACCCCGGAGGCGGCAGCGGTGGCCGACGGCCGACAGGCCGCCGGGTGGGGCAACGGAGCGCCTCCTTCCGCGCGCTGCTCCCCCGCGTACATCTCCGGCAGCCGGTACGCGAAGGCCTCGGCCGCCGCCAGGAGGCCGCGCAGCAGGGAACTCGCCTCCTTCTCGTACCCTGCGGTGGCCAGGCCCGCGACGGCCACCGCGGTCTCCTGCACCCGCACGGCACCGCTCCGGTGACCGAAGGGGTTGTATCCCGCCTCCTTGACGCCCAGGCCGCGCAGTCCCCAGCCGGAGTCCATGGCCGGACTGCCGAACAGCCGGGCGAGCTGTCCGGTCTGTACCTTGTCGAGCAGCCCGGGGGCCTGTTCGCCCGCGCCCAGCAGACCGGTGTCCAGGAGATGGGCGGCGATCGCGCCGAAGTGCGGCACGGTGCGCCCGTCCGGTGTACGGGCGGCAGCGGGTCTGCCCCCGCCCCGGTCCTCGACCCAGAAGTCGTCCCTGAACGCGGTGCGCAACTCCTGAGCCCATTGCCGCAGCCCGGCACCGCCCGGCCGGCCGTACGCGTCGAGGAGGTCGGCCCCGAGGAGGGCGGCTCGGTGCGCATGGGCCTGCGTCTCGCAGCGCACAGGGCCGCCCGGTTGGGGATCGGGCAGGTAGGTTCCGTCACCCACGGTCGTGCGCAGCCAGGTCAGACAGCGTTCGGCGGTCGGGAGCAGTTCCTCGGTCGTCTGTTCCGGGAGCCCCCAGCGGCGGGCCTCGGCGAGGAGCACGGGGAAGAGCAGGGTTGCCTCCGTGCCCGTGCAGCCCGGTGGCAGGTGGGGGCCGGCGTCCCGGCGCGGGCCGGGGAGCATGCCGGACCTCGGGCCCGGCCCGGGGAGCTGGGTGCGGGCGAGGGTTCGCAGCGTTCCTGCCGCGAGCCCGGTGCCGAGGGGAAGCGTCATGCGGGCGGCGGCAAGAGCCTCGGCCGGGGCCATGCCGCAGCGCCACGGTGCGCCTGCCGCGAGGTGGGTGTCGGAGGGATGCGCGGAGTCGCGCAGGAGCAGGGCCTGGAGGTCGTCGATGCCGGTCCCAAGGAGTGCCTCGACGCGTGGATCGTCGCCGGCGGCCCGGGCCGGGGCGAAGGGGCTCGTCGCCACGTGACCCACGGCTCGGACGGGTCCCGCGCCATCCTGCCGGATACGCAGCTCCAGGGTCATGGAACCGCCCGGGGGCAGTTCCAGCTCCCAGCGCAGCAGACCGGCGGAGGCCAACGCGTCGGCAGGTGGCGGGTCGGCCGTGACGGCGGCGCTGCCGGTGGCGCAGGACCAGCGCAGGCCGGAGGCATGGACGCTGGCGGGCAGTTCGGGGCCCGCGGTGCCGGAGGCGATCGTGCCCAGGTCAGCCAGGTCGGTACCGAGTGACACCTCGACCGGCAGACGCAGCGGGCGCGGCGCCGAGCTGCGCAGGGTGATCCGCTCCGTGCCGTCCGCGTGGCGGACGCGTTCGACGACGATGTCGGGGTCCGGCCCGCCGTCGGGGGAGATGCGCAGCGTCCCCACGAAGCGGGCGCGATCCGCCGCCGTCATCCGGGCCTGTACCGCGAGCGGTTCGCGGCCGGCCACGCGGACCTGACACCGGGAGAGCACACGCCTGCCCCCGCGGTAGAAGCCCTCCAGTCCTCGGCCGGTGAGCTGACCCTGGTCCGTGGAGATCGCGAGCCCGGGGAGGGCGACACAGATCAGGGTGGTGTGGGTCGGGGGCAGCTGGGCCGGGCGGCGGGTGGTGGTGGGCGGGGCAAGCGGCGGCCGGGAAGAGGGAGGCGGCGCGAGCGGTGGCGGGGTGCCCCGGCCCGGGGGTGCGGAAGGGCGTCCGGTGCCCGGGAAACGAGGCTCCGGACCTCGCGGGTCCCCTGCGTGCCCGGGAGCTCCGCCGCCACCTCCCCGCAAGGACGGCGTGGGTGTTCCAGCGGCACGACGGTCGTCGTCGGCCGAGGGCGGGGTCGGCGGATGCATGGGCGACTTCTTCTGCGCTCTGGGCGCCGAGGGCGCACTCGGCGCCCAGTAGGGGGCTTCGGCAGGACAGGGGTGGTGCGGCGGCTCGGCCTGTCCAAGGGTTCCGCCACTCAGGTGAACGGACCAGGGCTTCCCCGGGTCACGCCTCCGGCGGGACAAGCCGACCGATTGGCGGTGAGGCGGAGCATACGTGCGGCCGGTGCCGGGACGACTGCGTCGGCCGTCCACTGTGGTCGGGAGGGTGAGGTGTCCGTGAGCTGTCCTGGCGCCGGTCAGTTGTACGTGGGACGCGCTGCCGTCGCTCAATCGCGGGTCGCGTTGTCCGCCGTTGCCGATCCGGCCGCAGACCGGCACTCGGTCGGCGGAGCGGCGGTCTGCTGTCCCCTCACTGAGGGGTCGCTCCTCGGGCGTCCTGGCCCTGCTCAGCCTGCGGGCGTCCCTCCCGCCGCCGATCGGGCACCCGGCGGCTGTCCCGCCCCTGTCGATTCGTCCACCTGGCATGTGACTGCCGCCGGAGCACGGGTGAACCGCCCCGTCCCAGTTCACGCGCCGTCCCTCTTCATCCGATGGCCGCGAGGGGCGGCCTTCCCCTCGCCCGGGCTGTGGCGACGTACGACGGGCCTGCCCGAGGGCTGGGGACGGGTTGCGCCCGTCCTCCTGGCGCGAGGGCGCGTCTCGGCGTCGGCTGCCGGGACTGCCCGACGTCGACGCCTCGTGGCCGACTCCAGCGCCCGGGTGGCGCCGCTGGTCGACGTCGAGCGGGACGAGGGACCCGTGACATCGCCGAGCGGTGCCGTGGCCTCGGTGCCGTCGATCCAGCCGTCGCTCTCGATCCCCTCCACACCATCGGCACCGCTCGCTCCCGGGAACCTCTCCGTCCCCTCCGACCCCTCCGTGGCCTCGAACCCCTGTGGGTCCTCACCCCACCCGATGTCCCTGTCCTCGTACGTGTCACCGACTCCGGTCCGCTCGGTGTCCGGCGTGCTTCCGGGCGGTCCGGCAGAGACTCCAGGCCGGCCGCCGCGCTCCGCGCGCAGACAGCGCCGGATCGACTCCGGGTCCAGACCCTCGTTGCAGGCCTGGTGCAGCAGGCGGGCGAACAGGTACCCGGGGTCCGCGCCGAGTGCCATGGCCAGGGCTTCCCTCGCCTCCAGTTCGTCACCCGTCGACCAGGCGACCCAGCCGGCGAGTGTCAGAGGGGCCGCGGCGTGCTCGCGGTACGGCCCGACACAGCGGCGGGCGAGGGCCCGCCAGAGACGCAGGGCAGGTGCCGCCTCGTCACCCTCCATCCACTCCGCCGCGCGATCGCGCGTCGTACGATCCTGCAGGCCCAGAATCAGCGTGGCGGCCTCGTCGTGTGCGAGCAGTTCGTCGTCGCGAAGGTCCGCCAGAAACGTGCCGGCGACGGTAGGGGCGCCGGCGAATCGGCTCCTGACCTGCGATGCCTGTCGCAGGGTCTCCTCGGCCACGTCCGCGCGGCTCGCGTCGTCGAGGATCCGCGGCACCATGCGGGCGTTCGCGATGTCGAGCGCACGTTCCTGTTCCAGCGCCGCAGCGGTCTCCCAGGGGTGGAACCTGGCCCGCAACTCGCTCAGTGTGCCTCGCACTTGCAGACCGGCGTAGGTCGCCGCGGCGGCCAGCACCGAGGTGCCGGGCAGGCCCATGGGCACTCCGTCGTCCGGACAGCACTCGGGCGTCACACAGCAGTAGGACCAGAAGCGGTTGTCGGCGATGCACAGAGCCTCGACCACGGGTACGTCGAGGCGGCCACATTCGGTGCGCAGCAACTGGGCGAGCGGGCGCAGACGTTCCCTCACCTGATGCGGCGCTTCACCCTCCGTCGGTTCCTGGCAGAGGTACACGACCATGCTCTCGGGCCGTGCGCCTCTGCGCTCGCTTCCGGTCACCAGACCATGCGTCAGCTGCTGTGCCACAGCGGGCCAGTCGTCCGGGTTCGCGGGAATTCCGAGGCGGGCACGTCCGCCGAACCGGCCACGCCCGTCCCTGTCGTGGAGCGCGACGAGAACGATGCTGTCCTCGGGGTGGTAGCCGAGCAGGTACGGCAGGGCATCGGCCAGTTCGGCCGGGGTACGCAGGGTGACCTGATGCGTTTCGCTGTGATTCGTCATGCCGTGACGATCTCGCGGATTCCGCGATTCCGCTTGAGCCTGTGGATAACCCCGACCAGGGACACGTCAAGGGCAGCGTCGACATCCGCACGCCATCCCGTACACCCGCGAAGCGACGTGACACCGCCTCGAACAGGCACTCGCATGCCGCCAGCGGTGGCCTGTCGGCGAGGACGGGCGAACGCGTTGTTTCGGGTCGCCCGCCCCCGTGGCCGTGGTCGGCGCATGGGTGTACCGACGCGAACTCCCGTCTGCCGGGGCGATGTCCGCGAAGTCGCTCGCGAAGTCGCTGACAGCCGATCGGTGTGATCGACGGCGGAGTCGCGGGGACCTGCTCCCGGCGCTGCCCTCATCGCCGTTCGACGCCACAGCCCCGTGACTGCTCGCCTTCGCCTCGGTGATTCTCACCTCCGAACGGCCCCTGTCCCAAGGGTTGAACACCACGCGGGCCACACGGTCGGCGTGAGTTCCCGCACCTCCCTGCTCGGGCGGTTCGCCTCGCTGTTTACGGGGGTTATTTCGACGGGGCCGTAGGCATCCTGATCCCGGCCTTGCCGAGCCGGAGTGTCGGCCTCGGACTCGACACCGCGGTGAGCAACCCGAGGCGTAGCGCACGACTCGCCGCCATCTACCTCAGCGCGACCGTGATGTTCCCCATCGCCTGGGACGCGCTGAGCGCTCCGCTTCTCCCCCCGCTTCCACGCTGGTCGGCGCGATGGCCGGAAGCCTCACCGGCGCCCACCTCGCCCGGCCGCTGCGGGGCCCGGAAAAGACTCCCTACGTTGTTCTGCGGGAGGTGGTGAGCCCCCCGCCGACGGAGCCGAAGCCGGCTGACATGACCGCAGGTCACCCGGGGAGCCCCGCACCGTTCACGCATGCCGCGCGCGAGGCCGGCGACGGCCTCCGAGGCGGGCGAGCGCCCGCACGCGCACGTGCCACCGTCCCGATGCCCTCCAGCGCCCTCAGCGACGCTTCCTCACCCTGCCACGGCAAGGGTGAGCGGGAGGACCGCGTCGGCTCCGGCCTGGCGCAGGAGGCGTGCGCCTACGGCCAGGGTCCAGCCGGAGTCCGTGTAGTCGTCGACGAGCAGAACCGGGCCGGGGGTGGCGGCCAGCGCGGCGGCGAGTTCTTCGGGCACCGTGAACGAGGCGGCCAGGGCGCGCAGCCGCTGGGCGGAGTTGCTGCGGTGCGCCGCGTACTCGTCCGCCCGCTCGGTGTAGGCCAGGCTGCCCAGCAGGGGAAGCCTGCCGACCCGGGCGAGTCCGCCGGCCAGTGAACCGACCAGTTGCGGACGGGTGCGGGAGGGCATGGCGACGATCCCCACCGGCCGCGTCGCCGCGTCGGGACCGCCGCCCGCCCAGCCGCCCGGCGAGCGGGCCCAGTCGGTCACCACCGTCACCACGGCGGCCAGCACGTCGTCCGGGACCGGCCCGTCCGCAGCCTGCGCCGACAGCAGCGGACGCAGGCGGTTGCCCCAGCCGATGTCCGACAGTCTGCCCAGCGCCCGCCCGGTGGCCGCCTGCTGGCCCACGGGGATCCGGCCCTTGAGATCGACCCCGACCGCAGGCATGCCCGAGGGCCACATCCGGCGCGGTTCGACCTCGATCCCGGGGCGGTCCAGTTCGCCCGCAGCACCCGCCAGAGCGCCGGGCGACACGGCGGGATCGAGCCAGGGTCCTGCGCAGGTGTCGCAGCGACCGCACGGGACCGCCTTCTCGTCGTCGAGCTGCCGCTGGAGGAACTCCATCCGGCATCCCGTGGTCGCCACGTAGTCCCTCATGGCCTGCTGCTCGGCTGCGCGCTGTTTGGCGACCCAGGCGTAGCGCTCGGTGTCGTACGCCCACGGCTGCCCTGTCGCCGTCCAGCCCCCCTTCACACGCTTGACCGCCCCGTCCACGTCTAGGACCTTCAGCATCGTCTCCAGCCGTGAACGCCGAAGGTCCACCAACGGCTCCAGTGCCGGCAGCGACAACGGACGGCCCGCCTCCTCCAGAACGCCCAATGTGCGCCGTACCTGCTCCTCAGGAGGGAAGCCCACCGAAGCGAAGTACGCCCAGATCGCCTCGTCCTCCCGCCCCGGCAGCAGCAGTACATCCGCATGATCCACACCGCGCCCCGCACGCCCCACCTGCTGGTAGTAGGCGATCGGGGACGAGGGCGACCCCAGGTGGACCACGAACCCCAGGTCCGGCTTGTCGAAGCCCATTCCCAGCGCCGAGGTCGCCACCAGCGCCTTCACCCGGTTCGCCAGCAGATCCTCCTCGGCCTGCAACCGGTCGGCGTTCTCCGTCTTCCCCGTGTACGAGGCCACCGGATACCCGCGCTGCCGCAGGAACGCCGCGACCTCCTCCGCCGCCGCCACCGTCAGTGTGTAGATGATCCCCGAGCCCGGCAGATCCCCCAGCCGCTCCCCCAGCCACGCCAGCCGGTGCGCCGCATCCGGCAGCGACAGCACGCCCAGCCGCAGGCTCTCCCGGTCCAGCGGCCCCCGCAGCACCAGGGCGTCCCCGCCCCCCGTGCCCAGCTGCTCGGCCACATCCGCCGTCACCCGCGCGTTCGCGGTCGCCGTCGTGGCCAGCACCGGCACCCCCGCCGGCAACTCGGCGAGCATCGTGCGCAACCGGCGGTAGTCAGGACGGAAATCGTGTCCCCAGTCGGAGATGCAGTGCGCCTCGTCGACCACGAGAAGGCCGGTGGTGGCCGCGAGCCTGGGCAGCACCTGATCACGGAAATCCACGGAGTTGAGGCGTTCCGGACTGACGAGGAGAACGTCGGTCTCGCCGCGCTCGACCTCCCCGTAGATGGCGTCCCACTCCTCCGGGTTGGCCGAGTTGATCGTGCGCGCCCGGATACCGGCCCGAGCCGCCGACTCGACCTGGTTGCGCATCAACGCCAACAGCGGCGAGATGATCACCGTCGGGCCGGAGCCACGCCTGCGAAGCAGAGCCGTGGCGACGAAGTACACCGCCGACTTGCCCCAGCCGGTGCGCTGCACCACCAGCGCACGTCGGCGCTCCTGCACCAGGGCCGCCACCGCCTGCCACTGGTCCTCCCGCAACCGCGCCGAACCCCCAGGGGCACCGACCAGCTCGGCGAGGATGGCGTCGGCTTCGTCACGTAGCTCCTGGTTACTCATGCCCCCATGCAACCCCACAGCACTGACAACGGCCCAATCCCCGGCCGTGACGAGGCGCGCACAGCCCTTCCGTCCAGCCGCTCCGGCGGTGGGCCCGTCCCCCTTTCGGACGACACCGAGGTGATCGGGTGGACCCTCGCGGTGGCGGCCCGGGGCGTCGACGGATCGGTGCGCGGGAGACGTTGCCACTGGTCCTCGCCCCATAATCACCGATGACGAGAACGTGAACCAAACCGAACAAGCGGACCAACGGCACGTTCCCGGCCACCTCAGCCATCTACAAATGACACACCTGGCAGGGATATAATCCACAGATCACCAGAAGCCGGTCGGTGGCCCCATTTGCTCGTTGCCGCAACCCAGTTCGACAGCGAGAATTGGAGTCCGCTCCCCGCACGGCGTGTCCGTGGTCCGGCAGGGCTCCGCCGCGGTGTGCGCTCCCCCAAGTCCGTTTTCCGCCCGCAGTGTGGGCGCGTAGCCGAAGGGAGGACCGTGACCTTCGGATTCGCTCCGTCCCCCGCGGCATCCATGTCGACGTCTGCCGACCTGTCCGCCGCTTCCACCAACTCAGCAGCCCGCATGCTCGAACCCGCGGAGTGGGCCGCAGCCGGGATTCCCCTGCTGCGCAATCCCCGCGAGCTCGTCAGCGGACTGCACGCGCGGCACCGCCCCGGGCCCGCGACCGCGATCGTGGCCGTCCTCGATCCGGACGAACGGCTGCGGGCGAGCGCCTCGTTCACCCGCCGCTCGGCGCCGGCCGACGGCTGGATGTTCCGCAACTCGCTGCTCGCGCAGCTGCGCCGGGTCATCCCCCACGACCTGCGTCGCCGTACTCCGGTGCGCACCGCCGTCCTGCTCTACTGCCGTGACGGCGACGCGCGCTGGACGGAGGAGGACGGCGCGTGGATGTGGGGTCTGCGCGACGCCTGCACCCTGCACGGGCTGCGCTGCGGCGCGTACATCACGCTGACACGCGACGGCTGGCAGGTGCTCGGCGAGGGGCGCGGAGGGCGCCGCCCGAGCTCGGATTCACGCCCGGAGCCCTTCGCCATGTCCGAGGCACCGCCACCGTTGCCGATGCCCCGCACCGGAGGCACCGCCTCGGACATCCTGCGCCGCGCGGCAGCCCGCTGACAGAGGCGCCCGGCGGCCAGCGGTTGGCCACGCCGTACGGCTGCCCCTGCCGAGCAGGGACAACGGCCACATCACACGAAGAGTCGTACGGAGAGCAGCCACCGCGGACAACGGGGTCCGCAGGTACGGCGTACACCGGTGAGAGCCCCTGCCTGGGCACCACGAGTCGCCCGAACGGCATCCGGCACGCACGCACGGCACGAGGGGGGCACGCGTGCGCGTGCCCCCCTCGTGCCGTGCGATTCGATCGGCCCTGACGATCCGGTTTCCGGCCGCCCGGGCCCAGACACCGCAGAGCGCCGTACGGCGGTCACCGCTTCAACGGCCTCCGCCAGCCGGTCCGGTGTCGCTGGACCGGCCGACCCGGGACGGTGCCCGAAGCTGCTCGACGAACCGGAACCGGCTCAGACCCCCGCGCCCAGCACCGAGTTGATCCGCTGCGGGTCGCCGCAGCAGATCAGCAGGGCACCGGCTCGGCCGAGGGCCAGGGGAAGGGCCGCGGCGGTCGTCGTGTCGGCACCGCCGTTGACGGCGACCACGACCACGGGACGGGAGGCGGCACGGCTCAGAGCGGCGGCGTCGGCGTAGAAGACGTCGTCGCCCGCGTCGTGCTGCGCCCAGTACGGGCCCTCACCGAAGGACAGCTCGTGCGCGGCCCACGGATGCGGATCGCCGGTGGTGATCACCAGCACCTCACCGGGGGCCCGACCCGACTCCAGGAGCAGGTCGACGGCTTCCTCGGCAGCGTCCAGCGCACCCTCGGCCGAGGCCGGGATCAGCTGGATCTTCGGGGCCGCCGGGGCCCCGGAGACAGGCGCGGAGGGGGTGGAAGGGACAGGGGCGGCCGGAGCCGCGGACGGCCGGGGCTTGACCCCGCCCGCGGTCGAAGCCACATTCGCGGGCGAGTCGCGCGGTGCACGCTGCGCCGGCGCGGTGGGCCGGAAAGGCCCCGGACGGCCGGGACGCGGCGAAGCCGCGGGGCGCGGGCCGGGGACGGGACGGGGGGTCGGCGCGCTGTGGCCACTGGCCGGAGCGACGCGGGGACCCTGGGCACTCTCGTGAATCTGAGGCTCCTCGGGAATGAGAGGCATGACTTGATATTTATCAAACGCCGGTGCGATTCGCGTCGGCGGGTGGCACATGAGTGCGAAGGGAACTGTCAGAAGTCGAAGCCGAGCTGGCCCTCGATCTCCGGAGCGTTCCCGTTCGCCCAGCTGCGGGCCTTCTTGAGGTGCCGCCACTGGGGCAGCGCATCAAGATACGCCCACGAAAGCCGGTGGTACGGGGTGGGACCCCGCTCCTCCAGCGCGGCCTTGTGCACGGGTGACGGATACCCGGCATTGGCCGCAAACCCGAAGTCTGCATGGTCAATACCCAGTTCGGCCATCATCTTGTCGCGTTGGACCTTGGCGATCACGGACGCCGCCGCGACCGCCACACACGACTGGTCACCCTTGATCACCGTACGGACCCGCCACGGCGACCCGAGGTAGTCGTGCTTCCCGTCGAGGATGACCGCGTCGGGGCGGACCGGCAAGGCTTCGAGAGCACGTTCCGCGGCGAGCCGCAGCGCTGCGGTCATCCCCAGATCGTCGATCTCCTCCGGTGAGGCATGCCCCAACGCGTACGACGTGACCCATTCCCGCAGTATTTCAGCGAGTTGGGTACGCCGCTTGACCGCGAGGAGCTTGGAGTCGGTGAGCCCCTCGGGGGGCCGCCGGAGACCGGTGACCGCCGCGCAGACGGTGACGGGGCCGGCCCACGCGCCCCGCCCCACCTCGTCGACGCCGGCGATGACCTTCGCTCCGGTCGTGGCGCGCAAAGAGCGCTCGACGGTGTGGGTGGGTGCTTCGTACGGCATGGCGCTCTTAGCCTACGCCGCCCGGAACCCCACACGACACCCCGGTTCCCCCAAGCGACTTGAGGCTCACCACGGAACACACGCGGGCGCCTTCGGAGCGGACTTTCAGACACCGCCGGCCCGCAGCAGCGGAAGCATCAGCCGGTCGATCATCTCCTCGATGTCCCGCTCCTCCCATTCGCTCCCGCACATCTTGGAGCGGTACATCATCATCGCCGGGATGGCGTCCAGGACGTAGCCGTTGGCGGCGTCGGGACGCACCTCCCCCCGCTCGATCCCTCGGTCGATGATCTCCCGAAGGAGCTTCACCGTCGGCTCGACGAGCCCTCCGAAGATCACACTCTGAAAGCGCTCCGCCTGCGGGTTGTCGCATTCGTGAATCACCGAGCGCAGCGCGAACCCGGGGCGTGAGAACAGCGCATCACGCACCTGCCGGCACAGTTCGAGAAGGTCGTCCCGCACGTTCCCGAGGTCGGGCGCCCGGTCGAAGCGCGGCAGTCCGGCCTGGAGCGCGTCCGCGACGAGGTCCTCCTTGGAGGGCCAGCGCCGGTAGACCGCGGCCTTGCCGGTCTGGGCGCCGGCGGCCACACCCTCCATCGTGAGCCCGTTCCAGCCGACCGTACTGAGCTGCTCCAGGGCGGCATCGAGGATCGCGCGTTCGAGCACGGCGCCGCGCCGGCGGGGGGAAGCCGCCTGGGCGGGGGCAGCCGTCCAGCGCGAGGTAACCATCTGAGCGTCTCCAGCGGGCAGGGGATGGCGGGGAATGCGATTATTTATGAGGATTGTCGGCATTGGGGGGATCGCCGACCAGGTGGAACGCCGAGATTACCCGGGTGACCGGTACACGACTCGGCGGCGGCTTCAGTGAACGCTTGCGTTCACTGTCGGGGACTCACTACCGTTCGACACGACAGTGAACGCAAGCGTTCACTAGTGCTCTTATGGGGGACCCATAGTGACTACCTCTTCGTTGATGAAAGACCAGAAACCAGGTGCGGCCCGCCGGGAGGGGCATCCCGGCATAGCACTCACCGTCATCGCGGCCTGCCAACTCATGGTGGTACTCGACGCGACGATTGTGAATATCGCGCTACCGCACATTCAAGGCGCCCTCAAGTTCAGCACGACCGACCTCACCTGGGTGGTCAGCGCCTACACGCTCACCTTCGGCGGCCTGCTGCTGCTCGGCGGCCGGGCCGGTGACATCCTCGGCCGCCGCCGGGTCTTCCTGACCGGCATCCTGGTGTTCATCGCCGCCTCCCTGCTGGGCGGACTCGCCCAGGAACCCTGGCAGTTGCTGGCCGCGCGAGCCCTCCAGGGCGTGGGCGGCGCGATCGCCTCGCCCACCTCGCTGGCGCTCATCACGACCACGTTCGCCGAAGGCCCGGAGCGCAACCGCGCGTTCGGGGTCTTCGCCGCCGTCTCCGCCGGCGGCGGCGCCGTCGGCCTGCTCGCCGGCGGCATGCTCACGGAGTGGCTCGACTGGCGCTGGGTGCTCTTCGTCAACGTACCGATCGGTCTTTTGATCGCCGTGCTCACGCCGCTGTACATCAGCGAGTCCGAACGCCACCCGGGCCGCTTCGACGTCGTGGGCGCGCTGACGTCGACGCTGGGCATGGCGTCCCTCGTCTACGGCTTCATCCGCGCGGCGGAGAAGGGCTGGCGGGACGGCGTGACCCTCGCGTCCTTCGGCACGGCGGTGGTCCTGCTGGTCGCCTTCGTGTTCGTGGAGATGCGCGCCAAGGAGCCGATCACCCCGCTGAGGATGTTCGCCGACCGCAACCGCTCGGGCACGTACGTGATCATGCTGAGCCTGGCCGCGGCGATGTTCGGCATGTTCTTCTTCATCGTCCTCTTCGTACAGAACGTCCTGCTGTACACACCGATCGAGGCGGGTCTCGCCTTCCTCCCGGTGACCGTCGCGATCGCCATCGGCGCGGGCCTGTCGCAGCGGTTCCTGCCGGTCCTGGGGCCCAAACCGTTCATGGTGGTCGGCTCGGCGCTGGCCACGCTCGGCCTCGCCTGGCAGGCGTTCATCACACCCGACAGCTCGTACGTCGGCGGGGTGCTCGGACCGATGCTGGTGTTCGGCTTCGGCATGGGCCTGAACTTCGTGACGCTGACCCTGACGGCGGTCTCCGGGGTCGCCGCCCACGAGGCGGGCGCCGCGTCCGGGCTGCTCAACGTCACACAGCAGGTGGGCGGTTCGCTCGGCCTCTCCATCCTGACGACGGTGTTCGGCTCGGCTAGCCGCGACGAGGCGGCGAAACAGGTGCCCAAGTTCCTCGCCGAGGCCACGGCGGAGCAGAAGGCGGAGTTCGCCCGGACCGGGCAACTCCCCGCGCCCTGGAGCCACGAGGTACTCGCGCACGGCATCTCCACTGCCTTCATCCCCGCCGCCGCGATGGCCGTCCTGGCCCTCGCCACCGCCTGGTTCGTCATCCGCGTCCGCAAGAGCGACCTGGAGGCCCTGGCAGGCACGGCGAGCACCACCGGCCCGGCCGGCGGCTGATCTCCCGGCAGCGGGCCGCAGGTGCCGTCGAGAGGGTCACGGCCGACAGCGGCCACGGTACGTGGCTCCCGGCGCGGGAGCTACGTACCGGGCCGCCTGTCGGACCGCGCGAGGGCACCGCGCACGCACGACGTCCGGCACCCGACAGCGTTCCCCCGGCGACGCGGCCTGCAGGCGCTGCCCCGACGGATGCACGCCCACCAGGTCAGCGGCGCATGTCGCGGCGCACACCGGAACGGCACATGGACGGCTGCCAGACCACGCGAGGGCGCGCGTGCGGACGAGATCCGGTGCCGTGTCGCCGTTCCCCCTGCGACCCGAACGGACGATCGCTCACGGCGGCACCGCGACAGCGGGGCGCCTCACCGAGGCTGACCTCACTCCAGGTACGCGCTCTGCACGCGCGCGGTACGACAGCCGTCCCGGAGAGGGCCGCGGAGGCGGCGGCGCACTGCCCCCCGTTCGCGCTACGCCCCGGCGGGCACCCACTCCGGCAGCGTCTCCGTCCGCTCCAGCCACTCCGCCGGCGGCGCCCCCGTCTTCCCCGCTGCGAGTACGCCGCCCACGATGGCGCAGTTCGTGTCCACGTCCCCGCCCACCTGGGCCGTCGCCCAGAACGCCTCCTCGTAGTCACCGAGGGCGCGCGCGGCGGACCAGAGAGCGAAGGGCACGGTGTCGTGCGCCGACGTACGCCGACCACAGCCCAGTACGGCCGCGACCGTGCCCGCGTCGGCGTAGTCGAGCATGTCCCGGGCGCGCCGCAGCCCGGCGGAGACGGCGCTCCTCGGGACGAGGGCGACGACACCGTCGAGGAGCGCACCGGGGCTCGGCGGGCCGCCCGGGTCGGCCACCAGGGCGGCGGCCGCGGCGACGGCCATGGCGCCCACCACGGCCTCGCGGTGCTGGTGCGTGGGGTAGGCCGAGATCTCGGCCTGGTGGGTCGCCTGCTCCGGGTCGTCCGCGTACCAGGCACCCAGGGGAGCGATGCGCATGGCGGCGCCGTTGCCCCAGGACCCCTGGCCGTTGAACAGGTTGGACGCCAGTTCGCGCCAGTCGCCGCCCTCCCGGACCAGCCGCAGGAGCCGGTTCACCGCCGGGCCGTACCCCCGGTCGAAGTCATGGTGCCGCGCGAAGGAACGGGCCAGCGCGTCCTGGTCGATGCGCTGGTGGGCGACCAGCACGGCCACCACGGAGCACGCCATCTCCGTGTCGTCGGTCCACTGCCAGAGGCCGGGCGGCAGCTCGCGGAGCCCCAGCAGCGGGTAGTTCACGGGCACGAAGAACTGCGACCCCAGCGCGTCGCCCACCGCAAGCCCGCGCAGACTGGCCAGGGCGCGCTCCAGGCGCTCGTGAGGAGAGGACTGGGGAGAGGAATCAACGGTCATCGCCCTGCCACTCTATCCGGTGATTCCATACGATTCCGGATCCCGCCAGCGCTCGAACGGCCGGTCAAGGGTGTACCTGCCGTCACTTCCGAGAACGAGCATCCGCATCTCCGCGTTCCCCGGATTCGACAGCGACTCGAATTCGGCGACGGTCCAGTGGAACCAGCGCATGCAGAACAGCCGCATGGCCAGCCCGTGGGTCACCAGCAGCACGTTGGGCGGATGGTCCGGGGCCTCGAAGCTGCGGTAGAGACTCTCCAGGAAGCCGCCGACCCGGTCGTACACGTCGGCACCGGACTCCCCCTGGGCGAAGCGGTAGAAGAAGTGCCCGTACGCGTCCCGGTACGCCTTCTGCAGCTGTACGTCGTCCCGGTCCTGCCAGTTGCCCCAGTCCTGCTCGCGCAGCCGGGGCTCCTCGCGTACCCGCACCAGGTCGGAGTTCAGGCCGAACGCGCGCAGGGTCTCGTGCGTGCGACGGTAGGGGGAGACGTACACACTCACCTGCTCCTGCCCGAACACCTCGCGCAGCCGCTTGCCGGTCTCCTCCGCCTGTCGCCGGCCTCGTTCGGTGAGGGCGAGGGCGTGATCCGGCTCGCGCTCATAGACGGTGTCATCGGCATTGCCCATTGACTCGCCGTGCCGGACAAGGACGATGCGCCGTGGTCTTACCATGCCAAAACCCTAGATCGGGTCGGCGCCGACCGGGCACTCACACGGCCTCTATACGGCGTATGTCACACATGTCGTGCGCCCTGGAACACACCAGGTCCGGAACGCGGCGTCCCGGACCTCAGACTATCCAGCTGGGTTCCAGTTCGACGATGTCGCCCGCGAGAGCCGCGACGTCCGCCTCCAGCTGGGCCCGCAGCGCCAGCCTCTCCACACGCTCGGCCCGGTACTTGCCGTGCTCGGCGGCCGACCGCCACATCGACAGAATCAGGAACTCGTGGCCCGGCGCCTCGCCGAACAGCCCTCGCACCATGCCGGGCGAACCCGCCATCGCGGGGTTCCAGACCTTCTCCTGCATCAGGGCGAAGTGCTCGGCACGCTCCTCGTGGACACGGCAGTGCGCCACCCGTACCAGGTCGGAGTCCGTGAAGCGCGGCTCGAAGCCGGTCTTCACATCGAAACGGTGATCGAACAGCTTGACCTGCTGCTCCTTGAAGGTGCCCGACTGCGCGGTGGCGAGCCGATCATGGGACCGGGCCATGAAGGAGTCGTAGAAGGCGCGGCTCTCCCAGAAGGCGAAGACGTGCGCCACGCCGGGACGCCCCCGGCTCCAGCCCCCGCCCTGCCCCCGGAATCCCGGCTCCCCCAGAAGTCCCGCCCACTTTCGCTGCCCCCGTTCGAAACCGCGGCGGTCCACCACGGTGCAGCGAATCCACTTGACCAGCACCGCGCCATCGTAAGGGCTCGGAGCGTGGCGCCGGTCACGCTCGGGCGGAGTACGACCGCGCGAGGGCCCCCGCGCGCGTGGCACGATGGACAACCAGCTGGGATGTACCGGCAGTTGGCGCGAGACCACACGGCGAACGGGGAAGGGAAGTCTGGTGAAGGACCTCAACAAGGGGATCCGCAAGGCGGAAGTCTCACTGAAGTGGGACCCGAGTCCGGCGGATCAGCCGCCCACCGATCTCGACATCGTCGCCGCGACCTACTCGGCGACCGATCCGTACGGGGATCCCGCCTATGTGGTGCACTTCGACAGCCGCTCTCCGGACGGCACGATCACGCTCAACCGGGACAGCAAGGACGGCAAGGGTTTCGGCTGGGACGAGGTCATGACGCTGGAGTTCGACCGGCTGGGCGCCCAGTACGCGCGCGTGGTGGTCGGCGTCATCATCCAGCAGCGCTCCACTCACCGGACGTTCGTCGGTGTCCAGGGGCCGGGCCTGCGCATTCGCGAGGGCTACACGGTCCTGGCCGAGGACGACTTCGGCGGCGTTCTGGGGGCTACGGCGGCCACGGTCGCGGAGTTCGTCCGCGACGAGGCCGGCTCGTGGGACTTCCACTCCGGTGTCCAGGGCTTCGAGGACGACCCCTCGACGTTCCCGGGGGAGATGGGCCGCACGCGTCAGACCTGATCCCTCCCCGGTGGGTGCCCGGACTGCGGGCGTGGGGCGGAACCGGGTGGGTGGCCGCCCGGGTGCGGGTCCCGGGCAGCCACTGACCACTTCTTCCGGCCGACACGCGCGCTTGGGTGATCCCCTGACTCCCTTCACGGAGTCAGGGGATCACCACGTCCGACTACGCCGGGCTGACCTCCACAACGGACATCCAGCACGTTGCGTCCGATGCGACCCGGCCCGGTTTCAGCTGCAACCGCTGGTCGACCCGCAGCCCTCGCAGATGTAGCAGGACCCGGCCCGCTGCATCTTCGTGCCGCAGGAGAAGCACAGCGGGGCGTCCGCCTGGATGCCCAGCTGCATCTCCACCAGTTCGGCACTGGTGTGGACCTGTGCCAGCGCGGGCTCCGGTGCCTGGGTGGCGACGGCCTGCGGGGCCGCGACGGCCTTCAGCTCCGTGGTGCGGGGCGCCGACTGGGCCAGACCCTCGACCTCGATGCCGACCTCTTCCTCGGTCGGCTCGTAGGACCCCGTCTCCAGATGACGCTGACGCTCGTCGGCGGAGTGGATGCCGAGGGCGGAACGTGTCTCGAAGGGGAGGAAGTCCAGCGCGAGGCGACGGAAGATGTAGTCGACGATCGACTGGGCCATACGGACATCGGGGTCGTCCGTCATACCGGCCGGCTCGAAGCGCATGTTCGTGAACTTCGAGACGTACGTCTCCAGCGGCACGCCGTACTGCAGACCCACCGAGATGGCGATCGAGAAGGCGTCCATCATGCCCGCGAGGGTGGAGCCCTGCTTGGACATCTTCAGGAAGACCTCGCCGAGACCGTCGTCCGGGTAGGAGTTGGCGGTCATGTAACCCTCGGCACCGCCGACCGTGAAGGACGTGGTGATGCCGGGACGGCCCTTGGGGAGGCGCTTGCGGACCGGGCGGTACTCGACGACCTTCTCGACGGCCTCACGGATCGTCGCCTCGGTCTTCGCGGTCACCTCGGCCTTCTCGTTCTCCTTCTTCTTGACGGAGAGCGGCTGGCCGACCTTGCAGTTGTCACGGTAGATCGCGAGCGCCTTGACGCCCATCTTCCAGGCCTCGAAGTAGATCTCCTCGACCTCCTCGACGGTCGCCGTCTCCGGCATGTTGACCGTCTTGGAAAGGGCGCCGGAGATCCAGGGCTGGATCGCGGCCATCATGCGGACGTGGCCCATCGCGGAGATGGTCCGCTCGCCCATGGCGCAGTCGAACACCTCGTAGTGCTCGTGCTTGAGGCTCGGGGCGTCGATCACATGGCCGTGCTCGGCGATGTGGGCGACGATCGCCTCGATCTGCTCCTCCTGGTACCCCAGGCGGCGCAGGGCCTGCGGGACCGTGCCGTTGACGATCTGCATCGAGCCGCCGCCGACGAGCTTCTTGAACTTGACCAGCGCGAGGTCGGGCTCAAGACCCGTGGTGTCACAGGACATCGCGAGACCGATGGTGCCGGTCGGGGCGATGACGGACGCCTGTGCGTTACGGAAACCGTTCTTCTCTCCGATGCGCACCACGTCCTGCCAGGCCTCGGTGGCGGCGGCCCAGATCGGGGTGTCCAGGTCGTCGATACGGACGGCCTTGTCGTTCTCGTCGGCGTGCTGCTTCATGACCCGCAGGTGCGGCTGCGCGTTGCGGGCGTAGCCGTCGTACGGGCCGACGACCGCGGCGAGTTCGGCGGATCGGCGGTACGACGTGCCGGTCATCAGGGAGGTGATGGCCCCGGCCAGGGCACGGCCGCCCTTGGAGTCGTACGCGTGACCGGTCGCCATCAGCAGGGCACCGAGGTTGGCGTAGCCGATGCCGAGCTGGCGGAACGCGCGCGTGTTCTCGCCGATCTTCTGGGTCGGGAAGTCGGCGAAGCAGATGGAGATGTCCATCGCGGTGATGACGAGCTCGACGACCTTCGCGAAGCGGTCGATCTCGAAGGACTGGCGGCCCTTGCCGTCGTCCTTCAGGAACTTCATCAGGTTCAGCGAGGCGAGGTTGCACGACGTGTTGTCCAGGTGCATGTACTCGCTGCACGGGTTCGAGCCGTTGATACGGCCGGACTCCGGGCACGTGTGCCACTGGTTGATCGTGTCGTCGTACTGGATGCCCGGGTCGGCGCAGGCCCAGGCCGCCTCGGCCAGCTTGCGGAAGAGCGACTTGGCGTCGACCTCCTCGATGACCTCGCCGGTCATCCGGGAGGTGAGCCCGAACTTGCCGCCCGTCTCGACCGCCTTCATGAACGTGTCGTTCACCCGGACCGAGTTGTTGGCGTTCTGGTACTGGACGGACGTGATGTCGTCGCCGCCCAGGTCCATGTCGAAGCCCGCGTCGCGCAGGGCGCGGATCTTCTCCTCTTCCTTCACCTTGGTCTCGATGAAGCCCTCGATGTCGGGGTGGTCGACGTCGAGGATGACCATCTTGGCCGCGCGGCGGGTGGCGCCGCCCGACTTGATCGTTCCTGCCGACGCGTCGGCGCCGCGCATGAAGGAGACCGGGCCCGAGGCGTTGCCGCCGGAGGAGAGCAGTTCCTTGGAGGAGCGGATCCGGGAGAGGTTCAGGCCGGCGCCCGAGCCGCCCTTGAAGATCATGCCCTCTTCCTTGTACCAGTCGAGGATCGACTCCATGGAGTCGTCGACGGACAGGATGAAGCAGGCCGAGACCTGCTGGGGCTGCGGGGTCCCGACGTTGAACCAGACGGGGCTGTTGAAGCTGAAGATCTGGTGCAGGAGGGCGTACGCCAGCTCGTGCTCGAAGATCTCGGCGTCGGCCGGGGACGCGAAGTACTTGTAGTCCTCACCGGCCTTCGTGTACGTCTTCACGATGCGGTCGATGAGCTGCTTGAGGCTCACCTCGCGCTGCGGGGTGCCGACAGCACCGCGGAAGTACTTGCTGGTGACGATGTTGACCGCGTTCACCGACCAGAAGTCGGGGAACTCGACGCCACGCTGCTCGAAGTTGACCGAGCCGTCGCGCCAGTTGGTCATGACGACGTCACGGCTCGCCCACTCGACCTCGTCGTACGGGTGCACGCCGGGGGTGGTGTGGATCCGCTCGATGCGCAGTCCCCGGACCGCCTTGGTCCCCTTGGCGCGGGAACTCCGTGCCGGACCGCTCGCCGTCTCTGTCATGCCGCCTCCCAGTATCGGGCAAAACGCCCAGAAGTGTCACGTTGTTCCCATGACACGGTGTGGTTTGTTGCGCTGCGGGCACCCTCTTGATGCCGCCCGCAGCAGGTCTTTGGACCGCCGTCGACCGGGGCCGGGTCCGAACACGCGGTCCGGGTCCGGCCCGCCGGTCAGTCGGCGGCGTTGGCGGGCACGGGGACCTGAGCAGTCCCCCCGGACCCGCGATCGTCTTGCCTGCGCCCCATGTCCGGGTCTTCGTCGTCCACGGCGGGGCCGCGCGGCGCTTCCCTGAGCTCCGCGATGGCGGCCTCGAAGTCGTCCAGCGAGTCGAACGCCCGGTAGACGGACGCGAATCGCAGGTAGGCGACGAGGTCGAGTTCCTGCAACGGACCGAGTATGGCCAGCCCCACGTCGTGGGTGGTCAGCTCGGCACTTCCGGTGGCCCGCACCGCTTCCTCGACCCGCTGGCCGAGCTGGGCGAGTGCGTCCTCGGTGACAGGCCGCCCCTGACATGCCTTGCGCACGCCGTTGATGACCTTCGTACGACTGAACGGTTCGGTGACTCCGGACCGCTTGACCACCATGAGCGAGCACGTCTCGACGGTCGTGAACCGTCGAGAGCAGTCAGGACACTGGCGGCGCCTGCGGATCGACGTGCCGTCGTCGGTCGTACGACTGTCGACCACGCGGCTGTCGGGGTGCCTGCAGAAGGGGCAGTGCATGTTCTCCAACCCTCCCTCACAGCAGACTCAATAGCCTCGCAAGGGCCCTTGAGCCCCTCGAAGCAGCCCCCAGCATAGGTGATGCCCGAGGGACCGAAGACCCGGGGGACCACAACTTCTGGGCTACAGCCGCAATCCAACCACTAGATGTGGGGATTGGCCCGTACATCCATCGCGTAGCGCGTGTCGCACCAGTATCGGCATGCGCCCTGCGGCCGTACCGCCACGACAGGCCCGATCCGGCACGGCCGTATCTCTGGGGAACATGCGGAGATACGGTGAGAACCGCGCGCGACGGGGGTCGATTCCCGGTTGACCGGGTTCCGGGTGGCAGACTTGGGCGTCGGCCCACGAGGTCGCCACCCCGGCGGTGAAGGGTACAACAATGAGCCCTTTTGTCCGCCCGCCACGGCGTTAGCCATACACCCAAATATCCGACTGCGGCAGGTCATCCTCAATTTTTCACTCGAACGTGTGTTTGGCGCAACCTTTCGAAAGCAACTACCGTTGCACTGCACGGGAGACCATCGAGAGGGGCCGACGTGACCACCACCGCAGACAGTGCCACCATCACTGCCCAGGACCGCTCCCAGAGCCGACTCGAGCCGGTGCATGCGATGAACGAAGCCACGAATCCTGAGGGACATAAGCGGTCCCTCCCTGGACGACCTCCAGGAATCCGAGCGGACAGCTCGGGACTCACCGACCGGCAACGGCGCGTGATCGAGGTCATCAGGGACTCCGTGCAACGACGCGGTTACCCGCCGTCGATGCGCGAGATCGGGCAGGCAGTCGGCCTCTCCAGTACTTCATCGGTCGCACATCAGCTCATGGCTCTGGAGCGCAAGGGATTCCTGCGCCGCGATCCGCATCGCCCGCGCGCCTATGAGGTACGCGGTTCCGACCAAGGGGCTTCCGTGCAGCCCACGGACACCGCGGGCAAGCCCGCCGCGTCGTACGTCCCGCTGGTGGGACGTATCGCCGCCGGCGGTCCCATCCTCGCCGAGGAATCGGTCGAGGACGTGTTCCCCCTCCCCCGCCAACTGGTGGGTGACGGAGAGCTCTTCGTCCTGAAGGTCGTCGGTGACTCGATGATCGAAGCCGCGATCTGCGACGGCGACTGGGTCACCGTGCGCCGCCAGCCGGTCGCCGAGAACGGCGACATCGTGGCCGCGATGCTGGACGGCGAAGCCACCGTCAAGCGCTTCAAGCGCGAGGACGGCCACGTCTGGCTCCTCCCGCACAACTCCGCGTACCAGCCGATCCCCGGCGACGAGGCGACGATCCTCGGCAAGGTGGTGGCGGTTCTCCGCCGCGTGTGAGAGGTGCGGGACGCGGGGTCGTACGACCCCGCTCCTGACCGGGCCCCGGAACCCCTGCGCCGGTTCCGGGGCCCTGTGTTGTCCCGTGTTCAGGTGCGTCGATGTGCCGGTCACCGACTTCAGTCGGTGACCGGCACATCGATGACTACGTCTCCTCCGCCTGCTCGGCCTCTTCCGCGGCCGGTTCGGCGGACTCCGTCTGCTTCGCCACCGCGTCGATCGCGGACAGCGATCGCCGGACCACGGTGGGGTCCGTCGTGTACCAGAAGTCCGGCAGGGACGCCTTCAGGTAGCTCCCGTACCGGGCGGTCGCCAGGCGCTGGTCCAGTACGGCGACCACACCGCGGTCCCCCGTCGCCCGTACGAGGCGGCCGGCGCCCTGGGCCATGAGGAGTGCCGCGTGGGTGGCGGCGACGGCCATGAAGCCGTTGCCCCCGGCGTCCTCGACCGCCTTCTGGCGGGCGCTCATCAGCGGGTCGTCCGGGCGCGGGAACGGGATCTTGTCCATGACGACCAGCTGGCAGCTGGCGCCCGGGACGTCGACTCCCTGCCAGAGCGACAGCGTGCCGAACAGACAGGTCTGCGGGTCGGCCGCGAAGTTCTTGATCAGCTCGCCGAGTGTCTCCTCGCCCTGGAGGAGGATCGGGAAGTCGGGGATGCGGGACCGCAGTTCCTCCGCGGCGAGCTGGGCCGCCCGCATCGAGGAGAACAGGCCGAGGGTACGTCCGCCCGCCGCCTGGATCAGCTCCGTGAGCTCGTCGAGCATGTCCCCGCGGTCGCCGTCACGCGCGGGGCGCGCCAGGTGCTTGGCGACGTACAGGATGCCCTGCTTCGGGTAGTCGAAGGGCGAGCCGACGTCGACGCCCTTCCAGTGCGGGAGGTCGTCGCCCGCCGTGCCCTCCGGGGCGAGGCCCAGGGAGGCCCCGACGCCGTTGAAGTCGCCGCCCAGTTTGAGCGTCGCCGAGGTCAGGACCACGGAGCGGTCCGTGAAGAGCTTCTCCCTGAGGAGGCCCGACACCGACATGGGGGCGACGCGCAGGGAGGCCCCGCTGTGTCGATATGCGGCTCCGGCGCGGGGCTCGTGCCGCTCGTACCAGACGACGTCCCATTCGGAGCCGTTCGCGATCCGCTCCGCGACATCGTGCACGGACTCCACCGAGGCCAGTGCCTGTTTGCGGACCGCGTCCTCGTCCTGGACCGACTTGTCGCGGGTCGCGCCGATCCCGGAGATCACCGTGCGGGCGGCGTCCCTCAGTGCCATCAGCGCGTACCCGAGGTCTTCCGGAACCTCCTCCAGGCGCCCCGGCAGGGCCAGCTCCATCACCCGCTCGAAGCCCTCGGCCGCGGTCTGGAGCTGGTCGGCGGCCTTCTCGTTCACCAGCTTCGCCGCACGGCGCACGGCACGGTTGACCTGACCGGGAGTGAGCTCCCCGGTGGCCACTCCCGTGACCCGCGAGACCAGCTCGTGCGCCTCGTCGACGATCAGTACCTCGTGCTGCGGGAGGACGGGCGCGCCCTCGATGGCGTCGATCGCGAGCAGCGCGTGGTTCGTGACGATCACCTCGGCGAGTTTGGCGCGCTCGCGGGCCATCTCGGCGAAGCACTCGGCTCCGTACGCGCATTTCGAGGCGCCCAGGCACTCGCGGGAGGAGACGGAGACCTGTGCCCAGGCCCGGTCGGAGACACCGGGGGTGAGGCCGTCACGGTCGCCGGTCTCGGTCTCGTCCGACCATTCGCGCAGGCGCAGCAGGTCCTGGCCCAGCTTGCTGGTGGGCGCCGCCGACTGGAACTGGTCGAAGAGGCCCTCCTCCTCGTCCTGCGGCACGCCCTCGTGGAGGCGGTGCAGGCACAGATAGTTCGATCTGCCCTTGAGCATCGCGAACTCGGGGCGGCGGCGCAGCACGGGGTGGAGTGCGTCGACCGTGCGCGGCAGGTCGCGCTCCACGAGCTGGCGCTGGAGCGCGAGGGTGGCGGTGGCGACCACGACCCGCTCCCCGTGCGCGAGCGCGGGTACGAGGTAGCCGAGCGACTTTCCGGTGCCGGTGCCTGCCTGGACCAGCAGATGGGAACCGTCGTCGATCGCCTCCGCGACGGCTTCGGCCATGGTCACCTGGCCGGGGCGCTCCGTACCGCCGACAGCGGTGACGGCAGCGTGCAGGAGTTCGGGGAGTGAGGGCTTCGTCATAGCGCGACCACCCTACGGGGCGGCACTGACAATCGGGTGATCAAGGCGGGAGCGCACCGTGGGACCAGGAGTGGCACAGGGGGTCTACAGCGCATCGCGCAGGCCCCGGTCCCGGATCATGAGGGCGGCCCGCTTGGCGGGCAGGTCGACCTCTGCGGAGAACCGGAACCCGGCGCTCAGGAAGGCCGACACGGAGGGCGTGTTGCGCAGGTCGGGTTCCGCGACGACGCGCGCACAGCGAGGACGGTGGTCGAGGACGAGGTCGGCGACCGCTCTGAGCAGAACACCGCCCAGTCCGCGCCCGCGGTCGGCGACACCGCCGAGCAGGAGGTGCAGTCCGGTGTCGTGGGGACGGGCTGGATAGTGCCGGGCCAGTGGGTCGAGGTCGGCGCGGTAGATCTCCCAGTAGCTCATCGGGGTGCCGTCCAGCACGCCGAGACAGGGGACGCTGCGTCCGTCGCCGTCGAGCTGGGACCGCAGATGGGCCTCGGTCACGCGCTCGGTGCCGGCGAGCTCCCAGAAGGTGGCGACGGTCGGGTCGTTTATCCAGCGCCCGATGAGGGGCAGGTCGCGCCCGATCCGTACGGGCAGGAGGTGGAACGAGCCTGCGGGCGTGAGCACCGGCCCCCAGTCCCCGATGCGGTCCAGGAGATCGCCCTCGGGCGCCGGGGGGACGGTGTCCGCCGCCTTGCCGTCATCGGCGTACAGCGCGAGGAACTCGGCGGGCAGGCGCAGCTCCAGCGTGTCCTCGCTGTCTCCACCGGTGCGGAAGCCGGCGTCGCTCTCGGGGGCCGAGGCGGTTCGCAGGTCGGTACGGGCGTCGGTGCGTGTGTCGGTAGGAGGCACGGGACGCTCCTCTCGGGAGATGGGGTGTGTGGTGTTCCTCAGGGGTGAAAGGGAGTTGGCGGCGTCAGAGGTGTCGACGACGTCAGGAATGAAGGGGGTTGGCGATGCTGACGTAGACGGACTGGGTGTCGACCGGGCCGACGAGCTCGTCGAGACCGTGCAGCCGGGTGAGCAGGTTGGCCTTGCAGCGCAGGACGGGTGAGTCCAGCAGACGGCCGGGAAGGGACGTACGCAGTCGGGCGGGCCCGGAGGCGACGTCACCCAGGAAGCGCCGGAAGGCGGCGAGCAGCACCTTTTCGTCTGCCAGGCGCTGGGAGCCGAACGCGCCGATGAGGCCGAGGACGTTGTTGACGCCGAGGTAGTAGGCGAAGCGTTCGTCGGTGACCTCGTCGGAGACGAACGTGTCGCTCTGCTCTCCGACGCCCGGCAGCCGGGCGTCGAGTTCGGCGCGCCGGGACTCGCGGAAGTAGTACCCCTGGTTGTCGCGGTAGCGGCCTCCCCTGGGCCAGCCGTCGGCGTCCAGCAGGAGCAGGGTGTTCTGCTGGTGGGCCTCCAGGGCGATGCCTGCCTCACCGTCCAGCCAGAGCACGGGCCGAACGACCTGCTCCAGGTAGCGCAGGAACCACTCGGTGGCGACGGCTCCGCGGGGGCGGCCGGTTCGCCCGGCGAGACGTGTGACGATCCCGGCCAGCCGGGATCGCAGGGTCGGGCCCGCTGACTGCCGGTCGGCCGTGTCGCCCAGGCGGGCGTGGGGCCGGGGCGAGACGAGTCCCGCGACGCAGGACACGTCGTCCGCCGGGTGGAAGGGGTTGTGCCGGATCACCACGTCGAGGCCGGGGACGGGGCGGCCGTCCAGGTCGTCGACGGCGAGCCAGGCCGGGTCGCGGACGATGTCGAAGCCCGGGTGCGTGGCCTGCCACTGCTTGGCCAGTCCGCCGCGCAGCAGTCGGTGCACCTCGACGCCCCGGTGGAGTTCCTTGCGGAGGTTCTCGCGCCGGGAGTTGGTGATGCGCAGGCCCAGCGAGAGCTTCAGCATCGCGGGGGCGCCCGAGCGGTGGACGGTGCGTACGGAGGAGGTGGGGTGCCAGGGGGCGCCGTGGGTGCAGAGGTCGCGGAGCAGGCCCGCTTCGAACAGGACCGCGATCTCCGGGCGGTGGCGAGTCTCGCGGATCTGCCAGGGGTGCAGGGGGAGGGCCGCGTAGCCGTCGGGCAGCGGGAGCTCGGCGCCGATGAGCTGCGCGGTGAGCTGCTCGGCGCGGATGGGGCGGCCCCGCTCGGTCCAGGCGGAGTCCGTGGCGAGTACCGAGGGGGCCACCGCCAGCCAGTGCAACGGGAACGAGCCGCGCAACTCCGGTGAGTAGAGCCGGGCTTCGGCCTCGGCGAGCCCTTCGCGGCTCTTCGGGGTCGGATGCAGCGGGTGCCCGAGCAGCAGCGACTGCTCGGCGGCGAGAAAGAGGTCGGGCCCGTCGACCGGATGCGCACGACGGTCACTGATGAAGGTGGCGGTCCGGCGGATGGAGTCGGCCACACGTGCGACCAGGTCGACGGCGTCGGGGGGTAGTACCGAGGACACCGCCCGGGTCGGGTCATCGATCGCTGTTGCCGTGCCGCCCACGTCGTCGGAGGGCGCCCCGGGCACCGCGCCGGCGTCCGTGCCGGCCGGCTTCGGGCCGTCGTACGCCTCCCGCGCGAGCAGGGTCGCGACGGTGACGGCGTCGGCTGCCGGGGCTCCCTCGGGGGCGTCGGCCAGGTGGGGGAGGCCGAAGCGGTGCCAGCCGGTCGGGGACCAGTAGTGGACCGGGGCCAGCAGAGCGGTGCCGCTGCTGGGGAGAGGGATACGGAGGGTGCCGTCAAGCGGGGCGGCCAGGTCGTTCTCCCGTACCCAGCAGCGCAGCAGGCTCTCGGTGGCGGCGGCCTGGGCCGCGGTGTGGGGGTCGAGGTGTTCCAGGAGATCGGCCGTGGCACCGCGCGCCCACTCGGCGCCGCCGGCCGGCCCCTTCTGACGGGGCACCGTCTCTCTCCCGGTTCCGGAACCTCGCGCGGGGACGGGGTGGGAACGGCCTTCGGGTACGGGGGTGCTGTTCAAGACCATTCCTCGTGAGGTTGTTCGAATGCTCGTACGGGGGATGCCAACCGGGTTGGCACGGGCGGGCGTTGGGCCGGGCTACCCCGCTCGCTCGGTGTGGGTGGCGTACGGGCGGCCGGAGTCGGTGTGGCCGCGTGCCACCGCCTCCACGGCGTCGGCCAGCCGGTCGAGGACCGCGGTGGCCTGTTCGTCGCTGATGGTGAGCGGCGGCAGCAGGCGGACCACGCTCGCCCGGCGTCCGCCGAGTTCGACGATCAGGCCCCGGCGCAGACACTCCCGCTGTACGGCGGCGGCCAGTTCGGGCGCTGCGGGACGCGGCCCACCGTCGGCCGGGGCGGGGAAGACCTCCGGATCGGTGTACCGGTCACCGTCGGTGGAGTCCACAGCGTCCCCCGCGCCCCGCTCCGCCCTCGGTTCGACCAGTTCGACCCCGATCATCAGTCCCCGTCCGCGCACATCACCGATGATCGGGAACTCCGCCGCCAGCCGGCGGAGTTGGGAGAGCATGCGGGCGCCAAGGGTGGCCGCGCGTTCGGCGAGTCCGTGTTCGCGGACATACGCCAGGGTGGCCGTCCCGGCGGCCATGGCGAGCTGGTTGCCGCGGAACGTGCCCGCGTGGGTGCCGGGTTCCCAGACGTCGAGGTCGCCGCGGTAGACCACGACGGCCAGCGGCAGGCTGCCGCCGATGGCCTTGGACAGCACCATCACGTCGGGGGTGACCCCGCTGTGCTCCACCGCCCAGAACGTGCCGGTGCGGCCGACCCCCGTCTGGATCTCGTCGGCGATCAGCGGGATCGAGCGGGACTCGGTGATCCGTCGCATGCGCCGCATCCAGGCGTCCGGCGCGGGAATCACCCCGCCTTCGCCCTGGACGGGTTCGAGGATCATCCCGGCGGGCAACGGCACACCCGACTTGGCGTCGTCGAGGACGGACTCGGTCCAGCGGGCGGCGAGTTCGGCGCCCCGGTCGCCGCCCATCCCGAAGGGGCAGCGGTAGTCCTGGGGGAAGGGCAGCCGGGCGACCCGAACGTCGGTCGCGTGGCCGGAGGCGCCCAGCGACCCCGCGGTCATGCCGTGATAGGCACCCGTGAAGGCGAGCATGCCGGTGCGGCCGGTCGCGGCGCGCACGAGCTTGAACGCGGCCTCCACCGCGTCCGTCCCGGCCGGTCCGCAGAACTGCACGCGCGCGTGGTCGGCGAGTCCGGGCGGCAGGGTGCGGAACAGTTCGGTGATGAAGGCGTCCTTGACAGGAGTCGCCAGGTCGAGGACGTGCAGCGGCGCACCCGAGTCGAGGACCGTGCGGATCGCCTCCAGCACGACCGGGTGGTTGTGGCCGAGGGCCAGTGTCCCCGCACCCGAGAGGCAGTCGAGGTAGCGCCGGCCGTCGGCGCCCTCGATCGTCAGCCCACGAGCCCTTACGGGGACGATCGGCAGGGCGCGCGCATAGGTGCGTGCCGCCGATTCCCGCGCCGACTGGCGCCGCAGAATTCCCTCGTACGCCCCTCGCACGCCCGCGCACTCATCGACCTCCGCGTCCACGCTCCCGGGCGCCCGGGATTCTTGCGCGCCCGTGCGCTCCCCCGTCTCCATGGACTCCCGCAGCCCCAATGCCCCAACTCCCCGCTGCTCCGCTGCTCCGCCAAGCACCAACTCGCCGATAGACCCCTCCCGTTACCAACACCCCGCGCACCGCAGGAGTCACGGGTAGCCTCAAGATCGTTCGCGGGAGGGCGCCGTCACCTCGGCAGTCCGGACAAGGCGCTCGGGAAACAGCCGTGGCAGGGCGTCACATCGACGGACCGGCGGACCGTCGGCAGACCGGACCGCCCGTAGCGAAACCGTTGCCGTTCCAGCGGATGCGCCCCACAGCGACCGCATAGTGTGTGATGCCGAGCGGGGACAGCACACGGTTCGAGCACGCCAGGGGGAGTCAGACCATGCGACCCATACGCCCACCCTTCATCGCCCGCGGCGGGAGGGGCGCACGCCGTACAACCTTCCCCGTACCGGCCGCCGTCGGCCTTGCCATGGCACTCGCGCTCACCGCCACCGCCTGCGGCTCCGGCTCCGACTCCGGGGGTTCCGACGCAGGCGGACAGTCCTCCGCCTCCGCGACCGACGACGGCGCCGGAAAGATCACGATCCCGGACGGGCTCAGGGACAAGATCAAAGAGCACGGGATAGACATCGACAAGTGGAAGAACGGCGCCTGGAAGAACTGGGACAAGGACGACTGGCTGCGCGAGGCCGAGGACTACGTGAACCCGATCATCGAGGGCCTCTGGGACGCGGACCGGATGCGGGACGCCGACGACCCGCAGAAGAGCGTCGACGCGAACGACCTCTCCGGCGACCAGGGCGTCACCGACCCGACGCCGCGTGCGGTGAAGGCCAAGGCCGTACCCCCCGCCTACCACGCCAACGCGCCCGAGGCGGGCAAGGTGTTCTTCGACGCCCCCGAGGGCACGATGGTCTGCTCGGCGACCGTCGTGGCGGACCCCGCTCACCCCGGGAAGTCGAACCTCGTCTGGACCGCGGGCCACTGCGTGCACGCCGGCAAGAAGGGCGGCTGGTACCGCAACATCGCGTTCGTGCCGTCGTACAACAACGCGGCCAGGTCGAGCGCCCAGTTGGAGAACGCTCCCCGCACGGAAGTCGCTCCCTACGGTGTCTGGTGGGGTGACTGGACACAGACCTCTGACCAGTGGATCGCGCAGGGCGGTTCGACGGGCGGCGACGGGGCACCGTACGACTTCGCGGTCATCCATGTGACGCCGGAGAAGGGCGGCAGCGGCAAGTCGCTGGAGGAGACGGTCGGTTCGGCCCTTCCCGTGGACTTCGACGCGCCTGCCGTGTCGCAGGTGGGGAGCATCACGGCGACCGGCTATCCGGCGGCGTCTCCGTTCGACGGTGAGACGATGTACCAGTGCCAGGACGAGCCGGGCCGGCTGTCGATCGTCAGGTCGGATCCGACGATGTACCGGATCGGATGCACCATGACCGGCGGTTCCTCCGGCGGCGGCTGGGTCGCCACGGGCTCGGACGGAAACCCGACCCTGGTCTCCAACACCTCGATCGGCCCGGTCAGTTCGGGCTGGCTGGCGGGCCCGCGCCTGGGCAAGGTGGCCAAGAGCGTGTACGACGAGGTGAGCGGGAAGTACGCGGGACAGTGACGCGACAGGCCCCCATGCCGAAGGCATGGGGGCCTGTTCAGGGGCGCGGGGCTGTGTCAATTTGCGGCTCCGCCGCGTGGGCGCGACCAGCCACAACGAACCCGCGGACGAACGCCCGACCCGGCGGAGCCTAAAGCGCCGCTGCCGCCGGAACGT
Organism: Streptomyces lacrimifluminis; assembly: GCF_014646095.1. Classification (GTDB taxonomy): domain Bacteria; phylum Actinomycetota; class Actinomycetes; order Streptomycetales; family Streptomycetaceae; genus Streptomyces; species Streptomyces lacrimifluminis. The sequence goes on along the minus strand of NZ_BMMU01000007.1, from coordinate 54,903 downwards.
ACGGCGCCAGTTCCGCCGCCAACTCCTCGTGCACCCGCGCCTTGAGCAGGGTGCCCTCCGCGGTGTGCTCCTCGGAGATCACCTCGCCCTCGGTGTGGGCACGGGCAATCAACTGGCCGTGGGTGTACGGCACGAGCGCCTCGATCTCGACCGAGGGCCGGGGCAGCTCATGGTCGATCAGCGCGAGCAGTTCGTCGATGCCCTGACCGGTGCGGGCGGACACCGCGATCGAACGCGTCTCCATCCGCATCAGCCGCTGGAGCGTCAGCGGGTCCGCCGCGTCCGCCTTGTTGATCACAACGATCTCGGGTACGCCGGTGGCGCCGACATCCCTGATGACCTCGCGCACGGCGGCCAGCTGCTCCTCCGGCGTCGGGTGCGAACCGTCGACCACGTGCAGGATCAGGTCGGAGTCGCCGACCTCCTCCATCGTGGAGCGGAACGCCTCGACGAGGTGGTGCGGCAGGTGCCGTACGAAGCCGACGGTGTCCGCCAGCGTGTAGAGGCGCCCACCCGGCGTCTCCGTCCGGCGCACGGTCGGGTCGAGGGTCGCGAACAGGGAGTTCTCGACCAGGACACCCGCGCCCGTGAGGCGGTTGAGCAACGACGACTTGCCCGCGTTGGTGTAACCGGCGATGGCTACCGAGGGCACCTTGTTGCGGCGGCGCACCTGACGCTGGATGTCGCGGCCGGTCTTCATCTCCGCGATCTCGCGGCGCATCTTCGCCATCTTCTCGCGGATCCGGCGCCGGTCCGTCTCGATCTTGGTCTCACCGGGACCACGGGTGGCGAGGCCGCCGCCCTTGCCGCCGCCCATCTGACGGGACAGCGACTGACCCCAGCCGCGGAGCCTCGGCAGCATGTACTGCATCTGCGCGAGCGCGACCTGCGCCTTGCCCTCCCGCGACTTGGCGTGCTGGGCGAAGATGTCGAGGATCAGGGCCGTACGGTCGATGACCTTGACCTTGACGACGTCTTCGAGGTGGATCAGCTGGCCCGGGCTCAGCTCACCGTCGCAGATGACGGTGTCCGCGCCCGTCTCCAGGACGATGTCCCGTAGTTCGTTGGCCTTGCCGGAGCCGATGTAGGTTGCCGCGTCGGGCTTGTCGCGGCGCTGGACGACGCCGTCGAGCACGAGCGCGCCCGCGGTCTCCGCGAGGGCGGCGAGCTCGGCGAGGGAGTTGTCCGCGTCCCGGACCGTCCCCGTGGTCCACACGCCGACGAGCACGACCCGCTCCAGGCGGAGCTGGCGGTACTCGACCTCGGTGACGTCCTCGAGCTCGGTGGAGAGGCCCGCCACGCGGCGCAGGGCGGCGCGCTCGGAGCGGTCGAACTGGTCGCCGTCCCGGTCTCCGTCGATCTCGTGGCTCCAGGCGACGTCCTCTTCCATCAGGGCATCGGCCCGAAGACCTTCGGGGTAGGTGTGCGCGAGGCGCTCAGTGTCCTGGGAAGGGGAAGAAGAGGAGGTCATTGGGTCCTTACGTCGATGGGGTTTCCGTGTGTGGTGACGGAGCGAGCCCCGTCACCGAGCACAACGCACGAGCGTCCCGTGAGATTCCCGGAACCCGTCCCGTGAGGCCGGGGGCGGTGCCGCCGACCTGAAGATGGTCGCACGGCACGCCCCGTCTCGTCACGGTGTTATTCCGTGGCGCTATGCCGTCGGCGCGACGGACTTCCAGTCCGGGTGCCCGGGCATCGGCGGCGTCTTCTCCGCGTACAGCCATGCCTGGAAGAACGCGCTCAGATCCCGCCCCGCGATGTCGGAGGCGAGGCGCTCGAAGTCGGCGGTGCCCGCGACGCCGTCCTTATGAAGACCGACCCATGCCTCCTCGACCCGTTCGAACGCCGGGCGGCCGATCTCCTGGCGCAGGGCGTAGAGGGCGAGGGCGGACCCGTCGTAGACGTTCGGACGGAAGATGCCGATCTTCTGGCCGGGCTTGGGCGGCTTGGGGGCGGCCGGTGGTCCGCCGGCGGCCCGCCAGCGGTCGGAGGCGCCGTACGCCGCCTTCATCCGGTCGACCAGTTTCCGGCCCGCCTCCTCCTCCGCGTACAGGGCCTCGTACCAGGTGGCGTGTCCTTCGTTGAGCCACAGGTCGGACCAGGTGCGCGGGCTGACGCTGTCGCCGAACCACTGGTGGGCCAGTTCGTGCACCATGATCGAGTCGACGTACCACTCGGGGTACGCGGGCTCGGTGAACAGGTCTCTCTCGAAGAGAGAGAGTGTCTGCGTCTCCAGTTCGAAGCCGGTCGACGCCTCGGCCACGAGCAGCCCGTACGTCTCGAACGGGTAGCGGCCGACCTTGCTCTCCATCCACTCGATCTGCGCGGGCGTCTTCTTCAGCCACGGTTCGAGCAGCGCGCGGTCCTTGGTGGGCACGACATCGCGCAGGGGCAGTCCGTGCGGCCCGGTGCGGTGCACGACGGTGGATCGGCCGATGGACACCTGGGCCAGTTCGGTGGCCATGGGGTTCTGGGTGCGGTACGTCCAGGTGGTGGCCCCGCCCACCCGGTCCACGCCGGTGGGCAGACCGTTGGCCACCGCCGTGTAGCCGTTCGGGGCGGTGACCCTGATGGTGAACATCGCCTTGTCGGAGGGATGGTCGTTGCACGGGAACACCAGGTGCGCGACATCGGCCTGGTTGGCCATCGCGAGCCCGTCCTTGGTCCGCACCCAGCCACCGTCCCGGCCGGCCGCGGACACGGGGTCGCTGGTGTGGCGCACGGTGATCCGCATCCAGCTCCCGGCGGGCAGCGGCTCCCGGGGCGTCACCACCAGGTCCTCGCCCGCACTGGTGAACGACGCGGGCTCACCGTCGACCTCGACCGACCCGACCGTGCCATGGGCGAAGTCGAGGTTGATCTGTTCGAGCTCGGTGGTCGTCCAGGCGTCGATGGTCGTGACGGCGGACAACGGCTTGGCGTTGGTTCCGGGGTAGCTGAAGGCGAGGTCGTACGACGCCACGTCGTACCCGGGGTTGCCCAGGTACGGGAAGAGGCGGTCGCCGACGCCCAGGGGCGCCGCGGGGGCACTCGCGGCGACGAGGCAGACGGAGACGGCGGAGGCGAGCAGCGCCGACGTGAACCGGGTACGGGGGTTGAGCAGCATGCACCACCGCTACCAGCGCCCGGCCGCCGGAGGGCGCCGACTCGCGCCGGACCCACCCGAACGGGTGCCTCAGGGAAGCGCCACGTGATGCTGCGCCCGGCTCACGTCGTACACACCCGGCACATTGCGCATGGCCCGCATGAGGGCCGGAAGGTGCGCCGCGTCCGGGAGTTGGAGTGTGTAGGTGTGGCGTACGCGCTGCTGGCTTGGGGGTTCGACGGTCGCCGAGACGATCGCGACGCCCTCCAGGGCGATGGCTTCCGTGAGGTCGGCCAGCAGATGGGGCCGCCCGAACGATTCGGCGACCAGGGTGACCCTGGCCTCGGTGGTGTCCCCCCAGTGCACGCCGACCTCCGCGCGCCCTGTGCTCTTCATGTGCGCCACCCCGGCACACTCCACGCGGTGAACGGTCACCACTCCCCCGCGCACGGCGAATCCGGTGACCTCGTCGGGCGGTACGGGCGTACAGCAGCCGGCGAGCCGTACGGTCGCGCCGGGCTGGTCGACGACAGCGGTCGCGGCGGGGTCGGAGGACCCGGCACCCTCCTGGGCCGAGCGGGCGCCGACGGCCGCTCGGGCAGCCTCGGCGGTGGACTCGGCGGTGGACTCCTCGACCGCCGAGAGGTCACCGGAGGGCCTCGGCGGCACGTCCACCGGATCGCTGTGTGCCGGATGGGCGGCCAGCCAGCGCTGGATGGCGATCCTGGCGACGGGTGTGCGCGCGTGCTCCAGCCACTCCCTGGAGGGCTCGGAGGCCGGGTCCTGCCCCATGAGGAGCTGAACGGTGTCGCCGTCCCGCAGGACCGTGCTCAGCGTCGCCAGCCGGCCGTTGACGCGGGCGCCGATACAGGCGTGCGCGTCTTCCCCGTACTGCGCGTACGCGGCGTCCACGCAACTCGCGCCCTCGGGCAGCCCCAGCGAACCCCCGTCGGCCCGGAAGACGGTGATCTCACGGTCCTGGGCGAGGTCCTCGCGCAGGGTGGACCAGAAGGTGTCGGGGTCGGGCGCGGCCTCCTGCCAGTCGAGGAGACGGGAGAGCCAGCCGGGCCGGGTGGGGTCGATGCGCTCGCCGTCGTCGTCGAGGTCGGTCCGCGCCCCGTCGCTGTCGCCCTGCTCCTCCGAAGGAGGAGCGTAGGGATTGCCGAGCGCGATGACACCGGCCTCGGCCGCCTTGTGCATCTGGTGGGTACGGATGAGCACTTCGGCGACCTGGCCGTCCGCACGGGCGACGGCGGTGTGCAGCGACTGGTAGAGGTTGAACTTGGGTACGGCGATGAAGTCCTTGAACTCCGAGACCACGGGCGTCATACAGGTGTGGAGCTCGCCCAGTACGCCGTAGCAGTCGGCGTCCTCGTTGACGAGCACCAGGACCCGCCCGAAGTCGGAACCGCGCAGCGAGCCGCGTTTGCGCGACGCCCGGTGCAGGGACACGAAGTGCCGTGGCCGGATGAGGACTTCGGCCTGGATCCCCGAGTCGCGCAGTACCGCGCGCACCTCGTCGGCGATCTCGGCGAGCGGGTCGTCCGCGCGGGCGGCGTTCTCGACGATCAACTCCCGGGTGTGCCGGTACTCATCGGGGTGCAGGATCGCGAAGACCAGGTCTTCCAGTTCGGTCTTGAGCGCCTGGACGCCGAGCCGCTCGGCGAGCGGGATGAGCACGTCCCGGGTCACCTTCGCGATGCGCTCCTGTTTCTCGGGGCGCATCACGCCCAGGGTGCGCATGTTGTGCAGCCGGTCGGCGAGTTTGATCGACATCACGCGGACGTCGTTCCCGGTGGCGACCAGCATCTTGCGGAAGGTCTCGGGCTCGGCGGCGGCACCGTAGTCGACCTTCTCCAGCTTCGTCACGCCGTCGACGATGTAGCGGACCTCGGCGCCGAACTCCTCGCCGACCTGATCCAGCGTCACATCGGTGTCCTCGACGGTGTCGTGGAGCAGAGACGCCGTCAAGGTCGTGGTCTCCGCGCCGAGTTCGGCGAGGATCAGGGTCACGGCGAGCGGGTGCGTGATGTACGGCTCGCCGCTCTTGCGCATCTGGCCCCGGTGCGAGGACTCAGCCAGGACGTAGGCCCGGCGCAGCGGCTCCAGGTCGGCGTCGGGGTGGTGGGCGCGGTGCGCCTCGACGACGTGGCCGATGGCGTCGGGCAGCCGGTCGCGGGTGGCGGAGCCGAGGAACGCGGCCCTGCCCAGTCGGCGCAGATCGATCCGGGGGCGGGTCCGCCGGCGGGGCGACGGGGTCCCGTCCTGTTCCAGCGAGGCCGCGAGCTTGGGCGAGGACGTCACAGCACCTGGGCTCGCGGGATTCGTGGCCTCCGCACTCATGGGCACCTCCGGCTACCTGGACCGGCGGACGGGATGCCCCATGGCGGACGACGGCTCAGGGGATGGCGTTGTTCCCCCGTCCGGGCCGGTGCTTGATGCTACCGAGCCCACCACGCGCGACTGACCACCTCTCGTCGAGCGTGAAACGGATCACCCATTCGAGCGACGGTTCGGGTGCCCGCGCTTCCAGGCCACCCGAGTCGAGATCAACCACGCATTGGAGCCACTGGGGACCCCAGAGGTTGCGTTTCCGCACCCGAAGGGATCCCTGGCCTGCGAAATCAAGCCATGAACCGCTTCACTTCGCCGGCCTTTCCAGCCACTCCGCGTCGATCTCTCCCTCGGCGACGATCACCGCGGGCCCTGTCATCTCGATCTCACCGTCGGCCCTCTCGGTGATCACCAGGCGCCCACCGGGCACATCGACGGTGTACGTCACCGGCGTCCCGGTCACGGCCGGGTCGGCTCCGTCCCGCCGGGCGGCGGCCACGGCGACGGCACACGCGCCCGTGCCGCACGAGCGGGTCTCACCGGCGCCGCGCTCGTGCACCCGCAGGGCGACGTGTCGCGGACCCCGGTCGACAACGAACTCGACGTTGACCCCGTCCGGATACACGGAGGCCGGGCTGAACGGCGGCGCGGCGAACAGGTTCCCGGCGTGTGCGAGATCGTCCACGAAGGCGACCGCGTGCGGGTTGCCCATGTTCACGTTCCGCGCGGGCCAGCTGCGCTCGTCGACACACACAGTGACCTCCCCTTCGGGGAAGAGCGCCTTGCCCATACCGACGGTGACGTCGCCCTCCTTGGCGATGTGCACGCTCTTCACACCCCCGCGCGTGGCGACCTTGAGGTCCCCCTCGGTCGCCTGCCCGGCCCGCTGGAGATAGCGCGCGAAGACCCGCACGCCGTTGCCGCACATCTCCGCGATCGAGCCGTCGCCATTGCGGTAGTCCATGAACCACTCCGCCTCGGCCGCCATGCCCCTGGCCTCGGGATGCGCGGCGGACCGCACGACGTGCAGCAGCCCGTCACCCCCGATGCCCGCACGCCGGTCGCACAGGGTGGCGACGGCGGCCGGAGAGAGGTCGATGAGGTTCTCGGGATCGGGAACGATCACGAAGTCGTTCTCGGTCCCGTGCCCCTTGAGGAAGGCGATCCGCGTGCTCATTCCTCGATCGTACGGGGTGGGTACGACACGCCGGGTCGCGCTTGGTTCACAGGCCGGGCCGGAAACAACCGGCCGGTCCGGCATCGGAACTAGCGCAGCCGGGCCACTCTCCACACGGCGAGCCCGATGACCACGACCACCATCACGACGTACGCCAGCACGACCCGCCAGTCCCGCCGGCCCTCACCGAGGCCCGGGGCCGTGTAGCCGACCCGGCGGGCGGCCATCATGCCCCAGCCCGCCGCGCAGGAGCAGATGAGCAGCCCCAGCATGGCGATCACGGCTCCGCTGTCGCCGAAGTCGAACGCCAGCGGGAAGGCGAACATCAGGGAGCCGAGCGCTGCCAGGACCACGATCGGGGCGAGCTGCCAGATGCGCAGGCGGCGCTGCGGTCGGAGTTCGACCTCGACCTCGGGGCCGAGAAACATCTCGTCCGGTTCGGGTCCGTCGGCGGTCACGCCGCCCTGTGTCTCGTCGGGCCCGTCGGGGCTCAGACGATCCTCGTCCCGTTCCGTTTCGCCACCGTCACCTGTGACGTGTCCCGCGCCTTGTGCGGTGTCGCGAGGGCCGGCCTCCATCGCCACGCGCCCTCCCAACTCGGACTCCACTTGGTCGATCGAAGCTCGATGATGGCACGGCGCCGGAGGCCTGGATGACGGCCGGAGCGTCCCGATGCCATGACGTGATCAGGCTGTGACCGGTCGTTCGACCAACGCCAGTGCGAGGTGCGGAAGTTCTGTGAGATCCGCCGCAGCCCCACTCAACCAGTGCACCCGGGGATCGCGCCTGAACCACGAATCCTGACGGCGCGCGAAGCGCTTGGTGGCACGCACGGTCTCGGCACGCGCGTGGTCCTCGTCGCACTCCCCGGCGAGCGCCGCGAGCACCTGCTGATAGCCCAGCGCGCGCGATGCCGTGAGCCCCTCGCGCAGGCCGTGCGCCTCCAGCGCGCGCACCTCGTCCACGAGCCCCGCCGCCCACATCCGGTCGACCCGGCGGGCGATGCGCTCGTCCAGCTCGGGGCGGGACACGTCGACGCCGATCTGCACGGTGTCGTACACGGAGTCGTGGCCCGGAAGGTTGGCCGTGAAGGGCTTGCCGGTGATCTCGATGACCTCCAGGGCCCGGACGATACGGCGGCCGTTGCTGGGCAGGATCGCCTGCGCGGCCTCGGGGTCGGCGGCGGCCAGGCGGGCGTGCAGAGCCCCGGATCCGCGCAGGGCGAGCTCCTCCTCCAGACGGGCCCTGACCTCGGGATCGGTGCCGGGAAACTCCAGGTTGTCGACGGCTCCCCGGATGTACAGACCGGAACCGCCGACCAGGACCGGCCAGCGCCCCGCGGCGAGCAGAGCGTCGATCCGTTCGCGTGCGAGCCGCTGGTATTCGGCGACGCTCGCCGCGTCGGTCACGTCCCAGATGTCCAGGAGGTGGTGCGGGATGCCGCCGCGCTCCTCGGGCGTCAACTTGGCGGTGCCGATGTCCATCCCTCGGTACAGCTGCATCGAGTCGGCGTTGACGACCTCGCCGCCGAGACGCTGAGCGAGGAAGACGCCCAGATCGGACTTTCCGGCTGCGGTGGGGCCGACGACGGCGATGACTCGTGGGGTGGGGGCTGCGCTGCTCACCGCCACAGTCTCGCAAACCCGGGACCCCTCCTCGAACGAGCGACGTGACGGCGGGGATCCGGGGTCGTTGCCAGTTGCGAGGTTCGCGCCGCCGGATTCGGGAGGCGGTGACGGGGGCGACGCAAACGGACGCACCGGGCGACGCGGGATTTCGCCCGCACGAGTAACATATGGAGTGGATATGGGTGTTTTTGCACGGCTTCTCGGACGGTCGAAGACCACGGAGGAGGCGTCGACCGCCGACGAGCAGGCCGTCGTCGTGACGGACGAGCCTGCGGCGGAGGAGACGGAAGCGGCGAAGGGGTCACCGGAGGCCGGCAGCGATGCCGTGACGGAGACCACGGCGGAGAAGACGGAAGCCGTCGTCGTGCCCGCCACCGAGGGCGTCGAGATCCCCAAGCAGCAGTCCGCCGAGGAGGCCGCCGACAGCGAGGCCGGTGAGGGCGCCCGCAAGTAACTGCCCGCGAGGGAAGGCGAAAAATGGGTCTGCTGGACAATCTGAAGGCAAAGCTCGCCCCGGCCAAGGAGAAGGTCGCGGACTTCGCGCACCAGCACGAGGACCAGATCGAGCGGGGTCTCGACAAGGCCGCGAAGGTGGTCGACGAGAAGACCAAGGGCAAGTACAGCGACAAGATCCATACGGGCACCGGCAAGGCGAAGGGCGCCGTGGACCGACTCGCGCACAAGGAGGGCGGCCCCCCGGACGACACGTTCACGCCACCGCCGGACGCGCCGCCACCGGCTTCCTGACCGGCGCGAACAACAGCACGCCATATCGACGGACGGCCGCGGAGCCACAGGCTCCCGGCCGTCCGCCGCGCCGCGTCACGGCTACGGCTACGGCTACGGCTACGGCTACGGCTACGGCTACGGCTACGACCAGGCTGCGACCACGTACCCCACGCCGTACGGCGCGTCCTCGTACAGCAGTGTGCCCGCGAGGCCGGTGTTCTCGGCTGCGCCCGCGAGAACCTGCCAGGGTGCCCGGCCCGAGGCCTTCAGTTCGTAGGCCAGTTCCGCGTCCAGTGTCTTGAGCGCCACCACGTCCGCCGCTCCGAGCGCCCGCGCGACGTCCGCGTCGAACCCCGCCGCCCGCTCGTCCAGGTACCCCGGAGCCTTGAGAGTGCGACAGGCGCTGGCATCACCCATCACCAGCAGGGCCACCCTCCCCTGCTGCCCGCCGATCTCTCTCCCGATCGCGACGCACCGCTCGGCAGCCAAGGGCTCCCCCACGCCCAGGCCTTCCATCGGCGCCTGGGACCAGCCGGACCGCTCCAGCAGCCAGGCGGCGACGGCGAGCGACGGCGGCAGCTCCCGTGCCAACGCTTCCGGGCCGGAGTTCCCGGTGCCCAGGCGGACGCCGAGGTCCACCCCGAAGCCTCTGAACGAACCCCGTGTGCCCTCCGGGTGCGGTCCACGGCCGCTCTGCCCGGCGGGTCCGACGACCAGCAGACGGTCGGGGCGGGAGGCCGCGAGCACGCCCAGCGCGTCCGTGCAGGCGGCGCGGGCGGCGTCCAGCTCGGGTGCGGCTCCCGCGGCCACCTCGGGCACGAGGAGCGGCGGACAGGGGCAGACGGCGGCGGCGACAAGCATGATCGGCAGGGTAACCCCGGCGGACGGTGCGGAGTCAGTCCTCGATCAGTACGTCGGTCAGGTCGATGACCGTGAGGAGGAGGACGACCAGTTTGCCGTCGCTGATCACGTACTCGATGAAGAGGTTGCGCGAGAGGGCGATCTCACGCGTTGTCTCGTCACCGCGGACGGAGTGGGAGAGCTTGTGCCGCGGGTCGGTCACCAGTATGGCCAGGCCGCGTTCCAGCACGTCACGCCGGTCGGTGGACAGGCTGTCGCGCACGTGGGCGGCTTCCTCGGTGAACGCAACTCTGTACGGCAACATGTGATGCTCCTTCCCACCCGCATTGTGGCAGGACGTCAGTCGCAGCCGCAGCCGCTCCCCGCAGCCACCGGCAACGGCGCCGGCGCCCCGATCCCCGGCAGGCCCAGCATCACGCCCACCGGCTTCGCCGCCTCCGCGGTGCTGCGCTTCTCCCAGGCGTCACCCGCGCGCGTGGGACGCACGTTCAGGACGGCACCCTCGGCGAGAAGGTGGTGCGGGGCGGCGTACGTGATCTCGACCGTGACCACGTCGCCGGGGCGCACCGCGGTGTCCGGCTTGGTGAAGTGGACCAGGCGGTTGTCGGGGGCGCGGCCGGAGAGGCGGTGGGTGGCGCCGTCCTTGCGGCCCTCGCCCTCGGCGACCATCAGCTCCAGGGTGCGGCCGACCTGCTTCTTGTTCTCGTCCCAGGAGATCTCCTCCTGGAGGGCGGCGAGGCGCAGGTAACGCTCCTGGACGACCTCTTTGGGGATCTGGTTCTCCATCGTGGCGGCGGGGGTGCCGGGCCGCTTGGAGTACTGGAAGGTGAACGCCTGTGCGAACCGAGCCTCGCGCACCGCGTGCATCGTCTGCTCGAAGTCCTCCTCGGTCTCCCCGGGGAAGCCCACGATGATGTCGGAGGTGATCGCCGCGTGCGGAATGGCGGCCCGCACCTTCTCGATGATCCCCAGGTAGCGCTCCTGGCGGTACGAGCGGCGCATCGCCTTCAGGATCGTGTCCGAGCCGGACTGCATGGGCATGTGGAGCTGCGGCATCACGTTCGGTGTCTCGGCCATCGCGGCGATGACGTCGTCGGTGAAGTCGCGCGGGTGCGGGGAGGTGAAACGGACGCGCTCCAGTCCGTCGATCTTTCCGCAGGCCCGCAGCAGCTTGCTGAATGCCTCGCGGTCACCGATGTCGGAGCCGTACGCGTTGACGTTCTGGCCGAGCAGGGTGATCTCGGAGACGCCCTCGCCGACCAGCGCCTCGATCTCGGCGAGGATGTCGCCGGTGCGGCGGTCCTTCTCCTTGCCGCGCAGGGCCGGGACGATGCAGAAGGTGCACGTGTTGTTGCAGCCGACGGAGATCGACACCCAGGCCGCGTACGCGCTCTCGCGCCGTGTCGGCAGCGTGGACGGGAAAGCCTCCAGCGACTCGGCGATCTCGACCTGCGCCTCCTCCTGCACGCGCGCGCGTTCCAGCAGGACGGGCAGCTTGCCGATGTTGTGCGTACCGAAGACGACGTCCACCCAGGGCGCCCGCTTCACGATGGTGTCGCGGTCCTTCTGCGCCAGGCAGCCGCCCACGGCGATCTGCATCCCGGGGCGCTTGGTCTTCATCGGGGCGAGTCGGCCGAGGTTGCCGTACAGCCGGTTGTCGGCGTTCTCCCGCACGGCGCAGGTGTTGAAGACGACGACGTCCGCGTCCCCGTCCGCGCCCTCGGGCGCGCGCACGTAACCGGCGTTCTCGAGCAGTCCGGACAATCGCTCGGAATCGTGGACGTTCATCTGGCACCCGTAGGTGCGCACTTCGTAAGTCTTGACGTCCACGGCCTGGATCCGGTCACTGCTGCTCATGCGACAAGGGTAGGCGGTACGTGAGGCTGGGCTGTACGGGTTACCGCTCGCCCGCGTTCCAGCCCTGGCGGCGCAGGACGGCTGCGACGTCCGGGGCCCGGTAGTGGTCGCCCTTGAGCACCTTGCCGTCGGCCCTGCGGGCGACCAGTCCGTCCGGGCCCAGCTTCGTCATGTTGGCCCGGTGGATCTCCGCGATCACCGCGTCGAGGTCGATCCCGTGGACGAGGGCCGTCCCGTACGCGACGTACACGACGTCGGCCAGCTCGTGCGCCAGCCGGTCCAGTGGGCCCGTTGTCGCGACCTCGGCCACCTCCGCGGCCTCCTCCGCGAGCAGCTCGCCCCGGTGCGCCGCGAGCTCCGGGGAGACCTCGGCGGGTGTACTGCGGGTGTCGAGACCGAAGGCCCGGTGGAACTCCCGGACGAGGTCGGCGGGCGAGGCGGGTGAGGAGGAAGGAGAGGTACCGGAGCGCATGCGGTGACTCTAGCGATCTCGTGGCGGCCCTACGGGAGCCGATCCGATCGTCGTACGGCAGGCACCCTCTCCCCCTGTTCCTGGCCAGCACGGGGGCTGTACTGGCAGGATCTCGCGCATGTTCAAGGTGCTCCCGCAGATCCGCAGGCGACAGGCCCTCATGGGCTCGGCCGCCGCTTTCGTGGCCTTCGGGCTGCTGCTGTGGTGGCTGCTGCCGCTGGACGAGGAACCCCCGGCCGGGACGATCACCTTCAGCACCGGGACACCGGCCGGCGTCTACCAGCAGTACGGCTCACGGCTCAGCACCGCCTTCGCCAAGGACATGCCGAAGCTGGACGTACGGCTGCTGAACAGCCAGGGGTCGCAGGAGAACGTCAAGCGGGTGGCGACGGGCGACGCCGACTTCACCATCGCGGCGGCCGACGCGGTGGAGACCTACATTCTGAGGGAGCTGCCGGGGGCCGGCTCACTGCGCGGCGTCGCACGCCTCTACGACGACTACGTGCAGCTCGTCGTGCCCCGCGACTCCAAGATCTCGAGCGTGCAGGACCTGCGGGGCAAGCGGGTTGCCATAGGGCTGGACAACTCCGGCGTACGGCTGATCGCGAACAGGGTGCTGGCCGCCGCCGGTCTCGACCCGGCCAAGGACATCAAGCCCTTCGCCGACGGCATCGACACCGGCCCCGGACGGCTCCAGCAGGACCAGATCGACGCCTTCTTCTGGTCGGGCGGCCTGCCTACCAACGGTCTGGTGCAGCTGGCGAAGGAGTTCCCCTTCCGCTTCGTCCCCATAGACGCGGGCCTGGTCACCAAGCTGCACGAGCAGGGCGGAGCGTCCCGCTACTACCGGGCCACCAACATGCCCGAGTCGGCCTACCCGTCCGTCCAGAACGGTTCGACCGTGGCGACGATCGCGGTGTCCAACCTGCTCATGACACGCGCGGACATGGACCCGAGGCTCACCGAGTGGCTGACCCGGTCGGTGATCGACAGCCGGGACGGCATCGGCGCCCACGTCCACTCGGCGCAGCTCGTGGACCTGCGGACCGCCATCTACACCGACCCGCTGGCCCTGCACGAGGGCGCCCGGCGCTACTACCGCTCGGTCAAGCCGTAGGGCAGGCCCGGCGTGGTTCCCTCAGGACGTCGGACCCGACCTGGGCACCCGGACGGTCACCTTCAGACCGTGCGGTTCGTGGTGGTCGTACGAGATCGTGCCGCCGCCCGCCGCCAGCAGGACCCGGGAGATGGAGAGGCCGAGGCCCGAACCCTTGACGTTCTGGTCCCGGCCGCTGCGCCAGAACCGGTCGCCGATACGGACGAGTTCCTCGTCGGTGAGACCCGGGCCGCCGTCGGTGACCACGATCGTCGAGGTCTCGCCGTTCGACGCGACCGACACCTGCACGGACTCGTCCCCGGGCGTGAACTTCACCGCGTTGTCGATCACCGCGTCCAGGGCGCTGGACAGCGTGACCGGGTCGGCCCACGCCGTGGTGGCAGGACAGTCGCCGACCAGGCGTACGCCCTTGGCCCTGGCGAGCGGGGTCCAGGCCGCGACACGCTCGGCCGTCAGCGCGCCGATGTCGGTGAGTGCGAGGTCCGCCTCGGTGTGCTCGGCCAGCGCCAGGTCCAGGAGGTCGTCCAGAACCTCGGCCAGGCGCTTGCCCTCGGTTTGGACCGAGGCGATCTCCTCGTTCCCCTCCGGCAGTTCGAGCGCGAGCAGTTCGATACGCAGCAGCAGCGCCGAGAGCGGGTTGCGCAGCTGGTGCGAGGCGTCGGCGACGAAGGCACGCTGCTGCTCCAGCACGTCCTCGACGTTGTCCGCCATCTCGTTGAACGACCGTGCCAGCCGTCTGAGTTCCGGCGGCCCGCCGGCCACCGCGACCCGCGACTTCAGGCTGCCGGTCGCGATGTGGTGCGTGGTGGCGTCGAGGACGCGTACGGGCCTGAGCACCCAGCCGGTGAGGCGCAGCGCGGCGCCGACGGCGAGCAGCATCGCGGCGGACTCGCCGGCGCCGATGATGAGCCAGCCGTGCAGCGTCTGTGAACGCATCTGGCCGGTGGGCGAGTCGGTCACCACGACGGCCACGACGTCGCCGTCCCGGATGACCGGCGACGCGACGACGAGCCGGTGCCGCTGCCAGGGCCAGACCTGTTGCGGATCGTGGCTGCGGCGGGAGAGGAGCGCTTCGGCGAACGCGTCACGCACCTCGCCCGTCTCCGGCAGGTACCAGTCGGCCGGCGCGTTGGCCATGGGTGCGTCGTTGCGGTAGAAGACGCCGGAACGGATGCCGTAGACGTCGTAGTAGCTCTCGAGTTCCCGTTGGAGGGTCTCGCCGCGCTCGTCGGTGTCCGCGTCCCTGACCCGGGACCCGGTGGGCCGGTCGGTGACGAACTGGGCGAGCGCCGCGAACCGCGCCGTGTCGTCGATCCGGTCGACGACGACCGTCTGCTGCTGGGCGGCGGCCACGCTGACGGCGAGCGGGATGCCGAGCGCGAGCAGGACGGCCGCCATCAGGACGATGAGCAGGGGGAGGAGACGTGTGCGCACCCGTCCCCGCTACTGCGTCGGGGCGACGAGCCGATAGCCCACGCCGCGGACGGTCTCGATCAGCGCCGGCATGCCCAACTTGGCGCGCAGGGACGCGACATGCACCTCCAGGGTGCGGCCGGTCCCCTCCCAGCTGGTGCGCCAGACCTCGCTGATGATCTGTTCACGGCGGAACACCACTCCCGGACGCTGAGCGAGGAGGGCCAGCAGATCGAACTCCTTACGGGTCAGTTGGACCACGGAACCGCCGACGAGGACCTGCCGGGTGGACAGTTCGATGCGCAGGGATCCCAGGAGCAGCGCGTTCTCACCGGCCTCGGCGGCGTCCTCGTGGACGCTGCGCCGGCTGACGGCGTGGATCCGGGCGAGCAACTCCCCGGTGTCGTACGGCTTGACCACGTAGTCGTCGGCGCCAAGGTTGAGGCCGTGGATGCGGGAGCGGATGTCGGAGCGCGCGGTGACCATGATCACGGGGGTGTTGGTGCGCTTGCGGATCTTGCCGCACACCTCGTACCCGTCCTGGTCGGGCAGGCCCAGGTCGAGCAGCACCACGCCGAAGCCGTTGCCTTCCGGGACGAGCGCCTGGAGGGCCTCCTCGCCGCTGCGGGCGTGCGTGACGGCGAAACCGTGCCGCGCCAGAACCGCGGAGAGCGCGGCGGCGACATGGTTGTCGTCCTCGACAAGGAGCAGTCTCATCGCGACCCCTTCCGGTTCATGGACTTCGGTTGGCCGACCGTGCCGTTTCGACTTGTACACCACATGCGGCGCCCCAGCGGAGTACACCATGTGGACACACGCACGCGCGTGCGTGGTTCCGGCTACGGGCCGCTTCCGTTATCCAGCCGGTACACCTCTTTCGAGGATCACTACAAAGCGTGTTGACCTGACATCAGATCGTTATGCTCAAGTTCCCCTCAGATGTGATGACGCTGGTCCCACGGGGTCACTACTCTCCTCCGAAACCGAGGTGGACGGAGCCAGTAAGCGATGACCGAAGTATCGGTGGCCAAGGACGACGTGCCCGTGACCGGCGATCTGGTCGTCCTGAAGAGCGTCAACAAGCACTTTGGCGCGTTGCATGTTCTCCAGGACATCGACCTGACCATCACCCGCGGCGAGGTGGTCGTGGTCATCGGGCCCTCCGGGTCCGGTAAGTCCACCCTCTGCCGCGCCATCAACCGCCTGGAGACCATCGACTCGGGAGACATCTCGATCGACGGCAAGCCGCTGCCCCAGGAGGGCAAGGCGCTGGCCCGGCTGCGCGCCGATGTCGGCATGGTCTTCCAGTCCTTCAATCTCTTCGCGCACAAGACGGTGCTCGAGAACGTGATGCTGGGCCAGATCAAGGTCCGCAAGGCCGACAAGAAGGTCGCCGAGGAGAAGGCCCGCGCCCTGCTCGACCGGGTGGGCGTGGCCACGCAGGCGGACAAGTACCCCGCACAGCTGTCCGGCGGGCAGCAGCAGCGCGTCGCCATCGCGCGAGCCCTGGCCATGGACCCCAAGGTCATGCTCTTCGACGAGCCGACGTCGGCTCTCGACCCGGAGATGATCAACGAGGTCCTTGAGGTCATGCAGCAGCTCGCCCGCGAGGGCATGACCATGATCGTCGTGACCCACGAAATGGGGTTCGCCCGTTCGGCCGCGAACCGAGTGGTGTTCATGGCGGACGGCCGCATCGTCGAAGAGGCTGTGCCGGACCAGTTCTTCAGCAACCCCCGCAGCGACCGCGCCAAGGACTTCCTGTCCAAGATCCTGCACCACTGACGAATCCGCACCGACGACGCGCACGAATCGGCGACGGCCTGTGTCACCCGCAACGACGGCATTCTCCTCACCACACAAAGGATGTTCACCATGAAGCTCCGCAAGGTCTCCGCCGCGGCGGCCACCGCGCTCGTCCTCGCCCTGACCGCGACCGCGTGCGGAGGCGACAACGGTGACGGCGACGACACCGGCTCGGGTTCCGGTGGCGGCGACAAGATCAAGATCGGCATCAAGTACGACCAGCCGGGTCTCGGCCTGAAGAAGCCCGACGGATCCTTCTCCGGCTTCGACGTCGACGTGGCCACGTACGTGGCCAAGGAACTCGGCTACGAGCCCAACCAGATCGAGTTCGTCGAGACCAAGAGCGCCGACCGTGAGAACGCGCTCGCCCGCGGCGACGTGAAGTTCATCGCGGCCACGTACTCGATCAACGACGAGCGCGCCAAGAAGGTCGACTTCGCCGGCCCGTACCTGCTGGCCCACCAGGACCTGCTGGTCAAGGCCGACTCGGACATCACCGAGAGCACCGACCTCAACGGCAAGAACCTGTGCTCGGTGACCGGCTCCACCTCGGCGCAGAACGTCAAGGACGACTTCGCCCCGAAGGCCAACCTGAAGGAGAACAGCGGCTACTCGGAGTGCATCGCCGCTCTGCAGAGCGGCGCCGTGGACGCTCTGACCACGGACGACTCGATCCTCGCCGGCTTCGCCGCGCAGGAGCAGTACAAGGGCCAGTTCAAGCTCGCCGGCCTCAAGCTGAGCAACGAGAACTACGGCATCGGCGTGAAGAAGGGCGACACCGCGACGGTCGACAAGATCAACGCCGCCCTGGAGAAGATGGTCAGCGACAAGGCCTGGGACAAGGCGGTCACGGACAACTTCGGTCCGGCCAACTACAAGAACGAGCCCGCGCCGAAGATCGGCAACATCGTCAAGTAACGCGAGGGTTCACTGGTGTGCCGTCGCCGAATCGCGATCAAGGCGGCGGCACACCGCGCTGTCCACGTACGCCACCCACCCCGGAAGCGCGGGAGATCGTGTTCGACTTTCTTTCAGACTATGACGACCCGAGCATCTGGGGCGCCTTCTGGATGACGGTGAAGCTCACCGCCCTCTCCGGCGTCGGCTCCCTTGTCTGGGGCACCCTCCTGGCCGCGATGCGGGTCAGCCCGGTACCGCTCATGCGTGGGTTCGGCACGGCCTACGTCAACATCGTCCGGAACATCCCCCTGACCGTCATCATCGTCTTCACCTCGCTCGGCCTCGCCGACATCTTCGGCATGACGATGGGAGCGTCCGACTTCGATGTCAGGGGCTTCCGCCTGGCGATCCTCGGTCTCGTCGCCTACACCGCGGCGTTCGTCTGCGAGGCGATCCGCTCCGGCATCAACACGGTGCCGCTCGGACAGGCCGAGGCGGCCCGTGCCATCGGGCTGAGCTTCAGCCAGACTCTGGGGCTGGTCGTGCTGCCGCAGGCCTTCCGTTCCGTGATCGGCCCGCTGGCCAACGTACTGATCGCCCTGACCAAGAACACGACCGTGGCAGCCGCGATCGGCGTGGCCGAGGCCGCCCTCCTGATGAAGGAAATGATCGAGAACGAGGCTCAGACGCTGCTCATCGGCGCCGTCTTCGCATTCGGGTTCGTGGTCCTGACCCTCCCCACCGGCCTCGTCCTCGGCTGGCTGAGCAAGCGACTGGCGGTGAAGCGATGAGTTCCGTTCTCTACGACACTCCGGGGCCCCGCGCCAAGCGGCGCAACGTGCTCCTCTCGGTGGTCTTCTTCGTCCTGTTCGCCCTGCTCCTGTGGTGGATCTGGCAGACCATGGACGACAAGGGCCAGCTGAGGTGGGCCCTGTGGGAGCCGTTCACCGAGTCCCAGGCCTGGACGACCTATCTGCTGCCGGGCCTCGGCAACACGCTGAAGGCCGCGGCACTGGCCATGGTGATCGCCCTTCCGCTGGGCGCGCTCTTCGGCATCTCCCGCCTCTCCGACCACCGGTGGGTCCGGGGTCCGGCAGGCGCGGTGGTCGAGCTCTTCCGGGCGATCCCGGTCCTGCTGCTGATGCTGTTCGCCAACGAGTTCTACGACCGCTACACGAACGTCAGCAGCGAACAGCGGCCTCTCTACGCCGTCGTCACAGGCCTGGTGCTCTACAACGCGTCCGTCCTCGCCGAGATCGTACGGGCCGGCATCCTCTCCCTGCCGAAGGGGCAGTCGGAGGCCGCGATGGCGATCGGGCTGCGCAAGGGACAGACGATGACCAACGTCCTGTTGCCGCAGGCCGTCACCGCGATGCTGCCGGCCATCGTCAGCCAGCTCGTGGTCATCGTGAAGGACACCGCGCTGGGCGGCGTGATGATCGGGTTCACCGAGCTGCTCAACACGCGCGGCACACTCGCGGCCAACTACGCCAACGTCGTTCAGAGCTTCGTCGTGGTGGCGATCATCTTCATCGTGCTCAACTTCCTCATCACCAGCTTCGCGAGCTGGCTGGAGGGCAGGCTGCGCCGAGGCAAGAAGTCGACCGGTGTGGTGCTCGGACCGGCGACGGTGGAGGGCACTGCGGCAACCGGCGCGGGCGGCACCATCTGACGGACGCTCAACTCGTATGACCTGCCCGGAGGCAGTGGCGCGTTCGCCACTGCCTCCGCCGTTCGCCGTCGGCACCGGGTGCACATGCCGTACCAGGGGAAACGTCGAGTGTGTCGGGTCGGGCGGCTGCGGTGCGTCCAGCTTGACCGGGTGGCGCGGAGTCTGTTGCATACGTTTTGTGATCGTGCACCCTGCTCCAACTTCCTGTTCACTTGTGTCGATGAAGACGTCGCTCTGGGCAGGGGGCGCCGCGCCATGGACCCGGTGATCATCGTCGGAGCTGGGCCGGTCGGGCTCACGCTGGCGCTTGCGCTGGCGCGCCAGGAGGTCCCTTCGGTCGTCCTCGACGAGGGGCCGGGCAAGGACGACCAGCGCCCCGCGCGCACGGTCGTGCTGCGCGAGGACACTGCCGCGCTGCTGGAGCGGCTGACCGGTGTGCCTGTCGCCGAGGCCGGTTTCCACTGGGCCGGATGGCGGTCGATGCGGCGCAAGCAGGTGATGCGTCAGATTTCTTTCGGCACCGGGGAATCGGACGGGCCGACCGATGCGCCCGTGGGCTTCGAGTCGCAACCCGTGCCCGTCACGGAGTCCGACGTCCCCCTGCACATCGCCCAGCACGTACTGACCGGCGCCCTGCGGTCCGCCATCGCGCACGAGCGACTCGTCGAGGTCGCCGTCAACAGCCGCCTCGACTCCGTCGAGCAGGAGCCGTCCGGAGTCACGGCACACACCCGCGGCCCGGGCGGCACCTGGTGGCGCGGCAGCTACCTGGTCGGCTGCGACGGCCCGCGCTCCACCGTGCGCAAACTCCAGGACATCCGCTTCCCCGGACGTACGGCCGTGGAACGACACGCCGTGGCCGCGCTGCGTACGGAACTTCCGTGGCCCGGTGAGGCGTTGTTGCACCGGATGCCGCCTTGGCGGACGTCCGGACCCTCGGCCGGGGAGATCACCGCCCGCCCGCTCCCCGACGGTGTGTGGCGTCTGGACTGGCTGCTGCCGCCCGGCAAGGACCTGGTGACGCCCGAGCTCCTCGTGACCCGTGTCCGGGAGACCCTCGCGGGCTGGAGCGGCGGCCCCACTCCGCCGTACGACCTGCTCGACACGGGCGTGCACATCGTCCACCACCGGCTCGCCCGACGCTGGCGGGCCGGCCGGGTCTTCCTCGCCGGGGACGCCGCGCACCTGCTCGGCACGCTCGGCACCCAGGGGCTGGACGAGGGACTGCGGGACGCCGACAACCTCGCCTGGAAGCTGGCCCTGGCCTGGCACCACGGCCCGCACGAGGCGCTGCTGGACAGCTACCAGACCGAGCGCCGCGCGGCCGTCTCCACCCGGCTGCGCGCCGCCGACCAGGCACTGCCGCTGCTGCGCGGGGGTGCGGGGCTGCGGTCGTACGTTCCCGGGTCGGCCCGCGGACACGACTCGCTGCTCACGGACGGGCACTTGGGGCGCGGAATCCTGGGCGAGCCGGGGACGTACGGCAGTTCGCCGCTGGCACCCCAGCACATCGAGGCGGAGATCTCGGTGGACACCCCGCCCGGCGCACAGGTGACGGACGTACGGGTCACCGCCGAGGACGGTTCCTTCGTGCGGCTGCGGGAGCGGCTGGGCCGTGGTGCGCTGCTGGTGATGCTGGTCGCGCCGGGCACGGGTGTGTGGGAGCGCAAGCACTGGGTGGGCGCCGGGATCATGCCCCGGCTGGCGGCGGCGGTGGCCGCGCTGCCGCGCCCCGCCGAGTTGCTGGTCACCGAGAGCTATCCGGGCGCCGCTGCCCACACCGTGCTCCTGATCCGCCCGGACGGGCACCTGGTCACCGCGCTGAGCGGGGTACGACCCGCCGACCTGTACGCGGCGGCCGAGGCGACGCTGGGCGGACCTCCGCAGGACAGGACGAACGACCAGGCCGAAGGGACGGACAAGGCCGACAGGCCGAGCGCGACAGCGAACGCGGAAGCCGCGGCGGGCACCCGCTGACACCTGCGCTGTCGTCGGCGCCTTCTGCCCTCGTCGGCGTGCGTCCACATGGTGACAACGAGTTGACCGGTCAGCACCGTCATGCTGTACTCCGGAACGTGACCGACGCCGACACCGATGTACGCCTGTGGCGGAGGGTCCATATGGACCTCGTCCGCTATGCGGGCTGCGTGTGTCGTCCGTCCTGCTGAATTCGCATCCCTTTTCCCGCGCGCCCCTCTTCCACACTGTCGCGCGCTCCCCGCGAACGTTCACCAGGACGGTACCCGTGTCCGTGTCACCCTCCGTACCCGCAGCCGCAGCTGCCCCGTTCTCCCGCACTCCCAAGACCCCGACGCAGGCGGACCTGCTCGACTTCGTACGGCGTACGGCCGCCGACGCCGAGCTGATCGCCTCCCTGCCGCTCGACCCCGAGGGCCGCACCTGGGTGCGCCTCGAAGGCCCTGGCGGCAGCGAGGCCTGGCTGATCGGCTGGCCGCCCGGCACCGGCACCGGCTGGCACGACCACGCCGACTCGGTCGGTGCCTTCCTCACCGCGGCCGGCGAGCTCAAGGAGAACTCGCTCGCCGCCCGGCTGCCCACCGACGGCTGGAAGACCCTGGAACTCACCGAGGGCGTCGACCGGGAGCGACGACTGTCGGCCGGCCAGGGGCGGGGCTTCGGCCGCCACCATGTGCACGAGGTGCTCAACGAGTCCCGCGACCAGCACGCGATCTCGGTCCACGCCTACTATCCGCCGCTGCCCCAGATCCGTCGCTACAGCCGTACGGGACAGGTGCTGCGCCTGGAGCACGTCGAGCGCCCGCAGGACTGGCAGTGAGCGAACAGCCTGTCGGTATCGACGAGTTGCTGGGCCGCGTGCGCGAGACCTACGCGCGCGTGGAGCCACACGAGACGTACGAGGCCGCACAGGCCGGCGAGGCGCTGCTGGTGGACATCCGGTACGCGGCCCTGCGTGAGCGCGACGGCCTGATCCCGGCGCGCTCGTGGTCGAGCGCAACGAACTGGAGTGGCGCCTGGATCCCCGGGGCAGCCATCGTGCGCCTCAGGCGACCGGCCACGATCTGCGGATCGTGGTGATCTGCAACGAGGGATACGCGTCGAGCCTCGCGGCCGTGTCCCTGCACCGGTTGGGGCTGCACCGGGCGACCGACCTCGTCGGAGGGTTTCAGGCGTGGCGGGCGGCGGGGCTTCCTGTGACGGAGCAGGCGCACTGACACCCGTCGCCGTACCGTCCGCCCGGCCCTGAACGCGGTCGGCGCCCCCGCGCGTCCACCGTGTTCAGGACCAAGTACACAGACCTCCCGAGTGAACGACTGCCTCTCGGGACGGCTGAACCTCCGGCACTACCGGGCTCAGAACTCCTCGTCCGCAAGGAACTCGGTGTCCTCGCCCTCCTCCTCCAGTGCCTGCCGAACGACTCTCAGGGCCATGCCCTGGGGGTAGCCCTTGCGGGCCAGCATGCCCGCGAGCCGCCGCAGCCGCTTGTCGCGGTCGAGACCGCGCGTCGCACGCAGTTTGCGGGCGACGAGTTCACGCGCGGTCGTCTCCTCCTGCTCGGAGTCGAGCTGTCCGACCGCCTCGTCGATGAGCGTCGCGTCCACGCCCTTGGTACGCAGTTCCTGCACGAGAGCCCGCCGGGCCAGTCCCCGGCCGTGGTGGCGGGACTCGACCCAGGCGTCCGCGAACGCGCTGTCGTTGATCAGTCCGACCTCCTCGAACCGCGACAGCACCTCCTCGGCCGCCTCGTCCGGGATCTCCCGCTTGCGCAGGGCGTCCGCGAGCTGTTTCCGCGTACGCGGGGTCCCGGTGAGCAGGCGCAGACAGATCGCCCGCGCCCGCTCGACCGGGTCCGCCGGCTGCTCCGCCTGCTCGGCCCTCGACGAGGAGACGGAACCTCCGTCCTGTGGGTTGCCGCCCTGCTCGCCGAAGCCCCGCTGCCGACGACGACCACGCCCACCACGCGAGCCCTCACCGCGTGAGCCGCCTTCGTCGTACGGGCCGCTCTCGCCGCTCAGGGCACCGCCGCCACGGCGCCGCCTTCCTCCCGGAGAGCCGTCGCCGCGACGGCGCCCGTCCCCGGGCAGACCCTCGCCCCGCTGCGATCCGACGTCTCCGTCGCCCTCGTACACCCCGTCGCCTTCACGGGCCCCGCGGCCACCCCCGTATGGCCCGGCGTCCCCGTAGGCACTGTCACCGCCCCCGGCAAAGCCCCCGCCGCCCCGGTCCTCCGAGGCACCGGGGTGGGCGTACTCGGCCCAGTCGGTTCGTCGTGTCACGGGCTAGCTCTTGACCGCCGTGGCCGTGGTCTTGGCCTTGGCGGTCTTGGCCGCCGACGCGGGAGCGGGAACCGCCTTCGCGGCCCCGTCCGGGACGACCGTGGCGGCGTCCGCACCGGGCTCGGTGGCGGGCTTCTCCGGCCTGACACCGACCCCCAGCTTCTCGAGGATCTTCTTCTCGATCTCGTTGGCGAGGTCGGGGTTGTCCTTCAGGAAGTTGCGCGCGTTCTCCTTGCCCTGGCCGAGCTGGTCGCCCTCGTACGTGTACCAGGCGCCGGCCTTGCGGACGAAGCCGTGCTCCACGCCCATGTCGATCAGACCGCCCTCGCGGCTGATGCCGTGCCCGTAGAGGATGTCGAACTCGGCCTGCTTGAAGGGCGGCGCGACCTTGTTCTTGACCACCTTGACGCGGGTGCGGTTGCCGACCGCGTCGGTGCCGTCCTTCAGCGTCTCGATGCGACGGATGTCGAGCCGCACCGAGGCATAGAACTTGAGCGCCCGGCCGCCGGTCGTGGTCTCCGGCGAGCCGAACATCACGCCGATCTTCTCGCGGAGCTGGTTGATGAAGATCGCGGTGGTCCCGGACTGGCTCAGCGCACCGGTGATCTTGCGGAGCGCCTGGCTCATCAGACGAGCCTGCAGACCCACGTGCGAGTCACCCATCTCGCCCTCGATCTCCGCACGCGGGACGAGTGCGGCGACGGAGTCGATGACGATGAGGTCGAGGGCACCGGAGCGGACCAGCATGTCCACGATCTCCAGGGCCTGCTCGCCGTTGTCCGGCTGCGACAGGATCAGGTTGTCGATGTCGACGCCGAGCTTCTTCGCGTACTCGGGGTCGAGGGCGTGCTCCGCGTCCACGAAGGCGACCTGGCCTCCGGCCTTCTGCGCGTTCGCCACCGCGTGCAGGGTCAGGGTCGTCTTACCGGAGGACTCCGGGCCGTACACCTCCACCACTCGGCCGCGCGGCAGCCCGCCGACGCCGAGGGCGACGTCGAGTGCGGTCGACCCGGTGGGGATGACCTCGATGGGTTCATTCGGCCGCTCGCCCAGGCGCATCACCGCGCCCTTGCCGAACTGCCGTTCAATCTGTGCGAGTGCGGCGTCCAGCGCCTTCTCGCGGTCGGTTCCTGCCATGGGTTCCACCCGGTTTGCTTGAGTCGATCGCTTCACGTCAAAGACGCTAACGCCTGCCACTGACAATGCGCCCCGACGCCCGTCCGGCCTGTGGATAACTCGGGCACATCTCCATGAAAACCCTGACGAAATACTCGTCGAGAGCCTCGCCGGAACCTCAATCAGAATGGATGTTCGATTTTCGTGTCAAGCGCGACACTCGGCACCTCCGAGACTGGGTTCGCCAATGCGCTAACGGCCCGGATGTCGGGTTCGACACCCCAGGAGGGCATGACACCGGGCGTCCACGACCGGACAGGACGATGCCGAGCACTCCTGTCACACCGACGGTCCGGACGTCTACGCGGCGTCCATCAGGGCGCCACGCCCCGGGCGCCGCTCACGCGGGCGTGGAGCCTTCCCCCGACCTCGGCCCCGACCCGGATTCCGATTCGGGCGTCTCCGCGGAGTGCGCCGAGTCCTCGGTGCCGGCAACCCGGCGCCCCTCCAGCAGATTCCGCAGCCGCGTGAGGATGCTCGTGCCCCGGCTGCGGTGCCCCTGGACACGAGGGTCGTCCGTGACGTCGTACCGCTTCACGTACGCCCCCAGGAACGCCTGGAGTGTGGCGACCGCGGGGATGGCGATGAGCGCGCCGACCGCGCCGAGCAGCGCGGTGCCCGCGACGACCGAACCGAAGGCGACGGCAGGGTGGATGTCGACGGTCTTCGCGGTCAGCTTGGGCTGCAGCACGTAGTTCTCGAACTGCTGGTAGAGCACGACGAAGACCAGCACCCACAGCGCGTACCAGGGATCGACGGTGAAAGCGATCAGCATCGGCAGGGCGCCCGCGAGATAGGTGCCGATGGTCGGGAGGAACTGCGAGACCAGCCCCACCCAGACGGCGAGCACGGGCGCGTACGGCACGCTCAGGAACTCCAGCAGGACGTAGTGGGCGACCCCGGAGACGAGTGCCATCAGACCGCGCGAGTACAGATAGCCGCCGGTCTTGTCGACGGCGATCTCCCACGCGCGCAGCACCTCGGCCTGCCGGGCGGGCGGCAGCACGGAGCACAGCGCGCGGCGCAGTCTCGGTCCGTCGGCGGCGAAGTAGAACGTGAACAGCGTGATCGTCAGCAGCTGGAAGAGCCCGCCCAGCACCTGGCCGGAGACGTCCAGGACACCGGTGGCACTGTTCTGTACGTAACTGCGCAGCCAGTCGGAGCGGAGCAGTCCCTCCTGGACGTCCACCCGCTTCAGCTCGGTGTTGAAGTGTGCGTTGATCCAGTTGATGACGGAGTCGAGATAGGCCGGGAAGTCCTCGACGATCTTGATGATCTGGCCCGCGAGCATGGAGCCGAGCAGGGTGACGAACCCGGCGATCGCGACGAGCAGGCCGATGAAGACCAGGAAGGTGGCCAGTCCCCGGCGCATACCGCGCGAGGACATGCGGCTCACCGCGGGTTCGATCGCGAGCGCGGCGAAGAACGCGATGAGGATGTTGATCAACAGGCCGGTGAGCTCGTGGAAGGCCCAGCTGCCCAACTGGAACAGGCCAATGAGGGTGAGTGCCAGAATCATGGCGCGTGGCAGCCAGCGGGGCATGCGCGCGTCCTGCCCGGCCGGGGGCGCGGGCGGCGTCGTGCCGAACGGGGATGCCTGCTGTCCGAGCTGTCCGGTCTCGTCTGTGGATGCCACGGTGCAAGTCTCGCCCACGCCACCGCCGATCAGTCGCCGCCCTGCGATCTACGCGACCGACCGGCGTCGTTTCCGTGTGATTTCACCGGTTCTCCGACGGAACGTTCATCGCCGCGCACACCACACGCCACACGTCCTTCGCCTCCCAGCCGGCGTCCAGGGCCTCGTGCACGGTCCGTCCGCCGAGCTCCGTCATCACGTGATCGCGCGCAAAGGTGTCGGCGTAC
Organism: Streptomyces lacrimifluminis; assembly: GCF_014646095.1. Taxonomy (GTDB): domain Bacteria; phylum Actinomycetota; class Actinomycetes; order Streptomycetales; family Streptomycetaceae; genus Streptomyces; species Streptomyces lacrimifluminis. The sequence goes on along the minus strand of NZ_BMMU01000007.1, from coordinate 28,557 downwards.
CCCGAACCGAAGTGTTCCGCCATCCGCTGCCAGAAGACCGTCAACCGCATGACTTCAGTATCCCGCCCCTGAGGGTGGGCCGACGCCGGGACCGCTCGCCGGGACCGCTCCGCGCCCTACGGTCTGACGCATGGCCGAAACAGGAGCAGCCCCACTCCCCCCGACGCCCCCCGCGCGTTCCCCGCTCTTCCGCGCCGAGCACTTCGTGTGGCTCACCGCGCGGGTGCTGGAGCAGCGTCGCTTCGCGTACCACTTCCTGAACGGAGGCGCCGACGCGGTCGAGACCGCGCTGGACGCCTACCGCAACGAGGACGGCGGATACGGCCACGCGCTGGAACCCGATCTGCGCGGCCCCGTCAGCCAGCCCCTGCACACCGGGTACGCGCTGCGGGTCCTGGACGCCATCGGGCGCTGCGGCGGGCAGCGGGTGGAGCGGGTGTGCCGCTATCTGACGTCGGTCTCGGCACCGGACGGCGCGCTGCCGGCGATCCACCCCAGCCAGCGCGGCTATCCGGCGGCGCCGTTCCTGTCGATCGTCGCCGACCCGCCGAGTGAACTCCTCGCCACGGGCCCGGTGGTGGGTCTTCTGCACCGCAACGAGGTGTGGCACGCCTGGCTGTTCCGGGCCACGGACTTCTGCTGGCAGGCGGTCGACTCCCTGGAGAAGTCCCATCCGTACGAGGTGGAGGCCGCCGTGGCCTTCCTGGACTCGGTCCCGGACCGCTCGCGCGCGCAGGCGGCGGCCGACCGGCTGGGCCGCCTGGTACGCGAACACCGGCTCGTGGCACTCGACCCGGAGCACCTCGACGCCTCCCCGGTGGCGCCCGGCTACGCCCCTGGCGAGCACCACTTCCCGTACGACTACGCGAGGACACCGGGGTCACTCGCGCGCGCGTGGTTCACGGACGAGGAGATGACACGTTCCCTCGACTTCCTCGCGGGTGAACAGCGCGAGGACGGCGGCTGGCCCGTCCGCTGGCGCGCGTGGGCCCCGGGCACCGCCCTGGAGGCACGCCCCATGGTGACGGTCGAGGCACTGCGCACCCTGAAGGCGTACGGCCGCCCCGTCGGCTGACGCCAGGAGCGCGGACGCGGCCGGCGTCAGCCGGTCATCGCCCGGACTCCCGCCGTCACCGCCACGGCCGCCGCGACGACGACCAGGAAGGGAGCACGCAGCACCAGCGCCACAGCGGCTGCGGCAAGCCCTGCGGCCTTCGCGTCCAGGACGAGCACCCGCCCGTCTGCGAAGGCCTGCTGGGCCGTGAGAGCGGCGAGGAGGGCGACGGGCAGCAGGGCGGCCAGCCTCCTGACGAGGGGACGTTCCAGGACACCGGCGGGCACGAGGAGCCCGACGAGCTTGACGACGTAACAGCCCAGGGCGGTCACACCGATCGCGATCCAGACGTTCAACGGTCCGCCCCCTTCCCGTCGCTCTTGCCGTTCCTCGCCCCACGACGGCCCTGTGCACAGAGAACGGCGGGCGCCGCGAGCGCGGCCACCAGAACCGGCACACCGGCCGGCAGGACGGGCAGCAGGCCGAGCCCCAGCACCACGGCGAGGCCCGCGACAGCGCGCTCGACACCGGATGTCAGCATCGGCGCGAGCAGCGCCAGGAAGACGGCGGGCCCGGCAGCGTCCAGACCCCAGGCGTCGGTGTCCCCGATGGCCTCGGCCCCCAGCCCACCGAGCAGCGTGGTGAGGTTCCACAGCACGTACAGGGTGAGTCCGGTGATGGCGAACCCGATCCGGGCGCTGCGGCGCGTGGGCTGCGCGAGGGCGACCACCGTGGTCTCATCGATGACCCATTGGGCAGCGAACGGACGCACCGCGCGCGGGAGTGCCAGCAACTGCGACAGACGCAGCCCGTAGAAGGCGTTGCGCACCCCGAGGAAGAAGGCGCCCGCTGCCGCGGTGAGCGGGTTGCCGCCGGCCGCGAGCGCGCCCACGAGTGCGAACTGGGAGGCCCCGGTGAACACCAGAAGGCTGAGCGCGCAGGTCTGCGGAAGCGTGAGTCCACTGCCGGCCGACGTCACTCCGAAGGCGAAGCCGGACAGTCCGACGGCGATCCCGACTCCGAGGGCGTCTCGTACGACGGCGGCGTCCGGCCTGCCGCCGTCGTCGGCACGTATGTCTGTGCGAGCTGTCTGTTCTGCCACCCGTCGGACGGTAGGAGCAGGCGCCCCGTCGGGTCTTGTACGTTCTTGCGCTCGCGCTGGTACGCCCCTGGGGGCACGCCAACAATCCGGGTGAAGTGCCGGTTGAGGTGAGGCTGATCGGTGAAGCCGACGGCGACGGCCGCGTCGGCGGGGGCGGTACCCGCGTCCAGCAGCCGCCGCGCCCGACGCACGCGCGCGTCCGTCAGCCAGGCGTGCGGTGGCAACCCGTACGTGTCACGGAACGCCCGCAGGAGCGCGAAAGGGCTGGTGCCCAGGTCCTTGGCGAGTTTCTCCAGAGTCGGCGGCCCGGCCATGGTCTCCTCCAGCACAGCACGCGCGCGTGCCGCGATCCGCCCGCCCGCCGTGGGCACCACCCGTTCCCGAAGGGCACCGCCATTGAGCCGGAGCAGTCGGGTCACCACCACCCGCAACAGTGTGTCGGCCGCCAACGCGTTGCCCTGCTCGGCCGCACGCAGCACCTCGTGTACGAGAGCGACCGAGTACGGATCGTCGACCACGGGAGCGACGAAGCCCGGGGTCCCCCGAATCACCGTGGTCTCCGCGGCGATCTCGGCCACCACCTCGGGCGCAGGATAAACAGCCCCGTACCGCCACCCCTCGGGGACCCCCGCACGACCCGTGTGTGGCGTATCGGGATTGACCAGCGCGAGCGCCCCCGGCCCCGCGTACTGGTCGGCCCCCTGATGACGGAAGACCTCCACCCCTTCGGCAATGGCGGCGATGACGAAGTTCTCGTGCGTGTGCCGAACAAAAGTCTTATGGACGTACCGCGCACGCAGAAGATCGACACCGGGCAACTCCGCGTACTGCCAGTGCCGAGCCCGCTCGACCGAACCCGCCATACCCCCATTCTCCGGGAAGGAGCCTCACCCCGCCGAGGCGCACCCCCGGGGGGCGACCCCGACCCACCACGCAACCGCAGGCACGGCCACCGGCCGGATAGCCCGCGCACAACCGTGCCACATCACCACCGCCCCACCGTCGGAGGCAAACTCGCAGGTCAGGGCAATTGTCAGTGCCGAGGTGCAGGATGGACGCATGGTCAGCTCCGCACACCGAGCCCTCGACGGCTTCTCCCCCGCGACCCGCGGCTGGTTCACGGGGGCCTTCTCCGCGCCCACCGCGGCCCAGGCCGGCGCGTGGGCGGCCATCGGCGAGGGCTCGGACGTGCTGGTGGTCGCCCCGACCGGCTCCGGCAAGACCCTGGCCGCGTTCCTCGCCGCGCTCGACCAGCTCACCTCGACACCTCCGCCGGCCGACCCCCACAAGCGCTGCCGTGTGCTCTACGTGTCGCCGCTCAAGGCCCTCGCGGTCGACGTGGAACGCAACCTGCGCAGCCCCCTCACCGGCATCCGCCAGGAATCCGTACGCCTGGGCCTGCCCGAGCCCGAGGTCAAGGTGGGCATCCGCTCCGGCGACACCCCGCCCGCCGAGCGCCGCGCCCTGGCCACCCGCCCGCCGGACATCCTGATCACCACCCCCGAGTCGCTGTTCCTGATGCTCACGTCGGCCACGCGCGACGCACTGACAGGCGTGGAGACGGTGATCCTGGACGAGGTGCACGCCGTCGCGGGCACCAAACGCGGCGCGCATCTGGCGCTCTCCCTGGAGCGGCTGGACGAGCTGCTGCCGAGGCCCGCCCGGCGCATCGGCCTCTCCGCGACCGTCCGCCCGGTCGACGAGATCGCGCGTTACCTCTCCCCCCAGCGCAAGGTGGAGATCGTCCAGCCCACGTCCGACAAGGAGTTCGACCTCTCGGTCGTCGTCCCGGTGGAGGACCTGGGCGAACTGGGCGGCTCCCCGGTCGCCGACGCGAACGAGGGCGCCGAACGGCCGTCCATCTGGCCGCACGTCGAGGAGCGGATCGCCGATCTCGTCCAGGCCCACCGGTCGACGATCGTGTTCGCCAACTCCCGGCGCCTCGCGGAACGTCTGTGCAACCGGCTCAACGAGATCGCGTACGAGCGGGCCACCGGCGAGCCCCTCGCGGAACACCACGCTCCCGCCGAGCTGATGGGCGGCTCGGGTGCTGCCCAGGGCGCGCCTGTGGTCATCGCCAGGGCCCACCACGGATCGGTCTCCAAGGAGCAGCGCGCACTCGTCGAGGAGGACCTCAAGGCGGGCCGGCTGCCCGCCGTGGTGGCCACCTCCAGCCTCGAACTGGGCATCGACATGGGCGCCGTGGACCTGGTCGTCCAGGTCGAGTCGCCCCCGTCCGTGGCCTCCGGGCTGCAGCGCGTCGGCCGCGCCGGGCACCAGGTGGGCGCGGTCTCCACAGGCGTCGTCTTCCCCAAGTACCGGGGAGACCTCGTCCAGGCGGCCGTGGTCACCGAGCGCATGCGCACCGGTTCCATCGAGTCCCTGCGGGTCCCCGCCAACCCTCTGGACGTCCTCGCCCAGCAGCTCGTCGCGATGGTGGCGCTGGACACCTGGCAGGTCGACGACCTGCTGGCCACGGTCCGCCGCGCGGCACCCTTCGCCTCCCTCCCGGAGTCGGCGTTCACAGCGGTCCTGGACATGCTCGCGGGCCGCTATCCGTCCGACGCGTTCGCGGAGTTGCGCCCGCGCGTGGTGTGGGACCGTGTCGCCGGCACCGTGACCGGCCGCCCTGGCGCACAGCGACTCGCCGTCACCTCCGGGGGCACGATTCCCGACCGCGGGCTCTTCGGGGTCTTCCTCGCCGGCGCCGACCCCAAGAAGGGCGGCGGCCGGGTCGGCGAACTGGACGAGGAGATGGTGTACGAGTCCCGCGTGGGGGACGTCTTCACGCTCGGCACGAGTTCCTGGCGCATCGAGGACATCACCCGCGACCGTGTCCTGGTGTCCCCTGCTCCCGGGGTGCCCGGCCGCCTCCCCTTCTGGAAGGGCGACCAGCTGGGCCGTCCCCTCGAACTGGGCCGCGCGGTGGGCGCGTTCCTGCGCGAGGTCGGTTCACTGTCCGAGGAGGACGCCCGTCTCCGGCTCCTCGCCGCCGGCCTCGACACCTGGGCCGCCGGCAACGTCATCTCCTACCTGGCCGAACAGCGCGAGGCCTGCGGCCACATCCCGGACGACCGGACCATCGTCGTGGAGCAGTTCCGCGACGAACTCGGCGACTGGCGGGTCGTCGTCCACTCCCCCTTCGGCGCCCAGGTCCACGCCCCGTGGGCGCTCGCGCTCGGTGCCCGTCTCTCCGAGCGGTACGGCATGGACGCCCAGGTCATGCACGCCGACGACGGCATCGTGCTGCGCCTCCCGGACGCCGATCTGATGAGCCTGGACCTGCTCGACCAGGAGCCGGTGAGGACCGGCATGGAGTACGACACCGAGAAGGCTCCCGTTGGCGCCGCGGACGTCGCCTTCGACAAGGGCGAGGTCAACCAGATCGTCACCGACCAGGTGGGCGGTTCCGCCCTGTTCGCGGCCCGCTTCCGCGAGTGCGCCGCGCGCGCCCTGCTGCTCCCGCGCCGCAGCCCCGGCAAGCGCACCCCGTTGTGGCAGCAGCGCCAGCGGGCCTCCCAACTGCTCCAGGTGGCAAGCGAGTTCGGTTCGTTCCCCATCGTTCTCGAAGCGGTCCGCGAATGCCTCCAGGACGTCTTCGACGTGCCCGGGCTCGTGGAGTTGATGGGCGACATCGAGTCCCGCAAGGTGCGCCTGGTCGAGGTCACCACCCCCGAGCCCTCCCCCTTCGCCCGCTCCCTCCTCTTCGGGTACGTCGCCCAGTTCCTGTACGAGGGCGACTCGCCGCTGGCCGAGCGTCGCGCCGCCGCGCTGTCGCTGGACTCGCGGCTGCTGGCCGAGTTGCTGGGCCAGGCGGAGCTGCGCGAACTGCTCGACGCCGAGGTACTGACCGAACTGGAGCGGGAACTCCAGTGGCTCACCGAGGACCGACGCGCGAAGGACGCCGAAAGCGTCGCGGACCTGCTGCGCCTGCTCGGCCCGCTCACCGACGCCGAGCTGAGCGCGCGCGGCGCCGATCCGCAGTGGGCCCAGCAGCTGGCCGGCACCCGCCGCGCGATCCGGGTCCGCATCGGCGGCGCCGACCACTGGGCGGCGATCGAGGACGCGGGCCGTCTGCGTGACGCGCTCGGCACGGCGTTGCCGGTCGGCGTCCCGGAAGCCTTCACCGAGCCGGTCAAGGACCCGCTCGGCGACCTCCTTGCCCGCCACGCCCGCACCCACGGCCCGTTCACCTCGGCCGCGGCGGCAGCCCGTTTCGGCCTGGGCGTGGCGGTCACCGAGGGCGCGCTTCAGCGCCTTGCGGCGAACGGCCGCGTCGTACAAGGGGAGTTCCACCCGGCCGGTATCGGCCAGGAATGGTGCGACGCGACGGTCCTGCGTCGCCTCCGGCGCCGCTCCCTGGCCGCCCTGCGGCACGAACTGGAGCCGGTGCTGCCCGCGGCGCTCGCCCAGTTCCTGCCGCAGTGGCAGCACGTCGGCAAGGGCCACGGGCTGCGTGGCGTCGACGGACTGGTGCGCGCCGTCGAGCAGTTGCAGGGCGCCTCCGTGCCGGCGTCGGCCCTGGAGAAGCTGGTCCTGCCGTCCCGGGTGACGAACTACGCCCCCGCGCTGCTCGACGAGCTCACGGCAGCCGGGGAGATCGTCTGGGCCGGGGCGGGCGCCCTCCCCGGGAAGGACGGCTGGGTGTCCCTGTACCTGGCGGACGCGGCCCCGCTGCTCCTGCCGCCGCCCCACCCCCTGGAACCCACCGCACTCCACCAGTCCGTCCTGGACACCCTCACCGGGGGCTACGGGCTCTTCTTCCGCCAGATCGCCGACCAGGTCCGCGCCGCCACGCACCCGGACGCCACGGATCCCCAGCTGGCCGACACCGTCTGGGACCTGGCCTGGTCGGGCCGGCTCACGAACGACACGCTCGCCCCGATGCGCTCCCTCCTCGGTTCGGGCCGAACAGCGGGCTCGACGGCACACCGGGCGAAGCGCGCCGTCCCGCGCGGCAGGTACGGCTCGCTGACGGCCGCCGCACGCCCCGCCTCGCGCAGCGGCCCGCCGACCGTGGCCGGCCGCTGGTCCCTGCTCCCCGGACATGAGCCCGACCCCACCGTCCGCGCCCACGCACTGGCCCGCACCCTGCTCGACCGCCACGGGGTGGTGACCCGGGGAGCCGTTTCCGCGGAGGGTGTCGAGGGCGGCTTCTCAGCCGTGTACCGCGTCCTCTCCGCCTTCGAGGACAGCGGCCAGGCCCGTCGCGGTTACGTGGTGGAGGGTCTCGGCGCCGCCCAGTTCGCCATGGACGGCGCGGTGGACCGCCTCCGGGCAACAGCGAACGCCCGAGACCGCGGCGACTCCCGGCCCGCCCCGGCCTTCGACACCGGCACGGCCGCAGCACACGGCACCGCTTCCCCCGCCGACCACGGCTTCGCAGAGGACTTCGACCTCGGCCTCGGCTCCAGCTCCGGATCCCTCCACGCCCCCGCCGCACAGAACAGACCCGCCTCCACCCACGGTTTCGCCGGAAACACCCTGTCCCGGATTCCCCCGTCCGGAGCCACCCGTGCCGTCGTCCTCGCCGCCGCCGATCCGGCGAACGCGTACGGTGCCGCGCTCCCCTGGCCCGAGCCCCCGACCGGCGCGGGCCACAAACCGGGGCGTAAGGCCGGCTCGCTGGTGGTACTGGTCGACGGAGAGCTGACGCTCTACATGGAGCGCGGCGGCAAGACACTGCTGGCCTGGCCCTCCGAACCGGACGGCCGTCCCACCGAGGACCCCCGTCTGCGCGCTGCGGCCGAGGCCCTGGCCGCAGCGGCAAGCGCGGGTTCCCTCGGTACAGTCACGGTGGAGCGAGTCAACGGCGCCTCCGCCCTGACCTCCCCCTTCGGCATCCTCCTCGAAGGAGCGGGCTTCATCGCGACCCCCCGCGGCCTGCGCCTCCGCGCCTGACCACCTGCTCACCTGCAAAAGGCCTCGTACCGCCCCGACATGTCACCCTGGACCCATGCCCGAAGGTGACACGGTCTGGCAGGCCGCGAAGCGACTGCACGAGGCACTCGCCGGCAAGGTGCTGACCCGCTGCGACCTCCGTGTACCCAGGTACGCCACGGCCGACCTCACCGGCCGCACCGTCCTGGAGGTCACCCCGCGCGGCAAGCACCTCCTCACCCGTGTCGAGGGCGGCCTGACCCTGCACTCGCATCTGCGAATGGACGGCTCCTGGAAGGTGTACGGGAACGGCCAACGCTGGAGCGGCGGCCCGTCCCACCAGATCCGGGCGATCCTCGGCACCACGGACCGCACCGCCGTCGGCTACCGCCTCCCCGTACTCGAACTCCTGCGCACCACCGACGAACACCGGGCCGTCGGCCATCTCGGCCCCGACCTCCTGGGCCCGGACTGGGACCCCGACCAGGCTCTCGCCAACCTCCTCGCGGACCCCGCCCGCCCTCTGGGAGAAGCTCTGCTCGACCAGCGCAACCTCGCCGGCATCGGCAACGTCTACAAGAGCGAGCTGTGCTTCCTCCTGGGCGCCACCCCTTGGCTCCCCGTCGGCGAGCTGCCCGCCGACCGCATCGCGAAGCTGCCCGCGCTCGCGAAGAAACTCCTCGAAGTCAACCGGGACCGCCCGGTCCGCAGTACGACGGGCCGCCGCGGCCAGGACCTCTTCGTGTACGGCCGCGCCCCCCGCCCCTGTCTCCGCTGCCGGACCCCGGTCCGCATCGCCAACCAGGGCGACGGCTCCCGCGAACGCCCCACCTACTGGTGCCCGGCCTGCCAACTGGGCCCGGCCCCCACGCCCGGCGCCACCAGAGCACGGCGGAAGCCCCTCCCGTCCCCCTGAGACCGCACCCACCCCTGCGACGGAACCTCCCACGCCCCGCAGACCGAATCCCGCGCGACCAATTGACGACCCGTCAGAAATCCTCGTACCGTCCCCACATGCCCGTACAGGCGTACGACCTCACCGGACGCACCGCATTCGTCACCGGGGCCGCCAGCGGCATCGGACGCGCATCCGCCGTACTGCTCGCCGAGGCGGGCGCCCTGGTGCACTGCGCCGACCGGGACGCGCAGGGACTGCATGAGACGGCGACGCTGATCAAGGGCATGGGCGGCACCGCCCGTACCCACCACCTGGACGTCACCGACCGGGCCCAGGTCCGGCAGGCCGTGGCCGCGTGCGAGCGGCTGGACGTCATGGCGGCGGTCGCCGGGATCATGCACAGCAGTCCCGTGCTGGAAACCCGCGACGAGGATCTCGACCGGGTCCTGGGCGTCAACTTCAAGGGCGTGCTGTACGCCTGCCAGGAGGCGGCCCGCATGATGATCTCCCGGAACACCAGGGGCAGCATCATCACCATGGCCTCGGGCGCCGTCGACACCGGCAACCCCGGCCTGCTCTGCTACGGCGTGGCGAAAGCAGCCGTCGTCCAGCTGACGAAGACGCTGGCCGCAGAGATCGGCCGCCACGGCATCCGCGTCAACGCGGTCGCGCCGGGCTGGATCCGTACGCCGATGACCGACCGCCACGACGACGAGGCGCAGGCGCGCACCGAGGCGCAGATGGCCCGGATGACCCCACTGGGCCGGGTCGGCGAACCGGAGGAGGTCGCCCACGCGGTGCTGCACCTCGCGTCCGACGCGTCGGCGTTCACGACGGGCCAGATCCTCCGCCCGAACGGCGGCGTAGCGATGCCCTGGTAGACCCGGGACCGCCACCGACACCCGCACCGGCGCGCCCCCGCACCGTTTCCGCAACCCGCACGCCCCGCGCCGCCCGCGCCTTCGGCACACAGTGCACCGGCAGCAGACTCAGCCCCCAGCCCCCAGCGGCGACCGCCCCCTCCAGCACCCCCGCGCCGGGCGCCAGAGCGAGTCGCAGTACGGCCCACCACCACACGACACCGAGGCCCAGCAGGGCCCCCCAGCGAGCTGTCCGCACCGCCATGGCCCACCTCCAGCCCCACGCTAGAACGCCACGCCCACCCGCACCCAGGGCGCATCACCGGCACAGAGGCGCACCGCGTGCCCAGAGGCGTCCGCCCGGGAAACCCGCACGCACCCGCCTCACCCCCACCATGACCGCCCCTCGACCCACCGGCAAACGCACCCCTGTACGGCTACGGGACCCTCGACCGTGCGCCAGAGCGTGCGCACAACGCAGAAGCCCCGACCGCACTCCTCCGGGTCTCCCCGGAGAAGCCCCGGCCGGGGCTCTCGCACACCTACTACTCGTGCACCTCAGGCGGCGACGACATCCACCGCCTCGGCGGGCGCCTTGATGGTCACCCGTTCCGGTGGCACACCGGCCACCGATACGGACCCCAGCCTGGGACGCACCGGCGTGGGTACAGGTTCGTTGGCCGCAGCAGACTGGGCCAGCTCGGCGAGAGCGAGGTCGTCGCTCACTTCCCGCATGAGCTCGGACATCCGTACGTCCAGCGCGTCGCAGATCGCGGACAGCAGTTCGGAGGATGCCTCCTTCTGCCCCCGCTCCACCTCGGAGAGATAGCCGAGTGAGACTCGGGCGGACGAGGAGACTTCGCGCAGAGTACGGCCCTGGCGCTGGCGCTGCCGACGCAGCACGTCACCCAACAGGCGACGGAGCAGAATCATCGGTGGCTCCCTCCTCGGACCGTGTAGCCGCATCCTTCACGCCCCACCGTACCGCCTTGCGCCGCGGCCGTGCGGGGAGCGATGTCGTGTTCACTCAGGGCTGCAAACATCAGGTCCCCCCGTTCTGTTCCGTATCCTGTGCCCGGTCGTTTCCTGCCCGTTCGCCCGCGATCTCCTCCAGGAGGAGTGCGAGTACGCTCCGTACACTCTCCATACGAATTTCCGCCCGGGAGCCGTTCAACCGCAGCGACGCCACTTTTCCGCCACCTTCGAAACCGGAATCCGCTGCGCGAGGGCCGTCCACGGCCACGAAAACCGTGCCGACAGGCTGCCCGTCCTGCGGTTCCGGGCCGGCGACACCGGTCGTCGCGATACCCCAGTCGGCGCCGAGAATCCTGCGGGCTCCGGCCGCCATCTGGGCCGCGACCTGCGGATCCACCGCCCCTCGGGTGGCCAGCAGAACGGCGTCGACGCCCAGCACCTGGTGCTTCAGTTCGGTCGCGTACGCCGTCACCGCGCCCCGGAACGCCTGAGAGGCCCCGGGCACCGAAGTGATCTCCGCCGCGACCAGACCACCCGTGAGGGACTCCGCGACAGCGAGCGTCTCACCCCTCACTGTCAGTAGTCTCACCACGTCGGCGGCCATGGAACTCACCGCTCCGCCTCCATGGACGCGGCCTCGCGGTCGGCGATTCCCTGCTTGCGCAGCACAATGGCCTGTCTTACATAGTCGAGCCCGGTCACCACGGTCAGCACCACCGCCGCGGCCATCACCCAGAACCTCAGCGTCGCCAGCGGCCCCGTCAGCGCCAGCACGTACATCCCGACGGCCACGCCCTGCGTGAGCGTCTTGACCTTGCCGCCGCGGCTCGCGGGGATCACGCCGTAACGGATCACGACGAAGCGCAGCAGCGTGATCCCGAGCTCACGCCCGAGGACCACACCGGTCACCCACCAGGGCAGATCACCGAGCGCGGAGAGACAGATCAGAGCCGAACCCATGATCGCCTTGTCGGCGATGGGATCGGCGATCTTCCCGAAGTCGGTGACGAGGTCGTACGTACGCGCGAGATGGCCGTCGAAGATGTCGGTGATCATGGCGACGGCGAAGGCCGCCCAGGCGAGCGAGCGCCACGCCGGGTCGTACCCGCCGTCGGCCAGCATCAGGGCCACGAAGCCCGGCACAAGCAACAGGCGGATCATCGTAAGAATGTTCGCGATGTTCCAGAGGCTGGCCTGGTTGACGGCCGCGGCCCCCAACTTCCCGCCTCGCACCCCCTTCCCAGCCTCCTGATCACCGGAAACCAGGGGGTCGACGGGGGACCCGGCCACCCCGGAGCCCACAGCGGAGTCGATGGCCCCAGGAGCGACCGAGGGGACGACTGCCCCGGTGGCACCCGGCACACCCACCGCACCCGGCACGCTCTTGGCGTTCCGCGCGCCGGCGGAGCTGCCCGCCGCGGATGCCGGGACTCCGGTCATCTGGCCGCCTCCTCTGAATGCGCACAAGCGAGCGAGCCAACCGAGCCCGGAAGCAGCTCGGCCAGCAGGTCGACACCTTCCGTGCCGACCACTTTCGCCTCGACCATACGACCGACACTCAGCTCTTCGCCGCTCGTGAGACCCGCGAAGTCCTCGAAGTTGGTGAACAGCACCTGCCCGTCGGTCTCCGGCGCCTGGTGCGCGCCACGGCCGTACGCGCCCTCCTCGCCGCCGACCGACTCGACCAGCACCTGCAGCGTCTCGCCGACACGCTCCTCCGCGCGCTGCGAGACCAGCTCCTCGGCCAGCCGCGCCACCCGGGCGAGCCGGGCCCCGACGACGTCCTCGTCGAGCTTGGTCTCGTACGTCGCCGCTTCCGTGCCGTCCTCGTCGGAGTACCCGAAGACACCGATGGCGTCCAGACGCGCGTTGTTCAGGAAACGCTCCAGCTCCGCCAGGTCGGCCTCGGTCTCACCGGGGAAGCCCACGATGAAGTTGGACCGCACGCCGGCCTGCGGCGCCTTGCTCCGGATGGTGTCGAGCAGCTCCAGGAAGCGGTCCGTGTCACCGAAACGCCGCATCGCGCGCAGCACGTCGGGCGCGGAGTGCTGGAAGGAGAGGTCGAAGTAGGGGGCGACCTTGGGGGTCGAGGTCAGTACGTCGATGAGCCCGGGGCGCATCTCGGCGGGCTGGAGATAGCTCACGCGGACCCGCTCGATGCCGTCGACGTCCGCGAGCTCGGGCAGCAGAGACTCCAGCAGCCGGATGTCGCCCAGGTCCTTGCCGTACGAGGTGTTGTTCTCGGAGACGAGCATGACCTCCTTGACGCCCTGCTCGGCGAGCCACCTGGTCTCGTTCAGTACGTCGCTCGGGCGGCGCGAGATGAACGAACCGCGGAAGGACGGGATGGCGCAGAAGGTGCAGCGCCGGTCGCAGCCGGAGGCGAGCTTCACCGAGGCGACGGGCGTGCCGTCGAGCCGCCGGCGCAGAGGCGCACGGGGGCCGGAGACCGGCGCGACGCCTGCGGGAAGATCGGCGGGAGCCTCGACCGGTTCCACCGGCCCGGCGACAGGGTCGGTGTCCGTGGCGGTACCGTGCCCCGGAAGAGCGACCCCCGCACCCGCGCCCTGCCGCTCCGCCGGGCTGATCGGCAGCAGCTTGCGCCGGTCGCGCGGAGTGTGCGAGGCGTGGATACCGCCGTTCAGGATGGTCCGGAGACGGTCGGAGATGTCGGCGTAGTCGTCGAAGCCGAGCACGCCGTCCGCCTCGGGCAGCGCCTCGGCGAGTTCCTTGCCGTACCGCTCGGCCATACAGCCCACCGCCACGACGGCCTGGGTTCTGCCGTGCCCCTTGAGGTCGTTGGCCTCAAGGAGTGCGTCGACGGAGTCCTTCTTGGCGGCCTCCACGAAGCCACAGGTGTTGACGACGGCGACGTCCGCGTCCTCGGCGTCCTCCACGAGTTGCCAGCCGTCCGCCTCCAAGCGGCCTGCGAGCTCCTCCGAGTCCACCTCGTTACGGGCGCAGCCAAGGGTGACAAGTGCGACGGTACGGCGTTCAGGCATGGGCTCAAGACTACTTCGTCCCACTGACACCCCACGTCGACGGGGCTGGGGGGCGTCTGATGGGC
>NZ_BMMU01000007.1:0-14666 GCF_014646095.1 Streptomyces lacrimifluminis | reverse complement strand
CCGGGCCCATCAGACGCCCCCTACCGAACCCGGCCGGCCCCGTACCCGGCCGTCAACCCCCGAAGCGCGGTACCGCCTATCCGACCTCGGGGTCGCCCTTCGTGTACGTGAGTCGCTCCACGGCTCCCGGCTGGAACTCGTCCTCGATCTTCTTGCCGTTCACGTACAGCTGGATGGCGCCCGCGTCGCCCAGGACGAGGTTGATCTCCTCGTTGTCCTGGAAGGTCTGGGACTGGCCCTTCTTGAGCAGGCCGTCGAAGAGCTGCCGGCCGTTGTGGTCCTTGGCGGAGATCCAGCTGCGCCCGTCAGTGGCGCTCACCTGGACGGTCACCTTGTCGCGCGGCGCCGCCGCGATCGCGCTGTCCGACGGGTCCGGCTTCGGGTCGGCGGGCTCGTCCTTCTTGGGTGTGGCCGAGGCCGGTCGGCTGGCCGTGGGTGTGGAGCCCTCGGCGACCTGCGCCTGTGCGCCCTTGTCGCCGTCGCCGCCCTTGACCAGCGTGAAGCCGACAAAGCCGATCACGGCGACGATCGCGGCGACCATCGCCGCGGTCCAGTTCGGTCCGCGCCGCTCGGGGCGGATGCGTTCCGCCTCGAACAGGGGCGCGGCGGGAGTCGGCGCCGGACGTCCGCCGTGGGCGTCGGCGAACTGCGAGAGCAGCGGTTCGGGGTCGAGGTGGACGGCACGGGCGATGGTCCGGATGTGCCCGCGCGCGTAGACGTCCCCGCCGCAGGGGGCGAAGTCGTCCTGTTCGATCGCGTGCACGATGGCGATCCGGACCCGGGTGGCGGAACTGACGTCGTCGACGGTCAGCCCAGCCGCGATGCGCGCCTGCTGGAGGGCACGACCGATCGAAGGGCGGGCTGCTTCCTCCTGATCGTCGCGGTCTTCTTCGAACGGACGCTCGTCTTGTGGAGAGTTGCCGATGGACACGGGGGCGCCTTTCGAGCGTTTAGCCACCTGTGCTGGAAGTTCAGTTTAGGGGGGTTCGGAAAGGGTGGGGCAACCGGGCGGACGGACTTTGTACGCCATCGGAATGGCCAGGACACGCCGATGACCAGGTCACGGAGAGGCAAGGATCTGTCGCCTCCCTCAACTTGACGTACGCCGAAGGGAAACGGTTGCTCAATGATCCCTTACGAGTGAGTCACGATCGACCACCCGGTTGCCGCACACACGGACACCCGCCCACCGGACGGCTCCCTAGGAGTCAGTCTCCCCACGAATCACCGCGAGCATCTCGTCCAGCCCGTCAGCCTTCACAAGAACGTCACGCGCCTTGGACCCCTCGCTCGGCCCGACGATCCCCCGGGTCTCCATGAGGTCCATCAGCCGTCCCGCCTTGGCGAACCCGACCCGCAGCTTGCGCTGGAGCATCGACGTGGAGCCGAACTGGCTGCTGACGACGAGTTCGGCCGCCGCACACAGCAGTTCGAGATCGTCACCGATCTCCTCGTCGACCTCCTTCTTCTGCTTGGTGCCCACGGTGACGTCGTCCCGGAAGACCGGCGCCATCTGGTCCTTGCAGTGCTGGACGATCACCCCGACCTCGTCCTCGGTCACGAAGGCGCCCTGCATCCGGGTGGGCTTGTTCTGCCCCATTGGCAGGTACAGTCCGTCGCCCTTGCCGATCAGCTTCTCGGCGCCGGGCTGGTCCAGGATGACCCGGGAGTCGGCCAGGGACGAGGTGGCGAAGGCGAGCCTCGACGGGACGTTCGCCTTGATCAACCCGGTCACCACGTCGACGGACGGGCGCTGGGTGGCGAGGACCAGATGGATACCGGCCGCGCGCGCGAGCTGCGTGATGCGCACGATCGCGTCCTCGACGTCCCTGGGAGCCACCATCATCAGGTCGGCCAGCTCGTCGACGATCACCAGCAGGTACGGGTACGGCGACAGCTCGCGCTCACTGCCCTCGGGCAGCTTGACCTTGCCGTTCCTGATGGCCTCGTTGAAGTCGTCGATGTGCCGGAATCCGAACGCGGCCAGATCGTCGTACCGCAGGTCCATTTCCCGCACGACCCACTGGAGCGCCTCCGCGGCCCGCTTCGGGTTGGTGATGATCGGCGTGATCAGGTGCGGGATGCCCTCGTACGCGGTCAGCTCGACGCGCTTGGGATCGACGAGGACCATGCGGACGTCCTCGGGGGTCGCCCGGACCATGATCGACGTGATCAGGCAGTTGATGCAGGACGATTTGCCGGAACCGGTCGCACCAGCGACCAGCAGGTGCGGCATCTTCGCGAGGTTGGCCATCACATAGCCGCCCTCGACGTCCTTGCCGAGCGCGACCAGCATCGGATGGTCGTCCTCTGCCGCGTCGGCCAGCCGAAGCACGTCCCCCAGGTTGACCATCTCGCGGTCGGTGTTGGGGATCTCGATGCCGACCGCCGACTTGCCGGGGATCGGGCTGATGATCCGAACGTCGGGGCTGGCCACGGCGTACGCGATGTTCTTCGTGAGGGCGGTGATCCGCTCGACCTTCACCGCGGGGCCGAGTTCCACCTCGTACCGCGTGACCGTCGGGCCGCGGGTGAAGCCGGTGACCGCGGCGTCGACCTTGAACTCCATGAAGACGTTCGTGAGGGAAGCGACCACCACGTCGTTCGCCGCGCTGCGCGTCTTGCCGGGGCCACCGCGCTCCAGGAGGTCGAGCGAGGGCAGCGAGTAGGTGATGTCCCCGGAGAGCTGGAGTTGTTCGGCGCGCGGCGGCAGGTCGCGCACCTCCTCCGGCGGCGCCTTCGTGAGGTCCGCGACCGCGGTCCTGACCGGTTCCGCCTTGAGCTTCTCCTGCTTGGGGCGGGCTCCCGGGACGGGAGTGCGCGTCGGGGCCGTCTCCTCGCGGTCGCCGCCCGTGCTCACCCCCTGGGTGAGGTCGGCGACGATCGGCGAGGGCGGCATGCCGTGCAGGACGGCCCCGTCGAGCGCGGCAGCGGCGGCTGCGGCGACGTCCACGGCGTCCATCGGCCGCCCGGGATCGGGCCGGCGTCCCGCGGAGCGCCTGGGGCGGCTCCGGCGCTTGGAGAGCGCCTCCTGCTCGGCACCGTCCGGGTCGTACTCCTCGGGGGCGGACCCGCGCCTGCGGGGGCGCCCGGGCAGCGACTCGCGCCACTGGTCGTCGTACCGCTCGTCGTCCCCGGAGAGCCAGTCCTCCTCCGGGTCGCGGAGGATGCCGAGCCTGATCCCGAGCTGCCGCAGCCGCTGCGGAATCGCGTTGACGGGCGTCGCGGTGACGACAAGCAGCCCGAAGACCGTCAGCAGCACCAGCAGTGGTACGGCGAGGACTTCACCCATCGTGTACGTCAGCGGGGTCGCCGCGCCCCAGCCGATGAGCCCGCCGGCGTCCCTTATGGCCTGCATGCCGTCACTGCGGGCGGGGGCGCCGCACGCGATGTGGACCTGCCCGAGCACGCCGATGACGAGCGCCGAAAGGCCGATGACGATCCGGCCGTTGGCCTCGGGCTTCTCGGGGTGCCTGATGAACCGTACGGCGATGACCGCGAGCAGTATCGGCACGAGCAGGTCGAGACGGCCGAACGCGCCGGTGACCAGCATCTCGACGAGGTCACCGACGGGTCCGCGCAGGTTGGACCAGGTGCCCGCGGCGACGATCAGTGCGAGGGCGAGCAGCAGGAGTGCCACGCCGTCCTTCCGGTGTGCCGGGTCGAGGTTCTTCGCGCCCTGCCCTATGCCGCGGAACACGGCGCCGACGGCGTGCGCGATGCCGAGCCACAGGGCGCGTACGAGTCGGTAGACGCCCCCGGTGGGGCTGGGTGCGGGAGGGGGCGCGACCCTCTTCGCCGGCGCCCTCTTGGCGGGTGCCTTCCTCGCGGGCGCCTTTTTCGCCGCGGCCTTCCTCGCCGGAGCCTTCCCGGGCACGGCTGCCTTCTTCGCGGGCGGCTTCTTGGCTGCGGAAGGACGTGAGGCCATGTTGTGAGGTTACCGGGAGACGACAGCGGACACGTGTGCCTACTGCTTCACCCGTTCGTGTCGCCCATGCGTGAGCACGAAACTGACGCGTGCTCACGCGCGAACACGCTCGGTGTGCGGGTGAGTTCTGTGCGGGAAGTGGTGGCCGTCGCGCCGGTCAGTTCGGCGAGGGCACCGTGGGCGCCCCGCTGCCGGTACCCGGTTCGAGCGCGTCCAGAGCCCGGCGCAGGCCGGTCAGTTTGCGTTCGAGATGGGCCGCCGTGGCCACCGCCGCCGCGTCCGCCGACTCGTCGTCGAGCTGTTTGGACAGCGCCTCCGCCTGCTCCTCGACGGCAGCGAGCCGCGCGGACAGTTCGGCGAGCAGACCCGCCGGCTCCTTGGCCGCACCGACCGGTGCCTTGCCGCCACCGCCTTCCAGCTGCAGGCGCAACAGGGCGGCCTGCTCCCGGAGTTGGCAGTTCTTCATGTAGAGCTCGACGAACACCGAGACCTTCGCCCGCAGCACCCACGGGTCGAACGGCTTGGAGATGTAGTCCACCGCACCCGCCGCGTATCCCCGGAAGGTGTGGTGCGGACCGTGGTTGATCGCGGTGAGGAAGATGATCGGGATGTCCCGGGTCCGCTCCCGCCGCTTGATGTGAGCGGCCGTCTCGAAGCCGTCCATGCCCGGCATCTGGACGTCCAGCAGAATGACCGCGAAGTCGTCCGTCAGAAGTGCCTTGAGCGCTTCCTCCCCGGACGATGCCCGCACCAGTGTCTGATCCAACGCAGAGAGGATGGCCTCCAGCGCCAGCAGATTCTCCGGCCGGTCATCGACCAGGAGGATCTTGGCCTTCTGCACCATGGCCCGCCCTCCTCGCCCCGGCTTGGGGCCTCCCCTGTCCTCAGGACTTGGGGCAGCACCACCCGGCGCCGCCCCAGGGGACGGCTTCCTTGCGCCGCCCGTCCTCGTGCCGGTCATGGTAGCCGCACCCTGCCCGTCGCCACACCCTGTCACCGCGATGTCACTGTGCACGTAGCAGAAACGTAGCGGGAGACCAGAAGGTTCCCCGAATCCCGTACTTCTACACGGCTTCGGCCACACTGAGTCAGCAACTCCGCGTGAACACCGAGGGTTCCCGTCGGTGTGACGGAAACACCCAGCTCAGGCGTCACTCCTCTCGCATCCACTGCTCCATCACCGACAGCAGGTGATCGGGGTCGACGGGCTTGGTCACATAGTCCGAGGCCCCCGACTCGATCGCCTTCTCCCGGTCGCCCTTCATCGCCTTGGCGGTCAGCGCGATGATCGGGAGTCCGGCGAACTGCGGCATCCTGCGGATCGCCGTCGTCGTCGCGTAGCCGTCCATCTCCGGCATCATGATGTCCATCAGCACGACTGTCACATCGTCATGCTGTTCCAGGACTTCGATGCCCTCCCGGCCGTTCTCGGCATACAGCACCGACAGCCCGTGCTGTTCCAGGACGCTCGTCAGCGCGAACACGTTACGGATGTCGTCGTCGACGATCAGCACCTTCTCGCCGTCGAACCGGATACCCCGGCGCGGCTGCGGCGCCGCCTCCTGCTCCCCGGCCACCCAATGGCCGTTGGCCCGGGAGGACGCGTTCAGTTCGGTGACCGACACGGCCCTGCGGCGCCGCCTGAAGAGCGCGGCGGGCCCGTTCTGCGCCTCGTGGTACGACTTCACCTCGGCCGGCGTCTGGACGTCCGCACCGGCCAGCTCCGCCTCGGAGGCCAGCAGCTCGCCGACCTCCAGGGAGGGCGCCAGCTGTGCGTAGCCCTGGGGGGGCAGTTCACTCGGGTGCAGCGGCAAGTACAGCGTGAACGTCGAGCCACGGCCCGGCTCGCTCTGCGCGTGGATCTCACCGCCGAGCAGCCGCGCGATCTCCCGCGAGATGGACAGCCCCAGACCCGTGCCGCCGTACTTGCGGCTGGTCGTGCCGTCCGCCTGCTTGAACGCCTCGAAGATCACCCGCATCTTGCTGGCCGCGATACCGATGCCCGTGTCGGTCACCGAGAACGCGATCATGTCGGCGTCCGCGTCCCGCAGCGAACCCGCCTCCAGCAGCTGCTCCCGGATGGCCACCGGAACCTCCGCGCCGGCCGGCCGGATGACCAGTTCGACCGCTCCCGTGTCGGTGAACTTCACCGCGTTGGACAGGAGGTTGCGCAGCACCTGGAGCAGCCGCTGCTCGTCGGTGTGCAGAGTGGCGGGCAGGTCCGGCGAGACCCGTACGGAGAAGTCGAGACGCTTCTCAGCGGTCAGCGGACGGAAGGTCGCCTCCACGTAGTCGACCAGCTGCACGAGCGCGATACGCGTCGGGGAGACGTCCATCTTGCCCGCCTCGACCTTCGACAGGTCGAGGATGTCGTTGATCAGCTGGAGCAGGTCCGAACCCGCCCCGTGGATCGTCTCGGCGAACTCGACCTGCTTCGGGGTGAGGTTGGTGTCCGCGTTGTCGGCGAGCAGCTTGGCCAGGATCAGCAGCGAGTTGAGCGGCGTACGCAGCTCGTGCGACATGTTGGCGAGGAACTCGCTCTTGTAGCGCATCGACACGGCGAGTTGCTCGGCGCGCTCCTCCAGGACCTGGCGCGCCTCCTCGATCTCCGTGTTCTTGACCTCGATGTCACGGTTCTGCTGGGCCAGCAGCTCGGCCTTCTCCTCCAGTTCCGCGTTGGACGACTGAAGCGCCTTCTGCCGGTTCTCCAGCTCGGCCGAGCGCTCCCTCAGCTGCTCGGTCAGCTCCTGCGACTGCTTCAGCAGCACCTCCGTCTTGGTGTTGACGGAGATGGTGTTGACGCTGGTCGCGATCATCTCGGCGATCTGGTTGAGGAAGTCCTTCTGGATCTGCGTGAACGGCGTGAACGACGCCAGCTCGATGACACCCAGCACCTTGCCCTCGAACAGCAGCGGCAGCACGATCACCTGCGCGGGCGGCGCCTCGCCGAGCCCGGAGGAGATCTTCAGATAGCCGCTCGGCGCGTTCTCCACGAGGATCGTGCGCTTCTCCTCGGCCGCGGTCCCGACCAGTGCCTCACCGGGCCGGAACGAGGTCGGCATGGAGCCCATCGAGTAGCCGTACGAACCGAGCATGCGCAGTTCGTACGCGTCCTCCGGCACGCTTCCCGGGTCCTTGCCGTCGACCGTCTGCATCGCCAGGAAGAACGCGCCGTGCTGGGCGGTGACCACCGGTGTCAGCTCGCTCATGATCAGCGAGGCCACGTCGTCGAGGTCCCGGCGGCCCTGCATCAGGGCCGAGATGCGGGCGAGGTTGCCCTTGAGCCAGTCCTGTTCCTTGTTGGCGATCGTGGTGTCGCGCAGGTTGGCGATCATCTTGTTGATGTAGTCCTGCAGTTCCTGGATCTCGCCGGAGGCATCGACGTCGATCTTCAGGTTGAGGTCACCGCGGGTCACCGCGGTCGCCACGCGCGCGATGGCACGCACCTGGCGGGTCAGGTTCCCGGCCATCTCGTTCACCGACTCCGTGAGGTCGCGCCAGGTGCCGTCGACGTCCCGCACGCGTGCCTGGCCACCGAGCTGGCCCTCCGTACCCACCTCTCGGGCGACTCGCGTGACCTCCTCGGCGAAGGACGACAGCTGGTCGACCATGGTGTTGATCGTCGTCTTGAGCTCAAGGATCTCGCCCCGAGCATCAATGTCGATCTTCTTTGTCAGGTCACCCTTGGCAATGGCCGTCGTGACCATCGCGATGTTGCGCACCTGACCGGTCAGGTTGGACGCCATCCCGTTCACCGACTCGGTGAGGTCCTTCCAGGTACCGGCCACACCCGGCACCCGTGCCTGCCCGCCCAGGATGCCGTCCGTACCCACCTCACGGGCCACCTTGGTGACCTGGTCGGCGAACGAACTCAGCGTCTTCACCATGGTGTTGAACGTGTCGGCGAGCTGCGCGACCTCGCCGCGCGCCTCGATCGTCACCGTCCGCGTCAGGTCGCCGTTGGCGACAGCCGCCGCGACCTGGGAGATGTTCCGCACCTGGACGGTCAGGTTGTTGGCCATCAGGTTGACGTTGTCGGTGAGGTCCTTCCAGATGCCCGTGACGCCCGACGCGTGGGCCTGACCGCCGAGGATGCCCTCCGTGCCCACCTCGCGGGCCACCCGGGTCACCTGCTCGGCGAACGACGACAGTTGATCGACCATGGTGTTGACCGTCGTAACGAGTTCGAGGATCTCGCCCTTCGCGTCAACAGTGATCTTCTTCGACAGGTCGCCCTTGGCGACGGCGGTCGTGACCTCGGCGATGTTGCGGACCTGGATGGTCAGGTTGTTCGCCATGAAGTTCACGGACTGCGTGAGGTCCTTCCAGGTACCGGAGACACCCTGCACCTCGGCCTGACCGCCGAGCATGCCCTCCGTACCCACCTCACGGGCCACTCGCGTGACCTCCTGGGCGAACGACGACAGCTGGTCGACCATCGTGTTCAGAGTGTTCTTGAGCTCCAGGATCTCGCCGCGCGCGTCCACGGTGATCTTCTGGGACAGGTCACCGCGTGCCACCGCGGTCGCCACCTGGGCGATGTTGCGCACCTGTGCGGTGAGGTTGCCGGCCATGCCGTTCACGGAGTCGGTCAGGTCGCGCCACACACCGGCGACCCCGGGCACCTGCGCCTGCCCGCCGAGCCGGCCCTCCGTCCCCACGTCACGGGCGACCCGGGTCACCTGGTCGGCGAAGGCCGAGAGCTGATCGACCATGGTGTTGATCGTGTTCTTCAGCTCAAGGATCTCGCCGCGAGCGTCGACATCGATCTTCTGGGACAGGTCGCCCCGGGCCACGGCCGTCGTCACCTGGGCGATCTGCCGCACCTGGGAGGTCAGGTTGCCGCCCATGAAGTTGACGGAGTCGGTGAGCTCCTTCCACGTACCGGACACGCCGTCCACGCGCGCCTGACCGCCGAGGCGGCCCTCCGTACCCACGTCACGGGCCATCCGCGTCACCTGGTCGGCGAAACTCGACAGCTGGTCCACCATCGTGTTCACGGTGTTCTTCAGCTGGAGCATCTCGCCGGAGACATCGACGGTGACCTTCTGGGAAAGGTCCCCGTTGGCCACCGCGGTCGTCACCTGGGCGATGTTCCTCACCTGTCCGGTGAGGTTCCTGAACGCCGTGTTGACGGAGTCCGTCAGGTCCTTCCACGTACCCGCCGCACCCGGCACCTGGGCCTGGCCGCCCAGCTCGCCCTCGACACCGATCTCCCGCGCGACCCGCGTGACCTCGGCCCCGAACGCGGACAGCTGGTCGACCATCCCGTTGACGGTGTTCTTCAGCTCCAGCATCTCGCCGGCGACCTCGACACTGACCTTCTGCGACAGATCACCGCTGGCCACAGCGGTCGTCACGGCGGCGATGTCCCGCACCTGGGTGGTGAGATTCCGGAAGACCGTGTTGACGGAGTCCGTCAGGTCCTTCCAGGTACCCGCCGCACCCGGCACGTTCGCCTGACCGCCGAGCCGCCCCTCGCCACCGACCTCGTTGGCGACCCGGGTGACCTCGTCCGCGAACGTCCGCAGCGTCTCGGTCATCTGGTTGATCGTCTCGGCGAGCTGCGCGACCTCGCCGCGCGCCGACACCGTCACCTTCTGCGACAGATCACCGTTGGCGACCGCGGTCGTCACCTGCGCGATCCCGCGCACCTGGGCCGTCAGGTTGCCGGCCATGAGATTCACCGAATCGGTGAGGTCCTTCCACACGCCGTCCACACCCGGCACCTGCGCCTGGCCGCCGAGCTCACCCTCCGTACCCACCTCGCGCGCGACTCGCGTCACCTCGGAGGAGAAGGACGACAGCTGATCGACCATCGTGTTGACGGTGTTCTTCAGCTCCAGCATTTCGCCGGCCACGTGAACCGTGACCTTCCGGGACAGATCCCCCTTCGCGACCGCCGTCGTCACCAGCGCGATGTCCCGCACCTGCGCCGTCAGCCGGTACGCCATGGTGTTGACCGAGTCCGTGAGATCCCGCCACGAACCGGACATCCCGCGCACCTGGGCCTGACCACCCAGCTTGCCCTCCGTACCGACCTCGCTGGCCACCCGCGTGACCTCGTCGGTGAACGTCGACAACTGGTCGACGAGATTGTTGACCGTGCGCCCGACCTTGAGGAACTCCCCGCGCAGCGGATGCCCACTGCCGTCCGCGGCCGGCGCCCGCAGCTCCATCCGGGGCGACAGATCGCCCTCCGCGACCGCGCTCAGCACCCGGCCGACCTCGGAGACCGGACGTACGAGATCGTCGACGAGCGCGTTCGAGGCGTCGATCGCCACGGCCCACGAGCCCTCGCTGGCACCCGCTTCCAGCCGCTCGGTCAGCTTTCCCTCGCGCCCGACCATGCGCCGCACGCGCGACAATTCACCCGTCAAGTGGAGATTACGGTCGGCCACCTCGTTGAAGACCGCCGAGATCTCCGACATGACGCCGTCGCCGGACACCGTGAGGCGCTTCCGGAAGTTCCCGTCACGCATCGACTCCAGGGCCGACAGCAGCCGGTCCAGAGAAGCCGTGTCCACCTCGGTCGTTCCGTTGCGTGGTTTACGCCGGTTACTCAGGGGTTGTCCGCCTTTCGCGCGCGTTTTAGTGCCCCGCGTCGCTGCGCCAGACTCCACTGTGTCCCTCCCGCAGGGGTCGACCGTTACTGCTCTGCGTGCTGTGCTGCCATCACTCGGGCGTACCCGGATACTGCCAGCCGTGCCTAGACCTTCTCCTGGAGCCTGCCCAGTGTTTCACCCTGTCCGAACCCGGCCATAACAGTTCGGCAGCTTCGCACACCGTCCGCACACTCTGGGGACGTAAACACTGCAGACCTGCATCCGCATGGACCGCGAAGGTAAGTAACCTGGCATACGGCTGTCCAGCCGCACCGGTCCGTCCGGTCTGGGCGGTGGCACGACCACGAGCGGGCAGGCATCGGAGGGGCA
This sequence comes from Streptomyces lacrimifluminis, assembly GCF_014646095.1. Lineage (GTDB taxonomy): Bacteria > Actinomycetota > Actinomycetes > Streptomycetales > Streptomycetaceae > Streptomyces > Streptomyces lacrimifluminis. The sequence goes on along the minus strand of NZ_BMMU01000007.1, from coordinate 3,803 downwards.
CCGCACCATGACCACCGGACTGCATCCCGGGGAAACACCCCAGGATCCCCGGCCGACGGGGAACCCGACCCTGCCCCGGCAGGAACGGGTCGGCCCCGGCACGCTGCATGCCGACAATCGGACGAGGAGTTCTGTGATCACCGCGCGCGCGGCCGCCACCTTCGACCCAGTCGGGCGATCGGTAGCGACCGCCCGTTCCTTCGTCCGCGACACCCTGCAGGGCTGGGGCTTCGCGGACATCGTCGACGACGCCGTGGTCCTCACCAGCGAACTGGTGACCAACGCGGTGATCCACGCGGGCACCTCCGCGGACGTCCTGTGTCTACGCAGTGACGACGGCATCCGCATCGAGGTGGCCGACCGCTACCCGGAGCGCGAGATCCCCCTCCAGGGGTCGCCCGTCAACATGGGCAGCCCCGACCGGGAGGGAGGCCGCGGTCTCCAGCTGTGCGCGGCCCTGGCCGGCCGCTGGGGCGTCGAGTACACGCCCACCCAGAAACAGGTCTGGTTCCAACTCGACCTCCCGCAACGTGCGGTGGGCACCCGTTCCGCGGGCCCGGCCCTCCCCGCCGCCCTCCTCCCCTTGGCCGACGGCCGGGTCCGTGTCGCGGTCGTCCAGATCGACCGCACCGGATCCATCGCGGCGTGGAACGAGGACGCCGACGAACTCTTCGGCTACGCGCCCGAGTCGGTCATCGGAAAGCCCCTCACCGACCTCGCCGCCTGGCCGCACACCCCCGGCACCAGCACGGGCATCGCCGAGGCCCTCCAACTCTCCCGCTGGGAAGGCAGTTACGGCATAAGGGGCGCCAGCGGCCGTGTCATCCCGGTGTACGCCTCCCACCTCCGCGTCCGCGACACGGACGGCGAGCCCTCGACGGTCTGCCTCCTCGTACGCGACCACGAACGGGCGGTCCTGCAGACCCCGTTGCGCGGCAGCTCGGCCGACACGACGTCGAGCTCCGAGGGCCCGAACACCGACCCCTTCGAGGTGTTCATCGGTTCCCCGGCGCCCGACGACCTCGACGGTCTGCTCCAGCGCACGGTGGAGCGCGCCCGCGACATGCTCGACGCGGACTCCGCCTTCCTCCTCCTGGCCACGGACGACGAAACGGAGCTGGAGGTCCGGGCCTCGACGGGTCTTCCCGCCGCCCGTCAGCGCTTCGCCCGCGTCCCGGTCGAGGCGGGCCCCGGCCGCTACGGCTCGGCCCGTATGCCGGCCGTCCACGACGACCTCTCGGCCGTCCCGGGGGCCGTCCCTCTCCTGAGCGGCACGGGCATGCGCTCGGTCGTCACCGTCCCCCTGAAGGTGGAGGGCCGCCTCACCGGCTCCCTGGGCGTCGCCGCCGAGTCCCCCGGCCGCTTCACCAACGAAGAGGCGCTGCGCCTCCAGTTCGCCGCGGACCGCATCGCGTTGGCGGTGGAGTCGGCCCGCCTGGGCGAACTGGAACGCCTGCGCCGCGGTTCCCTCAGCTTCCTGGTGGAGGCTTCCGATCTCCTGGCCGGAACACTCGACCGCGACCAGACCCTCGCGCTCATGGCCCAGATGACGGTCCCGACGCTGGCCACCTGGTGCGCGGTCTACACGATCGCCGACCAGTCGTCGGAGCCGTACCTCTCCTACGTCCTGCACGAGGACGAGGACCGCATCGACGGCCTCAAGGCCCTCCTGTCGAAGATCGCCCCGCCGGACCCGGTCCCCACGCCCGGCGCCCGCGTCTGGTCGGCCCCTGCGGGGGCAGCCCACCAGGCGGCCCTGCGTACGTCCATGCGCAGCCTGGGCCTCAACGCGCCCACCTCGGTCACCTCGGGCATCGGCACAACTCTCGCGACGGCCGCGGCAGTCGGTGGCGAGACGGTCGTCCTCCCTCTGGTCGCCCGCAACCGGGTGATCGGCATGCTCACCCTCGGCAAGCCGACGGACGAACACTTCCGCCAGGAAATCCTGGAACTGGCCGAGGACTTGAGCCGCCGGGCCGCCCTGGCCCTGGACAACGCCCGCCTGTACTCGGAACGCACCGCCATCAGCCAGTCCCTCCAACGCAGCCTCCTTCCCCCGGAGTTGCCGGAGATCGAGGGCGTGGAGGTGGAGGTCATCTACCGCGCGGCCGGCGAGGGCAACGAGGTCGGCGGCGACTTCTACGACCTCTTCCCCATCCGCGACGGCGCCTACGGCTTCGCCATCGGCGATGTCTGCGGTACGGGCCCGGAGGCCGCGGCGGTGACGGGCCTGGCCCGCCACGCGCTCCGCCTGCTGGCGAGAGAGGGCTTCGGCGGCCCGGCGGTCCTGGAGCGCCTCAACTCGGCGATCCTCGACGAGGGCGCCCGCAGCCGCTTCCTGACCCTCCTGTACGGCGAGTTGTGGCCCCAGGAGGACGGCAGCGCCGTGCTCAAGGTGGTGTGCGCCGGTCATCCCCTACCGCTCCGCCTGCGCCAGGACGGCACGGTGGAACCGGCAGCGGAGCCCCAGCCTCTCCTGGGCGTCCTGGAGGACCTGGAGCTGTACGAGCAGACCGTCACCCTCGATCCCGGCGACGTCCTCCTCTGCGTCACGGACGGCGTCACGGAACGCCGCGAGGGCACCCGCATGCTGGGCGACGACGGCCTGGCGGACGTCCTGACGACGTGCACGGGCCTGACAGCCGGTGCGGTGGCGGCCCGGATCATGCGCGCAGTCGAACGCTTCGCCTCCGACGCCCCGTCCGACGACATGGCGATCCTGGCGATGCGCGTACCTGGTCTGCAGAAGGACTGAGGGGCTGACGACGGACATGAAAAAGGCCCCGCCCAACTGGGCGGGGCCTTCTGCGTGGAGCCCCCCAACGGAATCGAACCGTTGACCTTCTCCTTACCATGGAGACGCTCTGCCGACTGAGCTAGGGGGGCCAGCTACTTTTCGAGGTCTCCCTCGCGGCAACGAAATAGATCATACCCCGAACGGACCCGTGCTCCCAACTACGCCCGCGCGATCAGTACGCGGGCTGCAGCAGCCCTCCGAGCGAGTTGCACGCGGACACGATCCGCTGCATGTCCCGCTTGGTCAACGAGGCATCGACCGGCAGCGCCAGAGTCTCGTCGACAGCCAGCTCGGTCTCGGGCAGCGAGACACAGCACCGGAACGCGGGCATGCGATGCACCGGCGCCTTCACCGGGACCTTGCAGTCAACTCCCCTGGCCCGCAGGGCCCGAGCGAAGGCATCCCGATCGGGCCGCCCATTACCGGGAACCCGCACGACGTACTGTTGATAGGTGTGCCCGTCCCCGTCATCGGGCGTCCGCACACCCCTCAACTTCAGATCGAGATACGCCGCCCGCTGCCGCCGCTGAGCGATCTCGTCGTACGGCGCCTCGGACTCCCCGTGCTGCAACACCAGAAGCCCGCGCCGCTGTCCGGCCTCGATCAACTTCCCCATGTCGGCCGGCCGCCCGAAGCGGTGTACGACAACGACAGCCGCCGTCCGCGGAGTTGTGGCCGCCTCGACACCTGACACGTCCAGGCAGTAGGTCACCGGATCTATGTCGGCGAACACCGGCAGCGCACCGGTCAGGATCACAGCCTCGGCGACTTCCACGTTCCCGAAGGCCGGCACGACGACCTCGTCACCGACTCCGACACCGGCGGCCCTGAGCATTGCAGCAGTACTCATGCTCTGGATGTTGGGCGCGAGACGTGAACGCCAAGTGACGCACAACAAAAAAGGGTTGGACCCCGAACCGAAGTTCTGGGTCCAACCCTTTCAATATTTGTTCGGCGGTGTCCTACTCTCCCACAGGGTCCCCCCTGCAGTACCATCGGCGCTGAA
>NZ_BMMU01000006.1 GCF_014646095.1 Streptomyces lacrimifluminis | reverse complement strand
GCATGACGTCAATCGCCAAAGCCGTCCTCACCCTGGAGCGGCAACGCTGAAGAAGCTCACTGAGCCAGCGGGCATGCGCCAACCGCCGTAAACCCCCACATAGATGACACGAACGTCCTCTGAGAAGCGGCACCACCGGCTGCACAGGCCGACCACCCCTCGGGAGGTCCTGTGATCCTGCTCGCTCTGCTCATGCCCGCCCTGATGATGGCGCTTCTCTTTGGCATGGACGCTTGGAGAATCACCTCTTCCCCTGCCCCGCAGCGGCAGATGACGTGAGGACCCCAGCCGCCTACACAGCCCGCGCTTCCCCTGACGGCAACACACGGATGGTTGGCCAGGAGGTGCTGAGCTCTGCGGACGCCCTGCCTGGATACCGTGACCCCATCGGCGCCATCTGAAAGAGTCCGGCTTTCAGATGGCGCCGATGGGGCCACGGCGACCTTGATAGGGGGATCCGCTCCCAGGCTCCCTTCGAGATCGGACAGCGTGCTTCGGGTGCCGACGTGAAAGGTCCCCGCTGCCCGAGGCGCAAGGACCATCTGCGTGGTGCAGCTCTCTGGGACTCCGTGGCGCAGAGCAGGTGCTCAATCGTCGTAAGGGTCGCGGCTGCCGGACTTCGCCAGGCCTCGGCTGATCATGTAGCCGACGGTGAGGATCACGATGTACATCCATGCCTTGTCGGCGCGGAAGTAGTCAGCGTGGCCGTCGTCGTCTCCGACGACCATGGAGGCGATTAGCACCGCCACCACCGAGGCGAGATAGACGAAGAACTCGGTGGTCTTGAAGGCCGCCTTCGTCTCCGTCGACAGTCGACGCGGCCGGCGATCGGCCGCACCTTCACGCGTGTGGGGGCTGGCGTTGCCAACCGGGTTCGCAGTGGTCATGAGAAGGCACCTTTTCTTGTCGTGGGGAGCACCTCGTGCGCTCCTCGGGCTGGGCAAGCGTCAAGATCGTCTGCACGTACCGAGTGCCCATATGTGGTGATATAAACAAGGCATCAAGGCACAGCCACGACAATCAGTGACGCCGGCCTGGCGACGGGCGCCCTGTACCCATCGCAAACGAGTGAAGAGGACCGCCATGCTCGTCCCCCGCGCCACATGGGGAACGTGCGAGGTAAACGCGGATCCTCTGCAAGACCACGGCAGCCCGCCCCCGGCCGGCCCCGCCACCGCGGGGTCAGACGGGGGCGGCAAAGCCAGACGGGCGGCTCCCGGTAGGGCGGGGCCGGCTGTCAGTCCTTCGCGATCGCCATGCCGAGGAAGATCCCGACCAGCAGGGCGACACTGCCGGTGGCCATCACCGCCCACGTCCCGGTCTGCGTCGCGGTGAACGTCGTGGTCATTCCCGCCTGCGCCGCCGCCTGCGTGGCCTGCGCCCCAGCCATGGACGCTTCCTGGACGGCCAGACCCGTCTCCAGCTTCTGGACCTTGCTCTCCAGCTCCGACTGCTCCATCGTGCGATTCCTCTCTCACAGTGTGCCGACCGATTCCGGCATCACCGACCATCGATTCCCCGCCGCAGTGGAACAGCCCCCATGGCAGCTTCGGAACACCCGTTTGCCAACGACGGGCGCCCTCGCCGAGAGCCGGCGGCCACGCGGCGGGATCGGCAGGGTGCCAGCGGGCCCGGTGTCGATGCCGAAGGCAGGGGCCAACGGGCCGCAGGGCCTGCGCGTAGAAGACGGTCAGTACATGTACTCAGGCAGCACACCACTGGTGCGCGTGGCCGCCTCGCCACTCGATCCACTGGTCGTCGTCCAGGATGCTGTCGGGATCCTGAATGCCCGCGCCCTCGAGGAACACAACCAGATCGTGATCGCTGTAGGCGGTGCCGAGGATCTCCTCTCGACCCCCGGAATGCACCGTGACTCTCCGCCCGACCGTGCGGGAGAGCGGGTCTACGACGATCGGCGCGCTGCTCACACTTTCAGCGTGCCCCTGGCAGCCCCCGCTGGCGAACCCGCTGCGGTGGTCAGGTGCTGTCAGCGGAGCGGTATAAGCGGCACGTCGCGCCGGAGGCGCGGGACGCGGACGGGCGCCGCATGCCGGCTCCTGACCGCGGCCAGCCATCTGATGTCGCTGCAGGGGCTGCCCGGCGCGGTGCCGGGCACGCTGACTGCACGGACGGGTGCTGCCCTGGTGACGGGGCGCACGGCTGGCCTGTACGACGGAATTGTGCGCCGCTGAAATCTTCGGTGCGGCCGAAGCGGCACCGGCCGCGGCCCGGCGGTAGGCAGCCACATTCCGCGACTCTCCTGCTGCTCCGCTACAGCAGCTCTCACCACCACACAGCCCCTCACTGCGGCAGCCGCCTGAAACGGCTGACGGGCAGGTGGTCACCGATCACCTGCCCGCCGCATCGAGAACAGCTCAGCTCCCCTGCCGCGCCGCGCTCTGCGGCTGCGTGACGTCCTTGCGGGTCACCGCCAAGTAGACGACCAGGCCGAGGATGACCGCGAGGAACAGTGCGCTGGTGACGACGGTGCCGAAGCCGAGGCCGCCGTCGCCGGTCGGCTGGGAGAGGTAGTCGCCGATCGAGGCCCCGAGCGGGCGGGTGAGGATGTAGGCGATCCAGAAGCTCCACACCACATCCAGCCCCAGCGCGAAGTGCGCGACCGCGACGGCGCCGATGGCCAGGGCGAACAGGACGGCCGCGAGCCAGTAGCCGAGGTCCATGCGCTCGGAGACCAGGTCGCCGGCCGCTGTGCCGAGGGCGAAGGTGAACAGTACGGCCAGCCAGTAGAACGCCTCACGGCCGGTGGTGTCGATGCTGTGGATGGACAGGGTCTGCTCACGCCGGTACCAGACGACGAAGACGACCGCGAGGAGGAGCGCGAAGACCGTGGTGGTCGTCTCCAGCGGTACGCCCATGTTGTCGGTGAGGTTGTCGCTGATCAGCGTTCCGACGACGCTGATGAGGGCGACGGCGAGCCAGTAGACGCCGGCGCGGTAGGCGGTCATACGGAACTGCACGACAAGAACGACCGCGAGCAGCACGCTCATCAGGACCGACACACCGGTCAGGCCCAAACCTGCCTTCTCGTTGAGCAGGTCCGCCGCGGTCTCGCCGACAGTCGTGCACAGCACCTTGATGATCCAGAAGTAGGCGGTGACCTCGGGGACCTTGTTCCAGCGCAGGCGGTGGGACGGGCGGTCGGAGGCGATCGTGCCCGGCTCGGCCTCAGGTGTCTCGGAGAGTTCGTAGGTCATGGGGCGGGACACTGCCAGCGGTTACCTGAACGCATCCTGACTGCCGCGCGGCTTTCCCGGGCCGCGGGGTCCGGCCTGATCCCGCCCCCACTCCCACGGCGGGCCCCTAAACGGTCCTCGTCCGAAACCCGCTGGCCCTGCCTCTTCTTACGGCAACCCGGCTCCGCGCCCATCCGCGCCGGCGGATCGTGGCCACACCGCCGCGGGAAACCCGCCGGCCCCGTCCTCCACTCGCAGCCCGCCGCCCCACGCTCCACGGCGAGGACATAGAGCTGCGTCCCATGGGGTTCGGGCGACGCCGACGCCCCGTCGGCCTGCTCAGCCGCTGGAGCTTGTCCTCGCCCGATGATGATCACGCGGCGGGCAGGTTGAACCCCGGGCGGTGGATCGCCGGGACCGAACCGTTCAGGGACTCTCCTCGCCCTGCGCGATCTCGACCTGGTGGTGGAAGTCGACGACTCCGGCTGTTCCGGCGGCGAGGGACAAGGCCGTGCAGGCCATGAGGAGCAGCGCAGTGGGGCGCCTGGCGCGTGAACGCGCCGGGGAGGGGGCGAGGAGGGCGGCGACGCGTTGCGGAACCGGGCCGGTCGTCGCCGCGGGTGCGAAGTCCGGGCGGGTGGACGGGGAGGCGTGGCCGGCGAGGGCGGCGCGGGCGATGGCCGTGGCGATCAGGCGTCGGTCGCCGACAGCGGTGGCAGCGGTCTCGTCGGCGGCCCGCTCGGCGGCGAGCCGAATGGTGTCACGGACGGCGCGCAGGGCGGGGTGGCAGTGGGCGGCGAGTTCGGCCGCGGCCAGGAAGTAGTGGTGGCCGGCCCGGTTGTGGGCGCGTTCGTGGGCGAAGAGGGCCTCGCGCTCGGCGGGGCCCAGACTGCGCAGCATGGCGGTGGTGACGACGATGCGGTGGGGCCGTCCGGGCAGGGCGTACGCGTCCGGGTGGGGCGAGTCGACGACGCACAGGTCACCGGCGGCCGGGCGGCGGTCGGCCTGCGTGCGGGCGGTACGGAAGGCGCGGGCCTGCCGGAAGGCCGAGCGCGCGAGGGTCAGTGCGCTGAGGGTGAGCACTCCGGTGGCCGCGACGGCCGCGGGGAGGACGAAATAGTCCGAGGGGGTACGCAGGGGGTGGACGAGTTCGCCGAGCGGGGCGAGGGCGGGCAGTTTGAGAAGTCCAGTCAGGACCAGGGTGCCGAGGGCGGCGACGCAGGCTCCGGCCAGTACCAGGGCCGATGCGGTGAGGATCCACAGGGCGGTGGCCGGGGCCAGGCGGTCAAGGGTCCGCCGGGCCAACGCCGGTGCGAGGAAGGGCAGGACCAGCGGTACGAGCAGGAGGGCGGTCATCACTCGTCACCCTCCTGCTCCAGAAGCCGGCGCAGGAGCTGCTCGTCGCCTGGGTTGAGCTGGGCGACGAAGCGGGCCAGGACCGTCTCGCGGTCGGTGTCCCGGTCGAGTTCGGTGTGCATACGCCGGGCGGTCAGGCCGGGAGCGTCCTGCACGGGGAAGTAGGCGTAGCCCCGGCCCTGCCGCTCACGGCTGACGACGCCCTTCTCGTGCAGCCGGGTCAGGATCGTCGTCACCGTCGTCCTGGCGAGGCCGGAGCCGAGCTCGACCTGTACGTGTCCCGCGCTGAGCGGCACCCCGGCCGCCCACAGCGCGGCCATGACAGCGGCTTCGAGCTCACCGGCCGGCCGCCTCTCGTCCTTCGCGTCGGTCATGGAACCTTCCTCGCCCCGCTATCGTCTACAGCTCGGTAGACCGTCTACAGGATTGTAGTCGGCTGTCGGGCGCCGCCGTTCCGCCGCATCCGACAGTGCGGAAGAAGGATGAAGGGGATCCCGACGATGACCACAGCCGTGCACCTATCGTCGCAGCTCGCCGTCAACGTGCTGGATGCCCGGTCGCTGCTTTCGGCCTTCGGTGTGGTGGGCGTGGGTGTGGTGCTGTTCGCCGAGACAGGGCTGCTGATCGGTTTCTTCCTCCCGGGCGACTCGTTGCTGTTCACCGCAGGGCTGCTGTGCACCGGCGCCGCCGACCGCGGCCTGAAGTTGTCCCTCGCCCCGCTCCTGGTCGCCGCGGCGGTCGGGACGCTGGCGGGCTCCCAGTGCGGATATCTCCTGGGCCGGAGAGCCGGCGGCGCCCTGCTCGCCCGCAGCCGTTCGGCCCGCCTGCACGAGGGCGCGAAACGTGGGGAGGAACTGCTGGAACGCTACGGGTACGCGAAGGCGATCGTGCTGGCCCGCTTCGTTCCGGTGGTGCGCACGGTCCTGAATCCGATGGCGGGCGCGCTGGGGGTGCCGGTGCGGACGTTCACCCTCTGGCAGGTGACCGGCGGGCTGGTATGGAGCCTGGGTCTCACCCTGGCGGGATATGCGCTGGGCTCCTCCGTACCGCACGTGGACCGGTATCTATTGCCGATCGTCGCGGTCATCGTGGCCCTGTCGCTGATCCCGGTGGCCACCGAGGTGCGCCGCTCGCGCCGGGACGCGAAGGCCAAGGCAATGGCGAAGGAGGCACGCGGATGATCCTCGCCCTCGATGGCTCGTCGGTCGACGGCCCGGCCTACACCGACGTCGTGAACCTCGCCCGCCACGCTCCCGCGTGGCTGAACGACACCGTGTCGGCGTGGTCGACGTACGGACTCGCCCTGTTCGCGGTGCTCATGACCATCGGCTGGTGGCGCGCCCGGCGGGCGGGAGCCACCGCGTCGGTGACGGCACTCGCCATGCCGTTCGTCGTGGTCGTCGCCGGCGGAGTGGATGCGGCGCTGAAACTGCTGGTGCGCGAGGACCGGCCCTGCCAGAGCCTGCGGGTGGCCACGTTGGAAGCGTGTCCTGCACCCGGCGACTGGTCCTTCCCCAGCAACCACGCGGCCATCGCCGCCGCGGCGGCCGTCGCCCTGCTCTTCGTCTCCCGCCGGCTCGGCGCGGCCGCCGCGGTGGCCGCCTGTGCGATGGCGGCCTCGCGGGTCTGGGTCGGCGCACACTACCCCCACGACGTGCTGGCAGGGGTCGTGGTGGGCGCTCTGGCCGCTCTGCTCGTCATGTCGGCACTGCACAGGCGTGCGGAAGCCCTGGCCCTGCGGCTCACAGCCACCCGCCTGCGTCCGCTGCTGGTGGCGACATGAAGCGCGGCGACGTCGCCGAACTGGCCGGCAGCTGCGGCCTCGGCGCATGGACCTCTTTCAGTGTCCTGACCATGGTCGTGGTGGGCCACGACGGCATACCGCTGTTCGCGGACGCCGACCTCCTCTCGTGGTCCGCCGCCCACCACCCGGACGTGGCCCTGGCGTTCGCCCGCGGGCTGACCGCCACCGGAACGGGTGTCATCCCGTTCGCGCTGGCCGCACTGGCCGGAATCATCGCGGGACGCACCCTCCGGCAGCGGGCGCTCGCCGTCACGCTCTGCCTGGCCTGCCTCGGGGCGGGCCAGACACTGCGGTACGCGGTGATGGCGCTCGTCGCCCGGCCGCGGCCACCCCTGACGGACTGGAGGACACATGCCTCGGGATGGGCGTTCCCGTCCGGCCACACCACCACGGCGGCCCTCACCGCGGGGCTGCTGATCATCGCCGTCCACGTGCGCGGCCCACGTGGCAGGACACCGTTCACCCTGGTCATCGGCGGCTGGGGCGCGCTGGTCGGGCTGACCCGCGTCTACCTCGGAGTGCACTGGTTCACTGATGTCCTCGGCGGCTGGCTGTTCGCCCTCGGCTGGCTGGGAGCGTGTCTGCGCGCCGTGGCCTGCTGGCTGCCTGAGCGATGGGCCCCGCACGACAGACACGGACCCAGCGCCCGGGACGGCAGAAGCGACGGGCACTACAGAAAACCGAACGGACCCGGCACGGGAACAGGGGGAACATCATTCGTCAGACGATCCTGATCGTCGAGGACGATCACGCCCTGCGTGACGTGCTGATGCGCGGACTGCGCGACGAGGACTTCGACACCGTGCCCGCATCGGACGGCGCCACCGCCCTACGGCTGGCCACTACCGCCATCTCCGCTGTCGTGCTCGACATCGGGCTGCCCGACGCCGACGGGCGGGACGTCTGCCAGGCGATGCGCGCCAACGGATTCCTCTCCCCCGTCATCTTCCTGACCGCCCATCACCGGCTGTCCGGGTTCTCCGCCGGAGGCGACGACTACCTGCCCAAGCCCTTCCACCTCACCGAACTCGCCGCCCGCCTGTGGGCAGCCCTCAAACGGACCGCACCGCCGCCCGCCGCCACGGCGGGAGACTTGGTCCTGGACGCCGTCCGGCACCTGGTCACCGTCCGGGGCGTACGGGTCGATCTGACGCCGACCGAGTTCCGGCTCCTGGCCGCCCTCATGGCGGCCTCCGGCGGTGTCGTGCGCCGCCGCGAGCTGGTCCGGACTGGCTGGCACGAAGGCGCCCACGTCCACGACAACACCCTCGACCAGTACCTGACCCGCCTGCGCCGCAAGCTGCGCGAGGCGGGCAGCGACCGGACGATCGCCACGGCCCGCGGGATCGGCCACCGCCTGTCATGAGCGGTGTCCGCCACCGGCGGCGGCCGGCCGTGACCGCTATCCTCCACCGTCTGGCGCCCCGCACCCTGCGCGGTCGGCTCGCACTCGTGGCCCTCACCACGGCCGCACTGCTGATGCTGGTCCTCACCGTCGCCTTCAACGCCGTGGCCCAACGCCGCCTCCAGCACCAGGCGGACGACGAGCTGCGCGCCCGCGCCTCCGCCGTCGCGACGACCATCGACACCAGCGGCAGGGTCGTACGTGTCCTGGAGACCTCCCACGACGACCTCCTCGACACCAACGTGTGGATCTACGCCGGCCGACGTCTGCTGGAAGAGCCACCGAACGCCGGCCAGCTGACCCGCGTCGCCGACGCACTCGCCGAACGCGGCGGACGACGGTGCGTCACCGCAGACGTCCACGGCCCCCTGCGGCTGTGCTCCCAGCCGGTGCCCGGCGACAGGAGCGAGGCCACGGTGGTCACCGCGCTCGACCTCTCCCCCTATGGGAGTTCGGCCGACACCCTGCTGCTGGGATCGCTCGCCCTGGACACCGTGATGCTCGCCTGTACCTATGCCCTGACCCGGCTGGCGGTCGGCCGTGCGCTGCGCCCCGTCCGCACGATGACCGACCAGGCCATCCAGTGGAGCGCCGTCGCCTCCGAGGAACGCTTCGGCAGCACGGGGCACCCGGCCGAACTCGCGCGCCTCGGTACGTCGCTGGACGCCATGCTGGACCGCATCCGCACCCTGCTGCGCCACGAGCGGCAGCTCACCGGGGAACTCTCGCACGAGCTGCGTACGCCCCTGAGCCGGATCATCGCCGAACTCGACTGGTGGCACACCCGCCCCCGCACCACCGGCCAGACCCACGCCACCCACCAGGTCATCGCGGACGCCGCCGAGTCCATGCGCACCATCTGCGACACCCTCCTGGACGACGCCCGGAGTGGCACCCTCACCACTCCGGGCACCACCGAAGTCCTGCCCGCACTGCACCACCTCACCGAACTCCTGGACACACCAGGCCACTTGACGGTCACAGCGGACGGCCCACGCCTGCAGGCCGGCGTCCCGTCCGCCGTTCTCGAACGCATCGTCAGCCCACTCCTCACCAACGCCTGCCGCTACGCCCGCTCCAGCATCACCGTCCGCGCATACCGCACACCCGACGGCGTACGCATCGACGTCATCGACGACGGGCCTGGTGTACCGCCCCCGTTCGCCGCACGGCTCTTCGAGCCCGGGCAACGTGCGGATCCCGGCGACGGACACGGCGGAGCGGGCCTGGGACTGCCACTGGCTCGACGCCTCGCCCGCTCCGTCGGCGGCGAGGTGGCTTACGACCCCGGGCACACTCCCGGAGCACGCTTCGTCGTCAGCCTGCCCGCCGGCTGACAGCAGCACCGCCGGCGGTATCGGCGCATCACGGTGTGACTTCGTGCCGGATATCCTTGCGAGAGGCGTCCAAATAACCGACGAAGCCGAGAATGGCCACCGTCCAGGACAGCGTCACCGGCCCCAGGCCCAGGTCGAGCCCGCCCCGGCCGTGGCCGACAGCCATCCAGTCGGCGACGGACGCACCGAGCGGGCGGGTGATGACGTACACCGCCCAGAAAGCGGCGACCGCGTTCAGGCCACCCCAGCGGTGAGCGACGGCCGGAACAGCGATCGCGGCGGCGTACAGGACGGCGGAACCCAGGAAACCGAAGCCGATCGTGGCGGTGAGGTCGCCCGCGGCGGTGCCCAGCGCGAAGGTGGCCAGTACGGCGGCCCAGTAGAAGGCCTCGCGGCGCCGGGTGTGGATGCTGTGGATGGACAGGGTGCCTTCGCCGCGGTACCAGAGGGCGAAGACGGCAGCCAGCGTGACCATGAAGAAGGGGGTCGACAGCGTGTACGGCACGCCGAGGCCGACATGCAGGACATCGGCGGCCATCGTGCCGAACACGCTGACCATGACGATCACCGTCCAGTAGATCCAGGCGACGTACGGCGGGCGGCGAACTGGATTACCAGGGCGACGATCAGGGCCATGCCACCTAGTAGGGCTTGGTCAGGTCGGTATTGGCTCTGGCATGTTGCGGTGACAGGTGGGGCAGGCGCCGGTCCAGAGTGCGAGGAGTAACTGCAGTTCGCGGGCGACCTGGTAGAGGCTCAGGCCGGCGCCATCCCTTTTGGGGACCGGTTCAGTCTTTGGAGGGTGCAGAAGGCATGGGCGACGGAGACGAGGGTGACGTGGTGGTGCCAGCCTCTCCAGGTGCGGCCCTCGAAGTGGGCCAGGCCCAGGGCCTGTTTCATCTCGCGGTAGTCGTGCTCGATTCGCCAGCGCAGCTTCGCGGTGCGTACCAGGGTGGCCAGCGGGGTGTCGGCGGGCAGGTTGGACAGCCAGAACTGGACGGGTTCGGTCTCGTGACCGGGCCATTCGGCCAGCAGCCAGCGCACGGGCAGTTCGGGGCCGTCGGTGTTTTTGCGGATCTCGCGTCCGGCGGGCCTGATCCGCAGGGCCACGAACCGTGAGTACATGCGCTTCAAGCCGCTGCGGCCGCTGCCCGGTCGGGAGCCTTCCCGCCACTGCACCGGCCTGGCGGCCTTCCGGCCGGCCGCGATGACCAGGTTCTTCACGGACCGTGCCGGCTCGGGGTAGACGCGTTGGGGCCGGGGACCGCGGCCTCTGCAGGGAGGGGTGTGCAGCTGTGCTTCTTCCGGCTGGGCGGTCGTCGTGCTCGAGATGCCCACCACGTAGTCGAGCTTGCGTGTCTCCAGGCCCAGCCGGAAGGCTGCCGTGTCGCCGTACCCGCTGTCGGCAACGGCGAGAGGGATCTCGATGCCCCACGACCTCGTCTCGTCGATCATGTCCAGGGCCAGCTGCCACTTTTCGATATGGCCCACCTCGGCGGGGACACCGCACTGCGTGCGGCGGGCCGTCTTGGCCGGATCTGCCTTCGGCGAGGCGGGATCCCAGCTCTCGGGCAGGAACAGACGCCAGTCGACCGCCGCCGACGCGGTGTCGCTGGCTAGGTGCAGCGACACCCCGGCCTGGCAGTTGGTGACCTTGCCTGCGGTGCCGGTGTACTGCCGGGTCACACACGCCGAGGCGTCCCCGTCCTCGAGGAACCCGGTGTCATCGATGATCAGCGCGGTCGGCTTGATCACCTGCTGCATCCTCCAGGCCAGGCGGGCCCGCACATGGGCCGCGTCCCACGGGCTGGAGGTGATGAAGTGAGCCAGGGCCTGCCGGTTGCCGTCCTCACCCAGCCGCGCGGCCATCGGCTCCACCGACTTGCGCCGCCCCTCCAGCAGCAGGCCCCGCAGGTAGACCGTTCCCCACCGCCGCTGATCCGCCCGTGAGAACGGCTCGAACACCTCCGCCGCGAAATCCTCCAGATCACACCGGACCGCGGCCAACTCCCCACCCATCACACCCGATCAACGCCACACCCGATCAAACGGACATGCCACCAGCGAGTGAACCTGACCAAGCCCTACTAGTGCTGGATTCCCCTTTCGGTGGGTATAGCTGCTGGTAGCGGGGCGATTGCGGGTACTCGGGGGCGGGTGCTGGGTCATGGTGCTGAAGGCACGGCCGGGCCGTGATGAGGGCGAGCAAGGGGTGGTCCACCGCCTGGCGTCGGCCAGAAAGGCACCGAAGGACGTGGTGGAGCGGTGCCGGATGGTGGAGCTGAGCTGGGACGGCTGGCTGGTCCCGCAGATCGCCGACGAGCTGAAGTGCGGTCAGAAGACGGTGCGTCGCTGGCTGCACCGCTTCAACAGCTGGGGGCTGGAGGGCCTGGAGGATCTGGGCGGGCAGGGCCGCAAGCGAAGGATCACCGAAGCCGAACGGTCGAGGATCGTCGGCTTGGTCAAGCAGACCCCGCCCGGCCGAATCGAGGTGCAGCCGTCGAACGAGATGTGGGCCGCGGACGAGTCAGGGCCCTCGGAGTGGACCTTGGACACACTGGCTGCCGCAGCCCGGGACCTGGGCATCGAGGTCAGCCGCTCCCAAGTGCGCCGGATTCTGGTCGCGGAAGGGGTCCGCTGGCGGCGCACGCGATCCTGGACGCGCTCAAGAGATGCGGACTTCGAGGGAAAAGGACGCGGATCGTCAAGCTCTACACCAGCCCGCCCGCCGGCGCGACAGTGGTTTGCGCCGACGAACTCGGCCCGGTGATCCCCCGCGCTTTCCCACCGGCACCGGGCTGGTCGCCGGACGGGCACCGCATCAAGAACGAGATCGACTACTCCCGCGGGCCGGAGAAAACCTGGGTCTACGGCGCCTTACGCGTCCACGACGGTCAAGCAGTCACGATGACCGCCACGTCCCGCAACAGCGTCTTCTACCAGCGGTTTCTCCAGTTGGTCGAGGAGGCCAACCCCGCCGGGGACATCTACGTGATCACGGACAATCTGTCCTCGCACAACAG
The DNA here is from genome assembly GCF_014646095.1 of Streptomyces lacrimifluminis. Lineage (GTDB taxonomy): Bacteria > Actinomycetota > Actinomycetes > Streptomycetales > Streptomycetaceae > Streptomyces > Streptomyces lacrimifluminis. The sequence continues at coordinate 312,232 of NZ_BMMU01000006.1, read as the reverse complement.
CGTGTCCACCCGCACCTGGCTCGAGGACCACCCAAGCATCAAGCACGTCTTTATCCCGGTCGGCGCCTGCTGGCTCAACCTCCAAGAAGGCTGGTGGCGCATCTTCCGCAAGACCGCCCTGGCCGGACGCTCCTTCGGCGACCCGGGCCACATCACCCATGCCACCAACGTCGCCACCGACCAGCTCAACTCCCGTGCCCGGCCCTGGATCTGGGGCAGACCCGCACCACCCACCAGGCGCTTACGCCGCCGCTATGTGTACTTCCTTTGAGGAATCCAGCACTAGGGAAGAGCTGCCCGAGTAAACCAGCGAGACGCCTGATACGTACGGACCACCCTGCACATGTTCATGGCGTCGAGCCGTCGGCCGCCGCTCACAGAAGGCGAAGGCGAGAGCGGCTGAACAGTAAGCGCAGGTCAGGCAGTTGTCACGAAAGTGAGTTCAAAGTGGGTGCGATGTCTCGATACCGAACCGCCGCATGCTGGCGCATCTGCACTCCCTGCTGCCCGGCGTCCGCGTCAACGTCGACGCCGAACCCGGTCCGGACCGCGGCGCCTTCCAGATCGGTTCGGAGCGCTACCGCATGGAGGGGGGCAGGAGCGAGTACGTGATCCTCGCGCGGCTCACCGCCGGCCAGAGCGGCGAAGCCCGACCGGTCTTCCTCTTCTGCGGCCAGCGCGCGATCACCAACCAGGCGGCGACCCGCTATCTCGCCCGCAACCACGAACGGCTGGCCCGCAAACACGGCAACAACTCCTTCGCCCTGCTCCTGAAGGTCGTCAACTCGCAGGCGTACGGCCCCGATGTCGTAGAGGTCGTCACCGACATCACCCGAGCCGCGCAGACCCCTCTGCCCACACCGGCCGTCGTTCCACGCAACCCCCACCGCGCCTCGTAGCGGCTCGTACGGGGAACGGTCACGTCCCACACGGCGGTCCGGTCACCGGAAACAAGGAGAGCGGCACCCTCGTCGCGTACGTCTGCGACGGGGGCCCGCTCGGCCTCGGCAGACCGGCCGGCCAGGTCGACCCGCTCTGCGTCGAGCACCACCCGACCGGCGCGCAGCTGACCTTCTGCCCACCGGAGCACGACCCCCTCACGGGTGTCGGTCCCCTGCGCCAGCAGTGATCTCCGGCTGCCGCCGGGCGAGAGCATGCCCTTCTACCACTGCCCGCCTGGCAGCAGCGTCCCTGATTCGGCCGGTGCAACGGCCTCGACCTCGGTCCACATCCCGATGGGGATGAACGGCAAATCGTAGTCGAGGTTCGGCGCGGCCGATTTTCCGGCCCCGGCCGCCGTCGGGAGATTGTCCGCCAGTGGATAGACGACGTCCTCAACTCCCTTGGCAGCCACCGGTGTTGGCTTCAGTGCCGCAGAATCTTGGAGAGGAAGTCCTTGGCGCGGTCACTGCGCGGGTCCGTGAAGAACTCCTCGGGGCTGCGGTCCTCGACGATGCGGCCGTCTGCCATGAAGACGACCCGGTTGGCGGCCGAGCGGGCGAAGCCCATCTCGTGGGTGACGACGACCATCGTCATACCCTCACGGGCCAGTTGCTGCATGACCTCCAGAACCTCGTTGATCATCTCCGGGTCGAGCGCCGACGTCGGCTCGTCGAAGAGCATGACCTTGGGGTCCATGGCCAGGGCACGGGCGATGGCCACGCGCTGCTGCTGGCCGCCGGAGAGCTGGGCCGGGTACTTCGGCGCCTGCGAGGCGAGGCCGACCCGGTCGAGGAGCTCACGGGAGCGCCTGTCGGCCTCGTCCTTCCTGCGCCCGCGCACCTTGACCTGCCCCAGCGAGACGTTCTGGAGGACGGTCTTGTGGGCGAAGAGGTTGAACGACTGGAAGACCATCCCGACTTCGGCACGGAGCCGCGCGAGGGGCTTGCCCTCGTCGGGCAGGAGTTGACCGTCGAGCCTGATCGTCCCGGACTCGATCGGCTCCAGCCGGTTGATTGCCCTGCACAGAGTGGACTTGCCCGACCCGGACGGGCCGATGACCACGACCACCTCCCCCCTGCCCACGGTGAGGTTGATGTCCTGGAGGACATGCAGCTCACCGAAGTGTTTGTTGACTTCATGCAGCTCGATCAACGGATCGACAGCCATGCCCAGCCCTACTCACTTCAGCTGTGTCGTGGTTGCCGCAAACTATCCACACAAGAGCGGAGTTAAAGCGCGACACGCACTTTTCGGGCATTAGCCGTATTTACGCCAGCTGCCCGCTCTGCGCTACGTCTCCGCGACCTCCGCGTACAGCTGCGACAACTCGGGAACGCCGCTGGACGCCCACGCGTGACCGGAGGCGACGACATCGAACTCACGGCCCGAGGACAGCCGCACTACGGGCTGGCCGTTCGGCCAGAAGTCCCAGGCGGCGCCGGGAACCGTCCGCACGATGACCGTGCCGAGATAGAGGCCCGCGTCGTTGCCGAGCCAGGGAAGCGACTCCTCGTCGTCCCGCCAGCCCGGCACCAACTGGTCCAGGGCCTCCAACGAGGCGGCGGAGTCGTCGAGTTCGACGCCCGCCCGGTGCGCCTGGGAGCGGAGCAGCTCGCACTCGGAGAGGAGCCCGGCGACCGCCTCGGGGTCGTGCTCCCCGGCGGAGAACACCGCCACGCCTCGGGCGGGTCCATGCCTCTTGCGCCAGTTGCCCAGGAAAGGGATGTTCATACGTCCAGCCTGTCATTCACACCGCCGGCCGCACCACTGGGCGCGCGGGGCCGCCGGTTCCGGCCAACTTCCTCGGGTGCCCCCTGCCCGGCGCACCTGCCGCATTGACGGGCCCCTGGCGGCTCTTTAGCTTCACACTGCATTGAGCGGCGGACCAGCGGACCGGAGGGACGGACATGCGCCGAGGCGGCCGAGGCAGGCGGGGCCCGGGAATCCGAGGCCTCTGGGGACCGGGCGTCGTTCTCGCCCTGTGCGCGACGATGACACCCCTGTCACCCACGGCCCATGCCACCGATCCCCTCCCCCTCGCCCGGTACTTCGACAACACCGCCGTCAGCGACGACACCCACCCCGAGACGGCCGACTTCGACGGCTCGGGCGCCTCCATGTCCGCCCAGGACCTGACGGCCGCCGGCTGGACCAGGGGCCGCGCCCTCACCGTCCAGGGCGCCCGGCTGACCTGGCCGTGCCGGGAACCGGGCGAGCCGGACAACGTCCGCGCCGCCGGCCAGCCCGTGCGTGTCCGCGGAGAGGGAGACGCCCTCGCGTTCCTCGTCGCCGGCACCGGCGGCGCCGACGTGAGCGGCTCGGGCACCGTCTCGTACACGGACGGCACGCAGTCCTCGTACCGGCTGACCGCCCCGGACTGGCGCACCGGCCCTCTCGGCGCCAAGGCGGTCGCGCTGCCGCACGTGAACACGCCCACCGGCCAACTCGCCGAGAAGGCACGGCTGTACGTCGTCACCGTGCCGATCGCACAAGGGCACCAGGTCGACTCCGTCCGGCTGCCCTACGCGGCCGATCTCCACGTGTTCGCCCTCTCGGTACGGCCCGACACGGACGGCTGGACAGGCAGTTGGGCGGCGCCGACCTCGACGTACGCGACCGTCGGCCCGTGGACCGACCGGACGCTGCGCCTGGTGGTGCACACCTCGGCCGGCGGGCCGCGCGTACGGGTCCGCTTCGACAACACCTTCGCATCGGCTCCGGTACGGATCGGCAGCGCGACGGTTGCCGTACAGGCGGCGGGCGCCACCGCGAGCGATCCGCCGGTGCCACTGACGTTCCGGGGCGCACGCGGGGCCGAACTCCCGGCCGGAGCACAGGCGTTCAGCGATCCGCTGGACTTCACGGTGCCCGCGGACACCAATCTGCTGGTGAGCTTCCACCTGCCGGGCACGGTGACGGCGGCGCCCCTGCACCGGCTGGCACAGCAGCGCTCGTACGTCAGCGAGCCGGGCGACCATACGGCGGACGGCTCCCCGACGCCGTACACCTCGACGCTGACGACATGGCCGCTGCTGACCGGGGTGGACGTCGCTGACGGGCCCGGGGCGGTCGTGGTGCTCGGCGACTCGATCACCGACGGCGAACGGTCGACCCTGGACGCGAACCGGCGCTGGCCCGATGTGCTCGCCGACCGGCTGCGGGCCCAGAGCGCGGTTCCCCGCTACGGCGTCCTCAACCAGGGCATCGCCGCGAACCGCGTCCTCACCGACCGCTACCCGGGCGACGGCGTCTCCACCGACTCGGGCGGGGTGAGCGCCCTGCACCGCGTGGACCGGGACGTCCTCGCCCAGACGTCGGCGCGTACGGCGATCGTCTTCCAGGGCGTGAACGACCTGCGGACGGGGGCGTCGGCGGAGGATGTCATCGCCGGCCTGGAGGAGCTGGCGGAGCGGGGGCGTGCGCGGGGAGTGCGGGTGCTGGTCGCGACGATCGGGCCGTGCGGGGGTGAGGCGCGGTGCACCTCTGTCGTCGACGGTCAGCGGGTTGCCGTCAACACGTGGATCCGCGAGAAGGCGGTGTCCGACGGGGGTTTCGAGGGTGCCGTGGACTTCGACGCGGCGTTGCGGGATCCGGCACAGCCGACGCGGTTGCTGGCCGCGTACGACAGTGGGGATCATCTGCATCCCGGTGACGCGGGGTTGGCCGCGCTGGCGGGAGCGGTGTCGTTGGGGGCGCTGGTTCCGTAGGCGCCGTGCGTCTGGTGGCCGTCCCTGGGGGCGCTGCCCCCAGACCCCCGTTCGCGCTGAACGCGCTCGTCCTCAATCGCGGACAGGCCAGGGGTGCGCGTCCGGCGCTGAACAGGTCCCCAAGCCCAAGGGGATGGGTCACCGCGCCCGGAGAGAGGGTCCCCCGGCAGAACACACCCCCTACACCTCCAGGTCCACCACCACCGGGGCGTGATCCGACGCTCCCTTGCCCTTGCGCTCCTCGCGGTCCACGTACGCGTCCTTCACGGCCTGGGCGAACGGATCGTTGCCGTAGACCAGGTCGATGCGCATGCCCCGGTTCTTGGGGAAGCAGAGCTGGCGGTAGTCCCAGTACGTGTACGGGTGGTCGTACTTCAGGGGGCGCGGGACCACGTCCGTCAGGCCCGCCTCACGCAGGGCGGCCAGGGCCGCGCGCTCGGCCGGGGTGACGTGGGTCAGGCCCTCGAAGGCGGCCAGGTCGTACACGTCGTCGTCCGTCGGGGCCACGTTGAAGTCACCGAGGACGGCGAACGGACGGCTGCCGGCGGCGTCGGCCGCGACCGCCGCCTTCAGGGCCTCGAACCAGCCGAGCTTGTAGGCGTAGTGGGGGTGGGCCACCTCGCGGCCGTTCGGAACGTACACCGACCAGACGCGGACCGGGCCACAGGTCGCGGAGACGGCGCGGGGCTCCTCGACGCCCTCGTAGCCGGGGTCGCCGGGCAGGCCCCGCACCACGTCCTCAAGGCCCACGCGGGAGATCACCGCGACGCCGTTCCACCTGCCGGTCGCGTTGACCGCCACCTCGTAGCCCAGCTCGCGCAGTTGGTCGGACGGGAACTGCTCGGCGGCGACCTTGGCCTCCTGGAGGCACAGCACATCCGTGCCGGTGCTCTCCAGCCAGGCCAGCAGCCTCGGCAGGCGGGCGGTGATCGAGTTCACGTTCCAGGTCGCGATACGCATGCCTCACAACTTACCCGCCGGGTCTGACAACGCGGCTCAGACCTCCGCCGACGCCCCCGGCGTCAGCCGCAGGTGCTCGGAGCCGCCGAGGCCGCCGACCAGTCGGTCGTAGATCGGCCGGGCGAGGTCCGTGAGCAGGGCGTCGTGGATGTCGTACGCGCGCTGCGGCTTGACCTCGCGGACGTAGTCGACGACCTCGGAGAGCTTGCTCCACGGAGCCATGACCGGGAGCAGCAGGGTGTCGACCGGGTGGTCGGGGACGGTGAGGGCGTCGCCGGGGTGGAAGACGGCGCCGTCGACGAGAAAGCCGACGTTGGTGATGCGTGGAATGTCCGGGTGGATCACGGCGTGCAGTTCGCCGTGGACCTGGACGTCGAAGCCGGCGGCGGTGAACGTGTCGCCGTGGCCGACGGTGTGGACGCGGCCCGGGAAGGCGGCGGAGAGCTGCTCCGCGACCGCGGCGAGGGTCCAGAGCTCGGCGGCCGGGTTGGCGTCCAGGGCGGCGCGCAACCTGCCCTCGTCGAAGTGGTCGGCGTGCTCATGGGTGACCAGGATCGCGTCGGCGCCGGCCGCGGCGTCCTCCTCGCTGAATCCCCCCGGGTCGAGGACGAGCGTCTGCCCGTTCTTCTCCAGGCGGATACAGGCGTGCGACTTCTTCGTGAGCTTCATGGGTCCATCCTGCCGCGCGGGCCCGGGGTTGTGGGCGGCTGGGGCCGGTGCCTTCACCACCCGGCTCCGGGGCGCCCTCAAGCGTCACGCCTCGGGCGTCGTCTCCTCGCGGATGACCTGCTGGGCCACCCTGAACGCGCTGTTGGCTGCCGGGACCCCGCAGTAGACGGCGGCCTGGAGCAGCACTTCCCTGATCTCGACCGGGGTGAGGCCGTTACGGAGGGCGGCGCGGGTGTGGAAGGCGAGTTCGTCGAGGTGGCCGCCCGCGACCAGGGCGGTGAGGGTGACGCAGCTGCGGGAGCGCCGGTCGAGGCCGGGCCGGTTCCAGATCTCGCCCCACGCGTATCTGGTGACGAAGTCCTGGAAGTCCCCGGAGAACTCGTCCGCCTGCGCGAGCGCCCGGTCGACGTGCGCGTCACCGAGCACCTCACGCCTGACCTTCATCCCGGCGTCGTACTGGTCCGGGCGGCCCTGTGCCTCGGGCTGCGGGACGGGCGGCGCGATCTCCGCGACGGGGGTGATCGGCTGGGGCGCGATCAGGACCGGCTTGGCCGGGGCCGCCGAGATGGCCACCGGGCCGCCCCCGGTGTCGTACGCGGGCTGCCACGCGGTCGAGAAGTGGCGTACCAGGAGGTCGGTGACGGCCGCGGGCTGCTCGACGGGGACGAGGTGGGAGGCGCCGGGCACCACCGCGAGGCGGGCGTCCGGGATACCGGCGACCAGGGTGCGGGCCTCGGCGGGGCCGGTCACCTGGTCGTCGGACCCGACGAGGACGAGGGTCGGGACACCGATGCGGCCCAGTTCACCCCGTACGTCGAAGGAGGCCAGTGATTCACAGGCCGCGATGTAGCAGCCGGGGTCGGTGGTGCGGACCATCTGTACGGCCCACTCGGTGATCGCGGGCTGCGCGGCGGCGAAGCCGCTGGTGAACCAGCGCTCGGGGGAGGTACGGGCGATGGGGCCGAGCCCGTTCGTCCGGACGATCACCCCGCGCTGGCGGAACTCGTCCGCCGTCCCGAACCGTGGCGAGGCGGCGATCAGCGCGAGCGAGGCCAGCCGCTCCGGGTGGCGCAGCGCCAGTTCTGCGCCGATCGCACCGCCGAGCGCGCAACCCGCGTAGCCGAAGCGCCGCACGCCGAGCGAGTCGAGCGTGACGAGCAGGCGGGTGGCCAGGTCGGCGACCGAACCGGCGGGGTGCGCGGGGGCACCGCCGTGCCCGGGCAGGTCGAAACGGAAGACCCGCCACTGCTTCACCAGTTCCGGCACCTGCCGGTCCCACATGTGCCATGTAGTACCCAGGGAGGGACCCAAGATCAGGACCGGAGCCTCTTCTGGCCCGTCAAAGCGGTATTGCAGGGTGTTCGGTGGTGTCTCGCTCACCCGTCAAACCCTCTCATCTCTCACGGACGCCCCTATAACGCGGGGGTGCGGGAAACCGGTCTGACCAGGTTGAAGACCTCTCGGGCTGCATATCGCTTGAGGCATCGGATGATCTCACGGCGGGTTTTGCCCTCCTGGGTGCGGCGTTCGTAGTACGCCTGGGTGCGCGGGTCGTGGCGCAGCCGGGTGAACACGATGCGGTGCAGGGCCGCGTTGGCTTGCCGGTCGCCGCCGTGGTTGAGCCGGCGCGTGCTCCGCCGGCCCGAGGAGTACTCGACGGGGCTGACTCCGCAAAGTGCGGCGAAGGATGCCTCGGTGTTCAGCCGCTCGGGGTTGTCTCCCATGGTGATCAGGAGAGTGACAGCACTGTCTGGGCCGATGCCCACCGGGACGAGCAGCTGCGGGGCGTGGCGCTCGACGAGCCGGGTCAGGCGCCGGTTCAGCTCATCGATCTGCCCGGTGAGCTGCTCGATGCGCTGGGCCAGCATGCTCAGGGTCATGTGGGTGGCCTGGGTCACCGCGTCGTCGTCGCCCCCGCCGTCGCGCAGGCCGAGGCGCGCGCACGTGCGGAACAACTCGGCATTGCCCAGGCTCGACAACCGCTCCCGCAAGGCAGGATCGGCTATGACCAGGACGGCCTTGAGCTGGTTGATCGCCTGGGTGCGGGCCTTGACCGCGGAGACCTTGGCGAGTTTGAACATCCGGGCGCTGTGCACCGGACCGTCGCCGGTTTTGGCACGAGCCCTGGCACGACCGCTGAGCACAGCCCGCGCAGCAGCCTGCGCATCGAGCGGGTCCGACTTCCCGAGCAGACGACGAGCCGAGCGATCGGGCCGGTTCACTTCATACACCTGGACGTCCTGAGCCAGCAGATAGCGGGACAGGCCCGCGCCGAAAGTACCGGTGCCCTCCACACCAGCCCGGCGCACCGTACCCCGCTTGCGGGCCCACACGAGCAACTGTCGGTAGCCGGCCGCCGTCGCGGGAAAGGACTCCGTTCCCTGGATCTTCCCGAGCGGGGAGATCACGGCGGCAACATGCACCTCACCGTGCGTGTCCACGCCCAGGACGACCTCGCGCCGAACGGGCGGATCCGTGCTCGAGGAGGTGCTGCGCTGTCGGGTCGTCATGATGGTTCGCCTCCCACGTGGTGACGTACTGGGTGGATGACACCGGGCTGCTCGGGCGGTCTGAACCGTGATGGCGCCTGATTTGCGGCAAGGCCCCTATTGGGACACGCCCTGTGGCTCGGTGACAGCAGACGCCATCCCGCAACGACAGTCGACAAGCCTGTGACTGGACACTTCGGTCATGGATCTCATGAGTCAGACCCCCGCCCGGGACGGCATCGCGCAACCATCCCATCGATTCCGGCGCACCGGCACGTCCCGACCACAGCCGGATGGCTTCGCCCGAAACAGTGCCCAACCTGGCCGGAGCAGGCTGACAATGAGTTGACTCCTCGCCCACTCGTGACCGGCGATGACGGACAGCCGTGTGGCCCGCCTTACGGTCGTCCTTCATCGACCATCGCACGAACGGCTTCGAGTCCTCTTTCTGGTACACGGCTGTCCACAAGTCATGTAACGGGCGCCGACGGCCCGCGATGCGGCGAACTCGGCGCGCTGTCGGCGTTCCCGCTCCCGGCGGGCCTGGGCTTGGGCTATCTACTGCAGTACGCAGCGACCCGATCGGCATCCCACCCGGCTGCGCGAACGCGAACCGGGCGCGCTCAGCGCAGCCGGCGAGCCACACCTGGGCAGCCGCCTTCAGGTACAGGTGATCGGCGCTGGAGACGGGCCTTGACCCAATGCGCTGGTGAAGACCCGAGTCAAACGGATGCAGTACCGACCCGGTCTCATCTATGGCCTCATGGCCAAGAGCGGGCTCGACCTCCAACCCCTGTAACCCCAGCCATTAAAGATCTCTAGCAATCTTCCCATCGGCTTCCAAACCATACTTACGCAAGCGATCGCCTTCATCATGACGCCCTATTTCCTTCAACAGATCCACCATCTCGGCGATAACAAACGGTTCTCCCGCCAAGATTGCTTTCCTGTACCAGGAAATTGCCTCCTCGCCGTTGGCTTGTCGCGTAGTGAGGAACGCCGTGAGATAGAGCGCCGACGTGTGGCCTTGTTTGGCGAGTTTCTTCGCGCGCGACACTGCCTCGTCAACTCGCCCGAGCTGTTCAGAAAGCCCTGCCATGCGCCAGAGGGCGAAGGCATGTCCTTGCTCAGCCAAGGAGCCCAGCCAACGCAGCGCCTCGTCCTGGCGCCCCGACGCGACCAGCAGCTCGACGGCCGTGTGAAGCACTGCCATGTCCACACGCCTCTCGGGCTCCAGACACCAGCGCAGCGCGTCGCCAGAACGCTCTGCCTCCATGAGGATTTCGAGATATGCGGCCGAGGCGAATGGCCGGCCGGCCGTCGCGAATGGCTCCAACCACGTTGCAGCTTGCTCGAGTCCTTCACATTCCACGGCCAGGTCGGCTCCGACACCGAAGGCCATGTCGTGGCCAGCGTCGGCCGCACGCTTGAAGGCCGAGAGCGCCTCGGTCGAACGACCAGCCTGAGCAAGTGTGTTGGCCGTGACCATCAGGTCGGTGGCGCCCTCTTGAGCCAGCTCGTTCAGCCAAGCGAGGGCCCTATCAGGACCATCGGTGTTCCACACCATGCTTACGGACTGCCGGATCGCGGGTGCGTCGCCAGAAAGTGCTGCTCGCCGGTAGAACTCAAGTGCCTCTGCTGGGCGGCCTTGCTGCTGAAGCTTCTCACCGGCTTCGCGGGCGGCAGCAGCATCACCGCGGTCGGCGAGTCCGCCGAGCCAGGAGATTGTCTCATCCGTACTGCGTGAGTCCGATGTCAGCTCGACGACCCAGGAGAGCGCGAGCTCATCTTTGTCTTCAGCCAGTCGTGTCAGCTGGTCGACTACTTTATCCTTCTGGCCGAATGCCTCCGACAGCTCGACCAGGTTCGCATAGGCGTCCTCGTCCCTGGACTCGACTGCGCGCTGATACCAGCGCAAGGCTTCCTGCGGCTGCTCGGCTCGTTCCATCAGATCGCCTGCGAGCCAGGCAGTGCCTTCGATGCCCGCCGCGTCGGCACGCAGATGGAGCTGGAACGAGTATCGAAAGTGACCGCGGTTTCGGGCTTCCCAGGCCAGCCCGACAAGGTCATTCCTCTGTCCATGTTCGGGAAGCGCACTCCAGAGCGAAGCCGCAGCAGGCTCGGTCGCCCGACTCGACCGTCCATGGTGATCGAGATAGTCGGCAAGACGAAAATGAGGTTCCGCGTGAACTGCCTGACCGGGACGGGGGCGCACCAGGCTGAGAGGACTGGTCGCACCGCGGCAGGACTGTTGAAGCGCGGAGAGGGTTTGGTCGAACCAACCCTCCCTCAGAGCAGACCATTCGTCATCGGTGAGATAGCCGACGGCAGCCAGTTCCAACAGCGTACGAGGCAGTGCTCCACTGCATCCGATCCGGCGGGCATCCATTGCTGCATGGATCACGGCCTGCGCGGGGGCCGGGGCAGTTGTATAGCGCTCCATGAGAGCGAATGCGGCAGAGAGGTACTGGACAATCCTTCCGTCGCGGACTCGGTGAAGTGCCTCTGCCAACCGCCGGTCCTCGTGGGCTGCTCTGCGCGCTTCCAGCAGAGCTGGCTCATCGAACGAACGGGGGACGAGGACACTGTGGCCGGCAAGCAGCAGGCGGGCTTCTCGGTGTGCATCCGGTGCGCCCGAAGCGGGCGGCAGGGTAAGCCTTTCCCAGTGCTCCGGCCAGGCTGTTCCCAAGACCACGACCGGGCCCCGGGTGGGATCCTTGAGTAGCTCCCTCAGCGCTGCGGCCGCCTGCTCGCCCAGCTTAGGCGACGCCAGGTAGGGCTCGATTTCGTCGAGCCAGACCACCGTCCGCGGCCCGACGGACAGCACGCCATTTAGGAGTGCCTCCGCTGGGCTTGGAGCAATCGGATACCAGAGTCGCCAGTCGCCCGGTAGCGCTTGGATAGCCTCCCAGCATGCTCGTGTCTTGCCCGTGGAAGAGTCGCCAACAAGTACGGCCAGAGCGCTCTGTTCGGCGGTGGCCCGTGCGATGAGATGGCCCACTCGCAGGTCGTGTTCCCGGCTGATGTAGGCCGGCAGCGGGGGCAGCCGGTCACCGTGTTCCCTCTCTTCGGCCTCGATGACACGGTGCACCTCCAGAGCGAACGGATCGGTGAATTCCCGGATCGGGGAGCCCACCACGGTATGGGGGTGCTGCGTGGCGGGATCCGGAGGACCGTCTGTGCAGAACCCGTCTGCCGTCGCCCGCCCGAAGAAGCGGTCAACCAAGGCACGTTGTGGGAAGAGCAGGTCCGAGAGCTGCTGCCGGCCCCAGAGTTCAATGTCGAGTGGGTGATGCTCCGTACGCAGTTGATGGAGCCGATCCTCCACCGCAGTGTCACTGGTATAGGCAGTGGTGACCAGCACGAAGCGAGTGGCGTCGAAGGGGCGGGTTCCTTCGACATACATCCGAACCGCATCTGAGAGGGCACCGGCGGTGAAACTCTGCCACCGCTTGGCCTGATAGACGGTCAGGCTGCCATCGTGGAAGTACCCCACGACATCGATGCCGTGCTGCTTCTGCCCATTCCTGCCGTACAACCTGGACCGGACCGCACCCTCAACTTCACGGGCCAGCGCCACGATCAGATGCTCGAGGCTCTCCCAGGACAACTGCTCGACCTGTAGGAGGAGCGGGGCTGTCACCGTGAGCGGCGGAGGGAGATCTGGAGGTGGATCTGCAAGCCTGTGACCAGCATCGATCTCTTCCCAGAGTTGTTCCACGTCCTCTTGCCCAGAGTCGGTTGCGGGAATCGGCTCTGGGGGATCGTGCTGCGGGTTCGTCGTCATGCGGTCATGATGCATTCCGCCGCTGACAATGGGACCAGCTCCGCGATCGGACGGCCCTGATATCCCTCGTGTGCACGCCAGTTGAACACGTCGAACTCCGCACTGAGCCCCCCAAAGAGACCTGCGCATGAAAATTCCATCTCAGCGCCCATTTTCAACACCGACAGCCCGGCTGATGACTCCTCAACACCTAGACAAGTTGCTCCGATGTACATGGGTGAGTGGTGAGCGATCTTCGCAGGCATCATGGAGGCCGACCTTGAAGGAGCGACACCCGTGAGACTCGTGTCCGACCCCGTTTACGGCGAAGTAGATCTCACCGCGACGGCGACAGAACTGGCCTGCTTGGCAAGGGCGGTAGCCGAGGGTGATGGGTTCATCAGCTCCGCGTCCGCGTCTCCGCTTGACGACAACACCCTGGCGGGGATCGAAGTCAGGAAGGCACCCGGCTCCGGTGTCCGCATCGGACTTGACGCCCGGCGGCAGATCCTTGTGATCAGCGGCGATCCCGATGCCAGGGCTGTCCTGGCCGAAAATCTGCATGCCATGGTCACCGCCGAGGACGGCGGTCACCTCCACATCGACTACTTCCCCGAGCACCCCTACCTGGTGGCAGGATCACTGCCCTTGGTGGTCAACAGCCCGCACGGAGGTATGCCGACCCGATGAACTAGGCCCGCAGCCGATGTGATCAATGGTCGTAGGCGATCAGCGAGCGGGTGATGGGTGCGCCGATCAGGTTGTTGTGCCAGATCCCGGCTGCCATCGCCAGGACGCGTTGGGCGACGCGGATGGCGACGCCCTCGAAGGTCCGTCCGCCGTGTTGTTCCAGGTCGAGCTGTCCTTTGAGGGTGTCGTTGACAGACTCGATGAGCTGGCGGACCTTCTTGAGCATCGGCTCGCCGTACCGCCGTTTCTCCCGCTTGCGCGAGGGCCGCAGCAGCTCGATGCCCTGCTCGGCGAGGGCCTTCTCGAACGGTTTGGACGCGAAGCCCTTGTCTGAGATCAGCAGGATGCCCTCACGGGATGCGACCAGGTCGGCGTCGACCTCCAGCATCGCGGCGAGCACCTCGCGTTCACCGATCTTCGGGTTGGCCAGTGCCCACATGATCGGCATGCCCGTCGGCGTACACACCAGGTACAGCCGCAGCCCCCAGAAGAAGCGGGAGTGCGAGGCGCAGTAGCCGTAGCCGGCCCAGCCCGCCAGGTTGGACCGCTGGACGGTCGGGCGCGACATCCCGCACGGCACGGGGGTGGAGTCGGTGATCCAGTGGTTGTCGAACCAGAAGTCACTGTCCATCGCCAGTTCCCGGATCATGCGTTTGACCAGGGGAAGTGCCGCGCGGAGCCGCTTGTTGTAGCCCGTACGCTGAGGCAGGTACGGGAACATGTCGGACAGGTGCTTGACCGCGTAGCGCAGCCAGCGGGCCTCGGAGTGGTAGCCGAGCAGAGCCTGGGCCACCGCCAGGCAGACCAGTTCGGAGTCGCTGAGGAGCGGAGGTCTGCCGAGGCAGCGGGTTCCTCCGATCTCGTCGTCGATCTTCACGTAAAGTGCGGTCAAGAGGGTGTTCAGGTCTGTCGTCACACACGGATCTTGGGCACCCTCGCCCCTTTGAGGGGCCGATACTTCGGATCCACTCGTCTAGCGAAGCTCGTTGAGGACGTCCTCAAGCAGGTGGAACCGCACGCGTTCTTGTTCGAGCCGCAGGTTCGGGCCGAACTCGCCGTCCACGAGGCTGTCGTAGACATCTGCTTCGTCGGGTGTGAGCGTGCCGAGTGGCCGGTGGGTGGGCGCATCTTCCTTCACCCACTGCCCGCGGTGTTCCAGGAGGGTGGGCCGGTTCATCAGGATCGACTGCGTGTGCGCGAAGGTCCGGCGCAGCCGGTCAAGGATGGTGAAGCCGTGGGTGTCCACATCGCCCCAGTAGACCAGGCGTACGTCGTGCAGCCAGGTCAGGGCGGACAGTTGGGTGACTGCGTAGCCGGCGCCGTGGATCACGATGCTGTGGGGCTGGTCGGGAAAGGCGAGGTAGGTGGTTTCGTTCTCGACGACATAGACAGTCGTGATGGCGGGCGGTGGCGCGGTGAACTCATCTGCGCGCACCGTGAGTTCGCTGAAGCCCGCCAGTGACTCGCCGCCGAGCAGTCGGAACCGCAGGTAGGCGGGTTTGCGCAGGAAGCGGAAGCGGGCGGCGAAGTCGGTGCGCGCGGCCTCGGCCTCGATGCGGTCTTCGGGAAGGCAGTGCTCGAGCAGGGTGGTCAGGATGGCTCTGTGCTGTTCGATGAACTTGGTGTCCACGCCGGGTACGTCGAGCTGGCGCAGGTAGACGGCCGGACCGCGGTAGTCGGTGATCCAGCGGATGGTGGCTTGGAGGCGTGGCCAGTCGGCTTCCCGTTGGACAACTTTCATCGGGTTCTCGGCCATCCACGTGGCCAGTGGGGGCAGGGTCTCGTTTGCGGCGGCGAGGAGGGACGCGTAGCGGTTGACCGTGTTGGTGACGCCGAGGAGTTTGAACAGGTCGTCGCGGCGCTCGATCCAGACCCGGGCGGGGGCGTTGTTCACGCCGGCGAGGCGTCCGCCGAGCCGCCGGTATTCGATGCGCAGGTGTCGGTGTGCTGCGGGAGCCCAGGACGTTGCCCAGGCGAGGACGTCGTCGTAGTGCCGGGTGATGTCGCCGGCCTTCGGGCCGCGCAGGGGGACGGCGAGGGGTTCCCAGTCGCTATCGTCGGCGACCTGGCTGAGGAACTCGCCGCGATCCCAGCGCTTGCGCAGGCGAGCGGCGACGTCGCGGGGCGTGGTCCAGTTCGGGGTGCTGGTGGTTGCCATGTCAGCTCATCTGTCCGGATACGGGCTGCAGGGCGGCCAGGGTGTGTGCGAGGCGTTCTTGGCGGTACTGGGCGATGGTCAGGGTGCGCAGGCGGGAGTGGTGTCCGGTGGGGTTGTCGACGAAGCCGACGGCGGATACGTAGGGCTCGATGACGTGAATCTTCTGCAGGGGCGTGACGATGAGGAGTTGCAGGCCGAGGCGCTTGAAGAGGTCCAAGGCGAAGCGGGCGGATTCCTCCGAGCCGCGGCCGAAGGCTTCGTCGATGACAACGAACCGGAACGTGCGGCTCCTGTTGCTGGTGGTGTCGAGCTTGAACTGGTAGGCGAGGGAGGCGGCCAGGATGGTGTAGGCGAGCTTCTCCTTCTGCCCGCCGGACTTGCCGCCGGAGTCGGAGTACACCTCGTATTCGGAGTTGTCCTCGCGGCGTCGTTCGCTGGCGCTGAAGACGAACCAGTAGCGCACGTCGGTGACGCGCTTGGTCCAGGCGCGGTCCGCATCCGTGTGTCCCTCGCGGCCCTTGAAGCGTTCGATCAGGCGCTGGACCTGGTGGAACTTCTCTTCGGAGTACAGGTCGGAATCGTCGCCGGACAGGACGTCGTCGGTGCAGGCTCGCAGTTCCGCGGTGAACTCGCGGATCTCGGTGTTCGGGGTCTGCTCGGGCTTGAGCATGATGTAGCGGCCCGGGTTGTAGTCGATGCCGGCCAGCGACTCGTTGATGGTGGCGATGCGGTCGCCGATCTCATCGGCCCAGATGTTCAACTGTGCATGGAATCCTGCGACTTCGCGGATCACGTTGGTCTTCAGATACGTGCGGAACTGATCCTCAAAGCGCGGCAGGTCGTCGGCGACGAGCCGTTGGTGCAGGGCGCGGTAGCCACCGGCGGAGGCGACGGAGTCGTCGAGCTCGTTGGTCTCGGCCGGGTAGTTGGTGCGGAAGGTGCCCATCTGGGAGGCGATCGTCTGGGCGAGGCGGGTCTGCTCTTTGCCCCAGCGGTTCTTCTGAGCTGTCAGCTCCTCGCGCAGCCGGGTCTCGGTCTGGCCGCACTCCTGCGCGGTACGGCACGTCAACCGGGCAGTGGTCAGACGCTGTTCGAGGGCCGGAAAGTGGGCCTGCGCATCAGCGGCGGCCGGTTCATCGACTACGGCGCGGGCCGCATCGCGGGCGTGGATGGCCGTGTCCCGCTCACCCGACACCTTCCCCCAATTCTGGTTCGCCTTCTCGTAGGCGGCTTCCTGCTCGCCGATCTCGACGGCGATCTCCTCCAGGTGGCGGGTGAGTTCGTCCAGGTCCTTGGAGCCGGCCTGAAGGCGCTGCTTCTCCTTGGCCAGCTCGGTGATGTGCCGCACAGCGGAGGTCCAGTCGATCTCGCTGTAGTCGCGCATCGCCGCCAGCCGGTCGAGGACCTTGTCGCGGCTGATGGAATCCTCGTGGGCGGCTTCCAGGCCGCGCTTCTTGCCGGCCAGCTCGCGCTGGGCGGCGTGGACCCGGCCCGCCTGGTCCACGAGGGCATCGATCTTCGCCTGGTTCGTCCAGCCCAGCACGTAAGTACTGCGGTCGTCGATGCGGGTGCTGTCGTTCTTCTCGTGGCGGCCCCGCGCTCCCTTGATCAGTCCCTGTGCGGTGACGGCCAGTTCGGCATGCCGGAAGTCCTCCATGGTGAGCACGCAGGTGTGCGACGCACGGCGTTCGAGCTCACCGGCCACCCACGGGGCGAAGGATGAGTCGTCGCGTACTTCGAGTTTGGCGAACAGTGCGGCCGAAGGGGCTGCCTGGGGGCGCCGGGGCGGGAGCTTGTCGGGGACGCGGAAGTAGACCAGCTTCGTCCCCAGGTGGTGATTGTTGATCCACTCGGAGACGCGGGCGTACTGATCGCCAGGGACGAGGAGCGACAGGGCGAAGCCGCGCAGCAGCCGCTCGGCGGCGCCGGCCCAGGCTTGTTCCCCGTCGCGCACCTGGATGAGTTCGCCGGAAAACGGCAAGGCGCTCTCCTCGATGCCGAGTTCGTGGCACAGGCGGGCGCGTACCTCCAGCTGCCGGCGAGGGACGTTGCTGCGGCGCGAGCGCAGGCTGACCAGATCCTTGTTGAGGTCCTCTGCCTGCTGGTGCAGGCGATCGGCATCGACCGCGAGCGTCTCCAGGGCCGTGAGCGACTCCTGCTTGCCCGCGGCGACGTCGTGCTGGGCCCGGGAGATCTCCTCCAGGCGGTCGGTGAACTGGGCCTGATCAGTGACCGGGGCCAACTCGGCCTGTTCCAGCAGGAGGGCGTGCTCGCGGGCGCGCCTGTCCCGTGTCGTGCGCAGGCGCTCCGTCTCCTCGATCTGGCGCTCCAGTTCACCCAGGCGCCCACCGCCCAGCCCCTCACGCTGCAGTTCCCACCGGCGCTCCTGGCCCCGCAGCCGCTCCAGCTCGTCCTTCGCTGCCTTCATCTGACTGTCCAGGCGGGCCAGCGACCGTTCCAGGTCGGTGCGCTCGGCCTCGTGCAGGACCGAGGTGCGCTCGGCGATGAAGTACCGCAGGGCGGCCTGCTGGGCCTCGGCCTCCTCGATCCGCGCGGCCAGGCCCTCGTAGGTGTGGCAGTCCCTGAGCAGCGGGGTGAGGGCCTCGATCTGGGCGCGGGCCCGCTGAACGGATTTGTACGTGGTGGTCAGGGCGTCGAAGTGGCTGACGATGTTGTCGGTCATGGCGGCCGCGTCGAATGGTTCGAGCATGTGGCTGCGCACGAAGTCGTCCAGGCTGCCCACCGACTTCATCGACACCGTCTGGTGGAAGAGATCCAGGGCCTGCTCGGACTCGATGCCCATGCGGCGCCGGAAGTCCTTGCTGTAGGGCGGGAACGTCTTGTGCACGCGGACATCGTCGGCATCGAGGCGCTTCTTCAGGGCCCGCACTTCGGTGCCGAAGTCAGCGAAGTCGCCGGCGACGGACAGAGCCCGGTCTGCGACGAGGAACAGCCGCTCCGGACTGGTGGCGTTGGCGTCGGCCAGCCAGAACACCTGTCCCAGCGTGACGGTCGACTCCAGCGCCGGGTTGCGGAACACCCCCAGGATGACCGAGTAGTTCCCGGGCTTGCGCAAGGCCACCGGCTTGGTGAAACCGGTCTCTTCGTTGCGTTCGGACTTGTAGTGGCCCAGGACGTAGGAGCGCAGGCTGCGCTCGCGGCTCTCCGCGCCGGCCGCCCGGTTGTAGGCGATCTTATGGGCGGGCATGAACAGGGTGGTGATCGCATCCACCAGGGTGGACTTGCCGGAGCCGATGTCTCCGGTCAGCAGTGCGTTGGCGCCGCCGAGGCCGAACGACCACACGTGTTTGTCGAACGTGCCCCAGTTGTAGACCTCCAAGCGCTCCAGCCGGAACCCGGCCGCGGCAAGATCGGTGGAGGTGGCCGTGCCGACGGGGCCGGACTGAGCGGGAATCACTGCTGCTTCTCCTGCGGGGTGTGGGAGGCCGCGTACTGGGCCAGGTTCGTTTCGAAGTCGGCGAGCCACTGCCCGTCGACGAAGGCTTTGATGATCCTCTGCACCTCGAACAGCTGCTCCTGACCGCGGGCACGCCGCAGGAACTGCAGGTCGACCACCTTGTTGATGTGGCCGTCGATCTGGTCGACCAGGCGCGCCTCGTTGGTGCCGGCCGGGAGGAACGTGCGGATCATCTCGACAATTTCGTCCCTGGTGATCATGAGCCGGGTGCCGTCGGCGCCCGCGTCGAACTCGGCGAGCCGCTTGCGCAGCAGCACGACCAACAGGCTGACCGGGTAGGACAGCGACCGGCGGGGCATCAGCCGCGGCGGCCTCGTACGCGGATCGTGAACTTCGTCTTCGGCGTCGGGCTTCGACTGGAGGAAGGCGTAGCCCTCCACCTCGTCGATCACCACACGCAGGCCCATGACCTCGACGTAGTCCTTGACGCGGGCACTCAGGTGCAGCAGCGCGTCCCAGGCCCGCTCGTGCTGGTCGCGGAAGATCGGCCCCTTGAGCAGCTGGTTGACCGGCAAGGAAAGGGTGTGGGACGGCTGCGCGGTGGGGTTGGAAGGCGTGGTCATCGCCCCTCCTTCTTCTGGCTGGTGGCCCAGGCGACACCGGGGCTGGTGCGGGCGAAGGTGACCACGGGCACGGTGGCGACCTGCCGGACGTCGTCCTCGCCGATCCAGGTGATCTCTTCTTGGCGGTGGTCGTCGAAGACTGTGGTGAACCCGTCGTCCGGGAGGGCGAAGTAGGCGACGAGTTCGGCCAGGCCCTGCTCGAGCGGGTGCTCGCGCAGCGTCTCGGCAAGGGAGACCTGGGTGCGGGTGCCAAGAGCGCGGTGGACCGCGGCCGTGAGCCGGGCGGGATCCACGTACACCGCCTCGAACAGGACGTCAGCGGCGAACTCCTCGTCGCCCGCCTGGATACCGGTACTGTCGATCGGCGCCTTGACCACCGGCGTGTACAGGGGCCGTTCCATCGGCAGCACGATGGCCGGTGCCGTGGCGTCGAGCTCAGCTATCAGATCCACACCGGGAACGTCGCGCAGGGCCAGGGCCCGGGACTCGATCCCGCGCACCAACTGCAGGACGCGGCGGTCCTCCGAGCGCACTTGGTCATCCAGGAAGCGGCGCAGCTGGTCCGAGAGCTGCCGCACCGTGCCCTGGGTGCGTTCGGCGGCCTCCAGCCAATCCCGGGGCATGCGCCGCATCCTCGGGTCGGGCTCGCCGATGGCCTCCATGGTCTCTACCTCGGCCAGCAGCGTCTTGAGTTCGTCCTGTCGGCTCGGGGCGAGCAGGAAGTCGTAGAACGCCTGGAAGGTCCGGCCCTGGTCCGACTCGGCGATGCTCTCGCGACTGCCCAGCACCTCATCGAGGAGTCCGGCCTTGGCCCCGTCCCACGCGGCGATCTTGCTCCGCAGGTCGCGGTCCAAGTCCCGGAAGTTCGCCTCGACCTCGCGGAAGTCGGCCAGCAACCCGTACGCGGTCGCAGTCATCTGCTGATAGCGGTCCCGCAGCCCCGCGCTGTCCAGCACATCTACCTCGCCGGCCTCAACCCGCTCGATCTCCTGGTCGATCTCGTGCCGACGCCGGGTGAGCTCGGCCAGTCGCGCATCGGGGTCGGTCTCGGCCCCGAACGTCATCTGCCGCAGCAGATCGAAGATCGTGTTCAAGCGTGACTCGGTACCGACGAACGAGCGCTCCTCCAGCGACCGGATCCACGAGATGGCCTTCTCCACCGCAGCCGTGGCGTCAAAGTGCGGCTCGTCCGAATCCGGCGGGTAATACTTGCGCAGCCAGCCATTTTCCGGCGCCGACCAGAGATCCAGATACGCCTTCGCAGACTGGGGAAACGTGCTCCGCCCCAGCCGCTCATTGAGCGCGAACAACTCGTCGTCCAGCCGTTCAACAAGCTCCGCACCGGCAATCGAGCGCGCCCCCTGCTCGACGAACACCTTGTTGAAGAAGCTCAACATCAGCGGCGCGTTACCGGCCGTCAGCAGCCGCCACGCGGAGCTCTGCTTCCGCAACGCGACCAGACGGTCGTAGTCCAACTCCATGCATCCTGCCCCTCACTACCCCACCGCGCACGACGGCATTTCTCGCCAGCGTCGAAAACGCACGCCCCGCACGGCCGACGCCCACGCCCGCACAAGCCGTACACGGACATTCCGTGGCGGCCACAAAAGAACCGTAGAGGCCACCACTGACAACGGAGCTGCGCAGGAAAGGCGGCCGGATGGGGCACACGCGGACTCCGGCAAGGAAGACAGCAGGCAGGAGGGCCTACCTACCCTGATTCCAGAACTTTTCCGATCCTCATCCCCACAGCCCTTTCCGAACGAAATTTCGAATCCCAACCCGAAGACTCTGGCCCGCCGACCGACCTGCCAGCGTCCTGCGTCATCGGCTCTTGGGCACATGCCATCTGCCGAACGCAAGGCCACCTCATCGAATCTCGATCGCGCCCGGTCGGAGCTGGGCGGAGGGTGCCATCCATACGCCGAGACGCCTGAAAGCACGGCAGGACACAGCAAGATCAGAAAGATCCCTGAGCCGGTTGGCTGCGGCCGACGTGACGCTGCTGTCCCACATCGCCGACTTGAAGGCAGCCGAGCGAGGAGCGACCTCGACTACGAGGCAATACCCACCTGGGCGACGTCCGGCGTGCCGAACAGGTCATCGAAGCGACGGGCTCCCTGGGCAGAGATCAGAAAGTACGGGGCGCCCGATCCCGCAATGCTGTGCGGCCCTTTCTGTCCCGCAGCAAGCACGTCGTACGGCGACCACGCATCCAG
Source organism: Streptomyces lacrimifluminis (assembly GCF_014646095.1). GTDB lineage: Bacteria > Actinomycetota > Actinomycetes > Streptomycetales > Streptomycetaceae > Streptomyces > Streptomyces lacrimifluminis. Next base: position 290,591 of record NZ_BMMU01000006.1, on the reverse strand, counting down.
GCCATCGAACACGTAGTAGACCGGCAACTGCGTCCAGGCAACGAGCTGCAAATGCGCCAGCACGGCGGCGCGTTCGACAGCATGCCGGCCCGTTCGCCTGCTGGTAACGCCGCCCTTACAGTCGATCAGTACGAGGTCTTTGGCCTTCGTCGCAATGAGATCCGGGAACCAGCGAATGGAACTGTCGGTCTTCCGGAGCGCGCATTGAAGCGCCCGGCTCAGCTGCCCTTGACCCCAGAAGTCGACTTCCCACCCTCGCTCGGTGAGCTGCTCGGCGACGTGCCGCTCATGCGCGTCACCTATTGCTTTCCGTTGCTGAAAGCTCGTCATGGATGCAGTGTGGCCCGCGGAACAGAGCAGGTAACCCATCGTGGATTGAACCCAGCCAGTCCCATTCAGTCTCAGTAGTTCTCACTGTGTTCGCGTCAGTCCGTGGACGTCCGGCTACGTCCGCACACGTTCACCGCAACTTGGCCGAAATTCGACAACACAACTGCGCTGCGGCAGGGGGAGCTAACCCAACTGGAGGCCGTGGTCAGCCCACGCAGACACCAGGATCGCCAGCCCGCCAGCCTCGCTGAAACAGGGCCCGCTCCAGGAGTCAGGAGCAGCAACTGCTTCCAAGCGGATCGTCGTCTTCTCAGTCAGTACGACATCGCCCCCGATCAGCCACCGGCTGGCAGCCGCCCCGGGCTCCGTCCTGGGCGAACACCGATCCGTGTCCGTTCGGCCCAGCACCACGCGCCGGGCCGGCGTCATCTCCATAAGGTCGCTGTGACGGTCGTGCAGGCCACCGAACCGAAAGGAATGACCGATGCGGATACGCACCGCGTTCGTCGCCACAGTGACGGTTACCCTCGCCGCCAGCCCCTTGGCGGGCCTGGCCCACGCCCAACCCGATCTGGACTGCCGCGACTTCGCCTTCCAGGAAGACGCCCAGGCAGAGCTGAACCGAGACCCCAGCGACCCCCACCGGCTGGACGAGGACCAAGGGCCGGACGACGGCATCGCCTGCGAGGTCCTGCCCCGCAGAAGCACCACCAGCACGACGACGCCCACGCCTTTGCCCACCCGCGGCGTCCAGGGCGGCGTCGGCGGCAGCACCGGCCCCGCCGACTTCGAGCGGATCCTGGGCACGGCTCTGGCCTGCACCTCCCTCGCTGCGGCAGCTACTTACGCGGCCCGGCGACACCGAGGCTCCGACCTACGCAGACACTGACCGGCCACCGCAGAGAGCTTCACCGACGCGAGCCGCCCCTCACCGTCGGCGAGCGTCCGGGGCGAGTTTCCCCAGGCCAACCCTGTTATCGAAAAGCGGATGCGTCTCAGGTCGGGACCGCGCCAAGCTGCCCCGGACAGATCTCCGGATACGGGAGCGGTCTTGCCGGCTACGTGTGAGCTGGCTTCCTGATGGCCTCGCGGATCTGTGTATTCAACTCACTGATGCCGGCGGAAGCGCCGGGCGCGGGACACGGGGTGGGTGAGGCTCTTGGCGAGTTCGGGGTCGGCAAGGGCGGGAAAAGGTATGTCGGCGGCGTGGTAGTGGGTGCGGGACTGCTGCAGTGTGCGGAGGACGTCTTGGTGCCGGCTGGCGGCGCCGTAGAGGCGGGCCAGGCGGAAGCCGGCCTGAGCGGCGCCGGCGTGGTCCCGGAGAGTGGCGAGGGCCTGTTCTGCCAGCGTGATGGCGTCGCTGAGGCGGTTTGCCTCGGCGAGCAGCAGGGCTTGGAGGGTCAATGCCCTGCTGTGGCCTCGATGGTCGCCGCAGGCGTCGGTTTCCTGGAGCGCACGCCTGATCAGTTCTGCGGCTGTGTGGTCGCCTTCGTAGAGGGCCATGTCTGCCAGCCCCAAAGTGACCCAGGTGTGCCCGCGGTGGTCCCGGACGGCGTGCAGGACCTGGGCAGCGTCTTCGTAGTGGGTGCGGGCCGCGGCCCATCGCGGATCCTGTGCGGGACGACTCGTGGCGGGGCATCCGGGCCAAGGGCCTCCATACCAGCGGTGAGGGAGCGGGCAGCCGCCCGTCGTACTCTCCTTCTCGGTATCGGCGCGGGTGCGCAGGATCCAGCCGATGCCACGGATTTCCTCGTTGGCGGCGAACAGGGCCTGGGCTTCGTCGAGTTGGGCGTGTGCTTGGGTGTATCGAGCGTGGTGCCGGCTGATCACCGCCCTTTCCCGGAGGGTCCAGGCCAGCCCGCGCTCCAGCGGCAGGGCCCGGAAGCGCAGCTCGGCCGCGGTGAGCGTTCGCTCGGCTTCCCGCAGCGCGCCCTGCTGGCGCTGCAGGATTCCCAAGTTGCCCAGGGCGTCGCTTTCGCCGTGACCGTCACCTGAGCCGCGGAAGAGAGCGATCGCTTCGCTGAAGCACTCTGCGGCCCCGTCCAGGTCATCGCCACCGTCGCGCAGGGCTTCGCCAAGGTTGCGCAGCAGTGCGGCACGGGCCTGGCCATCCCCCAGCTGGTCGGCCGCATCCAAGGCGAGCCCGTGGACCTGACGGCTGATGTCCCAACGCCATTGATGCTCAAGAGCGATACTCATCGCATCGGTGATCTCCCAGCACAGCTCCCACCACCCGCGAGCGTGAGCGTGGGCGACAGCTGCCACCAGAACGGCACGCTCGGCTTCGAACCAGTGAACGGCCTCCCACACGTCGCCTGCCACGGCGTCCTCCGGCGGGGAACGACGGAATACCCCATCACGGCCGCTGTGCCGGGCACCTGCCGGCCGTAACTGCGCATCGGCTGCGTCGGCCGCGCTGAGGAGGGCACCGAGCAGACGCCACACGGCGCTGTCGGCCTCGCCCACCGACTGCTCGGCCGCCATCTCCTTGGAAAACCCTCGCGCGAGATCATGCAGCACGATGCGCTGGCCGTCTGTCTCGCCGCGGCGAGTCTGCACGAGATGAGCCAGCAGGAGCCCCTCCAGGCACGCGTCTGCCGCATCGGCGGCCACGTCCAGTAGAGGTGACAGCGCCCACGTCGGCAGGTCGGGTGCGTCCAGGGCCGACAGCAGCCGGAACGCACGCCGCTGCAACGACGGGAGCGCCTCATAACCGGCGCGGAAGACCGCCCGTACGCTGCGCTCGCCCAGACTCAGCACATCCAGCCGCCGGTGGTCGTTGGCCAGATCTCGGGCGAGCGAGCCCAAGGTACGCGCGGGAAAGGTGGCCAGCCGCGCTCCCGCGATACGAAGGGCCAGCGGGAGCCCGCTGCACAGACCGACCACAGCGCGGCCTGCTTCAGGGTCCTCGTCCACCCGGTCCGGGCCGCTGATCCGTCTCAGCAGATCCCAGGCGGCGTCCTCGTCCAACCCCGGCAAAGCGACGCGCTCATCCGCGGCCAGCGTGGCAAGGGCCTGTCGGCTGGTGATCAGGACAACGCACGAAGACCCACCCGGTGTCAGCGCACCTACCTGCTGTTCAGTGGCCGCGTTGTCCAGGACGATCAGGACACGCCGATCGGCCAACTCCGTACGGAACTGCCGTGTCCGCCCTGCCACATCATCGGGGATTCTTCCGGGCGGTGTCCCCAGAGCCGCTAGGAAGTCGCCAAGGACCTCGCCCACCGCAACAGGACGTTCCTCCGCCCCATTCAGATCGACGAAGAGCTGACCGTCGGGGAAAAACTGCATCAGCTGGTGAGAAGCCTGCACCACGACAGATGTCTTGCCGATCCCACCCGGCCCGTGCACCAGACACACCCTGCATCCGCCAGGACGCTCAGCAGCCTCCACCAGCCGCGCCACCTCCTGGCCGCGCCCAGTGAAATCCGCCAGCGCCGACGGCAACTGACGCGGGATACCGGACGGTTCCGAAAGAAGAGCCAGCGCGTGCGGCGACAGCAGCATCCGCAATTCCTCAACGCCTACAGGATCCTCACCCAGAGCCAGTACCAGCCGCCGTCTCAGCTGAGCCTGTGCAGCAGAAGAGCGGCCCGCCTCCTCGACCAGGGCCGCACCCTCCTCGCCAGGCAGCCGTCCGACGATCCACCGGTACAGCCGCCCCAGCCGGTCGGCCACCGACTGCTCCACACCCTCCACCGCACGATCCGCCAGACCAGCGCCCAGCCTCTTCGCAGCCACGATCGCCAAAGCGACAACTGCCGCCACGAGCTCCTCAACCGTCATCGACCGCCCCCATCCGGAGCTGCAACAACCGCGCCGTCCCACAACGCACTGCCGCCGCCCCGACAGCAGTCATGCCCAGAACGCCGCTAAACGGCACCCCCTCCACCGATCTCGGTGCGGTTCACTCGATGATCTATCTGGCGAGGCAGAAGCCACCGCACGCGGCTGGTTCACCCCTGGCGTCATCCATCCATAGAATCAGCGACAGGCCCTACGAGCCGGCCCCTTCTCTCTGGTTCTTCAGCCAAGGCTGAAACGGAGCCTCAGCTGGGTGCTGATCAGTTCGTAGCCAGCGAGGTCGGGGGCGCCGAACGGGTTGGGCAGAACGGAGATGGCGCGGCGGTCGCGGTCGAGGACATGGGAGACGTACACGATGAAGTACGTCTCGTCCGGCTTCAGTCGGGAAGCGCGTCGCACCTCGGACTCTCCGAGGATGATCTCGCCGCTGTCGCTGGTGGATGCCTTGACCTCGTAGAGGTAGGTCGCGTCGCCGTTGTGGATGAGGAAGTCGTAACCGAGCCGGTCATCCCCCCTCTGCCCGCCGGCGAGCCCGTGGACCCGCAGGCCGGACTTCCACGAGTCCTGTGGTTCGACCCCGAACTGCTCGTGTAGCCACACGGCCACTGCCGCTTCACCTGCGAGGCCCACCGCCAGGGTCCGGTCCTGGTCGGTCACGGGGGCTTGGTACGAACCGCCGTGCGACTTCGCGCCGGACGACGAAGCTCGTGGCGGCGGAATCCGGGTCGCGAGCACCGTGGCGGACGTGGCCGGGGTGGCCCGCTGCGCCGGTGTGAGGTCGGCGGCCACTTTGCGGGCGAGCGCCGCCAGATCCTCAGGTCTCGCCGACACGGGCCTGCCGTTCAGCAGGACATGGGGACCGGGCGCGGACGCTCCAGACCGACCTCCGCCCGCAGTCTCCCCGCTGTTCCCGGCGGGCTCCGGCGAACGCGTCGCGGACAGGCCGAGGTCCGCGCGCCGGTCTGACAGTGGCATGCCCTCGGGCCAGTGGCCGTGGGTCCTGAGCCAGGCCATCAACGCCTTCACGGACAGGACCTCGAAGTCCAGCAGCCCGTCGGCGTCGAGTTCCCGCAGGACGTCCTGGGTGGGCGGTATCACTGCGGGACGGCTTGCGGGGTTTAGCCGCTGCCATTCCTCGATCAGTTGCCGCAGTCGTGGCACCTGTTTGTGGACCGCCGTACTGGATGCCTCGCGCGCCTCGGCGAGCGGCCGCAGCGGGCGGGCCGTCTGCGAAGGGGCGGGGAGCAGGCTCGTCAGCCAGGTGTCCGCGTGGGTCTGGAGAAGCTCGTCGGAGAGGTGCCACAGCGTTGTGTGGCAGGCCGGGTCCAGCGTGAGTGAGGAGAGGTCGCGCAGCTTCACGTACCCGTCTAGGGAGTGTCCGGACCGGTGGACACCCGCGTAGGCGTCCCTGATCCGCGTAGCGAGCGTGGGACGGTTGCGCTGGAGCCAGGTCGCGAACTGCCGTTCATGCCGCTCTCTGTTGTCGGTCTCTGGGAGGCCCAGCGCGCGCCATGCGCGGTTGGCGTCGGCCAGGGGCACGGAGAGGGCGCTCAGCTGCCGTTCCCGGTCGTCGTCCTCCAGCAGCCGGGTGAGCAGTTCCGCGTCCGGTGTGCCGATCCGACCGGTGAGCCAGGCCAGAAGGGCGGCGCGGTCGGCGAAGTCCTCGACGCGCTGCCGGAGTTCCTCCGCGAGGTCGAGATCGAGGCAGGCGAGGAGGGGAACGAGCTGCGCGCTGCCGGAGCGCTGCGAGGCCCGCTCGGCGAGGACGGCCCGCAGTTGGTGGGGCCGCAGGTCCAGGACGACCATGAGGTCCTCGTCGGGGACGCGGTCGGTCTTCAGGCCGCGTTCCTCCAGTTTGGTCAGCGCGGTCCACAGGCTGTTCGCGAGGTAAGGCGTGCCGATGAGTTCGGCTACGGCAGGGGCGGTGGTGCGGAGCACCCGCCAGCTGGTGCGCGGCCCGCTGTGCACGACGACGACACGGGGCCGGTCGGGGTGCGAGTGCAGCAGGGCGCGATCCGCTCCGTTCTCGGTGAGGCGGTGGCCGGCGATCCAGACGACGGCCTCCTCAGCCACGATCACGTCGCAGCGGCGCAGCAGGCCGTCCACGTCGGCTGCGGCCACGGGCTCCGGACGGGAGGCGCGTTCGTCGTCGAACTCCACCAGGGCCGCGACCAAGGTCCGCAGCCAGGATCCCGCGTACTCCGACAACGGGAGGCACGGCGCGTCCTGGACGGGCAGCCGGTCGGCCTGGATGTCGCGCTCGGCGTCGCCGCACCGCTGGACGTCGAACGTCGTCCTCCGGTCGAGGAAGGTGTGGACCCGGCCGCCCAGTGCCTTGTCCCGGATCGGGATCACGGGCACGGGGACACGGTCCAGGAGGGCCCGGTTCTGGGCCCCGTCCGGATCCGGGACGAAGACCGTCTCCTCCGCCTCCACCGGGTCCAGTGATTCGAGGACGCCGACCCGGGTGACCAGCAGCTGGCGCGGTGGCGTGAGGGGCCCACCGTCGGGCGTGCGTGTCGCAGCATCCGTCGGAAGAAGCTGCGCCCACGCCATCTCGTACTCCTGCCCGATCTCGTGCGCGAGTCTGCCTTCCCGGAGGTGGGCGTCAGCCCGCACGAGGTCGGGCAGGTGACGAAGCCGGACCAGAGCGGTGCCGGGATCGTCCCAGGAGCGGACGCCGAGCAGGCCAAGCCGTGCCGAGAGCTTGGCGGAACGCCTGCTACGCAAGGTCGCCGGCACCACGCCGAGGAACTGGGGCGGGGACTGCGCGCCGTGCCACCACCAGGCCGTGTCGGCCGTGGCGAACGTGGCCCCCTCTGAGGTGGCGCTCGGGGCGGCCGTCTGCGGGATCCACGGTGCGTGGGCGAGGAAGGCGGCCAGCGGGGTGGGCCAGAGTGTGCCCGTGGGATCGCTGTGGCGTACGAACTGCGTCTCGAGTGCGGAGTCGATCCAGGAGGAGGCGAGGCCATGCACGATGAGTTCCGCGTAGCGTCTGCGATCCTCCTCGGAGAAAGCGGCGTAGTCGTCCTGTCCGGGCAGCATGGCCACGGAGTGGGAGCGGGCGTGATAATCGACGCTGGTGTAGCCGACCTGGCGTCGGCTCGGCCAGTGCTCGGCGGTGGCCCTCCACTGCGGCAGCCGGCTCCGCTGGCCCGGGGCCCAGAATCGGGCGGGTCGGTTGAGTTCCTCTCCCCTGACCTTGGTGCCGAAGGTCTCATGACGGGGACGGAGTCCATGCGCGGCCTGGTGCCTTTCGAGGAAGCGCCGCATTGCCTCCACGGGGACCGCCTCCCCGCACAGTTCCTCGGGGCCGAGCAGGAGTCTGCCCTCCGTCTCAGTCAGCACGGTCGACAGCCCCCGGGTACGTTCCAGGAACCGGGTCAGCGTGTCATCGACGGAAGCGTGCTCTCCAGGCCAGCCTGACCCGAACATGGCCCGGTCCGCGTCGAACCAGCCTGCCCGGGTCGGTACGCGGAGCTTCCTCAGACGGGGTGCCCTGCGACCGCCGCTCTCCAATTCGTGGGAGATTGCGCAGGCGTAGCGCAGGCAGGCGAGGCGTACTCCGTCGTCCTCGCCGTTCGCGCTCAGCGCGGAGGCGACAACCTCCAACACCCGGTCAGCGCCGTAGTCATGGACAAGGTTCGCGGTCCTGAGCCACTTGCGACCTTGGGCTCTGCGCCTGCGGCCCTTGCCGGACCAGGCGATGCCCTCGTGCACGAAGTACAGGCGGTCGTACAGCCCGTCGGGCAGAGGTGGAAGAGAGCCGCCCTGCGGGGCGCCACGGTCGAAGAAGACGCCTTCCCCGCCGGCCGGTGCCGTCGCCAACCGGGAACTGATGATGATCCGCTTGCCGACCAGGGCCGACCCGTCGGGGAGCGCCTGGCAGAGGTCGTAGTAGAAGTCCGCCCACCATCCGGGATCGAAGGGGGCGCGTACGGCGGCCTCGGCAAGCCGTTCCGCCCAGAAACCGAGCCGCTCGGTGGGGGGTTCGAGGCGTCTGCCCACAGCCTTGGCCAGGGGGAGCAGCCGTCGCAGCCGGGTGGGGTGCAGTTTCGGATCGACGAGATCCGTGACGCCAGTGGCGGCGACCTCCTGCGGGGTGAAGACCGTGGAGCCGTGCCGTCCTTCCCAAAGGAAGGCACGGTGCAGGGAGGTCCGCGCCCCGGGTGTCCCGATCACCGGAATGAACGGCACCTGGGCGATGCCGTGATCCAGCCGATGGAAGGCAGAGGTCAGCCGCCCCAATGCCTCGGGCTGCCAACACATCAGGTCGACGAGCGCGCCGGGCGGAATCGGTGACCGCCCGCCAACCGTGGCGAGCACCGCGCGGGCGCACAACTCGGCAACGGTGTCGAGCAACAGGCCGTTCCACGGCACCGCCTCGTTGAACGAACGGCGGTTCATCTCCGCGAAGAACGGTGCGTGGACATACCCCCGGACGGGCGCGAGAATCTGCTCGCCCATCGGCAGGAAGGTGTAGAGCCGACCGGACACCAGAGGATCGCCGACCGGGACGGCCACCCGTACCTCGGCCTTCTTCTCCCAGGCCGCCCAGTCGCGCCGCATCGCGCTCTTCTCCACCGACGCGGCAATCGCCTCCCGGGCACGGTCCGCGTCAGCGATTCCGCACACGACGATCAGCCGTATCCGCTGTCGCAACGTGACCTGCTGCACCTTGAGTCCACGGGAGTGATGCAGGACCTCAACCTGGCGGTCGTACGTCTTGCGCTGGGTCTTCCCTGCGGCTCGCCACTCCAGCCGCACACGTTCCAGGCGGTCCAGGAACAGCTCGAACGGGGCCGTGTCATCCATGAGTTCACGCAACTGCGCTCTGGCCGCCGAGCGGGCATCGGCCGACTTCAGAGGCAGGCGTACGACGGTGACGAAGCCCCGACGCGCGAGGCGCTGGGCAACCGGCGGCGCGTCCTCCAGGAAGACCGGCACTTTCAGCGTGAGCAGGTTCTCCCTCAAGTAGGCCGCGAACTCTGCCCGTTCGGGCGCCACCTCCCGGGCAAGCCCGTCAAAGTCGTCGAGCCGGGCGAAACGGAAGGTGAGCCCGTCGAGGACCCGGGATCCCACCTGGGCCACGCTGTAGACCTCGGGGGCGTCGCACAGGTGCAGCACGCTCTTGAAACCGACGCCCTTGTGACCGATCCCAGCGTCGGCGCGCTTGCTGGACAGGGCGATGCTGCAGAGGGCCTTGAAGTCTCTCCCGCCGAACGGTTTGCCGCAGTTGGCCACGTAGAGAGTGCCGTGCTCTCCTTCGTCCTCGTCGAGCAGGATCTCGATGCGCCCGTCGGCAGCTCGCGCTGGGTGAGCATCGTGCGCGTTCTGCAACAGCTCGATGAGTACCCGACCCTCGTACTCGGGCGAGATGATCGTCTCGGCCACGGCCTTGGCCTCGCGCGCCGCCTCGCGGCCGTCGTCCCAGTCCCGCAGACAGCCTCGAACCTCAATCAGGGCCTGGCCATGGACACGCTTACGCACCGCAGCCGACCTGCGCAAATGTAAGCGCTCTACCGACGGTCGACGGCCCCCAGTTGCCATACAGCTTCTCCCCCGCGTGTCTCCCGCCCCGTTCTGTCAGTGATCCTACTGAGCGAAATGGAGCCACGAAGGACTTCGCCACTGGCGGTCCTGCTGCCCTTGCTCCGACGCGGAAGGCGGTTTGAGCACACGGGACTGGCTACCGATCGCGGCCAGGACCACGCAAACCATGGCGATCAAGGATGCGGACGGCCGTCACCCTGAACCGCTCCGGGACAGTCCTGAGCCTCCACCAATCCCGGAGCGGTTCAGTTCAACTCAGACCGGGCCTGGTCCTGCGACAGCCTTGCCCGTCTCTCTGTCGGCCCACAGCGTCTTCCGTGCGCATTTGCGGTCATTGGCCTACGCCGCGAGCGCTCAGCTGTGAAAATGTTGGCGGGCAGCTTCGCACAGTAGGGGGTCAGGTGCCGCGTCAGTTGAACGAGCGTCAACTGCAGGTGCTGCGGTGGGTCGGGCAAGGCTGCCCTGAGGGTATTTGGCGGGGAGAGGCGCACAAGCTCAGCTGCCAGGCGTTACAGAGCCGAGGACTGGTCAAAGTCTCCAAGGGGAAAGGGAAATGGTCCGCGACTCTCACGACCGCCGGCCAGCATTTCCTCGACCACGGTAGCCATCCTCCCGACAAATCTCGTGCCACAGGCACCGCTCCCGTGCGGAAAGCTGCCACGCAGCCGACAGTCGCCTCCGGCGGGAAGAAATCTGGCCACCAGGTGGCCACGCCACCATCGCCACAGCCATCGAGCCCCAACTCCGGATCCCGAAAAGGGAAGAAGACCGTCACGGAGCAGCTCCTGGAAGAGCTTGCGGAGGCGGGCGGCCGGATCGTCAAACGGGAAGCCAACGCCCGGGAGACCGAGAAATGGCCGATCCGTGTCGCCGCTGCACGGAGATCGAGGAAGATCCCAAAGACCAAAGAGCTGCACGGAGGCTGGTGCCGTGACGGCTATGAAATCCGACTCGTCGACACGCCCGCCTGGCGCTTGGCCACCCTGACACCCGTTCCGGTACCGGCACGACTCGTGCAGCCGCATCCAGTCGTGAAATCCCTGCAAGGACTCTCTCATCCGATGGGGCTGACCAAGTGCGTGCAGAAGCGGGCCTTCCGACTCATCCATGCCTTGCTCACCGCAACACAGAAGGCGGGGCACACCGCCGCAATCGGTAACGCGAATGCAGCACCGCTACCGCATCGTCGGCGAAGCGGCCCACCTCACTTCACCATTACGGCGCAGGGCCAGACATGCGAACTCCGCGTCCTGCAGGAACAGGACCGGGTCGAGCACGTCCCCACACAGAAGGAAATCGCGGACGCGCAGAAGCACTCGTGGGTCAGCATCCCTCGCCACGACTACTCCCCCGCCGACCGCCTGCGAATCTGTGTCAGCGGTGGGCTGCACCACCGGGCCGGCGAGTGGGCCGACACGGCCGCACGCCCTCTCGAGGACCAGCTCGCCGAAATCGTGCAGGAGATCGGCCTTCGCGGACAGGCCGCCGAACGCAAGCGTCTGGCGGACCTGGAGGCAGCACAGCAGAAGCGCCTGCGATGGGAGGCCGCCAAGCGTCAGGCCATGACCGAATACGCAGAGGCATACCGTGTCCGCCACCTCGAAGCACAGCACGCGGCGTGGCAGCGTACAGCGGGCCTCGTCGAATACGTCGACGCACTCCGACTTCACGCAGAAAGCGTGCCGCCCGGGCCGGCCAAGGAGGAAGCCGAGGCATGGATCGCGTGGACCGAGAGCCACGTACAACGCCTGAACCCGCTCAACGGATCACCCTTGCTACCCGAAATCCCCGAGCCTCGCACCGAAGACCTCCAGCCGTTCATGCACGGCTGGAGCCCCTACGGACCCACCTGAGCACCCACGCCGCCAGACTCCCGGTGCCGGCGACGGGTGACCCAGCCGCCGCCCAAACGAGATACAGACGGCGAGAGCACGGCCCCGCGAACCGTGCCCCTCTTGCCTCCGCGTCTCACAAATCTGTCACGAACTGGATCGACGCCACCGATCCTCTACGCTCTGACCTGGCCTTTCGTGGACCCGCATGCTCTCACTGGACCGGTATGGACGGCATTTCCAACCTGTGCCAGGTAGTACCGAGGGACGGTCCCAAGATCAGGACCGGAGCCTCTTCTGGCCCGTCAAAGCGGTATTGCAGGGTTTCGACGTTCGTCTCACTCACCCGCTCACGCTCCCACATCTCACACTTTCTTCAGGAGCGGGGGTGGAGACGCTCGCCAGACCTCCCCATGCGTCCGCCGCCGGACGAAGATCCTCCACATCCGGCTCCACATACCAGCGCTTCGTGGTCCGAACGTCGGTGTGCCCGGCCCACCGGGCAAGAAGGTGATGCGGCACCCCGTTGTTCGCGAGGTACGTGAAACAACTCGCGCGAGCGTCGTACAAGCGGACCCGGCGCAGCCCGTTCTCGTCCACAACACGTAGCGCCTCCCTGACCGGATCGGGCAGAGGAAGCTGCCGCTCAACGGCGCGAGACTTCGTGTCCTTCTCCACCACGGTCCTGTTCCCCACCAGGGTCCGCGTGTTCGCAATGATCAGCGTGGCCCTGCCCAGGTGGACATCGGCCCAGCGCCTGTCACAGATCTCCGCCGGCCGCAGGCCCATCAGGGACAGAAGGAAACGCCGAGGACGCTTCCGCAGCCGCCGGTACGGCTCGTATCCGGGCCGGGTGCTCCTGCGGCCGGATATCCCACCACCACGCGAGCAGGCCCTCACCTCCCGCATCGCCCACCTCGACACCCGCCTTCCGACCGCCCCATGGCCCGGCATGGCTTCCCCTCGGGGCAGCGTTGCCATCCTGGCTGTGGCCATGCGGATGGTCTGGGGCGGGAGCCGACGGGACTGCGTCAGGAGGGGGGAGTCCTCGTCAGGCGATCCGCCGGTGGGCGGGCGGCCTTTCGAACCCGCGTATGCGCTCCAGCAGTTCCTATGTTTCTACGGGGGGTAGTTCCTCGTTTTCGGATCGGTCATCGCCCGCATCGCGCACGAGTTTTACTGGATGCGGTAGTCCACTCGTCTCATCAGTGGACACGGCTGCGGCGAGCAGAGCGTCGACGCGAGCGCGGTGACGGCGGGGTGTCGCACCAGGCGCAGCGACACCCCGACTCGGCGGCGACCTCGTCATGGGCACGGCGTGCAGGCCGTCTCGGGTGGCCACGCGGACAGCCGTCGAGGAGCTGGGCTCGGCACTGTCAGAGGCGGGCGAACTGCGCGGCGCCGAACGAGACGTCGAAACGGTCGCACCAGATGCTCACGCTGCTGTAGCTCGACGGATCGACGTCCCTGGGCAGGGCGTAGTTCTGGCTTCCCCTGTTGCCCTTGAGCTTGCCGAGGCTGACGTACTTCCCGTCGTCGAAGAGATGCCACCCGGCCCGCCCCTCCTTCACCGGTGCGTCGGTCAGCCAGACACGCAGGTCCGGCCCGTTGCTGGTGTCGAGGTTCTCCAGCCGGACCACATGGGAGCCGTCGGCCAGCCGTACGAGCTTCACCGTGCCCGATGTCGCGTGCTCGTGGCTGATCAGCTCACCACTCGCCAGCGTCTGCGGGCCGGGGGCCGAGCGCTGCTCGGAGGGCTCGGCCGAGGGCTTCACCGCAGGATCCGAAGGCGTCACAGCAGGATCCGAGGGTGTCACAGCAGGAGGAGCGGAAGTCTCCATCACCCCGGGCAGGGCCTCCTCGACGGTCTTGTCCTGCCACAGTTTCCACGGCTGGAACCAGTACAGCCCGAAGCCGGCCCCGCCGACCGACATCACCAGCACCGCGATGACCAACGGCCTGGTCAGTACCTTCCGCACGCGCCCCATCCCTGCCTCGATTCCTGGGAGTTCTCTTGTCTCCCCATTCAACGGAGACGGGCAGCCGTCCCGTACCCCTCAGGTGATGACGGAATCCTTACGCCGCACCCCGCGCACGGCTGGGAGCAGTCGAGATGCCGACGGAGTTCGCATCGCGGCAGGCGGCATCGGCCGACGGCTTGCCGGGGACGAGTCAGTGGTCACGTACGGCACATGTCCTTGAGCCCGGTGCCTGGGCGCCGGGCCGGAGGCGAGCCGCCGAGAACCCCCGGTTCCCGGTCCGGCCCAGCGGTGCTCGGGGTTGTCCGCGCCCCGACGGTCTTCAGCCCATCGGAGAGCTTCGCGTGGAACAGCTCCTGCAACGTCTTCCGGTCGCTCGCCCGTGCGGTGCCGACAGCCTGGGCGGCCTTGACGACGTTTTCGACGGTCTTGTTGACCTTCGCGAAGAACGAGATCCGGATGTCGCCAACCTGCTCGTCCCCCCGTCCTGGCCCGCGACCGCCTGGCCATGGCCGACCTCGTCGCCGCCACTCTCGGCCCGCTCACCACGGCCCGCGGTGGCGCCCAGCTCCTCCTCGACACCCTCACCGCCTGCTTCCACTCCGGCTGTGTCGCCGCCGAGGCCACCCGCCGCCTCGCCCCCCAGCGTGCGCGCCCGTGCCTACCGCCTCGAACGCATCCACAAACTCACCGGCGCCGATCCTGCCCACCGCTACATGCCCCCAGACCGCCGTGATCGGCGCGCGGCTGCTGGACCGGCCCGCAACGACCTCTGACACTAGGCACCCCCCACAGCGGACGGGCCCACGGCGCAAGCGACGACCGCGCAGCCGCTCCCGTGTCCCGGCGCTGACCACGGACCACACCATCGGCTGCCACGGCCGCCACCAGGTGTTCGTCAACAGCGCATGCACAAACCACACCGAACCAGCTGATGTCCATGCCTCTTCGGACGCACCACGACCTGGCCAGCCTGCCGAGAGCCTGCTGAGGATGGCTTCAACAGGCCGGTCAAGAGCCATACTTGCCCTTGCGGGGGACCGTCCCGTGGTGGCTTCGCAGAGGAGAGGCAACAATCCGGTGAGCAGTGACAGCCAGGGAGTGAGGAAGGCCGAGGTACGGCTCAAGTGGGATCCGAGTCCCTTGCATCAGCCGCCTCACCATCTCGACATCATCACCACGACCTACTCGACGGACGCCCCCTACGGGCGGCCTGTGTACGTCGTCCACTTCGACAGCCGCTCACCGGACGGCACCATCAACATGAGCCGGCACAGCCAGACCGGTCAGGGCTTCGGCTACGTCGAAGTGATGACCCTGGAGCTCGATCGCCTCGCTTCCTCCATCGCACGGGTGGTCGTGGGCGTGGCGATCCACCAGAACAGCGGCCCCAAGACATTCGGCGAACTGTCGAACGCCGGGGTGCTGGTGGTCGACGGGTACAAGGAGCTTCTGAAGGACGACTTCGCACAGGTCTCCGGATCCACCGCGTTGACGGTCGCCGAGTTCACCCGGGACGCTTCCGGGGCCTGGGAGTTCCACGAGATGCTCCGTGGGTTCGACAGCGACCCTGTGATCTTCACCTCGGAGATGGGCTGCGCCCCACAGCCCTGATGGGGGAACAGTGCAGAGGTGTACGGCGACCGCAGGCGCCCCCGAAGTCGTCCCGATCGTCGCCCGCCGCTGCTCGTCCGGCTCTGATGACCGGTCGTAGGCGCGCACCGTGTCCTCGGCCCTTCGGCGCCCCCTCCGACCCCGCACCCGGCTCGGCGCGCAGGCCGTGATCGCCCTGCCCCTCAACCACCTGCTGCCGACCGGCTGTGCCGGGCCCGCCACGCTCCCGTCCGGCAGATCGCTTCACCCTCCAGTCACGTGATCGTCCGCTCGGCGGCGGGGAAGCAGGCCGGCTTCGCCGGTGGGGGCGCTTCTCCCGGTCCCCCAGGCGAGCAGCGCGAAGCCCAGGGCGAAGCCGAGCATCGTCCATACGCCGCGTGGCCAGAAAATGTGGCTGTCGACGAAGGACGGCCAGCTCACCGCTCGGACCATTTCGCGTCGAGGTCCGCCGGCTACCTGGACGACGGGGCGGGCACCGACCGTACGCACACCGAGGACGCGTACGGCACAAGCGCACCCCTGTACGGGCATACCGGGCGAGCTGGTCAGGGCCCGACCCCCGCTCCACCCGCCGACCGCCTCGGCCGCGCCGTGATGACCTGGCTGGTTGGGCAGCCAGTGGATCACCTCGGCCGGCTCTCCGGTAACGTCGGAATATGAGTCATCCACATCCCGAACTGAAAGCCGCCCCTCCCCTGCCTGAAGGAGGGCTGAGGGTCGTCGCCCTGGGCGGTCTGGGTGAGATCGGCCGCAACATGACCGTCTTCGAGCATGCCGGCAAGCTGCTCATCGTCGACTGCGGCGTGCTGTTCCCCGAAGAGACCCAGCCCGGCGTCGACGTGATCCTGCCGGACTTCACCTCGATCCGCGATCGTCTGGACGACATCGTGGCCCTGGTGCTCACCCATGGCCACGAGGACCACATCGGTGCCGTGCCGTATCTCCTGCGAGAGCGCTCCGACATCCCTGTCGTGGGCTCGAAGCTGACACTGGCGTTCCTGGAGGCCAAGCTCAAGGAGCACGGAATCCGGCCGCGCGCGGTGCGGGTACGTGAGGGCGACCGGCGCGGTTTCGGCCCCTTCAACTGCGAGTTCGTGGCGGTCAACCACTCCATTCCGGACAGTCTCGCGGTCGCCATCCGTACCGGGGCCGGCATGGTGCTGCACACCGGGGACTTCAAGATGGACCAGTTCCCGCTGGACGACCGCATCACCGACCTGCGCGCCTTCGCCCGCCTCGGCGAGGAGGGCGTCGACCTCTTCCTCACCGACTCCACCAACGCCGAAGTCCCCGGCTTCACCACCTCCGAACGCGAACTGAACCCGGCGATCGAGCAGGTGATGCGTACCGCCCCGCGCCGGGTGATCGTCTCCAGCTTCGCCAGCCATGTGCACCGCATCCAGCAGGTCCTGGACGCCGCGCACCAGCACGGCCGCAAGGTCGCCTTCGTGGGCCGTTCCATGGTCCGCAACATGGGCATCGCCCGCGACCTCGGGTACCTGAAGGTTCCCAGCGGCCTGGTCGTGAGCACCAAGGAGATGGAGAAGATGGCGGACCACAAGATCGCCCTGGTCTGCACGGGATCCCAGGGCGAGCCGATGGCCGCTCTGTCCCGGATGGCCAACCGCGACCATGTGATCCGCATCGGCAAGGGCGACACCGTCCTGCTCGCCAGTTCCCTGATCCCCGGCAACGAGAACGCCATCTACCGGGTGATCAACGGGCTGACCCGGTGGGGCGCCCATGTCGTCCACAAGGGCAACGCCAAGGTGCACGTCTCCGGGCACGCCAGCGCCGGCGAGCTCGTGTACTGCTACAACATCGTCAAGCCCCGCAACGTCATGCCCGTGCACGGCGAATGGCGCCACCTGCGGGCCAACGCCGACCTGGCCATCCGTACGGGAGTCGATCCCGAGCGGGTCGTCATCGCCGAGGACGGCGTCGTCGTCGACCTCGTGGACGGGCGGGCGTCGATCACCGGCAAGGTCCCCGCGGGCAACGTCTACGTGGACGGCATGGAGGTCGGTGGCGCCACCGAGGCGTCCCTGAAGGACCGGGTCACCCTCGCGGAGGAAGGCGTGGTCACCGTGGTGGCGATCGTCGACGCCGACACGGGTGCCCTTGCCGAGACTCCCGACTTCCTGGCCCGCGGGTTCGTCCACGACGACACCACGTTCGAACCGGTCATCCCGGTCATCGAGAAGACTCTGGCGACCGCGGCCCAGGAAGGCGTCGGCGACGCACGCCAGCTGGAACAGCTCCTCGCCCGTGCCGTGGCGAACTGGGCCTACCGTACCCACCGCCGCAGGCCTCTCATCATCCCCGTCATCATCGACGCCTGACCGGCGGTTCCCTTCCGCTCCCCCGTCCCCGTCCTGCCTGCCGGCGGGGCGGGGACGGTTTCGCAACTCCGTCCGCGCCTGCGCGGAGCGGCGTCCAGGCACCGGTACCGGGCACAGGTTCCGGGCACCGACGGTGCGTCAGAAAGGTAAACGGATGAGTGCGCGTTTCGAGGAGATCGACTGGCGTCCGACGCCGATGGGCGACATCAGCCTGCGGCGCCGACGCGACCCGGTGTCGGGCACCGATGTGTACGAGGTCAAGCTCGGCGACGAGTTCCTGATGTCCAGCCTCTTCACGGCCGGCGAGATCGCACTCGCGGAACTGGGGCTGGCGAAACTGCCCGGCACCGACCTGGACGTCGCGGTCGGCGGACTCGGACTCGGGTACACCGCCCAGGCTGTGCTGGACGATCCCCGGGTGCGCTCGCTGGCCGTGATCGACACGCTCGCCGAAGTCATCGACTGGCATCAGCGCGGCCTGGTCCCTCTTGGCACCCGGCTGTCCTCGGACGCCCGGTGCCGCCTGGTCCAGGGCGACTTCTTCGCGATGGCGGCCGATTCGAGCGGTCTGGACCCGAGGGAGCCGGGCCGCCGCTTCCACGCCGTTCTGCTGGATGTCGACCACTCGCCGCGCCATGTGCTCCACCCGCGTCACGCGGCGCTCTACCAGCCTGCCGGGCTCCGCGCGCTCAGCGAGCACCTCCACCCCGCCGGGGTCTTCGCCCTGTGGTCGAACGACCCGCCGGACGAACAGTTCACCTCCGCACTCACCGAGGTCTTCCCGCAGTCGGCGGCGCATGTAGTCGACTTCGACAATCCCCTGCAGGGCGGCACCTCGACCAACACCGTCTACGTGGCCGTCACAGCCCCGGGCCCGTCGTAGGAACGGGTCCCGCCGGGCGGCGGCGATCAGGTCCTCGGTGTCGGTGAAGACACGGTTGGGCACGCTGCCGAAGCCCACGGCCGGCATGTCGGCCGGTGTGTCGTGCGCTCGCAGCATGCTGCGAGCGCACAAATAGCCGAGACGGTGAACACCACGGTGAACTCCCTCCGGGCGCACAAGGCGTCCCGGATACGGGTAAGGACACGGTCCGAGGCACGCGTGTGCGTCTCCCCGACGACGAGTTCCTCGGCGTGGTCGGTGCCATGGGCGCGCTGCGTCCCGGTGGCCGGAGCGACGCTCGTCCCCGGTGGTGGGGAGCCTGGTCCCGGACGACCCGACCGCCCCGGTCAGGGTTCCGTCGGGTTGCCGAGGCCGGTGAGGGCGCCGACCGGATCCAGGTCGGGGGTGCCGCGGGGCCACCAGTCGTCGTGGCCCGGTTCGGACTCGTACGCGTACCAGAGGCCGTCTCGGCCCAGGCGAAGCTGTATGTGGCCGCGCGGGTGGGTGAGGTGGTTGCGCCGGGGTCTGAAGGCGGGGAGATCGGCGGCGAGGAGGAGGGGGCGGGCGCGGTCGAACCGTCCCGCCGGCGGGTCCCAGGCCTCTTCGAGGACCGCGAGTCCGTCGAGTCCGCCCTGCCGCCAGGCGGCCACCGCACGGGCCAGATCCGCCGGGGTGCGGTCGGCCGCTCTGGCGAGCGAGGAGTAGAGGGCGCGGGTGCCGGCGGTGAGGCCGGAGCCGGGGCGGGCGGCGGCGAGACGTACGGCGTCCTGCCACAGGGTCAGCTCACCGACCGGGTCGTGGCCGCTGGTGAGCAGTGTGTGGGCGCGGGCGGCGGCGTCCGTCGCGAGCTGGTCCAGCGCGAAGGGGTCCGGGCCACCAGGGGACGCCGGGTAGGCCGGGGGCGGCTCCGGGTGCGGGCGGGGAGGCAGCGGGGCCGGGAGGGGCGGGAGGGAGCGTGGGGCGAGCGCGTCGGAGGCCCGGACCCCGGGGAAGGACCCCGGCTGCTGCTCCTGAGCGGCACGGGCGGCGCGGGCGGCGTTGCGCCGGGACAACTCGTCGAGCACCTCCCGCTCGCCCCGGCCCCGCAGGAGGAGCAGGACGAAGGGGTCGGCGTCGAGGAGACGGGCGGTCTGGTAGCAGAGGGCGGCGGCGTGTTTGCACGGGTGTCCGGAGTCGGGGCAGCTGCACAGGGGGTCGAGGTCGCCGGGGCCCGGCAGCAGTGGAACCCCGCAGTCGGCGAGGGACTGCGGCATCTCCTTGTCGAGCAGCGCGGCGATGTGCCCGGGCCGCTCCACGGCGGCGTCCAGGAACCGCTCCCACTCCTGGTCGCCGAGGGTGCGCAGCCGCACCTGGACGCGGTACGGACGCGGCCGGGAGCCCTGCACATAGGCGAGGACGAGCCCCGGTGTCACGGTGATGGCATCGACATGCCCCTTGGCGGCGTACCCGCGCCCCCGCACCAGCCGGGCGGCGTCCAGCGCGCCCTCCTCCAGGGCGGCCACCCAGGCGTTCCCCCACCAGCTCTCCGCGAAGCCGGCGTGCTGGGACGACGCCTCCCGGTTCGCCGAGGCCGGCAGAGCGGGGAAGGTCCGGCGCAGCTCACCGTCACGGCCGGGGGCGGCCATGGAGGACGACGGGGAGGCGAGGCGTGAAGTGGCGGGGGGAGCCTCGGCGGGCGGCGCCGCCTGCCTGAACCTGGCAGTGGTCCGGGTGTTTCGGGTGTCCGGGGTGCCCGCGGTGTGCCGGGTGTCCCACGGCCCGCTGCCTGGTGCCGCCGCCGGAGCCACGGCGCCCACGGCGCCGCCTCGCGGGACCGGCGTGGCAACGGCACGCAGGACGTCCCCGACGGTCACCGGTGGCGACGGATCCGTGTACGGCCCCTCGTCCCGGGTCTCCGGCTCCCGCACCGGAACCGGCGGGGAGTCGTCGGTGGGCAACTCGAAGGATCCGGCGAGCAGTTCCCGTACGTCACGTCTCCGGTCCCCGGCGCTCCGGTCACGTGGGTCCTGCCCTGGCACGGGTCGGACGGGCCGCCGGGTGGTCTCGGCCGCCGACGTCTCCGCGTCCGGGCGGGCCCGCCGTGCCTCCCCGCGCGCGGCACGCAGAGCCTCGCGGGCGATGTCCCCGGGGCGCCCGCCCTTGCGGTCCCCGGTGTCGGTACACGCCGTCGGAGCCTCACGGACCTCCGGGCCGGTCACGTCCGCCACCTCTGGCTGAGCGACCTGGTCCCCGGTCGGCGTCACCGCGCCGCGCAGAGCGGCACGAGCCGCGTCTGACGGCCGGGATTCCCGCGCCGCTGCCTGAACCGTGCCGGATGTCCCGGTCGTCTCCTGGCCCGCGCGCTCCCGCGCCGCCCGCAACGCCCTGCGCGCGGCGTCGGCGGGCCGGTCCGGCTCGGCCTCGCCCGACAGGGGGCGCCCGGCCGACGCCGGCTCCTCCCCCACCGTGCCGTGCTCCTCCCCTCGCTCCCGGTGCTCCTCCGGCGCCATCACACCGCCCCCCTCAGGGAGACCAGGTCGGACAGTGCCCGGTCCGTCAGTTCCGTGAAGGACGACTCGCCGGAGGTGAGGATCGCGTCGGCCAGGGCGCGCTTGGACTCCAGCATCTCGGCGATGCGGTCCTCGACCGTGCCCTCGGTGATCAGGCGGTGGACCTGGACCGGCTGGGTCTGGCCGATGCGGTAGGCACGGTCCGTCGCCTGTTCCTCGACCGCGGGGTTCCACCAGCGGTCGAAGTGGATGACGTGGCCCGCGCGCGTGAGGTTCAGGCCGGTCCCTGCGGCCTTGAGGGAGAGGATCAGGATCGGGGTCGCGCCGCTCTGGAAGCGGTCCACCATGCGTTCCCTCTCGGCGACCGGGGTGCCGCCGTGGAGCAGTTCCACCGGGACCGCGCGGGCCACGAGGTGGGCCGTGATCAGGCGGGCCATCCCCACGTACTGCGTGAAGACCAGGGCCGAGCCGTCCTCGGCGAGCAGGGTGTCCAACAGCTCGTCCAGCAGGGCGAGTTTGCCGGAGCGGGCGGCCAGTCGGTCCCCTGCGGCGGGTCCGGGGGCAGCTTCCTTCAGGTACAGGGCGGGGTGGTCGCAGATCTGCTTGAGGGAGGTCAGCAGCTTCAGCACCAGGCCCCGGCGGGCGATGCCGTCCGCCGACTCGATGGCGAGCAGCGACTCGCGTACGACCGCCTCGTACAGCGCGGCCTGCTCTCGGGTCAGGGGGACCGGGTGGTCCGTCTCCGTCTTCGGCGGCAGTTCGGGGACGATGCCCGGGTCGGACTTCTTGCGGCGCAGCAGGAACGGGCGGACCAGGCGGGCGAGCCGGGCCACCGCCTCCTCGTCCTCACCGGTCTCCACCGCGCGCGCGTGCCGGGCGCGGAAGGACTTGAGGGGTCCCAGGAGGCCCGGGGTGGTCCAGTCGAGCAGGGCCCAGAGTTCGGAGAGGTTGTTCTCCACGGGGGTGCCGGTGAGCGCCACGCGCGCGGGGGTCGGAATCGTGCGCAGTGCCTTCGCCGTCGCCGAGTACGGGTTCTTGACGTGCTGCGCCTCGTCCGCGACGACCATCCCCCACGGCTGCTCGGCCAGCCGGGGCGCCGTCGACCGCATGGTGCCGTACGTCGTGAGGACGAAGCCGCCCGTCATGTCCTCCAGGGTGCGGTCGGGGCCGTGGTAGCGGCGGACGGGGACGCCGGGCGCGAACTTGTTGATCTCGCGCTGCCAGTTGCCCAGCAGGGAGGCCGGGCAGACCACCAGCGTCGGTTCGCTGCGGGCCCGCCGCAGATGCAGGGCGATGACGGTGATCGTCTTGCCGAGCCCCATGTCGTCGGCGAGGCAGCCGCCGAGGCCGAGGGAGGTCATCAGGTCCAGCCAGGCCAGCCCCCGGAGCTGGTAGTCGCGCAGGCGGGCCTGGAGTCCCGGCGGCGGTTCCACGGGGACGATGCCCGCCGTCAGCCGGTCACGCAGGGCCGCCAGCGCGCCGACCGGGACCGCCTCGACGCTCTCGCCGTCGACCTCCACGCGGCCGGTGAGTGCCGCGGAGAGTGCGTCGACCGGGTCGAGCAGGCCCAGTTCGCGCTTACGGGCCTTGCGGACGAGGGCGGGGTCGACGAGCACCCACTGGTCCTTGAGGCGTACGACGGGACGGTGGGCCTCCGCCAGCACGTCCATCTCGGCCTCGGTGAGCGGATCTCCGCCGAGCGCCAACTGCCAGCGGAACTGCAGGAGTTCCTCGCTCTCGAAGAAGCCGGTGCCGTCCTTCGCCGAACCGGGCGCCGGACGGACGACCGCCTGGGCGGTCAGGTCCTGGGCAAGATCGCGGGGCCAGTGCACGGCGACGCCGGCGGCGGCGAGCCGGGTGGCGGCGACCCCGAGCAGGTCGTACAGCTCCTCTTCGGAGAGAGCCAGGGCGTCGGGCGCGTCCTGCTCGGTGAGGCGGTCGAGCGGGGGCCAGACGCGGGCCGCGCGGCGCACCGCCAGGGCTGCGTCCACGCGGGCGCGTGCTCCGAAGGCCGCGTCCGCGGTGCCCGCCCACAGGGTCGCCGCGTCGGTCACCAGGGTGGGGTCGGCGAGGCTGTGCACCTGGACGATCGCCGCGCCCGCGGAGCGCACCCGGTCGGGGTCGTCGAACAGGTCGTACGCCGACAGGTCGAGGCGGAGCGAGATCCGCACGCCCGCGTCCATGCCGGCGGCGACCTCCGCCGCCCAGTCGTGGGCGTCCGGCAGCCGCTGGGCCGGGCGCGCGGCGAAGGGCATTCCCGCGGCGTACGGAGCCGCCGGGGTGCGTGGCAGGGTGTCCGCGACGGCGTCCAGGAAGGCCCGCAGCAGCGCCTCCGGCTCGGGCAGCAGCAGGGGGCCGGGGCCGGGCAGGGGCACCGCGTGGCCGTCGTGGGGCAGGGCGGCGGCGATGGCCCTGAGGTGGGCGATGTCGTCGGGGTCCAGCGGGCCCGCTCGCCAGGCGTCGTGGCCCGCGGGGGTGAGCCCGGGCAGCAGCCTGCCGCGGGCCGTGAGCCGCAGGGCGTGCAGCGCGGCGGCGCCCCAGCAGGCAGTGGCGGGGTGGGCTGCGGGGTCGCGGCGGGCCCGCACGAGCAGCGGCAGCGCCGCGTCGACGGGCAGCGTCAGCGCGGGGGTGGTCCGGCGGCGGACACCGGCGCCGTGCCGTCGTACGACCGTCAGTTCCGTGTGGCTCCCGCCCTCACCCGGCAGACCCGTGTCCCCCGTCGGGTCCCAGAAGGCGACGCGGCCCTCGCGCGGGAGCGGGGCGGGGAGGAAGACGGCAGCGAGCCGCACGGACACGTCCGCGACCGCTGTCGCCGACGGCTGGTCGCTCATACGTATGTCACCTCCCGCCCTCGTGTCGTGTCCGTCGAGTCGGACGTCTTCGACTGTACGGGCGGGGTCTGACAATCGGTCCCGGATACGGGCGGAAGCGCGTCGCGCGGCCGGTCAGGGGGTCGTGCGCGAGACGACGTACACCATGTAGTGGTTGGGGTGCGACCGCTTCACGACGATGTGCTGCGTGGGTGCCGGGTTCTTCTGCTGGTGGGCGAGCCCCCACCACTGGCCCGGCTCCTTGAACTCCCATCCGACGATCTTCTGGTCACGGGCGCTGATGGGGAACTGGTCCTTCTTCAGGCTGGTGCGGGGGACACCCATGGCCTTGAAGAAGTGGTCAAGACCCGCGTTCGTGGTCATGAACTGGACGTACAGGCGGCTGGTACGCCAGTTGTTCGTCTCGTAGTACGCGACCTTCGTCGACAGGATTCCCTTGCCGTCGGCCTGGCGCGGGACGGGCACCTCGTAGATGTGGCGCTGGACCTTGGACGGCCAGGCCTCGGTGAGGCCGCGCGCCGCCCACTTCCGTTCCTTGTCCTTGCCGCTGTCGCGGCTCTGGTTGGCGGAGATCACCAGATAGCCGGCCGGGACACCGATGAGCAGCACGATGATCAGCAGGGTCAGGGCGCGGCGGCGGATCCTGTGGCCGCGGTCCTCGGGCGGGCCGGGCGGCTCGTCCGGAGGCACGGCCTGGCGGGGCGGGGAGGCGGTCACAGCGGCCCCTGGGTGGTACGGCGGGTCTCGACGAACTTCTCGTAGCGCTCGTACCGCTCGACGCGGCGCCGGTTGGCGCGCCGGAAGCGGCGGGCGACCAGACGGGCGAGGTCGGCGGCGCCCACCATGCCGGCCTCGGGGCCGAGTTGGGCGCGCGCGATGCGGGCCTCGGGGCGGTAGCCGCGGCCGGTGAGATGGCGGCGGAAGGCCTCCCGGGCGGGGCCGATCAGCAGGTCGTCGGCCGCGGAGACGCCGCCGCCGATGACGAAGCAGGAGGGGTCCAGTGCGGCGGCCAGGTTGGCGATGCCCACGCCGAGCCACTGGCCGATGTCCTGGAGCAGTTCGATGCACATCGCGTCGCCCTCGCGGGCCAGCTCGGTGATCATCGGTCCGGTGATCTCGGAGATGTCACCCTTGACGTGCTCGATGATCCCGTACGCCACCGGGGAGTCCGCGGCGGCGAGTTCACGGGCCTCACGAACCAGTGCGTTGCCCGAGCTGTACTGCTCCCAGCAGCCGCGGTTGCCGCAGGGGCAGCGGTGGCCGCCGGGCACGACCTGCATGTGGCCGAACTCGCCGGCCACGCCGAACTTGCCCCGCTTGACCTGGCCGTCCTCCAGGATGGCGCCGCCGATCCCGGTGCCGAGCGTGATCATGACGAGGTGGTCCTCGCCCCGGCCCGCGCCGAAGCGCCATTCGGCCCAGGCCGCGGTGTTGGCGTCGTTGTCCACCAGGACGGGCACGGCGAGGCGGCCGGAGATACGGTCCCTCAGAGGCTCGTTGCGCCACGACAGGTGGGGGGCGAACAGGACCCGGTTGCGGTCGGCGTCCACCCAGCCGGCCGCGCCGATGCCGACCGCGTGCACGTCGTGCCGGTCGGACAGGTCCAGGACCAGTTCGACGATGGTGTCCTCGACGACCTTGGGGCTCTTGGACTTGTCGGGCGTCTCGGTGCGGAGCTTCTCCAGGATGTTGCCGTCGGCGTCGACCACTCCGGCCATCACCTTCGTGCCGCCGATGTCGATGCCGACGGTGGGTACGCGGGGGGCCGTGAGGTGGGAACGGCGCTCACGCGTGCCGACGGTGCGCAGGGCGGGGGCTCTGCGGGAGCCGATGGGGGCGCTGCCCTCTCGGGCGGAGGCGGCCAGTGCCCTGGGGAGTGCGAGGTCGCGGTAGCTGCTCATCGGGAGTGATTCTGCCTCACCGGCAGGGCGGGTGCGTTGCGGGGCAGCAAGGGGGCGGTGCGGTTGTCTGCCGGGTGCGGGTGGAGTGTGGTTGCGCGCGCAGTTCCCCGCGCCCTAGGGGACGGGACTCGTCCCTTCCCTCTAGGGGCGTACCAGGAGTTGAAACTCGAACGAATAGCGCGTCGGGCGGTAGGTGTGGGTGCCGAATTCGACGGCGCGGCCCGTGTCGTCGAAGGTCGTGCGCTGCATCGTGAGCAGGGGGGCGCCCTCGCGTTCGGTGAGGCGTTCCGCCTCCTCGGCCATGGCTCCGCGCGCGCCGATCGACTGCCGGGCACTGTGCAGGGTGATCCCGGCGGCGCGCATCAGGCGGTACAGCCCGGTGGCCTCCAGCTGGCCGGTGTCCAGGTCGAACAGGCCGGGCGGCAGATAGTTGCAGAGGTACGCCATCGGCTCGCCGTGCGCCATCCGCAGCCGTTCCACGTGGTGTACGTCGCTGCCCTCGGCCACGTTGAGTGCGGCGGCGACCTCGGCGGAGGCCGGCACGACCGTGTTGACGAGGACCTTGGTCGCGGGGCGCTGGCCCGCCGCCTCCAGGTCGTCGTACAGGCTGCTCAGTTCCAGGGGGCGCTTGACCTGGCTGTGCACGACCTGTGTGCCGACACCCCGGCGGCGTACGAGCAGGCCCTTGTCCACGAGGGACTGGATGGCCTGGCGCACGGTGGGGCGGGACAGGCCGAGCCGCCCGGCCAGCTCTATCTCGTTGCCCAGCAGGCTGCCGGGAGTGAGTGCTCCGTGCTCGATCGCGGCTTCGAGCTGCTGGGACAGCTGGAAGTACAGCGGTACCGGACTGCTCCGGTCCACACTGAGCTCCAGCGGCACTGTCGGATCCACATCTGGTTTCGGCACGGCCCGAGCGTAGCTCCGGGGACTGTTGACGGGAAGTCGTGTAGTTCGGTTGTCCGGACATACGCATTGACAGCGCGCCTGGTCGGACCCCAGTTTGGTTCTCATGCGCATCGGAGTCATCGGGACGGGCCGCATCGGTACATTCCACGCGAACACCCTCAGCCGCCACCGCGAGGTAGGGGGCTCTCTCATCGTCACGGACGCGGACAGCGGGCGGGCACAGGATCTCGCACACCGCTTAGGAGCCACGGCCGCACCGGGTGTCGACGAGATCTTCACCTGGGGCGTGGACGCCGTGGTGATCACAGCCGCCACCTCGGCCCACGCCGAACTGATCGGTCGGGCAGCACGCTCGGGCCTCCCGGTGTTCTGCGAGAAGCCCATAGCGCTCGACCTGCCTGCCACCCTGGCCGCGATCGCCGAGGTGGAGGCGGCCGGCACCATCCTCCAGATGGGCTTCCAGCGCCGCTTCGACACCGGCTACACGGGTGCCCGCGAGACCGTGCGGTCCGGGAAGCTCGGGCGGCTGCACACCGTCCGCATGATGACGTCGGACCAGACGCCCCCACCGCCCGAGTACCTGCCGCTGTCCGGCGGGCTGTACCGGGACACCCTGATCCACGACTTCGACATCCTGCGCTGGGTGACGGGGCACGAGATCGTCGAGGTGTACGCGACCGGGTCGGACGCCGGGCCCTCGATGTTCCGCGACGCGGGCGACATCGGCACGGCCGCCGCGGTCCTCACCCTGGACGACGGCACGCTCGCGACGGCGACGGCGACGCGTATGAACGGCGCGGGCTACGACGTCCGCATGGAGCTGGCCGGGGAGCTGGACCAGATCGGCGTCGGCCTGGACGACCGTACGCCCATCGCGTCCACCGAACCGGCCGGGCCGCCGGCCGCGAGCAAGCCCTGGACCGGCTTCCTGGAACGCTTCGGCCCTGCCTACGAGGCCGAGCTGTCGGCCTTCGTCGAGGTGGTGCGCGGCGAACGCGCCAACCCGTGCGACGGCCGCGAGGCCCTCCAGGCCCTGCGCGTCGCCGAGGCCTGCGAGCTGTCCAGACGGGAGCGCAGGCCCGTCCACCTCGCGGAGATTCAGGGCGGGTGGAGCTGAGAGCCGGGGAGGGCGGCGGCTGACGCCCGGTCCGTGACGTTCCGGGCCGGCCGGCCACCACCGCACCGGGAGACTCCGCACCCCGCGCATCCATCCCCGGGAGCCGGGCAGGCGGGCCGGGGCACGGTCCGGCAGGGGCGGCGAGCGCCGCGCGCGCCTCTGCGTGGCCGGTGACGAGCCAGGTGGCGTGGCGCGCGTCCGGGCGGTGTCCGAGTGCGGCAGCCGTACCCGGTGCGCACGGGGCCGTGGGCGCGCAGACGTGCGTACACCGGATGCGGGTCATCCTGGGTTCGTCCTGATCCTGTCGCCGAACCCGACGACGGAACCTAGTGCCCGTCCTGCCCGTTGTCCTCCAGGATTCCGGCGTCGTACGCCAACAGGGCGATCTGTACTCGGTTGTTGAGGTCCAGCTTGGCGAGGATGCGGGAGACGTGTGTCTTGACGGTGGCGACGCTCATGAACAGGGCGGCGGCGATCTCCGCGTTCGAACTGCCCTGGCCGACGGCGACCGCGACCTCGCGTTCCCGGTCGTTGAGCGCGCCGATCCGCTCCCGGGCGCCGGACCGCCGGGTGTCGGCCGTGCCGCCCGCCGCGTGCGCCATCAACTGGCGGGTGACCGCGGGCGACAGCACGGGGTCACCGGCCGCGACACGGCGTACCGCGGCGAGGATCTCGGCGGGTGGGGTGTCCTTGAGGACGAAGCCGGCGGCGCCCGCGCGCAGGGCGCGCAGTACCTGGTCGTCGGCGTGGAAGGTGGTGAGGACCACGACCTGCGGGGCGTCCTTGAGGGCCCGCAGGCGTTCGGTCGCGGCGAGGCCGTCCACCGTCGGCATCCGGATGTCCATGAGCACGACGTCCGGGTCGGTGCGGCCGACGAGCGCCTCGACCTCGCTGCCGTCGGCGGCCTCGCCGACGATCTCGATGTCGTCGGCGCCGCCCATCATGAAGGACAGGCCTGCCCTTACCAGGGGGTCGTCGTCGACGAGGAGCAGTCTGATCACGGTCATGGCCCTACGTAATCACGGTTGTGCGGCGCCCGGACGTACACGGCCGGCTCGCGGGCTACATTGCGGACCTGAACTCCCGTGAAATGAGGGGCCTTTCGTGCGCTACCGACTGCTGGGCCGGACCGGTCTACGTGTCTCCGAGCTCTTTCTGGGAGCCATGACCTTCGGTGACCAGGGCGGGGTGGGGGCGCCCAAAGGGGAGTGCGCGCGCATCCTCGACGCGTACGAGGACGCCGGCGGGAATGTCGTCGACACCGCGATCAACTACCGCGGTGGGGCGAGCGAGACGATCCTGGGCGAACTCCTCCGGGGGCGGCGCGACCGGCTCGTGCTGTCCACGAAGTACACGATCTCGCGTGACGGCGCCGATCCCAACGCCGCGGGCAACCACCGCAAGAACCTCACACTGTCCCTGGAGACGAGCCTGCGCCGGCTCGGCACGGACTACGTCGACGTCTACTGGGTGCACATCTGGGACCGTGCCACGCCCGTCGAGGAGACCATGCGCGCCCTCGACGACGCCGTGCGCTCCGGGAAGGTGCTCTACGTCGGTATCTCGGACGCCCCGGCCTGGGTGGTGTCCCGGGCCAACACCCTGGCGGAGTGGCGGGGTTGGTCGCAGTTCGCCGCGCTCCAGGTGCCGTACAGCCTGCTCGACCGGGACATCGAACGCGAACTGCTGCCGATGGCCGAGGCGTTCGGAATGTCGGTGGCGGCCTGGAGTCCGCTGCAGAACGGCATCCTGTCCGGCAAGTACACCCGCGCGCGTGGCATCGCCCCCGACGAGTCGGTACGGCTGTCCGCGGACGCGATCGGCGAGCGCGAGCACGCGGTGGCGCGGGCGGTGCAGTCGGCGGCGGACGAACTCGGCGCGTCCCCGGCGCAGGTGGCCATCGCGTGGACCATGGCGCACTCCCCCGCCGTGCATCCGATCGTGGGCGCGCGCCGGGTCGAGCAGCTCACGGACAATCTCGGCGCGGCCGAACTGACGCTCCCCGCCGACCTGGTGGCGAAACTGGACGAGACCACCGGATTCCGGCCGGGCTTCCCGACCGAGTTCATCGAGGACACCTCGGCCTGGGTGTACGGGGAGGCGGGACAACGCGTGGTGCCGCGCACGGTACGCGCCTGAAAGCGCCCTCGTCCTCGTCCTCGTAGAGGTGCCGTCAGGCACCCCACGGCAGCCAGGCCCGGACGACGAATCCCCCGGCCCCGCCTGCGTCCTCGTCTCCGCCCTCGTCGGCCTGCGCGCCGTGCTCCAGCCGACCGCCCGCCAGCGTCGCGCGCTCGGTCAGCCCGATGAGGCCCTGTCCGGAGCCGGGGACGTGCGGAACCTCCCCCGGGGGCGCGGGATTGCGCACGGAGACGGTCAGGCCGTCGCCCGGGGCGCCTGCGAGGGACACCGTGACCTCGGCGCCCGGGGCGTGCTTGCGTGCGTTCGTGAGGCCCTCCTGGACGATCCGGTAGGCGGTGCGGCCGATGGAGGCGGGGACGGCGGCCGGTGCCGTCACGCGGCTGTCCAGCAGGATCTTCATGCCGGCCTCGCGGGATTCGGTGACCAGGGTGTCGAGCGCGGCCAGCGTGGGCTGCGGGCGTCCCGCCTCCTCCGCGTCGCCGGTCCGCAGGACGCCGATGATCTCCCGCAGGTCCTGGAGGGCGTCGTGCGCGCTCTCCCGGATGACCCCGGCGGCCCGCGCGACCTCCGCTCGGGGCGCGTCGGGCCGGAACTCCAGGGCGCCCGCGTGGACGCTCAGCAGGGTGAGCCGATGGGCGAGCACATCGTGCATCTCGCGCGCGATGGCCTCGCGGGCGAGCCGCTGGGCCTGCTCCGCGCGCAGCACCGCCTCCGTCTCGGCCCGCCGCAGCCGGTCCCGCAGGCTCAGCATCAGCTGCCGCTTGGACCGCACGAACATGCCCCAGCCGACCGCGGTCGCGGTCAGCAGGGCGCTGAGGACCACCGAGACGAAGTACGGCAGGTCAGGGTCGGGGCGAAGCCAGTAGAAGAGCGGCATCACCACGACGGAGGCACCGCCGACCAGGCCGACGTACCGGAAGGGGCGATGCACGGCCAGGGAGAACAGGGCGACCAGGCCGGCGCCGCCCGCGGTGGTCGACACGAGGCTGACCGCGAGCATCGCTACCGCGAGGCCGAGCGGCCGGCGGCGCCGCAGCCATACCGCGGCGCAGGAAAGGGCGCCGAGCCACTGGTCGGCGACGACAAGGGCGTGGGGGGTGTTCGGGTCGTCGGCCAGCGCCTCGGCGCCCAGCACGCCGATGAGGACGGCCAGCAGGAAGCAGGTGAAGTCGACGACCCAGTCGCGCGCGGTACGCCGGGGCCGTGCGGACCTTCCGAACCACCCGGCCCGCTCCCGCGCGGAGCCGGAACCTGGAGGGGAACCAGGGTCGGAACCGGGGTCGTGATCGAGTTCGTCGAGCACGGCCGACGGGAAGAGCCACCGCCGCCCCGGGAACGCCGTCGGGACCTCGGGAACGGATGTCGGTCTGTCACCACTCACGGTCGACAAATCTACGCAGAGATGGCCTGGGCCACCCCCGCCTCGTCGTGACCGTCGACCAAAGTCGCGCCGCCGAAGACTTTCGGCTCCGTCTCCGGGCGCGACCGGCGACTTCGGGGGAAGACGCCTCGCCCTGCGGCCGATGGAGGCGAGGAGTCCGCGGACCGAGGATCCCGGTATGAAGCAGTTACTGGAAATCGCCGGTTTTCTCGCCCTGGTGCAGGGCGTCGCAGGCCTGCTGCACGAGTTCACCGCCCTGCACTGGGGCCTCGTACAGAAGCTCGGTCTTCTCGACGGTCACGAGATCTACGCGAGCGTCACGCTGCTCGTGCTGTCGTTCGCGCTGTTCGCCGCCGCCGAGAGCCGGAAGCACGGGTGACCGAGGCCGCGTCCCGGTCCGCCCGGCGGGCGGGACACGGCATGGTCATGCACTCCCGCCCCCACCGCATCACCATCGCATCCCCGGCGGAGCCCACCTCAGCCCCCGAGCCCTCGATGCCGAGCCGCCAGTTCCCCCGCCCCCTCCTCCGTCAGGGAGCCGAACAGCCGCAGCCGTGAGATCCCGCCGTCCGGATAGATGTCCACGCGCGCGTGCGTGCCCGTCGCCGGGGTCGGCAGGACGAATCGGTGGTTCGTGTCGGGCTGGAGGCGGGTGCGCGGGAGGATCTCCGTCCACTCAGCGTGCTCGCCGTCCCGGAGGGACACCGTCGCCCAGCCCGCGCTGTTCCCCTTCAGATACGCCGTGTCGATCTCGACGGCCCGGATCTCCGACCGGGCCACCAGCCGGTAGCGGATCCAGTCGTCGCCCTGGTCACGGCGGCGACGTGTCTCCCAGCCGTCGTCCATCTTGCGGGAGCGCCCCGGCTGGATGGTGTTCGACGCCGGTGAGTAGAAGAGGTTGGACGCGTCCTCGGCCCGGCCGCCGTTCTCCAGGGCGACCACGTCGAAGGTGCCCAGCGCCGCCAGCCACTCCGGGTCCGGGACGACCTCGCCGTACACCCGCAGGCGCGCGATCCCCCCGTCGGGATGCTGGTTCACCCGCAGGTGCGTGAAACGCTGTTCGAGGGACACCTCGAAGCCGTTCGCCGCATGGCCGCCCACCTTCGTGCGCGGCACCAGCGTCGTCCACTTCACGTCGTCCGCCAGCAGTTCCTCGGGGGACGGGCAGCCGGGCACCGACACGCCCTCCACCGACACGGCCTGCGGATAGTTGCCGCGGAAGTGGGCGGTGTCGACCACGACGCCGCGTACGACGCCCGGCGCGCCGAGCCGTACCAGCGCCCAGTCGTGGTCCTCCGCGGTCGGCCACGGGTGCTCGGCGGACGCGCCACGCCGGCGCCGGGTCTCCCAGCCGTCCATGATCTTGCCCTTGTGTCCGAAGTGCTCGGGCACGAACTCGGCGGGCTCGGGCACGAGCATGTTCTCGCGGTCGGCGAAGAACTCGTCGTTGGCGGCGATCACCCCGGCCCCGAGGCGGCGGTCGGCGAGGTTGGCGTGCTGGGCGAAGGGGAAGTCCGCGGTGCGGTAGTCCGCGTACGGGTCACCGCCTCCATAGGGGTTCGCGTCGCCGGTGAAGCTCGGAATCGCGGTCACGGTGATCGGATCTGCCTTTCGGGGTCGGCGCTGCGGGTGCCGGGAAACGGAGAAGAGGAGGGAAAAGAGAGGGGCGTATCAGGGCGTGCGGGTGAGGAGTTGCCCCTTCGGTTCGGTGAACTCGCCCTCCACCACGATCCGTTCGCCGCGCAACCACGTCGACCTGACGACACCGCTGAGGGTCCTGCCCGCGTACGCCGTCACGCGGTTGCGGTGTTGCAGGGCGGCCGGGTCCACGGTGAACGTCTCGTCCGGCGCGAGCACGGCGAAGTCGGCGTCCCGGCCTGCCTCGATGGCGCCCTTGCGTGCGCCGAGGCCCACCAGGGCGGCCGTACGCGTGGACATCCAGCGCACGACGTCCTCCAGGGAGTGGCCCCTCTTCCGTGCCTCGGTCCACACCGCGGCGAGGCTCAGCTGGAGACCGGAGATGCCACCCCACGCCGTGGCGAAGTCGGCGGTCTTGAGGTCGGCGGTGGACGGTGAGTGGTCGGTGACGACGCAGTCGATCGTGCCGTCGGCCAGCGCCTGCCACAGCAGGTCCTGGTTGGCGGCCTCCCGGATGGGCGGGCAGCACTTGAACTCGCTTGCCCCGTCCGGGACTTCCTCGGCGGTGAGGGTCAGATAGTGCGGACACGTCTCCACCGTGATCCGCACCCTCTCCGCCTTCGCCGCCGCGATCAGCGGCAGCGCGTCGCTCGACGACAGGTGCAGGACGTGCACGCGCGCTTCCAGACGCTTCGCCTGCTCGATCAGGTCGGCGATCGCCCTGTCCTCCGCGCCGCGGGGGCGCGAGGCGAGGAAGTGGGCGTACTCGGGGCCGCCCCGCTGCGGCGCCGAGTCGAGGTGGTGCGGGTCCTCGGCGTGCACGATGAGCAGTCCGTCGAAGCCGGCGATCTCGGCCATCGACCGGGCGAGCCGCTCCTGGTCGAGGTGGGGGAACTCGTCCACGCCGGACGGCGACAGGAATGCCTTGAAGCCGAAGACACCGGCGTCGTGCAGGGGGCGCAGGTCCTTGACGTTGTCGGGCAGCGCGCCGCCCCAGAAGCCGACGTCGATGTGCGCCTTGCGGGCGGCCACCTCCCGCTTCGTACGGAGATGGCCGACCGTCGTGGTCGGCGGGAGGGAGTTGAGGGGCATGTCGACGAGGGTGGTGATGCCGCCGGCCGCCGCGGCACGCGTGGCGGTCCAGAAGCCCTCCCACTCCGTACGCCCGGGGTCGTTGACGTGCACATGGGTGTCGACCAGCCCCGGCAGCAGGACGTCGTCACCGAAGTCCTCCAGGCGCGCGCCGGGCGGTACGTCGGCCTCGTACGGGAGTACGGCCGCGATCCGGCCGCCGGCAACCGCGACGGTGGCCGCACGCGTCCCCTCGGGCGTGATGACACGCGTCGACCGCAGCACCAGTTCGATGTCGGACACCCGGACCCCTTTCTGTCACCTCTGTCACCGAATCCCGCCGTTAACTTCCACGTAACGGAATTCAACTTTCTGTTGAAGGAGTCTTCACCGACGGCCTCGCACCGTCAAGAGCCACCCTGCCGACCCGCCCGGCCCGACGCCAACCGGGGCGGCAACCTGGATGTTTCCACAAGACGGAATTAGAGTTCCGGAAAACAGAACGTAGCCATACGCCAGCAGACCGTCAAGCGACCGCCCGGTAGGCTGCACCATCGCCTGTCAGCAGTGAAAGGACCGCGCCGTGCCGACGCCCAGCGCCAGCTCCACCGACGCCGCAAAACCCAACGCCGCCAGCGGCGGCGTCCAGTCCCTGGAGCGTGCCTTCGATCTGCTGGAGCGCATGGCGGACGCGGGCGGTGAAGTCGGCCTCAGCGAACTGTCCGTGAGCAGCGGGCTGCCGCTGCCCACCATCCACCGGCTCGTGCGCACGCTCGTTTCCTGCGGTTACGTACGTCAGCAGCCCAACCGCCGGTACGCGCTGGGCCCACGCCTGATCCGCCTCGGCGAGTCCTCCTCCCGGCTGCTCGGAACCTGGGCCCGCCCCTATCTGGCCAGGCTGGTCGAGGAGACCGGCGAGACGGCGAACATGGCACTCCTGGACGGCGACGAGATCGTGTACGTGGCGCAGGTTCCGTCCAAGCACTCGATGCGCATGTTCACGGAGGTGGGCCGGCGCGTCCTGCCGCACTCCACCGGCGTCGGCAAGGCACTGCTCGCCGACATCCCGCCGGACCAGGTGCGCTCCCTGCTCGCCCGTACGGGCATGCCGGCCGCGACGGAGAAGACTCTCACCACCCCGGAAGGCTTCCTTGCCGCCCTGGAGGACGTGCGGCGCCTGGGTTACGCGGTCGACGACAACGAGCAGGAGATCGGTGTCCGCTGTCTCGCGGTCTCCGTCCCCGACTCCCCCACCGCCGCCGCCATCTCGATCTCGGGCCCGGCGGGCCGGGTCACCGAGGAGGCGACGGAGAGGATCGTGCCCGTGCTGAAGCAGGTCGCGGCCGAGCTGTCGGTGGCACTGGCCAGCTCGGGCAGCCCCGCGCACTGACCTCCGGCCGTCGCGGCAGGGAGATCGGTGAGGTCCGGCGCGGTACAGCGTCCCGGAGGGGGCGCGGGGCCGTGTCGACATGCCACTCGCCGTACGGGCGCGGCCGGCGGCAGTGAGGTCGGCGGAATCAGAACCGCGGATCCGGCGGAGCACTCAGCGGCGCGGTGGTT
Source organism: Streptomyces lacrimifluminis (assembly GCF_014646095.1). GTDB lineage: Bacteria > Actinomycetota > Actinomycetes > Streptomycetales > Streptomycetaceae > Streptomyces > Streptomyces lacrimifluminis. Next base: position 255,218 of record NZ_BMMU01000006.1, on the reverse strand, counting down.
TCCCGAACAGGTCCACGGCGGCACGGACGTCCGACAGGCCCCGGGCGAGTGCGCTGACCGAGCCGATCGCACCGGCGATCAGGAGTAACGAGCGGCGCAGACGCGGGACTTCGGGGTTGCCGGTGATCGCCATCGCGGCCAGGCACGCCAGTTCGTCCTCGGCTATGCCACGGTCGGGGAACTCGGCCGGATGCGCGGCGAGTTCACGGCGCAGCCGGGACACCGCGGTCCGCAACTCCGCCACTCTAGGATCCTCGTCGCTGCCGGCCACCGACCTCTGTCCCAAGCTCCGCAACACAGCTCCCCCACTGGCCCCCACGCGCGTCCCGCACGCCCCCGTTGCGCTGGTCGGGCGCCGGGGACGCGGGACAGTAAACGCCACCCACGCGACAGGCGCCACACCAAGGACCGAAATTCGGCCCAGGAACACCGCCGGTCCGGCTCCGGTTCAGGTATGCAGGAGGCATGACGGTGAAACCGGACCAGGTGGCAGGGCTGTTGCTCGCGGCAGGCGGCGGGCGGCGGCTCGGCGGCCGACCCAAGGCCCTGCTCGAACACCACGGCCGTCTTCTCGTCGAACGCGCGGCCGACGCTCTGCGCACGGCGGGCTGCTCCCCGGTCCATGTCGTCCTCGGGGCGCGGGCCGACGACGTACGGAAGCGGGCGGACCTGCCCGGGTGCGTCCTGGTGGACAACCCGGAGTGGGCGGAGGGCATGGGGTCCTCGCTGCGGGCCGGGCTGGCGTCCCTGAGCGACACCGGGGCCCGGGCGGTCCTCGTCTCGCTCGTCGACCAGCCGGGCATCGGTACGCGGGCCATGGCCCGCGTCCTGGCCGCGTACACCTCCGGGGAGTCCCTCGCGGCGGCCTCGTACGACGGAAGGCGTGGGCATCCGGTGCTGTTCGGCGCCGCCCACTGGGCGGGAGTCGCGGCGGCAGCGGCAGGTGACCGTGGCGCCCGTGACTATCTCAGGGTCCACGACGACGCGATCACACTTGTCGAGTGCGGTGATGTGGGGCAGCCGTACGACATCGACACGCCATCCGACCTGGACCGCCTGACGTAGGGGCCGCTCGCCACGAAGAATCTCGACGTCAACAAATTATTGAACTTCCACGATGAGGAAACTAGCATCCACAGATCAGAAACATCCGTGCCAGGCAGCTCACAGCAGCCCACATCAGCCCGCTGAAGGAAGTGACCGCTCATGTCCGCACCAGCGCCGTCCCCGCTGGCCATCGTCGACGCCGAGCCCCTGCCCCGGCAGGAGGAGGTGCTCACCGACGCGGCGCTGGCCTTCGTGGCCGAACTGCACCGGCGGTTCACACCCCGGCGTGACGAGCTCCTCGCGCGCCGTGCGGCGCGCCGCGCCGAGATCGCCCGCACCTCGACCCTCGACTTCCTCCCCGAGACGGCCGCGATCCGCGCCGACGACTCCTGGCGGGTCGCCCCCTCTCCTGAGGCCCTCAACGACCGGCGCGTCGAGATCACCGGCCCGACCGACCGCAGGATGACGGTCAACGCCCTCAACTCGGGCGCGAAGATCTGGCTGGCGGACTTCGAGGACGCTTCCGCGCCGACCTGGGAGAACGTGGTCCTCGGGCAGGTCAACCTGGCCGACGCCTACACCCGGAACATCGACTTCACCGACCCGAAGAGCGGCAAGTCGTACGCCCTCAAGGCCGATGCCGAACTCGCGACCGTCGTCATGCGCCCCCGCGGCTGGCATCTGAACGAGCGCCACCTCCAGCTCGACGGGGAACAGGTGCCCGGCGCCCTCGTCGACTTCGGTCTCTACTTCTTCCACAACGCGCAGCGTCTGCTCGATCTCGGCAAGGGCCCGTACTTCTATCTCCCCAAGACCGAGTCGCACCTCGAAGCCCGCCTGTGGAACGACGTGTTCGTCTTCGCGCAGGACTACGTCGGCATCCCGCAGGGCACCGTCCGCGCGACCGTTCTCATCGAGACGATCACGGCCGCGTACGAGATGGAGGAGATCCTCTACGAACTCCGCGACCACGCCTCGGGGTTGAACGCGGGCCGCTGGGACTACCTGTTCTCCATCGTCAAGAACTTCCGTGACGGCGGCGCCAAGTTCGTCCTCCCGGACCGCAACGCCGTGACGATGACAGCCCCGTTCATGCGCGCCTACACCGAACTCCTTGTCCGCACCTGCCACAAGCGGGGCGCGCACGCGATCGGCGGTATGGCGGCGTTCATCCCGTCCCGGCGCGACGAGGAGGTCAACAAGGTCGCCTTCGAGAAGGTCAAGGCCGACAAGGACCGTGAGGCCGGCGACGGTTTCGACGGCTCCTGGGTCGCGCACCCCGACCTCGTCCCGATCGCGATGGCCTCCTTCGACGCGGTCCTCGGCGACCGGCCGAACCAGAAGGACCGCCTCCGCGAGGACGTCCACGTCGAGGCCGCCGATCTGATCGCCGTCGACTCCCTCAAGGCCGACCCGACGTACGACGGACTGGTCAACGCCGTGCAGGTCGGCATCCGTTACATCGAGGCATGGCTGCGCGGGCTCGGCGCGGTCGCCATCTTCAACCTCATGGAGGACGCGGCCACCGCCGAGATCTCCCGCTCGCAGATCTGGCAGTGGATCAACGCGGGTGTCGAGTTCGAGAACGGCGAGCGAGCCACCCCTGAGCTCGCCCGCGAGATCGCCGCCGAGGAACTCGCGAACATCCGCGCCGAGATCGGCGACGAGGCTTTCACCGCCGGCCACTGGCAGCAGGCCCACGATCTGCTGCTCACCGTCGCCCTCGACGACAACTACGCGGACTTCCTGACCCTTCCGGCGTACGAGCAGCTCAAGGGCTAGGGTCTGTCGTTCGGGTCACGCTGACTGCGGTTGCGGCGCCATTGTCTGCCGGTGAGCGGGGCGTAATGCGTGCAACTGCGAGGCGGAGGAGGGCGTCGACGCGATGGGGGTCCCCTCTGGGGGAGTGCGCACCACGCCCCGCGGCGCAGGCGTGCTCCAAACGACAGGCCCCAGGTCACCGTACGGAAGTCGCTACTTCTCCGAGTGGCCCAGGGACTTGTCCGGGGCCACTCGGTCGCGTACGAGCCGTTTCACCGCCGTCGGCTCGGGGAAGCCCTGCTCGCGCCGGTCCCACACCACCTCGTCGTTCACGCGTACGACGAAGACGCCCCCGGTGCCGGGCTTCAGGGACAGTTCCGTCAGCTCGGTCTCGAAGGTCGTGAGGAGTTCCTGCGCCAGCCAGGCGGCACGGGGCAGCCAGCGGCACTGGGTGCAGTACTCGATCACCACCCGGTGGACGGCGTCCGCCTCGATCTTCACCGTCTGTGTGTCCGTCATCCGAGATGCACCGACCAATCCTGTTCCGCCGCCGGTTTGCCGTGCAGGTCAGGGACCCGCTTGAGCCAGTTCGGCCGGTCCCGCCGTGTCTTCGCCGCGCGTTGGGCGTCCTCCGCCGCCAGTTCCTCGCGGCCGGGGAAATCGATGGGCAACCAGGACGCGGACGCGCGTACACGCGCGTGGAGGTACGACACGTAGGCGTCCCGGACCTCGTCGGGGGTCGTGAAGCCCGCCTCGACCTCCAGCCAGGCGTCCGGCACCTCGGCCAGCACCTCGCGCAGCAGCCGCTCCGTCACGCGGGGCGCCAGTTCGGCGTCGGCGGCCCGGGTGTCCGGGGCGTAGCGGCCGAGGGCGTGGCGGCGGAAGTCGTACGTCTTCTCCGGTGCCGACAGGTCCCACCTGTGGTGGAAGACGAGGGCGGCGCCGTGGTCGATCAGCCACAGGCGCGGCGGTGCGATGCCGAACGTGGGCCAGACCATCAGGTTGGAGCTGTGCGTCGTACGGTCCACGTTGACGGTGAGGGCGTCCAGCCAGACGATCCGGCCCGCCTCCAGGGGATCGACGTCGAACGAGGCCGCCGCCTGAGGGGTGAGGTCCTTCGCGCCCGGCAGGTAGTCCATGCCCAGGTTGAGGCCGGCACTGGCGTGCAGCAGGTCCTGGACCTCCTGGTGGGGCTCGTCGGCGCCGGTGGCCGGGTCGAAGTGGACGAGGACCAGCTCGGGGAAGCGCAGCCCCAGAGCGCGTGCGAGTTCACCGACGACCACCTCGGCGACCAGCGCCTTGCGGCCCTGCGCCGAGCCGGTGAACTTCACGACGTACGTGCCGAGATCGTCGGCCTCGACGAGTCCGGGCAGCGAACCACCCTCACGCAGGGGCGTGATGTAGCGGGTCACAGTGACCTTTTTCAGCATTTTCCCAGGCCGCCCGTCTTCTCAACCTTGAAATGCACGACCACGAGGGGACGGGTGCGGTAGCGCGAATCGCCCGCCAGCGGCCCACGGCCGGCATGCGGTTCTCCCCGCTTCCCGAGCAGTCCGTCGATGGCGGTTCGCCCCTCGCCTTCCGGCCTCCGGCATGAAGTGAACATAGTAACCAAGGGTGATCGCGGGCGAGAAGTGCCCGAGCCACCGCGCCAAGGTCACGACGGGCTCTCCGCCTTCAGCATGAGCGAGGCACAGGTGTGCCGCAGCGCGTGGAGGTCTTCCTTCGGAGCCGCCGCCCGCTGCCGGCGTTTCAGGTGCCTCGCACGAGAGGCGGTTCGAGCAGGGCGATGCGGGCCGTGATGCGCTTGCCGACCGGTTCCTGCTCGGTGAAGAGCGCCTCGGTGACGGCCTTGACGATCTCCAGCCCGTGCTGGCCGACCCTGTCGGGATCGGAGGCCCGGGCCGCGGGAACGGTGGGGTCGCTGTCCCACACGACGACGTCCACGGCGTGGGCGTCGATGCGCAGCTCCATCAGGACGGGGCCGGGAGCGTACTTGAGGGCGTTGGTGACCAGCTCGCTGACCACCAGCCGGGTCAGCTCCCTCGCACGATCGGATACCGGCAGGTGATGAACGGCGTGGGCCTGGTCGAGGAAGGCAGCGGCGTGATGACGGGCGTCGGCGATGCAGCCGTCCTCTCCGTCCAGGGCGTAACCGGCGCGCATCAGGTGCCTGTCCGGACTGGTACAGCCGTCATCGTCGACATCGGATCCCACTGGCGTCGCACTCATTTGCTGTCCATGAGCGCGCGACTACCCACCCTCCTGGCATACATGGCAGAGGCAAGTTGTACGGCCCAGCCCGGCGAGTGCATCCGACCGGGACCGTGGGGCAGAATCACCTGCGCGCCCCGACCCGGGACAGCGCGAGCGCAGCCGAGGGAACGGTGAGCAACATCGAGCAAGCAGGCCGGCCGGAGAGGCTGTCGGTGGAGCACCGCGTGCTGGACGGCGTCCGTGTCGTCACCCTGCGGGGCGAGATCGATCACCAGGTCAAGGGCGTCTTCCAGGAAGCGCTGCTGTCTGAGAACCACGCGACGGCGCCTGTGCGGATCGTGGTGGACCTCAGTGACGTGACCTTCATGGACTCCAGCGGCATCAACGTCCTCATCGCCGCCCGCCGAGCCGTGAGCGGCACTCAGGGGTGGCTGCGCATCGCCGGCGCCCAGGGGCCCGTCCTCCACGTGCTGCACATCGTCGGCGTCGACGCGCTCATCGGGTGCCATCCCCATGTCGAGCAGGCCCTGAACCTCTGACGTTCCTACCCGGAGCCGTCCGGGCCATCCTGGTGTCGCGAGCGCCGCTGTACTGCGGCGTCCAGTTCCCAGCCCGGCGGCTCCAACTTCGGCTTCGGCTTCGGCTTCGGTCGGCCCAACGCCCATCCGATCAGAGCTTCCACGACCGCACGCAGTTTGATGTCGGTGTGCCAGGAGACCCCGCGCAGCACCTCGAAGCCGACAGCCGACGCCATTTGCATCGGCGTCAGGCGCTCTGCCGGGCAGGGGCCGCTGTTCGCGAGAGGCCGTCATGACGTGCCACGAGACGTCGTTCGAGTGCGAGGAGTACGGCGAGGCCGCAGGCCCTCGGCCCGCCCGTGGCCCGTGTCACCAGGCCCTCCCCGATCACTTCGGGCGCCCCACACACCTCTGTTAGGCCCTCGGCTCACCGGGGCACTCGGAGCGCGTTCCCCGAACCGCCGCCACACCGCTCCACGTGGTGAGGCAATGCCCGACTTCGGACACTTCCCGGCGTGCGAGGAACACGGCCCGGGCGGACTCGCCCCCGTGGAACGTCCGCCAGGGCCAGAGCCCGTTCGCACATCGAGGCCTGTCGAACCGTCCCGCACCGCAGTCCTCCACTGCGACGCCCCCGAGCTGATGCCCGCCGACCAGCACGTGCGGCGGCTTGCCGGGCGAGTCCGAACCTTCAGTGGGCGACCGCCCGTACGACTTTCCCCACCCCCACCCCCAGCCCCTGTCGCCAGGCACGGCCGAACGTGGTGAATCGTGCGCTTCAGGCGGGTCGGCCACGCTGCTCGGGGTAGTCGGAGCGTGGGAGCCGAGCATCTTTCGGTATTTCTCCGACACAGGCACCCCCGCGTGCCACAGGGCATGCGGGACGAGGCGAAGGAGAGCAAATGGACGCGATTGTGCTGCTCAAGGACGACCACCAGACGGTCGAGAAGCTGTTCAAGGAGTTCGAGAAAGCCGGCGACCGCGCCTACAAGACAAAGCGGAGGATCGCCGACAAGGTGATCGAGGAGCTGACGGTCCACGCGTGGATCGAGGAGAAGGTCTTCTACCCCGCCGCCCGCGCGGCGGTGCCGGACACCACCGACCACGTGCTGGAGAGCGTCGAGGAGCACCACGTCGTGCTGTGGATGCTGTCCGAGCTGGCGAGCCTCGATCCCCAGGACGAACGCTTCGACGCCAAGATGGCCGTCCTCATCGAGAACGTCCGTCACCACGTCAAGGAGGAAGAGCAGGACTGGTTCCCACAGGTGCGCTCCGCTCTCGGCCGCAAGCAGCTGAGCGAACTGGGCGAGCAGCTCAGCGCCGCCAAGCCCGACGCGCCCCATGACCCTCTGCGGATTCCCAGCGCGCAGAAGTAGACACAGGGGCACCTGCGAGACGGGGCGGAGATCTCCGCCCCGTCCGCCCGGCTTGCGTTCCCCCTGCGGCAGGCAGTCCCGGCGTTTTGAGGGGGAAGGTGATCAGGTCCAGGGAGCGACCGCCCTGAAGGAACTGTCGGCGCGGAAGGTGGCATTGTCCTGGTAGGGGTCGATGCGCAGCTCGTAGCTGTAGTGGCGGAGGTAGCGGCCGGGGTAGTTGTACGACTCCAGGCTGACCGAGCCGGCGGCCGAACCGGCCCGGGCGCAGTAGGTGGCGTCCCTGTCGAAGGTCGTCGAACCGTTGCTCGCGTCGAAGCGGACCCGGTAGTCCTTGTGGCGCAGGTAGCGGCCGGACGAGTCGCGGAACGAGTAGCAGGTGGCGTCGGCCAGGCCGGGGACGACGGTGAGGGTGGCGCTCTGCTTGACCGCCGTGGTGCTGGCGGAGGTCACCGGGTCGAGGTGGCCGAGGCTGTCGGGGCGGACGGCGGCGTAGCGGCCGGGGAAGTTGACCGACCGGAGCGAGCGGGTGGTGTGCGTCGGCAGGGTGGGGAGCGGGTCGACGCTGCTCAGGGTGGGGACGACCTTCTTGAGCAGGCCGCCTGAGTCGAACTCCAGCTTGTCGATGGTGGTTTCGCGGTGGGTGCCGTCACCGCCGGGGATGGCGAAGCGGTGGTAGGCGATGTACCAGTCGCCGGTGCCCGGCACCCGCACCACGGAGTGGTGGCCGGGGCCCTTGATACCGAGGGCGAGGTCCTTCTCCAGGAGCACACCCCGGTTGGTCCAGGGACCGGTGGGCGATGAGCCGGTGGCGTAGGCGACCCGGTAGTTCTCGTCCCGGGTGTCTCCCTCAGACCACATGAAGTAGTAGGTGCCCTCGCGCTTGATGACGAAGGTGCCCTCGGTGTAGCCGCTGGGGGTGATGTCGGTGACCTTGGAGGCGTCGAAGGAGACCATGCCGTCGTGCAGAGGAACCACGTACGCCCGGCCGTTGCCCCAGTAGAGGTACTGCTTCCCGTCGTCGTCGGTGAAGACCGCCGGGTCGATCATCTGGCCGGTGTAGGCGCCTCGGGCGATCAGGGGCTTGCCGAGCGGGTCCTTGAACGGGCCGGTGGGCGAGTCGGAGACCGCGACACCGATGTGGGTGTCGGCGGAGTAGTAGAGGTAGTACTTCCCGTTCCTCTCGGCCGCCGTCGGGGCCCAGGCCCGGGTGTCGGCCCAGCTGACGTCGGGTCCGAGATCGAGGATGACGCCGTGGTCCTGCCAGTGGACCAGGTCCTTGGAGGAGTACGCCTTGAACTTCGTGCCGCTCCAGCCCGCGAAGCCGTCGGTGGTCGGGTAGACGTAGTAGGTGTCGCCGAACCGGACGATGTTCGGGTCGGCGGTGAGCCCCGGCAGGACCGGGCTGTTCATGATCAGTGCCTCGACCCTCCAGGTGCGCTTCTGGCCGTCGGAGCCGGTCACCTCGTACGTGAGCGGCTCGGTGAAGTCGCGCGGGGTGCCGGAGGCCGGGCTGATGGACGCGCCGCTGACGAGGGTGAACTGCGGCGCGAGCGCGGTGAGTTCGGTGCCCTCGGCCAAGGGGAGGGTGATCTTGCTGTGGGCGTCGTCGACGATGGCGACGGTCTTCAGCGCGGGGTGGGTGGCCGTGGTGATGGCCGTGGTGTTCCCGCTGAGCCGGACGACCTCGCCGGGAGTCAGCGCGCGGTCGTGGACGCGGAAGTCGCGCATCCTGCCCTTGAAGAGTTTGTCGCCGGCGTAGAGGGACCTGCCGATGTGGTTGGCCGTGGTGAGGCCGGACCCGATGGCGCCCGGGGTGAGGGTGACCGACGTGTTGCGGGCCACCTCCACGCCGTCCTGGTAGAGGACGGCCGTGTCGCCGGTCTGCGTGTAGGCGACGTGTTTCCAGACCGAGCGCCGCAGCGCGGCGGAGGTCCGGGTGTTCTGCTCGGTGGTCCAGTTCCCGGAAGCGATGCCGGTCCGCAACGGGTCGCCGGTGCTGAACAGGTACCCGTTGCCACTGCCGTTGGCGGTGTTGCCGAAGCCGTAGAGGAAGTACGGCGTGGTCTGGGTGGCGTCGATCCGCACGTCCATCGAGACGGTGATCGCGTTCATACCGCTCATGACGTTGTCCGGCACCTTGATGTAGGTGCTCGATCCGTCGAACGAGAGCCCTTCCCCGGCACCCGACCAGCTCGCGGTGCCGTTGACGGTGCCGTCCCTGCCGTGGCCCGAGGCGTCCACCGCCACGGTGCCCGAGGCGGCGTCGAGTTTGTACCAGAGAGCCAGGCCGTCGGTGATCTCCGCCGCCCGGGCGGGGGCCGCCGGGCCGACGACACCCGCCAGGAGCGAGGCGACGGCCACTGCGACCAGAGCGACCGGCCGGAATCTCCGGCGGTCGCGAGGTCTCACGCTGCGCATGATGGGTTCACATCCCTGTAGAAGACTTCGATGCCGAGGCGAGAACGCACCGGGGTGGGGCGAGCGGTCGTCGGTCGGTGGGGCCGCGCCGCGGTTCCACGGCACGGCGGCGCGGCCCCACCGACCGGCACACCGTCACAGGGCGATGAGCTGCCAGTCCTGGTTGGACCCGTCGGTGGTGGGCCATTGGATGACCTTGACGCCGTCCGTGGTGGCGGCGTCCTTGACGTCGGCGCACCACCCGTTACGCACGTTGACGAGCCGGTGGTAGCCGCCGGCCTGGGAGGGGACCAGGTTCCACCACTGGTTGTCGCCGCCGTCCTCGGTCGACTGGGCCAGCGCCGCGCCCTTGAGGGAGTTGTCCGGGCTCTCCAGGAGTCTGCCGCTGCGGACGTTGACCAGACGGTAGGAGCCGTCGGTGTTCGGCAGCAGCTTCCACTGCTGGTTGGTACCGCCGGTCGAGGGCCACTGGATGATGGCGGCACCGTCGGCGCCGGAGGCGTCGCTGACGTCCAAGACCTTGCCGCTCTTGCGGTTCACCAGCCGGAAGGTGCCCAGGTCCGCGGTGAAGGGCCGGTCGTAGATCTCCAGGTTGCGGATGGACGCCCATACCCCGGCGGGCAGTCCGGTGACCGTCACCCGTACGTAGCGGGCCTGGGCGCCGAGCACGAGGGTCTGCACCTGGCTGGTACTGGTGGTGCCGGTGCGATCGACGAGGGTGGTCCAGGTGGCGTTGTCGGTGGAACCCTCGATCCGGTAACGGTAGTTGGTCGCGTCCAGCTCCCAGGCGATACGGGCGCCGGTGAGGGACCTGGCCGCTCCCAGGTCGACCTTGAGCCAGTTCCCGGTGTTGCCGTTGTCGGCGCACCAGCGGGTGGCGGTGGAGCCGTCGACGGCCTTGGCCGCGGTGTTGCCCTTGGGCGTCTCCTCGCTGTTTGCCGTGGCTGCCCTGCCCGCGGCGATGTCGGCCGGCTGCACGGTCCGGTCCAGGGTCACGCCGACCACGCTGTCCTCGGGGATCCGGGTCCGGTTGATCCCGGTGACCGTCACCCTGCCGTCCGCGCCGACGGAGTACGGCAGGTCGGTGCCCGAGGCCACGTCGTGGACCCGGGTGACCTGGGCGTCCCCGATCGAGGGGGTGGTGAAGGAGGTGCCGCTGTAACCGGGCAGCAGATGGAGGTAGAAGGTGCTGCCTTTGCAGGTGTAGCCGTACTTGCCGTCGAGAGGCTGCCAGGGGCCGCCGGTGGTGCCGTAGACGGCCTCGCCGCAGGTGGTCATGAAGGAACCGATCCTGCGCACCAGGTCCGCCTGGGCGGTGGGCACGGCTCCGGTGCGGTCCGGGCCGACGTTGACCAGGCAGGTCATGTTCCGCACCCAGGCGTTGACCAGGATGTTCATGGCCGTGCCGAAGCCCATCACGCTCGCGCCGGCCTTGTAGCCCCAGGCGCCGCCGATGGTGAAGCACTTCTCGGCGACGCGTGCGGTGCGGATGGCGCCGGAGGGCACGGAGGGTCCCTCCTCGCTGGTGAAGTCGCCGATCCAGCCCGAGCGCAGGGTGGTGACGATGTCCGGCTGATGCTTGCGCACCAGCCCGGTCAGGCCCAGCGGCCTGCCGGTGGCGGGATCGGTCTCGCTGTACGCGGAGTCCACCGGCCACTCGTTCGCCGGGTCGCGGAACCTGCCGGGCTCCCAGAAGAACGCGGCGGACGCGTCCGAGCCCTGCTGGCCGAGCCAGCCGCCGTCCCACCACAGGTCGTCGATCTTGCCGTACTGGGTGACCAGCTCCCTGACCTGCTGGTACAGCTCGTTCTTCATGATCCGCGCGTTCTCCTTGTGCGCGGGATCCGTGGTGTAACCCCACTTGTTGGTCAGGCAGTTGGTGCCGTTGACGTCGTAGTAGCCCGGGTAGCGCCAGCTCAGTGGCGAGATGTACAGGCCCACCTTCAGCCCGGCATCGCGTACGGCGGTGACGTACTGGCCGATGAAGTCCTTCTGGAGCGGGGCCTGTCCGGCGTGCCAGGCGTTGGGGTGGGTGGACGGCCACAGCGCGAAGCCGTCGTGGTGGCGGGCCGTGAGCACCATGTACTTCGCACCCATGTCCTTGGCCAACCGGGCCCAGGCGGCCGGGTCGTAGGCGCTGGCGGTGAACTGCTCGCCGGTGGCGTCGGTGACGTACTTCCGGTAGTTCTCCGGGGTGACGGCGGCGTTCTCCATGTACCACTCGCCCTTGGCCGGGCCGGAGTAGACACCCCAGTGGATGAACATCCCGAGCTTGGCGTCCTGCAACCACTGGATCTTCTCGTTGGACTGCTGCTCGACGCCCAGGTCGGGCCGGGGGATCCGCAGCGGCGGGAGCGGCAACGGCTCACCGGCGGCGGCAGCACGGGCGGGTACCGCCAGTGTCGGGGTGACGGCGGCGGCGACCGTCATGGCCGCCATTCCGGCCAGCACTCTTCGTCGAGTGACCGACTGTGACAAGGCTTTCTCCTGACTGTCCACAAGACCGCACACAGGTGCTGCGGTTCAGCGTCGGGGCCGAACAGATCGGATCGGTCACCGCAGAGACGGTGAGACACAGGGGAGCCGCACAGAAGTGCGTGTTTCACCTAGGTGACATCGGATGTATTAATCAACAACGGGCCTTGCCTGTCTAGGGGTAGGTCGAAAGTTCACACAAATCACGCAGGACGTCGCACCAGAGAGGAAGGATACTCTCGAATACATGGGATGTGTGATCGGGATCGAAGCGTTGACGAAGCCTCAGTTCCCCCCTACCGTCCCTCAACGGAGTCGCACACAACCAAACAAATCACAAGCCTCATCGAGGTGAACCCAGATGCTCCGACGTGCCCTCACCTGCGTGTTGACCGCCCTCCTGAGCGTGGCCGCCCTGCTCGCCACCGGCTCACCCGCCCAGGCATCCACGGTCGTCGTCACCAACGCCACCCAGTTCACCGACACCACCGGCGCCGTCGTCCACGCCCACGGCGGCGGGGTGATCGAAGTCGGCTCGTACTACTACTGGTTCGGCGAGAACCGCAACGCCGACAACACCTTCAAGGCAGTCTCCGCCTACCGCTCGACCGACCTGAAGACCTGGGAGTTCAGGAACGACGTCCTGACCCAGGACAGCGCCCCCGAGCTGGCGGTCGCCAACATCGAGCGGCCCAAGGTCATCCACAACGCCACCACCGGCAAGTTCGTGATGTGGATGCACAAGGAGAACGGCACCGACTACACCCAGGCCCGCGCGGCCGTCGCCGTCTCCGACACCGTCGACGGCGACTACACCTGGCAGGGCGGCTTCCGGCCCCCGACCGGCACCACGTCCCGCGACATGACCCTGTTCAGGGACGACGACGGCACCGCCTACCAGATCACCTCCGCCGCCGGCAACGCCGACCTGCAGATCTGGCGGCTCACCCCCGACTACACGGCCTACGAGAGCCTGACCGCCAACCCCTGGGCCGGTACCTTCCGTGAGGCTCCGGCACTGTTCAAGCGGGGCGGCGTCTACTTCATGCTCACCTCCGGCAACAGCGGCTGGAAGCCCAACCAGCAGAGGTACGCCACCGCCACCAGCATCGCCGGGCCCTGGACCGCCATGAGCGACGTCGGTGACGACACCGGCTACGGCTCCCAGACCACGTTCGTACTGCCCGTCCAGGGCACCTCGGGCACCTCGTACCTCTACCTGGGCGACCGCTGGGGCAACTCCATGGGCGGCACGGTGAACGACTCGCAGTACGTCTGGCTTCCGCTGGCCTTCCCCACCCGGACCACCATGACCATGCCGTGGTACCCGCAGACCGTCATCGACACCGAGGCCGGCACGGTCACCGGCACGGGCGGTGGCCCGTACCACAACCTGGTGGCCCGGCACAGCGGCAAGTGCCTCGACGTGGCGGACAACTCCGGCGCCGACAGTGCGGTCACCCTCCAGTACACCTGCGGCGGCGGCCTCAACCAGCAGTGGCGGCTCAAGGACGCCGGCAACGGGTACGTCCAGATCCTCGCCCAGCACAGCGGCAAGTGCCTGGACGTCGCGAACGGCTCCCCGGCCGACGGCGCCTTCGTGAACCAGTACCGCTGCACCACCGGCACGAATCAGCAGTGGCGGCTCCAGGACCAGGGAGACGGCTACCACCGCCTGGTTGCCCGGCACAGCGGCAAGTGCCTCGACGTGGCGGACGCTTCCACCGTCAACGGCGCACGCCTCATCCAGTGGACCTGCGGCACCGGCGCCAACCAGAGGTTCCAACGGCGCGCGGCGTGACGACCGTCCCGGCGCGGACGACGGTCATGGTGAATACCTCCTATGTATTGGAGCAGTCGGTTCGGTAGGCCGAACACGGCAGCCGACGGCAACCACGGTACTGATCTGGCAATTTCGTCCGCAACCCTAGACAGACCATCGGCCAGTGCTCGTTAATACATCCGATGTTGATGCACCGGAAACATCTCAGAGGGTTCACGCCCCGACCCATCTGATCCGCACCCGGGCCGCACCCCGCCCTCGGGCGGGTGCACCCCTACAGCCGGCGACAGCCAGGCCGCCGCCAACCGTCCCCGCACGCCGTCACCCGCAACCAGCGCCATCGATCGACAGGAGTGGGCCATGTCCTCATCAGGAATGAATCGCCGTATGTTTCTCGGCGCGGCGGGTGCGGCCACCGCCGCGACCGCGCTGCCGCTCGTCCCGGGCTTCTCCGGCCTGCTGTCGCAGGCGTCCGCCGCGGACATGCAGACCAACCTGAGCAAGATGGTCGACATGCGGTTCGGCATGTTCAACCACTTCAGCCTGGGCACGTTCACCAACGAGGAGTGGGCGGAACCCAACCAGAGCCCCACCCGCTTCGCTCCCCCGAGTGTCAACTGCGCGCAGTGGGCCGACGCGGCAGCCGCCGCGAAGATGAGCTACGGCATCCTGACCACCAAACACCACGACGGCTTCGCCCTGTGGCCGAGCGCCTTTGGCACCCAGAACGTCGCGAACAGCGCCTACAAGCACGACGTCGTGAAGGCGTACGCCGACTCCTTCCGCTCAAGAGGGCTGAAGGTCGGGTTCTACTACTCGATCTGGGACCGCACCTTCGGCGTCGAGGCGTGGGAGAGCCGGCACAAGGTGTCCGGGCTGCAGATCACCGACGCCATCCAGCCCAAGCACATGACCTTCATGCTCGGTCAGATCCGCGAGCTGCTCACCAACTACGGCACCATCGACATGTTCATGACCGACGGATACGCGTGGCAGGCGGGGCAGCAGGCCGTCTCCTACCAGGCGATCCGTTCGCTGGTGAAGGAGTTGCAGCCGGACTGCGTCACGCTCGACATCGGCGGCCTGTACGAGCCCTTCCTCAGCGACGCGATCTTCTTCGAGGAGCCGTTGGGCGTCACGGCGCCTGCGGGCAACACCTATGCCGGTATGCAGGGGCAGACCATCAGCAACGGCTGGTTCTGGCACCCTTCCACCCCGACCGAGAGCCTCATGAGCAAGGCCGCGATCCTCTCGCACCTGGCCGACCTGGAGCCGAAGTACACCTCGTTCATCCTCAACTGCCCGCCCAACCGCAACGGTCTGCTGGACACCAACGTCGTCAACCGGCTCGCCGAGGTCGGCGCGGCGTGGAGCCCGAACACCTCCAGGCCGCCGCTGCCCGCCCAGCCGCTGCGCGCGGAGCACCCCGTCACACCGGTCAACGCCTACGCCACCGGCTTCCACACGGGCGAGGGTCCGCTCAACGCCATCGACGGACTCAGCGACGTCCGCTACGAGACCTGCTGGTCCACCTGGGGGCTGCCGGCGCCGCTGCCGCAGTCCATCACCATCGACCTCGGCGGTGTGTGGAGCAACGTCTCCACCCTGGAGTACCTGCCCAAGCAGTGGAGCCGCAACAACTCCACCGACGGCGACATCACCTCGTACACCATCCTCACCAGCACCGACGGGGTCAACTTCACCCAGGTCGCCACCGGTACCTGGAGCGGCGGCAACCGCACGCCCAAGCTGGCCGAGTGGCCCAACCGGAACGTGGGCTTCGTACGGATCCAGGTCAACGCGGCCAGCGGCGGCTACGCCAACGTCAGCGGCCTCAGGATCGGCGGCCGGTCGGTCAAGCCGGCGCTGGTGTCCACGGCACTGCCCGGCGACGGCACCGTCTACCGGCTGGTCGCCCGGCACAGCGGCCAGGCCGCCGACGTGGTGGGCAGGCGCACCACCGACGGCACCCCGATCCAGCAGTGGCCCCTGCTCGACCAGACGAACCAGAAGTGGACCTTCATCAAGACCGGCGACGGCTACTACAAGATCAAGGGGGTGGGCAGCGGCAAGCTCCTGGAGATCGGTGGTCTCTCCCGCGCGGACGGCGGCGCCGCCGGCATCTGGGGGGACGCCGCCGCACCCCAGCAGCACTGGGCCGTCACACCCACCGGTGACGGGCACTTCATGCTCATCAACCGCTACAGCGGGCTCTCGCTCGCGGTGGACGAGGGCAGCACCGCCGACGCAGCCGCCGTCGAGCAGCAGCCCTACACGTCGCAGACCCACCAGCAGTGGAAGATCATCCCCTTCTGACACTGCCACTCTGCCGTCCGTGGGCGCGGGACCCTATGGGTACCCCGCGCCCGCGCGACGCGTGCCTGATGCCCCTTCCTCCGAGGACGGCGGCCACACCGGTCACCCTCGACGTCCGGCCGTACGTCATCGGGCTTCCCCAGGACCCCACCCTCATTGCGGCACCCGCAGAAAGACAGGGAACATCCATGTCCGCTGTTCTCGCACGGCTGTCGGCGACACTCGTCGCCGCCTGCCTGCTGTTCACCGCCCAGGTGGTGACCGCACCCGAGCGGGCCGCCGCGGCCGACCCGGGCTATCTGATGACCCACTTCATCGGGGACGGGTCGAACGGCCAGCAGATCTACTTCTCCTACAGCCCGGACGGCCTGCACTGGAACGACCTCAACGGCGGCGCGGTGACCCTGCGCTCCAACGTCGGCACCCGAGGGGTACGTGACCCCGCCCTGGTCCGCTCGCCCGACGGCGCCAAGTACTGGATCCTCGCCACCGACCTGTGCATCGGCTGCGGCCAGTCATGGCCGGACTCCATGTCCAACGGCAGCCGCAACCTCGTGGTCTGGGAGTCCACCGACCTGGTCACCTGGTCCGCCCCCCGGCTGCTCAACGTCGCCGGCGCCATCCCCGACGGACGCAACGCCTGGGCCCCCGAAGCCATCTGGAACCCGGCCACCAACGACTACGTCCTGTACTGGGCGACCAACGCCACCCGCGACGGCATACTCAAGCACCGCGTCTACTACGCCCGCACCACCGACTTCCGCACCATCAGCACCCCGCAGCTCTACATCGAGCGCCCCGGCTCCCAGAACATCATCGACACCCAGATCGTCGAGGTCCCCGCCGGAGTCGGCAACCACCGCTACGTGCGCGCCTCCAGCGCCGGCCAGATCACGCTCGAAGGCAGCAACTCGATCCTCGGCACCTGGACCGACCTCGGCGACCTCTCCGGTATCGGCCTCACCGGCAACCAGGTCGAAGGCCCGATGTGGATGAAGTACCGCGACCGCAACGAGTGGACCCTCTACCTCGACCAGTACGCCTCCGGACGCGGCTACATGCCCGTCACCACCACCAACCCCTCCAGCCCCGGCACCTACCAGCTGCCCGCCCCGGGAAGCTACAACCTCGGCGGCACCCACAAGCGCCACGGCGCGATCCTGACCCTGACCGCCGCCGAGGACGCCCGCGTCCAGGACCGCTACGCCCCGGGCAAGCGCCTGCAGTCCTTCAACTACCAGGACCGCTACGTCCGCCACACCAACTTCGACGTACGCATCGACCAGAACGTCACCAACCAGGACGCCCAGTTCCGCCAGCGCCCCGGCCTGGCCGGCACCGGCACCGTCTCCTTCGAGTCGGTCAACTACCCCGGCTACTACCTGCGCCACGACGGAGCCGACTTCCGGCTGGTCGACAACGACGGCACCTCCCAGTTCGCCGCGGACGCCACCTTCCGACAGGTCGCCGGACTCGCCGACTCGTCATGGTCGTCCTTCCAGTCGTACAACCACCCCGACCGGTACATCCGCCACTACGCGTACCAACTGAAGCTCGAAACGATCACCAATGCGACGGGACGCAGCGACGCCACCTTCCGGCTGACGAGCTGACGAGCTGACCTGAGGGTGACCGTCCAGCGGACGGCACGGCCGACGGGCTCGGTGCGGTGGATCCACCACCGCACCGAGCCCGTCGGCTTCGGCCACTGCGGAAGAGCCGTCCCCCGGCCCCGGCGCACTATGCGCGCAGCGGATTCGGCAGCGGGAGATACCGGGCGTCCGCCCCGTCCGCGCCCGTCCAGCGCAACAGCAGGTTCGTCTTGCCGGGGAGGGTGGGCGCGGTGAGCAGGGCGGCGGCCTCGGGGAGGTCGAGGCGGCGGCTCTCGCGTCCGAACTCGTCGCGTACGGCGGGCCACGGGTCGAGGTCCGGGTGGCGCTCGCGCAGCGTCTCAGCGACCTCGACGAGGTGGTTGACGACCAGGCAGTACACCAGCCGCTCCCACCCGGCCGCCCGGCTCACCTCCGGCAGCAGCTTGACGCCCTCCGCGTCCCGGAACAGGGCCTGTACGGGAGTTCTGGCGGCGTCGACGGCGATCAGGCAGTTCTGGAGGTGGGCCTCGATGACAACGCCGTGCCGTGCGAACAGTTCGAGGGCCGGGGGTACGACCGCGCGCAGGTACGCCGTCCACCAGCCGACGGGGTCGCCGAGTCCGTCGAGCGGGGTGCCGGGGAAGCCCTCCACCAGGGCGGCGGCGAGCACGGGTGCCGTACCGGGGACGATGTGGCCGTGCAGGCCGTCCCGCACCAGCACCGCCAGCTCCTCGAAGGCGAAGTCGGCGGTGCGGTAGCCGCGGTCGCTCAGCCAGGCACCGGAGGTCCGGCCGGCGGCGGAGGTCACCGCGGCGTCGGTACGGCGCAGTTCCAGCAGGTCGTGGCGCCAGAGCCGGCGTACGTCGTTGGTGATACGGACGTCGAGGCTGAACTTGACGAAGAGATCGTGCTCGGGCGCGTACAGCGTGCGGACGGCCGCCGTCGGCCAGGTGTCGAACGCGGTCGGGCCCAGCCGGATCAGCCGGCCGTCCGCGAAGGCGCCCGTCAGGCTCGGGGCGACGAGGTCGAGCTGCCAGGGGTGGGCGGGCAGCAGCCGGTAGCCGGGCGGGGCCGTGCCGAAGGCGTCCAGGTCGGACACGTCGCCCTCCTCGGCCACCAGGTCCTCGCGCACGCCGAGCAGCACCAGCGGGAACGCGGCGTACGCCTCGGGCGCGTACGGCAGCCAGCCCGCGACCGGGCCGCCGCCGCGCGCCTTGGGCGCCGGGTGGTAGGGGTGCCCGAGGAGAAGGGACTGCTCGGAGCACCGGTACGGGTCGTCCGGCGGCGTGGTGCTGTCGCGGGCGGTGAGCAGCGCGGCGACCGTGTCCCGGCTGTCGGCCATCTCCGTGGGCAGCTCGGGGTTGGACAGGCCGGTGTGCGCCTGGAGTTCCTCGGCCACGAGCTTGACGAGTTCGGCGTGACCGACCGGGTGCCAGGTGCCGTCTCCCGTGTTCACCTCGGGTGCCGCGGGCCGCCGCCCACCGCGCACTCGCAGCAGGCGCGCCCCGCTCGGCAGCCGGTACACGCGCGGCTCGCCCGGGCCGGGGACCGGCTGCGCCACCTCCCGGAGCAGACAGTTGAGCAAGGGCGCGGTCGCGTACGCGTCGGCGCGCGCTCCGATGCCGTCGCGTACGGGGGTGGCCGGGGGTGCGGTGGCATCCGGGGGTGCGGTGGGCGGCCTGGTGGGGTCCACGCGTTCCCTCGTTTCTTACGGTGCTTCCCTACGGTCGCGGATTCCCGCGGTGCACTGGCGATCAGTATGTCTGTCGTCGTCCATGCCCGTTCACCAGCACTTACCCGCGCCCAAACCCGCACCCGAGGAGCCCGCCGTGCACCGTCCCTCCAGCGCAGAGGCCGAGATCGCCGAGGAACTGGCCGCCGTACGCCCCGACCTCGTGTCGCGGTACGCGGCCGAGCTGCCCGGCGCCCGGGCCGCCGTACTGACGCGGTTGTGGCGGGCGCTCGTCCACGAGCCGCTGCCGTGGGTCGTCCGGCGCGAGAGCGGCGCTGCTCTCCTGCTGGCGGACGGACGCCGGCTGGAGGGCCCGTACGCCGATCCGTACGCCGTCGACGGCCGCGTCACCGCCGTACGGCTCGGGTCGGTGGCGTACGACGATCCGGCGCGGCTGATGACGGACCTGGCCGTCCCGCACGGCCCCGCCTTCGCGGTCGAACTCGGCGACAGTGTCGCCTCCTTGGCCCTGTCACGCGCCGACCAGGACAGCGCCCTACGTGCTCCCGTGAATAGCTGGGAGTGGGAGCAGCGGGTCGTCGACGGGCATCCCTTCCACCCCAACTGCCGTTCCCGGCCCGGGTTCTCCGTGGCCGAGCAGCTCGCGTACGGGCCCGAGCACCGGCCGGTCGTGCGGCTGGCGCTGGTGGCGGCGGACGACTGTGCCGTGCGGGGCGAGTGGCCCGAGTGGCTGTGGGACGGAGGGCGTCCGCTGATCCCGGTGCACCCCTGGCAGGCGGAGCACGTGCTCCGACTCCCCAGCAGCGGCGGCCTGTCGGCGCATCCTCTGATGTCCCTGCGCAGCCTCGCCCTCCCGGACGGCGGCCCGCACCTCAAGACGGCGTTGAGCGCCCGGCTCACCTCCTCGGTACGGGACATCTCGCCGTACTCGATCCAGACCGCGGCGACGGTGTCGGCGTTCATGGAGTCCATGGCAGCGCGTCTCGACGGGCTGCTGCACATCACCCGCACCCTCGGCGCGGTCTCCGCCGACTCCCCCGATCTGGCAGCCGTGTTGAGGGAAGCACCGGACCTGTACGCGGACTCGGGGGCAGGTGAGCACGTCGTGCCGGTCGGGTCCCTCGCCGCCACAGGGCTTCCTCAATCACCCTTCTGGCTGGCCGAGTTCACGCGTCTCGCCCTCTCCGTGGGTCTGCGCCTGCTCGATCTGGGCGTCGCCCTGGAGGCACACGGTCAGAACCTCCTCGTCGTGCTGTCGGCGACCGGCGACCCGCTGCGGTTGGTCTACCGCGACCTCGCCGACATCCGCGTCAGCCCAGTCCGGCTGGCCCGGCACGGAATCGCGACGCCGGCGCTGACCGGACGGATCGTCACCGACGACGAGATCACGTTGCGCCGCAAGCTGTTCGGCTCGCTGGTGGCGGGGGCGCTGGGTGCGACCGCCGGTTCGGAGGCGGCACTCCGGGAGTCGCTGGAGACAGCCGTACCAGGGCTGCCGCGTACGCCGGATCTCCAGGCGCTGCTCGAACAGTCCCTGCCCACCAAGGCGTTGACCCTGATGCGGCTGTCGCCGGACACCCCCGGAGATCTGTGGACCCAACTCCCCAACCCCCTGGGAGAGGTGAAGCGGGGAGGCGGCTGACGGGACCCGTTGTGCAGCGGGTGACCCCGGGTCAATAGGATCCGTCGATGATCACAAGACAACGGCTGGCGGCGGGCGCCTGTGCCCTGCTCGCCGCCCTGGCGGCCGGGATCGCGGTCCCTGCCGGAGCCGTCGCCGACGAAACGACCGCACTCGCCCCCAAGGTCAACCTCCTCCTGGACGTCAGCGGTTCGATGCGGGCGCGCGACATCGACGGCCAGTCGCGGATGGCCGCGGCGAAGCAGGCGTTCAACGAGGTGCTGGACGCGACACCCGAGGAGGTCCAGCTCGGTATCCGCACGCTGGGCGCCAACTACCCGGGCGACGACCGCAAGGAGGGCTGCAAGGACACCGCGCAGCTCTACCCGGTGGGCCCGCTCGACCGGGTCGAGGCCAAGACCGCGGTCGCGACGCTGACGCCCACCGGCTGGACGCCGATCGGCCCCGCGCTGCTGAAGGCCGCCGACGACCTCGACGGCGGCGAGGGCACCAAGCGCATCGTGCTCATCAGCGACGGCGAGGACACCTGCGCACCGCTCGACCCGTGCGAGGTGGCCCGGGAGATCGCGGCCAAGGGCATCGGCCTCACCATCGACACTCTCGGCCTGGTCCCGAACACCAGGATGCGGCAGCAGCTGAGCTGTATCGCGGAGGCGACCGGCGGGACGTACACGTCGGTCGAGCACACCGACGAACTCGCCGACAAGGTCAACCAGTTGGTCGTCCGTGCCGCCGACCCGGTGGTGACGCCGGTGGCCGTCGAAGGCGCTGCCGGATGCGCGAACGCCCCGGCGGTGAAGTCCGGCCTGTACACGGACCGTGAGGAGTTCGGCCAGCAGCGCTGGTACCGCGTCGACGTCCTGCCGGGACAGGAACTGCGCGCCTCGGTGAGCGTGTCCGCCGACCGGGCGGTCAACCCCGACTACGGGGTGCTGCTGCGGGCGGTGACCGTGCACGGCCGCGAGATCGTCCGCGGCGAGGGCAACGGCACCGGGCGTACCGACGTCATCTCGACCGGGCTGCGCTATCCGAAGGCGGAGGCGGACGACGACGCGGACAAGCCGGCGGCCGAGACGGTGTGTCTCCAGGTCACCAACTCCTTCTCGGCGGCCAGTGGTGTGAAGTCCACGCCCGGCCTGCCGCTCGAACTGACCGTCGACGTGGTCGACGGCCCGAGCCGGGCGAGCGACGTGGCCTCCTTCGGCCTCGGCCGTGGCTGGTGGCTGCTGGGCGCGCTCGTCGTGTTCGGCTTCCTCACGGGTGTCCTGTGGGGCTGGATCTCGCGCCTGCGGGTCTCGGTATGGAGGACCAACTGATGCGAGTGATGCGAGTCAATCGAGTTCCCAAGGGACAACTGATGTGCGGTACCCGTGTGTTGGGCTCGGCCATGCTGATGCTCGGGCTGGCCGCGACCCCGGCCGTCGCCGATGCCTCGCCCTCGGCGAGCCCTTCGGACGGCAGCTCGGCGCCCACCTCGGCGGGCACGTCGTTCCGTACGGCGACGGAGATCGACCAGGGGCAGCAGGCCACCGCGAGCGGCTCGGCGGGCGACTACCTGTACTGGTCGTTCCCCGCGGACGCCGGTCAACGCCCCACCGTCAAGGCGACGGTGAAGCTGCCGGACACGCACGCGTCCGAGACGTGGCAACTCGACGTGTACGACGGTCTGCGGCGCCGCCAGGCCTGCCAGTACGGCGCCCAGACGCGCACCGCCGCCCCGGGCACCGCGTCCGTGGAGCTGGCGTGCACCCTGCGCACGGTCCGCGCCTGGTCGGAGCAGTGGGCCAACGACCCGCTGCCGGGCACGTACTACATCCGGCTGACGACGGTGAACCTCGCGACCTCCGACCTCGGCCTCCCGGTCGACGCCGAAGTGCGGGTCGGCTCCTTGGACATCGGCGGTTCGGCGGCCGTGGACGGTTCACTGGCCGAGCCGCTGGTGCCCGGGATCGCGGTCAAGTCCGAGGACACGGAGGACGGTTCGACGGCGTCCGCCGTGCTGTCGAGTATCGAACCGGACGACGGCTGGTCCTCCGGCTGGTGGTCCGACCGCTGGGTCTGGACGGCGATCGGCGGCGCACTGGCCGCCCTGGCGGGCGTCGGCGGCTATGCCCTCACCCGCGGCGCGGGCCGGCCGAGGCAGGTGCCGCCGGGAGTCTGACCAGGGCCGTTTCCTGACGGTTCGTCAACATGCCCGCCGCGCACGGTCGTGCGGCGGGCAAGTCCCGTGTCAGGCCTCCCGCAGGGTCTTGGCGAACGTTCCCTCGCCGGTCACCTCGACACGTCCGTCCCGTACGGCGTCGAGCACACCGACGTCTCCCCGGCCGACCGCCGCACACGTACCGGTGTCCATCGACAGGCGGGCGTCGGGCTCCTCGGGGGCGGGCCCGGCACCGTACACCGGAACATCCTCCGCGCCGACGTACAGATGGAACTCGCCCTCATCCAGCCGGACTTCGACGAGACCCCCGCCGCTCACCCCGCCCGCCGCCTCCAGCCCGCGCAGCAACGGCAGCGCGAACCAGTGCGCCCGCACGGCGTCCGTGGCGCGCCGCTCGTCCAGCTCGGGCGCTCCCCACTCCCCCAATGCCTGGAGCACGGGCAGCAACTGCCTTCCCCGGCCAGTGAGTTCGTACACGTACGCGGCCCCCGGCGGAGGCAGCCGACGGCGGGTGGCGAGGCCGTCCCGCTCCATGTCCTTCAGCCGCGACGCCAGTACGTCCGTGCTGACGCCCGGCAGATCCGTCTGCAGGTCGGTGTAGCGGCGCGGACCGGCCAGCAACTCCCTGACGATCAGGATGGTCCAGCGGTCGCCGACGACATCGAGGGCGCGAGCGACGGAACAGTACTGGTCGTAGCTTCGGCGAGGTGACATGCGACGCAGTCTAGACATGTTGTTGGACTTTCCAAGCGGAGACTTGGTAAAACCAAGCATCACCACGAACCGGAGGGGCGTAAGCGCATGGAGTTCCGGCAGTCGAGCAAGCTCAGCGAGGTCTGTTACGAGATCCGCGGACCGGTGATCGAGCACGCCAACGCACTGGAGGAGGCGGGCCACAGCGTCCTGCGCCTCAACACCGGCAACCCCGCGCTCTTCGGCTTCGAGGCACCGCCGGAGATCCTCCAGGACATGATCCGCATGCTGCCGCAGGCCCACGGCTACACGGACTCGCGCGGCATCCTCTCCGCCCGCCGGGCCGTCGCCCAGCGCTACCAGGAACGCGGTCTGGAGGTCGACGTCGACGACGTCTTCCTCGGCAACGGCGTCTCGGAACTGGTCTCGATGGCGGTCCAGGCACTGGTCGAGGACGGCGACGAAGTCCTCATCCCCGCCCCGGACTTCCCCCTCTGGACAGCGGTCACGACCCTCGCAGGCGGCAAGGCGGTCCACTACCTCTGCGACGAACAGGCCGACTGGTACCCGGACCTGGACGACATGGCGGCGAAGATCACCGACCGCACCAGGGCCGTGGTCGTCATCAACCCCAACAACCCCACCGGCGCGGTCTATCCGAAGGAGATCATCGAGGGCATCCTCGACCTGGCCCGCCGCCACGGCCTGATGGTCTTCGCCGACGAGATCTACGACCAGATCCTGTACGACGACGAGGTGCACCACTCGGCCGCCGCGCTCGCCCCCGACCTCGTCGTCCTGACCTTCTGCGGCCTGTCGAAGACGTACCGGGTGGCCGGGTTCCGCTCGGGCTGGCTGGTGGTGACCGGCCCGAAGCAGCACGCGCGCAGCTACCTCGAAGGCCTGACGATGCTGGCGTCCATGCGCCTGTGCCCCAACGCGCCCGCGCAGTACGCCATCCAGGCAGCACTCGGCGGCCGGCAGTCCATCCACGAACTCACCGCCCCCGGCGGCAGGTTGCGCGAACAGCGCGACCGCGCCTGGGAACGCCTCAACGAGATCCCGGGCGTCTCGTGCGTCAAGCCGAAGGGCGCGCTGTACGCGTTCCCGCGCCTCGACCCGGCCGTGCACAGGATCCACGACGACGAGAGGTTCGTCCTGGACCTGCTCCTCCAGGAGAAGATCCAGGTCGTACAGGGCACGGGCTTCAACTGGCCCTCCCCCGACCACTTCCGCATCCTCACCCTCCCGTACGCGGACGATCTGGAGGTGGCGATCAGCCGGATCGGCCGGTTCCTGAGCGGTTATCGGCAGTAGTACCAGCCGGGGCGGTCGGCCGCTGTCCGTCATGGGTAACCCCTCCCCATGACGGACCGACCGCTGCTGCTCCTGGACGTCGACGGCCCCCTCAACCCGTTCCGCGCCCGGCTCCTGCGCCACCGGGGGTACGTGACCTGCCGGGTGCACCCCGCGAAATGGTCGGCCAAGCAGAAACCGGGCTCCCGGAGGCGCCGCCGGGGACTGCGGCTGAGGCTGCACCCGGGGCACGGTGCCCGGTTGCTCGCCCTGCCGTACGACCTGGCCTGGGCCTGGGCCACGGCCTGGATGCACGGGGCGAACAAGATGATCGGCCCGGTGATCGGGCTGCCTGCCGACCTGCCGGTCATCGAGTTCACCAACCTGTTCGCCGAGGACCCCGACGGGCTGAACTGGAAGACACGACGCGTGGTGGAGTGGGCCGCCGGGCGCCCCTTCGCCTGGGTTGACGACATGATCACCGACCTCGACGTCCGCCACGTGGCCGAACACCACGCCGGGCAGGCACTGCTTCTGCGGATCGACCCGCGCAAGGGTCTTCGGGAGCGCGAGTTCACCGAGCTGGAGCGCTGGGCTCGCGATGTCGGACCCGGGTCGTAGTCTTCGAGGAACGGGTCGAATCGCGCCCGGTCGCTCGACCGACCGGGCGCCGACCGCATCAGCCGATGCCCGGGAAGGAGTGCGCCATGACCCGACCGCCGACCGCCGCCCAGCGACGCGTCATCGACGCCGCCGACCCTGTCACGGGACGGCTGCGGGGTACGGAGTTCCAGCTGGCCGCCCTGGTCAAGCGAGGGCTCGCCTTCCGGCACCCGCGGCCCCCGCACGACCACTTCCTGACGCCTACGGGCCATCGGATCCGGGAGGAGGCCCGGCCCACGGACACTCCTGCCCCCGCCGAGGCCACCCCTGCTTCCGGGGCCGCCGGGGTGTTCGCCGCGCGGGTGGGCGGCGAGGAGGAGATACCGGCCGCCGGGCCCGCCCGGACGCGTGAGGTGCACAGTGCCTGGCAGGGGCTGCTGGAGCTGCGCCGGATGACCAACACGGACGGGGCCATGGACCGTCCGTGCGGCTGGGAGCGTACGCATCTGGTGCAGGCCGCCGCGTTGGCGCTGGAGGCGGCCGGCCACCTGCCCGAGGACGGGTTCGGTGCCGGTGGTGGCTACCGGGTGCGGGCGACTCCGCAGCCGGAGGCCGTCGCCGTGCGGGAGCCCGACGGTGATGCGCTGCGGGCCTGCGCGGCCACGCTGGAGAAGGCGGGCTGGCAGGTCGGCGAGCACACCGAGCCGCGTACCGGCGCGCGCTATCTGCTGGCATCGCCCCGACGGACGTAACGGCCCGATCCACGAAGGCGGTTGACGACAGTGAGCAACCGCTCAGTACGCTGGCCCCTGTCCTGTTCGCCGCAGAACCACTCGCCGTGAAGTCATGAGCCATGAAGTCGAGCAGTCTTGAAGGGGAAGTCGTGGCCGAAACGTTTTCCGTCCCGGTGACCGTGCGGGGGTACGAGACCGATACGCAAGGGCACGTCAACCAGAGCGTGTACGTCAACTACGCGGAGCACGCCCGCTGGTCGTTGCTCCACGCGGCGGGCGTCAGCCAGGCCGGGCTGTTGGCGAAAGGGGTGGGTCCGGTGGCTCTGGAGACCACCATCCGCTATCAGCGGGAGCTGCTCGCGGGCGACGAGGTCGAGGTGACCTGCGAATTCCTCTGGGGCGAGGGGAAGACCTTCCGTATCCGGCAGACGATCCGCAAGGCCGACGGCACGGTCGCGGCGGAGCTCACGGCGGTCGGCGGACTGATGGACCTCAAGGCGCGCAAGCTCGTCCCGGACCCGAAGGAGTACTTCCGGGCACTGGCGTCGGAACCGCGACTGTTCGGGCTCTGACCGGCACTCACCGCGACCTCGCCGAGAAGGACGGCGTCGGCACACTGGCCGGTTTGCCTCCTGCCACGGCATGGTCATGCACGGCCCCGGCACGGACAGTCTCTCCTTCGGCGGGATCCGCGCACGGGCCCGCGCGAACGCGCCCAACCCGGCCGACTGCGGCGACGGGACGACGGGACGACGTACCTGCACGCCTTCCTCGACGCCCGGGCGTGGGCGATGCGGCAGGAGAGGGCCCATGAGGACACCAGCCGTGTGGACACCGCCCACGCGTCTTGGCTGACCGGCCGACACGGCCGGTGGTGACGGCGGGACTCCGGCCGAGGGCCGTCCCCCTCGGCCGGAGGTCTTTCAGGGCCCCTGTTCAAGGCGCTTCGGGTGTCCCGGGCATCTCAGGCTCGCGCCGCGATGGCGGCCAGTCGCCGGGCCGCCGCACGCGTCGAGCGGGCGATCTCGTCCTCGTCGACGTGCAGCAACCGCCCGTTCTCGACGATCTGTTCGCCGTTCACGAAGGACGCGGTGACCGGGGCCGCCGCGCCGAAGACAAGAGCGGTGACCGGGTCGGCGATCGACGCGTGGGCCAGGGTGTCCAGGTTCCACAGCACCAGGTCGGCGAGCTTGCCCGGCTCCAGTGACCCCGTCTCCCTCGCCCGGCCCAGGACCTGGGCACCACCGTACGTCCCGAGGCGCAGCGCCTGACGGGCGTTCAGGGCGGCCTCGCGGTGGGCGCCGAGGCGGTTGATGAGGAGGGCGTTGCGCAGTTCGGTGTGGAGTTCGCCGGACTCGTTGGACGCGGTGCCGTCCACGCCGAGGCCGACCGGGACGCCGGCCGCCAGCATGTCGGGGACGCGCGCGATGCCCGCCGCCAGCCGGGCGTTGGAGGACGGACAGTGGGCCACACCCGTCTTCGTCCGGGCGAAGGCGGCGATGTCCGAGTCGTTCATGTGGACGCAGTGCGCCATCCACACGTCCTCGCCGAGCCAGCCCGTGGACTCGAAGTAGTCGGTCGGTCCCATGCCGAACAGTTCCTTGCAGAACTGCTCCTCCTCGACCGTCTCAGAGCCGTGCGTGTGCAGGCGTACGCCCTTGCGCCGCGCCAACTCCGCGCCCTCGCGCAGCAGTTCGGTCGAGACGGAGAACGGTGAGCAGGGGGCGACCGCGACCTGGGTCATGGCGTCGAAGGAGGGGTCGTGGTGCTCGTCGACCGTGGCCTCGGTGGCGGCCAGCGCGCCCTCCAGACTCTCGACGGCGAAGTCCGGGGGCAGGCCGCCGTCCTTCTCGCTGCGGTCCATCGAGCCGCGGGCGAGGGTGAAGCGGACGCCCATCTCGCGGGCCGCGCCGATGATCGCCCCTGACAGGTCTCCGGAGTCCTTCGGGAAGACGTAGTGATGGTCCATGGCGGTCGTGACTCCGCCGCGGGCCATCATGGCCAGCGACCCCTGCGCCGCCGCGCGCACCATCGGCTCGTCGATGCGCGCCCACGTCGGGTAGAGCGCCACCAGCCAGTCGAAGAGGTTGTGGTCGGTGGCCAGGCCCCGGGTGATCCACTGGTAGTAGTGGTGGTGCGTGTTGACCAGTCCGGGGGTGACGAGATGCCCGCTCGCGTCGATGCGCCGGACCACGTCCGCCAGACCCTCGGGGGCCTTTCCGGCGCCGACCGACTCGATGCGGTTGCCGGCGATCACCACATGGCCGGACGCGTACTCGGTGTCGGCGGCGTCCACGGTCGCGACCGCGCAGTTCTCGATGACGATGCGTTGAACCATCGTTCGTTCGTCCTTAACTTCCGGGTACGCGTCAGAGGTTGGTGAGGTCGGCGGGGATGCGCGCCTCGGCGCCGTCCCGCAGGATCGTGCCCTCGATCAGGCCGTACGGACGGTCGGCGGCGAGGTACACCTCATTGTCGTTCTTCAGCCCGAACGGCTTCAGATCCACCAGGAAGTGGTGCTTGTTGGGGAGGGCGAACCGCACCTCGTCGATCTCCTCGCGCTGCTCGATGATCCGCGCGCCCATCTGGAAGAGGGTCTGCTGGAGGGAGAGCGAGTAGGTCTCCGCGAAGGCCGACAGCAGAGCCTTCCGGGTCTGCGTGTAGGACTCCTCCCAGTCCGGCATCTCCCGTTCCTCGTCGGACCAGTTGAAGCGCCAGCGCGCGGACACCTGGGTCGCCAGGATGCGGTCGTACGCCTCGGGGAGGGTCGTGTACTTGTCCTTGACGTAGCCCCAGAACTCGGAGTCGGTCGTGTTCATCACGACCAGGTCCTTGAGCCCGGAGACCACCTCCCACGACGAACCGTCGTACGTGATCTGGGTCAGCCGGGTCTCCTGGCCCTGCCGGGCGAAGGAGTGCTCGCCCTCGCCCGCCGCCTCGATCCGCTCCCAGGAGTACTCCTCGATCCGGATGCGCGCCTTCTGAATCGGCTCCTGGCTGGTCACGAAGTGCCGTGCCAGATGGACGCCGAACTGCTCGGCGGAGTCGATGCCGTACTCCTTGGCGAAGGCGTACACCGTGTTCTTGGTGGTGTCCGTCGGCAGGACGTTCGCGTTCGAGCCGGAGAGGTGGACCTCGTCCATGTCGCCGGAGAGCGACACCGAGACGTTGAGATCCTTGACGTGGTGGGTGGCGCCGTCGCGGGTGACGCGCACGACGCGGTTCTCGGCCTTGCCGTACTGGTTCTGCCCGAGAAAGACGGGGCGGGCCTGGGCGGCTGAATCGGTCATGATGCTGCTAGCTCCCTCGGTATACGGAGTAGCCGAACGGGTTGAGCAGCAGCGGTACGTGGTAGTGCTCGCCCGGTACGACGGCGAACGTGACCGCCACCTCCGGGAAGAACGCTCCCGCCGCACCGCTGTCCCGATTCGCGGGGGCGTCCTGCTGCGCATCGGCCTGTTTCTTCTCCAGGTACGGCTCGACCTCGAAATCGAGCCGCACGTGGGTCGTGCCCTCCGGCAGTGCCGGCAGGTCCTTGCACCGCCCGTCGGCGTCGGTCGCGCCGCCGCCGAGCGCCCGCCAGGCTCCCCCTTGCCCGTAGGCGCCCTGCCCGCTGCGCGCGGCGAGCCGGACGGCGACGCCCGCGGCGGGGCGGCCGACGCTGGTGTCCAGGATGTGCGTGGACACGGAGGCGACGAAGGCGGTGGGGTCGGCGGTTTCGGTGGCGTCGGTGCTCATGTCTGTCACTGCTCTTCCTGTACGAGGTTGCCGAGCCGGATGCGGTTGATCTTCCCCAGTTCGGTGCGGACGATCTCCCGCTCCCGCTCCGGCGTGTTCCCGATCCGTTCCCGCACCGCGTCGCGCATCTGCTCGCCGGTCCGGCCGGTCGCACAGATCAGGAAGACATGCCCGAACCGCTCCTGGTAGGCGAGGTTCAGTTCGAGCATCTCCGCCTTCAGCTCCTCGGAGGCGCCGGCCATGCCGCGCTGTTCGCGGGCGGAGGTCGGGTCCCCGGGCTTGGGGCGGCCGATCGGCGGGTGCCCTGCCATCGCCTCGGCGAGGTCGTCGGCGGTCAGCCCGGCCGTCGCGGTGTCGCTCGCCGTGTACAGGTCCTCGGCGGTGGCGTACGGGCGCTTCGCGAGCAGGTCCCGCCCCCAGGCCGTCGAGGCGCAGGCCTCGTGGAGGGTGGCGCGGGCCGCGGACTCCTCCAGGGCGTTGAACCGGGCGAGGCCGCCAGGGGTCGTACTCGACGTCACGGCAGACCTCCGTGGCCTTGTGCGTGCTGGGTGCGTGCTGGTGCGTGCGGAAAGCACGCCGGGCTGGTTGCCCACAGCTAACGCCTTCCGACGACAAGACGTCAACACTTTGTTGAAAATTCCGGGTTACGGTGCCGTCGCCCCGGATCCGTCACCCGGGACCCGGGACCCGTCAGGCCTGTTTCTCGCGGTTCAGGTAGTTGTAGACCGTGAAGCGGCTGACCCCTAGGGCGCTCGCCACGGTCTCGACCCCGTGCCGCACGGAGAAGGCGCCGCGGGCCTCGAGTATCCGTACGATCTCCTGCTTGGCCTTGCGGTCCAGTTCGGCGAGCGGCTTGCCGTGTCCGCGCTCCAGGGCGGCCAGGATGTGATCGAGCGAGTCGGCGAGCTGGGGCAGGCGTACGGCGACCACGTCGGCGCCCTCCCAGGCGAGCACGACATCATCGGGACCTGCCAGGCCGGGCGCGACCAGCTCGCCACCCATGGCGTCGACCAGCGGTTTCACGGCCGCGACAAAGGCGGCGGCGACGGACCCGTCCCCGGCGCCGGTCACCGGTCGCCGTCCCCGTCGATCACGTTGACCTGGAGGGAGACACGGGTCGCGCCGGCCTCCAGGGTCCTGCGCAGCAGCGCGTCCAGGGCGGTGAGCACCGCGTCGGCGCGCCCCTCGGCGGTGTTGCCGAACGGGCCTACGTCCACCGTGTCCAGCTCGGCCGCCTCGATGACCTCGCGGGCGACCAGCGCGTGCGCGGGTGCCTCGTCGAGATCGAAGGGCTCGGTCGTGAACTCCACTCGCAGTCGCACTGTGCCCATTCTTCCGTCAGGTCGTGTCCCAGCCGCTCGGACACGACCCTAACGGACTCCCCCGCGACATTCAGCGGTGCTGGGTGCCCACTCCGAAGAGCGGGCACCCCTCACCCGAACCGCCCTACAGACGAAGGGAGTTCACCTTCAGGACAGGGTCGGGGACGGTGTCGCGCGCACCGGTGCCACGTCGGCGGCGGGCGAGGGACACGGCCAGTACGGTCAGCGCCGCGAGCGTCGCGACACAGGCCGCCAGAGCGGGCAGCGGGGAAGCGGCTCCGCCCGCCTGCCGTACGTAGGCGAGTGCCTCCGCGTCGATGTGCGCGCCCGGCAGATGGGCGACGGCCAGCGCGCCCGACACGACCAGGGCCGCGGCGGCCACGGCCGACGACCGGCTGAACCACAGCGCCGCACCTCCCAGCAGACACAGCGCGGAGACGCCGAGCGACGCGGCCAGGCCGTACCTCGGCGCGTCGACCCGGTCGAGCGGGAAGTGCGCCGCGCCGCAGAGCAGGACGAGGGCGGCGACAACCCGGCGGAGCCACAGGACGTCGCGCCTCCCGGCACCCGCTCCGGCCACCGCCACCTCGCCCCGCGGCGCGGTGTGCGCGATCACGGGATCCGCGTCACGGTCACGGTCACGGTCATCGTCGATGCGGCCGATCAACTGCACCAGGTCCTCGACGGGCCTGCTGGTGGCGGCGGCCTGCACCGCCTGGGCCTTCACGTGGGCGGAGTGCGGGGCCGCGTGCAGGAGCGCGACCAGGCGGCCGACCTCGGCCACCGGCCGCTGTTCGACAGCTGTCCGGATCGCCTCGTCCATCCGGTCGACGCTGTGCGCCGGCGGGCCCAGCAGATCCACCAGGCGCGAGACGTCCTCGACGGAGCGCGCCACCGCCGCGACGCGCAGGACCGTCGCCGCGGTCGGCACACCGTCGGGCGACTGCTCCAGGAGGGTGACGAGCTGGACGACATCGTCCAGGGGTCTCGCGACGACCACGGTGCGCACCAGGTCGTCCGTGCGGATGCGGGTCACGGGACGGGGTTCGCCTGTTCCGGAGCTCTCCGGGCAGGCAGGGAATGGCTCGACGGCCATGTTTGCCTCACAACTTCAGTGCACTGACACACGGGAACCGTGCGCCCCGCTCATATGAACGTTGAACCCTGTGTAACCGCCCCCTTCCCGCCCCGCCACTTGGGAGAGCCCTCTTGACAAGCCGCAAGACCCGACGGCAGTCTTCCATTAAACAGAAAACTGTTTCCGTAATACGGAATACAAGGAGGCGTCGACGGCCATGGGATTCACAGAGCAGCGCTTCACCGTCAACCTGTCGATCCTCTTCACGGAACTCCCGCCCCTGGAGCGCCCGGCGGCGGCCCGGGCCGCCGGTTTCCGCGCGGTCGAGCTGTGGTGGCCCTGGCTCGACTCCCCCACCCCGGCACAGTCCGAGCTGGACTCCCTGCGGGCCGCGATCGAGGACGCCGGCGTCCGGCTCACCGGCCTGAACTTCTACGCCGGACAGCTGCCGGGCCCCGACCGGGGCGCCCTGTCGGTGCCGGGCCAGGAGTCGGAGCGGTTCCGCGCCAACATCGAGGTGGCCGCGGATCTGGCCGGGTCACTCGGCTGCGGCGCGCTCAACGCGCTGTACGGCAACCGGATCGAGGGAGTGGACCCGGCAGAGCAGGACGCGCTGGCACTGGAGAACCTGGTGCTCGCGGCCCGCGCCGCGAGCCGCATCGGGGCGCTCCTGCTCGTCGAGGCGCTCAACAGGGTGGAGTCACCCCGGTATCCGCTGGTGAGCGCCCCGGCCGCCGTGGAGGTCGCCGACAGGGTCAACCTGGCGACCGGCCTCGACAACACGCGCTTCCTGATGGACCTCTACCACCTGTCCATGAACGGCGAGGATCTCCCCTCGGTGATCGACCGGTTCGCCGCGAAGACGGGCCACGTCCAGATCGCCGACACCCCCGGCCGCGGCGCCCCCGGCACCGGCACGCTCCCCCTCGCGGACCACCTCGACCGGCTGCGGAAGGCCGGTTACGAGGGCTGGGTCGGCCTGGAGTACAGGCCGGGCGACCGGCCGAGCGCCGAGGCGTTCGACTGGCTGCCGCGCGAAGCGCGCCGCACCCCCTGACATCACCGAGCAGCAGAGAGGTGCCCCGCCATGAGCAATCTCCCCAGGATCGCCTGGATAGGCCTCGGCATCATGGGTTCCCCCATGTCCGAGAACCTGATCAAGGCGGGCTACGACGTCACCGGCTTCACCCTGGAACAGGACAAGCTCGACCGCCTTGTCGCCGCCGGCGGCACAGCTGCGGGCTCGATCGCCGAGGCCGTGCGCGACGCCGACGTGGTGATCACGATGGTGCCCGCGTCACCGCAGGTCGAGGCGGTCGCGTACGGCCCCGGGGGCATCCTGGCGAACGTGCGGCCCGGCACCCTGCTTGTCGACATGTCGTCGATCACCCCGCAGACGTCGGTGGATCTGGCGAAGGCGGCGGCAGAGAAGGGCGTCCGGGTGCTGGACGCGCCCGTCTCAGGTGGTGAGGCGGGCGCGGTCGAGGCCGTGCTGTCCGTCATGGTCGGCGGTGAACAGGCCGACTTCGACACGGCATTGCCCCTCTTCGAGGCGCTCGGCAGGACCGTCGTGCTGTGCGGACCGCACGGCTCCGGTCAGACGGTGAAGGCAGCGAACCAGCTGATCGTCGCCGTGAACATCCAGGCGTGCGCCGAGGCCGTGGTCTTCCTGGAGAAGTCGGGCGTGGACCTGAAGGCGGCGCTGGAGGTGCTGGGCGGCGGGCTGGCCGGCTCGACGGTGCTGGCGCGCAAGAAGGACAACTTCCTGAACCGCGACTTCGCCCCGGGCTTCCGTATCGACCTCCACCACAAGGACATGGGCATCGTGACGGACGCGGCCCGCACGGTCGGTGCCGCGCTTCCGGTCGGCGCGGTGGTCGCCCAACTCGTCGCGTCCCTGCGGGCGCAGGGCGACGGGGGCCTGGACCACTCGGCCCTGCTCCGGGCCGTGGAACGCCTGTCGGGCGCCGGCGTCTGACACCTTCCCGTTCCTCCCATTGATCTTCCGGGTGGCGCCACCGCTGACAACTGTCCTGTCGCGCCCAGGCGTTGGCACCACCCGGAAACCTCAAATCCAGCTCTGAACCCGGCCCCGGGGGCTTCAACAACCCCCGGGGCCGGGCACATTGTGGTCAGCACGGAAAACAACGGGAACACCGCACGGGGGAACAACGGGGGACCAACGGGGGAAACAGGGAGGGGGTGCCCATGGGCACCCCCTCCTTCCTTGCCTCCAGCGTCCTCGGCGTCAGATCCTCAGCGTCCTGATCGACGTCGGCGCATGGCCCGGCTCGGTCGCGATCTCCTCGAACTCCTCCACGTTCCCTATGTCGTTGGTCGTCGACATGGAGATGTTCGTGACGCGTTCCAGGATCGCTTCGACGACCACCGGGACCCGGTGCTGTGCCGCGAGTTTCCTGGCCTGCTCGAAGGCGGTGGCCAGTTCGGCCGGGTCCGTCACCCGGATCGCCTTGCAGCCGAGGCCCTCGGCGACCTTGACGTGGTCGACGCCGTAGGCGCCCAGCTCGGGCGAGTTGAGGTTCTCGAACTCCAGGTTGACCTGGAAGTCGATGTCGAAGGCGCGCTGCGCCTGCCGGATCAGGCCCAGGTAGGAGTTGTTCACCAGCACGTGGATGTACGGGATGCGGTGCTGGGCGCCGACCGCCAACTCCTCGATCATGAACTGGAAGTCGTAGTCGCCGGAGAGGGCGACCACGGACGCCTCCGGGTCGGCGACGGCGACGCCCAGAGCGGCCGGGATGGTCCAGCCGAGAGGGCCGGCCTGGCCGCAGTTGATCCAGTGGCGGGGGCGGTGGACGTGCAGCAACTGCGCGCCGGCGATCTGCGAGAGGCCGATCGTCGTCACGTACCGCGTCTCGGGGCCGAATGCCTTGTTCATCTCCTCGTACACGCGCTGCGGTTTGATCGGGATGTCGTCGAAGTGCGTACGCCGCTGGAGACGGGCCCTTCGTTCCTGGGTCGCCGCCGCCCACTCGGAGCGGTCCGGAAGGCCGCCCGCGTCCCTCAACTCCCTTGCCACCGTGACGAAAAGCTGCAGCGCGGCCTTCGCGTCGGAGGCGATGCCGTAGTCGGGGGCGAAGACGCGGCCGATCTGGGTGGGCTCGATGTCGACGTGGACGAAGGTGCGGCCGGTCGTGTAGACGTCGAGCCGGCCGGTGTGCCGGTTGGCCCAGCGGTTGCCGATACCGAGGACGAAGTCGGACTCCAGGAAGGTGGCGTTGCCGTAGCGGTGCGAGGTCTGGAGGCCGACCATGCCGGCATT
Organism: Streptomyces lacrimifluminis; assembly: GCF_014646095.1. GTDB lineage: Bacteria > Actinomycetota > Actinomycetes > Streptomycetales > Streptomycetaceae > Streptomyces > Streptomyces lacrimifluminis. The sequence continues at coordinate 219,472 of NZ_BMMU01000006.1, read as the reverse complement.
GAGGTCGTGATCGTCCGGCAGTGTGCCCCAGCCCATGAGGGTGGGGACGACCGGGATGCCCGTCAACTCGGCGAATTCGACGAGGAGTTCGGCCGCGTCGGCGTTGATGATGCCGCCGCCGGCCACGATCAGCGGCCGGTGCGAGGCGTTCAGCATCGTGAGCGCCTTCTCGATCTGGGCGCGGGTCGCGGCCGACTTGTGGACGGGCAGCGGTGCGTAGGTCTCCGGGTCGAACTCGATCTCCGTCTGCTGGACGTCGACCGGCAGGTCGACCAGCACCGGTCCGGGGCGGCCCGACCGCATGAGGTGGAAGGCCTGCTGGAGGACGCCGGGGACCTGGGCCGCCTCCAGCACGGTGGTGGCCATCTTGGTGACCGGCCGGGCGATGGAGGCGATGTCGACGGCCTGGAAGTCCTCCTTGTGGAGCACGGCGGTGGGCGCCTGGCCGGTGATGCAGAGGATCGGGATCGAGTCCCCGGTCGCGGAGTACAGCCCCGTGATCATGTCGGTGCCGGCCGGGCCGGAAGTGCCCACGCAGACACCGATGTTGCCGGGGCGGGTGCGCGTGTAGCCCTCGGCCATGTGCGAGGCGCCCTCGACATGGCGGGCGAGCGTGTGACTGATCCCGCCGGAGGCCTTGAGCGCCGCGTAGAAGGGGTTGATCGCCGCGCCGGGAACACCGAACGCGTGTGTGACGCCCTCCCGCTTGAGGATCTCGACTGCCGCACGGGCAGCGGTCATACGAGCCATAGAGCAACTCCTCGGATTCGTACTCCCGTCGCGCCCCGCGGAGAGAGAAAGCCTCCGTGACCATGCCTCAGAGTTTCCGCATTGCGGAATTTCTTTTCTACTATCTGGAAATAATGTAAGTGGGCTCGCGAAGGCCGTCAAGAGACGGACAAGCGGGGGTCCGGTGGAGCACGATGGGGCTCCGACCCCGACGTCACGTAGTGGAGTTGGTCATGGCCGAGAGCATGCCGGTGCGGTGTCCGGCCTGCCTGCGCGAGCATCTGTACGCGGCGCCCTCCTATCCGTGCGCGTGCGGTGCGCCGGTCAGCCCGTCGCTCGACGAACGGGCGCCGGCGACAGCCGTCACCCACCGCGTCTGGGACGAGCAGTGGGTCACCGTGCGCTGCGCGGCCTGTGGACGCGGGGACCAGTGGCCGCACCCCGAACTGGGCTGCCCGTGCGGCACGGTCCTGCGGATCCCGGTGACCCGTCCCGCCCCGGACACCCGACCGACAGACCCACGGACGAAGGACGCCCAGCCCCCGCCCGGCGCCACGAAGGTCCCCGGCGCCCTGCGCACCCCCCGCTCCTCCGCCCGCCCCCGGCGCGCCTTCCAGCCCGTCACCATCCGCACCGCACGCGACGCGGTCACCGCCGCCGCCCTCTATCTGCGCTGGCTCGGCTACCAGGACATCCGCCGCGCGGACCAGCGGCCCCCGTCCGGCGTGGGGCTCGCCGCCCGCGGAGTCCTGGCGCAGGTCGATCCGACGGTGAGCCCGGCGTCGCTGCGGGACATCGAATGCCTGTGGCTGACGGCCATGACGGAGTCCTCGGACTGCGTCTACTTCTCCCTCGCCGGATACGAGGACGAGGCCCGCGCCCGAGCGGAGAACCTCGGCGTCCCCCTGTTCGTCCTCGACCTCACCGGCACGCCGCAGCCGGTCAACAGCCCGGCCGACGACCTCGACGCCACCGGGGTCTGAGGCCCCGGGCCTCCTCGCCGGCGACCGGATATCCGCGCGCCCGAAGCGCGCCCCCGTCGGATACTGGGCAGATGCGCATCCGCCCGGCCACCGCCGCCGAACTCCCCGCCCTGCGCGCCATCGAACGCGCCGCCGGTTCCCCTTACCGCGAGTTCGGGATGGCGGAGATCGCGGACGACGAGCCGCCCGCCCTCGACGCGCTGGAGCGGTACCGGCGAGCGGGCCGTGCCTGGGTCGCTGTCGCCCCCGACGACGATGCCCACCCCCTGGCCTATCTGATCGCCGAACCGGTGGACGGCGCCCTCCACATCGAACAGGTCTCCGTCCAGCCCGACTTCGCGCACCGCCGCATCGGCCGGGCACTTCTCGCCCACGCCGCCGACCGCGCCCACGAGGAAGGCCTGACCCACCTCACCCTGACGACGTTCACCGAGGTCCCGTGGAACGCGCCCTACTACGCCCGCCTGGGCTTCCGCGCCCTCGGCGAGGCCGAACTCACCCCGGGTCTACGGAAGATCCGCGCCACGGAGGCCGAGCACGGCCTCGACCGCTGGCCCCGCGTCTGCATGCGCAGGCCCTGATCGACGCCCGCCCGGTCACGCCTCCCCGGCGTACCGCTCTCCCGCAGCTCCGCCTTCCGCATCTTCCCCGACACCCTTCGCCTCAACTCCGGTCAGCTGGCGCGCACTTCGTCGGCCATCGCCCGGCAGTCGCTCGCCTCGCGGCCGAGCGCGGCGAGGAGCACGGAGACTCCGGCCTGCCGCAGCACGTACACGACCTTGTGCGCGCGGTACGCCGGATCGGTGTTCACCACCGCCCGGCTCCCCACCCGGTCACACCGGGCAACCCCGGCGGCGAGCAGCGCGTACGCCAACTTGTCGGCGTCAGCGGCGAATCGGGGTGAGGTCCAGCGACGACCCGACAGTACGTCGACGAGCGCCTCGCGGTCCGGAGGCGACCGTCCGCTCCGGGTCGGCGCCGATCGTGTCGCCGCGCAGGACGGTGCCGCTCGTGCCGTGCGGGTACGCCGGTTCGGGCGCCGCCGTCTCCCCCTCCCCCTGGCTCACCGGAATTCCTCCTCGCGGTACTCGTCCGCCGAGCCCGCCGCCGTCGCCTCACGCAGTTCGATCCGGCGGATCTTGCCGGACACGGTCTTGGGCAGGTCGGCGAACTCCAGGCGGCGCAGGCGCTTGTAGGGGGCGAGGACCTCGCGGCTGTGCTCGAACAGCACCTTCGCGGTGCCGGGTCCAGGCTCCCAGCCCGCCGCGAGCACGACGTACGCCTTCGGTACGGCCAGGCGCAGTTCGTCCGGCGCGGGGACCACGGCGGCCTCCGCGACCGCCTCGTGCTCCAGCAGCGCGCTCTCCAGCTCGAAGGGGGAGATCTTGTAGTCGGAGGCCTTGAAGACGTCGTCGGACCGGCCGACGTACGTGATGTAGCCGTCCGCGTCCTGCGAACCGATGTCCCCGGTGCGGTAGAAGCCGCCTGCCATCGCCTCCGCCGTGAGGTCTGCGTCGCCGTGGTAGCCCGTCATCACGCCGACCGGGCGGTGGGAGAGGTCGAGCGCGATCTCACCCTCGGTAGCGCCCGGTTCGCCGGAGACCGGATCGAGGAGGACGACCCGGTAGCCCGGGCTCGGCCGGCCCATGGAGCCCGTCTTGAGCGGCTGGCCCGGGCTGTTGGAGACCTGGACGGCGGTCTCCGTCTGGCCGAAGCCGTCCCGGATCGTGACCCCCCAGAAGCGGCGCACCTGTTCGATGACCTCGGGGTTGAGCGGCTCACCGGCGGCCACGACCTCGCGCGGCGGGGTGCGCAGCTGGGTCAGGTCGGCCTGGATGAGCATGCGCCAGACGGTCGGCGGGGCGCAGAAGGAGGTGACGCCCGCACGGTCCATCTCCGCCATCAGCCGGGTGGCGTCGAAGCGCGTGTAGTTGTGGATGAAGACGGTCGCCTCGGCGGTCCAGGGCGCGAAGAGGTTGGACCAGGCGTGCTTGGCCCAGCCGGGCGAGGAGATGTTCAGATGCACGTCGCCGGGCTTGAGGCCGATCCAGTACATGGTCGCCAGATGCCCGATGGGGTACGAGGCATGGGTGTGCTCGACGAGCTTGGGGCGGGCGGTCGTGCCCGAGGTGAAGTAGAGCATCAGGGGATCGTCGGAGTGGGTCGGCCCGTCCGGTGTGAACTCCGCGGGCGCCTCGTACGCGTCCTCGTACGGCTGCCAGCCCTCGGGGGCGCCGCCCACCGCGATCCGGGTGTAGCGGCCGGGCACCTCGTCGAACTTGCCCGTGTCCTCGGCCCGGACCAGGACATGCGCGACCCGGCCGCGCTCCACCCGGTCACGCAGGTCGGCGGGGCCGAGCAGCGGGGTGGCGGGGATGACGACGGCGCCGACCTTCATCGCGGCGAGGGCGGTCTCCCACAGCTCGGTCTGGTTGCCGAGCATGACGAGGACGCGGTCCTCGGGGCGGATCCCGAGATCGCGCAGCCAGTTGGCGACCCGGTCGGAGCGGGCGGACATCTCGGCGAAGGACACCCTGGCCTCGGAGCCGTCCTCCTCGACGATGTGCAGGGCGGTGCGGTCGTTCCCGTCCGCGATGACGTCGAACCAGTCGAGGGCCCAGTTGAAGCGCTCGGGGCGCGGCCAGCTGAAACCCTCGTACGCGGTGGCGTAGTCCTCGCGGTGGGCCAGCAGGAAGTCCCGCGCCTCGCGGAAGCGCTCGGTCACCGTCGTCATCAGTCCTCCTCGATCCCGGCCATGGCCGGGCGACTCTCTGCCATCGTGCAGTCCGTGATGCTGGTCTCACTACCCCCGAACGGGGGTGCGTGCCCGTACGACCGGCGAACACACCACGAGCGGGCCACGACGAGGAGGCGATGACGTGGCAGCGGGCACAGTCGAGACGGAGAAGGTCCAGCGGGCGCCGGCACATGCGCATCAGCGACCCGAGCGGCCCCTCCACCTGGTCGCCGCGCCCCGCTCACGGTGACGTCGGCAGCGGCCTGGGCGCGGGCGATCAGTCACGGATCCGTCGCCTCCGAGGGATTCCTTCGTCACGCTCCGCACACGTATACGGTGTATTCATTCACATGTGACTTGAATTTTCCGATACCTCAACCATCCTGTTATTCGGCTCACCTCGCCGTCTGTCCGAAATTCAAAGATCTGTTGCCTAATATTGGGGCCCACACGACACAGGAGGGGAGCGGTGACCGTGCGACGGGACTTCCAGGAGTCTGGCCGATGCCGCTCTGACCTGCTCATAGGCCGGGACGAAGCACTCATCTCGGCACGCGAGCAGCTTTCGCGCGGCGGCAGCGTACTGCTGCACGGACCGGCCGGAATAGGAAAGTCGACCGTCCTGCGGACATTGGCCGCGGAATACGGCGAATCGGCACGGACCGTGTTGCGCTGCTCCGCCACCGAGTCCGAATCCCATCTCCCCTTCCTCGCGCTCGCCGATCTTCTCGGTCTCGCCCTGGACGAGGTGTCCGGCCAGTTGCCCGTCGCCCAGCGTGTCGCCCTGGAGTCGGCGCTCACCGGCCGTGGCGAGTCCTCGCTCCAGCGCGACGGACTCGCACTGCGCCTTGCCGTGCTGTCGGCGCTGCGCGCGCTGGCCGCCAAGGGCCCCGTCCTCGTCGTCGCCGACGACCTCCAGTGGCTGGACACCGCGAGCACCGAGCTCCTGGGTTTCGCCGCCCGGCGCCTGGGCGACGACCCCGTGCGGATGCTGTTCGCGGGGCGGACGGACGGACAGGAGTACGACCGCTATCTACGCGCGTCCACACCCGACACCCTGGCGGTCCGGGTGAACCCGCTGACCCGCTCCCAGGTGGAGACGCTCCTTGAGCACCGGGGCTACGACCTGCCGCGTTCGACCGTTCGGGAGATCCACCGCACCAGCGCCGGCAACCCGCTGTACGCCCTGGAGCTCGGCCGGGCCCTGGCCGAGAATCCCACTCCCCCGCGCCCGGGCGAGCCGCTCCCGGTGCCGACCTCGCTGCGCGCGCTGGTCCTCAGCCGCCTGGAGATGCTGTCGGACGAGGCCCGCCGCACCCTCCTCGTGGTGAGCGCCGGCGCCCGCCCCACGCTGGCCCTGCTGCACGAGGCCGGCCGGGAGAACGCCGAGGCCGAGACCGCCCAGGCCGCGGCTCTCGGGCTGCTGGCGACCGAGCCCGAGGGTCCTGCCGTACGGTTCGCGCACCCCCTCGTCTCGGCCGCGCTGTACGCGGAGGCGAGCGCCCAGGAACGCCGGGCCGCGCACGCCGCGCTGTCCACCGCCGCCTCCGACCCCATCGAGCGGGCCCGGCACCTCGCCCTGTCCACCGACGGCACGGATCCGGAGGTGGCCGCTCGGCTCGCCGAGGCCGCCGCGCTGGCCCGGGACCGCGGGGCACCCTCGGTGGCCTCCTCGCTCGGGCTGCTCGCCGCCCGGTACACCCCGGCCGACGGTGTGCCGAACCCCGACGAGCACCGGTTGCGGGCCGCCGAGGACGCGATCACCGCCGGTGAGCTGGATCTCGCGCGGGACATCGCCCGCCAGGTGCTCGCCCGGAGCGGGGTGCCCGAGGAGCGGGTGCGGGCCTGGATCATCGTGATCGACACGGCGGGCCACGCCATGACGGAGGTCGACGCCGTCTTCCCGCAGGCCCTGGCCGACGCGGGCGACGACCCACGGCTGCTGGCCCTGATCCACTACCAACTGGCCTGGCGGGCGCTGCTCGTGGAGGGCGACTTCGCGGAGTGCCGTGAGGAGGCAGCCCGCGCGGCGGAACTCGCCGCGCGGGGCGGCGACCGGCACACGGAGCTGATGTCGCTCTCCTTCCAGGCCCAGACCGAGACCCTGATGGGCCACCCGGACGCGCCCGCGACCATCAAGCGCGCTCTGAAGGAGCCCCAGGACCCGCAGGTGACCGTCCATCACAACGGCATCGGCTCGGCCCGGTTCCGCTGGCTGATCATGAGCGACCAGTTGCCGGAGGCGCGGGCCACCATCACCACCCTGCTGCGCGAGGTGCGCCGACGCGGGTCGGTCGAGAGCGAGGTGCACTTCCTGCGCGGCCTCGCCGAGACCGAACTGCGCTGCGGGCACTGCGGCCGGGCGCTCGACGTGGCCCGGGAGAGCCTGCGGCTGGCCCGGGACACCGGTATCGGTGAGGTCGCCTCCGCGATGCTCGCCGCGCTGGCGGAGGCGTCCGGCGGCGACGTGGAGCGGGCCCTGGCGCTGGCCCGGGAGGCGGTCGAGCACGCCGAGGAGAACGGCGACATGCTCTACCTGTCCCGTGGCCAGGCAGCCCTGGGATACGCCCGGTTGGTGGCCGGGGACGCGCCGGGCGCGGTGCAGTCGCTGCGCCGGGCAAGGGAGTTGGAGCACGATCTCGGCGTCGACGACCCGGCGCGCGGACGCTGGCAGGGCGACCTCGCGGAGGCGCTGGTCCGCGTCGGCGAGCTGGACGAGGCGCAGGAGGTCATCGACGTGTCGCGGGCCCACGCGCTGCGGCTGGGGCGCGAGAGCGTGCTCGCGGTGCTCGACCGGGCGGAGGCGCTGGTGCGTGCCGCGCGCGGTGAACACGAGGCGGCTCTCGCCCAGTTGACGTCCGCGCAGGACCGACTCGCCAAGCTGGGCTACGGACTTGAGGAGGCGCGGGCCGCCCTCGCCCTGGCCGAGCTGCGCACCGGACCGCCGGGACCCACACCCGCCCCGACGTCGTACGACGAGGCGGCACGCCTGTTCAGACGTTCCCGCGCGCTGCCCTGGCTACGCAGGGTGGACGCGGCCACCGTGCCCACTCCCGCGCCGCAGCCGCTCGTGGAGCAGCCGCAGGCGGGCGCCGCGCTCGACGGGCTCGCCGCGATGGAACGTCAGGTCGCGGCGCTGGTCATGGAGGGCGCGACCAACCGCGAGATCGCCGGACGCCTGTTCATCAGCGTCAAAACGGTCGAGGCGACGCTCACCCGGGTGTACCGGAAACTGGGGATCCGGTCGCGGGTGGACATCGTCAGGCTGGCGGCGGGACGCCACCCCAAGTAACGCCCGCATACCCGCCGTACGGCCGTGCACCTGCGCGGAATCCATCCTCGCGCTCTCACCGTACCGTGCTGTCGGCCCCGTACGACCGAGGGTTTTCCCTCCCCCAACTCCCCTAGGGGGTTCCCTCATTGGGAGGGACCTTATCCGACTCCTACCTTGTGGTTGTGCCGCTCGCCGGGCACACGGAGCAGCACCACCGCCCCGTGCTTGAACCCCCCCCCCACACCCGCGCGTCCCCCCACCGGCAATCCCCCCAAGAGGAGAACCCATGTTCGGGCTCGCCCGTGCCAAGAAGGCCGCCGCTGTCCTGGTGGCCACCGCTGCCGCCGCATCGACCGCGCTGATCGCCGCCCCCGGCGCCGTCGCCGCGCCCCAGCCCATCGTGGGCGGTACCACGACCACCGCTGCGGCGTACCCGTACGTCATGCAGATCACGGACGCCTCGCAGAACCAGTTCTGCGGTGGCACCCTCGTCTCGGCCACCAAGGTCGTGACCGCCGCCCACTGCATGGTCGACGAGACGACGAGCAGTGTCAGAGTCGTCGGCGGCCGTACCTACCGCAACGGCACCAACGGCACCGTCAGCCGGGTCACCAAGATCTGGATCCACCCGAGCTACACCGACGCCACCAACGGCGAGGACGTGGCCGTGCTGACCCTCGCGACCGCGATGCCGTACACGACGGCGTCGTACGTCACCTCGTCCCAGACCGGCGTGTACGCGGCCGGCGCCACCGCCCGGATCATCGGCTGGGGCACCACCTCCTCGAACGGCAGCTCCTCCAACCAGCTGCGCACGGCGACGGTTCCGACCGTCTCCAACGCCAGCTGCACCAGCTCGTACGGCTCCAGCTACATCGCGAGCGACATGGTCTGCGCCGGATACACCTCCGGCGGCGTTGACACCTGCCAGGGCGACAGCGGCGGCCCGCTGATGATCGGCGGCGTCCTGGCAGGCATCACCTCCTGGGGCGAGGGCTGCGCGGCGGCCGGCTACCCCGGGGTCTACACCCGGCTGACCACCTTCTCGAGCCTGGTGGCGACGCAGGTCGCGTCGTAACCACCGGGAGGTAGTCACCACGGGCCCCTGCGGCGGCAAGGGCCCGGCCACCACAGTCTCCTGAGTGTCCCTCAGGTGAATGCCAGGGGGCGTTGCGGACCGGCCACGAGCGGTCCGCAGCGCCCCCTATCCACGTTCCGCCACGCCGGTGCCGAACCGGACGTCGTACGCCGTTCCCCCGTGCAGCGCCGCGAGCATCCGCTCACCCTCCTCAACCACCGCCGCCCGCTGGCCCTTTGTGAGTTCACCGAAGGGCTCGACGGTGAGCGTACGGTCCGCGAGGCGCCACAGGCCCGCGAGGAAACCGTCGACGAGCAGGACGCAGTGCGCCTGATTGCCCGTCCAGCTACGGCCCTTGAGGTCGGCGGGGACGACGCGGGTGCGGTCGGCGTGCGAGAGGAGCAGGTTGTCGAACTCGGGCAGGAAACGCGGCGGGGCCGGGGTGTCCGGGTCGGGGCGGGGAGCGTCGGGGAGGTCGAAGAGTTCGGTGCCGCGCTCGTCCCGGAAGGTGAGCAGCCGCGGCCGGAGGCGTTCGAAGGCGTCGCGCAGCCGGGTCAGACCGGCCCAGGTCTGCATGTCCTTCACGGAGGCGGGCCCGAAGGCGGCGAGGTAGCGCAGCACGGTCGCGTCCATGACGGACGTCTCGTGCTCCGGAGTCTCCTGGGCCGGTCGGCCGAGCCAGTGTTCGGCGGTGGTGAGGGCGACCTGGCCGCTACGGCCCCACAGGCCGCGCGGGGTGACCTGGACGAGCGGGAGCCGGCAGCGGGCGGCGACGGACAGGGACTGCGGATCGGCGTCCGGCCACTCGACGAGGAGCGCCTCGCGCAGCTGCTTCATCGTGCGCGGTTCGGCCTCGACGAGATCACGCGCGAGGTCGGTGAGCCGGTCGAGGTCGACTCCCACAAGTCCCTTGCGGAAGTAGGTGAGTTCGCGGTCCCGGGCGGGCTGGACGAGCGGGCGCAGGGTGAGACAGTCGTCGGCGGTGTGGGTGTGGATGGTCGAACGCATGGTGACGATGCGGACGGCCTCCCGGTCGGCCATGAGCCGGGACAGCTCTTCGGGCTCGAAGCCGTCGAGACGGGCGGCGAGCGCGTAGTACGGGGGCTTCACGTTCTGCGCCTGGAGACCGAGGAGGTGCGCGAGGGCCTCCTTGGCGGACATCGGCGACCGGGCCAGGAGCAGTTGCCGGGCAAGAGTGGCCCTGTTGAGGGCGCGGGCTCCGAGGACGGGGGCCGCGGCGGCGGGCGCCGCCGTCGAGGCCGACCTTGACCCCGGCCCCGCCGTCGGGGCGGCTGCCGAAACCGCCTTCACCGAGGCCGTCGTCGCCGTGTTCTGCTTCGCCGTGTTCTCCATGCCCCGCACGCTAGCTCCCCTTGCGGACAGTTCCGGTCCGCAATTGGCCTGCCGTACCCCGATCGGGAACGTGCCCGGGCCCGGAACGGGGGTCACTACGCCCCGTACATCCTGCGCCCTGATCCACCCGGTCGCACCTGCCGAGCCGCACGTCTTCGCCGGAGCCGGCGAAGTCGAACCCGCAGGACCCTTGACCCAGCACATGGACTGGACCGTACAGTTCATACCTGACAAGTGGCGCTCGGTGTGCACCGCATCGGTCCCGGGCCGAACGGCGGGCGTGCGCCACATCTCGCCTGCGGAAGGACGACGATGTCCCCGAACCCTCATGCCGACGTCACGGCACCCGACAAGCCGCCACACACCGCGGGCTCCCTGCGTGAGTACGTGACCTCTCTGCGGGGCTATCCCTCACTCGCGTGGAAGGCCGCGATCGCCTGCGTGCTGGCCATGGCCCTGAGCCCGGCCGCCCTCAACCCGACCATCACGTTCTTCGTCGAGCCCGTCGCCCGGGACTTCGGCTGGTCGGAGTCGCAGACGCTCACCATCTTCAACATCCCGACCATCGCGGCACCGTTCGTCCTGCCGCTGACCGGCCGCTGGGTCGACCGCTGGGGCGCCCGCGCCGTCGCGGTACCGGGCGCGGCGCTGTACGCCCTCTTCACCGCGGCGACCGCACTCGCCGGCGGCAACGTCGTGCTCCTGCTGCTGCCGATGTTCGCCGCCACCGCCTTCGGCTACATCGCCATCATGGGCGTGTTCTACAAGGTCGTCGCGGAGTGGTTCCCCCACCACCGGGGATCGGGCTACGCGCTGCTCATCGGCGCCGCCACCAGCCTCGGCGGAGCGATCATGTCCCCGCTGGCCCGGCTGTCCATCGACAGCCTCGGCTGGCGACCGACCTACCTCCTGATCGCCCTGTGCATCCTCGTCATCGTCTTCCCCGCCCAGTACTTCCTGCTCTCCGAGCCGGAGCGGGTCCACACCAACGGTGTGGCGGACAAGGCCGTACGCGGCCAGGAAGAGCTTCCCGGTGTGCCGCTCGGCGCCGCGCTGCGCTCCCGGGGCTGGCTGCTCATGGCGGTGGTCATGGTCCTGATCGCGGCGGTGGTCATGAGCGTGCGACTGAACGCCGTCTCCCTGTTCGGTGACCGCGGCTACTCGGCAACGACCGTGTCCCTGTCGCTGTCGGTGCTGCTCGTGTCCTCGATCGTCGGGCAGTTCCTCGCCGGTATGGCCATCGACCGGTCGAGGAGCGCGCGCGCCCTCGCACCGTTCGTCGCGTGTCTCGTGGTCGGCACGGTCGCGATCTTCGCCGCCACCGGTGGCACCCTGGCGCTCCTGCTGGCCATGTGTCTGCTCGGTGTGGTGATGGGTGCGGAGTCGTCGGTCGCGCCGTACCTGGTGGCCCGTTACTTCGGCATGCGCGCCTTCGCGCAGCTCCAGGGCATGACACTGGGCGTCGTCGCTCTCTTCGGCGTCGGCCTGTCCCCGGTCCTCTTTCAAGGGGCGGCCGAGGGCACTGGCGGTTACAGCGGCCCGCTGATCGTCCTGAGTGTGATCAGCGTGCTCACTCTGGCGCTCGTCTTCCTGCTCCCGCGCTACCCGGTCACCGAGAAGCGCGCACCCGCGACGGCGAACGAGGCACAGGCGGAATCGGTCTGACGCGGACCGGGCACCAGGACCGGCCCGCACTCCCCTCCGGCCGTATGCCGCACAGGCTCGTGCACTGTGCGGCATACGGCCGTTCGTCACCCTGGCTGTCGGGGTGCCGTCCCCACACCCGCCCGTTATCGGTTCGGCCGAGCTCCACGCGTGCATGCCTGTTGCCCGCGCCGTGTCCCGGCGCGGGCAACAGGGGGAAGCGGTCAGGAGTCACCGGACCGGCTGGTACGCCTCGGTGACGGTCGTACGAGCGTCCGGCGTGCCACTCTTCTTGACCTGGTACGCCGTACTCGCTCCGTCAGGATGTCCTGGACGGCCCGGTGTCGGCCCCCGGGGGGCCGGGAGCCGGCGCCGATCCGGGCGGGGCCGTCGCCGGGCCGGGCAGCGGCGGGGGCGGCGGGGGCGGGGCCGTCCGCAGCGGGCGGAGCACGTTCGCCCAGCGGGCCAGTTCCGTGAGCATGGGTGCGACGGATCCGGTGACCGGCGGGGGCGGATCGAACACCCCGGCCTTGACGTGCTGCATGACGAAGGGGATCGCGACCCCTTCGGGGATCGGCATCATGCGTACGGTCGTGACGACCTGCTTCATCACCTGCACGGAGCGCAGGCCGCCGGCGATTCCGCCGTAACTGACGAAGCCGACCGGCGCGTACAGCCACTCGTTGTGGAGGTAGTCCACGGCGTTCAGCAGGCTGACCGAGGGGCCGTAGTTGTATTCCGGGGTCACGAAGACGAAGGCGTCCGCCTCCTTGATCTTCGCGCTCCAGCGTCGCGTGTGCTCGTGCTCGTAGCGGCCCATCCGGGGAGGACCGGGTTCGTCGAGCAGGGGGAGGCCGTAGTCGACGAGATCGACCAGTTCCACCTCGAAGCCACCGTGCTTCTCGGCCGCCTCCGCCGCCCAGTCGGCGACCGGCCGCGCCAGTCGGCCCGGCCGGGTGCTGCCCACGATGATCTGCAGTTTCATGATGTCTTCCGCCCCGCTCACATCGGCCCCTCTCCGGGTACCCGCTTCGGGTACGCGCTCCAGTGCTCCGTCAACCGGCCGTTCCTGACGCGGAAGAGGGTGAGGATGTTCCAGTCGTAGGTGGCGCCCGGGATCACCGGGTCGGGGGCGGGTTCCCGCATCATCACGCAGGCGAGCTCCCCCTCGACGGTGACGCTGACCACGGGCGGGGGCGTCCCCCGGTCCAGCGGCACGTGACGGAAGAACTCGATCAGCAGTTCACGGCCGTTTCCGGGAGCGTTCGGGTCGTGCTGGACGTAGTCGTCGACGGTGTACTTCTCCATGACCTCGCGGACATGCTTGTCGACGGTGCGGTCGCGGACCAGCCGGGCCAGTTCGGCCTCGAACTCGATGACGAGTCGTTTGACCGCCTCCGTGCCAGGGTCGGGTGACGCCGCGACCGCGTCGATGTAGTCGGGCCGGTCCATCCATGTCCGGTAGAGATCGGGGGTGTGGATCTCGGCCACACCGCCCACGATGCTGAAATCGTTCATCGCACGGGCTCCTTCTCGGGGGCGGCCAGGCCGCGTTGCGGCACGGCGGCACCGATCATGGGGAAGGGCTTGAGTCCGAGGAGGCGTCGGCCGTTCTGTTCGGCGAGGGGGTCGACACGGATCGCCCCGTGCGAGGTGACCACGCGCGCGTCACGGACGAATCGCTGGATCGGGTTGGACAGCGAGACGGTCGACGAACCGAGCGTCTTCTGGAGCAGGTTGATGGCGTCCTCGCAGAGGTTCGCCGCGTACGCGAGCGCGAGGCTGATCTCCGATTCCTCGTCGTCACCGAACTCGAGACCGGCGTCGGTGCGTGCGTCCACCTGGTCCGCGTAGCGTTCGATCGTGGAGCCGGCGAGAACGATCATCGCCTGGGCGCGCCCGGCCGCCACCTGCGCCGACGCCATGTCGGCGACGGTCGGATAGGGCAGGGTGAACGGCGCGCGCTTGGCCGCCTGTTCCGCGAAACACGCCATCGCACCACGCGCCATGCCCAGCGTGATCGCGGTGCTGCTGAGCGCCACGGTCATCAGCAGCGCCCTGCCGCTCTGCCGGAAGGCGACACCGCTGTAGTGGTTCCGGATCCGGTCGAGCCTGGGCGGGAACTCACCGAGGTCGAGGAAGCGGTAGTCCGGGACGAAGACCTCCTCGACGACCCGCAGGCTGTTGCTGGACGTGCCGGAGAGCCCCATGACGTGCCAGTCGTCGAGGATCTCGAACTGCTCGCGCTCCAGCACCACCACACCGCGGCCGGTGCCGCCGGCTTCCGCGGGGTCGAAGGCGATCCCGACCATCGCCCAGCGGGCGTGCTTGCAGCCGCTGCCGAAGGCCCACCGGCCGTTGACCATCCAGCCGCCGTCGACCTTGCGGGCGTCCCCGACCGTGGTCGCGAACACGGAGGCACCCACGAGGGCCGGGCCCACCCAGCCCTCGACGTCCGCGCGGATCTCCTCGACCAGCTTCGGCTGGAGCGCGAGGAAGTTGCGCAGTCCGACTCCGACGAAGGCGCTCCAGGCCGCCGAGCCGTCCCCCTCACCCAGGGCCGCGATGACCTCGACCAGGTCCCGCGCGCCGAGGGCGGTGCCACCCCATTCGACCGGCATCGTCATGCGGTAGATGCCGGCCCCGTCGAGCGCTTTCAGCACGTCGGGGGTCAACGCCCCGATGCGCTCCCCCTCGCGCGCCTCCGACCGGATCAGCGGCTTGAGGTCGCGGATGCGGTCGCGCAGTTCGCGTCCGGCGTCGGTGAGCCACGGTGATTCGACGGCCCTGACCTCCGCGAGAGGACCCGGCGGAGGCATCTGCGGCTCCCTGTGGGCAGTGGACTGAGACATGGACTCTCCTTGCTGAGCGCGAAAGTTAATTAAGTGAACTGTACCGTTCAGTTCAGTACGCCTGTCAAGGCCGGCCGGCTCCGAGCGCGCCCCCTACCGGAAGAACTCCAAGATCGTGAACCGTTTTCCTGACATTCAGGACACGCGGGGAGGCGGGCTCACACGGGAGCGTCCCGGACCACGCGGTTGCTTGTCTCGCCGATCCCCTCGATGCGGGTGACCAGTCGCTGGCCGGGACGCAGGAAGACCTTCGGGTCGCGCCCGGCTCCGACACCGCCCGGGGTGCCGGTGGCGATCAGGTCACCGGGCCGCAACGTGATGATGGTGCTGACGTAGGACACGATGTGCGCGACATCGAAGAGCAGGTCGGCGGTGTTCGACGTCTGCATGGCATGCCCGTCGACACTGCACCCGATGTCCAGTCCCGCCGCTCCGGGCGGAAGCTCGTCCGAGGTCACCAGGGCGGGTCCCACCGGCGTCGTCGCCTCGAAGGTCTTGCCGGAGAGGAACTCACGGGTGCGGTGCTGCCAGTCCCGGACGGTGACGTCGTTGAGGACCGTGTATCCGGCGACGGCGGCCAGGGCCTCGCTCTCGCCGACGTGCCGGGTCGCGCGTCCGATCACCGCGCACAGTTCGGCCTCCCAGTCGAGATCGTCACTGACCGCCGGCATGTGGATGTCGTCGTGGGCGCCGACGAGGGCTCCGTCGTACTTGGCGAACAAGGTGGGATGGGTCGGGGTCGGGCGGCCCATCTCCTTGATGTGCGTGGCGTAGTTCAGACCGAGGCAGACGATCTTGTTGGGGTGGGGGACCACGGGGGCGTAGGACGCCTCGGCGGCCACGATGCGCCGGCCGTCGGCCCGGGCGGCCCGCCGGGCCCAGTCCTCCCCCGACGCCAGCAGTGCCGCGACGTCCACGTGAGGCAGCAGCACCAGTTCGTCGCCTTCGTGCCGGACCGCGGAGGTGGCGTTGTCGGCCGTGCGGATCGTGCTCAGTTTCACTTGCGGGCTCCTTGCGAGTCGGGTTCCGGGGTGGGGCCGCCTGTCGGGGCCGCACCCGCGGGAGTGGGTGATGTGCCGGACCGGGGACGTTCCTCGCGGGCCGCGCCCGGTGTCCCCGTAAGGGGTCGGGCCGGGGAAAGGAACCGGCCGAAGGCACGAGAGACGTGGTCGGCCCGGCCGGGGGTGAAGACGGCCGCTATCAGCCGGTCGGGGCGGACCAGCAGCAGACGGCCCGGCAATGACGCCAGGTAGGCGTCGAGTTCGCCGTCCGCGTCGGCCACCGCGGCTCGTCCCTCGCGCGCACGGGGTGCGCGGTCGCCGAGCACCACGTCCACCCGTCGCGCGTCGGGCAGCGGGGCTGCCGCCACGGTCTTCCAGTCCTCGTCGGACAGGCCGATGCCCAGCAGGCTCCAGCCAGGGCCGAGGAGATCGTCGAGACGGGTGACCGTGCATCCGGGGCCGTGCAGCACCGAGGGCTGGCGGAGCAGGGTGCCGACCAGCGCCTCTCCAGGGCCGGTGGCCGGTACCACCGCTCCGTCCCGTACCCGGGTGTCGGGCCGGTACCGCATCTCGGTCAGGTACCGCCGCCCGCGCCGGCTCCGCAGGGCCGCACGCACACAGAAGTCCCGCACCCGGGCCCGTCTGTGATCGGTCGTCATGACGATTCGGCCGAGCCGCACCGACAGTTCGATCACCGCCTGGGCGTGTGGACGGCGTTCCGTGTCATAGGTGTCGAGAAGCGGGTCGGCGGCCCGTCCGGCGAGCACTTCGGCCACCTTCCAGCACAGGTTGGCCGCGTCCCGGACACCCGAGTTGAGGCCCTGTCCGGCGAAGGGCGGCATCATGTGCGCGGCGTCGCCGAGCAGGAAGCAGCGGCCCTCGCGCAGCCGCTCGGCCAGCAGGGCGTGGAAGGTGTACGCGACCGAGCGCTCCACCTGTTCCGGGGTGATGTCCCGGTGCGGGCGCAGCAGGTCCCGCACCAGGCCGAAGGGCACGGCGCCGCCGGGGGCGCACTCGCCCGGGCGCAACCGGAACTCGTATCGGCACCGTCCCTCCCGCCCGGGCACGATGACGAGGGGCCGGTCGGGGTCGCCGACGTGCATGCCGTAGCGCTCGTCGTGCGGATCCCCGAGTGTGTCGACGACGAGCCAGACGTCGTCCGGACAGCTGCTTCCGCGCATGGGGACGGCCAGTTGCCCACGCACGGTACTGCGGCCTCCGTCGCACCCCAGGACGTAGGCGGCCTCGATCTGCCGCGTCACCTCACCGGTGTCGCCGTCGCCGGATGCCACGGTGGCCCACACCCGGTCGGGATACTGGCTCAGTTCCACGAGACGGGTCCCGAAGCGCACGTCGACGTGCGGGAAGCGGTCGAGAGCGGAGCGCAGGACGCGTTCGAGATCGGGCTGGGCGAACGGATTCTTGAACGGGTGGCCGTAGCGCCGATCTCCGGTGCCACGGGCGTGGACGAGCGGTCGCCCGCCGACTCCGTAGTACCTGGTCCCCGTCCCCGGCACGATGATCGGGTAGACGGCTTCGTCCAGGCCGGCCAGTTGCAGGGTGCGCAGCGACTCGTCGTCCAGGCTGATCGCCTTGGCTTCGTCGCTCGTGGTCGTGTGACGCTCGACGACCAGGACGCGCACACCGAGAGCGCCCAGGAGGTTGGCGGCGGTGAGTCCGACCGGTCCCGCGCCGACGACGAGCACGAGCGGCTCCGCACCGGAGGACGCCGGGGGTGGTGCAGCCATGGAAGGGCCTTTCGGCAGGGGGCTGAACGTGAGGTCGCGGGAGTGTCGCGGGACTACTGCACCGGCTGGTAGGCCGGGCCGTCGTCGGCCAGCAGTCGTTCCGCCTGGGCGAGGATCTGCTGGGGGTCCTGGTCGAGGTCGATCGTCTTGCGGAACGGCTGACGCACATCGCGTTCGATCCGCAGGTAGACCTCGTTGCGGTTGCCCTCGGGGTCGAAGAAGTAGATCCCGATCGCGTTGCCGTGGGTCACTTCCTGCTGGACCTCGATGCCTTCGGCCCGGAAGCGCCGGTGGAAGTCGATGATCGTCTCCAGGGAGTCGACCCGCCACGACACCTGGTGGGTGAGCTTGGCCCCGGGCGGTGCCGTCCGGCCGCGTTGCAGCACGAACTCGTGGTGCTCGTCCTCGGGGCGGGCGGAGTAGAAGACGATCCCCAGTTCCTCGTCCTCGTCGGTGACGGTCAGACCCATGACGCGCTCGTAGAAGTCGCGCATCGTCGTCAGGTCCTGGACCCAGAAGCCGGTATGTCCCAGACCGGTGATACCCATCTTGTCTCCCTTTTCAGGACAACTGAACTGTTTGTCGAGACGCCAAGTCGCATTCGCGGTCACTCACCTCTAGCGAAGCCGCGATGGCTTAAGTAAACTGTACGGTACAGTGCAGATCAATGGATGGAGCATCATGGCTTTTCTCGACGAGCGTGACTGGCAGGGACGGATCTATTCCGGCGGATGGGTCGACGGCTCCGGTGAGCCCTACGACTCCGTCGAGCCGGCCACCGGCAAGGCCCTGGGCCGCGTCGGAGCCGCCACACCCGCCGACCTGGACCGAGCCGTGGCACAGGCCGCACAGGCCCAGCGCGCGTGGGCGGCCGTGCCGTACATCGAGCGGGCGCAGGTGCTGCGGCGTGCCGGAGCCCTGTTCGAGAAACACCAGGCCGAGATCGCGGACTGGATCGTGCGGGAGTCGGGAGCTTTGCGCCCGTTCGCGGATTTCCAGACCTCGAACGGCGCCGCGGAGGAGTGCTACGAGTCCGCGGCCCTCGCGGCGGCCCCCTTCGGCGAGGTACTTCGCTCTGTGGAGGACCGGCTGTCGTTCTCGCGGCGACGGCCCGTCGGCGTCGTGGGCGTGATCTCCCCGTTCAACGCGCCGATGGTGCTGGCCATGCGGGCGGTGGCGCCGGCGCTGGCGCTGGGCAACGCGGTCGTCCTCAAGCCCGATCCCCGCACAGCGGTCTGCGGGGGTGTCACGATCGCGCGGGTCTTCGAGGAGGCGGGGCTTCCCGAGGGGCTGTTGCACGTACTGCCCGGCGGCGCCGATGTCGGAGCGGCGCTGGTGGACGACCCCCGGGTCCCGGTCATCGCGTTCACCGGGTCGACACGGGCCGGCAAGGCGATCGCCACGGCCGCGGCCCAGCGACTGAAGCGGGTGCACCTGGAGCTGGGCGGCAACTCGGCCCTGATCGTTCTCGAGGACGCCGATCTGGAGAAGGCGGTGTCGGCGGGTGCGTTCGGTTCGTTCCACCACGCCGGTCAGGTCTGCATGGCCTCCAGCCGCCACCTGGTGCACGCCTCCATCGCGGAGGAGTACACCGCGCGGCTCGCCGAGCGCGCCGAAGCGGCGCCCGCGGGAGATCCCTCGACGGACGCGGTCGCCGTCGGTCCCATGATCGACGAGCGGCAGCTGCAGGCCGCGCACTCCGTGGTCACCGACAGCCTGGCCGCCGGAGCACGACTGGCCGCCGGCGGTACGTACGAAGGCCTGATCTACCGGCCCACCGTCCTGGCCGACGTCCCGTTGACCGCCCGTGCCTACACCGAGGAGATCTTCGGTCCCGTCGCGCCCGTGGTCGCCTTCCAGGATCTGGACGAGGCCGTCCGGCTCGCCACCGACACCGAGTACGGTCTCTCCCTCGGCATCCTGACCGGCGACCCGGCGAGGGGTCTGGCACTGGCCGACCGCATCCCCACCGGGCTGGTGCACATCAACGACCAGACGGTCAACGACGAGGCCACCGTGCCGTTCGGAGGCATGGGCGAGTCGGGCAACGGCTCCCGGCACGGTGGTGCCGCGGCCAACCTGGAGGCCTTCACCGAGCAGCAGTGGGTCACCGTCCGGGGCGAGATCCCCGGCTACCCGTTCTGATCCCCTCGACCGGCCGGGATCCCGTCGTCCCAGCGGGGTCCCGGCCTCCCCCTGGTGAACCGGGTTCGCCGACCGGTATCCCGAACGCACCTTCCACCATCGCCCACCCGCATTGGACATATCGATGAGCGCAGCCGCCCGCCGGCCCGGCCTTGTTCCACCCGACCCGATGACGATCGCCCCACGCGCCGCGGCCACACCGCCGACCCCGCGCCGGTCCGAGGACGCGGCCGGCTGGGCTTCCGGCAACAAGTTCCTCGACGGACCCTTCACGCCCTGGACGGAGGAGGACGCGGCCTACGACCTGGACGTCGAGGGCCGGATCCCCGAAGACCTCGCCGGAGCCCTGTTCCGGATCTCCTCCAACCCCCGCTTCCAGCCGCGCGATCCGGAGCGCTATCACTGGTGGGAGGGGGACGGCATGGTGTGCGGCATCTATCTGCGCGACGGCCGGGCCGCCTACCGCACCCGCTGGGTGATGACCGACTCCATGAAGTTCGAGGTGGAGCAGGGCCGGGCCGTCTACAGCGGTTTCGCCAACGGCGGCAGTACGGCGCCGCTCCCGAAGGGCGCTCCGCCCGCGAAGAACGTCGCCAATACCAACGTCGGCATCTTCGACGACCATCTGCTGGTCTACTACGAGGGCGGCCTGCCGTACGCCATGCACCCGGAAACCCTGGAGACGTACGGCAGTTACGACTTCCACGGCGGCATCGACGTACTCTGCACCGCCCACTACAAGACGGACCCGGCCAGCGGCGACATGCTGTTCTTCGCCGCGACCGGACCGGTCATCACCTGGTACCGGGCGGACGTGAAGTCCGGGCAGGTCGTCGACAGCCACAGCTTCGGCATCAAAGTGCCCGTCCTCATGCACGACTTCGCGGTCACCGAGAACCACGCGATCTTCTTCGTCACCCCGGCCCAGTTCCGGCTGGACCACATCATGCGGGGCAAGCCGGGTGTCGTCTGGGACGAGGCGTCGCTCCCCCACGGTGTGCAGATCGTCCTCATGAACCGCAGTACCCACACGGTCACCTGGCACGAGGTCGGCGGTCACTGGGCCAACACGCACTTCTACAACGCCTACGAACGCGACGGGCAGGTCGTCGTCGACGGGCACCGCATCACCCGGCTGGGCACTCCCGCCGACCAGCTCGACACTCCGGTCACCTCCCACTCCTGGTTCCCGCCCTCGCTGCCCCACCGCTGGCGCGTGGATCTGGCCACCGGAAAGGCCTCCGAGGAGATGCTCAGCGGCCTCGCCGGCGAGTTCCCGCGGATCAACGACGCCTACACCGGGCTGGAACACCGCTACGGCTACTTCGTCACCACCCGCTCGCTCGCCGCGGACACGATGAGCGACGGGCTGGCCAAGCACGACTTCCGGCAAGGCACCACCACGGTCGTGGAGGGTCCCGCCGGGCTGACCAACCCCGGTGAACCGGTCTTCGTCGCCCGGGAGAACGCCTCCTCTGAAGACGACGGGTATCTGCTGTCCCTGTGGTGGAACCGCCTCACGGGCCTGTCCGAACTCCTCGTGCACGACGCGGCCGACCTGGTCCGCACCCCGCTCGCCCGGGTCAAGCTCCCCAGCCGCGTCCCGTTCGGCTTCCACGGCAACTGGGCCGACCACGTGACCCTCGACCAGGCGGTCGCGGCACGGGGCGAGAAGTCCGACTGACACGGCGGCACACCTCGCGAAGGCGGTGGGGCTGACGGTGGCATCCGCTGTCGGCCCCACCGCCTTCGCACCCGCGTCACCCTGCTGCCGCAGCGGTGGCGCGAGGCCTGCCGCCGCGTCCCGGATCACCCGGCCGCGGCGGTAGGGTCGCCAGGAGGTCAACAAGCCAAGAGACATGGGCAACTGCCGGGTCGGCGGCCCGGGGAGGAGCGAGATGGTGGTCAAGGGGCGCCCCCGTACGGGGGCCGGGGGCCGGGGCAAGAGAGCGGCCGTGCTCGACGCGGCGGTCGCCCTGTTCCTCGACCGGGGCTTCGACCAGACGTCGATGGACGTCGTCGCGGCCGAGGCCGGCGTCTCAAAGACCACCGTGTACGCCCACTTCGGCGACAAGGTGGAACTGTTCCGCGCCGTGATCGAGCGCGGCAGCTCATCCCTGGACTTCGACCTGGACCAGGCGATGCTCTCATCGGTCGACGACCCGCAGGAGAGGCTGACGCACATCGTCACCAAGCTCCTGGAGGCGACGACCGCCCCGCAGTACCTCGCTCTCGTCCGGGTGCTGACCACGGAGGCCGCCCGCCGCCCCGAGCTGACCGAGGCGATGCGCACGATGGGCGTGCCGCACGTCGTCGACGTCGTGGCAGCCACCCTGGTGGAGGACGGTCAGCGGCACGGCTACGTCTTGCCGGACCCCCACACGTACGCCGCGCTTTTCGTCCGCATGGCGGCGGCCGGACTGCAGATGGACGCCCTGCTGAGCCCGGAGCCCCGCCACGACTCCGCCCGGCTCGCCGCACACGCCCGCTGGACGACGACGCTCTTCCTGCGCGCCCTGCGCTCCCCGGACCCCGTCGCCCTGCCCGAGGCACCACTGCGCAATGCCGGCGACGCCTTTGCCGTGTTCGAGCCGCCCCGCACGGACTGACACGGCCCACCACGCAGGCTACTGACCCACCCGATCAGGCGCCGAACGCTCCTCGCCCCCACGCCGACCGCGCTTCACGTCCGACGTGGGGGCTGCGGCGTTTCGGGACACTCCGGGCGTGCCCCGTCGCCGGCCGGACCCGCGGCCTTCCTGCTGGGGTGGGCGGGCAGTCCGCCGGGACAGCGCCGCGAGCGACGGGCTTCGGCTCCGGAGGAGGATCCGTTCGACGTCGACGCCCTCCTGCTGACGGGTCGGCGGTACGCGCGGGATCAGCGAGGTTCCTGACCGGCGTCGGCGGCGGGCAGGACCAGACGGAAGGTGCAGCCGCGGCCGGGGGCCGTGTCGAGTTCGAGGCGTCCGCCGTGGCCCTCGGCGATGGTCGCGGCGATGGCGAGGCCGAGGCCGCTGCCGCCGTGGAGGCGGGAGCGGGCGGGGTCGGCGCGGTAGAAGCGCTCGAAGACGAGTTCGGCGTCGACGGGTTCGAGGCCCGGCCCATCGTCCGCGACCTCGATCACGCCGATCGGCAGGCCTTCCGGCAGGGGTGGTGAGGCGGTGGTGCGTCCGGGCCGGTCCGTGCCGCCGGTTCCGCAACCCGCCTCGGTCGCGCCGACGCGGACGTGGACGCGGGTGCCGGGCGGGGTGTGGATACGGGCGTTGGAGAGCAGGTTCTCGAGGATCTGGCGCAACCGGTGCGGGTCGCCGACGGTCTCCGCGATGTCGAGCTCCTCGGCTCCGGTGGGATCGGCCGGGGTGTGCAGCGGGCCGAGGTCGACGGGGTGGGACGCACCGTGGGCGACGGTCGCGGTGACGGCGTCCGCCGCCAGGGACAGCAGGTCGACCCGTTCCCTCCGGTACGAGGGTTCCTTGTCCAGGGTGGCGAGCAGCTGGAGGTCGTCGACGAGCAGACTCATGCGTTCCGCGTTCTGCGCGATGAACCGGTTGGCCTCCCGCAGTTCCCGCGCCGGGCGTCGCTCGGGGCGCAGCGCGAGCTGGGCGTAGCCCTGGATGACGGTGAGCGGGGTGCGCAGTTCGTGCCCCGCGTCGGCGACGAACCGACGCAGCCGGGCCTCGGACGCCTCACGGGCCAGCAGCGCCTTCTGGAGGCGGTCGAGCATGGAGTTCAGAACCCGGCCGAGGCGGCCGATCTCGGTACGCGGATCCGTGTCGGGCAACCGCAGGTTGAGCCGGCCCTCGGTGATGTCCTGGGCGGTGCGTTCCATTCTGGTCAGGGGCAACAGGCCCAGCCCGACCACCCACCGGCCCAGGGCGACCAGGGCGACGATCGTGACGGCGAGCAGGACCGCGTTCAGCCACAGGATCTTCGAGGCGGCGCCGTCGACGGTGTCGAGCGGCAGGGTGACCACCGCGTTCATGCCCTCGGGGCCGGGGTTGAGCATCACTCGCCAGCGCCCGTCACCACTGGCGGCGGGCACGGTCTCCGGATGCCCGTCCCGCAGACCGAGGTCCCGCACGTCATCGGTCAACCGGGGCCCTGGCTTCGTTTCGGAGCCCAGCGAGCCGTTCAGGAGGCGCCCGGTGGCGTCGTAGAAGTAGACGTGGAAGTCGGAGGGCAGTATGTCCGGTTGTTCCCCAGGCGCCGGCAGTGTCCCGGCGAGAGCGTCGTAGAACGCCGGCTCCGGCGGGTGGAACTCGACGAGCTGCTCGTCGACACGGTCGAGCAGCCAGGAGCGGATCACCACGTAGCCGAGGGCCTGGGAGGCCAGGACGGCCGCGGTGGCGAGGACGGTGACGCCGAGGACGAGGCGTCGTCTCAGTGATCCGGACGGCCGTGGCAGGAAGCGGGTCACTGCTCCGGTGTCCCTCCGTGGTCGCGGGAGAGCCGGAGGCTGTAGCCGACCCCGCGCACGGTCTGGATGAGCGGTGGATCGAAGCGGTCGATCTTCTTGCGCAGGTAGCGGACGTACGTCTCGATGATCCGGACGTCGCCCGCGAAGTCGTAGCTCCAGACGTGGTCGAGGATCTGGATCTTGCTCACCACCTGTCCGGCGTTCGCCAGGAGGTAGGCCAGGAGTTTGAACTCGGTGGGCGACAGCGCGATGTACTCGCCCGCGCGGTGCACCTCGTGGGCGCCCTCGTCGAGTTCCAGGTCGGCGTAGCTCAGGACGCTCGGCATCACCCGCGCCGTGATGGCCGGAGCCGTTCGGCGCAGGATGGCCTCGATGCGCAGCAGGACCTCCTCGATGTTGAACGGTTTGGAGACGTAGTCGTCTCCGCCCGCGCGCAGGCCGTTGACGCGGTCGTGGGTGCCGGTGCGGGCGGTGAGGAACAGGATCGGACAGTCGTTCCCCGCCGCCCGCAGCCTGCGGGTCACCTCGAAGCCGTCCAGGTCGGGCAGCATCACGTCGAGCAGCACCAGGTGCGGTTCCAGGCGTTCGACCTCCAGGAGGGCCGACTGTCCGGTGTCGGTGCTGCTCACCTCGTATCCGGTCAGGCGGAGCGTCGCCTCCAGCAGCGTACGGATGCTGGGCTCGTCCTCGACCACGAGGAGCCGATGTCCCGGCCTCGCTGCTGGGGGCCTGTCGGTCATGACGTCTGCTGGTCCGTTCTGCCGTCCGGTGGTGCCTGCTCCGGCCCGGGGTTACTTGGCGGCGCAGTCGTAGAGCACGCTGGCTCCCCCGAATCCCATCACACCGCCGCTGTCCGACTCGGAGGACGTGCCGCCGTAGGACGACGCCGGCACCTCCGTGCAGTTGTCGGCGATCCAGTCGGCGCGCTGCTTGGCGTATCCGCCGGACATGCCGCCCGGCCCGCCGCCGTTGGTATCGGAACCCAGGATGTACCGCAGTTCGCCGTTCTTGGTCCACTCCTTCAGCTGGGCCACCGACGGCGCGTTGTCGCTGTTCGTGAAGCCGCCCATGCCGATGACGTTCTCGTCAGTGCCCAGGATGAAGGAGCTGGCGGACAGGGCGCCGCCCTCGACGGCGAGCTTGATGCGTGCGTCGGGTGCCTGCTTGACGGCGTACTGGAGGATCTTGCGCTGGTCAGCGGTGAGCTCCCCAGCGCCACCGGGACCGCCTCGCCCGCCGGGGGCGCCTCCCGAGCCGGCACCGGGCATGCCGCCCGCTCCCCCCGCCGGCATGCCGGACGGCATCCCGGACGGCATCCCGCCGGACGAGGGAGCACCGGATCCGTTCGAGGAGCCGCCGGCGCCGGGGAGGCCCGGCATGTTCGACGGCATCCCGGACGGCATGCCCGACGGAAGGCCTCCGCCGTTCCCACCCTGCTGGGGCATGCCGCCGCCTCCGCCGAAGCCCATCGTCGTCGGACCGGCCGTCGGGTTGGAGCCGCCCATGCTGGTGGAGCCGGGCACGCTCACCGCCCAGGCCCCGGGAGCCACCAGGACCGACGCCACCGCCGCGCCCACGGCGGCCGCCAGCAACCGGGCGTTCCGTCGTGCCAGCACCAGGAGGAGTACGGCCGCGCAGCCGACGAGCAGCACCGGCCACACCAGCCAGCCGTTCCAGTCGGGTGTACGGCGGACCAGTACCACGGCCCAGGCCACGCTCACCACGACCCCGGCCGCGCCGGCCAGTGGCGCCCAGCGGAAGCCCGCACGGTGCACACGGACCAGGCCGGCCGTCAGCCCGCCGCACAAGGCGGCGATGGCCGGGGCGAGCTGGGTGGTGTAGTAGGGGTGGAAGATGCCCTTCTGGGTCGAGTACACGGCCGCGCAGACCACCAGCCAGGTTCCCCACAGCAGCCAGCCGGAGGCAGGCAGCAGGACGGAGGCGGGCAGCTTCCCGCGTCGGTGCAGTACCGCCACGACGACCGCGACGGCCAGAGCCAGCGCGCAAAGGGGCAGCAGCCAGCTGATCTGACCGCCCACCTGCGTGTCGAACATCCGGGTCAGGCCGGAGTCACCGCCGAACCCGCCGGCGAACCCGCCGCCTCCGCCTCCGCCGCCGCCCATTCCCTGGGGTGCTCCGTCACTGGAGCCGAAGACCCGCCCGAGGCCGTTGTAGCCGATCACGAGGTCCCAGGCCGAGCCGTCCGTGCTGCCTCCGATGTAGGGGCGGTCGCCCGGCCACAGCGCGACCATGGCGACCCACCACAGAGAAGACGCCGCCAGGACGGCTCCCGCGCCCAGCAGACGCCGCACTCGCGGAATCCAGGGGCCGCTTGCTCCCACGAGCCAGGCGAGAGCGAACGCGGGGATGACCATCCAGGCGGCGAGCATCTTGGTGAGGAATCCGCACCCGATCAGGAAGCCGCTCGCGCACAGCCACCAGGTCGCGGACCTGCCCTCCGCCTGCAGCGCGCGGGTGAGCGCGTACGCGGCGGACACCAGCAGCAGGACCAGCAGCGTGTCGGGGTTGTTGTCCCGGTTGATGGCCACGGTGATGGGCGTGAGGGTGAGGACCAGGGCGGCCACCAGCGCCGCGCCCTCCCCCGCCCAGCGGCGCACGGTGCGGTGCAGCACCAGCACCGCGGCCACTCCTTCGAGCACCTGCGGCAGGATCAGGGCCCACCCGTGCATCCCGAAGATCTTGGTGCTGATCACCTGCGGCCACAGTGCGGCCGGCGGCTTGTCGACCGTGACCACGCCGAGCGGGTCGAAGGCGCCGAAAAGGAAGTTGGTCCAGCTCTTTCCCATCGACTTCACTGCCGCCGAGTAGTAGCTGTTGCCCCATCCCAGGGAACCCAGCGCCCATCCGTACAGAACCGCCGCGAGCACCATGACGGCTCCGAGTGCCGCGGGTGCCGCCCAGGCGGGCAGCGAGCGGACGGACGTGGACGTCTCCGCCTGTGGAGAAGCCGCCGGTGCGGGCTTGATGTGCGCGTAGTTGCTCATGTCTTGATTCGCTCTCATCAATCAGCGGGTACGGCTGCGGGGGCCGGCGAAGACGGCCAGTCGCAGGGCGGCGAAGCGCACGCCGGTGACGGCGACGGACGCCGCGGCGAGGACCGCGGTCTCGGCGGCCGGTGAGGCACCGGGATCGAGCCACTTGAACCACAGCACCGCCCCGGAGGTGACCAGGTAGCCGAGGACGAACAGTCCTCCGGCACCGAGGTGGGCGCGGGCGGGCGCGGTGGAGGAGTGCCGGAAGGTGAGGCGCCGGTTCGCCTCGGTGTTGAGGACGGTGAGAACGAACAGCGAGACCAGGTTGGCGACGGCGGGAGTCCACCAGCCGCGCAACAGCCAGTACAGCAGGGCCTGCCCCGCCGTGGAGACGACGCCGATCGCGATGAAGCAGCCGACCTCCCACGACAGCACGCCACGCCCCGTGGCGGGTGCGAGGACGGCGTCGGGGTGCTCGGCGGACGGGGCGGGGCGCGGTCGGATGTCGACGCGGGCGCCGCCGGAGGCCTTGAGGCGCGCCATGCGCCACAGGCCCCGCAGGTCGTCGGTGGCGGTGCTCACCACGTCCACCCGGGTGTCGATGTCCTCGACCCAGTCGACCGGCACCTCGTGGACGCGCAGTCCGTTGTGCTCGGCGAGCAGGAGCAGCTCGGTGTCGAAGAACCACGCGTCGTCGCGGGTCACCTTCAGCAGCGGCCGGAGCACCTCCGTACGGGCCGCCTTGAATCCGCACTGGGCGTCCGTGAAACGGACTCCGTGGGTGAGCCGGATGATGCCGTTGTAGCAGCGGGAGACGAACTCGCGGCGTGGCCCGCGCACCGTGCGCGCGCCGGGTGCCAGCCGGGAGCCGATGGCGAGGTCGGAGTGGCCGCTGGCCAGCGGGGCGACCAGCGGGAGCAGCCCGTCGAGGCCGGTGGACAGGTCCACGTCCATGTACGCGACGATGTCCGCGTCGCTGGCGCCCCAGACGGTGCGCAGGGCCAGCCCGCGCCCCTTCCGGTCCAGGTGGACGACGCCCACGCCGGGCAGTTCGTCGGCGAGGCGGCGGGCGGTGGCGAGGGTGTCGTCGGTGCTGGCGTTGTCGGCGACCGTGATCCGCCAGGGGAAGGGGAATCCCTCGGACAGCCGCGCGTGGAGGGTGTGCAGGCACCCCGGGAGGGCGCGTTCCTCGTTGTAGACCGGTACGACGATGTCCACCGTGGCGGTGCCGGCCTCTGGGAGAAGGGCTCGGTCGACGGGCTGGAACGGGGCAGGCCGCTCGGTGCGGGCTGCGATTTCGGCAAGGTGGGGGGTGGGAGTCATGGCTTCCTCAGGCATGAGGGGACGGCAGACTGCGGCTCACAGGCCCTGGTCCAGGGCCGCGGGCCTCACTGTTGCCGTGCCGCCTGTGGGGGTGGGGGGAGAACACCGAGAACTGACGGGGAGTCAGATCTATGGCCGAAAGCGCTCCCACGGTTCACTGTGGGCCCGGCCGCACCAGGGCGTTGCGGAGTTCGCCGACGCCTCTGATCACGCTGATCACCCGCGTTCCCGACGGAGGGGGCACCGCGCGTTCGCGACCGTTGCCCGTTCCGGCCGGCGTTCCGGTCGTGATCAGATCGCCGGGCGGCGGGGTGACCGCGCTGCTGACGGCGTCCCGTCCGCTCCGGGTGACCGAGGCCGGCCCTCGCACGGAGAGTGAGGGTCCGATTGCGCCGCCACCCGAGCCGTACCGAGGCGCACGTGGAAAACTGGGTATGAGGCTTGTCCGGACCGGACGACAGGCGGAGGACCAAGTGGACTGGGGACGGTTCGCACAGCAGATGGCGTCGATGGCGCGGGATCTCCTGGCCCAGGAGTCGGTCAGTGCCACACTCCAGCGGATCACCAAGTCGGCCACCGAGCTGGTGGAGGGCTGCGACGCGGCCGGCATCATGGTGCTCCAGGGCAACCAGGTGGAGACACTCGCCCCGACCGACCAGCTGGTCACCGACAGCGACCAACTGCAGGAGCGGTTGCGCGAAGGGCCCTGCTTCGATGTGGCCCGCACCTCACAGGGAGAGCGGGTCTTCCGCATCGCCGACGTCACCGACGAGCAGTCGCGCTGGCCCGCCTACGCCCCGCAGGCCCACGCGCTCGGCGTGGGCAGTGTGATGGGCTTCCTGCTGTTCACCGACGACGAGGACCTCGGCGCACTGAACCTCTACTCCCGTAGACCCGGTGCCTTCACCGAGGCCAGCGAGCTGGCCGGGTGGCTGCTGGCCTCCCACGCGGCCGTCGCCTTCTCCAGCGCCCGCACCCATGCCCAGATGGAACGGGCTGTCGCCACCCGCCATGTCATCGGCGAGGCGATGGGCATCATCATGGGCCGCCACCACGTCACCGAAGAGCAGGCCTTCGACGTGTTGCGCCGCTACTCACAGCAGAACAACACCAAGCTCCACGAGGTCGCCCGACGGGTCTGCGAACAGGGCGGCCTGCCGTGACCCAAAGGGCGGACGGCTCCCCCGGCACCATGTCCGAACCAGAGGAACCTGAGCCTGGCTCAGCCCCATGGGACGCCGAACCTGGCCTGTCTTCCAAGTCCCCCGTCCCGCCCTTCCCACACACCCGGATTCCCGATCCGACCGTGGGGCGGTGCCCCGGCCCCTGGTACGCGACGGTCGTTTCCGCCGGTCACCGGCACAAGCGCGATCAAGGCGCCGGAGGAACCGGGCTCGCCGGTTTCGCCGTACGCGGAGCCGGGACAGCACAGCACCCCGGTGCGGTCACCCGCCGTGGGCTTCACCCGCCGTGGGCTTCACCGGCCCCAGGCCTGACCGGGACAGCCGCCGGCGGGTGACGCCGGGGCGAGTCCGGAGGCGGCAGCGTCATCGGGCGCGGCCCCCGTGGCGGCGGTGCGGGCGCCCGTCGTCGGGGTGAACGCGACATCCAGGCGGGTGAGGCCGCGGAAGTTGAGGCTGCGCTGCCATCGCGGTGCCTCGGTGCCGTCGAGCCGCAGATCGGGGAGGCGGGTGAGGAGCGCCTCCAGGACGATCGCGCCCTCCAGCCGGGCCAGCGCCGCGCCGAGACAGAAGTGCGGACCGTGTCCGAACGCCATGTGCCGTCCGCCGGAACCGGCCCGCTCGAAGTCCAGTGTATGGGGATCGGGAAAGACCGCCGGGTCCCTGTTGGCGGCGCCGCACACCAGGAGCACCGTCTGCCCCTCGGCGATCCTGCGGCCCGACAGGTCCAGATCGTGCCGCGCCCGGCGCAGCATCAGCTGTACCGGGGCGTCGTAGCGCAGGAGTTCCTCGACCGCGGCGGGCATCAGCTCGGGGCGGCGGCGCAGTTGGTCGGCCGCGTCCGGGTGGCGGAGCAGGGCCAGGGTGGCGTTGCCGATGAAGTGGGTGGTGGTCTCGTGGCCCGCGATCAGCAACAGGGCGCAGTTGGCGAGGAGTTCGTCGAGGTCCTGGTCGGTGTTCCCGGCCTGGGCGGTGACCATCGCGCGCAGGGTGTCGGGGGCCGGCGGGGTGTCCTGGCGGGTGAGGAGGTCACGGAGGTACGCGAGCATGTCCGCCATGCTCTGCGAGGCCTCGCGGTTGCGGTCCGCGTCGAGCCGGGAGTTGCCGATGGCCTCGGCGACCGGCTCGGACCAGGCGGCGACGGCGGCGCGGTCCGCCTCCGGTACGTCGAGGAGGTCGCAGATGATGGTGAGCGGGAGGGGACGGGCAAGGTCCGCGACGATGTCCATCCGGCCGGTCGGCGCCGCCCGGGCGATGATCAGGTCGACGGCTTCGACGATCCGGGCGCGGAGTGCCGCCACCGCGCGCGGAGCGAACGCCTTGCTGATCAGGGCGCGCAGCCGGGGATGGTCGGGAGCGTCGTTGTAGAGCATCTGCCGGCTCAGGACCCGGGCCAGCGGCCTCAGTTCCTCCGGGACGGCCTCGATGTCGGGGTAGCGCACCGAGGACAGTCCCGGGTGCCCCGCCGCGCTGCTGACCACCGCGTGCCCGGTGGCGATCCAGGCGCCCGTGCGACGGTCCCAGAAGAGGTCGTCGGATCTCCGTAGTTCTTCGTAGAAGTCGTGGAGACGCTCTTGGACTGTGGGCCGAAAGGCCGACAGAAGTGAGGAAGGGGTGCTCATCGGCCCATCTTTTCAGTCCTGTTGGCCGGAAGATCACGGGGTTCCGAACCATGGACGTCTACCCGATGTGAACCACATGTGCCCAGTCGGACGCCGTGTCCACTCCGTACTGGCGTGCCCGCACGTTGATCACGAGTGCTCGTACGAGCTCGGGTTCGTCTTCCACGACCAGCACCCGGGTCGTCACCGGATCACTGGCCCCTGATCAGTTCCCTGAGCGCGATGTTGAGTTCGAGGACGTTGACCCGGGGTTCACCGATGAACCCGAGGGTGCGGCCCTCCGTGTGGTCGTCGACCAGTTTCCGCACCCGGGCGACGGGCAGGCCGTCGCGCTCGGCGATCCGGTGGACCTGGAGGTCGGCGTAGGCCGGGGAGATGTCCGGGTCCAGGCCGGAGCCGGAGGACGTGACCGCGTCGGCGGGTACGTCGGACGGGCTGACCTTGTGATCGGCGGTCGAGTTGTCCCTGACGACCTTGGCCTTCGCCTCCTTGACCCACTTGATCAGGTCGGGGTTGTCGGCGGAGCGGTTGGTCGCGCCGGACAGGATCAGCCTGTACTGCGTGTTGACCGAGTTCACACCCAGGCCGTTGGCCGGACGGGGCTGGAAGTAGTCCAGGCTGTACTTCTGTTGACCGATCAGCGAGGAACCCACCACCTTCCCCTCGGACTTGATCTCCGAGCCGTTCGCCGTGCCGGGGAAGACTGCCTGGGCAACACCTGTGACGGCCAGCGGGTAGATCACACCTGTGAGCACGGTCAACACCAGCAGGGCACGCAGCCCCGCTCCCAGCAACCGGGCAGTGTTCGTAACCGAGTTGTTCATGGGATCAGCCGATTCCGGGGATGAGGGAGATGAGCAGGTCGATGATCTTGATGCCGATGAAGGGGGCGATCAGGCCGCCGATGCCGTAGATCCCGAGGTTGCGGCGGAGCATCCGGTCAGCGCTCATCGGCCTGTACCGCACACCCCGCAGCGCGAGCGGCACCAGCGCGATGATGATCAGCGCGTTGAAGATGACCGCGGAGAGGATCGCGGAGTCGGGCGAGGACAGGTTCATGATGTTGAGCCTGTCGAGGCCCGGATAGACGGCCGCGAACAGGGCCGGGATGATCGCGAAGTACTTCGCGACGTCGTTGGCGATGGAGAACGTCGTCAACGCACCCCGGGTGATGAGGAGTTGCTTGCCGATCTCGACGATCTCGATCAGCTTCGTCGGGTCCGAGTCGAGGTCGACCATGTTGCCGGCCTCCTTCGCCGCCGACGTACCCGTGTTCATGGCAACGCCGACGTCGGCCTGGGCGAGCGCGGGCGCGTCGTTCGTGCCGTCGCCGGTCATCGCGACCAGTTTGCCGCCCGCCTGCTCCCGCTTGATGAGGGCCATCTTGTCCTCGGGGGTGGCCTCCGCGAGGAAGTCGTCGACGCCCGCCTCCTCGGCGATGGCCTTGGCGGTCAGCGGGTTGTCGCCCGTGATCATGACGGTCCTGATGCCCATCCGGCGCAGCTCGTCGAACCGCTCCCGCATGCCCTCCTTGACGACGTCCTTGAGGTGGATGACGCCCAACACCCGTGCCCCGTCGGCGTCTTCGACGGCCACGAGCAACGGTGTGCCGCCCGCCCCGGAGATCCGGTCGGTGAGCGCACCGGCGTCCCCGGACACCACACCGCCCTGCTCCACCACCCAGGCGACGACCGAACCGGCGGCACCCTTGCGGATCCTCCTGCCGTCCACGTCCACGCCGGACATCCGGGTCTGGGCGGTGAAGGCGATCCACTCGGCGCCCGCCAACTCACCCTGGTGGCGCTCGCGCAGCCCGTACTTCTCCTTGGCCAGCACGACGACGGACCGGCCCTCGGGCGTCTCGTCCGCCAGCGAGGACAGCTGGGCGGCGTCCGCCACCTCGGCCTCCGTCGTCCCGGCCACCGGCACGAACTCGGCGGCCTGCCGGTTGCCGAGCGTGATGGTGCCCGTCTTGTCCAGCAGCAGCGTGGAGACGTCACCGGCGGCCTCGACAGCCCGGCCGGACATCGCCAGCACGTTCCTCTGCACCAGCCGGTCCATGCCCGCGATGCCGATCGCGGAGAGCAGCGCGCCGATCGTGGTCGGGATGAGGCAGACCAGCAGCGCCACCAGGACGACCATCGTCAGATGGGTGCCCGCGTAGTCCGCGAGCGGCGGCAGGGTGGCCACCGCGAGCAGGAAGACGATGGTCAGCGAGGCCAGCAGGATGTTCAGCGCGATCTCGTTCGGCGTCTTCTGCCGGGCCGCGCCCTCGACCAGGCTGATCATGCGGTCGATGAAGGTCTCGCCGGGCTTCGTCGTGATCTTGACGACGATCCGGTCGGACAGCACCTTCGTACCGCCGGTGACGGCCGACCGGTCGCCGCCCGACTCCCGGATGACCGGCGCCGACTCTCCGGTGATGGCCGACTCGTCGACGGACGCCACACCCTCGACGACGTCACCGTCCCCGGGGATGATGTCGCCCGCCTCGCAGACGACGCGGTCGCCGATGCGCAGCTCGGTCCCGGCCACCCGCTCCTCTCCGGCTCCGGTCAGACGCCGCGCGACCGTGTCCGTCTTGGCCTTGCGCAGGGTGTCCGCCTGGGCCTTGCCGCGCCCCTCGGCGACCGCCTCCGCCAGGTTGGCGAAGATCACGGTCAGCCAGAGCCAGGCGCTGATGGTCCAGCCGAACCAGTCGCCCGGGTCCTTGAAGGAGAAGACCGTGGTCAGCACGGACCCGACCAGCACCACGAACATCACAGGGGACTTGACCATCACCCGCGGGTCGAGCTTGCGGCAGGCGTCCGGCAGCGACCTCAGCAACTGCCCGGGGTCGAAGAGGCCCGCGCCGACACGGCTTTCGGCGGGCCGGTGCCCGGTGGGCAGGTCGCTGTGCGGCGCCCGGGTCGGAGTGGCTGCGGACATCGCGTCCTCTTGCTCGGTCGTGTCGGTTGATTCGGTTGATTCAGTAACTGCGGTTGATTCGGTGGTCATGACGCCAGCCCCTCGGCCAGCGGCCCCAGTGCCAGAGCCGGGAAGTAGGTCAGGCCGGTGATGATGAGGATCGCGCCCACCAGCAGACCGGTGAACAGGGGTTTCTCGGTCCGCAGGGTGCCCGCGGTGACCGGGACCGGCTGCTGTTCGGCCAGCGAACCGGCCAGCGCCAGGACGAACACCATCGGCAGGAACCGGCCCAGGACCATGGCCAGCCCCAGCGTGGTGTTGAACCACTGGGTGTCCGCGTTCAGCCCGGCGAAGGCCGAGCCGTTGTTGTTCGACGCGGAGGTGTAGGCGTACAGGATCTCGGAGAAGCCGTGCGCCCCGCTGTTGGTCATCGAGTGGCCCGGAGTCGGCAGGGCCATCGCCGCAGCGGTGAAGACGAGCACCAGGGCCGGGGTGATCAGGATGTAGCAGGCCGCGAACTTGATCTCACGGGTACCGATCTTCTTGCCGAGGTACTCGGGCGTACGGCCGACCATGAGCCCCGCGATGAACACCGCGACGACCGCCATGATCAGCATGCCGTAGAGGCCGGAACCGGTGCCACCGGGCGCGATCTCGCCCAGCATCATGCCGAGCATGGTGATGCCGCCGCCGAGCCCGGTGAACGAGGAGTGGAAGGAGTCCACCGCCCCCGTGGAGGTCAGCGTGGTCGACACCGCGAAGATGGACGAGGCTCCGACCCCGAACCGGGTCTCCTTGCCCTCCATCGCACCCCCGGCGATCTGCAGCGCCGGCCCGTGGTGGGCGAACTCGCTCCACATCGTCAGGGCGACGAAGCCGACCCAGATGGTGGCCATGGTCGCGAGGATCGCGTAGCCCTGCCTGACCGAGCCGACCATGACCCCGAACGTGCGGGTGAGCGCGAACGGGATCACCAGCATCAGGAAGATCTGCAGCAGGTTGGTGAACGGCGTCGGGTTCTCGAAGGGGTGCGCGGAGTTGGCGTTGAAGTAGCCGCCCCCGTTGGTGCCGATCTCCTTGATGGCCTCCTGCGAGGCGACAGCGCCCCCGTTCCACTGCTGCGACCCGCCCGTGAACTGGCCGACCTCGTGGATGCCGGAGAAGTTCTGGATGACACCGCACGCGACCAGCACGACCGCGACGACGAGCGAGAACGGCAGCAGAACGCGTACGACACCACGCACCAGGTCGGACCAGAAGTTGCCCAGCTCACCGGTGCGCGAGCGGGCGAACCCGCGGACGAGGGCCACCGCGACGGCGATGCCGACGGCCGCGGAGACGAAGTTCTGCACGGCGAGACCGGCGGTCTGGACGAGGTGGCCCATGGTCTGCTCGCCGTAGTAGGACTGCCAGTTGGTGTTCGTCACGAAGGACACGGCGGTGTTGAACGCCTGGTCCGGGTCGATCGAGGAGAACCCGAGCGACCCCGGCAGGACGCCCTGGAGCCGCTGGAGCAGGTAGAGGAACAGGACACCCGCGGCGGAGAAGGCGAGGACACCGCGCAGGTACGCGGGCCAGCGCATCTGCGTGTCCGGGTCGGCACCGATGCCCTGGTAGATCCACTTCTCGACACGCCAGTGCCGGTCGGATGAGTAGACCTTGGCCATGTGGTTGCCGAGCGGGATGTGGGCGAGCGCCAGTGCCCCGATGAGGGCGAGCAACTGGAGCACGCCGGCGAGTACGGGACCCATGACGTGGCTCAGAACCTCTCCGGAAAGATCAGGGCGAGAACGAGATAGCCCAGCAGGGCGACGGCCACGACCAGGCCGACAGTGTTTTCGGCGGTCACAGCTTCGTCACCCCCTTGGCGACGAGAGCCACCAGCGCGAACACCGCGATCGTGGTGACGACGAAGGCCAGATCGGCCATCGCGAGCTCCTAGCGAGACGTGAGGTGTGGATCGGTTCGGACAGTCAGAGCAAAGCTCCTCCGTGGCCGGATCCGGACCCCGTTGACGGCTCCCATACGGCCGCCCGCCCGCTCTTGACGGAACCCATACGCACCCGCGAGACCACCACGGGACGTCCGCCACACCCCTGATGACCCCACCCGACATGTCCGATAATCGGGTTTTTCCTCCTAACGGGTCGATTCGATCTTCTTCACCGATCCCATACATAGCTCGATGGGGGTGTTCGCTCCACGAGACGAGGACACAGTGTTGAGAGCAGAACCAGGCACCGGCGCCTCGCGCCGGCGCGTGCACGACGCTCCGCCCGGACGGCGGAGACGGCTGGCCGGTCTGACCGGTCTGAGTCTCGCGCTGATCGCGACCGGTTCACCGGCCGTCGCGGTCACCGGGCTCGGCCCGCTCACCGCGTCCACGCGCGCCGCCGCTCCCGGCGACGGCACCGTGACCGTGCGGGTCGTCACCGAGGTGGACGCCGACGGCGCGTACGACAGCGTGCTGGAGCCGGGCCTCGCCGGCGTCAGGGTCACCCTGACGGACGACGCCGGCCAGGTCCGGAACGCGACGACCGGGGCCGACGGCACCGCCACCTTCGCGGCCACTTCCGAGCTCACCGGCGGCAAGTACCGCATCCAGGTCACCAACCCGGACCCCGACAACCTCTCCCCCGCCGTCGCGGGCCTGGGCACGGGCGCCGAC
The DNA here is from genome assembly GCF_014646095.1 of Streptomyces lacrimifluminis. Classification (GTDB taxonomy): domain Bacteria; phylum Actinomycetota; class Actinomycetes; order Streptomycetales; family Streptomycetaceae; genus Streptomyces; species Streptomyces lacrimifluminis. The sequence goes on along the minus strand of NZ_BMMU01000006.1, from coordinate 182,817 downwards.
GTCATCCGCAGCAGCGTCGGCTTCGTCGACGTCTCCGGCGGTACGAACGTCACGTACACCACCGGTTTCTGGGATCCCGGCCTCTACTGCCAGGAGAACCCGACCCTGGTCACCTGCAACCTCGCCAAGGGTGACGCCCCCGACACCTACAAGGGCCTGGTGTCCTTCGGCGGGGACTTCACGAACACCACCCCCGGCGGGACCGTCACCCAGCTGACCGACAACACGAAGCAGCAGGCCGTGTTCGGCATCGGCGCGGACCGCACCGGCAACAAGTACATGGGCACGCTGGTCAAGCGGCACACGGCCTACGGCCCGGCGGGTGCCACCAACACGATCTACCGCCAGTTCGGCACCGACAACGCCGTCGACACCTTCGTCACGCTGCCCGGCACGCTCACCGCCCACGAGACCACCGACAACTGGCTGCACGACAACGCCGTCTACAGCAAGGTCGGCCGCGAGGGCATCGGCGATGTCGACGTCTCCGGCGACGGAAGGACGCTGTACGCGGTCAACCTCAACGACTCCAAGCTGTACAGCGTGGCCATCACGGGCTCCGGCGACTCCGTCACGCCCGGCACACAGACGTCGTACGACATCCCGAGGCCGCGGGCCTGTGTCGGCCAGTGGCACCCGTACGGCATCGGCGTGCGCGGCAAGCGCGTACTGGTCGGCGGGGTGTGCGGCGCGGAGACGACCGTCACCTCGGACCTCCAGTGGGGCGACCCGTCGCAACTGAGCTCGCACGTCTACGAGTTCACGAACGGCACGTTCAGCGAGATCTTCACGCACGCGCTGAACTACCCGCGCGGCTGTGCCTACCGGTTCACCGGTCTGCCGGCCGACGCCTACCGCTGCGAGAAGCCGTCCACGGTCGGCCAGCGCATGAGCGCCATGTGGGAGGCCTGGAACGAGCGCGTCCCGGACCGGGAGGAGCACGCCTTCATCTCCGCGCCGCAGCCGATGCTGTCCAACATCGAGATCGCCGACAACGGTGACCTGGTGCTCGGCTACCGCGACCGGTTCGGCGACATGACGGGTGCCAGCACCTACCCCTACAACGGCGGCACGGATGTGCTGGTCAGCGGCATCGCCGCCGGTGACGTACTGCGCGCCTGCAAGTCCGGGACGACGTACACGCTGGAGACCAACGGCTCCTGCGGTTCGCTGACCGGCAATCTGCCGGGCAACCTCGAGGGGCCGGGCAACGGCGAGTTCTACGACGACTTCACGACCCTCTTCGACGCGGTCCACGACCAGATCGGTGAGGGCGGCCTGGCGCTCCAGCCGTACCGCAACAAGCTGTGGAGCACGGTCTACGACCCGTACAACCCCTACGAGCAGGGGGTCCGCCGCTGGACCGCGGACAGCGGAGCGATCGAGGGCAACCTCCTCGTGCAGTCCACCTGGGACGGCGACACCGCTCTCCGCCAGAACCTGTTCGGCAAGGCCAACGGTCTCGCCGACCTGGAACTCGTCTGTGACCAGGCGCCCGTCCAGATCGGCAACCGGGTCTGGTACGACTCGAACGGCAACGGCGTCCAGGACCCGTCCGAGCCGCCCGTGGCGGGCGTCCGCGTCACGCTGACCCCGCCGACCGGGCCGCCGCTGACCACCACGACCGACGCCAACGGCGAGTACTACCTGGGCACCGAGGAGGGCCTGCGACCCAACACGGCGTACGCGGCCACCTTCGACCACAGCGGCATCGACCCGTCGACGCTGCCCGGCTCCCCGACGATGGCGGAGCTGAAGTGGACCCAGCAGGGTGCCGGTTCCGACCGTGCGCTCGACTCGAACGTCGACTCGGCGGGCCGGACCACGGTGACCGTCGGCGACCCCGGCAACGTCAACCACACGATCGACGCGGGTCTGGTCGGTCCGGTCAACAAGCTGGGCGACTACGTCTGGTACGACACCAACGGCAACGACATCCAGGACCGGGGCGAGCCGCCGGCTCCGGACGTCACCGTCAACCTGTACAACGGCAACGGCGACCTGCTGAGGACCGTCAGGACCGACGCCGCCGGCAAGTACCTCTTCGACGAGCTGGCCGACGGCAGGTACAAGGTCTGCTTCGTGAAGCCGGGCGGCTATGCCTGGACCAGGCAGAACGCGGGCGGGGTCGGTGACGACTCGGTCGTCGACCCGACCACCGGGTGCTCCCCCGTGGTCACCCTCGGCCCGGGCAACCGCCAGGACCTCACCCTCGACGCGGGTCTCGTCGAGCTCAACAGGCTGGGTGACTACGTCTGGTACGACACCAACGGCAACGGCATCCAGGACCCGGGTGAGCCCGGTGCGAAGGACGTTCCGGTCGAGCTCATCGACCCCGCCACGGGTGACGTGATCAGGACCACCAGGACGGACGCGGCCGGGAAGTACCTGTTCGCGGACCTACCCGACGGGCGCTACAAGGTCTGCTTCCGCAGCCCGCGCGGCTACCTCTGGACCCGGCAGAACGCGGGCGGCACGGGTGACGACTCGGTCGTCGACCCGACCGGCGGCTGCTCCCCCGTGGTCACCCTCGGCCCGGGCAACCGCGAGGATCTCACCCTCGACGCGGGCCTGGTCAAGGAGTTGGCGCTGACGGTCGTCAAGACCGACAAGAAGACCGGCAAGCCGTTGCGCGGCGCGGTCTTCCAGCTGTGGGCCGACAGCAACGGCAAGTCCGGCCTCCAGCGAAACGGCGCCAAACGGGACCGGATGGTCGGCGACTGCGTCACCGGCCGGACGGGCAAGTGCTCCTTCGACGAGAACCGGATCGGCACGTACTACCTCGTGGAGAAGGACGTCCCCGAGGGCTACGTCCTGCCGGACAACCCGGTCTTCGGCCCCTACCGGCTGACCCTGGCCAACGGCACGGGCAACGAAGGGCTGATCGTGAAGATCGCCAACAAGCGGGGTGAGCCCTGCAAGGGAAAGAAGTGCTGACGCCCTGCCCAGTGGGGTGACGGCCGCGCACCCGGGAGGGTGACGCGGGGCGGGCCGCGTACCGGTGTCGACCGGTACGCGGCCCGCCCGCATGTAGAGACGTCCCATGCGACGCATCAGGAGTGGCACGACCGAGAAGACGCCGAGGGCGCGAAGAGTACGGCGGACCTGGTGGGCGGTGGGCGTCCTCACCGCGGCGGTCTGCGCCGGCCTCCTCCTCACCGGCGGCGGCGATCCCGGCCCCCGGCCCCTCTCCGCCGACGAGGCCCAGCGCCTGGCCCTGGCCCGCTTCCGCACCTACCGGATCAGCCCCTCGGAGATCACCGTCCGCGCGGCGTCGGGCGACGGCACGGCCGTGGTGCGCGCCGTCGTCGACCATCGCAGGCACCGGGGCGTCGGCTGGTACGAGGTGACGGGCGCCGGACGTCCGGACGGCGGGCTGCTCGCCTGGGACCGGAGCGGCGTGGCGGTGGCCGGCGGGTCGTCCCCCACGGCTCCCGCCGTGGACGCGCTGCGCGCGGCGGGGCGGCTGAAGCCGACCGCCTGGACGCGCCGCGCGTTCGGTGCCGCGCCGCTCGACACCGCCCTGCGGCTGGCCCTGTCGCTGGGCGCCGACCGGCCCGACAACGCGCAACTGCTCGCGCAGTCGGGGCCGTTGCGGTTGCGCGACGAGCGCGTGGACGGTCGGCGCTATGACGTCTTCTCGGGGCCGCGGCCCCGGCCGAACGCGTCCGCGTCCCCGGCCGGGCCTCGGGGCGACCGGTCTCCGCTGTCGTACTGGATCGACGAGGAGGGGGGTATGCGACGCGTTCGGGTGGATCTCGGCGGGGGCCGGGGGATCACGATGGATCTGGGTGGGGTTCGGGTGCGGGAGGGTGCTTTCCCGGGCGCGCCATGGGGGGAGGGGTGAGCGACGTACGGCGGCTGTGGGTTCGCTGTGGCTTGTCGCGCAGTTCCCCGCGTCCCTAAAGGGCGCCCTTCGTGCCCGGCAGTCTGAACTCACCCGGGGCCACCTTGCCGGGTAGGCCAACCGCCGGGTGCGGCCGAGTCGTAGTGGCGGCGGGCATCTGCTGCTGGCTCGGCGGGGGCGGTACGTCCTGGAAAGAGAGGCCCGGGGGTGCCTGGACGGGGGCCGGGTGGCCCAGGGGATCGCGGACCAGCCCAGTGTCCGGCTCGGCCCGCACAGCACCCCGCGTGCCCTTCGCGCAGCGTGTCTCGCGAGGGAGGCGCGCCGGGCTCGTGAGGGACTCCCCGTTGCCGGTGAAGCAGTTGCCGGCCGGAGTGCCGGTGGCCAGGACCAGGTCGGTGCCGTTGGCGGTGACCCGGTTGGCGCGCACGGTGTTGGCACGCGCCGGATAGCCCTGTACGTCGCTCAGCAGCACCCCGGCCGCCTTGTTGCCGCTGATCAGGTTGCGCTCGATGACGTTGGCGCGCCCGCCGCCCGCCCCGACGCCGATGCCGAAGCCGCCGTCGGCCTGCTCGGGACTGGCGTCGTCGTTGTTGTCCGTGAGCGTGTTGCCCGCGACGATCGCGCCGCGCTGGGGGCCGAGCGCCTCCAGGTCGTTGGAGTTGAGGGTCAGGCCGACCCGGTTGCGGCTCGCCCTGTTGCCCAGCAGATAGAGCCGTTCGGAAGCGTTGGTGACCTCCAGGCCCACCGCGTTGTGCTCGACGGTGTTGTGCCGGACGACCGTGTCGCAGGGGCGGCACTGGCCGACGTAGATCCCCGAGTCGGCGTGTCCGGAGGCGTAGGAGCGCTCGATGATCCCGCTGCGGGCGTCGAAGGCGTAGATGCCGTACAGCGCGTTGTTGTACGCGGTGACGTAGGAGGCCCGGAAGCCCTTCAGCGGGGGGAACTTGACGGTGTCCAGCGGGTCGTACGCCGAGCCGCCGGCGCGGCCCGCCCGCAGGGCCGACTCGTCGGTCACGCCGGTGAACAGGACGCCGTTGGCGAGGTGGTTGCGGACGGTCAGGTTCTCCACGACGGAGCCCGCGCCGGTCACGGTGATGCCGTTGGCGCGTTCGAACTCCCCGTCGACGACGACCCGGGAGCGGTCGAGGCCGCGCAGCACGACCCGCGCCTTCGAGACGGTGACGCTCTCCCGGTAGACGCCGGGTGACACCAGGACGAGACCGCCCTCGCCGACCCGGTCGACCGCGTCCTGAAGGGAGTCGGTGTCCTGCGGCACCCGGACGACCGAGGCCGGCGCGGCCCCGCCGGAACCCCGGGGCGAGGCACCCGCACAGGCGGTGGCGCCGGTGAGGAGGCAGACGGCGACGATCAGGCCCTGGGCGATGGTTCGCCGGGACACGGTTCGTCCGGTTCGCGAAAAGAGAATGTTTGGCACGATCGCAGATGTATCGTCCCTTTCACTCTTATGACAGCACATGCCGCTTTTCCCACGCCCGACGGCGCGTCGGCCCCCGCACGCCGGGACGTCCTGACCCGCGCCGCACTCCTCGGCACCCTCGCCGCGTCCGCCTCCGCGTGCGCCGACGACGCACGCTCCCGCCCCGCCGCCGCGGGCCCGCCGGCGTTCCGCTTCCGGGGCCCGCGCCAGGCCGGTGTGACAACGCCTCAGCAGACCGCCGCACTTGTCACGGCGTACGACCTCGCCCCGGCGGCACGGGGAGCGGGCGGTGTGCGTGCCCTGCGGGAGGTCTTCGCTCGGTGGACGCGGGCCCTGGCGGAAGTCCTGGACGGCGAACTCGCGCCGCCGACTCCCGTACAGGCGACGGAGATCAAGCGGATCGGGGGCGCCGGGAAGTCCCGGCTCACCGCCACCGTGGCGATCGGTCCCCGGCTCCCCCGGCTGCTGTGTGTCGCCGCCCCGCCCGCGCTGCGCGAGCTGCCGCCGTTCCCCGACGACCGGCTCGACCCCGCGTACGGCGGCGGCGATCTGCTGCTCCAGCTCTGCGCCGACGATCAGCGCGTCACAACGGCCGCCGCGAGCGCGCTGACCCGGCTGGCGGGCGACACCCTGCGTCCGCGCTGGCGGCAGACCGGGTTTGTGCCGCCGACCCCGGCCGGGCGGACACCGCGCAACCTGATCGGCTTCAAGGACGGCACGGAGAACCCGACGCCCGAGGAGTGCGAGCGCTGGGTGTGGTCCGACGACGCCACGTTCCTCGTCGTACGGCGCGTCCACATCGATGTCGCCGGGTTCGCCCGGCTCGGCACGAAGCACCAGGAGCAGATCATCGGGCGGCACCGGGAGAGCGGGGCGCCGCTGGAGCGGCGGCACGAGCACGACGACGTGGACATCTTCGCGAAGACACCGCAAGGCCGGTACGTGATCCCGCTGGGGGCGCACGTGCGTGCGGCCAGTCCTCGGCTGGACGCCGGCGCGCGGATGCTGCGCCGGGGCTACAGCTACGACGCCGGGACGGACGACCGGGGCCTGCTGTTCCTCGCCTTCATGCGGGATCCCGCGCTGTTCGCGCGCGTCCAGCACCGGATGACGGCGACGGACGAGCTGAGCCGCTTCACCGAGCACCGGGGTTCGGCGGTGGCGTACGTCCTTCCGGGTGCCCTTCCGGGCGAGGAGCTGGGGGCACGTCTGCTGGCGTGACCAGGTCCGCGGGCTTGGTCTGCCGGGGTCTCAGCTTGCGTTCCGTACCCGGTTTCACGCCCCACACGTACACGGCGTCGTCCTCGGCGAGGGTGTTCCACAGCCGCTGGGCGTCGGCGACGCGCAGGTTGACGCAGCCGTGGGAGCCGCCGCTGAACAGGTCGCCGGGGGTGCCGTGGAAGGCCTGGCCGTCGCTGAAGAACTGGGCGTACGGCATGGGCGCGTTGTCGTACAGGTCGGAGTAGTGGTCGAGGTTCCGCCAGTAGACGGTGAACCAGCCGGTGCGGGTCTCGTAGCCGTCGCGCCCCGAGCGGATGGGCACCGGCGCGTACACGACCCGGTTCCCGGTCTGCACCCACATCAGCTGCCGGGTCAGATCGACACAGGCGATGCGGTATGTGCGGACCGGGCACTTCCCGGCGGCGTTCGGGTGGGCGCGGGCCTCGACGACAAGCATCGTGCGGTAGGTCGTGAGGCCCGCGTAACCGTCGGCGGGCCGCACCCCGTTGCGGCTCTGGAAGGTGCGGATCGCCTCGCAGTCGGCGGGCGTCTGGCGGCCGTCCACGGGCCGCTTCAGATGCTCCTCCAGCTCCTGCTGGTAGGGGCCGGTGCCGGCGGTGCACGCCTCGGGTGGAGGTGTGGGTGCGGCGGCCGTGGCGATTCCCGTCGGCACCAGCGCCCCCAGGAGGAACCCCACGGCAACCGCCGACGTCGTCACTCGGGAACTCGCCACTGCGCCTCCTCAGCGGGCCGGCCTGCGTCCTCCTCCCAGAGATACGTCACTTCGCTGGAGCCTGTCCGCCCGGACCAGGCGCGTCCGGCGAACTCCGGTGCGCCGCGCGCGCCCCGACGAGGCGCGAGGAAGTGCGCCACCAGCCACGACGGGAACGACACTCGAACACCGCACTTCCCCCGGAGCGCTTAGCCCGAGCGGGTGCGCGGGCCGTCCGGTGCCGCTCACTTCTGTCGCCCCCTCAGGCCGATCGCCGTGAGCGCCATCGCCAGGGGGCCCGGCGCCAGGAACGCCAGCGGGAGCATCGTCCAGGCGCACAGGGCGGCCGTCGCCAGAGCGAGCAGGACGAGGGCGCTGCCGCCCGGGTCGCGGGCGGTGTCCCGGGCGGCGGCACGTACGGCGGCCGGCCAGTCGGTGAGCGACTCGGGGCGTCCGCAGGCACGCAGGCCGGTCACCGCCGCGTACGCGGCGATCGCGGCGGCGACGGCCGCGAAGGCCGGTCCGCCGGGCAGGCCGGTGCGGGCGAGCGCCAGGTCGGCGAGCGTCAGCAGGACGCCTGTCACGGCGGCGAGCCCGGCGAGCAGGTCTCCGGCGCGCAGGCGCTGCCGCAGGAGGCGGACGTAGCGTCCGGCGGTGGCCGGGCGGTCCTCGCGGGTGCCGCGCAGGATCTCGCAGGCCGTGGAGAGCGCGGCGGGGGCGGTCAACAGCGGCAGGCTCGCCACCGCCGTGGCGAGGCCGACGCTCAGGACGTCCGCGAAGAGGGTCATGCGCGGGCCGAAGATCTCGCCCGGCTCACGGGTCGTACGCATACCGCTCATCGCTTCACCCCTTGATCCCGGAGTTGGCCATGCCCTCCACCAGGAACCGCTGGAAGGCGAGGAAGAACAGGACGATCGGCAGCAGCGCGATCACCGACATGGCGAACATCGGGCCGAAGGCGGAGGTGCTGGACGCGTCCACGAACGACCTGAGCGCCAGGGTGAGGGTGAACTTGTCCGGCGAGAAGAGGTAGATCAGCTGGGTGAAGAAGTCGTTCCAGGTCCAGATGAAGGTGAAGATCGCCGTGGTGATCAGCGCCGGGCGGGTGAGCGGGAGGATCACCAGGAAGAAGGAGCGGAACGGGCCACAGCCGTCGATGCGCGCCGCCTCCTCCAGTTCTCGCGGCAGTCCGCGCATGAACTGCACGATGAGGAAGACGAAGAACGCCTCCGTGGCAAGGAACTTGGGCAGGATCAGCGGCCAGTAGGTGTTCACCATGCCGAGCTGGTTGAAGATGATGTACTGCGGGATCAGCACCGCGTGGTGCGGCAGCATGATCGTCGCGATCATGAACGCGAAGAGCGGCCCCCGGAAGCGGAAGCGCAGGCGCGCGAAGGCGTAGGCCGCCAGGGAGCAGCTGAGGACGTTGCCGAGGACCGCGCCGCCCGCGATCAGCAGGGAGTTGGTGAGCAGTCGCCAGACCGAGACGTCGTTCACGCCGTCGAGGGCGGTCCGGTAGTTGGACCACTCCAGGTGGCTCGGCAGCAGGTCGAGGCTGGCGATGACCTCGTTCGCGGGCTTCAGGGAGGTCGCGAGCAGCCAGGCCAGCGGGTAGAGCATGACGAGGAGTGCGGCCAGACAGCCGAGGTGCAGGGCGATCCGGCGCCAGGCAACAGGCTTGCGCACGCCGGGGGTTGGAGTCGCGGTGGCCGTCATCGGACGCCCCCTTCGGTGTCGGAGGCATAGAAGACCCAGGAGCGCGAGGTCCGGAACAGTACGGCGGTGACGGCGCCGATGACGATCAGCAGCACCCAGGCCATGGCGGACGCGTAGCCCATGTGGGAGGCGACGAAGCCCCGGTCGTAGAGGTAGAGCGTGTAGAAGAGGGTCGAGTCGGCGGGGCCGCCCTTGCCGCCGCTCACCGCGAAGGCGGGGGTGAAGACCTGGAAGGCCTGGATCGTCTGGAGGACCAGGTTGAAGAAGATCACCGGGGACAGCATCGGCACGGTGATGGAGAGGAACTGGCGCCATCCGCTCGCGCCGTCCACCTCGGCGGCCTCGTACAACTCCCCCGGGATCTGCTGGAGTCCGGCGAGGAAGATGACCATGGGGGCGCCGAACTGCCACACCGTCAGCAGGGCCACGGTGACGAGCGCCCAGCCGGGCTTGAAGATCCAGCCGCCGGTGCCGAAGAGGTTGTCGACGGTGCCGCCCTCGTTGAACAGCGCCCGCCAGACGAGGGCGACGGACATGGAGGCGCCGAGGAGGGAGGGGGCGTAGAACGCGGAGCGGTAGAAGGCCCGGCCGCGCTTCATGTTCTTCAGGGCGAGGGCGACGACGAGGGCGAGTCCGAGCTGGAGCGGGACCGCGATGACGACATAGGTGAGGGTCGCGCCGACCGACCGCCAGTAGCGCGGGTCCTCGGTGAACATCTGCGTGTAGTTGCGCAGGCCCACCCAGTTGGGCGAGTTGAACAGGTCGTAGTCGGTGAAGGAGAGGTAGAGCGAGACCGCCATGGGGAGCAGGGTGAGCAGGCAGGCGCCCAGCACCCACGGGGACAGGAACACCCAGGCGGCGCCCTCGCGTTGGCGTTTGGGCCGCTTCACGGGAGGGGTCTGTGCGGTGCGGGCGGGTGTCGGTACCTGGGTGGTGGTCATGACCTCAGCTCCGCCTTCGCCTCGGTGACGTAGTCCTGGGCCGCCTCGCGCGGCGACATGCGCTCGTACGACACCTGGTCGTAGTCCCGCTGGAAGGTGGTCTGCAGGGCGCTGTCGCCGGACGGGGGCGCCTGGGGCGGGGTGTCGAGCCTTCCTTCGAGGGTTGCCTGGTAGGCGTAGATCGTCTTGTCGAAGTCCTTGAGCTCGGGGGCGATTTCCTCACGGATCGACTCGTTGACGGGGATGCCCCGGGTAGCGCCGAGGATCGCCGCGGCCTCGCGGTCGTTGAGCATGAAGTCGATGAGCCGGGCAGCCTGTTCGGGGCTGCCGGTGTCGGCGGCGACGCCCATGAACATGGAGGGCTTGAAGTACTGGCCGGGGGTTCCGTCGGCGCCCGAGGGCATGGGGGCGAGGGCGATGCCGTCCGGGATCAGGGCGAGGTAACCGCTGGCCGGGGCGTCCCAGTTCATGTCGGACAGGGCCTTGCCGCGGCCGAGCGGGGTGTTCTCGACCGAGCCGTCGAGCTGGGTGGTCTGCTCGGCGGGCGAGACGACGCCTTCGCGGCGCAGGCCATCGGTGAACGTCCACCAGCGGGTCAAGTCGTCGACCGTGAAACCGAGTTCATGGTCCTTGGTGTAGAGGGACCTGCCCTGGCCGCGCAGCCAGACCTCGAAGGAGTCCTCGCTCTGCCCGGGGTCGGTGGCGCCGGGTTTTCCGGTCTTCTCCTTCAACACCCGCATGGCGTCGGCCCACTGGTCCCAGGTCCAGCCGCCGGCCGAGGCGTCGGCGGGCGGCTTGAGGCCCGCTTCCTTCCACTGCGTCGGGTCGTAGACGACGGTCTCGGTGCCGCGTCCTTGCGGGACGGCGTACTGCTTGCCGTTCAGTTTGCCGGTGGCGAGCAGCCCGGGCTCGAACTCCCCTGTTTTCAGGACGGTTTGCTGCGTACCGAGGTCGAGGAGGACGCCTCCCGAGGCGTACTGGTCGATCATCCGGTAGTCGAGCTGCATGACGTCGGGGGCGTCGCCGCCGGCGGCCTGGGTCGCCAGCTTCTGCTTGTAGGCGTCGTAGCCGGCGAACGAGGTCTGTACCTCGACGTCCGGATACTTCTTCTCGAAGAGGTCGACCGCAGCCTGGGTCCTGGCCGCCCTGTCCGGGTTGCCCCACCAGGTGTAGCGCAGGACGACCTTGCCGCCCGCGCTGGTCGAACCGTCCGGGCCCGAACAGGCCGTGAGTGCGGCACACAGGGCGACGGCGAGACCGGCGGCGACGGCCGCCCTGCGGGACCGCCGGGGCTTCCTCGCCTTGCCGCGAGTCTCGTCGCGAGTCCTGTCCCGTGCCTGGTCGCGAGTCCTGTCGCGTGCGCTGCCACACGTCCTGTCGCGGGTCCTGTCCCGTCTCCTGTTTCCGGGCATGAGCGGGTCACCTCTTTCACTAGAAAGCGCTTCCACCCCCTCGTACGTCGACCCTAGGGAAGGTCCGGATGTCAGAACAAGACCCGTGCACCGATCATGCGCCGATCACCAGGTCAGGTGCAGGCTCAGCGGAGAGCGGTGGATCATCGTCGGGCGCATCGTCACCGGGTGGTCCTCGGCCGGCCGCAGACCCGGCAGACGGCTGGTCAACTCCTGCAGGGTGAGCCGGAGCTGTTCGCGGGCGAGCTGGGAGCCGGGGCAGGCGTGGGCACCGAAACCGAAGGCCAGGTGACGGACCGGGCTGCGGGTGATGTCGAAGTCGTCCGGGCCGGGGTGCCGCACACCGTCCCGGTTGGCGGCGCCGAAGGCGACGAACAGCGTTGCCCCGGCAGGGAGTTCGGTGCCCGCGAGGGTGACCGGGCGGGTGGTGACGCGGCGGAATCCCTGGAGCGCCGTGTCGTACCGGGCGGCCTCCTCCACTGCGGCCGGGATGCGCTCGGGTTCCGCGCACAGCAGCTCCCACTGGTCCGGGTGCCGGAGCAGATGGAGGACCGTCGTACCGATGAGCGCGGTGGTGGTGAGGTGCCCGGCGATCAGCAGGTTCTGGAGGTGGGAGACGGCCTCGTGGCGCTGGCCGAGGGTGAGTTCGGGGGCGGCGTCACCGTCGCCCGTGGCGGTGACGGACGCGACGATGTCCGTGCAGAGATCCTCGCGGGGTTCGGCGTGCCGGGCGCGGGCGTACCGGTCGAGGATGCGCTGTGTCGCCACCACGTCCTGGGCGACGGCGATCTGCTCGTCCTCCGCCAGCGGGCGGAAGAGAAGTTCCTCGGCGCGGTACCCGCCGTGCACGACCGCCGGAATGTCGGCGGGGTCGAGTCCGACGATCCTGCCGATGACCTCTCCGGGCAGACGGCGGGCGTACGCGGACATCAACTCCACGCGCCCGCCCTTGTGTTCGCCGGTACTACCCTGGTCACCGTTCACGAACGCGTCGACCAGGGCGGCGGCGCGCTCGGCGGCGTACGGCACGACGTCGGCGACCCGGGCGGGCGAGAGTCCTTTGACGATCGGCGCCCGCAGCTCCTGATGCCGGTCACCGTCCGCGCCGACGACGACGGGCCGCCCGCCGAACCCCCCTCCCAGCACGGCGAGCGCGGCAGGCGCCGGTATGGCGTCGGGGCGCAGCGCACCGGCAGAGGAGAAGTCATCGGCGCGGCGCAGCACTTCACGTACGTCGGCATCTCGGGCGACCAGCCAGGCATCGAGTTCGGCGACAAAGGTCAGTCCCTCGGCGTCGCGGGCGCGGGCGTAGTACGGATAGGGGTCTCTCTGCAACTCGTCGAGCCTGTCGTGCGGTCGACTGTCCACGCGGTGCCCTCCGGCCATGGGTGCGGGTCACGGGTCACGAGATCGCGCCCATGGTGCCGTACACCGTGCGGTGGCGGAAGCGGTCTTCCGGGCACGTCCTCCGACCCGGGACGCCACCACTCCCACCGCGCCCACCGCGACGCGACACGCATTGCCCCCGCTGGGCGTCCGGCGTACGTCACCTCGTGAATGCCCGCCCGGGCCAAGCGTGTGAGTCCGCTGTGAACACGGGCCGCAGGACTCCGGAACGCGCCGCGTCGCCCGTCGGGTTCCCTACGATCGTGCCGTGGTCAACTTCCTCCTCGAACGCACGGTGCCGCTCCCCCTCGACCAGGCCTGGGGCCGGCTCACGGAGTGGCCCCGCCATGCCTCCGTCGTCCCCCTGACCCGCGTCACGGTACTCACCGACCCGCCGACCCACGAGGGCACGGTGTTCGTCGCCCGCTCGGGGATCGGCCCTCTCGCCTTCGACGACCGTATGGAGGTCACCGTCTGGCGGCCCCCGACTGAGGACACCCCGGGCCTGTGCCGCCTGGAGAAACGCGGCCGGGTCGTCCTGGGCTGGGCGGAGATCGAGGTACGCCCGGGCCCGGGAGGACGCTCGCGGGTGATCTGGCGCGAGGAGTTGCGCGTACGCCTGCTGCCGTCGCTGTTCGACCGTCCGCTGGCTGGGGCCGCACGGTATGTGTTCGGGCGGGCGGTGAACCGGCTGCTGAGGACGGGGTGACCCTCGACATCGAGGATGCCGGCGTCGTCCCGGTGCTTCCGAACGCCACGGCGGCAGCATCGTGGCGAGTGTCTACCACGTGGTGGCCTTAAGACGTGGTCCTGCAAATGGTGTTGGTGAGGGGTTTGTGCCAGTGCTGGGCGTCCCAGCGGCTGGTGCGAGCAGGGTCCACCACGATCACCGCCGTGGGGTTTTCGACAGCATGCGCGGCGCCTTGGCGGCTATGGCTCTGCCCGTGTCCTTGTGTGATCTACGGGGTGTCGGCCCCGGGTTCTCCTGACGAGCACCAGCATCTGATTGATGGGGGTCCGAACCAGCGGTGCTCGGGCGAGAGAGTACGGCGTGTGGCTGCGGTGTTGATGCCGGAGTGGAGGGTGTGGGCTCACGGTGGGCCCCCAGAAGTGCTCCTGCCAGGAGCGCGGCGCCTCCCTACATCCAGGGAATCGGCCTGGCGGAAGGACGCCAGGTGAGCGGTTGGTTTCGGCAGCCTCAGGGAGAGCCTTGATCGATACTTTTCGGATGGGTGGATCAAGGGCCTCCTGGGTCAACACGACGCACGACTGGGCCGGCCTCGTGGACACGGACCATCTCCGTCGGATCCGCCAGGGATCTGCGGAGTTCGCTCCGGGCGGGCCGGTACACCTGGTTCTCGAGGTGGTCGCCTATGCCGCCGACGAGGCAGCGAGCCGGGGCGGCGGACGGTGTGTGGTCACGCTGCATACCGACGGCTCGGTGTCGGTGAAGGACGACGGACGGGGCACCGACACCCGGGCCGACGAGTACGGCCGGATGGTGAAGAAACCGGTCATGGCCACGAAGGACCTTCGGTTCTTCGACCTCCCGGAGGCGGAGCGGCTTCCGGACGGACATGCGCGTCGCGGCATGTCCGTCGTCGCAGCGCTCAGCGAGTGGCTGATTCATACCAACCACCGCCTCAACGGATCCTGGAGTCAGCGCTATGAGCGCGGTGTCCCGGTGACCGACCTGGAGCCCGTCGAGACCGACGGGACCACGGGGACCTGCGTCCGCTTCCTGCCGGACTCCGCCCTGCGTTCGCGGTGGTCGTTGACCGAGGGTGATCTCGCGCGGTGGTCCGAGCACTGGCCCGGCCTGGCTGTCCGCTTCGAGGAGCAGCGCAACGGCGAAAACCGGTCGGGGCAGTGACCCGGGGCGTCCCGATCGAGCTGCTGGGGCGAGCTGCCGGGTCGGCTCCCGACTCCCCGATCCGGCGCTCTGCAGTGGCGGCCTGAAGGCGGCAGGAGTCGGAGCCGGTCTCGATCTGTTGGTCCACCCGCGGAGTCCGACTCGGCTATCTGCACACGACGTTCGGCTGGCCTCAGGCCACCGACCCGATCCGCCCCACCGCCGTGGACATCCCGTCGTGATGGATCGGGGTGTGCGCCCCGGTCAGTGAAACCCCGCTCCCGCCACGCCTGTTGGCGACGATCTCCGACGCGATGGACAACGCGGTCTCCTCCGGCGTACGGGCGCCCAGGTCCAGTCCGATCGGGGACCGCAGCCGCGCCAGCTCCAGCTCGCTCACGCCGACTTCGCGCAGCCGCTCGTTCCGGTCCAGGTGGGTCCGGCGGGAGCCCATCGCGCCGACGTACGCCACCGGCAGCCGCAGGGCGAGCCGGAGCAGGGGGACGTCGAACTTGGCGTCGTGGGTGAGGACGCACAGGACGGTACGGGCGTCCACGGCCGTCCGTTCCAGGTACCGGTGCGGCCACTCGACGACGATCTCGTCCGCCTCGGGGAAACGGGCGGGCGTCGTGAAGACCGGGCGGGCGTCGCACACCGTCACGTGGTAGCCGAGGAACTTGCCCATACGGACCAGCGCCGACGCGAAGTCGATCGCGCCGAACACGATCATGCGGGGCGGCGGCACCGACGACTCGACCAGGACCGTGAGCGGTGCTCCGCAACGTGAGCCCTGCTCTCCGATCTCCAGGGTGCCGGTGCGGCCCGCGTCGAGGCAGGCGCGTGCCTCGGCGGCCACCGTGCGGTCCAGTTCGGGGTGGGCGCCGAAGCCGCCCTCGTACGAGCCGTCCGGGCCGACTAGCAGGGCGCGCCCCAGCAGCTCTCCCGGGCCGGAGACGATCCGTGCGACGGCCGCCGTCTCCCCGCGCGCGGCGGCGGCCAGGGCCGAGGCGAACACCTCGCGGGCGGGATCGGACACCCGTACCGCCGTCACCAGGATGTCGATGACACCGCCGCAGGTCAGGCCCACGGCGAAGGCGTCGTCGTCGCTGTAGCCGAAGCGTTCGAGGACCGACTCGCCGTCCGCCAGGGCCTGTTGGCACAGCTCGTACACCGCGCTCTCCACGCAGCCGCCGGAGACCGAGCCGATCGCCGTGCCGTCGGTGTCCACCGCGAGGGCGGCTCCGGGCCGACGGGGGCCACTGCCGCTCACGGCCACGACGGTGGCCACGGCGAAGTCGCGTCCCTGCTCGACCCACCGGTGCAGTTCTGCGGCGATGTCCAGCATCTCGATCTCCTCAACAACGGCTGTACGGAAAGGACTTACGGGGATCGGCTAGTGCACGCCCAGCCAGCCCTCAAGGGGATGGAGGGCGAAATAGACGAAGAAGACGCCTGTCAGGGCCCACATGAAGGCACCGATCTCCCGCGCCCCGCCCTGCGCGACCTTGATGGCCACGTACGAGATCACGCCGGCCGCAACGCCCGCCGTGATCGAGTACGTGAACGGCATGATCACGACGGTCAGGAAGACCGGGACGGCGGTGGCGCGGTCGGCCCAGTCGACGTGCCGGGCGTTCGACGTCATCATCGCGCCGATCACCACCAGGGCAGCCGCCGCGACCTCCCCGGGCACGATCGCCGTCAGCGGGGTGAAGAACAGACAGGCCGCGAAGAACAGGCCGGTGACGACGGAGGACAGGCCCGTACGGGCGCCCTCCCCCACGCCCGTCGCCGACTCGACGAACACCGTCTGGCCCGACGCGCCGGCCACGCCGCCGATCGCCCCGCCGGCGCCGTCGATGAGCAGTGCCTTCGACAGGCCCGGCATCCGGCCCTTGCTGTCGGCGAGTCCGGCCTCCGTGCCGACGCCGATGATCGTCGCCATCGCGTCGAAGAAGCCGGCGAGGACGAGAGTGAACACGATCATGCCGACCGTCATCGCGCCGACCTCTCCCCAGCCGCCGAACTCGACGTCCCCGAAGAGCGAGAAGTCCGGCATCGACACCGCGCTGCCGTGCAACTCCGGTGCGCCGCTCGCCCATTGCTTCGGGTCGATCACGCCCGTCGTATTGAGCACGACGGCAAGGACGGTACCGCTGACGATGCCGACAAGGATCGCGCCGGGGGTGCCGCGCGCCTGGAGCATGACGATGAGGAGGAGGGTCGCGGCGAACAACAGCACGGGCCAGCCCGCGAGTTCGCCGTTCGGGCCGAGAGAGAGGGGAGTTGCCCCGCCCTGGTGGACGAAGCCGGCCTTCACCAGGCCGATCAGGGCGACGAACAGGCCGATTCCCATGGTGATCGCGTGCTTCAGCGCCAGCGGGATCGCGTTCATGATCATCTCGCGTAGGCCGGTGACGACCAGCAGCATGATGACCACGCCGTACAGCACGCACATGCCCATCGCCTGCGGCCAGGTCATGACGGGCGCCACCTGGGAGGCCAGGACGCCGGACACCGACAGGCCGGCGGCGAGGGCGAGGGGGACCTTGCCGAGGAAGCCCATGAGGAGCGTGGTGACGGCCGCGGCGAGGGCGGTGGCGGTGATCAGGGCGTGCTGGCCGAGCGTGTTTCCGGCCGCGTCCTTGCCGGAGAGGATCAGCGGGTTGAGGAGCAGGATGTACGCCATCGCCATGAAGGTGGTGATGCCGCCGCGGAGCTCTCGGGCGAGGGTGGAGCCTCGGTGGGTGATGTGGAAGTAGCGGTCGAGTGCGGACCGGCCGGGGGCCGCCGGGTCCTGTGTGACGTTCTTCGACTCCAGTGACTGTTGGGTCATGTGTGCCGACTCCCAAGGTTCATAGGGGATTGGGAAGGTGCACGACCCGGGGGACGGCCCGAGGCGAATGGGTGCTTGTGGTGTGCCGTTGTCGGCTGCGGGCCCGGTGGGGGCTGGTCGCGCAGTTCCCCGCGCCCCTGAAGGACACGGCCCCTGCGGGCCGCAAAGCATGGGCGCAGAGCCCCTGCTTTTCAGGGGCTCGGGGAACTGCGCGAGGAGCCCCACCGGGCCCGCACCCGACAACGCACGGAACCGACTACGCCGTGCCCGTCAGGTGCTCCGGGCGTACCGGAGTCTTCGTGAGCTCCAGGCCCGTCGCATTCCGGATCGCCGCCAGGACGGCCGGAGTCGACGACAGGGTGGGCGCCTCGCCGACGCCCCGGAGGCCGTACGGGGCGTGCTCGTCGGCGAGTTCGAGGACGTCGACCGGGATGGTCGGGGTGTCGAGGATGGTGGGGATCAGGTAGTCCGTGAAGGACGGGTTCCTCACCTTGGCCGTCTTGGGGTCGACGACGATCTCCTCCATCACGGCGATGCCCAGGCCCTGCGTGGTGCCGCCCTGGATCTGGCCGACGACCGACAGCGGGTTGAGCGCCTTGCCGACGTCCTGTGCGCAGGCCAGTTCGATGACCTTCACCAGGCCCAGTTCGGTGTCGACCTCGACGACGGCCCGGTGCGCGGCGAACGAGTACTGGACGTGTCCGAAGCCCTGGCCGGTGCGCAGGTCGAAGGGTTCGGTCGGCCGGTGCCGCCACTCCGCCTCGACCTCGACGGACTCCTCGCCCAGGACATCGACCAGGTCGGCGAGGACCTCACCGGCGTCCGTGACGACCTTGCCGCCCTCCAGCAGCAGCTCGGCCGTGGCCCAAGCGGGGTGGTAGGAACCGAACTTGCGGCGCCCGGCCTCCAGGACCTTCTCGCGGACCAGCTCGCACGAGTTCTTGACGGCGCCACCGGTGACGTACGTCTGCCGGGAGGCCGAGGTCGAACCGGCCGAGCCGACCTGGGTGTCGGCCGGGTGGATCGTCACCTGGGCGACGCCCAGCTCGGTGCGGGCGATCTGGGCGTGGACGGTGACCCCGCCCTGGCCGACCTCCGCCATCGCCGTGTGGACCGTGGCCACCGGCTCACCGCCGACAACCTCCATCCGTACCCGGGCGGTCGAGTAGTCGTCGAAGCCCTCGGAGAAGCCGACGTTCTTGATGCCGACCGCGTAGCCGACGCCCCGGACCACGCCCTCGCCGTGGGTGGTGTTGGAGAGGCCGCCCGGCAGCTGGCGTACGTCCGCCGCCTCGCCCGCCGTCAGCCACTGCTGCTCCGGCGGGAGGGGCATCGCCTTGACCCGGCGCAGGAGTTCGGCGACCGGGGCCGGGGAGTCGACGGCCTGGCCGGTGGGCAGCAGCGAGCCCTGTTCCATGGCGTTGAGGCGGCGGAACTCGACCCGGTCCATGCCCACGGCGTCGGCGAGCTTGTCCATCTGGGCCTCGTAGGCGAAGCAGGCCTGGACCGCGCCGAAGCCGCGCATCGCGCCGCAGGGCGGGTTGTTGGTGTAGAGGGCGATGCAGTCGATGTCGACGTCGTCGATGACGTACGGTCCGGCGCCGAGCGAGGCCGCGTTGCCGACGACCGCCGGGGAGGCGGAGGCGTACGCGCCGCCGTCGAGCACGATCCGCGCCTTCAGGTGGGTCAGCTTGCCGTCCTTGGTGGCCCCGTGCTCGTAGGTGAGCTTGGCGGGGTGCCGGTGGACGTGGCCGAAGAAGGACTCGAAACGGTTGTAGACGATCTTCACGGGTTTGCCGGTGCGCAGGGCGAGCAGGCAGGCGTGGATCTGCATCGACAGGTCCTCGCGGCCACCGAACGCGCCGCCGACCCCGGACAGCGTCATCCGGATCCTGTCCTCGGGCAGGCCGAGCACGGGCGCGATCTGGCGCAGGTCGGAGTGCAGCCACTGGGTGGCGATGTAGAGGTCCACACCGCCGTCCTCGGCGGGGACGGCGAGGCCCGACTCCGGGCCCAGGAAGGCCTGGTCCTGCATGCCGAAGGTGTACTCGCCGGTGACGATGAAGTCGGCGCGTGCACGGGCGGCTTCGACGTCGCCGCGGATGATCGGCTGGCGGTGGACGATGTTCGGGTGGTCGACATGGCCGACGTGGTGGTCGGTGCGGTTCTCGTGGAGGAGGATCGCGTCCGGCGCGGTCGCGGAGGCCTCGTCGGTGACGACCGGCAGGTCGCGGTACTCGACCTTGATCTTCGCTGCCGCGCGGCGCGCGGTCTCCGGGTGGTCGGCGGCGACGATGGCGACCGGTTCACCGTGGTGACGGACCCTGCCGTGGGCGAGGACGGGGGTGTCCTGGATCTCCAGGCCGTAGTTCCGCACGTCGGTCGGCAGGTCGTCGTACGTCATGACCGCGTACACGCCGGGCAGCGCGAGGGCCTCGGCCGTGTCGATGGAGACGATCTCGGCGTGGGCGGTCGTGGAGCGCAGGATCTGGCCCCAGAGCATGTCCTCGTGCCACATGTCGGACGAGTAGGCGAACTCGCCGGTGACCTTGAGGGTGCCGTCGGGGCGGAGCGTGGACTCGCCGATGCCGCCCTTGGTCTTCGAGCCCTGGGTGACCTTGGTGGGGGTCCCGAGGGGAGCGTTCCTGCCGGGCATGTCAGACCGCCTCTCCCTGTCGGGCCGCCGCGAGCCGGACCGCGTCCATGATCTTCTCGTAGCCCGTGCAACGGCACAGGTTGCCCGAAAGGGCTTCGCGGATGTCCGCGTCGGTCGGGTTGGGGTTCTGCTCCAGCATCTCGTCGGCGGCGACCAGCAGTCCTGGCGTGCAGAAGCCGCACTGAACGGCGCCGGCGTCGATGAACGCCTGCTGGATGGGGGCCAGTTCGGTGCCCTCACCGGTCTGGGAGTCCGTGTCGCCCTTGGGCTGCCACTGCTTGGCCGCGTCAAGTGACGTACCGCAGGAGCCCGTTCCGCAACTGCCGTGCTCCGTACGCTGTCTGGCGTGGTCGGCGAGCCCTTCGACCGTGACGACCTCGCGCCCTTCCACCTGTCCCGCCGCGACGAGACACGAGCACACCGGTACGCCGTCGAGGCGGACGGTGCACGACCCGCACTCGCCCTGCTCGCAGGCGTTCTTGGAACCCGGCAGGCCGAGCCGCTCCCGCAGGACGTACAGCAGGGACTCGCCCTCCCACACGTCGTCCGCTTCCTGCGGACGGCCGTTGACCGTGAAATTGACGCGCATTACGCGACTCCCTCCGTGCGAGCGGCGGTGCCGCGGTACGACTCCCAGGTCCACGTCAGCGTGCGCCGGGCCATCACGCCGACCGCGTGGCGGCGATAGCTCGCGGTGCCCCGGACGTCGTCGATCGGGTTGCAGGCGCCCGCGCACAGGTCGGCGAACTGTTTGGCGACGGACGGCGTGATGATCTTCCCGTTGTCCCAGAAGCCGCCCTCTGCGAGCGCGGCGTTCAGGAACTCCTCGGCGGCCTTGGCCCGCACGGGTGTGGGCGCCGCCGAGCCGATCCCCGTGCGGACGGTCCGGGTCGACGGGTGCAGTGCGAGCCCGAAGGCGCAGACCGCGATGACCATGGCGTTGCGGGTGCCGACCTTGGAGTACTGCTGGGGGCCGTCCGCCCTGTCGATGTGGACGGCGCGGATCAGCTCGTCGGGGGCGAGCGCGTTGCGCTTGACGCCCGTGTAGAAGTCGTCGATCGGGATCAGCCGGGTGCCGCGTACGGACTCGGCCTCGACCTGCGCGCCCGCGGCGAGGAGCGCCGGGTGGGCGTCGCCTGCCGGGGAGGCGGTGCCGAGGTTGCCGCCGACGCCGCCCCGGTTGCGGATCTGCGGGGAGGCGACCGTGTGGGAGGCGAGGGCCAGGCCCGGCAGCTCGGCGCGCAGGTTCTCCATGATCCGGGTGTAGGGGACGGAGGCGCCGAGCCGCACACTCTGCTCGCCGGTCTCCCATTCGTAGAGATCTCCGACACGGGTCAGGTCGAGGAGGTACTCGGGCCGGCGGTGGTCGAAGTTGATCTCGACCATCACGTCGGTGCCGCCCGCGATCGGCACAGCGGTGGGGTGCTCGGCCTTCGCGGCGAGCGCCTCCTCCCAGCTGGCGGGGCGAAGGAAGTCCATGACCGGCTCTTTTCCTCTTCGTCGCGTGAGTCGTACCCGTGGGCTGTACCAGTAGGCAGTACCCGTGGATCGTCCCCGCGGGTCGTGCGATTGGCTCGTTCATGTGCTGTTCACGTGCGGTGGAGCCAGTACACAGGGCTGTGCTCCGCCCGGGTCAGTCACGGAAACCATGAAGGAGTTGGCTGGCCAGGGCGATCGTCTTGTAGATTCGTATGAACAGAGGCCATCAGTAACCTCTCTGATTTTCCCTGGAAACAGTGAGCGCCGCGCAGGCGGAAAAGCGCGGCTCGCAAACAGAACGGCGGCGACGAGAATGCGGCTGCGCGCACTGCTGGACACCGACGCGCTGGGCCTCACGCTGCTCGGCGGCGAGGACGAGCTGGACCGCACCGTACGCGGGGTGATGACCACCGACCTCAGGGACCCCAGCCGTTACCTCTCGGGCGGCGAGCTGGTGCTCACGGGCCTGGCCTGGCGCCGGGACCCGGCGGACTCCGAGGCGTTCGTACGGCTCCTGGCGGGGGCCGGGGTCGCGGCCCTGGGTGCCGGTGAGGCAGAACTGGGGAACATCCCGGACGACCTGGTCGCGGCCTGTGCCCGGCACCGGCTGCCGCTGTTCGCGGTGCACGAGTCGGTGGCGTTCGCGTCGATCACCGAGCATGTCGTCCGGCAGGTGTCCGGTGAGCGTGCCGGGGACCTGGCGGCCGTCGTGGAGCGGCACCGCCGGATGATGACCTCGGGTCCGGCGGGTGGCGGCCCCGACGTGGTTCTGGACCTGCTCGGCTCGGACCTCGACCTGCGCGCCTGGGTCCTCTCCCCCGCCGGACGGATCATCGCGGGCTCCAAGGTCTCCGGACCCGCCCCGGCCCCCGACGTGTGCGCGGCACTGGCGGCCGAGCATCTGACGGCGGCCCGCACCGGCAGACGCGGACCCCACCGGGTGGCGGTGGGCGCCGTGACGTACTCCCTCTTCCCCGTCCGCGGCAGCAGCGGCACCGCCGCGCCGGGCGGCTCACGGGACGTGCGCGAGAGCCTGCTGTCCGACTGGCTGCTCGCCGTCGAGGCGGACGCCGGGGACTGGCCTGCGGAGCGGCTCGATCTGCTCCAGGGCGTCACGCAGCTGATCGCGGTCGAGCGCGACCGGCGCGACGCGGAACGCGTGGTGCGGCGACGGCTCGCCCAGGAGGTCCTGGAGCTGGTGCAGACGGGCGCCGCGCCCGCCGAGATCGCGGCCCGGCTGCGGGTCGCCGCGCCGGTCCTGCTGCCCGGCCTCGGCGCGGCCCCGCACTGGCAGGTCGTCGTGGCCCGCGTGGACTGGGCCGGCGGCGTGATCGAGGGCGGCCCGGTGGCCCAGGCGTTGCTGGAGGAAATCCTCGTCGCCCCGGTCCTGACGGGCCCGGAGC
Source organism: Streptomyces lacrimifluminis (assembly GCF_014646095.1). Taxonomy (GTDB): domain Bacteria; phylum Actinomycetota; class Actinomycetes; order Streptomycetales; family Streptomycetaceae; genus Streptomyces; species Streptomyces lacrimifluminis. The sequence goes on along the minus strand of NZ_BMMU01000006.1, from coordinate 159,918 downwards.
ACTCCGACCGGATCGCCGTGGCGCATACGGGGGACGAGGCGATCGCCCTCGTACCGCTGCCGGCGGTGTCGTCGGAGCACGACGGTTCGGAGGCGGGGATTCTGGCCGAGGAACTGCTCACCCGCGTACGGGACCCGCTGTCCGCGGGTCTGGACGACGACGGGCGGCTCACGATCGGCGTCAGCGCGGCCGTGCACTCGGCGGAGGGGCTGCGCGGGGCGCTGGAGGAGGCGCGGCACGCCCGCCGGGTGGCCGGGGCGCGCCCCGGCCGGGTGTGCGCGGCTGGCCACCAGGAACTGGCCTCCCACGTGCTGCTGCTCCCGTTCGTCCCGGACGACGTCCGCCGCGCCTTCACGGCCCGCCTCCTCGACCCCCTGCGGGACTACGACCGGCGCCACCGGGCCGAACTGATCCCGACACTGGAGGCGTTCCTGGAGTCCGACGGCTCGTGGACGCGGTGCGCCGCGCGGCTGCATCTGCACGTCAACACGCTGCGGTACCGGGTGGGGCGGATCGAGCAGTTGACGGGCCGTGATCTGTCGCGGCTGGAGGACAAGCTGGACTTCTTCCTGGCTTTGCGGATGAGCTGAGCCCAGGACGCCGTGCGGCGCCGGAGGTCCGGGGCGCGCGGCCCCGACGCACGCCGGGCGGGACCGGTCGCACGGCAACCCGGGCCCGTCCTCTTCCCCGACTTTGTGAATTCTTTCACCCACCCTCTTGGCCCGGCACCGTGATTCGTGCTGAGATTCCGCCACCACTCAACAGCTCGATGGCGTGCTGGGCCTGTTCTTCGGATCAGGCAGGTGCAGAGGCGCGGTGCCTTGCGCCACGCGACCCCGAGCTGATCCGAAGGACAGGACCTTGGGGAGGGCAACGTGGCGTACACCGCCATGTCTGGTTCCGGAACGAACTCTGGTGACGATCCACTCCAGACCGCGGTATGGCGGCTGCGCTCACGCGCCTGCTGGGCGGACGCGGCGGCGCTGCTCGACCCGGCAACGCCCGACGCCTCGCTCCAGCGGGCCGCGCTGCTCGTGGAACGGTGCCTCTACACCGAGCAGGGCTGGGGAGAGGCCGAGGACGCGCTGCGTACGGCGGAGGCGGTGGCCCGGAGCGACGACGAGCGGGGCGCGGCGGCATGTGAGCGCGGGCAGCTGGCGTACGCGGCGACCCTGCTCGGCGTACGGGACCGCGCCGACGAGGCGCGGGCCGCGCTGGGGCGGGCGGCGGCGCTGATCCCGCCGGGGGCGCCGGGGCGCGCCGTGCTGGACTTCCGGCGGGGGCTGCTGGCCGAGAACCTGGCGCGTTCCCCGCAGGCGGCGCGGGCCGCGTACCGGCGGGCGCACGCGGGGGCCACCGCGCACGCCGATCCGCTGCTGCTGTCGTTCACATGGCGTCATCTGGCCGGACTCGCCCTACGTGACGGGGAGTTGGCGGAGGCGCGGCACGGGTTCAGCGAATCGCTGCGGATCCGGGAGGAGTTGGGGTATCTCGTGGGGACGGCGCCCGCGCTGGCCTCGCTCGCCGATGCGGAGTCCGAGCCGGAGGCTTCGCGGCTGCGGGCCGAGGCGGGGCGGTTGTTCCGGTTGCTCGGGGGCGTTCCTACCTGGCTGGCGCGGCAGTTGGCTCCGCCGGCGGCTTCCGCGTAGTGCGTCACGCGGGCGGGGTGGAGCGGTTCGGTCGTGGGGCGAGTGCGGGTCCGCCGTGGCTGAGCGCGCCCACGCGGCAAAGCCGCACATCAGATACAGCCCCGCGCCCCTGAGGTTGGGTCAGTGAGCGCCTGTCACATGGTTCCGTACCAGCGACTGGACCGCTGACACGTCCCCTGCCGTCAAGGCGTCCAGCAGGGTTCCGTGATCTGCCGCGTCCGCCATGAGGGCCGATCGGCTCGTGTCGGCCTTCGTGTCCACGAGGGGCCACTGGGCGCGGCGGTGGAGGTCGTCGGCGATCCGGACCAGCTGGCTGTTGCCGGCGAGGGACAGGACCGCGCGGTGGAAGGCTCGGTCGGTCTCCGCGTAGGTGGCCCGGCAGCCGGTGGACGCCGCCTGGGCCGTCGCCTCGGCGAGGGGGCGGAGTTCCGTCCAGCGTTCGGCGGGTACCGTGGCGGCCAGCCGGAGCAGCACCGGGAGCTCGATCAGGGCGCGGATCTCGGCCAGCTCGGCCAGCTCCCGGGCGCCGCGTTCCACGACGCGGAAGCCCCGGTTGGGGACGACCTCGACGGCGCCCTCCAGCGCGAGCTGCTGCATCGCCTCGCGGACGGGCGTCGCGGACACCCCGAACCGGTCGCCCAGCGCGGGGGCCGAGTACACCTCGCCGGGCGCCAGCTCGCCCCCGACGAGCGCGGCGCGCAGTGCGTCGAGGATCTGGCCGCGCACGGAGGACCGCTGGACGACGGGACGCGCCCGCGCGGGGCCGGACGGTGCCGTGCGAGGTCCCGGGATCGGCTGTTCGCTGTGCGTGTGCTCACCCCGGGCGCCGTCGACAGACGCACCGGCACCCGTGGTTCCGCGAGCCGTCGACCCGCTCACCCCTGGGCCCCACCCGCGGTCCACGTCCGCGGCCCTGAGCTGCGGCGGAACGCGTACGGCCGGCGGGTGTGCAGCCGGGGCCCTCGTCTCGGGCGAGCCGTGCGCGCCCTGTGGGCCGGCGTGCTGCACGGGGGCCTCCTCCGGGCTAGATGGCACCTTGACGGCACATGGGGTCATTGCGGCGGGTTGTTACTCGCCCGTCAAGCACCATAGGCGCACATTCCGTCAGTTCAAATCCCGATTCGAGTCGAGGTTCGAATCCAGGCCGAATCCGGTGTTAAATCCCGATCACATCACAGGAAGGGCGGGTAAGGTAAGGCTTACCTTTGATCTTCGCGCGATCTATCGAGATGCGGTGGTCCCGACATGTCCGCTCCCGTACAGACCCGGTCCGCCGTCGCGGACGCGTACGACCGGCTCGCCGAGGCCTACCCGCACGCCGCAGTCATTGAGCTGGGCCCCGGCCAGGCGCATCCGCGCGGCGCCGGATGGGTCCGGGCCGCCGGGCTCGCGGCCGGCGACATCGACCTCGACTCCTTCCTCGCCTGGGACGACGAGCAGGTGCTGCGGGACTACGGGGAGCGGGGCCGCCCGGACGTCGTCGCGAGTTTCGGACTGCACCGGTACGCGTGGACCGCCTGCCTGCTGATCACCGTGCCGTGGTTCCTGCACCGCCGGGTGCCGCGACTGCCCGTCGAGGACGTCTCCTACCACCGCACCGACGGGCGCTTCGGCGTGCGCACCGGCACCTTCGCGTGCCTGCCCGACGACCCGGCGGCGAACCTGCCCGGAGCCCGGGTAGTCGCTGACGAGGAGGCGCTGCGGGGCGAGGTACGGGCGGCGCTCACCGAACACCTGGAGCCCGTGCTCGGCGGTTTCGGGCCGCGGATGCGGCGGCGCGGCCGGGCCCTGTGGGGCGTGGTCACCGACGACGTCGTGGAGGGCCTGCACCACATAGGCCAGGTCGTCGGCGAAGCCGACCGCGCGCGACGCGAGCTGGAGCTGCTGCTGCCGGGCTCGACGCGGCCGTTCGTCGGCTCGGCCGGCTTCCGGGACGCGACCGGGCCGGACGGCGCGCCTCTGCCCACCCGCGACCGGGCCAGCTGCTGCTTCTTCTACACGATCCGCCCGGACGAGATGTGCGACAACTGCCCGCGCCTCTGCGAGAACACCCGCGTGGCCAAGCTGACGGACGCCGCCGCGAGTTGAGGCACCCTCAGCAATCGACCCCCTCCCCGGAGAGCGGGCACGGCGTGCCGTAGGATCGCCGCCGTAGATCACGTTCGACTGGGGCTCCCCATCGTTACGGGCACTTCACAAGTTCCTCACTTGTCGCAGGAACTTTCCGTGGAACCACCCGTACGGGTAGTCTTATTCGAACTCAACTCCCGCCCCTCAAGCGGCAGTTCGAGCAGAATGTCGCCCTGAGCATCCCCTTGCACCTCCTTAGGCGGCCTCTTGCCCCGAAACCCCCTGAGGGCTGAGGGGATTGGGCCACTATGGCGGGCGTTACGCCCTATCCCAATGCAAGGGACCCCAGATGAGACTGACCGACATATCGCTTAACTGGCTGCTTCCGGGCGCCGTACTGCTCCTGGGCGTGCTGGCGGCGGTGGCGGTGCTGGCGCGCGGCAAGCGCTCCTCGGGGGCGAAAGCGAGCCAGGACGACTCGTGGGAGCGCACCGAAGAGCGCCGCAGGCGCAAGGAAGCCATTTTCGCCACGGCGTCCTACGTACTCCTCTTCTGCTGTGCGGCGGTCGCCGCGGCGCTCTCCTTCCACGGACTCGTCGGCTTCGGCGAGCAGAACCTGAACCTCACCGACGGCTGGCAGTACCTCGTCCCGTTCGGTCTGGACGGAGCGGCGATGTTCTGCTCCGTGCTCGCGGTACGCGAGGCCAGCCACGGTGACGCGGCCCTCGGTTCCCGGATGCTCGTGTGGACGTTCGCGGCCGCGGCCGCCTGGTTCAACTGGGTGCACGCCCCCCGCGGTCTCGACAACGCGGGCGCCCCGCAGTTCTTCGCCGGCATGTCCCTGTCCGCCGCGGTGCTCTTCGACCGCGCGCTGAAGCAGACCCGCCGGGCCGCCCTGCGCGAGCAGGGTCTGGTGCCGCGTCCGCTGCCGCAGATCCGTATGGTCCGCTGGGCGCGGGCGCCCCGTGAGACGTACAAGGCCTGGTCGCTGATGCTCCTGGAAGGTGTGCGCAGCCTGGACGAAGCGGTCGACGAGGTCCGTGAGGACCGCCGCCAGAAGGAGCAGGCGCGCCTGCGCCGGCGTGAGCAGGAGCGGGCCGAGCGCGCGCACCTCAAGGCGATCAGCCGGGGCCACCGCGGCCCGTTCGGCGGCGGTGGCGGCGGTGGCGGTCAGCAGGTCGAGGTGGAGCGGGCGCCCGCCCAGGTCACCTCGGACCCTGCGATATCCTCCTCCGCGGAGCAGCTGCCCCTGCGCGCCCGTCCCTCCCTCCAGCCTGTCCGTGGCAGCAGTGACTCGATCACTGTCGACCTCACGGCGGAGGACGACACGATGGCCCTGCCCCGCCTGGACTCCCTGGAGCGCAAGCTCCGGGACCTCGAGCAGCAGTACGGCTGAGCGACGCTGCTGAGCACGAGTTGAGCGCGAACCGAGCGCTACCGACATGGGGGCGTGGCCTGTTCAGGCCGCGCCCCCGTTCAGTTCGAACCACACCGCCTTGCCCACTCCGTGCGCCCGCACTCCCCACGCGTCGGCGAGGGACTCCACGAGAACCAGACCTCTGCCATTGGTGCTGTCCTCGGCGTTCGGGGCGCGCAGTCCCGGCCTGCGTCCCACGAAGTCCCGTACCTCCACGCGTAATCCGCGCGGCGAGACGGTCGCCGTCAGTACCGCGTCACGGTCGGTGTGGACCAGCGCGTTGGTGACCAGCTCACTGGTGAGCAGTTCCGCTATCTCCGAGCTGCCGGGCCTCCCCCAGTGCCGCAACAGCTCACGCAGTGCCCTGCGGGCCTCCGGTACCTCCCGCAGATCCGAACAGCCCAGCCTGCGCCTCAATTGCGGCGCCTCCCCCCGGTGCACGCCACCGTCATCGCCGATGGCATTGCCGTCGTCGTGGTTGTCGTGGTTGTCGTGGTTGTCGTTGCCGTCGTCGTCGTAGCCGTCGTCGTACTCGGTCGTTTCCTCCGCCGTTTTCACCGAGAAGGCCCCGATAGCTACGGGACCGCCTCCTCGCGCCTGCCTCTTCATGACCCCCGCCCGGACGCCGGTGTACTGTCCCCTCCTGATCGAACGCGTTCACGGGATCCATGCCCCCGACCTGAACACGGCAGTCATGTCGAATCCTCAACGACCGGATGTACGGGGCTGGTCGGACCGTTCCTGGCCGGATCAGGACCTCGGTCGTGCCCGTCGGGCGCTGCTGGAGGGGCGTTTGGAGCGGACGCTGCGACAGTTCACGCGCCCGTCCAGTCATGGACGGGCGCGTGAGAGTGGTGGATCGGCCGAACCGTCCAGGGCGGGCTGCCGATCCGGCCGTAGGTCACTTCCCGCCGATGCCCTTCGTGCCGATGTGGATGATCCGGTGATCCCGGGTCGTGCCGACGACCAGCTTGGTGGTGTCGGCCGTGCTCCCCGAGCCCCAGGTCAGCGTGATGCCGGCCTCCGTGTGGTCGGCGGTGCCGTTGTCGGTGACCGTCCAACGGACGGGGACGTTCTGGGCGCGCAGGACACCGTCCGCGTGGTTCTTCTCCTCCCAGGCGACCAGCTTCTTCAGGTAGTCGGGGTGGATGTAGTGCTTGCGGAGTTCCGCCGCGAGCTTTCCGCCGTTGCCGGGGCCGCTCTGGGCGTCGATGCAGGCGCCGTAGAAGTCGGCGATGCGCGTCACGGAGTCGGACGGGCTGCCGGTCACCGTCCGGGGCGCCCAGGCGGCTGCTTGGGCCGGGGTCGCCTGGGCCGAGGCGGTCAGCGCCAGCGGGAGGGCGGTGACGGCCGCGATACCGAGGGCGAGAGCGACGGCACGGCGGGCGGGCCGGCGAGAGAGGGGGCGGCGGTTCATTTCGGTGTTCTCCCCGTGAGTGATCAGTCGATGATCAGTTGAGCCGCTGATCGCTGGAACCGGCTCGGTATGGCCGGTCGGTACCGCCGGTCAGTAGAGCTTCTTGACCGCCGTGGTCGTCGTCTTCTTGAAGGCCTTCACCGGGGCACCCGTGAAGTCACCCAGCTGGCCCCATTCCACGACCGTGACGGCGCGGCCGTCCCGGCCTACCGACAGAAGGTGGATGTCGGTGGCGCCGTACGAGGTCTCGGTGTGCAGTCCGTAGACGTGCGCGCCCTCCTCTACCGCGAGCGTGCCGTAGTCCCTGGACTCGGCCTCGATCTCGGGGTCGGCCTGCTCGATCCGCGCGGCGCACGAGCGCATGTCCTTGTTGAGCCGCTCGGCGAGAGCCTTGGCCTTGGCGTTGCTGGCGGCGACGAGCGTGAGCTGGACGGCGCCGGTGTCCAGTTCGGTGCGGAACTCGCGGTAACGGGAGTCGTGGCCCGGCAGCGCCCCGCCGAAGCAGGACTTCAGCTCGTCCGGGACCCCCTTCTTGACCCGGCCCGCCGTCCAGGCGGAGCTGGGGTGCGGCGGCAGTTCGGCGGCCGAGAGGAACTTGGGCTGGGCCGGGGCGCTCGGCTTCGCGGTGGCGCCGGCCGGGGCCGCGAGGGCGAGCCCGGCCGCGGCGAGGGCCGTGAGTGCGGAGAGCGCGGTGATCAGGCCGGCCCTGGTGGCCCGGGTGGAGGTGGCGGTGGTGGCCTGGGCATGGCGAGTACGCATGGGTGTCCCCCGTGTCTGGGTGCACGACTGTGCACGGTTCTGCATGGCTGGGTGATGTCGGATGTCGCCGCGCCGGGTGGTCGATCCGGCGGCGGTCGGTGCGACGTCCACAGCATCGGCCGCCACCCGGGGCAACCGCAATGGCCGACACGCGATCCGCGACGGTGGAACCATCCCGCCCCCTCTGACGTGCAGGTATATGGAGTGCCTGGGATGCGGTTCCGGGACACGAGGATCGGATGAGGACGGGGGAAGGGTGTGTCGACGTACGACGACGTGGCGGAGTTCGCGGCGCTGCTGACGCGGCTGAAGGGGCGTACGGACCGCAGTTACGGCTCGCTGGCCCGGCGCCTGGGCATGAACACCTCCACCCTGCACCGCTACTGCTCCGGCGACACGGTCCCGCTGGACTTCGCGCCGGTCGAGCGGTTCGCCGCGCTGTGCGGGGCGTCGCCGGAGGAACGCGTGGAACTGCACCGCCGGTGGATCCTGGCGGTGGCGGCACGGCAACGCGCACGTACACCGGCAGGACCGGAGACATCCGCGGAGCCGGAGACATCCGTGGAACCGGGCAGATCCGTGGAGGCGGAGACATCCGTGGAGCCGGACAGGTCCGCCGAAGCGGGCACGTCCGCCGAAGCGTGTACGCCCGATACGGGGGACGCCCCCGCAGAGCACGCCGTCCCGGACGTGTCCGCTCCCGCCGGCCGTCCCGCTGCCCGGCGTCCCTGGTACCGCCATCGCCGGATCGCGGTCACCACGGCCGTGGCCGGCACGCTCCTCGCCACACTGGGCACGCTGGGCAGCCTGTCGGCCCTGTCCACCGACCGCTCCCCGTCCGAGGCGCCCTCGACCCGGTCGCCCTCCCCGGCCAAGGTCTCCCCCGCGCCGATCACCTGGACCGCGAACTCCCAGGCCTGGTCGCTCGGCTGCGGCCACGACTACGTCATCGCCAAGGCACCGGATCAGGTCCCACCGCCGCCCACCGCACAGGACGCCGCTCCCTGGGCGGCGAGCCAGCACGCGGTGCACGGAGGCGACACCAACGTCGAGATCTCGGTGCAGGGGCGGACCTCGACGGCGGTGGTCCTGGAGGCACTCCGGGTCCGGGTGGTCGGGCGGAGCGATCCCGCCGAGGGCACCGCGTACTCCATGGACCAGGGCTGCGGCGGCTCGATCACTCCCCGGTACTTCTCCGTCGACCTCGACAAGGACCGGCCCATCGCCCGCTCGGCGCCCGGTTCCGATGCGGGGACGCCGATCCCGGCGGTGCGCTTCCCCTACCGCGTCTCCGCCCAGGACCCGGAGGTACTGCTGGTCACCGCCCGGACGGTGACATGCGACTGCCGCTGGTACCTGGAGCTCGACTGGTCCTCCCAGGGCCGCACCGGCACCGTCCGCATCGACGACGCGGGACGCCCGTTCCGGACCAGCGGTATCAAGGGGCTGCCCCGCTACTGGTACTCGACGCGCGAGTGGGTTCTGCGCACGGACTGAGCGGCCCTTTCCCCCGAACCCGTCGTCACCTCTCCCAGACGGCGGCGGCCGTACGGTCGTCCGCGTATCCCTTGACCCGGACCTGGATGTCCGCCAGGAACGCGGCGAGGCCGGGCGGGGTGCCGCCGGACCAGCGTTCCGTGAGGTACTCGCACAGCTCGGGCTCGCCGCGCAACGGCTCGGCGAGGCCGCCGGTGCACAGCAGGAGCGTGTCCCCGGGGCGGGCGACGGAGGCGCGGAAACGGAAGGGTTCGCGGGGCGGTTCGGGGGCGGGCTCGTACGGGCTCGGAGGTGTGGTGATCCCGAGGTCCATGGTGAGCCGGTCCCCGTCCGGGGTCTCGTGGGGCAGCGAACCGAATCCGACGACGGGTTCACCGGCCGGGAGCTCGGTGACCCGCGGTTCGATGTCCTGCCACTCGCCGCCCCGGAGCCGGAACAGTCCGCCCGCGCCGACGCCGAAGAAGACGCGCGTACGGCAGTCCGGGTCGGCGGGGAGCAACAGGCAGCGCAGGCCCGCGGCGTACTCCTCGGGCTCGATGCCCTGTTCGGCGGCGCTCGCCCGGAGCTTGCCGAGGCTGCGGTCGGTGAGCCGGTGCAGCCCCGACTTGAGGTCACCGCGCCGGGCGGCACGGAGATCCTCGGCGAGCCGGACATGGCTGCGCCCCACCGCGCGCCCGATCCACTGGCAGGCCTCGGCTGCTGCCCGGTGCGCGCCCGGTGTGGCACGGGCGCCGGTCGCCATCGCGATGAGGACGAGCGCGTGGTCGCCCGTTCCGAAGCGGGCGGTGAGCAGGGAGTCGCGGCGGGGCTCGCCCCGGAAGCGCGCGGAGTCCCCGCGCAGCGAGACGGCCCGAAGTGTGGAGGCGCCGTAGTGCGCCCCGTCGAGCACGGTGTCCGGGACGAGGTCGCCCAGGTCGTCGGGGTCGGCGGGCGGGAGGGCGGTTGGTTCGGGGGCGTAGGTGGGGGGACCTGAGCCGACGTGGTCGACGGTGGCGGGAGGTTCGTCCACGGTGAGGGCGGAGGAGGGGAGCGCGGGTGTCCCGGGGCTCTCCGGCGGCTCCTGCGCCTCCGGTGTCTCGGACGGCAGCGCGGGGATGTCCCGGCGGGTGCGGGTACGCAGGGCGCGGGCCAGGAGGAAGGAGGAGTTGGCCGGGGGGCCGCCCTGGGCGGGATCGGGGGTGGCGTCGTGTGGGGGCCGGGTCGTCGGTGCGGCCCGGTCGGAGTGCGGCCCGTCCGGAAAACCCTCCCCGGACGACGCGGAGGTGGAAGCGGAGACGGAGCCGGCCGCGGCGGCCGGACGCGGCGGAGCGCCCCACACGGCGTCCGTGGCTTCCGCCATGCCGGCGCCTGCTTCCTGGGCGCTCTCGCGGGCCGATCCGGCACCCCCGTCCACGAAGGCGGCGTCGGGCGCGGGTGGCTGCGTACGGTCGTGGAAGCCCGGGGGCTTGGGGCCCGGCGGGAAGGACGTGGGGCCCGAGGGCATGGCGGCCGGCGGCTCCCAGGGGGCGCGGGGCTGCCTGGGCCCGCTGGTCCGCCCCGCGTCCGCCGTCCCGTAGGAGACACCGCCCCGCTGCGGCGGAAGTGCCGACACCGGACGGGACACGGGCATCGGAGGCGGCACGGGCCGCGAGGGCGGTGTCGGTGGCGGTGGCGGCAGCTGTGGCGGAGCCCCCGCTCCCGGCTCGTCCCACTCCGAAAGGGCGCCGGAGGCACCCAAGGTGTCCCCCGACACGGTGTCTCGCCCGAACAGCGCGCCTGTCCCGTCCTGCCCCGGAATCGCATCGGACTTCGCGGCGTCGACCGTGCCCGACGCCGAGGCGAACCGGTCGTCCAGGGAGTCGCCCGCGGCCGTGGGCCCGGTGTCCTCGGTGGAGTCGTCGTACAACTGCCCCCACCAATCGTCCTCGTGACCGGTGGACCTCTCCCCCTGCTGGCTCATGACCTCAATTGTCCACCGGATGGGCCGGTTGAAAACGGGGCATCAGGAAAATCCGGCGGGGTGTCCCGTCGGGAACGGCGTGTTCGACGGCGTGTCGGATGACATGTCGAACGTCCGTACGAAACAAGCCGCCGGGCGGCCCCACCCCCCACGGGAGAACCGCCCGGCGACGCCTGACGGGCCTGTACCGGCCCGCTCCGACCCGAGTGTGACCGGTTTTCCTTGGGTTCCGCTGTGGTTCGCGGAGGCGACACCGTGGCGGTGGGACGGGTGGTACAGAGGTGTGCGAGCGGGTTCGCGTCGTGGCCGGTTTCCGTCTGACCTGCGGTGTCCCGCGTCCTCCGGCACTCTGGGCAGATGGGAGCATGGGATCTCCTGCTGATCGGCCTGGTCATGCTGTTCGGTCTGTGCGGAGTTCTGGTGCCCGGGGTACCGGGGTCGTGGCTCGTGTGGGCCGCGGTCCTGTGGTGGGCGCTGAAGGATCCGCGGGCGGTCTCGTGGTGGGTGCTCGTGGGCACCACCGGCGTGCTGTTCCTGTCCCAGGTGGTCCGCTGGCAGCTCCCCCCGCGCCGGCTGCGGGCGGGCGGCGCCACCCCCCGAATGGCGGTGTACGCCGGGATCGGCGCCCTTCTCGGCTTCTTCCTGCTGCCCGTGCTCGGCGCGTTCCCCGGTTTCGTGGGCGGCGCCTATCTCCATGAGCGACTGCGGCTCGGCCGGCACGGCGAGGCGGTGGCGGCGGTACGGCGGGTGATGCGGGCGGGCGGCACCAGCGTCTTCGTCGAACTCTTCACCTGCCTGCTGATCGCGGGTGCGTGGCTGGGCGCCACACTCTGGGGTTGACGCGTCGGATCTCGTACCGTCCGCGCCACCGGATCCGCCCTGGGCCGAGGGCGGGCCCCACGCCGGGGCCCGCAGCCGCTCGCAGACGCCTGCCCCCTGACGGCTCACAGCCCCCTGAGGTCGGCCAGGTTGATCCTGTCGGCCATGGCCCGCATGCCGGCGTCGTTGAAGTGGAGGTGGTCGCCGGGGTCGTAGGCGGCGCGCATGCGGTGCGGGAACGCCGGGTCCCGTACGGCGGCGTCGAAGTCGACGACCGCGTCGAAGATGCCGCCGGTGCGGATGAAGCTGTTCACCTCCCGGCGTACGGACTCGCGGGCCTCGCTCCACCGGCCGTGGCCGCCGTACGGCGTGATGGTGGCGCCGATGACGCGGATGCCGCGGGCGTGGGCGCGGGCAACGAGCGACTTGTAGGCCTCCACGAAGGCGCGCGGGACGGTCTGTTCGGGGGTGCCGTTGATGTCGTTGATGCCCTCGAACACGATCAGCACGCGCACTCCGGTCCGTGAGAGGACGTCGGTGTCGAAACGGGTCAGGGCGCGTGGGCCGACTCCGTCGAGGAGGACGCGGTTGCCGGAGATACCCGCGTTGAGGACGCCGAGACGGCGGTTCGGGGGCAGTGCGGCGAGCCGGTCGGCCAGGCGGTCGGGCCAGCGGCGGTTGGTGTCGGTGGTCGTGCCGCCGCCGTCGGTGAGGGAGTCGCCGAGCGCGACCACACTGCCGGTGGCAGGAGCGTCGAGGACGTCGACGCCGGTGACGTAGTACCAGGAGCTGAGGGTCTTGGTGTAGGCGTCGCCGTCCTCCGCGGCGGCCCAGTCTCCGCTCGGGGCGAGGAAGTTGGTCTGCTTGGCCGTGCGGTGGTAGGTCGCCGGGCCTGAGTCCCCCGGCGTGTGGACCGTGACGAGCAGGTTGGTGTCGGCGGGTACGGCGAGCGTGACGGCGTCGGTGACCCGGTCCTCGCCCGCCGGGATCGTCACCGTGGGGGCGCCCGCGAAGGTGGCCGTACGCATCGAGCCGGGCGCGGCGTCAGGGCTCTTGGGTTCGCCGGGTTCCTGGAGGGCGACGGTGACGGCGCCGAGGCGGAGGGGCCGGGTGCCGAGCCGGTTGGTGAGGCGGACGCGGAGCGCGCTGCCGCCGACGCTGACGTGCAGGACGTTGCGGTAGGTGGCGCCGGGCCTGGCGGGGACGGTCCCGGAGGCGGCGGCCTCCCAGGTCCCGGTCCAGACGCGGGGAACGGGGGTTTCCCGCACGGGAGACGGGACAGGGGCCGGGGGCGGTGCGGGGGTGCTCCCCGTGTCGGCTCTCGCTGAGGGCGGGGCGAGGGCCAGGGCGGTCACCAGGGCCGCGAGGGTGTGCCGAACCATGATCGCGCGGGTCATGTGCGCATGGTTCCCCGAGCGGTCGGCCGCGCCAACGCCATGTCACACCCATGGCGGCGCGCACGTATGTTCGCACGTACACCCGCGTTTCCGCTGCGCCTGCCGGAGCCGTCGTGTTTGGCTTCCGGCATGACCGAATTCAGCGCGGCCGAGCGTGCCTATCTCCGGAGCCAGCGACTGGGACGGCTGGCCACCGTCGACCCCCATGGACAGCCACAGGCGAACCCCGTCGGCTTCTTCCCGCAGGACGACGGGACGCTCCTGATCGGCGGTCGGTCGATGGGCACCACCAAGAAGTGGCGCAACCTGGAGAAGAACCCGAAGGTGGCGCTGGTCGTCGACGACGTGGTGAGCCTGAGCCCGTGGCGGGTGCGTGGTGTCGACATCCGGGGTGAGGCCGAACTCCTCACTGGCCCGCACGAGTTGGGCCGCCACTTCAGTGAGGAAGTGATCCGCGTCCATCCGAGGCGCATCCACAGCTGGGGCCTGGAGGAGAACTGAGGACTGGTCACGGTCACGGGGTCAGCGGGACGCCCTCCAGACCGAGCAGGTGACGCTTGCGGTCGAGGCCGCCCGCGTATCCCGTGAGGGAGCCGTCCGCGCCGATCACCCGGTGGCAGGGCCGCAGGACGAGCAGCGGATTGGCACCGATCGCCCCACCGACCGCCCGTACGGCGGCCCTTGGGGCCCCGATCCGCGCGGCGATCTGCCCGTACGTGGTGGTCTCCCCGTACGGCACCGAGTCGAGGGCATCCCATACGCGCTGCCGGAAGTCCGTCCCGGTGCTGCGCAACTCCAGCCGGAACTCGGTGAGTTCACCGGCGAAGTAGGCGGCGAGTTGCGCTTCCGCCGCCCGGAAGGGCCCGGGGTCGTGCCGCCAGCCCTGCTCAACACTCCGGCCGCCCTTCTGGCCGGGCACGGAGAGGGAGGTGAGCGCGCCCGACTCGTCGGCGGTGAGGAGGAGTTGGCCGAGCGGGCCGTCGAGGAAGGTCCAGTAGGCGGTGACGGAAGCGGTCGCGGAAACAGCGGGGTGTGTCGTCATGATGTGGGCTCCCACTCGCCTGCGGCGATGAGGTGATGGAGGGCGAACGAGCGCCAGGGGCGCCAGGTGTCGGGCACGTCCACGCCGGGCGGCGCGACGTCGGGGTCGCCGAGGGCACGGGCCCTGATGACGGCGAGGGTACGGGCGTCGAGTCCGGGCAGGGCGTGCAGTGCGCGGGGGGCCTCGTCGCGGTCGGCGCCGGGGTCGAGCCGCAGGGTGCCGTCCGCGAGGGCGGCGGTGAGGGCGCCGAGGGGGCCGCCCTCCGCCCTGGCGGCCTCCGCCAGGGCCGCCGGCTCGGGGAAGAGACGGGCGAGGGTGCCGACGGGGGCGTCGAGCAGCTTGCCGTACCTCGTCACGAGCCCCTCCCGCGCCGTCCTGCCCACCAGCGCACGCACGGCCGGTTCGGCCGGATCGGCGGCGCCGGGGACACGCAGGCCGGGCCGGAGCGCGACCAGGCGAGAGAGGCGGGGATCCGCGCCGAGGCGCTCGTCGACGGCTGGGGGCACCTCCCATGTCCGTTCAGGGCTATGGGGGAGGGTCCGAGGCAGGTCGAACAGGCGTCGCAGTCGCTGTACGGCGGTCGTCAGGTCCCGCAGGTCGGTGAGGTGCGGCCGGGCCTCCAGCCAGCGGCCCCGGGGCCTGGCCCCACGCTCCTCGACGGCGGCGATTCCGGTGCCGTACGGGAGGCGCAGCGTCCGGCGGTACGTACGGCCGCCCGGGCTGCCGCTCAGCTCCTCGACGCCGGGGACGGCCTCGAGGGCGAGCAGGCCGAAGACGGCGGCGGAGTGGTGGGGGCCGCGGTGGGAGAGGCGGAGGGGGATCCCGGGTGGGGTGGACGTGGACGCGGGGACGACGGCTCGGGGGGCCATCGCGCGGAGGGCGCTCGGGGTGGCCGCGTACACGGTTCGGATCGTGTCGTTGAACTGGCGCACACTGGCGGACTCGGAGGCGAACGCGATCTCCGTGACCGGCAGCGCGGTGGTCTGCAGGAGCACGCGTGCGGTGTGCGCCCGCTGGGCCAGGGCGACCGGGCCCGCCCCCAGGTCGGCGGTGAGCTGACGTTGCACCTGGCGGGTGCTGTATCCGAGCCGTCCGGCGAGCCCGGCGACTCCCTCCCGGTCCACGACTCCGTCGCCGGTCAGCCGCATCGCCCGGCCTGCGACGTCCGCGCGCACGTTCCACTCGGCGGAGCCGGGGACCGCGTCCGGGCGGCAGCGGCGGCAGGCCCGGAAGCCGGCGCCGTGCGCGGCGGCGGCCGTCGGGTAGAACCGTACGTTGTGCCGCTTCGGGGTGACGGCCGGGCAGCTGGGGCGGCAGTAGATGCCGGTGGTCTCGACGGCGAAGAGGGACTCGCCGTCGAACCGGGCGTCCCTGCTGCGGACGGCTGCGTACCTGGTGTCCTGGTCGGTCACGCTGTCCAGTCTGCGTCACGGAGGGAGGTGCGGCTGGCGGCTATCGGACACCACGTTTCCCACCCACCCGTCTCGGTACGTCTGCCGGGCGCCCCCGAACCTCGCGACGCGGCCTTGGCCCAGCCACCTGTTCATCGTCTGTGTTCAGCGCCGGCCCGCACCATCCAGCCCGTCCGGCGATTGAGGACAAGGCCCGTTCAGGGCCGATGGGGGTCTGGGGCGCAGCACCCAGGGACAGGGCGCACGGGGGCGAGAAACCCCCGCGCGCCCCGGTGCCCCTACCGCTGGCGACCTCGCTTCGCCTCCATCGCCGCCTTCCCCTCCGCCCCCTTCTTCTTCCAGTCCTTCCGGATCTCCGCCCGCAACCGCGCATCGGTCTTGGCGACGATGTACTGGTTCTCCCGCAGCAGCTTGCGGTAGCTCTCGAGCCGCCGCTGGGCCAGCGTCCCCGAGTCGAGCGCCGCCAGCACCGCGCAACCGGGCTCGGCCGTGTGGGCGCAGTCCTGGAAGCGGCACCCGGCGGCCAGTTCCTCGATCTCGGCGAAGACCTGCCCGACGCCGGTGCTCGCGTCCCAGAGGCCGACGCCCCGCAGCCCCGGTGTGTCGATCAGGACGCCCCCGCCGGGCAGCGCGAGCAGATTGCGGGTGGTCGTGGTGTGCCGGCCCTTGCCGTCGGCGTCACGGGTGGCCTGGACCTCCATGACGTCCACGCCGAGCAGCGCGTTCGCGAGCGTCGACTTGCCCGCACCGGACTGCCCGAGCAGCACGGCCGTACCGTCGGCGACAACGGCGGCGAGGACGTCGATGCCGTCCCCGTTGGTGGAGCTGACGGTGAGGACCGGCACCCCGGGAGCGGTGGCCTCCACGTCCTCGACGAGATACGAGAGGGTCGTCGCGTCCGGTACGAGGTCGGCCTTGGTGAGCACCACGACGGGCTGCGCGCCCGATTCCCAGGCCAGCGCCAGGAACCGTTCGACGCGGCCGAGGTCGAGTTCCACGGCCAGTGACACGGCGATGATGGCGTGGTCGACGTTGGCCGCGAGGATCTGGCCCTCGGAGCGCTTGGAGGAGGTGGACCGTACGAAGGCGCTCCGGCGCGGCAGATACGTACGGACGTAACGGGGGTCGCCGACCGGTTCGACCACTGCCCAGTCACCCGTGCACACGACCCGCAGCGGATCGTGCGGGGTGACGAACGCCGTGTCGGCGCGCAGCACTCCGTCGGCGGTGGCGACGTCGCACTGGCCGCGGTCGACGCGGATCACCCGCCCGACGAGCAGCCCTTCGGCGGCGTACGGGGCGTATGCGGTGGCCCATGCGTCGTCCCAGCCGTAGGGGACGAGCGGGTGGAGCGACGGAGCGGAACCGGTGGAGGCGGACGAAGCGGATGAAGCAGATGAGGTGGTTGAAGAAGACGAAGCCGAGAGGGAAGTCAAGGGAGACCCTTCACAAGGGTGGCCCCGGCACGCGCACGTGGGCGCGGAGAAGGTGGAAGGTCAGCCGGTGGCCACGGAGATGGACTTGATGAACTTCTGGATGCGGGCAGCGCCCATCGCAATGACAGTCATCGGGGTCACACCTCCTGGTCGTCACTCATCAGCACTCGGCCTGCGACGGCTGTCGCAGAAAGCTCTTTCACCCTAAGCGCGCCCCCGCTCTCCACGCCACCCGATATCCGGCTGAACAACTGAGGCCCCGCCAGCCGTAACTGATCGTGTGGCGGTTGGGACCGCACCGAGCGAAGGAGCACACCATGAAGGCGACCGCGCAGATCGGCGTCACCGGCCTGGCGGTGATGGGCCGTAATCTGGCCCGGAACTTCGCCCGGCACGGTTACACCGTGGCCCTCCACAATCGGACCCCCGCCAGGACCAAGGCGCTGGTCGAGGACTTCGGGCATGAGGGCGCCTTCGTGCCGGCCGAGACGGCCGAGGAGTTCGTGGCGGCCCTGGAGCGCCCCCGGCGGCTCATGATCATGGTGCAGGCAGGGGCTGCCACCGATGCGGTGATCGACGAGTTCGCCGCGCTCCTGGAACCCGGCGACATGATCATCGACGGCGGCAACGCCCACTTCACCGACACCCGCCGCCGGGAACAGGCGCTGCGCGGGCTCGGTATCCACTTCGTGGGTGTGGGTGTCTCGGGCGGTGAGGAGGGCGCGCTGCACGGGCCGAGCATCATGCCGGGCGGCTCCGTGGCGTCGTATGCCGCGCTCGGGCCGATGTTCGAGACGATCAGTGCCAAGGTGGACGGCGAGCCCTGTGTGACGCATGTCGGCACGGACGGCGCCGGGCACTTCGTGAAGATGGTGCACAACGGCATCGAGTACGCCGACATGCAGCTGATCGGCGAGGCCTACCATCTGCTGCGCCAGGTCGGCGGGTACGAACCCGCGCGGATCGCCGAGATCTTCCGCCAGTGGAACAAGGGCCGTCTCGACTCCTACCTGATGGAGATCAGCGCCGAGGTGCTCGCCCACACCGACGCCGCCACCGGCCGGCCCTTCGTGGACGTGGTGGCCGACTCCGCCGGGCAGAAGGGCACCGGCCGCTGGACCGTGCGGACCGCTCTGGAGCTCGGTTCCCCGGTCACCGCCATCGCCCAGGCCACCTTCGCCCGCGCCGCCTCGGGCCAGCGGGCCCTGCGCGCCGCGTATCGCGAGCTGCCCGGGGGCACCAGCTGGGACCTCACCGCGTACGAGGCGGAGCGCTTCGCCTGCCTGGTCGAGCACGCCCTGTACGCGTCGAAGCTCATCGCCTACGACCAGGGCTGGAAGATGATCCTGGACGCGTCGGCGGAGTACGGCTGGGACATCGACCTCGGCGCGATAGCGAGGATCTGGCGCGGCGGCTGCATCGTGCGCGCCGCCTTCCTCGACCGGGTCAGGGCCGCGTACGCCGCCGATCCCTGCCGGGTCACCCTGCTCACCGAGGAGGGGTTCGTGGCGGAGATCGCCGATTCGCAGGTTCCCTGGCGCGAGGTCGTGGCCACGGCCGCCCGGCACGGCGTCCCGGTCCCGGCGTTCTCCGCCGCCCTGTCGTACTACGACACCCTGCGCACCGAGCGCCTGCCGGCCGCCCTCACCCAGGGCCAGCGCGACTACTTCGGCGCCCACACCTACCGGCGTACCGACCGGGAGGGCCGCTTCCACACCCTCTGGGAGCGGGCCGACCGGAGCGAGACCGAGGTGATCTGACCTCCGTCCCGCCGAAGCGGGAACGGGCCGGCCACGTCCGTAGCGGTGTCGCTCGACGTGGCCGGCCCGGGTACGTACGGAGGGTTCAGCTCGTGCAGCTGCTGCCGTTCAGCGTGAAGTCGAACGGGGCCTCGTTCTTGCCCTGCCAGCTGGCGAGGAAGCCGAAGGAGACCGTGCCGTCGGCCGCGACGGACCTGTTGTAGTCGGCGGCCGTGGCGGTGACGCGGGCCCCGTCCTGGGAGAAGCTCGCGTCCCACATCTGGCCGACCTGCTGGCCGTCGCGGAAGCTCCAGGCGATGCGCCAGCCGTCGATGGCCTTCGCGGAGGTGACGTTGACGGTGGCCTGGAAGCCGTCCGGCCACTCGTTGACGAGGTCGTACTCGACCTCGCAGGACACCGGTTCGCTCTTGTCGGGGCTCGGCTTCGGCGTCTCGCCGCGCGCGGCGGAGGTGGAGGTGCCCTGGGGCGCCGGGCCGGGCTTGTCGGCGGGCGGCGGCGGAGACGTTTCCGGGTCCGACTGCCGGGGGACCGGGGACTGGGTGGAGCCCGCGGGGACGGTCAGGCCGGACGGCAGGACGGACGCCGGGTCCACCACGGGCTTTCCGTCGGTCGCGCCGCCCTTCGCGGAGGGGTCGTCGCCGGAGCCGTTGAAGGGCATCAGCGAGACCGTGAGCGCCAGCGCGGAGACGATGACGGCGGCGACCAGGATCGCGGTACGGCCAATGCGCGGGCGGTACTCCCCGATGGTGAGACCGGTGTTGATGCCCGCTTCGGAGCGCCCGCCGAGCAGACCGGCCTCGGCCGCGCGGCGGCGCCGTTCCAGGTAGGCGAGTCCGCCCCAGCCGATGACGCCGCCGGCGAGCGCGGCGGGCAGCCCGCCGATCCCGCCGTACAGCCGCAGGCAGGCGGCGGCCTCGGCGCACTCCACGCAGGTCGCGAGGTGCCGGGAGAGGTCCTCGGGGATCTCGGCGCCCTGCGACCGGGTGACCGCGTCGAGCAGCCGGGCGAAGCGGCGGCAGTCGGGGCTCATCGGGGTGTCGAGCAGGTTGCGCTGGCAGCGGTCCCTGAACAGGACGCGTACCTGGGCGAGTTCCTCGGCGACGCTCTCCGGGTCGAGGCCGAGCCGGCGGGCCACCTGGGGCAGTGGCAGCGCCTCCACCTCGGCCAGCCAGAGCAGGATGGCGTCCGGTTCCTGCATGTCGCGCAGGGCGCGCAGGGCGAGCGGGCGGCGCAGCGGCGGCCCCACGTACCGGGCCGCCTTGTCGGAGTTGAGCCACAGGCGCAGGTCGGGGTCGAGATGGTTGCCGTGCCCGGTCTCCTCCCAGGACGCGGCGGTACTGCGAACCGCCGCCAGCAGCAGGGGTATCCAGGGCAGGCGGGGTATGCGGCGCCCGGTGTTGCGGGCACCGAAGTCGGCGGCCCGGGCCGCGTGGATACCGTGCGTGAACGCCTCGGCGGCCAGTTCGGTGCCGGCGGACGAGCCGGACGTGCACAGGTCGGCGTACGAGAGGACCGCGTCCCAGCACTCGGAGAACAGCGCGGCTTCGGCGGCGTCCTGAGGGGTCGGCAGATCTGGCATATGGGGGGACTCCAGCATCAACGGCTTGCACACGCCAACGTCAAGGTCAACTGACCCCACGAGCAGGGGAGTTGGGGACCGCTTCGCGAAACGGAGCCCGAGCTTTTCACGTTTCACGCACAACTGACAAGCGACGTATCCACATGTCGCAACATGTCAACGCGGGCTCGCCGTAAAGTAATCGCGAAGTGGGAAAAACGACCGGATTCGTTCCCTTGAACCATGGTCACCGTCCCCCCATACGGATCGCGGCGGTGTTCCGTTCAGACCTTCGGCGCCGGATCCCGGGCCGGCAGGCTGTCCATGAAGGAACTGACGGAGAAGACGGCGCGGCCGGGGCCGGGTTCGCCGTAACCGGGGGGCGAGTCGAGGCCGAATTCGTCCATCGTGGCGCGGTAGGCCTCCAACAGGCGGATGTGGTACTCCAGCGGCGCGCCCTGGGGGTTGGCCTTGCCGAGCGGGGTGGTGGGCTCGGGGCACCAGGTGGTGAAGCGGGGCGTGATGCCGTGCGACATGAAGAAGCGCAGGCCCTCGGTGGTGGAGGCGATCGCCTCGTCGACCGTCGTGAAACCGGACGGCGCGGCCATCTCCACACCGGCCACGAAGTTGGGGATGACGTTGCGCGCGCCGAAGACCTCCGCCGAGTCGAGGATGCGCTTGTGCCACTCGTCGCGGCCCACGTAGCGCTCCTTGCCGGGGCAGTAGAGCTCGAAGAGCTTCCGGTCCCACACCTCGTAGTTGGGGTGGTAGATCTGCACGCCGTAGTCCTTGAAGCGCTGTACGTCGTCCTTCGGGAGCGCCTGGGCGACGACCTTGCCGATCCAGCGGCCCGGGAAGTGCTCCTCGATGGCCTTGGCGTACATGCCGTAGAAGTCGGCCTCGTCACGGCCCTGGAGCTTGGAGGTGATGGCGCCGCCGGTGAGGGTGTAGGCGGTGGAGGCCTTCGCCGTGTCGTAGCGGTCGATGATCTCCAGGGCCTCCAGGACCTCGTCGACGTCCTTCACGCCCGTGTAGGGCCGTCCGGCCGCCTTGTGCTGGCGCCAGTTGTGGTTGATGTCGCAGTACTGGCACTCCTCCTTGGCGCCGAAGTACTGGCAGACGCGGAAGACGGTCAGGTAGATCAGATAGCCCCACTGGATGGTGGGGGCGACCTCCATGACGGACTTCCCGCTGGAGAGGGTGTGCCGGTAGTACTCCGGCATGGGCGGCACCCCGACGTCGGAGATCCGCTTCCCGTCGAGGTAGAGGCCGAGCACGCCGTCGCCGTCGGCGGCCACCCGGTAGGGCGAGGCGGGGTTCACACGCACCGAGACCACGGTCCGGCGCAGGTCGTAGGGGCCACCGGTGAGGATGATCTCCTCCGGCGGCCGGCGCAGCGCGGCCTCGCCCAGTTCGGGGAGGGTGCCATGGTCGAAGGAGAAGATGAAGTAGGACTTCGGCTTGACGTCGCCGCCCTCATTGTCGCTGAGCGCGGACGGGTCGAAGGCCACACCACCCCTGAGCAGGTCCTCTTTGAAGACGGCTTCCCGCGGTACGTGCGGAAAGCGCTCCATCAGATCCTCGACCAGCGCGGTGCGGCTGCCCATCCCGTGTCTCCTCCAGCTCCGGCGGTACTCCGGCGTTCGACTCCTCACGGTATGCCCCCGCCTGCGCGTCCGGGGCCGCGGGGCCCCTCGGGCATGCCCCACGCCCCTGCGTGAGAGGGTCGACGCACCTGAGCGGAGGGACGGACCCGATGGCCGAGACGCTGACCAACTGGGCGGGCAACATCATCTACACGCCCACGGAGCTGCACCGACCGCGATCCCTGGACGCCCTGCGGGCGCTCGTCGCCGAGAGCGCGCGGGTGCGGGTACTGGGCAGCGGGCACTCCTTCAACGAGATCGCCGAGCCGGGCGACGGCGGTGTCCTGCTCTCCCTGGCCGGGCTGGAGCAGGAGGTCGACGTCGACACGACGGCCCGTACGGTCCGGGTCGGGGGCGGGGTCCGGTACGCGGAGCTGGCGCGGGTCGTCCACGGGCGCGGGCTCGCCCTGCCGAACATGGCGTCCCTGCCGCACATCTCGGTGGCGGGGTCGGTGGCGACCGGTACCCACGGTTCGGGTGTCGGCAACGGTTCGCTCGCCGCCCCGGTGCGCGAGGTCGAGCTGGTCACGGCGGACGGTTCGACGGTGACGATCACGCGGGGCGAGGAACGGTTCGAGGGCGCGGTCACCGCTCTCGGCGCTCTGGGCGTGGTCACGGCCCTCACCCTGGACCTGGAGGCGGACTTCGGGGTCGAGCAGTACGTGTTCACCGAACTGCCGCTGGACGGGCTGGACTTCGAGGCCGTGGCGGGCGCCGCGTACAGCGTGAGTCTGTTCACCGACTGGCGTGCGCCGGGCTTCCGACAGGTGTGGCTGAAGCGGCGTACCGACCAGGCTGGGCCGGACTTCCCATGGGCCACGCCCGCCACCGAGGCGATGCACCCGGTGCCGGGGATGCCGGCCGTGAACTGCACCGAGCAGTTCGGGGTGCCGGGGCCCTGGCACGAGCGACTCCCGCATTTCCGGGCGGAGTTCACACCGAGCAGCGGCGAGGAGCTCCAGTCGGAGTACCTGCTGCCGCGCCCGTACGCCCTGGACGCCCTGCGCTCGCTGGACGCGATCCGGGAGGTCGTCGCGCCGGTGCTCCAGGTGTGCGAGGTCCGGACGATCGCCGCCGACACCCAGTGGCTGAGTCCGGCGTACGGGCGGGACAGCGTGGCGTTCCACTTCACCTGGGTGGCGGACACCGACGCGGTACTGCCCGTGGTCCGGCGGGTCGAGGCGGCGCTGAACCCGTACGGTGCGCGTCCGCACTGGGGCAAGGTGTTCGCCGTACCGGCGGAGGTGGTGCGCGGACGGTATCCGCGGCTGACGGACTTCGCGGCGCTGGCGGCCTTCCTGGACCCCTCGCAGAAGTTCACGAACGCGTTCGTGCGGGAGGTCCTCGGTGACTGACCTCGGCCCAGGTGCGCCGCCACGTGCGCGGGGACTTTCTTCAGCCCCTTTCCTAACCCCTTGTCGAACCTCCCCCACTGCCCGTAGCCTTGCGCCGCGCCGGTGCCGTCGTGCTCCGGTCTGTCCGCATTCAGATCCGCACTGAGGTCTGCACGGCGAGGGGGCAAGCCCGGTGGTGAAGCGCACATCACGTGACATCCGCACCGCGAACCGCTACGAGGTGCTGCGCCAGATCATCGCCGAGTCACCGACGTCCCGGCAGGAGCTGGCCGCCGCCACCGGGCTCAGTCTCGCCACGGTCGCCACGCTCGTCGGGGAGCTCCTCGACCTGCGGATGCTGACCGAGGTCGGCTTCGAGGACTCGGCCGGTGGCCGCCCGAGGGGGCTCGTGGCCGTCAATGCGGCGGGCGGCGCCCTGATCGGCGTCGACATCGCGGAGACCTACGTCCGGGCCGAGCTGTTCGACCTGGGGCTGAACGTCCTGGCCCGCGCCGCCGAGCACATGCGCCCCGGCGAGAGCCGCCCCGAGCAGGTGGTCGGGCATGTCACCACGGCCGTCGGTTCGGTGGTCGCGCAGGCCGGGATCGAGGGCGCCCGGGTCCTCGGCGTCGGGGTGAGTGTGCCGGGCCAGGTGGACCGGGTCACCGGTGTCGCCGAGTACGCGCCGAACTGGGACTGGCACGACGTACCCCTCCTCGACCTGCTCACCGAGCACATCGCCTATCCGCTGCACCTGGACAACCCGCTGCGTGCCTGCGCCGTGGCCGAGCTGTGGTTCGGGGCCGCGCGCGGACACGCCAACGCGGTCGTGGTGAACCTCGGGACGGGCGTCGGCGCCGGCCTGGTGATCGGCGGCGGGGTGCACCGGGGGGTCAGCAACAGCGCCGGGGAGTGGGGGCACACGACCCTCGTCCTGGACGGGCGCCTGTGCCACTGCGGCAACCACGGGTGCGTCGAGACGTATGTCGGTGCGCCCGGAATCATGCTGAACCTGAGGGAGTTGGACCCCGGCGGCGCGCTGCTGCACCCCGAGGACCAGACGGCGACCGTCGACGCGCTGGCCCGTGGGGTCGCCGCCGGTGATCCGGTGGCCGTCAAGGTGGTCCGGGACACCGCCCGTTATCTGGGCGCCGGCATCTCCGACCTGGTGAACCTGCTCAACCCCGAGATCGTCGTGCTGAGCAGCTGGGTCGCGGCCACGCTCGGCGAGCCGCTGGTCGCCGAGGTCCGCGAGGCCGTGGCCCGGCACGCGCTGAAACGGCCCCTGGCGGCCACCGAGATCGTCCTCTCCCCCATCCCCGGGGACCCGGTGTGCCTGGGCGCGGCGACCTTCGCCCTCGAAGGCGCCCTGTCCTCGGTCACCCAGCGGTCGTCGGCCGCCCGGCGCGGCGCTCCGGTGCCGCTGAAACCAGTCTGATCCAACTCTCAACCACCTATGCGCGAACCGTCTTTGAGACGGTCCGCCAGTCCGCCGCGTCCGATATTCCGAACGGTCCGCAACGTTTCGAACGGGCTTCGTCCAACCCCTTGCCGAAGGCTTAGCCGAAGGTTAACGTCCCGCTCCGCAACCTCATTTGAGCCATCTGGCGCTGAAGCGACAGGGCTGCGGCCGTACTCGAGACAAGGACGTCACATGTCGGCATTGAGCAACAGCAACTGGGACCGCCGAAACGTTCTGCGGGCCGCCATGGGTCTCGCCGCCGCCGGCGGACTGACCGCGTGCGGCGGGAACACCGGCCGCAGCAGCGGAGGATCGGGCGACGCACTCGTCCAGTACTTCCACGCGTACGGCGAGGCGGGCACCGAGCAGGCCATCAAGAAGTACGCCAAGGCCTACAAGGGCGCCAACGTGACCACGCAGTGGATCACCGGCTCCAACTTCGAACAGAAGCTGTTCGCCGCGCTGCTCACCAAGAACGCACCCGACGTCTTCGAGTTCCACCCGCAGATCCAGCTCATCAAGAGTGGCCAGGTGGCGGACCTGACCGACATCATCGACCCGGTCAAGGACGACTTCAACCAGGCCGACATCACGTCGCACACCGTCGACGGCAAGATATACGGCGTCCGGATGATCGACGACCCGCAGTTCTTCTTCTACCGCCCCTCGCTCTTCGAGAAGGCGAAGGTCGAGGTGCCGACCACGCTGGAAGAACTGATCGAGGTCTCCGCCAAGCTCAAGACCAGCAAGATCAAGGGCGCCTACCTCGGCAACGACCTCACCCCGGTCCAGCACAACCTGATCTGGTCGGCCGGCGCCGACACCCTCACCGCGGACAACAAGCCCGCCTTCAACACGGACGGCGTCGCCGAGGGGCTGAAGCAGCTGCGGACCCTGTTCACCAGCGGCAACCTGCTGCTCGGTGCTCCCGCCGACTGGTGGGACCCCTCGGCCTTCACCCAGGGCCTGACGGCCATCCAGTGGTGCGGCATGTGGGCCATGCCGGCCATGCAGCAGGCGCTCGGCGACGACATCGGCATCTTCCCCTTCCCGAAGGTCGGGTCCGCGGGCCAGGAGTCGGTCTACAACGGCGGCTGGTCGATGTTCGTCAACGCCAAGGGCAAGAACGTCGAGGCGGCCAAGGAATACGTGAAGTGGCTGTGGATCGACCAGAAGGAGTACCAGGAGGACTGGGCCACCTCCTACGGCTTCCACATCCCGCCGCGCACCTCCCTCGCGGAGAGCGCCACCAAGCTCAAGACCGGCCTGCCCGCCGACGGCGTCAAGCTGTTCAACGAGTTCGGCCACTTCGACAACATCGGCTGGACCCAGGCCATGATCGCCTCGTTCAACGACGTGATGGCCAACTCCGTGCGCAAGGACGACGACCCGAAGGCCCAGCTCGCCGCCTGCGAGAAGAAGGTCGACACCGAACTCAAGAAGCTCTTCGGATAGACCACCGGACGGACTGCGACATGTCGACCACCACCACGCGCGGGGTCGCCCAGCCCGCCCCGGCCAAGGTCTCCAAGGACCGGCCGCGGCGGGGCCCGCGGGCGAGCAGCACCTTCAACTTCTGGCTCTTCACCGGGCCGTTCCTCCTCGGCCTGATCGTCTTCGTCTTCGTGCCGATCGGCTGGAGCATCTACCTCAGCTTCTTCGAGGCCCGCTTCACGGTCACGCCCAGCGAATTCGTCGGCTTCGAGAACTACAAGCAGGTCCTGACCGACGTCGACTTCCTGAACTCGCTGGTCACGTTCACCGTGTTCGCGGCGTTCATCGTGCCGGCCACCTGGGCCCTCTCGCTGGGCCTGGCCCTGCTGGTGAACCGGCTGCGGTTCATGCGGGCCTTCTTCCGGTCGGTCTTCTTCCTGCCCACGGCGGTCAGCTATGTCGCCGCGTCGCTGATCTGGAAGATGTCCCTCTTCAACGGGGTCCGTTTCGGCCTCGCCAACACGGTCATCGGCTGGTTCGGCGTCGACAACATCGCCTGGCTCGCGTCTCCGGATCCGCCCTGGTACTGGCTGGTCATCGTGACCGTACGGCTGTGGCTCCAGTCGGGCTTCTACATGATCCTGTTCATCGCGGCGCTGCAGAACATCCCGCGTGAGCTGTATGAGGCCGCCGCCATCGACGGCGCCAAGCCGGGGTGGCAGACCTTCCGCTACATCACCCTGCCCCAGTTGAGGGCGACGTCGACCGCGGTCATCCTGCTCCTGCTGGTCGCCGCCTACCAGGCCTTCGACGAGTTCTTCAACCTGCTCTCCAAGGCCACCTGGGGACAGCCCCCGCTGGTCGAGCTCTACAAGATGGCCCTCGGTGAGAACCAGAACTACGGCGCGGGCAGCGCGGGCGCGGTCGTGCTGACGATGCTGATCTGCGTCGTGACCCTGTTGCAGGGCAAGATCATGGGCTTCGGAAGGGGTGAGGAGGGCAAGTGACCACCACAGCACCCGAGATCGGGAAGAAGAAGCCGGGCAGGTCCAATCGCGGCGGCGTCATGGGCAACACCGGTCTGTACATCGCGACCGGAGTAGCCGGCCTGCTCTTCCTGCTCCCCTTCTATCTGATCGTCCGCAACTCCCTGATGACGGACCCGGAGATCACCGGCGAGAACTGGAAGTGGTTCCCCACCGACATCCAGTGGGGCAACGTCACCGAGCCGTTCAACGACGTCACCGTGGACTTCGCCCAGTCCATGTGGAACTCCGTGGTCGTCGCCGTTCTGCACACCGTGGGCATCCTCCTGGTGTGCTCGCTCGCCGGCTACGGACTCGCGCGCATCCCCTACAAGCACGCCAACAAGGTGTTCTATCTCGTTCTGGCCACCCTGATGGTCCCGACCGCCGTGACCTTCGTGCCCAGCTTCGTCCTGGTCTCGTCCCTCGGCTGGGTGGACAGTTACCGAGGTCTCATCATCCCGGGCCTCTTCAGCGGTTTCACCTGCTTCCTCTTTCGGCAGTACTTCCTGGGGTTCCCGAAAGAGCTGGAGGAGGCGGCGCGCGTGGACGGGCTCGGCTATTGGGGTGCGTACTGGCGTGTCGTCGTACCCAACTCGCTGAACTTCTTCGCGGCGATCGCCACGATCACCTTCATCAACGGCTGGAACTCCTTCCTGTGGCCACTGGTCATCGGCCAGGATCCGAGCGCCTGGACGGTGCAGGTGGCACTGTCGTCGTACATGACGAACCAGACGGTCAACTACCACCTGATCTTCATGGCGACCGCTATTTCCATCCTTCCCTTGGTGTTCGTGTTCCTCTTCCTCCAGCGCTGGCTGGTGCAGGGGATCGCACAGACAGGCATCAAGGGCTGAACCTTCCCTCAATACCTGGAGACCGATGTCCTTCCGCACCACGGCCATGTCCACCGACTACGTCGAAGACGTCTCACCCGGCCGCGGGGCCCTTCCGCCCCGCGCCTGGTACGCGTCCTCGGACGCCGGTTCACTGTCCCTGAACGGCAGTTGGCGTTTCCGGCTGTCGCCGACCGCCGACGGCGCGGACGACTCGTTCGCCGAGCCGGGGTACGACGCCGGGGACTGGGCCGAGGTGACGGTCCCCGGTCACTGGGTCCTCCAGGGTGACGGGGCCTTCGGTGCTCCGATCTACACCAACGTTCGCTACCCGTTCCCGGTGGACCCGCCGCGCGTGCCGACCCAGAACCCGACCGGCGACCACCTGCACGTCTTCGACCTGCCGTCCGACTGGCCCGGCCTGTCGGACGGCGGGGCGGTGCTGCGCTTCGACGGGGTCGAGTCGTGCGCCCGGGTGTGGCTGAACGGCACGGACATCGGCGAGTTCAAGGGCTCCCGGCTGGCGCACGAGTTCGCGGTCGGGGATCTGCTGAAGGCCGGCGGCAACGTCCTCGCCGTCCGGGTCCACCAGTGGTCGGCGGGCTCGTACCTGGAGGACCAGGACCAGTGGTGGCTGCCGGGGATCTTCCGCGATGTGACGCTGCTGCACCGCCCGGCGGCCAGCGTCCTCGACTTCTTCGTGCACTCCTCGTACGACCACACGACCGGCGAGGGCACGCTCCGCGTCGAGTCCGACGTCGAGGGGCGAGTCACCGTCCCCGAGTTGGACATCGATGTCAGGACCGGGGACCCGGTAACGGTCGCGGTCGAGCCGTGGACCGCCGAGACGCCCCGCCTGTACGACGGTGTGCTGGTCACGGCGGGTGAGCGGGTGCCGTTGCGCATCGGTTTCCGGACCGTGGAACTGGCGGACGGGCTCATCAAGGTCAACGGGAAGGCGATCCTGTTCAAGGGCGTCAACCGGCACGAGTGGCACCCCGAGAGGGGGCGCGCCCTCGACCTGGAGACCATGCGGGCCGACGTACTGCTGATGAAGCGGCACAACGTGAACGCGGTGCGCACCTCGCACTACCCGCCGCACCCGGCCTTCCTCGACCTGTGCGACGAGTACGGCCTGTGGGTCATCGACGAGTGCGACCTGGAGACCCACGGCTTCACCGAGCAGAACTGGCGCGACAACCCCGTCGACGACGACCGCTGGACCCCGGCTCTGCTGGACCGCGCGTCCCGGATGGTCGAGCGCGACAAGAACCACCCGTCGGTCGTCATCTGGTCGCTGGGCAACGAGGCCGGCACCGGACGCGGGCTGACCGCCATGGCCAAGTGGATCCACAGCCGCGACACCTCCCGGCTCGTGCACTACGAGGGCGACTGGGACTGCCGGGACACGGACATGTACTCCCGCATGTACGCCGACCACGCGGAGACCGAGCGCATCGGCCAGGGCCTGGACGGCGGCACGCACAAGCGCCGCCAACTGCCCTTCATCCTCTGCGAGTACGGCCACGCCATGGGCAACGGCCCCGGCGGCATCGCCGACTACCAGCGGATCTTCGAGGCCCACGACCGCGTCCAGGGCGGCTTCATCTGGGAGTGGATCGACCACGGCATCAAGGACGAGCGGTTCGGCTACGCGTACGGCGGCGACTTCGGCGAGGAACTGCACGACGGCAACTTCGTCTGCGACGGGCTGGTCTTCCCGGACCGGACGCCGTCACCGGGGCTCGTCGAGTACAAGAAGGTCATCGAACCGGTCCGGATCGAGGGCGACGGCAGGGACGGGACCGTGCGCGTGACGAACGCGTACGACTTCGCCGACCTGTCCGCGCTCACCTTCGTGTGGTCGTACGACGTCGACGGCACGGCGGTCGAGACCGGCACCCTGGCGGTGCCCGCGACCCTCGCCCCCGGCGCGTCGGCGGACGTGAAGCTGCCGCAGCCGCCCGTCGACGCGCGGGGCGGCGCGGAGTCGCTGTGGACCGTACGGGCACTGCTGGCCGAGGAGTCGGCCTGGGGCCCCGAGGGACACCAGGTGGCCTGGGGCCAGTTTCCGGCGTCCGCGCGGCCGACGCCGACGGTCGCCGCCTCGGCCGCGCCCGTCCTGGCCGACGGGGTCATCACCCTCGGCCCGGGCACCTTCGACGCCCGCACGGGTGCCCTGCGGTCGATCGGTGGCCGCGAGGTGCGGGATCTGCGGCTGGACGTGTGGCGGGCGCCCACCGACAACGACGACGGCGCTGCCTGGCAGCCCGACGAGCGCTACGGCATGCTCTGGCGCAATCTGGGCCTGCACCGGATGCAACACCGCCTGGACGCCGTCGAGTCGGGCGAGGACTCGCTGACGGTACGGACCCGGGTGGCGCCGGCGGCGGCCGAGGTGGGTCTGAACACGGTGTACCGCTGGACGTCCGACGGGGACAGGCTGAAGCTGACCGTGTCCGTCGACCCGGAGGGCCACTGGACGCTGCCGCTGCCGCGGCTCGGTGTCCGGCTGGGACTGCCGGCGGCGGACCGGGTGACCTGGTTCGGCGGCGGGCCCGGCGAGGGCTACCCCGACACCAAGTCGGCTTCCATGCTGGGTCGTTGGGAGTCCACGGTCAACGACCTGCAGACGCCTTACCTCCGCCCGCAGGAGAACGGCGCCCGTGCCGACGTCCGTTGGGCGGAGATCGGCGGGCTGCGGGTCGACGGTGACCCGGAGTTCTGGTTCACGGCGCGCCGCTGGACGAGCGAACAGCTCGACGCGGCCGACCACCTCACCGACCTGACCCCGGGCGACACGGTCTGGGTCAACCTCGACCACGGGCAGCAGGGCATCGGCTCACAGTCCTGCGGTCCGGGCACGCTTCCGCAGTACCTGCTGCGGGTTCAGCCCGCTGAATTCTCCGTTGCCCTCTCGGCCGTCGACAACTGACTATGTTACCGGTCACACGGCCGTCCGGCTTTCCAGCCGGACGGCCGTGTTCGCGCGTCGCGAACTCCCGGAGGTTCCCTGAGTGAGTGGTTCCATCGAGGTCCGAGGCCTGTCCCGGACCTTCCACACCACTGTCCGGCGTCCCGGTTTCACCGGGGCACTGCGCTCCCTCGTCCAGCCCGAGCGGGTCGCGAAGGACGCCGTCTCCGACATCACCTTCGACGTGGCGCCCGGTGAACTCCTGGCCCTGCTCGGGCCGAACGGCGCCGGCAAGTCGACGACCATCAAGATGCTCACCGGCATCCTCACCCCCACGTCCGGCGAGGCACGCGTCGCCGGCGTGGTGCCGTACCTGGAGCGCGAGCGCAACGCCCGCAACATCGGGGCGGTGTTCGGCCAGCGCACCCAGCTCTGGTGGGACCTGCCGGTGCGCGAGTCGTTCTCGATCCTGCGGGACATCTACGAGATACCGAAGCCCGAACACGCCGTACGCCTGCGGGAGTTCGACGACCTGCTGGAACTGTCCACGTTCTGGGACACCCGCGTACGGCATCTGTCGCTGGGCCAGCGGGTGCGCTGCGACCTGGCGGCGGCGCTGTTGCACGACCCGCCGGTGGTGTTCCTCGACGAGCCCACCATCGGGATGGACGTGGTCGTCAAGGAGCAGGTGCGGGAGTTCCTGCGCCATCAGGTCGAGGAGCGCGGCCGGACCGTGCTGCTCACCACGCACGACATGACGGAGGTCGAGCGGCTCGCCGAGCGGGTCGTCCTCGTCAACCACGGCCGGCTCGTGCTGGACGGCACGCTGGACGAGATCAAGAAGCGGTTCGGCTCGACCTGGCAGATACGGGCGACACTGGCCGACCCGCACGCGGAGGCCGAGGCGCTCCCGGGCATCGCGCTGCTCCGCCGCGAGGGCCCGAAGGTGGTCTTCGGCCCCGACGGTCCGGCCGCCCCGACCGTCCACCAGGCGCTCAAGCGGGTCATCGAGCGGTACGAGGTGTCGGACATCGCCCTCGACGAGGCCGACCTGGAGGACGTGATGCGGGCCGCGTACGTCCAGGCCGAGGCACCCGCATCACGCGGGGGCGGCTGAGATGGCCGTCCTGCACGCCTGGCGATCCGCCAGGGTCACCCCTCTGGGCGAGCTGTACGCCCCGCCCCGGGTGACCGCCGCCCTGATCCGGCTGACCGTCCAGGTGGTCCTGGTCGCGTCCCTGTGGAACGGCCTCTACCAGCAGACCGGTACGACGGCCGGCCTCGACCGCGAGCAGGCGGTGACGTACGCCGTCATGGCCGTACTCGCCTCCCGGCTACGGGAGTTGGACCAGTACGCGGGCCGCGACACCGTGCTCCAGCACATGCACTTCGGCACGATCGTGTACTGGTACCTGCGCCCGCTGGCACCCCAGCGCTACTACGCGCTGCGGGCGCTCGGCGAGCAGCTCTACGGGTTCGCGTGGGCGCTGGCCGGGTTGGCCCTCTGCCTGGCCGCCGGGGTGGTCCGGCCGCCCGGATCGGCGGCTGTGGCCGGGGTGTTCGCGCTCAGTCTGCTGCTCGGCCAGTTGGTTCTGTACTACGTCATGCTCGTCATCGACCAGCTGTGCTTCTGGACGCTGCGCAACGGCGCCGCGATGCTCATCCTGGTCTTCGCGCAGAACCTGCTGTCCGGGGTGTACGCACCGCTGTGGTTCTTCCCGGACTGGTTCATCACCCTCAGCTCCTTCCTGCCCTTCCAGGCCACGCTGAGTGTGCCGCTGTCGCTGTACGTGGGGCGCATCCCGCTCTCGGACGCCGCCTTCCAGCTCTGTGTCCAGGCCTGCTGGGTCCTCGTACTGGCCCTGTTCACCCGGTTCCTGTGGCGGCGGGCCGCCCTCCGTGTCGTCTCCCAGGGAGGCTGAGGCCCGTGAACGCCGTACGTATCGCGTGGCGCATCACGCGCCTCAACTTCCGTGCCCAGCTGGAGTACCGCTCCGAGTTCCTGCTGATGATCGCGATCGGCGCCGTCTGGCAGGTGTCGGTCATCGTGTTCGCGACGGTGCTGCTGACCCGGTTCACCGGGATGGGCGGCTGGGACAGCTCGGAGGTGCTGCTGATCCCGGCGACCCGGATGCTGGCACACGCCATTTTCGTGCTGTTCCTCGGACGGATGCACGGTATCGGCAGGATCATCCAGGAGGGGATGATCGACACCTATCTGGTCCGCCCGATGCCGGTGTTCCGCCAGGTCCAGCTGTCCTACTTCCCCACCAACGCCATCGGCGACCTGACAGTGGCCGTGGGCCTGATGGTGGGCGCGCTCTCCCGCAGCGACCTGGACTGGACGGCGGGCCGCATCACGTACCTCGTCGTCTGCGTCCTCGGCGGGATGCTCCTGGAGGCGGCTCTGTTCACGGCGGTGGCCTGCGCCTCGTTGCGCTTCCCGGCCGCCGACTACTGGGGCCGCTGGCTGGAGGAGCTGCTCGGCACGTTCGGCAGTTATCCGCTCAACGTGCTGCCGAGGGCGGTGAGCGGCTTCCTCACCTTCGGACTGCCGCTGGCGTTCGTCGCGTACTTCCCGGCGGCGGTACTGACCGGCCACGGCCACGACACGGGTGTGCCGTACTGGCTGGCGGCGGCCTCTCCGCTGCTGGGGCTGGCGGCGTTTCTGGGAGCGCGTCTCCTGTGGCGGTGGAGCCTCGGGCACTACACGGGGGTCAACGGGTGACGCCCGTGCGGTGGTCCCTTCAGTGATCCCGTCAGTGATCCCGTCAGTGATCCGCGCAGCACGGTGTCGGGTCGGGTACCTCGAACGGCACCAGGGTGCCCCCGACGGCCGGCATGGCGGCGAGGACGAGTTCGCCGCCGTGCCACTGCGGACGCACATGATCACGCGTCACCAACCGTTGCCGCGGGTCTGGTTGACCCGGCGTACCCAGAACCGTCACCCGGTCGATCGCGCTCCTGGCCAGCAACTCCCCCACCCTTACCGTGCCGGTGAGCGAGCCGAAGCCCGGGTAGACGACCGCGCGGCCGACCGCGTCGGGCACCCCGGGCGTCACCTCGTACCCCTGGGCTCGGAGCCGCTCCTCGGCGGTGCGCAGGAGCGGCTCCGACGGCAGCGTGAGCGACAGGGCCATCCGGGGCCGGTCGCCACGCAGAAAGTGGGTGCATCCGAACGCGGCTTCCGGGAGACCGAGTTCGGCCGCGAGGCCGAGGAGCAGGTGATCGGCCGCGTCGAGGGCCGACACCGAGGTGCCGGCCCAGAGGGCGTACGACGTCACGAAGGGAGCACCCAGACCGGGTTGGTGTAGAACCACAGGTCGCGCCACGGGTCCGCGTCACCGACCACGTCGATGGCCGGGCCCGCGGGATCGACCGCCGCGCCCATCGCGCCGACGGCGGACCGGTTGCCGTCGCTGCCGCGCAGCCGGACGTACAGCGGACGGTCGACGCGCCCGAGGTCGTAGGTGAGCCGGACCGTGCCGGTGGACCGGTTGACCTCGTAGGACTTGACGACCCTGGCCGTCGGCGCCGTGAAGGTGTCCTTGTCGGCGACCGGGCCGGTGACATCTCCCTGGATGACGTCCACGCGAGCCAACTTCGGTACGAATCCAGCCCAGTTGGGCCCGCCGGCCGGCGCCACGTCCACCGACAGCGTGACCCGGGTGCCCCTCTTCACGCGCAGGGCGCCGCCGAGGGTGCTCCATCGGCCGCCGCCCGAGAGGCGCACGTCGAGGCCGCTGAGCAACTGGCCGTGATCCACCCAGATCCGGCCGGCGCGGATGCCGTCCATGACGGCGGCGTAGGAGAAGCCGTCGGCGCCGACGTGGGTGCGGCTGTACTGGCCGGGCCAGTAGTCGCCCTCGGTGAGGTCGACCTTCCCGCCGTAGACCGGGTCGTCGTGCCGGCCGTTGGCCTCGTAGTCGGTGTTCGGGCCGCGGACCGCGGTGTCCGTGTAGACGTTGTGGGAGTCGGAGTTGGCGGTGATCCACCAGGGCCTGCCCTCGGCGAGCAGGCTGTCCCACAGGCCGCCGACCGTGGCCGTCATCCAGTCGAAGCCGCCCCAGGTGCGGTAGCTCTCCAGCGGGTATCCCGCGAAGGAGTTCGCACCCGGGCTGCCGTCGTACAGGCCGCGGGCTCGGCCCATGCCGAAGTCCGCGTGTATCCCGGCGGCCTGGTGTCCGGGGGCGCCCTCCATACCGACGGCGATACGACGCTCCGGGGTGGCGTCCCGCCAGGCGCGGATCTCGTGCGGCGAGTCGATGCCCTTGCGCGCCGGGTGGTTGGCGAGCATCAGCGCGTCCTGGACCTTGCGCCGCTTCACCTGCTCCGCAAGGAAGTTGAGGCCGGCGACGGCGAGCGCCTCGTTGGCGGGCGTCGAGCCGGTGGCGCCCTTCACGCCGCCGTCGTAGTCGGTCTCGAACTGCTTGAGGACGGAGACCTCGTTCTTGCCGGGGTGCACGAAGACCGTGCCGTGCTCGGCGGCCGGGATGTTCCACTCCAGGCCCTGGAAGACGAGGGTGTCCTCGTAGGCGGCCCGGGCCGCCCTGATGTCCGGGTTGACCTTCTCGACACCGATCTTCGAGTGGGTCACGTTGCCGTGGTCGGTGATGACCAGCCAGTCCATGCCGTGCCGGGCACCCTGGCGGACCTGGTCGACGACACGGTACTTGCCGTCGTTGCTGTACTGCGTGTGGATGTGGTGGTCCCCGGCCAGCCACAGGAAGCCCTTCGTACGGCGGCCGTTGGTGCCCGCGTGCGCGGTGGCGGCGGCCGGGGCGACGACGCTCGCGGCGGTGAGGCCCGCACCGAGGAGCCCCGCCCTGTGCAGGAGCGAGCGGCGCGACTGCTGTTCGGGGCTCAGGGCCTCGTCGGGCACAGAGGTGTCGAAGGCCGCGGGCAGCGCCGTGTCCGTACCGCCCTCGTGACCGTGATGGTGATGGTGATGGTCATCCCCGTGGCCGTGCGGGTGTCCGTGCCCCATGGCTGCGTCTCCTCTGTCTCGCGGCGCCCGTAGTAGTGCGCCGCCTGAGGAGAATCGGTGTGAAACATGAACCTTGCTCAACCAGGGAGTGATCGCCGAACGACCCTGACACGGCGGATCGACACTCCACTCACTGTTCCCCCAACAGCCCTTGTCCAGCACACTGTTGGCCGTGAACCTGAGCAGCGTTCACCTATCCCCCCTGGAGACACCCCCACCATGAGAAGACTCATCGGCACCCTCGCGGCCGGCGCCCTCGCGCTGACCGGGCTCGCCACGACCGGCTCGACTCCGGCGGTCGCCGCCACCTCGGGCACCTTCAACGTCCTCACGTACAACGTCGCGGGCCTTCCGGAGCTGCTGAGCTCGGGTAACCCCGAGGTGAACACCCCCCTGATATCGCCGCGCCTGGGCGCGTACGACATCGTCAACGCCCAGGAGGACTTCAACTACCACGCGGCCCTGTACGCGAACGACAACCACGCGTACCGCACGGCTACGAGTGGCGGAGTGCCTTTCGGTGACGGTCTCAACACCCTCTCGGACTACGCATTCCAGGACTTCGAGCGGGTGAAGTGGAAGGACTGCACCGGCACCAACTGCCTTACTCCCAAGGGGTTCTCGCTGGCCCGGGTGCGACTCGCCGAGGGCGTCTACGTGGACGTGTACAACGCCCACCCCAACGCGGACGACACCGCCGAGGCGCACGCCGCC
This sequence comes from Streptomyces lacrimifluminis, assembly GCF_014646095.1. Taxonomy (GTDB): domain Bacteria; phylum Actinomycetota; class Actinomycetes; order Streptomycetales; family Streptomycetaceae; genus Streptomyces; species Streptomyces lacrimifluminis. The sequence continues at coordinate 123,394 of NZ_BMMU01000006.1, read as the reverse complement.
CGTCGGTCCAACATCTCGCAGCTGTCCGCCTTCATCCAGGCCAACTCCGCGGGCAACGCGGTGATCGTCGCCGGTGACACGAACACGCGGTACACGCGCACGCCCGACAACATCCGCTCGCTCGTGTCGGACAACGGCCTGACGGACGCCTGGGTCCAGCTGGTGAAGGGCGGCGTGCAGCCGACGCAGGGCAGCGACGCGCTCATGTGCCCGACGACCGCGCCGACGAACAACTGCGAGGTCGTCGACAAGATCCTCTACCGCGGCAGCAAGCTCGTGAACCTCTCCGCGACCCGCTACAACAACGAGTGGGCGTCCTTCCTGGACTCCGCGGGCGGCAACCTCTCCGACCACTTCCCGCACGCTGTCGACTTCTCCTGGACGCTGCCCTCGAAGCTGCGCGCGAGCGACATCATCGGCGGCCCGCACGGCACGGCGTTCAACGACGCCGACGACCTCCCGGCGGCCCCCTCGCCCCGCACGCTCACCCTGCGCGGCGCCTCCCGCCTGGACGCGGTGTCCCTGACGCACGACGGCGGCACGACCCTGACCCACGGCGGCACGGGTGGCACCGCCACCTCCCTCACCCTGGCGTCCGGCGAACACCTCACCTCGGTGAAGCTGACACAGGGTCAGAAGGACGGCCGGACAAGGATCTTCTCCGCGGCGTTCACGACGGACAGGTCCCGCACCCTGACCTCCGGCACGGCGACGACGGACACGGCGACGTTCACGGCACCCGCGGGCTGGCAGATCGTGGGCTTCACGGGCCGCTCGGGCAACGAGATCGACAAGCTGGGCGTGGTGTACGCGCCGATCGCCTGACCGGCCGACTCCCCGGATCGACCGTACTGTTGTGTGGGCGGACGCGCTTCCCGTGTCCGCCCGCTCGCACCTCCGCCCGCGCCTCCGGAAAATCCTCGGCTCCCGGCCGTCCCAGCGGGTAACTTCGGGAGGATGAGTGATCACTACGACGTGCGCGGTACCGGCCCCGTCCTCCTCATCATCCCCGGCGGCGCCGGACACCCCATGGGCCTCGAGAACATCACTACTCCCCTCTCCGAACGCTTCACCGTCGTGACGTACGACCCGCTCGGCCTCGCCCACGGCCAACTCGGCGAGCCCGTCGGGGAACAGCGCGTCGAGTGGTGGAGCGAGGGTGCCGCCCGGGTGCTGGAGACGGTGCTCCCCGAGGGCGAGTCCGCGTACGTGTTCGGCAGCAGCGCGGGGGCCGTCGCCGCGCTCGACCTGGCGTCCCGGCACCCGGGCCGACTGCGGCACGTGGTCGCGCACGAGCCACCGGTCGTGACTGTCCTGCCGGACGCCGAGCGGCAGCGGGCGCTGTTCACCGAGGTGCGTGACATCTACCGCGCCCGGGGCGTCGAGGCCGCGTCGGCCCGTATGACGGCGGGCCTGGAGGAACGGGCCCTCACCGAACAGGAACTGGACAGGCTGTCGGACGCGGCAGACCAACCTCCTTCCCGCACCGATGAGTTGGCGACCCCCATGGCCATCTCGCTCACCCGCGTCCTGGTCCCGTTCACCTCCTACGCCCCCGACCTCGCCGCACTCTCCGCCCCTTCTCCCCGGCTCACCGTCGCCATGGGCATCGACTCGGTCGGCCAACTCCTGCACCGCACCGCCACGTTCCTCGCCCGGCGTACGGGCAGCGTCGCCCGCCAGTTCCCGGGAGGGCATCTCGGGGTGCTCACCCACCCGGTGGAGTTCGCGGCGCGGCTTCGGGAGACGTTGGTCCCGGTCGGCTGATCCGGGTCGGGATCGGGATCGGGGCCGGGGAACCGTGGTACTGGTGACCGAGCGCCACCACTTCGTCGTACGTGGGCGCCTCACCCTGGGGCGCCCGCCCCGCCCGGATGTCGCGTGGACGCGGGGGCCCGGTCACCGGCATGCCCGCCACGCTGGGGGTGTCGGCCGGTGCCCTGGTGCGCGCGGTGTCGGCGCCGCTCGGCCTGCCGGTTCTCTTCACGACCCTGCCGGCGACGCTCTACCACCACGTGGCCGGCAGGGCGCCGCCATCTCCTCCACCTCACGGCCAAGCGTTCCGCGACCGCTCGCCGCCGGCGACCGAGGAGGACGTGACAGCGGCATCGGGCCCATCCGGTCCGGGCCTGAGGCGCGCCTTCCGGCAGGGTGCCGTCACCGATCTCCTCAACCCCAGGATGATGCTGTGCAACGTGGCGTTCCTGCCGCAGTTCGTGAACACGGCTCTGGGGAAGGCGAGTTGGCGGCTACTGCCACTGGGGGCTGACTCCGGTCCTGATGGGCCTCGCCGTACGGCTGGTCTCGGCACCGAATCAGCCGCGAGCAGCCGAGGCGATCCGCTGTCGAGCCTGGAGCGCCCCGGTTCCGGTCAGGACGCTCCAGGGGTTCTTGTAGCGGCCCTAGCGGACCCCGCGCCGGGGGACCAGCCGCTGTGCCACCAGTTCGTCGCGCACCAACCCGGCGTACGCCGTGGCTCCATGGACGGACGTGTGCGTGTTGTCGCGCTTCTCGTTGTAGAGGTACAGCGCCTTGGAGCCCTCGACGCCGAGGGACTCCACCAGTGCCTTCGTCTTCGCCGTCAGGTCGATCAGCGGTACGTCCTGTGCCGCCGCGACCGCGCGGATCACCGCCGGGTGGTCGACGCCGAGTCCGTTGACCAGCAGGGCGGTGCCGTTGTTCAGGGTGCCGTCGGAGTTGAACCAGCGGCGCACGATCGGAGTCACCAGTACCGGTTTCCCCCCTCGCTCGCGAATACCCGCGACGAGCGTCTCCAGGTTCGCGCGGTACGTCGGCTCGTCCGTCTGCTTGTCGTTGTGCGCGAGCTGGACGAGGACCAGGTCGCCGGGCCGGATCAGCGGCCGGACGGTCGGGAAGAGCACGGAGTTGGCGAGGTAGGTGACCGTACTCTCGCCGGAATCCGCGTAGTTGGCGACGGACAGGCCCTTGCGCAGGTACTGCGGGAGCTCCTGGCCCCAGCCCGAGTACGGGTCGCCCGGCTGGTCGCAGACGGTCGAGTCGCCGACCAGGAAGATCTGCCGGGTGTGGCGGGCGGCGGGGGTGACCCGGATGTCCGCCAGGGCCGGCGCCGAGCCGCCGAGCACCAGATCGAGGCCGGGGGTGCCCTCGGCGCCGGTCGGTTCACCCTCGGGCGTACGGACGTTGACGGTGAAGCTGCGGGCCACGCGCTCGCCGGCCGCCGTGGCGGTCTCCGGCAGGAGCGCGCGCCGGGTCTCACCGGTGACGGTCGTACTGGCGGCGGCCTCACCGCCCAGCAGCACCCGTACGTCGTAGGTGCCGGGCGCGACGTCGAAGTGGCAGGCGGTGGCGGTGCAGTTCTCGATGCCCAGGGCGCGCGGGCCGTGCGAGGGCCGTTCGTGAGCGGTGGCCGGTACGACGGCCAGGGTGGCGGCGGTACTCAGGGTCACGGCCGCCAGCACGGCGCGGTTGAAACGTCTCATCGCGATTCCCACAGCAGTCCTCCGACGCTCGACAAGGCCCAGCGGCAGGACCGTACATCGTCTGGCAAGCGCTTTCTAGAGTCCTGCACGTTTTCACATGAATGCCAACTTCCTTACAACGAAAGCCCTTTCGCGAAATCGATTCAACTGTCAGTCTTCCGAACACCGCACCCCCCCACGGCCCCACACCCCCACCTCCGAAGGAGGCACCCCCACATGTCCGCAGCCAACGACAGAACCCCCGGTCACCCCGGGCGCTCCGGGCTCCACCTCGGCCGCCGCGCGCTCGTCCTCGGCGCCACGGCCACCGCCGCCGGGCTCGCCCTTCCCGGCACCGCCCGGGCGGCGGCCTTCGGCTACACCGACGACGGCACGAACTACGTCATCGACACCGGCGCCAACCTCGTCCTCAAGGTCCGCAAGTCCAACGGCGACCTGTCCTCGCTGGTCTACCGGGGCACGGAGTACCAGGGCTACGGCGGCATGAACTCGCACATCGAGTCCGGCCTCGGCTCCTCCGCGGTGACGATCCAGCAGTCCGGTTCGACGATCCTGGTCAGCGTCACCTACGGCACGCTGAAGCACTACTACGCGGCCCGCAGCGGCGAGAACAACGTCTACGTGTGGACCAACAAGGCCGACACGTCGGTCTCGGCGACCCGCTTCATCCTGCGCGTCAAGGCGGGCCTGTTCCTCAACGACGAGCCCGACTCGTACACGTACACGAACAGCACGATCGAAGCCTCGGACGTCTTCGCGAAGTCCGACGGCCAGACCCGCTCGAAGCACTACTCCAAGCTGCGGGTCATGGACTACAGCTACGTCGGCTGGAGGACCGGCAGCGTCGGTCTGTACATCGTGCGCTCCAACCACGAAAAGGCCTCCGGCGGCCCGTTCTACCGCTCCCTCCTGCGCCACCAGAGCGCGGACGGCGGCGGCCTGTACGAGATCCTGTACTACGGCCAGAACCAGACCGAGGACCAACGCTTCGGCCTCCAGGGCCCGTACGTCATCGCCTTCACGGACGGCGGCACACCGTCCTCGTCGCTGTTCCCGGGGACCCTCACCACCTCCTGGGCGGACTCGCTCGGCATCTCCGGTTACGTCTCCGCGGGCGGCCGGGGCCGGGTCGCGGGTGTCGGGATCACGGGGCGCAACACGGCGTACGCGTACACGGTCGGAATCGCCAACTCGGCGGCGCAGTACTGGGGTTCGGCCCGCGTCTCGGACGGCTACTTCTCCATCGCGGGGGTCCTTCCGGGGACGTACACGCTCACGGTGTTCAAGGGCGAACTCGCCGTGTACACCACCTCGGTGACGGTCACGGCCGGTGGCACGACCACCCTCAACTCGATCGCGATCCCCGCCACGAACGACCCGAGCAACGCGAGCGCGATCTGGCGGATCAACGACTGGAACGGCACTCCGAGCGGATTCAAGAACGCCGACCTGATGACGTACGCGCATCCGTCGGACGTACGGGCCGCCGCCTGGACCGGCAACGTGGTGATCGGCAGTGGCACCGAGACGTCGGGGTTCCCCTGCTACCTCTGGAAGGACGTCAACAGCGGTCTGCTGGTGTACTTCAGGCTGACCGCGGCACAGGCCGCCGCCGCGCACACCCTGCGCATCGGCGTGACGACGGCCTACGCCAACGGCCGCCCGCAGGTCGTCGTCAACGACACCTGGACGTCGGCCGTCCCGTCCCCGCCCACCCAGCCGAACACCCGGTCCCTGACCAACGGTTCCTACCGGGGGAACAACAACACGTTCACCTACAGTGTGCCGGCGAGCGCCTGGCTCACGGACACCAGTCAGTACAACGTGCTGAAGATCAACGTGGTGAGCGGGTCGGGGACGACCTCCTACCTCAGTGCGGGCACGGCGATCGACGCGCTCGACCTGCTGACATGACCTGACCTGACACGACCTGATGGTGCGTCATGTCCCACGCGTCCACTGCTGGTTCGTTCCGCTGCCACACGTGTACGTGATGACGGCGGCCGAGTCGGCGGTGGACGCGCCGTTCACGTCGAGGCACTCGCCGCTCGCGCGGGAGACGACCTTGACGTAGGAGCCGGTGGTCGTGAGCGACCACTGCTGGTTGGTGGCCGAGGAGCTGCAGTTCTCCTGCGTGACCGTGCTCGCGTTCTCCTGGACGCACAACGAGCTGTTGCGGACCATCAGTTGGTAGTAGCCGCTCGCGACCGACTTGAACCAGTACTTCTGGTTGTTGCCGCTGTTGCAGGTGTACTGCTTGATCTGGGCGCCCGCCCACAGCGACTGGCTGGTGACATCGGCGCACTTGGACGAGTGCCGGGCGATCAGCGTGTTGTACGTGGCGTTGTTGCCCGTGACCGTCCCGGTGGCGGTGTCGAGGGTGACCTCCGGCGACCAGGACATGGACATCGTGGTCGAGGAGGGGAAGCTCAACGGCAGCCACACATAACGGGAGTCGTTGACGGTCCCGCCGAAGGCGTTGCCCCAGCGGTCGCCCATGTAGAGGTACGAGGTGCCCGAACTCCCCTGCACGGGAAGGACGTACGCGGTCTGCGAGCCGTAGGTCGTCGCGTCGCCGATGTTCGTCATGGCGGTCCACGGGCCGGTGATGCTGGTCGCGGTGGCGTACTGCTGCTGGTTGGGGTTCCAGCCGGTGGCGCCCGACGTCAGCATGAAGTAGACGCCGTTGCGCTTGAACAGGGCCGGCGCCTCGCGGTGACCGCCGTGCCAGGGGTCGGCGACCAGCGCGGCGACGCCGGTGTAGTCGGCGGTGAGCCGGTAGATCTGGAGGTCGTAGTTCTCCCGGGCCGCCGAGATCATGTACCCGGTGCCGTCAGTGTCCACGAACACCGTGATGTCACGGGACATGTGGGTGTTCAGCGGGCGGAAGCTGCCCTGCCAGGTGTAGTTGCCGTCGACGGTGTCGGAGACGGCGACGGCGGCACGGGCCTCGCTGTAGTCGGCGCCGTTCTCCTTGTGCATCCACATCACGTACTTGCCGGTGGCCGCGTTGTAGACGACCTTCGGCCGCTCGATGTTGGCGGTGGCGAGTTCCGAGGCGCTGGACTGCGTCAGGACGTGGTTGCGGAACTCCCAGTTCTTCAGGTCGGTGGAACGGTAGGCGTCCACGTACTGGAAGGTGTTGTCGGCGTTGCGGTGCTCGCCGAACCAGTAGTAGTAGGAGCCGACCTTGATGACCCCGCCGCCGTGCGCGTGCACGGGGCCTCCGTTGGTAGCGGTGAACTGGGTGCCGTTGGTGATGGTGACGGCCGCGGCCTGGGCGGGGCCGGCGGTGGCGAGGGCGCCGGCCAGCGCCAGACACAGGGCGAGGAGAACCGCGTACACACGTCTCATGAGCCACTCTCCGTAAGTGAGCCGACCTGCGTGTCTGTCTGTGTATCGGCGACGGGGACGCCGAAGTCCGGGGTGCCGTCGGTGTTCCAGCCGAGCTTCTGCACCCGGGTGTGCCGGTTGGGATCGTTGAGCGGATCGCCGACGATCTCCTTGTACTGCCGTGCGTGGTAGACGAGGACGTCGGTACAGCCGTCCTCGGCGACGGTGAAGCAGTTGTGGCCGGGGCCGTACTGCTTGGTCGTGTCGTTGCTGGTGAAGACGGGTGTCCGGGACTTGGTCCAGTTGGCCGGGTCCATGAGGTCGGCGCGGGCGTCGATGGTCAACAGGCCCATGCAGTAGTTGAAGTCGGTGGCGCTGGCGGAGTACGACATGAAGATCCGGCCGTTGCGCTTGATGAACGACGGCCCCTCGTTGACCCGGTAGCCGATGCGCTCCCAGTCCAACTCCGGTGTGGTGAGGCGCACCTGAGGTCCCGTCAGGGTCAGCGGGTCGGCCATCTTCGACAGCCAGACAGCCGTGTTGTTGTCCATGCCGGGCTCGTGCTGCGCCCAGGCGAGATAGCGGGAGCCGCGGTGGGTGAAGGTGGTGGCGTCGAGGGAGAAGGTCTCCCAGGCGGTCTTCAACTGCCCGCGCTCGACCCAGGTGCCGGCGAACGGATCGCGGTTGGAGTTCTCCAGGACCCAGATACGGATGTCCCAGACGGCCTCGGCGGGTGCGGAGGCGAAGTAGACGTACCACTTGCCGTCGATGTGGTGGATCTCCGGCGCCCAGATGTGCGCACCCATGGGCCCGGTCGCGTGCTTGCGCCAGATGACGGACTCGTCGGCGGTGGCGATCCCACGGATGGTGCGGGAGCGGCGCAGGATGATGCGGTCGTACTCGGGGGCGGTGGCCGTGAAGTAGTAACGGCCGTCGGTGTGGCGGTGGATGTGGGGGTCGGCGCGGTTGCGCACAAGGGGGTTCACGTACGGGGCGGTGGCGCAGGGTGCACCCGCCGGGGCGGTGGCGGCATGCGCGGCGCCGGAGACACCGGCGATGGCGGAACCGGCTGCCAGGAATCCGCCGGCCAGGGCACCCTTCAGGAGGGTCCTCCGGGCGGAGAGGGAGGGGAGGGCGGAGGCGACGGAGTCTTCGGGCGGGGCTTCGGACGGGACTTCGGGCAGGTCGTCGGCGCGGCTCATGCTGACTGCCTCTCGGGGGTGGGGCACGAGATGTCGATGGGTGCGGGGCTCGGAGTGTGCATTTGTGTGCGTGCGTGGGGAGTGACACGAGAAACGTTCGTAATTGCGAACAAGATCTGCCATTCCGAACGCCGAAAAGGTAAGCGCGTGCTACGGGAAGGTCAACGGGTCGGAAGGCACGAATCCGCTGGGCAACTTTCTGTTATTACCCGGAAGTCCGTCCGTCTCCGGTCACGTGCACAGCCACTCCCCCAACACCAGCCCCGCCCCCAGGACATGTCGCCGGACGGTCACGGCCGCCGCGGCCCTCGCGATGACCGCCGTCCTGTTCGGCTCCCCGCCCGCGTCGGCGGCCGGCTCCCGGGACGCCACCGCCGACGTACTCGCCGGCCGGGACGTCACGCTCACCGGCGACACGGTGGTGACCGTGCCTGCCGGGACGACGACGTACAACGGTGTCTTCCGCGGAGAGGGCACCCTCACCGTGCGCGGCACGGGCACCCTGGTCCTGACCAGGGACAGCGACTTCACGCTGCCCAGGTCCCGGCAGGGGCAGACGGTGCGCATCCCGGGCGGCAACCACCCGTACGTCACGGTGACGAACCCCGACCCGCCTGCGGTGACGGTCGAACGGGGAGCCACCCTCCAGTACGGCAACGGCGGTACGACCGGCCTGATCGGCCACTTCCCTTACAACACCCCGGCGTTCCGCCTGAACCAGGACAACATCCGGGTGGACGGCACCCTGCGCCTCTCGCTGAAGAGCGCGTACAACCTGGGCACGATCAGCGGCGCCGGACTCGTGACCCAGCCTCGCTTCCTCTGGGGCACCTGGGACCTCTCGGGCATCCACGCCTTCGCCGGGGTGATCGACAACGGCACCCAAGTGAACGCGGGCCGACCGGAGTTCGCGACGTCGCTCCCCCTCGTGCGCAAGGTCCTCAACCAGGGCACCTGGACGGTCGACACACCGCTCGGCCAGACGGTCTCCATGGGCATGGACTTCTACCAGCGCGAGTACGGCAGCGACATCAACGTCCAGTCCCGCCCGGGCTCGAAGGTGGTGCTGACCGGCCAGTACAGCTGGTCGGACCAGGGCGGTGACACCGACCCCTCGCTCAGCGACCCCGCCCTCAACTGGACACCCGCCCGCAGGAACGTCAACAAGCGCGGCACCAACATCAAGGGCGCGAACGTCCAGTGGGGCGACGGCACCACGAACAAGATCTTCATGCCGGGTACGTCGGAGACGGTATACATCAACCTTCTTGCGGCGAGGTCCCGTTCGCTCCTGACGTTCGACTACAACGGCCCGGTGACGCTGGGCGCCCCCATAGGCGGCGGCCGGTTCCACGACACCCTGTCCGCGCCCGGCGCCGGGGACATCGTCATCAAGGGGACGCGCGGCAACGATGTCACGTTCGCCGCCGTCCAGTACTACGACGGGTCGACGACGGTCGAGAAGGGCGCGGTGCTGCGCCTGGGCAGCGGAAGGGCGGGCGGCGACGGCGGCCTGTACACCGCAGGCTCGCTCTACAAGGTCGTGAACAACGGCTCGTTGGTGGTCCGGAACACGAGCCGTGCACTGGTGCTGTCGCGGATCAGCGGCGGCGGCTCGTTCACCCAGTCGGGCGCGGCGACGACGACCCTGACGGGCAGCGGAGTGACGTACGGCGGGACCACGACGGTCACGAAGGGCACGCTGGCACTCAGCGGCGGAGCAACTCTCGCTCGCAGCAAGGCGATTCGGCTGACTTCGACGGGCGCCCGGCTGGACGTGGGCTCGGCGGGACTGCGCGTGGGGACCACGCTCACCGGCTCGGGGACGGTGCAGGGCTCGGTGACGAACGAGGGTGCGGTGGCTGGTGGGTTGACGGTGACGGGGAGTTACGTGCAGGGCGCGAAGGGCGAACTGGTCTGGCGGGGGCGGCCGTTGAAGGTCGGTGGCGCGGTACGGCTGGCGGGGACGCTGGACTTGTCGGCGGCGGGTTCGGCCTCCACATCCGCATCCGCATCCGCATCCACTTCCGCCCGCACGATCACGGTGCTGAACCACGCGGGGCACGCGAAGACGACCGGTGCGTTCAGTGGGCTGAAGGAGGGCACCGCGTTGAAGCTCGACGACACGAAGTACCGGATCAGCTATCGGGGCGGCGACGGCAACGACGTGGTGCTGACGGCGGTCGCGAAGAGTGCGTCGTCGGCTCCGGGTTCTGGTGCTGCGGGGCCTGGTTCAGGCTCGGTGGCGGCGGCCGACGCGAGCACCAACTCCGTTTCCGCGACGGCCGGTACGGGGCTCGGGTTCTGGCCGTACGCGATGGCGGTCGGGCTGTTGGCGGGGCTGATGATTCCGGCTGCCCGGAAGGTCCGGGGGCGCGGGAACGGGCGGCGACGGGGCGGCCGGCACGCGGCGCAGGGCTGAGTTGAGCTGAACTGTGCGGGACTGAGCTGAACTGATCCGGGGTGGGCGAGCGGGCCCTGTCCGCCTCGCCTGCTCCACGGGATACTGACGAGCATGGGATACGCCGTCTTCATGACCTTGCCGGGGCTGGTCCTCCTGTTGACCGCTGCGGCTTTCGCGGATCAGCTGCTCTTGCGCGCGGGGCGGGCCGGATGGCTCCCCTGGCGCAACAGCGTTCGCCAGGGCCAGATATCGGCGACCGGGTTCGAACAACTCCACGCGGCCTTCTCCCCCGGGAAGCAGAACGAGCTCAAGGAGCGACAGTCGTCGTTGCTCATGCGGGACGACGAGGAGGACGGGGCGCCGCCGAACCGGACGACGGTGGATCTGGAGGGTGGGGTCGCGGTCGTGCGGATGCCGCAGGCCGACCGGTAGGGCGCGGGTAGACGTCGTCATTCGCGAACGTCATTCCGGACACTCCGGCCGAGGCACGCTGACCGACAGGTTCTCGTCGCTGGGCACCGTCCACGCCTGACCTCCACCGCAGAGGGGGCGGAGCAGGTACGTCCCGTCCCGGACGTCGGTGACGATGGCGCCCTTACCGGCGCCGTGGTCGTACACCTGGTCGCCGACCCAGGGTTTCCCGTCCTTCATGGTGTTCCTTCGCGTCCTTCCGACTGGGCACCACGCAGTTGCTCGTAGTGATGGCACAAGGAGTTGAGCGAGCGGGAGAGACGACGCGCGTACGCGACGTGTGCACTCAGGCCCTGACCGGGTTTGCTACGCAGCTTCCTGAGACTCTCTGAGACGGCCATCCGGGCGCACACCCGGGGGATGTCGTCGTCACCGCGCCGCCCTGCGGCAACCCGCTCCAGTTCGAGAATGATGAGCGCCAGGTGCCCCGTCAACATGAGCGTCAGCGTCTCCAACTCTTCCTCGGAGGGCGCTTCGGCGTCCGGCTTGAGCAGAGTGTGCGCGCTGGCGCGCAGCGTCGCGATGTCGACGGGTAGAGAGAAGCTCACGGTCACAACTGTTCTCCCCGCGACCGGGCGTTGGCCGCCGCAACTGCCGAACTCAGCGCGACGGCGACCGCGACGAGCTGGAGATTCCCCGGCTGCGCGTCCCACTCCAGGCCGCCGCCGACCGGCCGCAGTTGTACGTAGGGCCCCTCGAAGCCCATGACCTTTCCGATCTTCTTGGTGCTGGCGTCCTCGACGGTGTCGCCAAGGCGAGGCTTGTACACGGTCATCGTCACCCGGCCGCCCTCCGGGACACGTCCCGCATCGGACAGCTCTGACGGCAGGATCGGGGCGACCCTGCCAGGAGCGTTCTCACCCGTTCGAGCACCAGCGGCAGACAGTTCACAGTTGGCTCCTTGCAGTCGACCAGGCCCCGGACCGATCACACGATCGCCGGGGTCCATCGTGTTCATGCACTGAGCGTCGTCGTCTGCGGGCGACTGCGGGATGACCGGCAGGGGTTACCGAAGCGGTAATACACTCGTTTCACCTTCGGAACAGCGCCTCATCGCGCATACGATCACTCCGGAAGTTGAGCCCGCATGGACGCCACCACCCCCGGCCCACTCGCCCCTGACGTCCTCGACCGGGACGACCTCCGCAGAGCCCTGGCAGAGCACGACTTCGCTGCCGCCTTCGCACTGATCAAGAAGTGGGGCGGTCTCTCCCAGAACCGCATCGCCTCGGCCTGCCAGCTGACCCCCGGCAAGGTCTCCACGATCATCCGAGGTAGACACCAGGTCACTAGCTTCGACGTCATCTGCCGCATCTCCGATGGCCTCCGTATCCCCGGCCGCATGCTCGGCCTCGCCGACCGATCCTGGGAAGGACAGCCCCCCCCAATCCGGATCCGCCCGAGCCTCTGGCTTCACGGTCACCCGAGGACTCACCCTGGCTCCCCCATGCGACCGTGAACCTGGCCTCAGACCTGACCCGGAGCGACCTCGTGATGGACCGCCGCGCAGCAACGCGCGCCCTGGCCGGTGCCGCCGTCACCGGCGCCGCTCTGCTCGACTCGCTCGAAGGGTGGCTCCAAGCAGCGCCCGTCACGGAGCGGATACGCAGGCGCGGCCGACTCGGTCAGCGTGAAGTCGAACAACTCGAAGCGACAGCACGCGCGTTCCGCGCTTGGGATCACAAGTTCGGTGGAGGTCTGCGCCGCAAGGCCGTCGTCGGCCAGCTCAATGAAGTAGCCGGGCACCTCGAAGAACACCAAGTGCCGCACATTGAAGAGGGCCTATTCCGGGTCATGGCCTATCTCGGCGGTACGGCTGCGACCATCGCATGGGACTCCGGCATGCAGAAGCAAGCGCAGAGCTACTACCAACTTGCACTGCGCGCCGCTCATGCTGGTGGCGATCACGCATTCGGAGCCAACGTGATCGCGGGCATGGCCCGGCAGATGCTGTATCGGGACCGGCCACAGGACGCCCTCGAACTTGTACACCTGGCCCAGAAGCGCACGCGCCAAGCCGTCAGCCCCCGGGTTCACGCGATGCTCCACACCCGGGAGGCCTGGGCGTATGCGGCCATGGGCCGCGGCCCTGCCTTTCAACGAGCCACGGGAGAAGCAGCCGACGCTCTCGCGGAAGCGCAGCCCGGCGAAGAACCGTACTGGATCGCCTACTTCGACGAAGCCGAGCTGGCCGGTGTGACCGGCGGGCGCCTCTTGGACCTGGCCCGGAAAGACCCACGGCAGTACGCGGAGAATGCGGCAAACACCATCCGGCAGGCCCTCGCCTCGCGCGGGCCTGAGGCCGGGCGCAGCCACGCTCTGGACCTGATCGGCCTAGCCGAGTGCAGCTTCCTGCTCGGCGACGTCACTACCGCCGTTGACCACACGCGCCAAGCGGTCGGTGCCGCTGAGCGAACACAGTCCATTCGTGTGCGCACACAGCTCACTCAGTTGTACCCGTACACCGTTGGCAAGGCGTCGTCTCGGGCCGTGAGCGAGGCGCGCACTATGATCCGCGACCTGTTGTCGAACTGAAGGAGCAACGTGACCACCATCGCCGTGACCGGGCACATGGACCTGACCGACGCCAGTGTGCCCCTGGTGCGCGATGCGCTCCGGGAGACGCTGAAGCCGTTCGCCGGCTCCGGTCTGACCGGCGTGTCGTGCATCGCCAAGGGGGCCGACTCTCTGTTCGCCGAGGTGGTGTTGGAACTCGGCGGGCGTCTGGTCGCTGTCGTTCCCTCACGGGACTACCGGCAGAACAAGGTCAAGCCCGACCATGCCGAGACCTTCGACCGTTTGACAGAGTCCGCCGACGAGGTGCTCGTGCTTCCCAACGAGACGGCCGATCGGTCAGCGTACGAGGATGCCAACCGGACACTCCTCCAGCGCGCTGACCGACTCGTGGCCGTGTGGAACGGAGAGCCTCCGACCGGCAAGGGCGGCGGCACCGCGGACACCGTCGTCGAGGCGCGTGAGGCAGGCCTGCCTGTCGACATCGTCTGGCCGGACGGTGCCTCGCGCCGGAGTTGACCATGGCGCAGCTGAACCCACGGCGTAGCGACACAGCGTCCGCTTGCCGGGACGCGCGAAAGTGCCGGTCTCAGCAGCGGGAACTCAGAAACCGCTCGATGTCCTGCTGGAGAGCGGGAGGCAGACCGTCCAGCTCCGCGACGATCCCGCGAAGTTCCTGACCGAGCTCGGGGGACTCGGTCCAGGCCGACGGGTCTCTGGTGATGACTGCGGACAGCAGGTCACCCGCGTACATGTCGCCCTCGGCCAGCGGGTTGGCACGCAGGATCTCCAGCGCCATCGGCAACAGGGTCGGCAGTCCCACGTTCTGTCTGATCAACAACCGCATGTCCTCGACGGTCAGCTCGCCGATCGGCTGACGCCGCAAAGCATGCGCGGTCGCGACGAGCCGGCTCGCGCCCACCGAAGGAGCCGGCCAGCAGTCACGCTCCAGCTCCTCAAGGGAACGGTCACGGTTCACGGATCGATTCACCCGGCGATTGTCTCGTGCCGAGATCCCGAACACGGTCTCGCTTCGCGTGCCCATACAGACGTACTCCCCTGACACCGAGCGACTCGGAACGTGCCCGCCCGACGGCTCCGTTGGCGGAAGATCTGGGATCCTTCTCCTCATGAGCACGCCACCAGATGGATTGCCCATCTACCGAGTCCTGACCGGTCCGGACGACGTCACGTTCTGTCAGCGTGTGAGCGAGGTGATCGGCCTCGGCTACGAACTGCACGAAGGCCCCGCCGTCACCTTCAACGGTGAGAACGTCATCATCGCCCAGGCGTTGGTCTGGCCGACACACGCATAGACCTTGGGAGCGGCGGCTGCGATGCCCTCAGGCCGCCCCCCTCTCACTCTCTCCCCGCTCCTCCGCCCCCCGCCGCCCCCGCATCCACACGTACACCGGAATCCCCGCGAACAGGAACAGCACCCCCTGATACACCGCCGCATATCCCGCGCCCGCGATCAGCCAGAAGGAGAAGGCGAAGGACAGTGCGGCGACGATCAGGTCGCGGGCCAGGCCGGCCGGGCGGACGTGGTCGCGGGAGCCCTTGGCCAGCCAGTACAGCTGGGCCGCCGCCGAGAGGAGGTACGGGACGCAGCCGGTGAACGTCGTGATCAGGACCAGGACGCGGAACGTGGTGTCCGGGCCCGCCGTGTAGTTGAAGGCGATGAGGATCGTGCCGAGGATCGCGCATGCCCAGACGCCGAACCCGGGCACCCCGCCCTTGCCGACCTTCGCGAACGGGGCCGGGAAGAGACCGTCGCGGGCCGCCGCGTACGGCATCTGGGCGGCCAGGAGAATCCAGCCGTTCAGGCAGCCGACGATCGACGCCACGGCCACCAGCGCGATGGCGGTGCCGCCCCAACCGCCGCCGGTGATCGCGTTCACCGCGTCGGCGAAGGGGGCGCCGGAGTCGACCAGCTTGTCGTGCGGGACCAGGCCGAAGACGGCGACCGTACCGAGGATGTAGACGAGGGCCGAGCCCAGCGTGCCCAGGACGCTCGCGCGGCCGACGTTGCGCTCGGGGTTCTCCACCTCGCCCGCGCTGACCGCCGCCGACTCGACACCCAGGAAGCTGTAGAGGAGCAGTGCGGCGGAGGCTGCCAGGGCGCCGGGGACGCTGTCGCCCGAGGCATTGAACGCGCCGAAGTTGTCCGTGTCGATGAAGAACAGGCCGACCGTGGCGACCACCAGCAACGGCACGAACTTGAGGATCGTCGAGACGATCTGCACGCCGCCCACCCATCGGGTGCCCGCGAAGTTCGCGGCGGCCGGCAGCCAGAGGGCCAGGATCGCGACCAGCGCGCCCAGGGCGTGACTGTCGTTCAGGGGGATCAGTACGTCGACGTAACCCACCACCGCCACCGCCAGGGCGGCGATGCTGACCCAGGTCATCGTCCAGTACGACCACGCCGACAGGAAGCCCGCGAAGGGGCCGAAGGCGTCGCGCGGGTACACGTACAGGCCGCCGGTGACCGGGCTGCGGCGGGCCAGCTTGCCGAAGAGCAGGGCGAGCAGTACCGCGCCGATCGACAGGACCAGGAAGGCGAGCAGGCTGATCGAGCCGTACGGGGCGACCGTGGCGGGCAGGACGAAGATGCCGCCGCCGATGATGTTGCCCATGACGAGCGCGGTGGCGGCGGCCAGGCCGAAGGTGCGGCGGGGCGTGGCCTCGGTCGGCGCGGTCGGAGTCAGCTCCGGCTCGTCGGCCTCGGTGGTGCTGGGGGCAGTCATGACACTTCCGGTGGACGGGGAGGGTGGGTGGGGAGGGCGTGATCGTAACTCGGCGTCCCACATGGTGGGCCATCTGTTCATGTACTGGACACATACGACCGCCTGGTCCGCCGTCGACTAGCGTCGAGGCATGACCAGCGAGACCAGTGAAGCCGCCCGCTCCTCCGCCGCCGCCTCCCCCTTCTCCGCCGCCCTGGCCTCGGGCGCGCCCCTCGTCCTCGACGGTGGCATGTCCAACCAGTTGGGATCCGCCGGGCATGATCTGAGCGACGAGCTGTGGTCGGCGCGGCTGCTCGTCGAGCAGCCGGAGGCGATCGTCGACGCGCACCTCGCCTACTACGAGGCGGGCGCGGACGTCGCCATCACCTCCAGCTACCAGGCCACCTTCGAGGGCTTCGCCAAGCGGGGCATCGGCCGCGAGCGGGCGGCCGAGCTGCTCGCGCTGAGCGTGGAGCTGGCCCGCGAGGCCGCGCGGCGGGCGACAACGGAGCGGCCGTTGTGGGTGGCGGCGTCGGTCGGGCCGTACGGGGCGATGCTCGCGGACGGCTCCGAGTACCGGGGGCGGTACGGGCTGAGCGTGGCGGAGCTGGAGCGTTTCCACCGGCCGCGGGTGGAGGTGCTGGCCGCCGCCGAGCCCGATGTGCTGGCCCTGGAGACGGTTCCGGATGCCGACGAGGCCGAGGCCCTGCTGCGCGCGGTGCGCGGGCTCGGGGTGCCGGTCTGGCTGTCGTACAGCGTGGCCGGGGAGCTGACGCGGGCCGGGCAGCCGTTGGCCGAGGCGTTCGCGCTGGCCGGTGCGGCGGACGAGGTCGTCGCCGTCGGTGTGAACTGCTGTGTGCCCGAGGACGTGGACGGCGCCGTGGAGCTGGCGGCCCGGGTGACCGGCAAACCGGTCGTGGTCTATCCCAACAGCGGTGAGGTCTGGGACGCCGACGCCCGCGCCTGGACCGGCAGTTCGACCTTCGCCGCCGGTCAGGTGACGGGCTGGCGGGACGCGGGGGCGCGGCTGATCGGCGGGTGCTGCCGGGTGGGGCCGCAGGCGATCACGTCGATCGCCGACACGCTGCGGTGACGGCGTACACGGCGACGGCATACGCGGCGAGGCACCTTCCGTAGCGGCCGGTTTGCATGCCACATCCACCATGCGTTGTGGCGTCACGGCGGTGACGCGGAAGGGCACACCGCCACCGTGCCGGTCCTACGCCGGGCGTACGTCCGCGTCCCCTGCCCACCGAGGCGAGGTGTCGGCGTCACAGGGCGCCTGTCATTGCGGCGCACGTGGCCTAGGCCAATTCAATTGCACGAGGCCGGCCACGGGATTGACCACCGCCGGGTCAGGGTGTTCAGCGTCGGGGAACGCCACCGGGGCGGCGCAGCCGTCGTACGACGGACAGTGGTTCCGCACCCCGAGCGGGCAACCGGGGCCGGGTGGCCGACCCTGGCGCGGATTCCGGAATCGTCGCGGTCACGTTGGCCCGGTCGGCCGCCCACAGGGCCAGTTCGCGGTCCCGTGGGCCCTCTACGGTGTGCGGGTCGCCGTCGCCGAAGACGCGCACCGGGTGCGAGGCGTCCCAGGGCCGCCAGCCCGGGTCGCCGTCGACGGCGAAGCGCACCCACGCCGTGTGCATGGCCTCGGCGAGTTCCTCCGGGGCGCCCTGACCCGCCAGTTTGGCCGACTCGGGGTCCTGGTGGGTATCGAACACGAATCCCAGTTCGAGGGCGTGGCAGGCGCCCAGGCCGGGCCGGGTGGACGGCCAGGCGAACTCGTACACGTACGTCCCGGCCTCGCCCCGGGCGTCCGCGAGCCGGTGCAGCGGTACGCGGAGCAGGTGGTCGGTGACCAGCTGGCCGACGAGGTCGGCCGTGCCGGTGCCGGGATGCAGGGTGCGGTAGCCGCGCGGGACCTCGGGGCCGCAGTGGCAGCGGGCCATCGCGCCGGCCAGGGCGACCGCGCCGAGCCGGTCGACGCGCTCCAGGAGCCCGCCGGGCACCAGCCACAGCCGGTACTCGTCCCGGGTCCAGCCCAGGAGCAGGTCCACGTCGGCGGCGACCCCGTCGACCAGGGCCTCAAGAGGGTCGCGGGGTACGAGGTCACCGTCGACGACGATGCCGAAGGCGGGCCCGCCCAGCACCGGACTGCTCAGCCGGCCCACCTCGCCCTGGACGCGCAGCAGCAGCTCCCGGTCGACGGCGGCGAAGGCCTCGGCGGTCGCCGGGATCTTCAGCCGGGCCGCCATCCGGCGCACCATCCGCCGTACCTTGTCCCGGTCGCTCACCTCGGGCGGGCCGCTCTGCAGCACCGCCCGCCGGAAGAGACCCCGGGCCCGTGGGGAGGCGAGGAGCGCGCCGGTGCTGATCGCTCCGGCCGACTGGCCGAAGACGGTGACGCGGTCGGGGTCGCCGCCGAAGGCCTCGGCCGATGCCCGCACCCACTCCAGCGCGGCGAGCTGGTCGCGGAGGCCGGGGTTCGGGGCCGCGTCGGGGAAGAGGCCGTAACCCTCGACGCCCAGGCGGTAGTTGATGGAGACGAGGACCACGCCGTCGCGGGCGAAGGCATGGCCGTCGTAGACGGGAACCGCCGAGGAGCCACGGGTCAGGGCGCCGCCGTGGATCCACACCATGACGGGAAGCCGGGCCCCTCGGCCGGGCTCCGGTGTCCAGACATTGAGGTTGAGACAGTCGTCGCCGGGCACCACCGGGTCCGACAGCAGCCGGGCGAAAGCCTCGGAGTACGGCGGTTGCGGCGCGGTGGGACCGAAGCCGCCCGTGTCACGCACCCCGTCCCAGGGGGTGGGCGGCACGGGCGGCCGGAACCGGCGGGGGCCGAAGGGCGGTGCGGCGTACGGGATGCCGCGGAACACGGCGATCCCGTCGCCCTCGTATCTGCCGCGGACGTCCCCGTAGGGCGTTTGCACCACGGGCTGCGTAGATTTGTCGATCATCTGCCCACCAGCTCCTCGCCGCCGCTCGTGAACCGTTCAGATCAGAGCAACACATGACCTGCCGGTATTCCCGCGGAAGAAGCCTTTCGGTGCCTTTCGGTGGCTGATCGTGCGGCTGTTCGGCGTACGCTCCGCCTGCCGCGGGCTCGGGACCGATCCTCGGTGTGACCCCGTCAGCCCGCCAAGCTGAGGATCCAGGTCCGGGAGCGGTCGCCGTCGCAGTCGAACTGCACCAGGCCGACGTTGTTCTCGGTGGACCGGCCACCGGCGACCGTCGCGCACTTGCCCGTCCGGTCGTTGACGAGTTCGAAGGCGCCGCTGTCCCAGTTGACGAGGCTCCAACGGCGTGAGGCGTCCGAGTCGCAGTCGAACTGGACCAGTTCGACGTTGTTCTCGGTCGAGCGCCCGCCCGCGACCGTCGCGCACTTGCGTGTCTGCGCGTTGACCAGCTGGTAGGAGTTGTCGCTTCCGCCGGTGAGCTTCCAGCGGCGCGAGGAGTCCTTGTCGCAGTTGAACTGGACGAGTCGTACGTTGTTCTCGGTCGAGCGCCCGCCCGCGACCGTCATGCACTTGCCGGTCTGCGGGTTCCTTATCTGGAACTCGGATGCGGGGACCACCGCTGCGGAGTCCCGCGAGTCCGGCTTCTCCGGCTGGGCGATCGTGGGCGTGGGCAGCAGCAGGACACCGCCGGCGAACAGGACCGTCGATGCCGTCAGAAGTCGATGTGCCCGGGGGTGCTTGCGCATGGCAGCACTCCTCTCATGGCAAGGGAGAGGTCAGCGAGATGTGGGGCGGTGGGCAGCCGCGGTCAGGAGACCGAGCAGGCTTCCTTGTGCGGGGCTCCGGCCACCGATCAAGGTGCAGCTGTCCTTCCCACTATTGGCGCCCCCCGCCCGGCCCGCAACCGGGGCCGGACCGGGGACGCCGGCGTGTCCGATTCGTTCAAGACCGGCCCTGGGCACCCCGCCTAACCTGGCCGTATGACTTCACAACCGACCCCACGCCCCACACCCCGGTTCGACGCCATCGGCATCGTCACCGCCGACCTCGCAGCCTCCGTCGCCTTCTACCGCCGGCTCGGGCTCGACTTCCCCGAGGGGGCCGAGAAGCAGCCCCATGTCGAGGCCGAACTGCCGGGCGGGCTGAGGCTGTTGCTCGACACCGAGGAAACCGTCCGGTCCTTCCACCCCGGGTGGCGGGCACCCAGCGGCGGCGGCCGGATCGGGCTGGCCATGCTGTGCGGATCGGCCGCCGAAGTCGACTCCCTGTACGAGGAGTTGGTGGGTGCGGGATATCGGAGCGAGCTGAAGCCCTGGGACGCCGTCTGGGGACAGCGGTACGCGTGCGTGCTCGACCCGGACGGCAACGGGGTCGACCTGTTCGCTCCGCTGGACTCAGCCGCCCCCTCCCCCACCGAGTAGCTTCCCGAGCGGCATCCCCGTCAACTCCCGTACGTCCCGGGCGAGGTGTGCCTGGTCTGCGTATCCCGCGCGGGTGGCCGTCTCCGCGAAGGGCATCCCCTTCCGGGCCAGGGCGAGTGCGCGCTGGAGGCGGAGGATGCGGGCCAGCGTCTTGGGGCCGTAGCCGAAGGCCGTCAGGGAGCGGCGGTGCAACTGGCGGGCGCTGAGACCCAGTTCGTCGGCCGTACGCGCGACCGGGCGGCCCGCCTTCAGGGCCGCGACCAGGCCGCCCAGCAGGGGGTCCGGCGGGTCCGTGCGCGCCGCCCGTTCCAGTGCCAGCTCCTCGAGTGCCGTCGCCGGGTCGGCCACCGCGTCGAAGCGCCCCCTCAGCCGTCGCACCTCGGCCGCTCCCCACAGCTCGGCCAACTCGACGCGCCGATCGCGGAGTTCGTGCGCGGGTACGCCCAGCAGGGCGGGCGCCGTGCCGGGGTGGAAACGGACGCCCGCCCAGTGCGCGGGGGCACCTTCGGGGACGTACGGGCGGGTGTCGGGGCCCGCGACCAGCAGCCGGCCCTCGCTCCACAGCAGGTCCATGCAGCCGTCGGGCAGGACGGGCCGTGCGTCGCCGATGCCGGCCGGGGTGTTCGTCCACACCGTCGCGCCCGGCAGTCGGGAGGGCCTTTCCTCGTACACGTACGACACGCTACGCCGCCCGCGCCCGCGCCCCGCCGGGATCTGTCGCTGTCCCCCTCCGGGGGAGTGCGTGCCGCACCCCACGGCCCGGGCGTGATCCCGAACGACCACCGTGCCCGCTACCGCTCCCCGCCTTAAATTCGTTTAATAAGTTGTGGTGGGTTTGCGTCTCTCGGAGTCGATTCCCACGTGGACATCGGCACGTCCTCCACCTGGTCCAACGTGATCGAGGCGGGCCTGCCCGGGCGGTCCTCGTCGGCGAGACCGTCCAACCGGTCTTCCACGAACCGGGCCCGCCACTTGCCCACCGTCGCCGCGGCACACCGCAGTTCGTCCGCGACCGTCTTGTTGTCCGCGCCATCCGCACACGCCAGGACGATCTTCGAGCGCAGCGCCAAGGCGTGGGACGTCGCCGTACACCTTGCCCACCGGGTAAGTTCGGCGCGTTCGTCCGGGCTGAGCACCAGCTCCGTCGTGGGCCGTCCCGATCGAGGCGTGTCGCGCAGACCCGCCAGCCGCTGCTCGGCGAACCGCGACCGCCATTTGGTGACCGTCGCCCCACCCACCCCGCATCTGGACGCGACCGCGGCGTTGGACAGGCCCTCCCCACACGCCAACACGACTTTCGCCCGGTCGGCCAGCCGGGGCGGCACCTCGCCGCGCGCCCACCCGCGCAGCTCGCCACGCTCCTCGTCGGACAGCACGATCTCCGCAGGACGAGGCCCCGGGCGCGATGCTTCAGCACCATGGCAATTTATTGAGGCGATGCCAGGCGGAGGGCTCCGGGTGGGCTCGCAGCGCGGCGCTGGACCCGTGCGTGCGACGGCCGGGGCATCGGGCAGGTTCCCGGCGTCCCCGTTCCGCAGAGCACGCAGGAAGATACTCGTCGTCAACTCGGCGTGGGCCTGGAGGAAGGCGGTGTCGCGGCTGCGGCCCACGTCGACGAGGGCGTCGATATGCAGCGCCGACGAGGCCATCCCGATGAACAGCCCGGCGTAGGCGTCCGGATCGGGCAGGACGTAGTCGTGCCGGCGCGCGTCCGCGCGCAGGGCCCTGGCGACCAGCTCGACGATGTGGGGAACGCCTAGGGAGCGGACGACTCCGGTCAGCTCGGGACGACGGACCGCTTCGGTGACCATGACGCGCAGGAAGGCCAGGAACTGCGGGGCCGTGGTGGCCTCGAGCACCTTGAACACGATCTGTGTGAGCTGCTGCTCGGGGTCGTCGGCGGCGGCGAGTACGACCTTGTCGAGGTCGAGGTCCACCGAGGCGCCGCCGCGTTCGGTCGCGGCGTGGAAGAGCTCGGTCTTGTCGCCGAAGTGGGCGTAGACGGTCGTCTTGGCGACGCCTGCACGGGCGGCGACCGCGTCCATCGAGGTCCCGTCGAAGCCGCCGGCCAGGAACAGCTCGACCGCCGCGTCGAGCACGGCCTCCCGTTTGCCCTGGGACGCCGTCCCGCGCGGGACGGCGTCCCTGGTCGTCCCGCCCGTCGCCATAGCCCGTTCCCCCACCCTCTTGCCTCTTGACGTGACCTGAACCCTACCGTACGGTCCAGTTCATACTGAACGGTACAGTTCAGTTACTGGAATCCGTCCGAGAAGGGAAGGGGCCTGATGACCTTGAGCTGCCGACAACAGGTTCGCGACCACACCGTGGACCTCGGGCCGCGCCTGACGGCCGCACTGGATGCGTCCACGCTGCGGGAGGCCTTCGGGAGCTTCCCCAGCGGAGTCACCGCCGTGTGCGGCATGGTGGACGGTCGACCGCTCGGCATGGCGGTGAGTTCTTTCACCCCCGTGTCGCTCGAACCGCCGATCGCGTCGGTCTGCCTGCAGCGCTCCTCCAGGACATGGGCACGGCTACGAGACCTGCCGCGCCTCGGGCTCAGCGTCCTGGGTGAGGATCAGGGGCCCTTGTGCCGAGCGCTGGCCGGTCCCGAGCAGGACCGGTTCACCGACTGCGCCTGGGAAGCCGGCGACGACGGAGCGGTGTTCCTCCACGCCACGGTCACCTGGTACTCCTGCGTCCTGCGTGACGAGGTAGAGGCCGGGGATCACAGCATCGCGCTGCTGGGAGTCGACCGCCTGTGGACCCGGCCCGCGGCGGAGCCGTTGGTCTTTCACGGCAGCAGTTTCCGGCGACTGGACGCCTCGACCACAAGAACCTGCAGGGACTGTACGAGCCCGTCACCGGCCGCGCCGTGCCCGAGCGCGACCTAGAGCCCAGAAGAAGGGACCCCGACCGTGGGTGGATTCACGATCGTCAACGGCGTCGCTGAGATCAGCGACCCCGCGATCTACACGAACTGGCTCGACAACGACGAGTTCAAGGCCGCCGTCGCGGCCGACCCGTCGGCGGAGCGCACCGCGATCAAGCGGTTGCTCATCGAGTTCGAAGCCGATCTTTCCCGCATCGTCCGCGACAACGTGGTGCAGGAACAGGTCGTCGAGGTGATGACGAAGTACATCGCCGAGGACTACATCCAGCGCGATCCGAACGCGTTCGGCCACGGCCGCGACAACCTCATCGAGCAGTTCCGGCTTGTGCCCATCGTCGGTTCGACGCCGCCGCCCGTCGTGAGCGTCATTCTCGACGGCGAGGTCGCCTGCCTCATGATGCGCGAACTCGCCCCCGATCCGGTCGTGCCCGACGCGACGTACGAGTGGAACATCCTCACCGTCTTCCGGGTGCACGGCGGCAGGATCGCCGAGCACTGGAGCACCTTCCGCAAGGTGAAGCCCGGCCAGAACCCGATGGGCGATTGAGAATGCCGGAGCCGCAGATCGTCAACGGGAGCACCCGTCCGCGCCGGAGCGGGAAACCGCGGGCCGTGAGCCCGCCCGCAGCGCTGCTTCCACCGGACCACCGCAAGGGCCTCGCCCCTGGTCCGACCCGATCCTCAAGCACGGTGAAATGGAGCAACTGATGGCCTCGGTAGTCACACCGCCCGTCGGCGGTCCCCCGCCAAAACTGCCGCCGCAGGGCGGGCCCCGGGCTCCCGGGCCGAAGTTCCCCGAGTCGCCTCACCTCAGCGAGGCCGGGCGCCGGATGCGCGACGAGATCGTCGAGATGCTGCCGTTGTTGCGCGAGCACGCGGCCGAAGGCGAGGAACTCGGAGCGCTCGCGCCCGCCACGCTCGAGGCGGTCGACCGCGTCGGTGCCTTCAAGATCACGATCCCGATCGAACTCGGCGGGTACGCGCTGGGCGCACGCGACACCGCGGAGATCGTGAAGGTGCTCGGTCAGGGCGATGCCTCGGCCGGCTGGCTCGTGATCGTCTCCAGCGCCGCGAGGAACGCGCTGGGCTTCGATCCGAAGGCCCACGACGAGGTCTTCGCCGGCATCACCGACTGGGTCGGGCCGATCATGTTCGGCGCCACCGTCTTCGCACCGAAGGTCGGCGACGGCCGGAAGGTCGACGGCGGCTACCTGGTGCAGGGGAAGTGGTCCTTCGGGAGCGGCAGCAAGCACGCGGCCTGGGGCTCGGTCGGATTCGAGTACGACGACCCGGCAGGCGGAGAACGTCGACGTGCGATGGGCATCCTCTCCCGCGACCAGTACACGATCGTCGACGACTGGCACGTCATGGGTCTCCGGGCGACGAACTCCAACAGCGTGCGAGCGGACCAGGAGGTCTTCGTCCCCGACTACCGCGTCGTCCACACGAACGATCTCCCGCGGCTGATGGACGGGTTGCGCGGTGAGTACGCCGGACTGGCCTTCAAGCACAGCCCGATCGGCGGGATGGTCGCCACCACCTGTGCCTTCGCCGCACTCGCGGTCGGCATCGCGGAGGGCGCCCTCGAGTCGTTCGTTGAACAGGCGGCGAAGCGGCCTCCGTTCAACCTCCCGTACAGGACGATGTCCGAGATGGCGTCGATCCAGATCGTCGCGGGCAAGGCGCGTGCGGTCGTCAACGCGGCCAACGCGGTGCTCTGGCGTCACGCCGACGAGATCGACCGCCGGGCGCTCGCGGGGGAGGACTTCCTCCCCTGGGAGGAGCCCTCGATCACGATGGATCTGGTCCACCAGATCCACGAGTGCCTCCGCGTGGTCGACGGCCTGCTGCTCGCACTCGGCTCGTCCGCCGTCGCCCTCAGCAATCCGCTCCAGCGCGCGGTCCGCGACATCCACGTGCTGGGGACGCATGGTGGGTTCCGCCTCGATCCGATGGCCGAGATCAACGGCCGAGACCTCTTCGGCCTCGATCCGTTCCCGATGATCGCCGCCCTCGGTTCCCCTGCTCCGAGTGCGGGCCCGCCGAAAGCCCCGAAGCCTGAGTGACCGTCACCTCGCGCTCGCACCCGCTGTGGTAGCCCCCCGATCACCAGCACCGACAACTGAATAGCCAGGTCGTCACAGCCGACGCCCGGTTCACCGAGTTCAAGGAGTTCCGATGCCTCCAACGACGCATTCATCGGTAACGCCGGGGTCTCCCCCCAACCCTGACCCGTCCACGACCGCACCGACGCCCGACGACGCTCCGCCGAAGGGCAGCTGGAAACAGTACGTCGCCGACTTCGTGAATTCGCCCCGTCAGGCCAAGACCGCGCTCATGGGCAGTTTGATGCTCGTGGCCATCAGCCCTTCCGCCCTCTCGGCACTCACCCCGTATGTCGCGCCGGCGTACGCGATGAATACCGGGGCGACACCGTCGAACGCCATCCTTCTCTTCGTCACCGTGCCGCTCGTCATCGGCCCGCTCCTCCTGCCTGTCGTCGGACGCCGGGTCGACAGGCAAGGCGCTCGGCGCGTCGCGATTCCGGCAGTGATCCTGTACGCGATCACCACAGCGGCCGTCCCGCTCGGCGCGGGGAGGACCTGGCTGCTGGAAACACTCCTCATCCTTGCGTCGATCTTCGGGTTCGCCGCAAGCCTCGGCGTCGTCTTCAAGGTCATCTCGACGTGGTTTCCCAAGCACCGCGGGATCGGTTTCGGCCTCGTCGGGGTGGTGTCGGGTCTGGCCAGCGCCGTCCTCTCTCCGGTGTGCCAGTGGCTCGTGAACGGCAACACCCCGGCAGCTTCCTCGGGAGGATCCGATCTCCCCACGACTCCGCCGAGCGGTGCGCCGACGGTCTCCGCGGTCGACCCCGGGGTGTTCACGGGATTCGGCTGGGACGGCGTGTACTACCTGGTCGCGATCGCGATCGCCGTCATAGGCATCCCGGCCGCCCTCTGGCTCATCTCCGAACCGAAGGTCACCACGGTTGCCGGGCCCAAACTCCTGGAAGCCGATCTGCCCGGTCTGCCGTTCCGGGCGGCGATTCGAACCCGCGCCTGGATCTTCATCGTGCTGCTCCTCACGTTCGTGTCCACGGGACCGGTCTCGATACGCCAGAACGCCGTTGACCTCTTCGGTCAGAACGGCATCGATTCCTCAACTGTCTCGCTCGGGCTCTCCGTGCTCTTCAGCGCGTCGGTCGCCGGGCTGCTCGTCGCCGGAGCCGTCCTCGACCGAGCGCGCCGTCCGTGGATCGTGGCGGTGCTCATCGGGACGGTGCCGGTCGGTCTGGCGCTCGTGCTCATCAACGGCAGCTCTCTTGCACTCTTCTACGTCGCCATGGCGTTCCTCGGCTTCGCGACCGGCGCGGAATCGGCGCTTGGCCCGGCTCTGATCGCCAAGTACCTCGGGCTGAAGTCCTTCGGATCGATGCAAGGTCTGACCCTCGCGATCTCGGGCTCGGCTCTGGCGTTGGCTCCATACGGAGTGAGTGCGATCAAGTCCGGTACCGGCAGCTACACCCTTCCCCTGCTGATGCTCGTCGTTCTGACCGGGATCGCGGTGGTTCTCGCTCTGCTCCTTCCGAAGTACCCGCGACCGTGGGTGCTGCAGACCCCCGCCACGGGCGCTGTGCCCGGTCCGCCGACAACCACTTCATAGCCCCGCCGCCCGTACAGACGCCCGTACCGCCGGGCGCAGTCGTTTCGCACTGGTCCGGCGAGCGGCCCGGGGCTGTGGCCGGACCCGGCGGCGACGGTGCCCGCTGCGGACGCGGGCGTTCACGGTGCTGGGCGGCCAGGACTTCGGGGGCGAGCGTAGGAGTCACTGGATTCGCACCGGCTCCCGTCGCGCCCGGTGTTCCTGCGGGCTGATCCCGTACACCCGTTTGAAGGCGCTGGACAGGGCGAAGGCGCTGCCGTAGCCGACCTGGCGGGCGATGGCGTCGAGGGTGTGGTCGGTGTCGCGCAGGCGGTCGGCGGCCAGGGCGAGACGCCAGCCGGTGAGGTAGGTCATCGGGGGTTCGCCCACCAGATCCGTGAAGCGGCGGGCGAGGGCGGCCCGGGACAGCCCGGCCTTGGCGGCGAGCGTGGCCACCGTCCAGGGGTGGGCGGGATCGTCCTGGACCAGGCGCAGGACGCGTCCCACGACCGGGTCCGCCAGCGCCGCGTACCAGGCCGGGGCCGCCGCCTCCGGGCGCGAGAACCAGGCCCTCAGGGCGGCGATGACCAGCAGATCGAGCAGACGGTCCAGGACCACTTCCTGGCCCGGTTCGTCGCGCCCCACCTCGTCCATGAGGAGCGGGGTCAGGGGGCACTGCCACACGTCCGAGGTGAGCGACAGCAGCGACGGCAGGGCGTCCAGCAGCCTGCCGCTGATCTCGCCCTGCATGAGATACGTGCCGATCAGCATCACCGCCGAGCCGTCGAGACGGCCGCCCCAGGTGCGTACGCCCAGGTCCATCACCCCGTTCAGCGAACGGCCGTCGGGATAGCGGCACTCGGCGTTCGGCAGGATCACCGCCTGCGGGGGTGTCGCCGGGTCGTCCGCGCAGGCGTAGGGGGCGGGGCCGCGTGCGATGGCAAGGTCGCCGGCCCGCAGGTGCAGCCGCTCCCCCGCGTCCGGGGTGATCCAGGCGTCACCCCGCACCATGAGCATCACCGTCAGGGGTGCCTCGTCCTCGACGCGCACACACCACGGCGGTTCGAAACACGCGCGGATCATGAAGGCGCCACGCGCGCGTGGACCCTCCAACAGGCCTGCAAGGGCATCCATGCGGCCAGCGTAGACGCGTACGCATGGGAGCGAGCCGTTCAGCGATGGGCGCCCGGATCGTGCGGCCGTTGACTGGAGGCATGACGCAGAACACGGAGAACAGGCAGAGCAACCACAGTGACCGCGGGGGCATGACCGTGGTCGTGACCGGGGCCTCCGGGCGGACCGGCAGCCGGGTCGCCGAGGCGGTGCGCGGCGCCGGGCTCACCGTGCGGGCCGCGTCCCGTGCGGACGGTTTCGACTGGGAGGATCCGACCACCTGGGCGGACACCCTCGCCGGTGCCGACGCCGCGTATCTGATGTACCCGTCCGATGTCGGCTCGCCCGATGCGACCGAGGGCGTCGGGGCGCTGGCCCGGGAGGCGGTGGGGCTCGGGGTGCGTCGGCTGGTGCTGCTGTCGGCACGCGGGGAGGAGCAGGCCCGGGCGACGGAGGAGGAGTTGAAGTCGTCGGGCGCGGACTGGACGGTCGTACAGGCCTCGTGGTTCGCGCAGAACTTCAGCGAGGGGCCGCTGGTGGAGGGGCTGCGCCACGGTGAACTCGTCTTTCCGGCGGGCGAGGTGACGGAGCCGTTCCTCGATGTGCGGGACATCGCGGACGTCGTCGTGGCCGCGCTGGTCTCCGGGGAGCGTTACGTGGGGCGGACGTTGGAGCTGACCGGGCCCCGGCTGCTGAGCTTCCGGGAGGCGGTCGCGGAGATCGCCGGGGCGACGGGGAGCGAGCTGACGTACACGCCGGTGCCGGCGCGGGCGTACGGGGAGGCGCTGGAGGGGTTCGGGGTGCCGACGCAGGAGGCCGCGTTCCTGGTGGAAGTCTTCGAGGGGCTCCTCGACGGCCGCAACTCCCGCCTCACGGACGGCGTCCGGCAGGTCCTCGGCCGTGAGCCGCGCGGGTTCTCCGACTTCGTACGGGAGAACGCGGCGGCCGGGGTGTGGAAGGTGTGAGGCCGAAGCGGCCGGCGGCCCGTTCCCCGTCACTTCTCGGGGGGCGGGCCCTCCGCTGTCCTGGGCGTGCTCTTGGCATGGGTCCGCAGACGGGACGTCACGTCCTCCGGGGGCAGGAAGCGCGACCAGCGTTCCGGGAACTCGGAGGGCATGTCGCAGTCGTCGGGGTCGTCGTCGGGCTCGTAGGCCTGGGCGGCGGTCATCCGGGCGACGTACTCGGCGGCCTCCTCCTTGCGCATCCGTTCGTTGTCGGCTCGTGCCGCGGCGGTGGCGGCGGCCGGCCAGACACGGTCGATCGCCGCGTTGACGGCGGCCCCGACGAGCACCGCGAACGCGGACACGCCGACCCACAGGAGGACGGCGACGGCGGCGGCGAGCGATCCGTAGATCGTGGCGCCCTCGATCGTCTTGGTCAGGTAGATGCGGAGCAGGAAGCTGCCGAGCACCCACATCGCGAGGGCCATCAGCGCGCCCGGGACGTCCTCGATCCACGGTGAGCGCACCGGGACCGACACGTGGAACAGCGTCGTCAGGAAGGCGATGGACAGCAGGATCACGACCGGCCAGTACAGGACCTGTACGAGCGTCTCCGACCACGGCAGGACGTTGAGCACGGCGTCCGGGCCCGCCACCATCAGCGGCAGCGCGACCGAGCCGATCAGCAGCCCCACGATGAACAGCACGAAGGCGACGAGCCGGGTCTTGACGATGCCGCGGACGCCGTCGAGGCCGTACATCACGGTGATGGTGTCGATGAAGACGTTGACCGCGCGCGAGCCGGACCAGAGGGCGAACAGGAACCCTATGGAGATGACGTCGGGCCGGCCGCCCTGCATCACGTCGTTCAGGATCGGCCGGGCGATCTCGGCGACGCCCTTGTCGGACAGGACCGTGCGGGACGCCTCCAGGATGTTGGTCTCCAGGCTGGTGATGGTGTCGGTGCCGGTCCAGTCGTCGACGTAGCCGAGCAGCCCGATCAGGCTCAGCAGCAGCGGCGGCACCGACAGCAGCGTGAAGAACGCCGCCTCCGCCGCCAGACCCAGGATCCGGTACTCGATGCACGAGTTGACGGTGTCCTTGAGCAACAGCCACACGGTCCTGCGCTTGGAGACGTTCCGGTAGAGGACGCGCGCGCGGTGGAGTCGGCCGCTGGGGCTCTCGGGGAGTTCACTTGCTGCCTGCACGCCCTAACGGTATCGGGCGGGCGCTACCCCGCTCACCCTCCGGTGCCCAGGTCACGGCGCAGCGCCCGGACGCCGCTCCCTTCCCTCCGCTCCCGTGACGCAGCAGAAAACGACGAGAAACCCAGCGGGAACCGGGCGAAACGATACGGCAGATAAATCGAATACTATTTCTGTCATGCTCTTGGCGGCCATATTCCGGCGCTCATAAACGGAATACCGCCGGGCAATTACACCTGCCCTATGGAAAGCTTCCTGGTGAGGCGGACGAACAGGCGGTCGCCAGCTGTACGAAAAGTCGTGACTCTGTAACAGGAAAGCGACATTACGCCGGGCCACCTTGACCCGTTCATAACCGGGTCGAAACAATTCGGATTGCATTCGCCGGACCACATCCACCTCGCGCTCCGCTCGAAAACGTGCGGGTCGGCGCCGTTCCGCACGCTGGGCTCATCGACAATTCCCGCTCATCCGCCTCATACGTCTTTTCGTCCCGTACGCCATTCCCTTGACGCGCCACCTGTCACTTCCGTCCGCAGTCGTACCGCGGACGCACAGTGGGCGCGAAATCCATCGTGCCAATTTACGGAGCGACCCATGCCTTTGACGACACCGCGCATCGCCGGTGTGGACGTGGTCCGTGGCCTCGCACTGCTCGGAATGTTCTCCGTGCACGTATTCGGAGCGTTCGAGCCGGACAATTCGCCGACAGTGGCCTGGCAGCTGGCGGGCGGCCGGTCCTCGGCGACCTTCGCACTGGTGGCCGGGGTCGGGCTTGCCTTCACCACCGGCGGGCGCACGCCCCGTGCCGGCCGCGGCTCGTTCGCCGCGGTCACCGCCCGGGCGCTGTCCGTCGGTCTGATCGGGCTGCTCCTGGGCTACGCCGCCAACGCGGGGGGTCTCGAAGTCGACGTCATCCTCGCCTGCTACGCCCTGTTGTTCCTGCTCGCGCTGCCTCTGCTGGCCCTGCGGGCACGGACGTTGGCCTGCATCGCCCTCACCCTGGGGGTGGTCGCGCCGTTCCTCGTCCACCTGCTCCGGGGGGCGCTGCCCGAACCCGCCTTCGACGGTGATCCGACACTTCAGGACGTCGTCACCGACCCGGCCGGCCTCCTCGGCGGCCTTCTCGTCCACGGCGCCTACCCGGTCCTGGCGTGGATGGCGTACCTGTGCGCCGGGCTCGCCATCGGGCGCCTCGACCTCTTCGACCGGCGTGCCGCGATCCGGCTGCTGGGCGGCGGTCTTGCGCTCGCCGCCACAGCCTGGCTGGCCTGCTCGTTGTGGCTGTTCCGCTGGGGCGGTCTGGAGCGGCTGCGGCGGAACGAGTTCCCCGACGCGACCGGGCCGCACACCCGCGACGAGGTCCTGTGGGACACCCCGGACGGCGAGACCTGGTGGTCGATGATCTCCCGCGCCCCGCACTCCACCTCGCCGTTCGACCTGCTGCACACCCTCGGCGCGGCCACCGCACTGCTCGCCGCGGTCCTGTTGCTGACCCGGGTCACCGTGGTGCGGCGCGCGCTGCTCCCGCTGGCGGCTGCCGGGAGCATGCCGCTGACCCTCTACACCGCCCATGTCCTGTTCCTCGCCACCGGAGCGCTGAACGGCTCCCCCGGCATCCAGTACGCCGTGCTGGTCGCGGGCTCACTGCTCTTCGCGGCCGGGTGGCGGCTCTCCAGGGGCCGGGGACCCCTGGAGACCGTGGTCGCGGGGGCGGCGCGGCGGGCCCGGGAGTGGGAACGGGGGCGGGGGCGGGGGCGGGCGCAGGGAAGCCCGCCCGAACCGCCGGTCCACCGATCCGAACGAACCGAAAGCCAAGACCAGCATCGCTGAGGAGCTCATCGTGGGGGGACAAGTGGGGGGAAAACCGATCGAGTTGGCGCCCGTGCCACCGCCCGATCCGATCAAGGACACGACCAGGCACCCGACCGGCGCCGGGGGCGGCACCGAGCAGATTCTCGCGGAGGTGCTCGCGGGTGTGGTGAAGCGAAAGGAAGTCCCGCTCGACAGCCACTTCTTCGACGATCTCGGCGCCAACTCCCTGGTCATGGCGCACTTCTGCGCCCGGGTCAGGAAGCGGGACGATCTGCCGTCGGTGTCGATGAAGGACGTGTACGGCAATCCGACGATCCGGAGTCTGACGGCGGCGCTCACCGGCGCCCCGGCCGGGACGCCCGTCGCGCCGCCGGCCGAGGCCCCGGTGCCCGCCGGCACCTCGCGGTATGTCCTGTGCGGGGGCGCGCAGTTGCTCGTCTTCCTCGCCTACTGCTTCCTCACCGGGCTCGTCACCGTCCAGGGCTACCAGTGGATCAACGCCGGCTCGGGGGCCATCGACGTCTACCTGCGATCGGTCGTGTTCGGCGGTGCCGCCTTCGCCGGGATGTGTGTGCTGCCGGTGGTGGCCAAGTGGGTGCTGGTCGGCCGGTGGCAGCGGACCGAGTTCCCCGTCTGGGGTCTCGCCTATCTGCGCTTCTGGACGGTCAGGGCGCTGCTGAACGCCAGCCCGATGCGCCTGTTCACCGGGAACCCGCTCTACGTGTTCTACCTGCGGGCGCTCGGCGCGCGGATCGGCAAGGGCGTCACCATCCTCTCGCCGGCCCTCCCGGTCTGCACCGACCTGCTCACGGTCGGCGCGGGCACGATCATCCGCAAGGACTCCCACTTCCTCTGCTACCGGGTCGTCGCCGGACGCGTCCAGACCGGGCCGGTCACCCTCGGCAGGAACGTCCACGTCGGTGAGAAGACCGTCCTCGACATCGGTACGTCGATGGGTGACGGGTCCCAACTCGGCCACACCTCCGCACTGTTCGAAGGCCAGACGGTACCGGCGGGCCAGCGCCGGCACGGCTCGCCCGCCCAGCCCACGGACGTGGACCACGTACGGATCCCCGAGGCCCACTGCTCCACCGTCCGGCGAGCCGCCTACGGTCTCGCGAGTCTCCTCCAACTCCTGCTGGTGTATGTGCCGTTGGCGGTCGGCGGCGGGTATCTGCTGCTCGACGTGGCACCCCGCCCCGACGCGCTGTTCGACCCGGACGTGGCCGACATGTCCTCGGTCGGCTTCTACGCCGAGGCCGTGGGCCTCTCCCTCGCGCTCTTCACCGCCGTGATCGTCGTCGGAGCCGGGACCGTGTCCCTGGTGCCCCGGCTGCTGAACCTGGCGATCCGGCCCGACCGGGTCTATCCGCTGTACGGCCCGCACTACGGGGCGCAACGGGCCGTCACGCGCATGACCAACCTCAAGTTCTTCCAGTGGCTGTGCGGCGACAGCTCGTACATCGTCCACTATCTGCGGGCCATCGGCTACGACCTCTCGCACGTCGAGCAGACCGGCTCCAACTTCGGTACGGAGGTACGGCACGAGAACCCGTACCTGGTCTCCGTCGGCCGCGGCACGATGGTCGCCGACGGGCTGTCGGTCCTCAACGCCGACTACTCCGCCACGTCCTTCCGCGTCTCGCGGGTGTCGATCGGAGCGCACAGCTTCCTCGGCAACTACATCGCGTACCCGGTCGGGGGCCGCACGGGCGAGAACGTCCTGCTGGCGACCAAGGTGATGGTTCCGCTCGACGGCGAACTCCGGGAGAACGTCGGTCTGCTGGGCTCACCGTCCTTCGAGATCCCGCGATCGGTGGAGCGCGACAGCAGTTTCGACCATCTGCGCGAGGGCGACGAGTTCCGCCGTCGTCTCGGCGCGAAGAACCGCTACAACCTGCGCACGATGGGCCTGTTCCTGTTCGTCCGCTGGCTGCACTCGTTCCTGCTGACGGTGCTCGGCTTCGCCGCGTTCGCCGTGTACGGCACGCACGGCATCGCCGCCGGCGCACTGGCCGGCGCCTCCCTGGCCGTCGGGCTCGTGCTCACCGCCGGGTACTACGTGCTGGTCGAGCGGCTCATCACCCGGTTCCGGCGCCTGGAACCGCGGTTGGTCTCCATCTACGATCCGCACTTCTGGTGGCAGGAACGGCTGTGGAAGGTGCCGGTCGGTTTCCTCGTCGTGTTCAACGGGACGCCGTTCAAGAACCTGCTGTGGCGGCTGCTGGGCGTCCGTATCGGGCGCCGGGTCTTCGACGACGGTGTCTCCATCACCGAGCGCACGCTCACCGCGATCGGCGACGACTGCACGCTCGGGGCCCACAGCAAGATCCAGGCGCACTCGCAGGAGGACGGCACCTTCAAATCCGACCACATCGTCCTCGGCCGGGGCGTCACGCTCGGCACCGGCGCGCTCGTCCACTACGGCGTGTCGATGGGCGACGGTTCCCAACTCGCCCCGGACTCCTTCCTGATGAAGGGCGAGGACGTGCCGTGCCTGGCCCGCTGGGGCGGCAACCCGGCGGTGGCCCTGCGCAGCGACCAGATCGCGCCGGCCGGACAGACCGACCAGACCGCACACACCGCACAGATTTCGACGGGGGCAGTCCGATGAACACGATCCCACGCTGGATACCCGGCCCGGTGCCGGGCAACGACCCGCAGGACGGGCGGCACTCGGTGTACGCCGAGTACGAAGTCCCCCTCGACGCGAGCTTGTTGCGGTCGGCCTCGTTCGAGTCCGCGCTGCTCGCCGCGCACGCCAAGGTCCTCGCCGCGCTCTCCGGTGAGCGGGAGGTCGTCACCGGGTACGTGGCGGCGAAGGGCGGGCGGCCGGCGCCCCGCCGGATGCTGGTCGGCCCCGGTTCCTGGCGGGAGCTGCTGGCGCTGACGGACCTCGCCGACGAGGTGGGCGCGGTGGACGAGCCGCCGTACGAGACCGTGCTCGACCCGCACGGCGGCGCCCACTCGGACGACGGCGCCGACAGCGCCGACGGCGCCGTGTTGCACCTGAGCGTCGGCGAGCGCACCCTGCGCCTGCGGCACCGCACCGATGTCCTCGACACCGGCGCGGCTGCCCGGATCGCCGGTTACCACCTGACCGCGCTCTCCCTGATGACCGCCGACCCGGACGCCGACCACGAGTCGCAGAGCCTGCTGTCGGGAGAGGAACTCGCCTTCCAGCTGGATGGGTTGGCGGGCCCGGACCGTGAACTCCCGGACCGCCGGGTGCACGAGCTGTTCGAGGAGCGGGTGCGGCAGCACCCGGACGCGGTCGCGGCCGTGCAGGGCGACACGGAATGGACCTACCGGGAGCTCAACTCCCGTGCGAACCAGCTCGGCCGGGCGCTGCTGGCCCGAGGGCTGGCCCGCGAGGCTGTCGTCGCCGTGGTCACCGAGCGCAACCTCGACTGGATGGCCGCCGTCCTCGGGGTGCTCAAGGCGGGCGGTGTCTATCTGCCGGTCGAGCCGCACTTCCCGGCCGAGCGGATCGCCGCCACCCTCACCCGCGCCGAGTGCGCGTTCGTCGTCACGGAACACGGCAGCACCACCACGCTGGACGGGACGGGCACGGACGTACCGAGGCTGTACGTCGACGAGGCAGGGGCGGAGGGGCACGCGGACGACGACCTCGGGGTGGGTGTCGGCGCGGGCCAACTGGCCTACATCTACTTCACGTCCGGATCGACCGGTGAGCCCAAGGGCGCGATGTGCGAGCACGCGGGCTTCGTCAACCACGTCCTCGCCAAGCTGGAGGATCTGGGCGTCGGCGAGGGTCAGGTGGTCGCGCAGACCGCTCCCCAGTGCTTCGACATCTCGCTGTGGCAGCTGGTGTCCGCGCTGCTCGTCGGCGGCCGGACCCTGCTGGTCGCGCAGGACGTGATCCTGGACGTGCCCCGGTTCGTGGACACGATCGTGGACGGCGGGGTCAATGTGCTCCAGATCGTGCCGTCGTATCTCGACGCCGTGCTGGCCGAGTTGGAGCAGCGGCCACGCGAACTACCCGATCTGCATTGCGTGTCGGTCACCGGGGAGGCGGTGAAGCGGGAGCTGGTGCAGCGCTGGTTCGCCGCCCAGCCGGGCATCAAGGTCGCCAACGCCTATGGCCTGACCGAGACTTCGGACGACACCAACCACGAGGTGATGGACCGGGTCCCGGACGGGCCCCGCGTTCCGCTCGGCCGGCCCGTGCGCAACGTACGCGTGTACGTCGTCGACGAGCACCTCGCGCCCGTGCCGCTCGGGGCGCCCGGTGAGATCGTGTTCTCCGGGGTGTGTGTCGGGCGCGGGTACGTCAACGACCCCGAGCGCACGGCGGCGGCCTTCACCCTGGACCCGTACCGGCCCGGTGAGCGGCTCTACCGCAGCGGTGACCACGGGCGCTGGCTGCCCGACGGCAGGCTGGAGTTCCTCGGTCGCCGGGACACCCAGGTCAAGCTGCGCGGCTTCCGGATCGAGATCGGCGAGGTCGAGAACGCTCTGCTGCGGGTGCCCGGGGTCCGGGACGGCGCGGTGGTGGTCGTGCGGGGCGTCCGGCTGGTGGCGTTCTGCACCGGCGCCGAACTCGTCGGCGTACAGGAGCGGTTGGCCGAGTCCCTCCCCGCGTACATGGTCCCGGCGGCCGTGCACTGGCGGGAGCGGCTGCCGCTCACCGCCAACGGCAAGACCGACCGCAGGACGCTGACAGCGCTCGCGGAGGAACTCGCCTCGGCCGAAGACCGTTCCGGGGACGGCGTGCTGGGGCCGAAGACCGCCGGTGAGCGGCGGCTGGCCGCCGCCTGGGCCGAGGTGCTCGGCGTTCCGGCGGACCGGATCGCCCGTCTGGACCACTTCTTCGACCGTGGCGGCACCTCGCTGTCCGCGGTCCGGCTCGCGATCGCCCTCGACCGGGCGATCACCCTCAAGGACGTCATCCGCCACCCGGTCCTCGCGGACCTGGCCGAGCTGCTCGACGCGCCGGCCGCCACAGCCTGACGACGGCCGCACCGAAAGGAACGACACCATGACACTCTCGTCCTCTTCGTCGACGTCAACTTCCCTTTCCCGGAACGCACTTCCCGGCATCGAGCTGCTCCCGGGCCGACCGCCGATCCTGCGCACCCCGCCCGTCGCCGACGCGGCGGAGTGGGCGGGCGTCCACCGGAACACGCTGCGGGCAGCCGTGGCCGAGCACGGCTCGCTGCTGGTGCGCGGCCTCGGCCTGCGCGAGCCGGCCATGACCGGCGCCGTCCTGCGGCGGCTGGCCGACGGTCTGATGAGCGACCAGGAGGCCTTCGCGCCCCGGCGGCGGTACGCCGACGGTGTGTACTCATCCTCCAAGTGGCCGCCGAACCAGCCGATGTGCATGCACCACGAGCTGAGCTACGCGCTGGAGTTCCCCGGCCTGTTGCTGTTCGCCTGTCTCGAAGCGCCCGCCGAGGGCGGTGCGACCGGGGTGGCCGACTCGGCGGCCGTGCTCGACGCCCTGCCCGCCGGACTCGTCCAACGCTTCGAGGGGGAGGGCTGGTTGCTCACCCGGACGTTCAACGACGAGATAGGCGCGACGGTCGCCGAGGCGTTCGGCACCTCCGACCGGGCCTTGGTCGAGCGGTACTGCCGGTCCCACGCCATCGAGTTCGTCTGGGAGCTGGACGGTTCCCTGCGCACCCGCCAGCGCCGGAGCGCCGTGCTGCGCCACCCGGTCACCGGCCAGCGCTGCTGGTTCAACCAGATCGCGTTTCTCAACGAGTGGACGATGGACCCGGAGGTCCACGAGTACCTGGTCGACGTGTACGGCGCCGACGGACTCCCCTTCAACACGCGCTACGGCAACGGCGATCCGATCGGCGAGGACGTCGTACAGACCCTCAACGAGGTGTACGCGGCACACACCGTGCGCGAGCCGTGGCGCGCCGGCGACCTGCTGCTCGTCGACAACATCCGTACGGCGCACAGCCGGGAGCCCTTCGAGGGGCCGCGCGAGGTCCTCGCCGCCCTGGCCGACCCGGTCCGCCGCACCGACTTCGCCGACACCACCGGTTCCTTCGAAGGGACAGCCTCATGACCACGTACAACTCGGAAATCAACTCGCAGCAGCCGGCCGCGCTCACCGTCCCGGCGTTCGCGGTCGTCGCCGGTGAACAGGTCCAACAGGCCCTCCAGGGGCGGGAGTCCGACGTCGTCGACCTGGTCGAGGCGGTGTACCGGCTGCACGGGGCCGGGGACTCGGTGAACCCGCCCTCGTACTTTTTGCGGTTCCCGGACCGTCCGTCGTCGCGGATCATCGCGCTGCCCGCGTCGATCGGCGGGGACGTGCACGTGGACGGGCTGAAGTGGGTCTCCAGTTTCCCGGAGAACGTGGCGGCCGGGATACCGCGGGCGTCGGCCGTGCTGATCCTCAACGACCACGACACGGGCTATCCGTTCGCCTGCCTGGAGAGCTCCATCATCAGCGCCGCCCGCACGGCGGCCTCGGCCGCGCTGGCCGCCGACCGGCTGAGCCGGGGGCGCGCCCGGCCCACGCGCGTGGGGTTCGTCGGCACCGGGCTCATCGCCCGCTACATTCACACCTATCTGGCCGCCACCGGCTGGGAGTTCGACGAGACGGGCGTGTTCGACCTGTCCGCCGACAGCGCGGCCGGCTTCCGGGGCTATCTGGAGCGGTCGGCCGGCGGCGGCAAGGTCACCGTGCACGACAGTGCCGAACAGCTGGTCAGGTCCAGCGACCTGCTGGTGTTCGCGACCGTCGCGGCGAAGCCGCACATCCACGACGTGTCGTGGTTCGACCACCATCCGCTCGTCCTGCACGTCTCGTTGCGCGACCTCGCGCCCGAGATCCTGCTCGCCTCGGCGAACTACGTCGACGACGTCGAGCACTGCCTGAAGGCGGAGACCTCTCCGCATCTCGCCGAACAGCTCACCGGCGGGCGGGAGTTCATCGACGGCACGCTGGACGACGTACTCACCGGGCGGACGAGGGTCCCGGTGGACCGGCCGGTGGTGTTCTCGCCCTTCGGCCTCGGAGTGCTGGACCTCGCCGTCGGCAGGTTCGTCCACGACGAGGTGGCCCGCCGTGGCGAACTGCGTGTCGTCGACGGCTTCTTCCACGAACTGCGCCGGCACGGCTGACCCGTCAGGGGGCAGTCTCAGCGCCCGGCCGCCGGGCGCCGTGCCACAGATCAGGCGCGCCGAGCACAGGCACGCCGCACACAGGGGGACAACATGCCAGTCATTTCCCAACCATCGGACTTCAACGAGGATGAGCTCTACGTCGACCTCCGGGCCACCGTCGGGATCCCCCTCTTCCTGAAGTGCGAGGGCTTCAACTTCGCCGGTTCGATCAAGATGAAGGCCGCCTACGAGATGGTGACGGCCGCCGAACGGGACGGCAGGCTGCGGCCGGGATCCGTTCTCGTGGAGTCCTCGTCGGGCAATCTGGGCGTGGCGCTCAGTGTGCTCGCGGCGAGCCGGGGCTACCGGTTCCTGTGTGTGACGGACTCGCGCTGCAACGCGCAGGCGATCCGTCTGATGGAGGCGCTGGGCAGCCGGGTGCACGTCATCGACCACCCGGATCTGCACGGCGGATTCCTGGGCGCCCGGATCGGATACGTCCGCGCGCTGTGCGCGTCCGACGAGCGGTACGTCTGGCTCAACCAGTACGCCAACGAGGGGAATTGGCGGGCGCACTACCGTACGACGGCGCCGGCGATCGCCCGCCGGTTCCCTGGCCTGGACGTTCTGTTCGTCGGCGCCGGCACCACCGGCACGCTGATGGGCTGCGCGCGCTGGTTCTGGCAGTGGAACCGGCGGGTGCGGATCGTCGCCGTGGACGCCGTGGGCTCGGTCACCTTCGGGGGGCCGCCCGGACCCCGGATGATCCCGGGCCTGGGCACGAGCGTACGGCCGCAGCTGCTCGACGAGTCGTACATCGACGAGGTGATCCGCGTCGAGGAACCGGACGCGGTGCGCGTCTGCCGCCGGCTGGCGTCCCGGGGCTTCCTGTTCGGCGGGTCCACGGGCACGGTGGTCAGCGGGGCGACCCAGTGGCTGGCCCGGCACGACGGGCGGAACCTCACGGCGGTGGCGATCGCACCGGACCTCGGTGAGCGCTACCTGGACACCGTGTACCACCCCGGGTGGCTCGAGGCCCTCCAGGGCGAGCGGGCCGCCGGCCAGAACCTGGCGTCCCTCGCCTCCGACGA
The DNA here is from genome assembly GCF_014646095.1 of Streptomyces lacrimifluminis. Classification (GTDB taxonomy): domain Bacteria; phylum Actinomycetota; class Actinomycetes; order Streptomycetales; family Streptomycetaceae; genus Streptomyces; species Streptomyces lacrimifluminis. The sequence continues at coordinate 83,113 of NZ_BMMU01000006.1, read as the reverse complement.
ACTGGCGGCGCTCTCCCGGCCTGCCTGACGGGCGAGCACGTCACGGGGTGCCGCGCTGCGGGGGGCCGTGTCCATCGGCGGCCTCCGGGCGCGGGGTGACCAGGTGCGTACAGACGGTAGGTTCCCTCTATGGCAGCCAGCACCCACACCGTGACCAACCAGGTGCCGCCCCTGGTCGGATATGACGTGTTCACCGCCGACAAGGCCCTGGTCGCGGCCGTCGAGCGGCACCTGGACCCCGGGCTTCTGGACGAGGCCCGGGACGACCTCTCGGGGCTCGGACGGTCCGCCGGTTCCGCACAGGTGCAGGAATGGGGGGCGCTCGCCAACGAGAACCCCCCGAAACTGCGGACGCACGACCGGTACGGCAACCGGATCGACGAGGTGGAGTTCCATCCGGCCTGGCACCGGCTGCTCGGCAAGGGGGTCTCGGCCGGGATGACGGCGGCCTGGACGCGGCCGGGCGGGCATGTCCGGCGGGCCGCGGGATTCGTGGTCTGGTCGCAGGCCGAGGCGGGCCACGGCTGCCCCCTGTCGATGACCCACGCGGCGGTGCCCGCGCTGCGCACCGACCCGGCGCTCGCCGCCGAGTGGGAGCCCCGGCTGACGTCCACCGTCTACGAGGAGGGGCTCCGGCCTGCGGACCGGAAGACCGGTGTGCTCTTCGGGATGGGTATGACGGAGAAGCAGGGCGGCAGTGACGTACGGGCCAACACGACCGTCGCGAGGCCGCTGGCCGAGGACGGGACGTACGAGCTGACGGGCCACAAGTGGTTCTGCTCGGCGCCCATGTCGGACGGCTTCCTGGTGCTGGCGCAGGCCCCCGGCGGCGTGACCTGCTTCCTGCTGCCGCGCGTCCTCGCGGACGGCACACGCAACGAGTTCCGGATCCAGCGGCTCAAGGACAAGCTGGGCAACCGGTCCAACGCCTCCGCCGAGGTCGAGTTCGACGGGACGTGGGTGCGCCGGGTCGGGGACGAGGGTCGTGGGGTGCGCACCATCATCGAGATGGTCTCGGCGACCCGGCTCGACTGCGTGCTCGGCGCCACCGCGCTGATGCGCCAGGCGGTGGCCCAGGCCGTCCACCACTGCACGTACCGCGAGGCCTTCGGCGGGAGGCTCGTCGACAAGCCGCTGATGCGCAACGTACTGGCCGATCTGGCCCTGGAGTCGGAGGCGGCGACGACGCTCGCGCTGCGGCTGGCCGCCGCCTATGACGACGACGGCGAGCAGGAACGGGCGTTCCTGCGGCTCGCGTTGCCGGCCGCCAAGTACTGGGTGACCAAGCGCTGCACCCCGCTGGTGGTGGAGGCGTCCGAGTGCCTGGGCGGCAACGGCTATGTCGAGGAGTCGGGCATGCCCCGGCTGCTGCGCGAGTCGCCGCTCAACTCGATCTGGGAGGGCGCCGGGAACGTACAGGCGCTGGATGTGCTGCGGGCGATCCAGCGGGAACCCGCCGCGCTCAACGCGTTCCTCCAGGAGGTCGGGAAGGCGCGCGGAGCCGACCACCGCCTGGACGGCGCCATCAAGGGCCTGCTGACCGAACTAGCCGACCTGGCAGGCATCGAGGGCCGGGCGCGGCGGCTGGTCGAGCGGATCGCTCTGGTGCTGCAGGGCTCGCTGCTGGTCAGGTTCGCGCCCCCGGAGACCGCCGACGCGTTCTGCGCCTCGCGTCTGGGCGGCGACTGGGGCAGCGCCTTCGGCACCCTCCCGCACACCCTGGACCTGGCGTCGGTCGTGGAGCGGGCACGGCCCGTCGCGTAACCCCTCGGACGCTCATGTGGCGGGGGTGGTGCTGCGCCGACACGGCACCGCCCCCGCCCAGTTGCCCCGCATCGATCGGGAGCACGGACGCCGCGCGGGCGGCGTCGCCCAAGTTTCAAGCACCGCAGGGCGGTTCACCAGGGTTGCAGGGGGTTGCAACTTGTTGGCGTCTGTGTGCGGACCGTGGTCCTCCGCTCCCCCGGGGCGGCACCATAAGACTTCGAGTCAATACGGGTTGGGAGGACACAGTGGCGAATCCGCCGATGGACGTCTCGCAACTCGCCGCCCGGGACGCGGCGCGGGCGGCGCGGCTGCTCAGCGACGTACGCGCGGCCCGCCTGACCGGCCGGCGACCGCTCCAGGCGCCCCGCCCGGTGATCGGCCAGTCCTGGGACCGCGTGCTGCGCAGCGGCGTCGACCCCGACCACGGCGTCCGGACGGGGCTGCTGACCCGCGAGGAGCTGGAGCGGCGGCGGGAGACCTCCCGGCTGCGGCATGTCCTCCCGGTGCTGCGGCAGGGGCTGTTGTCGGTCGCCGACGCCTCCCAGCACATCATGGTCGTCGCGGACGAGGACAGCCGGGTGCTGTGGCGCGAGGGCAGTACGCCGGTGCTGCGCAAGGCCGACCGGTTCGGGATCGAGCCCGGCGCCGACTGGGCCGAGGAGGTCGTCGGCACCAACGGTGTGGGCACCCCGGCGGTCGCCCGGCGCCCCGTACAGGTTTTCGCCTCCGAGCACTTCGTACGGTCGCTCGCCACCTGGACGTGCACGGGCGCCCCCATCCTGGACCCCCGCGACGGCAGGCTGATCGGCGTGGTGGATGTCAGCGGCCCGCTGGAGACCGTGCACCCGGCCACGCTCGCCTGGGTCGACTCGGTCGCCAAACTCGCCGAGGCGCGGCTGCGGGAGCGGCACCACCAGTCGCTGGAGCGGCTGCGCGCGGCGGCGGCGCCCGCGCTGGCGAGGCTCGGCGGGCGGACGCTGGCGGTCGACCGGGACGGCTGGACCGCCGCGGTCACCGGCCTGCCGTACACGAACCGCGTCGCCCTGCCCACGTCGCTGTCCCCGGGGCGCCGCCTGCTGCCGGCGCTGGGAGTGTGCGCGGTGGAGCCGCTGGCCGGCGGCTGGCTGATCCGCGCCGCCGCCGAGCCCGAACCGCGCGGCGCCTCCCGGATCGTCCTGGATCTGCGCAGACCGCGCCGCTGGTCGGTGGCGGTGTCGGGGCCCGCGGGTTCCTGGACCCACGAACTGAGTCCCCGGCACGCCGAGTTGCTCTACCTCCTGAGCCTGCACCCGACCGGCCGCAGCGCGGCGGGCCTGGCCGACGACGTGTTCGGCGACCCGGCCCGCACCGTGACCGTACGCGCGGAGATGTCGCGGATCAGGCGGTATCTGGGGACGTTCCTGGACCATCGCCCGTACCGCTTCGCCGAGGACACGGAGGTGGCCGTCCTCCGTCCGGACGATCCCCGCGATCTGCTGCCCCACTCGACGACACCGACCGTGGTCCGGGGGCGGGGCGCGGAAGCCGACGGACCGTTCGACGGACGGTCGACGCACGACGGACAGTGACCCGTACGTGACGCCGGGGTGAGCAAACGCGTCCGAACGGTCCCCAAGTGCAACACAGGGGTACGGATTCCGGAGTATTCGACCAGGCCCGGCGTCCCCTGACGTACCATCCATCCCACGGCCCCCCACACTGCGACCCCGGTTCAACGTACGGACCGCGAGCCGCAGTTGGCCTGCCTCGGGAGGATGAATGACACATCGCGGCAGACACCGCAGGCAGAAGAGGGGCAGAGCGCTGCGCGGCGTTCTCGCCGGAACCGCCCTCGCCCTGACCGCGGCGGCCACCATCGTCAGCGCCTCCCAGGCCGTGAGCAGCGACAACCCCGGGCCTCTGAAGTCCGTCACGTCCGCTGCCGAGCTGAAGGACTTCCAGCTCAAGGAGCATCTGGCTTCGAAGAGTTCGCTCGACCGGCTGGCCACCTCCATGGGCGGCACGGTGGGTGTGAGCACCGTCCTGGAGCACACCAACCGCACGATGCGCGGCGCGGCCGAATGTGCCCCCACCGAGACCGGGGCGCTGCCCGTCGCCCCGACGGCCACCCGCGCGTACTGCTGGGACGACGCCGACGCGGCCAGCCAGCGCTGGCTGCCGCAGTCCGTCACCACCTCCGGCGACGCCGACGAGGACGGCCGCTGGGGCGCCAACCGGGTGATCCTCTCCGGCTGGACGCACAACGACGCCAAACCGGGCGAGCCCGAGGTCTCCCGGGGCCTCGCGCGGGTCGCGGTCATCGACGCGAACAACCTGTCCGACATGACGTACCGCTGGGTGCTCCTGGTCGTCCCGACGGAGGACGGCTCGGACTACCGCAGGCTGGCCTCCTCGATCTCCGGCATGGTCTGGTACCAGGACAAGCTGCTGGTCACCGCCTCCGCCACGGACACCGACCGCAAGTCCCTGTACGTCTACGACATGAACCGCATCCAGCGCGCCTCCGTCGACAGCCCGGCGGTCGGCCGGGTGCCCGGCGGCTGGTCGGCGCACGGCTACGGGTACGTCATGCCCGCCGTCGCCTCGTACAGCCTGACCGGGGGCACGTGCGACCCGGCGGCCGACGACCGCACCCCCTGTTTCGGTTCCCTCTCCCTGGACCGCAGCTCCACCCCCGACAGCCTGGTCGCGAGCGAGTCGTTCCGGGCCGGCGACGACCGGCGCAGCCGCCTCTGGCGCTACTCGTTCAGCCGCGCGGGCGACCGCTCCGGCCTCCTCGCCGCCAACGCCATGGGCCGGGTGAACGCGGTGGAGGCGTACTCGACGAAGGCCACCGGCATCCAGGGCGTGCTGTCCTACCGGTCTGCGGGCGACGAGAAGGCGGACTGGTACGTCGGTCTCGCCCCCCGCGCCAAGGACCGGCACGGCACCCTGTGGCGGCTCGACGCCGACGGCGCGAAGGCCGCCCGCTGCGGCTCCGACGAGCAGTCCCGCCGCTGCTGGGGCGAACGCGCCGAGTCCCTCTCCCACTGGGAGGGCACCGGCGAGGTCTGGTCACTGACCGAGTCGGCGGCGGACGAACGATCCGGCTGGCGCGGGACACCGGTCCCGGAGCGGGTCCTGTACGCCGTACCGCTGTCGTCGATCACCGGTTCGCTGAAATAGGCCGGGTACAGGCCTCACCGGGCCTCGGGCGATCGACAGCCCGCAGGCCCGGATGATTCCCTGGACCGCTATGAGCAACATCGCCGTGACCACCTGGTCCCTGGAACAGACCGCACCGACCGACCTGCTGCCCGCGGCCGGGCCCGACGGAGACGTACGGATCGTCCGCGCCGAGGTGCCCTCACCGGAGTTCAGCCGCTACCTCTACGCCTCCGTCGGTGGCGACATCCGCTGGACGGACCGGCTGAGCTGGACGTACGCCCGCTGGCGGGAACACCTGGAGCGGCCGGGCGTGGAGACCTGGGTCGCCTACGACCGGGGCACGCCGGCGGGTTACGTGGAGATGGAGCCCCAGGACGACGGTGCCGTGGAGATCGTCTACTTCGGGCTGATTCCCGCCTTCCGGGGCCGCCGGATCGGCGGACACCTCCTGTCGTACGGGGCCGCCCGCGCCTGGGACCTCGGGGACCGCTGGCCGGGTCTGACCCCGACGAAGCGGGTCTGGCTGCATACGTGCAGCAAGGACGGCGAGCACGCGATGGACAACTATCTGCGCCGCGGCTTCGCCCTCTTCGACACCAAGGTCGAGGAGGAGGCGGAGGTGACCGCACCCGGACCCTGGCCGGGAGCACACAACGGCTGACCTGCTCGGAAAGGGTCGGCCGCGAGATGTTGGTCCTGTCGTGCACCCGCCATGTGACCGATGACACCCTCGTCTCGCTGTACGAGACAAGGGTGTCCGCATGACGGACAATGCTGGACTGTGTCCAGATCCCCGTGACACGCTTCCGTCATGTCTGGAACTGGGATTGCCTTGGTGAGTCGGCGGCACGTCGACCTCGGCCGCATGTCCAGCGCCATCTGTCCGGCGAGCTGACGAGCCGCAGCACCGCCGCCCCCCTCCCCTTTGCCTCAGCCCGCGCAGAGCCGCGCGGGTCTGACCATGCGCCCGTACGCGCAGGTAAGAGCCGCTTTCCGCCTGTCCCGAAGGACGTAAGAATCATGGCCGCCACCCCGCAGAACCCTGCCGCCGCGCCCCGCCGCAAGGTGAGCCGTCACCGTGGTGAGGGTCAGTGGGCCGCGGGTCACTTCACCCCGCTCAACGGGAACGAGCAGTTCAAGAAGGATGACGACGGTCTCAACGTGCGGACACGCATTGAGACGATCTACTCCAAGCGGGGCTTCGACTCGATCGACCCCAACGATCTGCGCGGCCGGATGCGCTGGTGGGGCCTGTACACGCAGCGCAAGCCCGGGATCGACGGCGGCAAGACCGCGATCCTGGAGCCGGAGGAGCTGGACGACGAGTACTTCATGCTGCGCGTCCGGATCGACGGCGGCCGGCTCACCACCGGCCAGCTGCGGGTGATCGGCGAGATCTCGCAGGAGTTCGCGCGCGGCACGGCCGACCTCACTGACCGGCAGAACGTCCAGTACCACTGGATTCGTATCGAGGACGTCCCGGCGATCTGGGAACGTCTCGAAGCGGTCGGCCTGTCCACCACCGAGGCCTGCGGTGACACGCCCCGCGTCATCCTCGGATCGCCGGTCGCCGGGATCGCCGAGGACGAGATCATCGACGGCACGCCCGCCATCGAGGTGATCCAGCGCCGGATCATCGGCAACAAGGACTTCTCGAACCTCCCCCGCAAGTTCAAGTCGGCGATCTCCGGCTCGCCGCTGCTCGACGTGGCGCACGAGATCAACGACGTCGCGTTCGTCGGCGTGGAGCACCCCGAGCACGGCCCCGGCTTCGACGTCTGGGTCGGCGGCGGCCTCTCCACCAACCCGAAGATCGGCCAGCGCCTGGGTGCCTGGGTCCCGCTCGACGAGGTCCCGGACGTCTACGAGGGCGTCATCTCGATCTTCCGCGACCACGGCTACCGGCGACTGCGCACCCGCGCCCGCCTGAAGTTCCTGCTCGCCGACTGGGGTGCGGAGAAGTTCCGCCAGGTCCTTGAGGACGACTACCTGAAGCGCAAGCTGACCGACGGCCCGGCCCCGGCCCAGCCCGTCGAGCGCTGGCGCGACCACGTCGGCGTGCACCGTCAGAAGGACGGCCGCTTCTACGTCGGTTTCGCCCCGCGCGTCGGCCGCGTGGACGGCACGCTGCTGACGAAGATCGCCGACCTCGCCGAGGCCCACGGGTCGGGCCGCCTGAGCACCACCGTCGAGCAGAAGATGATCGTGCTCGACGTCGAGGAGGGGCAGGTCGCCTCGCTCGTCGAGGGCCTGGAGGCACTCGACCTCACCACGAAGCCCTCCCCGTTCCGGCGCGGCACGATGGCCTGCACCGGCATCGAGTACTGCAAGCTCGCGATCGTCGAGACGAAGGCGCGCGGCGCCTCGCTGATCGACGAACTGGAGCGCCGGATCCCGGAGTTCGACGAGCCGATCACCATCAACATCAACGGCTGCCCGAACGCCTGCGCCCGTATCCAGGTCGCGGACATCGGTCTCAAGGGCCAGTTGGTCCTGAACGACGAGGGTGAGCAGGTCGAGGGCTTCCAGGTCCACCTGGGCGGCGCCCTCGGTCTGGAGGCCGGTTTCGGCCGTAAGGTCCGTGGTCTGAAGGTGACTTCGGAAGAGCTGCCGGACTACGTCGAGCGCGTGCTGAAGAACTTCCAGGCGGAGCGCGAGGACGGCGAGCGGTTCGCCACGTGGGCCGCGCGGGCCGGCGAGGAGTCCCTCTCATGAGCGAGCGCGCCGCCCCCTTCCACTGCCCCTACTGCGGCGACGAGGACCTGCGCCCGAACGAAGCGAGCCATGGCGCCTGGGAATGCGGAGCCTGCAATCGAGCCTTCCAGTTGAAGTTCCTCGGGCTGCTCGCCCGCGGACTTCGGCAGCCGGAAACGGGAGGGGACGAGATATGACCACCGTTCAGGAAGACCGTACGACCGACGACCTGAAGGCGCTCGCCGAGCAGGCGGGACGTGACCTGGAGGACGCCTCCGCACTGGAGATTCTCACGTGGGCCACAGCCACCTTCGGTAAGAACTTCTGTGTGACCTCCTCCATGGAGGACGCGGTGGTCGCCCACCTCGCGTCCCGTGCCATGCCCGGCGACACCAAGGTAGACGTGGTGTTCCTCGACACCGGCTACCACTTCCCCGAGACCATCGGCACCCGCGACGCGGTCGAGGCCGTCATGGACGTCCGCGTCCTGACCCTCACCCCCGTCCAGAGTGTCGCCGAGCAGGACGCCGAGTACGGCCCGAAGCTGCACGACCGCGACCCCGACCTGTGCTGCAGGCTGCGCAAGGTCGAGCCCCTGGAGCGGGGCCTCCAGGGGTACGCGGCCTGGGCGACCGGCCTGCGCCGCGACGAGTCCCCCACCCGGGCGAACACCCCGGTCGTCGGCTGGGACGAGAAGCGGCAGAAGGTCAAGGTCTCCCCGATCGCCCGCTGGACGCAGGACGACGTGGACGCGTACGTCGCCGAACACGGCGTACTCACCAACCCGTTGCTGATGGACGGCTACGCGTCCGTCGGCTGCGCGCCCTGCACCCGCCGGGTGCTGGAGGGCGAGGACGCGCGCGCCGGCCGCTGGGCGGGCCGCGGCAAGACCGAGTGCGGGCTGCACGGCTGATGACGCAGACCGAGACAGCGACCCCCGAGGACCAGGAGATACCAGTGACGACCGGAGCCACCGTATGGCTCACGGGTCTGCCGAGCGCCGGCAAGACCACCATCGCGTACGAACTGGCCGGCCGGCTGCGCGAGGAGGGCCACCTCGTCGAGGTGCTGGACGGCGACGAGATCCGTGAGTTCATCTCGGCGGGCCTCGGCTTCAGCCGCGAGGACCGGCACACGAACGTGCAGCGCATCGGCTTCCTCGCCGAGCTGCTCGCCCGTAACGGCGTCAAGACGCTGGTCCCGGTGATCGCGCCGTACGCGGACAGCCGCGAGGCGGTGCGCAAGCGGCACCAGGAGAGCGGCACCGCGTACGTCGAGGTGCATGTGGCGACCCCGGTCGAGGTGTGCTCCGTACGCGATGTGAAGGGTCTGTACGCCAAGCAGGCCGCGGGCGAGCTGACCGGGCTCACCGGGGTCGACGACCCGTACGAGGAGCCGGAGACGCCGGATCTGCGCATCGAGTCGCAGGACCAGACCGTCCAGGAGTCCGCGGCGGCGGTCCACGCGCTGCTCACCGAGAGGGGACTGGCATGACGACGACCGTTGCCAAGGTGGAGGAGGGTACCGGCGTGCCGTACGCCCTCTCCCACCTGGACGCGCTGGAGTCCGAGGCCGTGCACATCTTCCGTGAGGTGGCGGGTGAGTTCGAGCGGCCGGTGATCCTGTTCTCCGGCGGCAAGGACTCCATCGTCATGCTGCACCTGGCGCTGAAGGCGTTCGCCCCGGCCTCGGTCCCCTTCACGCTGCTGCACGTGGACACCGGGCACAACTTCCCCGAGGTGCTGGAGTACCGCGACCGCGCGGTCGACCGGCACGGTCTGCGGCTGCATGTCGCCTCCGTGCAGGACTACATCGACCGCGGTGTGCTGAAGGAGCGCCCGGACGGGACCCGCAACCCGCTCCAGACGCTGCCGCTGACGGAGAAGATCCAGGCCGAGAGGTTCGACGCCGTCTTCGGCGGCGGCCGGCGTGACGAGGAGAAGGCCCGGGCGAAGGAACGGGTGTTCTCCCTCCGGGACGAGTTCTCGCAGTGGGACCCGCGCCGCCAGCGTCCCGAACTGTGGAACCTCTACAACGGGCGGCACGCACCCGGCGAGCACGTCCGCGTGTTCCCGCTGAGCAACTGGACCGAGCTCGACGTCTGGCAGTACATCGCCCGTGAGGGCATCGAGCTGCCGGACATCTACTTCGCGCACGAGCGTGAGGTGTTCCAGCGGGCCGGGATGTGGCTGACCGCCGGCGAGTGGGGCGGCCCGAAGGCCGACGAGACCGTCGAGAAGCGGCAGGTCCGCTACCGCACCGTCGGTGACATGTCCTGCACGGGCGCCGTCGACTCCGACGCCGTGACACTGGACGACGTCATCGCCGAGATCGCCGCCTCCCGGCTCACCGAGCGGGGCGCCACCCGCGCCGACGACAAGATGTCCGAGGCAGCGATGGAAGACCGCAAGCGCGAGGGGTACTTCTAGCCATGAGCACGACCACGGAACTCCCCGAGACCACGCTCCTGCGGTTCGCCACCGCCGGTTCCGTCGACGACGGCAAGTCCACCCTCGTGGGCCGGCTCCTGCACGACTCCAAGTCGATCCTCACCGACCAGCTGGAAGCCGTGGAGCGCGCCTCGGCGAGCCGCGGCCAGGAGACCCCCGACCTCGCGCTGCTCACGGACGGCCTGCGCGCCGAGCGCGAGCAGGGCATCACGATCGACGTGGCGTACCGCTACTTCGCCACGCCGAAGCGCCGGTTCATCCTCGCCGACACGCCCGGTCACGTGCAGTACACCCGCAACATGGTGACGGGTGCCTCCACGGCCGAGCTGACGGTGATCCTGATCGACGCCCGCAACGGCGTCGTCGAGCAGACCCGGCGGCACGCCGCCCTCGCTGCCCTGCTGCGGGTCCCGCACGTGGTGCTCGCCGTCAACAAGATGGACCTCGTCGACTACCAGGAGTCCGTGTTCGCCGCGATCGCCGAGGAGTTCACGGCGTACGCGCTGGAGCTGGGCGTCCCGGAGATCACCGCGATCCCGATCTCGGCGCTGGCCGGCGACAACGTGGTGGACCCGTCCGCGAACATGGACTGGTACGGCGGGCCCACCTTCCTGGAGCACCTGGAGACGGTCCCGGTCGCCCACGACCTGAGCCACTGCCACGCCCGGCTCCCCGTGCAGTACGTGATCCGGCCGCAGACCGCCGAGCACCCCGACTACCGGGGCTACGCGGGCCAGATCGCCGCCGGCTCCTTCCGCGTCGGCGAGTCCGTGACGGTCCTGCCGTCCGGCCACGCGTCGAGGATCGCCGGTATCGACCTGCTCGGCAAGCCGGTCGACATCGCCTGGACCACACAGTCGGTGACCGTCCTCCTGGAGGACGACATCGACATCTCGCGCGGCGATCTGATCGTGCCCAGCAAGGACGCGCCGCCGACCACGCAGGACGTCGAGGCGACCGTGTGCCATGTCGCCGACGCGCCGCTGACGGTCGGCCACCGGGTGCTCCTCAAGCACGGCACCCGCACGGTGAAGGCGATCGTCAAGGACATCCCGTCCCGTCTCACGCTCGACGACCTGTCCCTGCACCCGCATCCGGGACAGCTCGTCGCCAACGACATCGGCCGCGTGAAGATCCGCACCGCGGAGCCGCTGCCCGTCGACTCGTACGCCGACTCGCGGCGCACCGGCTCGTTCATCCTGATCGACCCGAACGACGGCACCACGCTCACCGCGGGCATGGTCGGCGAGTCGTTCGCGTCCCCGGAGCCCGTCAAGGACGTGGCCGAGGACGACGGGTGGGACTTCTGACATGAACTGCACCGACTACTACTCCACGTTCGCGAAGGAGGGCGGCCGCGTCGGCAGCGGCGCCCTCGGCAGCGGGCAGGGCGGAGTCGCGCGATGTGCGTGCTGACGTACGCGCACCGCCTGCGCGCCCTGTCCCCCCACCGGACGTCCCGACATCGACGAAGACCTGCCGACCTCCCGGCCACGACCTGAGGGCGTGACCGCCGGGCCAACGAGAGGAACCCCTCCCGTGCCTGCCAAGACCGCCGTACGCCGCACACTCGCTGTGCTCGCCGCGCTCCCCCTTCTCACCCTCGCCGCCTGCGGCTACGGCTCCGAGGCGAAGGACGACGACACCACCGCCAAGGTCGCCGCCGGCGCCCAGAAGATCGACGGGCTCGACTCCGTCAAGATCGGCTACTTCGGCAACCTGACCCACGGCACGGCGCTGGTCGGTGTGAACAAGGGGTACTTCCAGAAGGCGCTGGGCGCCACGGAGGCGAAGTACCAGGTCTTCAACGCCGGCCCGTCCGAGATCGAGGCCCTCAACTCCGGTTCCATCGACATCGGCTGGATCGGCCCCTCCCCGGCGATCAACGGTTACACCAAGTCCAAGGGCACCAACCTCCGCATCATCGGCGGTTCGGCGTCCGGCGGTGTGAAGCTCGTCGTCGACCCGAAGAAGATCAAGTCCGTCAAGGACGTCAAGGGCAAGAAGATCGCCACCCCGCAGCTGGGCAACACCCAGGACGTGGCGTTCCTCAACTGGATCGCCGATCAGGGCTGGAAGGTCGACGCGGAGAGCGGCAAGGGCGATGTGTCGGTCGTCCGCACCGACAACAAGGTCACCCCGGACGCCTACAAGTCCGGTTCCATCGACGGTGCCTGGGTGCCCGAACCGACCGCGTCCAAGCTGGTCGCCGAGGGCGCGAAGGTGCTGCTCGACGAGGCGGACCTGTGGCCGGACAAGAAGTTCGTGATCACGAACATCATCGTGTCGCAGAAGTTCCTCAAGGAGCACCCGAAGGCCGTCGAGGCGGTCCTGAAGGCCTCGGTCGACACCAACAAGTGGATCAACGCCAACTCCGACGCGGCGAAGGCCGCGGCCAACGCGCAGCTGGGCATCGACTCCGGCAAGGAGCTGCCTGCCGCGGTCCTGGACCCGGCGTGGAAGTCCATCCAGTTCACCAACGACCCGCTGGCCTCCACCCTCAACACCGAGGCGGAGCACGCGGTCAAGGCCGGTCTGCTGGAGGACCCGCTGCTGACGGGCATCTACGACCTCACGCCGCTCAACAACGTCCTCAAGGCCGCGGGCGAGAGTCCGGTCGACGACGCCGGTCTCGGCGTCAAGTAGCCCCGATCCCGAGAGTTCCCAGGAGGTGACGACCATGGCCACCGCGATCGCCAAGGCCGAACGGGCCGAGTCAGTCGACTACGCCGCCCGCATCGAGCACGTATCGAAGTCCTTCGCCGGGCCCGCCGGGCAGCAGCTCGTCCTCGACGACATCACGCTCGATGTCGCACCGGGTGAGTTCGTCACCCTCCTGGGGGCCTCGGGCTGCGGCAAGTCCACCCTGCTCAACCTCGTCGCGGGTCTCGACGACCCGAGCGCGGGCAGTATCAAGACCGACGGGCGTCCCGCTCTGATGTTCCAGGAGCACGCCCTCTTCCCGTGGCTGACCGCAGGCAAGAACATCGAACTCGCTCTGAAACTGGGGGGAGTTCCGAAGAACGAGCGGCGCGGTCGCGCCGATGAGCTGCTCGCCCTCGTCCGGCTGCAGGGCTCGTACGACAAGCGGGTGCACGAGCTGTCCGGCGGTATGCGCCAGCGGGTCGCACTGGCGCGTGCGCTGGCGCAGGAGAGCCGACTGCTGCTGATGGACGAGCCGTTCGCGGCACTCGACGCGATCACGCGTGACGTCCTGCACGACGAGCTGACCCGGATCTGGGCGGAGACGGGTGTCTCCGTCCTGTTCGTCACGCACAACGTGCGGGAGGCGGTGCGGCTCGCGCAGCGCGTCGTCCTGCTGTCGTCCCGGCCGGGCCGGGTGGCGCACGAGTGGACGGTGGACATCCCGCAGCCGCGCCGCATCGAGGACGCCCCCGTGGCCGAACTGTCCATCGAGATCACCGAACAACTGCGTGGGGAGATCCGCCGTCATGGCCAGCAGTGACACGAAGTCGGGCCTGACCGACACGCGCCAGGCGCAGGCCGACGGCAACCGTCAGACCGCCGGCCTGGAGGCCGGTCTGGACGCCCTGGAGAACGTGGCCACCGCGCGCACGCCCTTCTCGGTGACCTTCCGCGCCAAGATCCTCCCGCCGCTCATCGCGACCGGTGTGGTGCTGGTGATCTGGCAGGCGCTGATCACCTTCAACGTCGTCACCGACCCGACCAGGCTGCCCTCGCCCGGCGATGTCGCGGCCGAGTTCAAGGACGCCTGGCTGAAGGGCAAGCTTCTCGGCTACATCTGGACCAGTGCCGAGCGCGGTCTGCTCGGCTTCCTGCTGGCACTGGCGATCGGCACCCCGCTGGGTCTGATCGTGGCCCGCGTGAAGTTCGTGCGCGCGGCGATCGGACCGGTCCTGTCGGGACTCCAGTCGCTGCCCTCGGTGGCATGGGTGCCGCCGGCGGTCCTGTGGCTGGGTCTGAACAACTCGATGATGTACGCGGTGATCCTGCTCGGCGCGGTCCCGTCCATCGCCAACGGTCTGGTCTCCGGCATCGACCAGGTGCCGCCGCTGTTCCTGCGGGCGGGCCGCACAATGGGCGCGACCGGGTGGAAGGGTGCCTGGCACATCGTCCTGCCCGCCTCGCTGCCGGGCTATCTGGCCGGTCTGAAGCAGGGCTGGGCGTTCTCCTGGCGCTCGCTGATGGCGGCGGAGATCATCGCCTCCTCCCCCGACCTGGGCATCGGTCTGGGCGCCCTGCTGGAGAACGGCCGCAACGCCAGCTCCATGCCGATGATCTTCGAGGCGATCTTCCTGATCCTCTTCGTCGGTATCGCCGTCGACCTGCTGATCTTCAGCCCGCTGGAACGACGGGTGCTCCGCAGCCGCGGCCTCCTGGTGAAGAGCTGAGACCCATGTACGACAAGCCGGTCAGCCCCGTCCTCGTGGTCATCGCCCACGGCAGCCGCGACCCGCGGCACGCGGCGACCGTGCACGCCCTCGTGCGGCGCGTACGGTCGCTGCGGCCGGGGCTGCGCGTGGAGACCGGCTTCCTGGACTTCAACATCCCGTCCGTACAAGGAGTGTTGGAGTCCCTGGCGGCGGAGGGCGTACGGGATGTGGTGGCCCTGCCCCTCCTCCTGACCCGCGCCTTCCACGCGAAGGCGGACATCCCGGCGGTCCTTCGGGACGCGCCGAGGCAGCTGAACATCCGCCAGGCGGAGGTGCTGGGCCCGTCCCCGCTGCTCCTCTCGGCGCTCGAACGGCGCCTGTACGAGGCGGGGTTGACGCCCGCCGACAAGTCCTCGACCGGGGTCGTGCTGGCCTCGGCGGGGTCCACCGACCCGGAGGCGATCGCGGTGATCGCTGACATCGCGCGGGAGTGGCGGCACACCGGTTGGTGCGCCGTGCGGCCCGCGTTCGCCTCCGCATCCCTTCCGCGCACCGAGGACGCCGTACGGGAGTTGCGGGAGCTGGGCTGCCAGCGGGTCGCCGTCGCGCCCTACGTCCTCGCCCCGGGCTTCCTCCCGGACCGCATCGCACGGGGCGCGGAGCGGGCGGACATCCTCGCCGACGTCCTGGGACCGGCGCCCGAGGTGGCCCGGCTGCTGCTGCGGCGGTACGCGGAGGCGGCGGTACGGATGCCGTTGCCGGGGCGGGCCGCGGTGAGTGCGTAGAGGTGCCCCGGTTCGCCCGGTCTCCGGGCGGGCGACGGGAAGGTGACGACCGGCCTGGACCGCCCGGCCGGCCTCCATCGCCTGGTCCGCCGGGCGCATCAGCTCCCTGACCGGCATCGGACCGATCGCGTCCGCCCAGAACCGCTATCACCTCCTCGACCGCTCCTCCGAGCCACTGCTGAAGCTGTGCGAGGCGCACGGCATCGCGTTCCTGCCGTGGTTTCCGCCGGGCAACGGCGAGTTGGCGTCGGACCCGGCGTGCGCGGAGGTCGCCGCCGCGCACGGAGCGACCCCGGCCCAGCTCGCGCCGGCCTGGCTGCCGCACCGCTCCCCGGTGCTCTGCCCGACCCCCGGGCACCGGCTCCCTCGTACACCTGGAGGAGAACCTGGACGCCGGGCCCGTACGGCTGTCCGGGGACGAACTGGCGCGCCTGGAACGCCGGTAGGTCAGCCGGCCCCGGCTCCGTCCCCGTCGTCGAACGGTGTCGCCTGGTGGAAGTACAGCAGCCAGCCGTCGCCTTCCGTGTGCCGTCGCCAGAGTGAACTCCGGTGGGCGCGGCGGCCGTTGCTCTCGGTGTCGAAGGTGAGGTGGACCAGGTCGGCGGCGAGCCGTACGCCCTTCATGTGCGAGACGGCGAACGGGCGGGCTCCCGGTTCGGTGGTCGCGGCGAGGGACGCGATGATCGACGCCCGGTCCCAGTGCCGCCCCGAGGCGCCGAACTCGTGGAACCCGGGGTGCAGCAGCGCTCCGGTCAGCTCGGGTGAGCCGCGGACCTCCGGGTCGAGCAGCCGTAGCTCGGCCTCGATGGCGGCCTCCACGGCCGGGTCGCGAACCTCGTCATGGTGGGCGTCACGCATGGGACTCACTTCCCCGGGGTCTCGTCCCCGGTCAGCTCGACCAGCTTCACGACGGTGTTCCAGTTGCGGGTGGTCGCGATCAGGCCCTTCGCGAACCGGGGCTTGGCGAGCTGCTCGGCGAGTTTGGAGCGGCCGAGCCCGTCGGGCGCGTACAGGTACAGCGCGCGGTCTCCGAGCCGGAACTCCTCGGGGAGGTGGGCGGCCCGGTCGATGTGCGCGAAGCGGCTCTCGTCGACGGGGGTGGAGCAGTAGGTGACGTGGAGTTGCTTGCCCTCCAACTCGGCTGCGGGGAAAGGGCAGTTGTCCCTGATCGCCCGCAGCTGGGCGTGGTCGCGCACGATCACGTCGACGGTGAATCCGAAATGCCGCTCGATGGCCTCGGCGATCTCCCCGGCGAGGGACTCCTCGTCCCCGCGACCGGTGGCGAACACGGCGTTGCCGCTCTGCAGATACGTCCGTACCGCGTCGTACCCGAGGCCCTCCAGCAGCGTGCGCAGCTCGGCCATCGGGACCTTCTTGTTGCCGCCCACGTTGATGCCGCGCAGCAGCGCCGCGTAGGTGGTCGTCGCCTGCTCACCTGTCGTCATCCGCTCACCATAAGGCGGCCCACTGACAGTCCCCCTGACGAACCACCCCGAGATCGTCTTTTAGATGTAGGGGGCCGGTGTCCTACCCAGTGGGGAGACGCGGGTACCCGACGGGAGGACTTTCGCCGGCCTCACCTCACCGGCAAGCACGATGAGACGTCCTTACCCTGCCCATACCTTCGAACTAAAGGTGATGGCAGGGCGCTGTCGCCGCTTACAAGGGGGCAGGCCCATCATGGGGAACGGAGAAACGCGGGTACGGGGCATAGCAGCCCGGGCCGGCGGCTGGAGCGCCAAGCATCGCTGGGCGGCCGTCGGGATCTGGGTGCTGTTCGTCGTCCTGGCGATGGGTCTGGGCACGGCGGCCGGCAGTGTCGAAATCAAGGAGAGCGACCAGCTGGGGGGCGAGACCCACACGGCCGCCAAGATCATCGAGGACGCCGGGATCGACGAACCCGCGAGCGAAACCGTCCTCATCCAGGCGAAGGACACGAGCGTCAAGACCACGGACGCCGCGTTCCGGGCGGCCGTCGCCGACGTCATGAAGGCGGTCGACGGGACCGGCAAGGTCACGGACGTCCAGTCCCCGTACGACACGGACACCTTCTCGAAGGACGGTCGCAGCGCGCTCGTCCAGTTCGACATGCGGGGTGACGCCGAGACGGCGGGCGAGCGGGTCGAGCCGGTGCTGAAGGCCGTCGCGGACGTGCAGAAGAAGCACTCGGAGCTGCGGATCGAGGAGATCGGCGGCGCCAGTATGAACAAGACGTTCGACGACGCCTTCGGTGAAGACTTCAAGAGGGCCGAGCTGTCCGCCGTACCGGTGGCCCTCGGAATTCTGCTGATCGCGTTCGGTGCGCTGGTGGCGGCGCTGCTGCCGGTGGCGCTGGCGGTCACCGCGATCATGGCGACGATGGGTCTGATGGGCATCGTCAGCCACCTCCAGCCGATGGACGACACCGCCAGTTCCGTGATGCTGCTCGTCGGTCTCGCCGTCGGCGTCGACTACTGCCTGTTCTATCTGCGCCGGGAGCGCGAGGAGCGGGCGGCGGGCCGCAGTCCGGAGGCCGCGCTCCAGATCGCCGCGGCGACCAGTGGCCGCGCGATCGTCGTCTCCGGTGTCACGGTGTGCGTGGCGATGGCGGGCATGCTGTTCACCGGGCTCGCCTCGTTCGAGGCGATGGGACTGGCCTCGCTGATGGTCGTGGCGGTCGCCATGGTCGGTTCGGTGACGGTCCTTCCGGCGCTGCTGTCGCTGCTCGGTGAGCGGGTCGAGAAGGGCAGGATCCCCTTCCTGCACCCGGACAGGCGGCGCAGGAACGGCACCAGCGGCAAGGGCAACGGGGAGAGCCGGTTCTGGACGGCCGTCCTGAAGGTCGTCCTCGCCAGGCCCGCCATCTCACTGGTGGTCGCTGCCGGTGCTCTGCTCGCCGTGGCCGCGCCCGCGCTCGGGATGAAGACCCAGAACCTCACCCTGGACCAGGAGTTCGGCGACTCGCTGCCGATCGTCGGCACCTACAACCGAGTCAACGACGCGTTCCCCGGCGGCTCCGAGCCGGCCGAGGTGATCGTCAAGGCGCGGGACATCAACGCGGCCGACGTGCAGTCCGCTCTCGCCGACTTCCGTGAGCGGGCGATCAGTTCGGGCGCCTCGCGCGGTCCGGTGGACATCAAGCTGCACGACGCCGAGAACATCGCCTTCGTGTACGTCCCGCTGGTCGGCGGCTCCGACCAGGACAAGGCGGCCGAGAGCCTGGACAAGCTGCGCGACGAGGTGCGCCCGGCCACACTCGGCAAGGTGGACGGCGTCGAGGCGCCGATCACCGGGCAGGTCGCGGGCTCGAAGGACTTCAACGACCAGTTGGCCGGCGCGGTCACCCCGGTCTTCGCCTTCGTGGTCGTCTTCGCCTTCCTGCTGATGCTCCTGTCGTTCCGCTCCCTGACGATCGCGATCACCTCGATCGTGCTCAACCTGCTCTCGGTCGGGGCGGCCTACGGCATCCTGGTCGCCGTCTTCCAGCACGGCTGGGGCGCAGCGCTGGTGGGCGCGGAGGGCGTAGGCGCCATCGTCACCTGGCTGCCGCTGTTCCTGTTCGTGATCCTGTTCGGCCTGTCGATGGACTACCACGTGTTCGTGGTCTCCCGTATCCGCGAGGCGCATCTGCGGGGGCGTACGACGAAGGACGCGATCCAGCACGGGGTGGTCACCACCGCCGGGGTCGTCACCAGTGCCGCCGTCATCATGGTCGCCGTGTTCGCCATCTTCGGGACGCTGTCGATGCAGTCCATGAAGCAGATGGGTGTGGGCCTCGCGGCCGCGGTGCTCATCGACGCGACGATCATCCGGGGTGTGCTGCTGCCTGCGGTGATGGCGCTGCTCGGCGAGCGCAACTGGTACTTCCCGAAGTGGCTCGACCGCCTGCCGGACCTGACGCACGACGAGGCCCCGGAGCCCGTGTCACCGCCTCCGCCGCCTGCCGTGGAGGGCGATCGGGTAGGGGTCTGAGCATTCCCTCACCCACTCTCCACACCGCTTGAACACCCTGCACGTCCCTTGATCTGAGGGCCCGTTGGTCACCGGGGAGCCAACGGGCCCTCTTCTCGTCGAAGTCGCTCATGTCGCTCCTGTCGCTCACTCCGTTCGTACGGCCGGCAGCTCGGCCTCGATCAGATCGGCGGCCCGCCGGGTGCCGCCCTCCCCCGCCATCACGGCCTGGACCTCCGCGAGCCGCCGGGCGACCTCCGGATCGTCCACGAGCGCGAGGGCAGCCGCGCGCAGCGTCCGGGCGGTCGCCTCCTCCATGGGCACATGGCGGGCGACCCCGAGCCCCTGCAGCATGTCGGCGTTGCCGAACTGGTCGACGGCCTGCGGTACGGCGATCATCGGCGTGGCGGTGGCCAGCCCCTCCTGGCTGCCACCGGCCCCCGCATGCGTGACAAACAGGTCGGCCTGCCGCAGGACCGCCAACTGCGCTACCCAGGACCGCACTTCGACATGGGGCGGGACGGGTCCCAGCTCGCCGGCGTCGACATGCCTGCCGACCTGAAGCACCAGGTGCCACCCCGGCAGGTCGGCGAAGGCCCGCACGCACTCGCGATAGAACTCCGGCTGCTTGGTGAAGGCGGACCCGAGCGACACGAGGACCACCTTCTCGGCGCCGGCGGGCCGCTGCCAGTCCCCCTGGGCGGCGCGGTCGCCCTGGCAGGCACCGACGAAGGTGTGGACACGCTCGTCGACGCGGTCGGCGTTCGGCTGCAACGCCTTGGGGATCAGGACGAGGGAGCGGGCGGGGCGGCCGACGAAGGGATCGGGGTGCTGGGTGATCCCGTTCTCCTTCAGCCAGCTCTCGAACCGTTCGTAGTAGGCCCGCCCCCGCTCCGTCTGCCGGGGCTCGGCCCACATCGGCTCGGCGACCTCCTCCTCGTACCCCTCCCAGGCGACGAGATTCGGCGAGAGGGAGATCGCGGGGACACCCCAGCGGTGGGCGAGGACGCGGGCCGGGTAGGAGGCGATGTCGTGCAGGACGAGGTCCGGTACGTCATCCTCGCGCCCCTCGCCTCCCTCGCCTCCCGCACCGCCCTCGTACGCCTCGATGAGCTGCGGGAGCGCCTGGACGGCGTCGGCGAGGAAGGGCTCGACGTTGTCGAGGAGGGTGGCGCCCCACGCCTCCGGGTCCGCTTCGGGGCCCGGCAGCGTCGAGGTGTAGAGCACGGGCTCCGCCCCGGCCTCGGTCACCTTCTCGGCGAAGGCGGGCGGAATCGCG
This sequence comes from Streptomyces lacrimifluminis, assembly GCF_014646095.1. GTDB lineage: Bacteria > Actinomycetota > Actinomycetes > Streptomycetales > Streptomycetaceae > Streptomyces > Streptomyces lacrimifluminis. The sequence continues at coordinate 62,706 of NZ_BMMU01000006.1, read as the reverse complement.
TAGGTGACACGGTGGCCGCGGGCCACCAGCTCGCGGATCACCTCAAGGCTGGGGTTCACGTGGCCGTGGGCGGCGATGGAGAACATGGCGATGTGGGCGGAGGCCACGCGAGCGGTAGCCGTGCGGGCGGTAGTCATGCTCCCGACCGTAAACGAGACGATACGTCTCGTGCAATCTCTTTCGCGGGATCCCATCGGGCCGCGCCTCACCGCTGATAGCGCGCCAGCACCAGGTTCCCGTCGTCCTCCAGGCGTTTGCGCAGTTCGTGGAGGTCGATCGCCCCGCTGTAGTACTCCTGGAACGCCGGTGTCGCGACCTTGTCCTTCCACTCCGGGTAACCGCGTACCGACTGGGCGGGGGCCGAGCGGAGGTGGGTGGCGAGGGCGGTGCCCGTGGCCCAGCCGTCCTTCCGGGTCCGCAGGGAAGGGGACTTCAGGGCCTGGGTGCCCGTGGGGAGCATCCAGTCACCGAGGGCGAGGCGGACCATGTTCTCGGGGCGCAGCATGAAGTCGATGAACTCGGCCGCTTCCCGCTGGTGTCGGCTGTCCTCGGCGATGGAGAGGGTCTGCGGGCTGACACCCTGGGTGAGTCCGTCGGCGCCCGCCGGTGCGGGCAGCACCTGCCACTCGAAGCCCTTCGGTGCCTGCTGCGCGATCTGCTGCCGGTAGGAGAAGCCGAGCGGGACCATCGCGTACCGGCCGCCGAAGAACCCGGGCAGGGTGTCGGAGCCGCCGCTGCCCAGCGTCGAACTCGACGCGCTGTCATCGGAGTTGACCTGGTCGTGGATCGTTCGGGGGACCACTTGCTCGGGCGCTGCGAAGCGGACGGTCACCTTGCCGTCCGCGCCCCGGTGGAACAGCTGCCCGCCCGCCGACAGCGACAGGTTGAGCGTGGCGGAGACGGGTTCCTTGAGCGGCCAGGCCACGCCGTACCTGCCGTCGCCGCTGAGCTGCCGGGTGATCTGCCTGAACTCCGGCCAGCTCCAAGGCTGTTCGGGGGTCGGGATGCGTACGCCCGCCTCCCGCAACCACTTCGCGTTGGCGATCAGTACCCGCGGCTCCTGGAGGAACGGCACGCCGTAGACGCCGTCCCCGAACGTCGTCGTCTCCCAACTACGCTGCGGAATATCGGACTTGAGCCGCTCGGGCAGCAGCTCGCGCAGATCGGCGAGATAGCCGCCGTACGCGAAGTCCGCCAGGTCGTCCGAGGCGTCATGGATGACGTCAGGGGCCTCACCACCCTCGAAGGAGGTGAGCAGCTGGTCGTGGATGCTGTCCCAACTCCCTTGCACATACTCGACCCTGACGTCCGGATGGGTCGCGTTCCACTCCTTCACCAGCGCCTTGTTGACGGCCACGGACTCGTCCTGCCAGGCGAGGGACTGGAAACGGAGGGTGATCCTGCCGTCCGTGGCGGTGTCGCCTCCGCCTGTGCAGCCCGCGAGAAGCAGCAGGAGGGCGAGGAAGACGGTCCATCGCGCGCGCATCAGCCCTTCACCGCCCCGGCCGTCATGCCGCCCGTGATCCGGCGTTGGATGAGCGCGAACACGACGAGCGAGGGCAGCGTCGCCAGAAACGCGGCGGCTGCCAGCGGGCCGAGATCCGCCACGCCCTCCGCGCCGATGAAGTGCGTGAGGACGACCGGCAGGGTCTGCTTCTCCGGGGTCTTGAGGAGCACCAGGGCGAAGAAGAACTCGTTCCAGGCTGTGATGAACGCGAACAGGGCCGTAGCCACGATCCCCGGCGCGAGAAGCGGCGCCGTGACGGAGACCAGGGTGCGCAGCCGTCCGGCGCCGTCGACGGCCGCCGCCTCCTCCAACTCGGCGGGCACGGCCCGTACATACCCGACGAGCATCCACAGTGCGAACGGCAACGACCACACCACGTACACCATCACCAGCCCGAAGACGGAGTCGATCAGCCGCAGGTTCTTCAGCACCAGGAACAGCGGGATGATCACCAGTACGAACGGGAACGCCTGGCTGACCACCACCCACCCGGTCGCCGCCCGGCCGAGCAGTGTGCGGTGCCTGGCCATGACGTACGCCATCGGGGTCGCGAGCAGTACGGCGACCAGCGCGGCCGAGGCCGCCGCGAGCAGGGAGTTGGACGCGGCGTGCAGCAGCGGCTGCTCGTCGAAAGCCTGCCGGAAGTTGCCGAAAGTGGGGTCCTCCGGGATCCAGCTGGGGTGCGGACTGCCCAGTTCGCGGGGGGACTTGAAGGCGGTGGACAGGAGCCAGAGGAACGGGAGGGCCAGAAAGGCGAGATAGGCGAGGAGGGCCGCGTACTGGCCGACGCGAGCGCTCTTGCGCGTCCTCAACTCTCCTCACCTCCCCTCAGCCGGCCGACGAGGAACAGTGCGAGAAGGACGGAGATCAGCGCGACCATCACACACCCCATCGCCGCCGCATAGCCGAACTGGCCGTAGCGGAAGGCCTCTTCGTAGGCGAAGAGCATGGGAAGCCGGGTACGCCCGCCGGGCCCGCCGTTCGTCAGGACGTACACCAGGGCGAAGGAGTTGAAGTTCCAGATCAGGTTGAGGGCGGTGATGGCGAGCGCGACCGGCCGCAGGGCGGGCCAGGTGACCGTCCGGAAGCGGCGCCAGGCACCGGCGCCGTCCATGGCCGCCGCCTCGTGCAGTTCGCGCGGGGTGTTCTGCAGCCCGGCGAGCAGGGCGACCGTCGTCTGCGGCATCCCCGCCCAGACACCGACGACGATGACGGCGGGCAGCGCGGTTCCCAGGCCGCTCAGCCAGTCGCGGCCGTCGCCCAGGCCCAGGTCGCGCAGCGTCTCGTTGAGGACACCGGCGTCCGCGTTGTAGACGAGCCGCCACATGATGCCGACGACGACCTCGGGCATCGCCCACGGGATGATCGCGAGGGCGCGGGCCAGCCAGCGCAGCCGTAACTCCTGGTGGAGAAGGAGGGCCAGACCGAGGGCGAGCAGGAACTGCGGCACGGTCACCCCGACCGCCCAGACCAGCCCGATCCGGAACGACTCCCAGAACAGCGTGTCGTGCAGCAGATCCTGGAAGTTGAGCGTGCCGATCCACCGGGTGGACGCGGTACGGCCGGACTGGGCGTCGGTGAACGCCAGCAGGATCCCGTACAGCAGCGGTCCCACGCTCAGGACGAGGATCGGGATCAGGGCGGGCAGGACGAGGAACCAGGCGCCGTGGCCGGAGATCCGACCGCCACCCGGTCCGGCGCGGGTGTCACGCTCGGCCGGCCGGCCCGACCCGGTCACCCATGTCACGTGCTCGGCTCCTTTGGTCGCCCAAGGTGGCCCCGTCATGGTCGTGAAGCCCGGGTGGCCCGTCAAGGCACCGCGCACACGCTCCCACCAGTGCGAATGCGACACTGACCGGCGGATGGCGTGAACCCGACGCCGTTCGCGGACGTACACGGAGCTGGACGGCCGGGTACGAGGGAACTGCGCGGGAGGCGGACGATGGACGAGGCACTGGCCCGGGACGTACTGGCAACGGCGGGCGTACTGCCCGGCACGGCCCCGGACGCACGGCTCCTCGCGCTGGGCGAGAACGCCGTGTTCGCCGCCGGTGACCTGGTCGTCAAGGTGGGCCGCGACGCCGAACTCCTCGACCGTGCGCGACGGGAACTGGACATCGCGCTCTGGCTCGCCGAGGCGTACGTCCCGGCGGTACGGGCGGCCGACCCGACGGCGCACCTCGTCGAGGGGCACCCGGTGACGGTGTGGCACCGGCTGCCCGATCCCGTACGCCCGGCCGGTTCCCGGGATTTGGCCGAACTCCTACGGATCGTGCACGCCCTGCCGCTCCCCCGCTCCTTCACGTTGCCGCCCCGCGAGCTCCTGGGCGGCGTCGAACGCTGGCTGCGGCTCGCGGGCGACGCGATCGACCCGGCGGACGCCGCATACCTGCGCGAGCGCCGCGACGGTTTCGCCGCAGCCGCCGCCGCGCTCACCCCGCAGCTCCCGCCGGGCCCGATCCACGGCGACGCGCTCCCCCGCAACGTCCACATCGGCCCCACCGGCCCGGTCCTCGTCGATCTGGAGACCTTCTCCGCCGACCTGCGCGAACACGATCTGGTGGTCATGGCTCTGTCCCACGACCGGTACGCCCTCCCTGCCGAGTCCTACGACGCGTTCACGGAGGCGTACGGGTGGGATGTGCGGGAGTGGGACGGGTGTGGCGTGTTGCGCGGGGCGCGGGAGACGGCCAGCTGTGCGTGGGTGGCGCAGCATGCGCCTGTCAATCCGAAGGCGTTGGTGGAGTTCTCGCGGCGGGTGGGGTCCTTGCGGGCGGGGGACTCGACTGTGCGGTGGTATCCGTTCTGAGCGCCTATTGGGTGGGGGGCCCGCTGTTGTCAGGCGGGTGCGGGCCGTGTGTGGCTTGTCGCGCAGTTCCCCGCGCTAGGTGGGTTACTCCTCGGCCCTGATTGTCTGTGCTGCTCGCTGCAGTTCCGTCAGTACCGTTCGTACCGCCCTGCGGGCTGTTCGTTCCGGGCGGTGGAGGGCGTCGATACGGCGTCTGGCCTGAACTCCGCTGAGGGGCTTGAGGACGAGGGCGGGGTGCGGGCGGGAGGTCCATCGGGGCATCAGTGCGAGGCCTCCCCCGGCGGCGACCGCCTCCGCCGCCACCGCGAACTCGTTGATGCGATGGGCGAGATGGGGCCTGCGGCCCGCCGCGGTGGCGATGGCCTCGATCGTCGCCATGATCGGGAAGCCGTCGTGTACGGCGATCCAGGGCTGGTCGGCCACATCGCTCGGGGTCACTCGGCGTTTGGCGGCGAGCGGATGGTCGGCGGGCATGGCCACGTCGAGGGGTTCGCGCAGCAGCGGGGTCGCCGCCACCGTGCGCGGCCAGGGCGGGGCGTGCTCCAGACGGTGGGCGAGGACAAGGTCGTACTCCCGGGTCAGCGGCGGGAAGTCGTCCTGCGTCACGTCCTCGTCGGCCAGCGCGAGCACCGGCCCGTCCGGTCCGGCGAGGGCCCGCAGCAGCAGCGGGAAGAAGGCGGCGCCCGCGCTGTGGAACGCCGCCACGGACACCTCCCCGTCCGGCCGGTCCAGGAACTCCTCGACGGTGTGCCGGGCCCGTGCCAGCGCCGACTCCACCTCGGTCGCCGCGCCCGCGAGCGCCTGCCCGGCGTCGGTCAGCACCAGCCGGCGCCCCTGCCGCTCGGTGAGCGGGACCGGGATGGCGCGCTGGAGCAGTCGCAGCTGCTGGGAGATCGCCGAGGGCGTGACGAGCAGTGCGTCGGCGACCGCGGTGACGCTGCCCAGCTCACCGAGCTCGCGCAGGATCCGCAGCTGACGTTCGTCCATGGGGCCAGTGTAGGCACCCAGTGTAGGGAAACTGAAAGATCGATGAAGAAGGTGGTTCTAGCCTTCATGGTTGATGCCGGTGCACGGTAGGCGCGTGTCCGACTCCCGACGTACCGATGCGGTACTCCTCCTTGTCGCGCTCGTCTGGGGTTCCAGTTATCTGTCCGCCCAGACGGCCACCTCCGCCCTGCCCGTCCTCGTGGTCCTCTTCGCACGCTACGCCCTCTCCGCGCTCGCCTGTCTGGGCCTGATCGCCGCCGGGCGGGGGAAGGAACGGGCGCCGGGCAGCGGCTCCCGGCTGTGGACCCGGGAGGAGGTGCGGGCCGGGCTGCCGCTCGGGGTCACGCAGGCGGCCGTCCTTGTCGTGGAGACCTACGGGGTCGCCCACACGACCGCCGCCAACGCGGGCCTGATCATCAGCCTGACCATCGTACTCACCCCGCTGCTCGACCGCGCCGGACACCCCGGCGGGCTGCCCCCCGCCTTCTACGCCGCCGCCGGCGTCTGTGTCCTGGCCGTGGGCCTGCTCATGTCCGGCAACGGTTTCCACGCGCTGCGGCTGGGCGACCTGCTGATGCTCGGCGCGGCGCTGGTACGGGCGGTCCACGTGGCGCTGGTCGGACGCCTCACCACGGGCCGGCCGATCCGCCCCCTTCACCTCACGACACTCCAGACCGTGATCGGCACGGCTCTGTTCCTGCCGGCCGCCGCTCCCGACCTGCCGACGCTCGTTCGCGCCGACTCCGGGACGTGGACGCAGTTGCTCTATCTCGCGCTGTTCTGCAGCGTGTTCGCGTTCCTCGCCCAGACGTGGGCCGTGCAGCGTACGTCGGCGAGCCGGGCCAGCCTGCTGCTGGGGACGGAGCCGATCTGGGCTGCCGCGATCGGGATCGCCCTGGGCGGTGAGCATCTGACTCCGCTCACGGCGCTGGGTGCGACGCTGATGGTCACGGGCACGTACTGGGGGCAGTCGGTGGAACGCGCCCACCGCGCGGCACAGGCCAAGTTCCTCGCCCCCGCCGCCCCTCCCCGTCCCATCCTGTCCCCGGAGGCCGCGCCCCCAGACCCCCCATCGCGCTGAACGCGCTCGTCCTCAAACTCCCCCAGAGGGGGACCCCAGACGGGCCGGAGATGCGAGCCGACGCCGAACGGATGCGGTGAACGCGTGGGCGGGTGGGAAGCCCGACCTGGACTGCAGCAACGTCAGCCGTCGAACGCCGGACTCGCTGAATGAGCCTGGGTTCGAGGGCGCCTGGTGAACCTACTGGAAACGAGCGGGTGGGTGGGAGATCTCGCCCACCACCCCCCGCACAGGCCACGTCCCGTCGACCACCGCGTCGGCCTCCCCCTTGCGCCGCAGGAAGCTCTGAAAATCCGCCGCCCACTCCGCGTACCACTCGATCTGACGTCGATGCAGTTCCACCGGCCCGAGCGCCGCGACCTTGGGGTGCCGCTCGGCTATCGCGCACGCCAGCCGCGCCGCCGCCAGCGCGTCCGCCGACGCGTCGTGAGCCGCGTCCAGCGAGACGCCGTACTCCCTGCACACCGCTTCGAGGTTGCGCTTGCCGCGCCGGTAGCGGTCGACGGAGCGGTCGATCGTGTACGGGTCGATCACCGGAGCCGGCTCCAGACCGCCCAGCCGCTCCCGCAGGGACGGCAGGCCGTGGCGTCGCAACTCCGCGGAGAGCAGGGTGAGGTCGAAGTTCGCGTTGTAGGCGACCACCGGCACGCCCGTCTTCCAGTACGTCGCCAGCACGTCCGCCATCGCGTCCGCGACCTGGTCCGCCGGCCTGCCCTCGCTGGTGGCGCGCTCGTTGGTGATGCCGTGCACCGCCACCGCGTCCGCCGGGATCTCCATACCCGGATCGGCCAGCCATTCCCGGCGGCCGAGCGGCTCACCGCCCCTCACCTCGATCACCGCGCCGGTGACGATGCGCGCCTCGCTCGGATCCGTTCCGGTCGTCTCCAGGTCGAAACCGATCAGCAGCTCATGGTGCCAGCCCATGCCCGGCCCCCCTTCTTGCCTTCTTGGTGGTGCTTTCCCCCAGTGGTCTCCACGATCCCATGAGCCACTGACAATCAGAGGACCGCATTCCGTTTGAGGAAGACAGGCAGGTCAGGACACCGGACGTGAATCCGCCCAGGCCACCTCGAACTCCTCGCGATATGTCGGGAAAAGGCCGATCTCCTCTGCCGCGCCCGCCTTGACCACCCGGCTCCCGCCCCGCAGCACCAGCACCGGCGCCTCCATCCCCCGCGTCCGGCGCAGATACGTCTGCACGATCGCGACCCCGTCCGAGCCGTCCCCGTCGACGAGGTAGGCCGTGAAGCGGGGCGTCTCGTCGAAGACCTGGATCTCGAAGGCGCCCGGGTCGCGCAGCTTCGACCGCACCCGGCGCATGTGCAGGATGTTCATCTCCACGGCCCGGCTCAACTCGCCCCGTTTGATGCCGAGTTCCCGCTCACGTCGCTTCACCGCGCTGGACGCGGGGTTCAGGAACAGCAGCCTCACCCGGCAGCCCGACTCCGCCAGCCGCACCAGCCGCCGCCCGGAGAAGTTCTGCACGAGCAGGTTGAGACCGATACCGATGGCGTCGAGGCGACGCGCTCCGCCGAAGATGTCCTCGGCCGGGAACTGGCGCATCAGCCGTACGCGGTCGGTGTGTACGGCGACCACGTCCCCGTACCGTTCGCCCACCAGGTCCTCGACCGCGTCCACCGGCAGACGGCGCGCGGAGGGCACGTCACCGCCCGCGCCGAGGGTCTCCAGGAGCTTGCCCGAGGCCCGCTCGGCCTGGCCGAGGACGGCCTCGGACAGGGCCCGGTTGCGGGAGACGACGTTGCGGGTGACCTCCAGCTCGTCCAGGGCGAGTTCGACGTCGCGGCGCTCGTCGACGTACGGCTCGAAGCACGGCCAGTGCTGCACCATCAGCTCACGAAGCTGGGGCAGGGTAAGGAAGCTGAGGACGTTGTCGTCGGCCGGGTCGAGCAAGTAGCCCTTGCGGCGGCTGACTTCGCGTACGGCGACCGCGCGCTGCACCCACTCCTGGCCGGCCGGCCCGGCGGCGGCGACCACCCACTCGTCGCCGTGGACGGGTTCGTAGATGGGGCGCAGGACGGCGGCCACGACCGCGCGCAGCCGCTGTTCGACCAGGTTCAGCCAGATGTAGGCCCGGCCGGCCCGCTGGGCGCGTGTACGCACCTCGTGCCAGGCATCGGCGTCCCAGTCCAGTTCCGGTCCGATGGAGCCCGTCTCCATCGGCCGTGCCAGGGACACCGCGCCGGGCGGGACCTCTGTGGAGTTCCCCTCGTGACCCTCGTCACCAGGGGGCAGCTCCAGCCCTCCCGAGCCCACCCGCGCACCGCCTTCCGCTCCCCCGAGCTCTCCCCGTGGCCGATCCCGGCCAACGATCAAGGAAGGGTACTCCGGGAGCGGTCGGCGGTGCAGCAGGATGGACAGGGTCGTTTCTCAACTACCGCTTTCGACATGCCCGTTCTGGTTGGCGAGCCCGGCGGGAGTGAGCGGATTCATAGCCGTGACATCGCGCGGGGCGATGGAGAAGCCCTGCCAGTGGACGGGCATGGGCTGCTGGTCCTCGTCCCGGGCTATGTGGTGGAAGCCCACGTTCACCCAGACCAACGGGTGGGTGAGGGTCTGGCCGTTGACCCATCCGTCGACGGACCTCTTGGCGCCGGCACCGCAGTCGCCCAGGTTGTCGCTGGCGAACTGCTCGCACTTGTTGTACTCGGTGAAGTAGACGTCGTGCCGGGTGTAGCTGCGGCCCGGGTACTTGGTGGTGGCGCCGGGGACGATCTCGTACGACCGCGCATGGCCGTCCTTGTTCTTGCCGGTGGCACTGACCACACGCCACCAGCGCATGTTCTTGGCGTCGCCCGCGAGTTCCTTCTTGACCTGGGTGCGGGTCGTCTTGTTGGTCGGCCCCTCCTGGCCGTTCGCGGGCGGACTGACCACGGAGTCGTACTGCTCGACCTTGCCCTTGGAGGAGCCGTCGAGGCCGAAGTCGAGCCGCCAGAAGACGTTGTGGCTGTGGCTGGTGGCGTACGCCTTGGCGCCCTTGCCGATGGGCCAGCCACGGCCGTCACCCGCGTCGTAGTCGTCGGGCGCGAGGCTGCCGGTGGCGCCGATGTTCATGTTGACGGTGCCGTCGTCCTGGAAGCGCCACTCGGTGATGTACTCGTACCAGCCGACCTGGTTGACGGTGTAGACGAGCAGGTCCTTGCCCTGGGTCTGCCAGACCTTGGTGCCGGTGTCGCTCTGCATGCGGTAGGCGTGGCCGCGCGAACGGGTCGTGGTGCACAGGCCCTTGACGTTCGCGTTGTCCGGGTCCCACGCCTCGGGGACCTCCACGGTCTTGATGGTGCCGCCGGGGCATTCACCGGGCGCCAGGTTCATCAGACCCTGGCCGAAGCCCGCCGCGGTGAGGTCCTGGTACTCGGCCTTCCCGTCGTCATAGGGGACGTGTATCTGGCCGAGCTTCGCGGAGTTCAGCACCTTGATCGGCTGGGACTCCCCCGGAGGCTGGTACGAGACGTTCTCCAGGACGAGCCCGGCCTCGCTCTCGTAGCGCCAGCACATCCGCCAGGTGGTGCCGGTGGTGAGCTTCTGCTCGATGCGGTAGGGCGCGCTGCACTCGGCGGGCGGCACGGGTCCGGCCTTCGGCTGGGCGGTCGCCGGCCCCGCCGCGGTGGTGAGGCCGGCGGCCAGCGCGACCGCGGAGAGGCCGACGAGCACATACTTTTCGCGCATGACGAAGAGACTCCCTAGGAGGAGAGAGTTGAGCAGGGAAAAGGTTGGGAGGTGAACCGATGGCGGTCGTCGCCCCGGGTCAGCCGAGCCTGGCCACCTTGCGGGCACTCAGGTCGATCACGAGCGAACGGGCGTCGATCCACGGCCCGTTCTTCACCTTCGGAAAGAGCCGCACACAGCGATGGTCGCCGCACGCGTCGAGTACGGCGGGCTGGGCGCCCGGAGTGGCCCGGTACCCCATGCTGCTGACGAGCAGCTGGTCGGGCGAGGTGAGTTCCGCGCCGGTGGCGTCCTTGTAGTCGGCCTTCAGGCCAGCGCCCAGGGAGTCGGCTATCAGAAGCCTGGTCGCCTCGGCCGTCTCGGCGCGGCTCAGCGGCGGCTGCACGCCGCGCTGGACGCCGGTCCGCTCGACCTTGCCGGTGTCGAGGTTGACGGTCCTGGTGACCAGGGTGTCGTCCTTGTAGTCGTAGTACGACACGTCCGCGCGGCGGGGCGCGTTCGGGTCGTCCGCCTCGGCGGCCTCGGGGTCGGCGAGGTCGATGCCGATCCGCTGCGGGCCCCGCTCGCCTTCGACGTTCTCACTGGAGTTGAGCAGCTGCCGGTTCAGGACGATCCGTTCGACCCGCGCCATCTCACCGTCGGTCAGCGGATCCCGGCCCTCGCCCTTCTCGCCCTCGACGGGCACCTGCTCGACGACACCCGGCTGCACCGCGGCCTGCTCCTGCGCGGGCTGCCCCGCGCCGCCGCCCGTACTCGCCGTGCTCCCGGTGGTCCCGGTGCCTCCCGATTCGTCGGCCCCCGCCGATCCCGGCAGCGTCACGGCGACCATCACGGCCGTACCCGCCACCGCGATCCCCGTACCCGCAACCACCTTGCCCAGGTGGCGGCGCACGATCTTGCGCACGTTGTCCCCTTACTCCCCCTCGCAGCCCAGGGAGTACGTGATAAGAAAAAGTTTTGGCATACCCGGGTATGCGGGTACGCACTGGTCGACCGGTAAGAGGGACGTAAGTCGTAGGTGGTTCCATCACTTTCGGGGAGACTCGGAGGGGAGTAGGCCCCAGCGATGGACCACAACTGAGAGAGTCGAGCGCATGCAGGTCTGGCCAGGAGATGCGTACCCACTCGGTGCCACGTATGACGGCGCCGGCACCAATTTCGCGGTCTTCTCGGAGGCCGCCGACCGGGTCGAGCTGTGTCTGCTCCACGACGACGGTTCGGAAACCGCGGTGGAGCTGCGGGAGAGCGACGCGTTCGTCCGGCACGCGTATCTGCCGGGTGTGATGCCGGGGCAGCGGTACGGGTTCCGGGTGCACGGTCCGTACGCGCCCGAGCACGGCCAGCGGTCCAACTCGGCGAAGCTGCTGCTCGATCCGTACGCCAAGGCGATCAGCGGTTCGATCACCTGGGGCGAGGAGGTGTACGGCTACCACTTCGACGAGCCCGAGCGGCGCAACGACCTCGACTCGGCGCCGCACACCATGTCGTCGGTGGTGGTCAACCCGTACTTCGACTGGGGCGACGACCGCCGCCCACGCACCGAGTACCACCACACGGTGCTCTACGAGGCCCATGTGAAGGGCCTGACGATGCGCCACCCGGCGCTGCCCGAGGAACTGCGCGGCACCTACGCCGCCCTCGCCCACCCCGCGATCATCGAACACCTGACCGCACTGGGCGTCACGGCCCTTGAACTGATGCCGGTGCACCAGTTCGTGAACGACCACCGGCTGGTGGACATGGGCCTGAACAACTACTGGGGCTACAACACGATCGGCTTCTTCGCGCCGCACAACGCGTACGCCTCCTGGGGCGACCGGGGCCAGCAGGTGCTGGAGTTCAAGTCGGCGGTGCGGGCGCTGCACGAGGCCGGTATCGAGGTCATCCTGGACGTGGTCTACAACCACACCGCGGAGGGCAACCATCTCGGCCCGACGCTGTCCTTCAAGGGCATCGACAACGCCCAGTACTACCGGCTCGCCGAGGACCAGCGCTACTACATGGACACCACGGGCACCGGGAACTCGCTGCTCATGCGGTCCCCGCACGTGCTCCAGATGATCATGGACTCGCTGCGCTACTGGGTCACCGAGATGCACGTCGACGGCTTCCGCTTCGACCTGGCGGCCACGCTGGCCCGGCAGTTCCACGAGGTGGACCGGCTGTCGTCGTTCTTCGACCTGGTCCAGCAGGACCCGGTGGTGTCGCAGGTGAAGCTGATCGCCGAGCCGTGGGACGTGGGCGAGGGCGGCTACCAGGTCGGCAACTTCCCGCCGCTGTGGACCGAGTGGAACGGCATGTACCGCGACACCGTACGGGACATGTGGCGGGGCGAGCCGCGCACGCTCGCGGAGTTCGCGTCCCGGCTCACCGGCTCCTCGGACCTCTATCAGGGCGACGGCCGCCGCCCGCTGGCCTCGATCAACTTCGTGACGTGTCATGACGGTTTCACGCTCAACGACCTGGTGTCGTACAACGAGAAGCGCAACCTGGCCAACGGCGAGGACAACCGGGACGGCGAGAGCCACAACCGGTCCTGGAACTGCGGCGCGGAGGGCGAGACCGACGACCCCGACGTCCTGGCGCTCCGGGCACGCCAGCTGCGGAACTTCATCGCGACACTGATGCTGTCCCAGGGCGTGCCGATGATCAGCCACGGCGACGAGTTCGCGCGCACCCAGGGCGGCAACAACAACGCGTACTGCCAGGACAACGAGATCTCCTGGGTCCCGTGGCCGGGTGACGGCGACAGCGACGAATCCGGTTCCGGCTCCGCCGAACTGCTGGACTTCACCCGCGCGATGGTGTGGCTGCGCAAGGACCACCCGGTCTTCCGCAGGCGCCGCTTCTTCCACGGCCGCCCCGTGGAGGGCACCCACGACGACCTGTCGGACATCGCCTGGTTCACTCCGGCGGGCGAGGAGATGGTCCAGCGCGACTGGAACTCGGCGCAGGCGGGCGCGATGAGCGTGTTCCTCAACGGCAACGCCATCTCGGAGCCGGATTCCCGCGGGGAGCGCATCGCCGACGACTCGTTCCTGCTGATGTTCAACGCCTCGCCGAAGACCCTGGAGTTCGTGGTGCCGGTCAACCACGGCCGGCAGTGGCAGGTCGTGATCGACACGGCGCGCCCGGAGGGCGTGGCACCGGGCACGGGCGCGAAGGTGGCGGCGGGCGACCGTCTGACCCTGGTGGACCGCAGCCTGACGGTGCTGCAACGCCCGGCCTAGCCTTCCTACTGCCTTCTCACGGACCTCCACGCGCGCGTGGAGGTCCGTTTCGGCGGCCGTGTGCGGGAGTCGATGACACGAAAGGCGGTGGGGCGGGTACGTAGGTTCCCATGACACCTGAGCGTCCTGACCCGGTCGTGCCCACGGCGACCTATCGGTTGCAACTCCAGCCCTCGTTCCCGTTCGGCGCGGCGGCGGCGGCCGTGCCGTATCTGGCCTCGCTCGGCGTCTCGCATCTGCATCTGTCGCCGTTCCTGGAGTCCGTGCCGGGCTCGACGCACGGCTACGACGTCGTGGACCACGCGCGCGTGCGCGGTGAGCTGGGCGGCGAGGAGGGGCTGCGAGCGCTGGCACACACCGCGCGGGAGCACGGTCTCGGCCTGGTCGCGGACATCGTGCCCAACCACATGGCCATGTCCCCACGGCACAACCGCCCCCTGTGGGAGGTGCTCCGGGAAGGCCCCGGCTCACCGTACGCGCGGTGGTTCGACATCGACTGGGAGGCGCAGGGCGGGCGCCTGCTGCTGCCGGTGCTCGGGCAGCCGCTCGGCGAGGTGTGGGACCAGCTGAAGGTCGAGCGGTGGCAGGACGCGCACCTGGGGTACGACGGTCACGTCCTGCGCTACTACGACCATGTCCTCCCCCTGCGCGAGGGCACCGAGGAGCTGCCGCTGCCGCAGCTCGTCGACGCGCAGTGGTACCGCCCGGCGTGGTGGCGGCTGGCGCGCACCGAGCTCAACTACCGGCGCTTCTTCAGCATCTCCGAGCTGATCGGGGTACGGGTCGAGGACCCCGAGGTGTTCGCGGCGACGCACGGGAAGCTGCTGGAGCTGCTCGCCGACGGGGTGGTGGACGGGCTGCGGGTCGACCATCCGGACGGTCTCGCGGACCCGGGCGGGTATCTGCGCCGGCTGCACGAGGCGACCGGGGGCCGCTGGACGGTGGTCGAGAAGATCCTGGCCGACGGGGAGCACCTGCCGGCGGGCTGGCCGGTGGCGGGGACCACCGGCTACGACGCCCTGCGGCACCTGGACGGCCTGTTCACGGACCCGGCGGGCGTGGGTGAGCTCCTCGGCCAGTACCGGCGGTTCGCGGCCCCCCAGGCCGACCGGGGCGGGCACTGGGAGGCGACGGTACGGCGGGCCGCGTACAAGGTGGTGACGCACGAGCTGGCCACCGAGGTGGACCGGCTGACCCGCGTGGCGAACCGTCTCTGCGCCGCCTCCCCCGACCCCGCGCTGCGCGACCGCGCCCCCTGGGCCCTGCGTACCGCGCTGCGGGAGCTGCTGGTCCGTATGGAGGTCTACCGCCCCTACACCCCTGGGGACACGGCCTCCGTGGTCACCGAGGAGGCCGCCGCGGAGGCACGGCAGGCGTTCGTCGTCCCGGAGGAGGGCGGCGCCGTGGACGTCGTACGGGGCCTGCTGCTCGGGCAGGGCCGCGACGCGGACGGGCCCGAGCGGGTGGAGTTCCGGGACCGGTTCGCGCAGACCTCGTCGGCGCTGCGGGCCAAGTCCGTGGAGGACACGGCGTTCTACCGCTATGTGCCGCTGCTGTCGGCGACCGAGGTGGGAGGCAGTCCGGGCAGCCCCGCGGTCTCCCCGGAGGACTTCCACGCCTACTGCGCGCGCGTGCAGCGCGACTGGCCGGCCACGGGGACGGTGCTGTCGACGCACGACACGAAGCGCAGCGCCGACGTCCGCGCGGCGCTGGCCGTGCTCACCGAGTGCCCGCAGCGCTGGGCCGACGTCCTCGCGGAGGTCACGCGCGCCGGTGAGGGCGTGCCCGACGCCCAGCTGGCGTGGGCGGCCTGGCAGACGGCCTTCGGCCTGGGCCCGGCGGACGGTGAGCGCCTCCAGGGCGCCCTGCTGAAGCACGTCCGGGAGGCGGGCCTGCACACCGCCTGGACGGAGCAGGAGCCCGCGTACGAGGCGGCGGTGGCGGCGTTCGTGGCGGCGGGTCCGTGCGGGGCGCCGGGCGAGCACGTGGCCGCACTGCGGGGCGCCCTGGAGCCGTACATCCGGGCGAACGTCCTGGGCGCGGCGCTGGTCCACCTGACGATGCCGGGCGTACCGGACCTCTATCAGGGCACGGAGAGCGAGTACCGGGCCCTGGTGGACCCGGACAACCGCCGTCCCGTCCGGTTCCCTCCCGAGGCCCTCGATGTCCCCGGGGAGAAGGGGGCGCTGACGGCGACTGCCCTGCGGCTGCGCGCGCGGCGCCCGGCGGTGTTCGGCGACACGGCGACGTACACGCCGCTCGACGCGGAGGGTCCGGCGGCGGCGCACTGTGTTGCGTTCGCGCGCTCCGGGGAGGTGGTCACGGCGGTGACCCGGCTGTCCCTGCGGCTGGCGGACACGGGCGGCTGGCACGACACTCGGCTGCCGCTGCCGCCGGGCAGGTGGGCCGATCTGCTGGTTCCGGAGCGGGAGTTCACGGGGCACGCGCGCGTGGAGGAGCTTTTCGCGCGGCTGCCGGTGGCACTGCTGGAGCGTGTCGGCGAGGAGTGAGGGGGAGGTCGGGGTGGGGGCGCGAACACTTCGTCGCGCGCCCATGTGTGCGCCTCAGCGCCCGGCGTGCAGAGGCGCACACTCCCGGCACCCGCGCGGGACCACCAGCGCGTCGTGGTGAGTGCCGTCGACCCTTTCGCGCCCCGCCCATGGGACGCGTACGCGCTCTCGGCGGGAGATGTGCGGCCGTCCCGCACGGCAGATGTCCTCACTGGCCGTTCCCGCCGACGGTGAATACTCCTTGGCGCCCCCTGGAGCCGCCCCCACCACCTCCTTGACAGTTCCTGAACGCCATGGGGTACTGCGGATTGCGACGCCGGGTGGACCAGACGGGGGTGAGTCTCCTACCGGAGCAGCGCTACCCCAGTGTGAACGAACTCGTCTCGTCCGCCCGGGCGTTGGCGGCTCAGCGGCCCGGCCTGTGCGTCTTCAGGCAGGTGGGCCTCTCCCGCGCGGGACGGCCCCTGCACCTGCTGTCCGTGGGCCACGCACAACGCGCCGTGCTCGTCGTCGCGGGCGCCCACGCCAACGAACCCACGGGCGGTTCCACGCTCCTGGCGCTCGCGGAACGGGCCGTGCACGACCGCGAGCTGCGGACGGGCACCTCCTGGCACTTCCTGCTGTGCGCGGACCCGGACGGGGCCAGCCTGCACGTCACGCCGACGCCGCGCAGCCTGCTCGACTACCACCTCGGTTTCTACCGGCCCGCCGGGCCCGAGCAGCCGGAGTGGGCGCCCTCCGTCCTGCCTCCCGACCGCCTGCCGCCGGAGACCCGTGCCCTGACCACTGTCATCGACGAACTGCGGCCCTATCTCCAGGTCACCCTGCACGGCACCGATGTGGGCGGCAGCTGGGTGCAGTTGACGAAGGACGTCCCCGGGCTCGCCGAGCCGTTCGCCAAGTCGGCGGCGGAGCTGCACATCCCGGTGGAGACAGGTGCGTCGGACGCGGCGGGCTGGCCCGCGTCGGGGCCCGGCGTGCACGTGATGCCGGCGCCGGGCTCGGACGCGGCGTACCCGAGCATGCCGGACGACGCGCGGCACAGCACCTGGTACCACGCCCACCGGTACGGCGGCCTGACGGCGGTCGTCGAGGTGCCTATGTGGGCGAGCGACCTGGTGGACGATCCGGCCCCGCATCCCGCGCCTGCGGCGGCGATACGGCGGCTGGCGGGCCGGCTGCTGCGGGACGGGGTGGAGGTCGAACAGGTCCTCGCCGACGCGCAGCCCCGTCTGACGGGCGCCGAGGGGCCCCTGCTGCGGGCCACCCGGTGGGCGCTGGAGCTGGTGCCCGGGCTGGCCGCCGACTGGACCCACACGCCGCCCGCCGACACGACGATGGCGTACGTCGGCAGCGTGGACGCCTTCGGCCGCCGGCTGCCCCTGCGGGCCGCCGCGATGCTGCTGCGGGTCCTGCGGGAGACCGACGACCGCGCGGCACCGCACCTCGAACACCTGGTCGCGGCCTGGAGCGAGGCCTTCATGGACCGCTTCCGGGCCCGCTGGGTGCCCCTGGAGCACCAGGTCGAGCACCAGGCACGCACGGTGGTGGCCGCGGCGCGGCACGCGCGCGAGGGAGCTCCTAGGAGGTAGGCAGGCGAAACCGTGCCCCTCCGGAGCGCCCCCGACAAGGCCCTACAGGGCGAACACCGCCCCGGTCCTCGCCCCCAGTTCGCATCCGTTGGAGAAGGTCCTGTCGTACTCCCGCGGACGGCCGTTCCACTCACCCCGCGCGTGCACGGTGACGGGCGAGTAGAGCATCGGGCAGAGGGTCTTGCGCGGCGGGATGCCGCCGATGTCGCCGTCCGCCGCGGCGAGTTCCGCACAGGCGCGGGCCGCCTGGGCGTGTCCCATGGGCGGGTCGCACAGCACCAGCGTGCCGCGGGTGTCGGCGGCGCCCGACTCGCCCCGGGTGACGGTGACGTAGAGCCAGTTGCCCCGGACGTCCTCCTGGGAGACCGCCTGGGCCGGGGCGGAGCCCGCGAGGAGGAGGCCGACGGCCAGCAGGGCACCGCGTACCGCTCGCGCGGTGCCGGCGGGCCTGCTGATCCGGACGGGCTCGATCGTGTTGCCGGTGCTGATCGTGTGGGTCATTCCCTGTGCATCGGCACCGCGGTCCCCGCGCCCCAGCCCGACTCACCCGAACGTGATCCCGCGCGCGTGCGGCGGTCCGCCAGTTCGAACGCGGCGAGCGCCACCCGCGACTGGTACTCCACCTGACGGGCGACCGGTATCCAGCGCGCCCCGCAGCCGTCGCGGTAGTCGGCGCACCACTCGTCGATCAGCCGGTCGAGCGCGCCCAGGACCTCGGCGGCCTCCGGCCCGGCGCCGCGCGCCAGCTGGTGCAGCAGCCCCGCCGTACGCAGCGCCAGCCGCCGTCCGGCGATGCGCAGGGCGGCCAGGTGGGCATTGCTGAGCGGTGGCAGCCGGCGCGCCGTGCCGTCGTCGGTGTCGGGGTCCCAGGCGTCGGCGAGACCGGGGCAGACCAGTAGGTAGTCGTCCACCGGGGCGAGGAGACGGTCCGCGTCCGGCACGCGCGCGAGGTGGGGCCGCAACCGTCCGAGGGCCACCTCCAGATACCGCGTGTCGTGCCGCAGCGTGTGGCTGACGGTGCGCAGCACCGTGTCCGCGTCGACGGGCGCCGTGTCGTCCTCCACGGCGGCCACACCCCACATGGGCGCCTCGACGATCGCCGTCACCGTGCCGTACCGGTGCGGATGGAACCAGGTCGACTCGACGGCGGCCTCGGTGATGGCGGCGGCCAGGTCACCACGCCTCGGCGGCGGTATCCGGTGCACGGCGGGTCCCAGTCCGGGCCAGTACAGGCTGTCGTACGGGCCCAGCTCGCGCGGGATGCCGAGCCGGGCCGCCGTCTCGGCGACGCGCTGCGGGAGGCCCGGCAGGTCGCGGGTGAGTTCCACGAAGCCGCCGCCGACATCGACGCCGTGCAGCGAGCACTGGAAGAACGGCCGCAGTTCGTCCTGGAGGGCGAGCAGCGCGCGGGTCTCGGGCAGAGCGGCCCGGGCCGCGCCGTCGGGCAGCCATTCGGGCTGTTCCAGGAAGCCGGGCCGGAAGAAGTTCCGGAAGTAGTGGCCGAGGGTGTAGGGACCCGCGAGCCAGCCCTCGTTACGGCGCGAACCGTCGGGATCGAGGCACAGCAGGAGGTTCCAGGTGGCGTCCGCGCGGAGGGTCGGTCCGGGGTCGGTGAGGACCCGTTCGGCCAGCCGGAGGACGGTGGCACCGCCCACGGGCTCGTTGGCGTGCGGTCCGGCGACGACCAGGGCCTGACGGCTGCCGTGTCCCACGGAGACCAGCCGCAGGGGCGTGCCCGCGCGCGAGGTGCCCACGGTGCGCAGCCGGGCGTCGGCGGGATGGCGGGCGACGAGGGCGGCGGCCCGGTCGGCAAGCTCGTCCACGGACGGGTAGCGGAGGAGCGGCGACAGGGCAACCTCCCCAGCGGGGCCGTCGGTTCACTTGGTGTACATGGCGCACGCACAGTCAGTCACGGCTCGGGAGGTACGTCAACACCGCGACACGCAAAGTGACTTGCTCCGGGGGAGCGGCCCGGCGGAAGCGGCCCTGCGGAAACGGCCTCACTCCGCCGAGAGGCGGAACGCCATGTTCCCGAAGCCGATCTGGTCGCCGTCCCGGACGACGGCCGCGCCGATCACGCGGCGCCCGTTCACCGTCGTGCCGTTGGTCGAACCGAGGTCGCGCAGCACCCACAGGCCGCCCTGGTGCCGGAGTTCGGCGTGGACGCGCGAGACCGTCTCGTGGGTGAGCCGCAGTCCGTTGGCGGGGTCGCGCCCTATGCGCAGCGGGTGACCGTTGCCGGGGTGGGGCAGCAGCAGCTTGGGGAGCCGCTCGGCCTGCCAGGCCCTGCGCAGCCGTACCGTGAAGCCGGAGACCGCTTCGACCGTCCCGAACACCAGGCGGGACAGGCGCTTCTCGGTGGGCAGGTCTGCGGTGAGGGCGGCCAGCTCGTCGGACCGGCGGGCGGCCAGCGCCAGTTCCATGCGCCGGATGAACGTGTCGTGCGAGAGCCGACCCAGAGCGACCCCTTCCCGCAGCGCCTTCAGCGCCCGGTCGCGTTCCGCGTCGGAGAGGCGCGGTGGGTACGTGTGGAACTCGAAGGACGACGTCACGTTCGTGATTGTCGGGCAGCGCGCGCGGGGTGTCCACAGAACGCGGAAACGGCGGCCACCGGGCCGACATGACGACACCGGGGGCAACCGTGCGGAGGAAGCCCGGACCGTCGGCGTTTGAAGCACCATGGGACGGGCTACGTCCCGGTGAGCACCGCTCGGCAGAGTAAGGGGAACCGTCCGTGCACTTCGAGGTGTGGGCACCGCAGGCCAGTCGCGTGACGCTCCAGTGCGACGAAGGCACGCACACGTTGGAGCGCGATCCGGAGCGCGCGGGCTGGTGGTCCGGTGAGGCCGAGGCCCGGCACGGGTCGCGATACGGCTTCGCCGTGGACGACGGCCCCGTGCTGCCCGACCCACGCTCGCGCCGACAGCCGGACGGCCCGGACGGACTGAGCGCAGTCGTCGACCACGGGCGCCACATCTGGCAGAGCGAGTGGGCGGGGCGCGCGCTGCCGGGCGCGGTCCTGTACGAGCTGCACGTCGGCACGTACACGCCCGAGGGCACACTGGACGCGGCGGCCGAGCGGCTCGGCCACTTGGTGGAACTGGGCGTCACCCACGTCGAGTTGATGCCGCTGTGCCCGTTCCCGGGGCGGCACGGCTGGGGGTACGAGGGGGTGTCGCTGTGGGCTGTGCACGAGCCGTACGGCGGCCCGGAGGCGCTGAAGCGCTTTGTCGACCGGGCGCACGCACTCGGTCTCGGTGTGGTCCTGGACGTCGTGCACAACCACTTGGGACCGTCCGGCAACTATCTCCCCGCCTTCGGCCCGTACTTCACGGACACGCATCAGACACCCTGGGGCTCCGCGGTGAACCTGGACGCGCCCGGCTCGGACGAGGTGCGCGCGTATCTGCTCGGCAGCGCGCTGGCCTGGCTGCGCGACTACCGGATCGACGGGCTGCGGCTGGACGCGGTGCACGCGCTGCGGGACACGCGCGCGTGCCACTTCCTGGAGGAGCTGTCGACGGCTGTGGACGCCCTCGCCGCCGACCTGGGCCGGCCGCTGTCCCTGATCGCCGAGTCCGACCTCAACGACCCGCGGATCGTCACCCCGCGCGCGGGCGGCGGTCTCGGACTGCACGCGCAGTGGAGCGACGACTTCCACCACGCCCTGCACACGGCACTGACCGGTGAGTCGCAGGGCTACTACGAGGACTTCGCGCGGGCCCCGTTCGCGGCGCTCGCCAAGACGCTCTCGGGCGGCTACTTCCACGACGGCACGTACTCGTCCTTCCGGGGCCGCGCGCACGGCCGCCCGCTCGACCGCACCGGCGTCGCCGCACACCGGTTGCTCGGCTACACGCAGACCCACGACCAGATCGGCAACCGCGCCCAGGGCGACCGCCTTTCGGCCTCCCTCTCCCCCGGGCTGCTCGCCTGCGGCGCCGCCCTGATGCTCACCGGGCCGTTCACGCCGATGCTGTTCATGGGCGAGGAGTGGGCGGCGGGCACCCCGTGGCAGTTCTTCACCGACCACACGGACCCGGACCTCGCGGAGGCCGTACGGCGGGGCCGGCGAAGGGAGTTCACGTCGCACGGCTGGGCCGAGGAGGACGTGCCGGACCCCCAGGACCCGGCGACCCGTGACCGTTCCTGCCTCGACTGGTCGGAGCCCGAACGCGGGTCGCACGCGCGTGTGCTGTCCTGGTACCGGGAGCTGATCGCCCTGCGCCACGCCCAGCCCGACCTCACGGACCCGGACCTCTCGGACATCAAGGTCGCGTACGACGAGGAGGCCCGCTGGCTCGCCTTCCGGCGCGGGGACGTACGTGTCGTGGCGAACCTCGCCCCGAAGTCGGCGGCGATCCCCCTGGGCCCGCGGCGGGCGCGGGTGCTGGCCGCCTGGGAACCGGTCGAACTGCCGGGCGGGGACGGGCTGCTGCACGTTCCCGGGGAGTCCTGCGTGGTGCTGGAGCAAGGGTGAGCACGGGGTGAGACCTACCCCTCCTCGTCCTCCTCCCGCAGCTCCGTCACGCGCTCCAGGAGGATCGCCTCCCACGCCCGCCGCAGTTGGACTCTCAGCAGTGGCAGCGGGCCGGAGTCGCGGCCGGCGAGGCTCCCGGCCAGCCGGACGACCGTGTCGCAGCGGGCGAGCCACAGGCCGCGCAGGCAGGGGCGGGCCGCGTACCCGGCGAGGGTGGCGGCCCGTACGGCGGCGGGTGAGCCGACCGCGAGGGCGAGGCCGGCGATGTCCTCCGCCGGGTCGCCGACGACCGCGTCGGTCCAGTCGAGGACCCCGCGCACCCGCCCGTCGGCGCTCACCACGAGGTGCTCGTCCCTGAGATCGTGGTGGACGAGAACCGCCGTACCGGCCTGCGCGGCGAGTTGTGCGGTGGCGGACGCGGTCAGCTGGTCGAGCCGGACGGGGTCGAACTCGTCGGCCTCGGCGAGGCGTTCGGCCGCGCCTTCGGCCGCCCGCCGCAGCGCCTCCAGGGAGCGTGGCCCGACCCTCGGCACACCGAGCGTCTCGGCCTGGCGTACGGGCACCTCCCGCAGCCCTGTGAGCAGCGCGGCCAGGTCCGCCTCGCCGACCGCGGAGACGTCGTGCTCCTCGGCCGAGCCGCCGGGCAGCCTGGTGTCCAGCGTGTAGGACAGTCCGTCGGCCCACTCGCCGTGCGCCACGCCGACGGGGACGGCGACGCCGATGTGCGGGCGTACGAGGTCGCGCAGGCGCGGTTCGCGGCGCAGTCGCGCGGACGTCTCACGGTCGGGGGCCAGACGCAGTACGTGCCGGGAGCCGACCCACCAGGTGGAGTGCTCGCCGGCCGCCCCGGCCGTGCGGACGGGCCGGACGTCGGGGCCGGCGGTACCGGTCGTGCCGTCCGCGAGCAGGGAACGGAGCAGTCTGCGGACCGTGTCCGCGGTGGGTGTCGGTGCCTGGGTCATGATCGGGCCGCTGTCGTCCGGGGGTGAGGGCGGGGGTGGGCTCCTGGCGTGCGGTCAGTCCACTATGACCATCTCGCGGGTCGTGTCGTTGAGGCGACGGCCGCCGTCCTCGGTCACCGTGACGATGTCCTCGATGCGTACGCCGAAGCGTCCGGGCAGGTAGACACCGGGTTCTACGGAGAAGCACATGCCGGGGACGAGGGGCTGTTCCTCGCCCTCGATCATGTACGGCGGCTCGTGGGTGGTGACGCCGATGCCGTGACCTGTGCGGTGGATGAAGTACTCGCCGTACCCGGCCTCGGTGATGACCGCGCGGGCCGCACGGTCGACGTCCTGGCACGCGGCGCCGGGCCGCACGGCCCGGAAGCCCGCCTCCTGGGCCTCGCGCACGACGTCGTGGACCCGGCGCTGTTCGGCGTCCGGTTCGCCGACGTGGACCGTGCGGGAGGTGTCGGAGCCGTACCCGTGCAGGAGGCCGCCGAAGTCGAGGACGACCATGTCTCCGTGCTCGATGACGCGGTCGCCGGCCTCGTGGTGCGGATTGGCGCCGTTGGGGCCGGAGGCGACGATCGTGAAGTCGACCTGGGAGTGTCCGAACCGCCGCAGCAGATCGGCGAGATCGCCCGCGACGTCACTCTCCCGGCGTCCGCCGAAGGGAAACTTCCGGATCTCCTCGTACGTTGCGTCGGCAGCCGCGCCCGCGGCTGCCAGGCGTGTTAGTTCCGCCGCGTCCTTCACCGCGCGCAGCATCGGCAGTCGCTCGGTGAGCGAGACGTACGAGCTGCGGGGCAGCGCCTGCTGGAGTGCCAGCAGATGCAGTGCCCAGGCGTTGTCGCTGACCCCGAAGCGGCCCGCGGGGTCGAGGAGGTCGGCAGTGGCCGCGTAGGGGTCCTTGCCGTCGGTCCAGTCGCGCAGGGCCAGGGCGGGCGCGCCCGCCGCGTGTGCCGCGTCCGGGGCCTCCAGGGCGGGCACCACGAGAACCGGGTCCTGTCCGGCGGCCAGCACCAGCAGGGTGAGGCGTTCGGTGACCGCGGTGGGCGCGTAGCCGGTGAGCCAGACCAGGTCGGGTCCCGGTGCCACCAGGAGTCCGGCGAGCCCCGCGTCCTCGGCCGCGCGGGCGGCGCGCCGCATCCGGGCCCGGTAGTCGTCGGCGGTGAAGGGCGCGGGTGTGCTGCCGGTCATCCGGGCCTCCGTGGAAGAGCGAGGGGCTTACGGGCAGCATCCTGCCCGGATGCACGGGGCGGCGCGAGCCCATTGACGGCCCCCACCACCCGCGTCACCTCCCCCACCCCCTTCGCTTAACGGCCAGGAGTTGAGCAACCATTAGATCTAATGCTTAGATCTGCCAGAACCATTAAGAGAGGTGGAGGCCCATGCTCGTACTCGCCCACATCAGCGATCTGCACCTCGACGGAACCGCGCGGTCGACGGCGCGCGCCGAACAGATACGCGACCGGCTGTGGGAGCTGCCGGAGCATGTGGACGCCCTGCTGGTGACCGGGGACATCGCGGACCACGGCACGGAGGCCGAGTACGAGGAGGCAGCGCGGATCCTCGGGCTGCGCACCGGCGACGCGCCCTTTCCGGTGCTCACCTGCCCGGGCGACCACGACAGCCGCGCGCCCTACCGCAAGGCGCTGCTCGGACTGCCCGCCACCGACGGGCCGGTCAACAGCGCGCACGTCTTCGACGACGCCGCCGTCCTGATGTGCGACTCCAGCGTGCCGGGCAGCGACGAAGGCGCCCTCGACGACGAGACCTACGACTGGATCGACGAGACGCTCGACGAACTGGACGACGGCATGCCGGCGCTGCTCGCCCTCCACCATCCGCCCTGCACCATCCCCTGCCCGACGCCTACCGGCTGGAGGAACCCGGCCGGCTGGCCGCCCTGATGGAGCGCCGGCCGCGGATCGCCGGGCTCGTCACCGGACACGCGCACACGCCGGCGGCCACGGCCTTCGCCGGCCGGCCGCTGCTCGCCGGCCCGGGCGTGACGTGGACCCTCCGGCTGCCCTGGGAGAGCGAGGACGCCGCGGACCGGGACGCTCCGGTCGGCTTCGCCTTTCATGTACTGGACGACACCGGGCGGCTGACCAGCCGTTTCAGGGTGGTCGCATGACGGAGGCGATCAGGTGACGACACCCGGGATCGCCACCAGCCGCTGGTAGCCGCCGCTGCGGTGCAGGACCGTGAGGGTGATCTCCGTACCGGGGCGGGCGCGGGCGACCACCCGGGCGAGATCGGAGGCCGAGTCGATCCGGTTCCCGTCGAACGCGAGGAGTACGTCGCCCCGCACGAGGCCCGCGCTGTAGCCCGGGCCCGGCACATGGACGCCGACGAGCAGCGCTCCCGCCTTCTCGGCGTCCACGGCCTCGACACCGAGAGTCGCGGTCACGGCCGAGGACGAGGAGGCCGGGCTCGCGCTGCCCGAGGGCGACCGGGAAGGAGCCGCCCCGGACGCGGATCCGGACTCGGACCGGGACGCGGCCCCGGCGCCGGAGCCGGACTCGGCGGGCGCTCCACCCCGTGCGCCCGGCGCCTCCCCCGACCGCCCCTTCTGGCCGCTCTCCCCCGCCTGCCGCTGCAGGTCCGCGAGCTTGCTCATACCGATCACCGTGACGCCGAGCGTGCCGAGCCCGACCCCCGCGAGAACCAGGACGGCCCCGACGAACAGGCCGAACAGAAGGGTCGTCAGCCGTCGGCCGCGCCGTCGCGCCGCATGCGGGCGCCGGACCGGTCGGGATGTGACGCCGCCGGCCGGTTCCTGACCGGGCATCGGCTTGGGACGCAGCGCAGTCTGTTCCATGGTTCGCCTCCGCCAGATGCTCTACCCGGCACACCGGCGCACCACGAGCCACGAACGAGTGAGACTGACGCGGGGTCGGACATGGGCAGCCATAGGTGTCCGTCCTGATGCGGAAACTGGTGACAGAGCGCGATATTCGCGTTGTCAGTGGGGGCTGTTACGTTCTGCGGCATGACCGATCACGCCCTGCGGCTGCTGCGACAGAGCCGGGCCGAGGCCGGACTGGCCGCGTTCCCCTTCGACTTCGACCTCGGCCGCGCCGATCACGGAGAGAAGGTCCGCCTCGCCTCGGGCGGACCGCTGACGCCGGTGGCCGGCGACGGCGCGGGAGGTACGTACTTCGTGTGTGGCGACGGATCCGTGCTGTACGCCGATTCGGAGGGTTCGGCCGGGCTCATCGGTTCCAGTGCCGACGAGGCGCTGGAGATGGTGATCGGTCTGCCCGGCTGGCACGACTACCTGGATCTGTCGCCCGCCGACGGTACGGAGAAGATCCTCGCGCGGGTCGCGGAGACGGAGGAGGAGATCCGCGCGGACTACGACATCGACGCCGAACGCGCGGAACTGCGCCGCGCCCTGGGGCTGCCCGAGCGCTCCCCGCACGAGCTGATCGGCATGCTGCACACGGCGCTGCTGCGCACCGAGCCCGACTTCCTGCTGCTCAACGCGGAGGAGGGCCGGGCGTACGAACGGCTCGACCGGCATCCGCGCCCGCCTTTGTGGGAGCCGGTGCTCGCCCCCGGCCGGGCCGACCTGGCCACGTTGCGGGCGGGCGAGGGCCCGTCGGCGTGGGATGCGGTGGCCCGGGATCCGCTGCGCCGCCGACTCGCCCTGCGGGCGGCGCAGTTCGACCGCGCGGACGGCGATCTGGGCCTGCTGCGGCACCTGGTGAGATACGAGGCCAGCTCTTCGATGACGGACGAACTGCGCCTCGGAACCGTCCTGGTGGGCCTGCGCGGCCTGGCCGAGGACCTGCCGCTGCTGCACGAGGTCCGGGACACGGACTTCGACACGGCGTGCGGCCTGAGCGAGTTGCCCGGGCCGGGGGCCACGGGTGCCGAACTGCGGCAGTGGGCGCTGGATCTGGACGCCTCGATGTTCGGCACGGATCCGTCGGACGAGCCCGCGTTCACCTGGACGGAGCTGGCCCGCGCACAGGGCATGACGGAACGTGCCCGGGTCGCGCTGATCCGCCTGCTGGACGAGATCGAGTGGGGGCAGAGTCTGCTCCGGGTGCCCGCAGGTGCATCGGAGCCGCTGGACACTTCGATGTTGCGGATGCTCAGCCGGGAGTTCCAGGAACTGGGCGATCTGTTCCAGGCGTTGCGCGCCCAGCGTCTGTCCGCCGACCTCCAGGACACGGCCTGGAACCGGGTGTCGGCCCGTCTGACACAGGCCCGCCTCGAACGCGAGCTGGGCCTGCTGCCGCGGGCAACGGCCACGTTGGCGACCCTGCGTGCCACGCTGACGGACCCCCGGGACACGTCCCTGCGGCTCTGGCACGGGGTGAACCTCGGCCGGTTCATCGCCGAGGAGCACTACACCCTGACCCGCGCCCTGGCCGACGCGGACCTCCCGGAGGAGGCCCGCGCCCTGCTGGCCTCCTCCGACGCGATACTCGGCGAGCTCTCGGCGAACGCCGCCACGGGCGTACGGGAACTCGCCGAGGAGACGGCGGAGCGGGTCCGCGACCTGGGCTGACGGACAACGGCGGGGCCGGCCCCGCGCCGTGGCCGACAGGCACGCGCGGGACGCGGACCGGTCCCCGGCCGGCCGCTCTCCGGTGGGCAGGGAGCCCTCAGCCGATCGGGAGCACCGAACTGCGGTCCGGCAGGAAGCCGTGGGACCGGCTGGCCAGGTGGTCGGACTTGTAGCGGGGGACCTCCCGGTGCCAGTTCAGGATGCCGGACAGCCAGTTCCGCAGTTCGGCGACGTAGCCGTCCATGGTCGCGCGCGCCTCCTCCGTGAGCTTGAAGTCCTCGTACAGGACCGGGAATTCATGGGCGGCGACATGCTCGAACTGCTGCATGCGCTGGGTCATCAGGTCGTGGATGATGCCG
Source organism: Streptomyces lacrimifluminis (assembly GCF_014646095.1). GTDB lineage: Bacteria > Actinomycetota > Actinomycetes > Streptomycetales > Streptomycetaceae > Streptomyces > Streptomyces lacrimifluminis. Next base: position 34,992 of record NZ_BMMU01000006.1, on the reverse strand, counting down.
AGCGCGGTCGGGTAGTCGCAGCCGAAGAAGTTCTGGACGACGAGGATGCCGTTGTGGATCTCACCCTCGTACTCGATCTCCTTCTGGTAGGAGAACACGTCGTTGATCAGGCACGCGTAGTCGACGGCCGCGTTCTCCAGCGACCGGACGGGGCCGCTGCGGTAGACCTCCGGAGGGACCGCCCGGCCGTGACCGATCCGGCACAGACTCATGGTGAGGTCGGCGCCGAAAGTGGCGCGGCGCATCTCCAGGTAGTCGATCGGGTCGGGGACACGGTTCTGGATCTGGTTGAGCAGTTCCCACACCCAGCTCTCGGTCATCACGTCCACCGCCGCACGGAACGTGCGCCGCTGGTCGGGGTTCATCCCGACCGTGGTGCGCTGCCACAGGTCGATCAGCCCGCGTTCCATGCCGTTGACCGGAACCGGGAACCCCTCGCTCTCGATGGGCATGCACGCGGAGAGGCGCTCGGTGCACAGACGGGCCGCGGCCAGGTCGCGGCGGTGGCCGAAGACAAGGGGGTAGTAGTCGTCGCCGTAGGTGCCCCAGGCCAGCCAGGCGGAGCTGAGGTCGAGGGCGTCGGCCGTCGCGTCCGGGTGGATGCCGGCCGCGCAGAGCGGCAGGTCGGCCGCGGCGAGTTTGTCCTCGTCCCAGACGCCCTCCTGGAGGATGCCCATGCTGTGCGACCAGTCGACGAGGCGGGACCGGGCGGCGTCCAGGTGCGGGCTCAGCGTGAGCCCGAACGGCATGTAGAAGTCCGGCAGCAGGGACGGGCCGACCTTCTGGTACGGCACATGCGTGTAGGCGCGCAGACGTTCGGCGCCGGCCGAGGCCAGGAGCGCGCCGATGTTGGCGGCGGACGTGCCGAAACCGCCGACTCCGAACGGCCGCGACTCCTCCAGGGCTCCTTCGTTCATGTACCGGCTGGAGCGCAGGTGCCACTCGTGACCGCCGGACTGCCAGTCCTGCAGCCCGCGCGTGTACGCGGCCACCGCGGCGACCTGGTCCGGCGTGAGGCCCTTGTCCAGGGCCACCGAGGGCACTTCGGTGAGCGCGGTGTGCTCGAACTGGTGAAGCCGTGAGGTGAGGATGTCGTTGACGGTGTCGGCGGCCTCCTGGGTCGTGCACCCGAAGAAGGTCTCCAGGACGAGCACGCCGTTGCTGAGCTCACCCTCGTCCTCGACCTCCCGCTGGTAGGAGAACAGGTCGTTGCGCAGGTGGACGCCGTCCGAGAAGGTCTCCATCAGCACCCTGAGCGGCCTCGACTCCGCGACGGGCGTGGGCACTTCGGCGGTCGCGTACTCCACGAGCCCCGCCGACCAGGGCGCGCCGCCGACCTTGCGGCGCATCTCGATGTACTCGACGGGGTTGGAGACCCGTCCCTCGTTGATGTTGGACAGTTCCCACATCGACTCGTTCAGCAGATGCTCGGTGGCCACCGCGAACCGCCTGCGCCAGTCCACGGACATCGACGGAACCGTGCGCGCCCACAGGTCGGCGAGGCCCGCCTCCACCGGGTTCTGCGGCTTCGGTACGGGGGCCGAGAGGTCGAGCGGCATGAACAGGGGCAGCCGGTCCAGATAGGCCTTGCCGCCGTCGCGGTCCTGGCTGCGCTTGAAAACCTCCAGGAAGTGGTCGTCGAAGAAGAACACCCACACGTACCAGTCGGTGATGAGCGAGAGGGCGGGCCCGTCGCAGTCGGGGTGCGTGTACGCGCACAACAACCCGTAGTCGTGCGCGTCGAGGTCGGACTGCTCCCAGACGCCTGAGCCCTCCAGCATTCCCATCTCCCGTGCCCAGACGGTCGAATGGGCGCGCGCCTCGTCCAGATGCGGGTTCAGCCGCGCGGGATACGGCATGTAGAAGTGCGGGAGTACGAACGGCTGTGTCATGGGCGGGCCCTACCCCTGCCCCGCACGCGCCATCCACGGGGCGGGACATGATCACACCATCGCGTGAATCAGGATCGATTCCGGGATTCCGGACAGGTGTTGTGAGTTCACTCCCCATGCGAGGACTGCGACGGCTACGACAGCACCTGCGTCGACGACACCTGGATCACCGCACGCGTACCGCTCGTCCGCCAGCGTTGTCCGTCCGCGGCGACGAGCGCCGACTCGGTACGGGCGTCGAGGCCGACGACCACGTCCGACTTCAGGGTGCGCAGGGCGGCCACCGGGCCGGGGAAGTACGCGGTCACGTCCGCGAAGGGCGTGGTGGGCGGCCGAAGACGGTCACCGACCAGTCGGCGGTAGTTCAGGTCGCCCTTCATCAGAGTGACCGTCGCCGAGGCGAAGTCCTCGCGGAGGTCTCCGGGCATCGCCGTGTACGGGAGCGGGGCGCAGGAGAAGGGGTGGGCGCGTACCACGAGGCGGCCGTCGGCCAGCGCGGACCAGAGGCGGCGTCCGTGCTCGGCGGCGGCCCCCGGGGCTTGGATCAGCCGGCGCAGGGCGTCGACCACGTCGGCGGTGGTCGCGTCGGAGACGAAGTACGGGTGCGGTTTCACGTGCAGGACCGCGTGTTCGGCGTATCCCCGGGTCAGCAGGTGGTCCAGGAGCAGCAGGTCGGGAACGAGTTCCCGGCCCGCGTTGTCCGCGACCAGACACACCGGGCCCGCGTCGGGGCCGGCGGACCGGAACAGCGCCCAGAGTGCCTCGCCGTCGTCGGCGACGAGGCCCGCCGCCTCCCCTCCCTCGTCCGCGCCGGAGAGCCGGAAGCCGAGGTCGGCCCGGTTGCCCCACAGCGACCCGTGGAGCAGAGCGCGCGCCTGCTCCTCCTGCGGCCCGCTCACCAGGTCGTCGAGCGCGGCCAGTTCCTCGTCGGTCTCGGGGGCGTCCAGTTCGGCCAGCTTGAAGGGGCGGAAGGGATCGATCCCCCGCCAGGCACCGCCACCTGCGCCGAAGTACCCGACCGCTTCGAGGAGTTGACGGTAGAAGTACCCCTCAGCCCACAGCCACGGCACGTCGAACCAGGACCGGCCCGCGTACTCCCTGGTACCCCACTCCGCCCACTGCTCGCGGTCCTCGGCGTCGGTGGGGAGCGGTTCGACGACGCCCTCGGTGCAGCTCTTGAGGAGTGCGTCGAGCGCGCGGTGCTGCTCCGGGCCGTACGGGAAGGCGTCCCGGACCTTCTGGATGAGCGCGGGATGCCGTTCGGCCAGCACGCTCCAGGGGAACGAGCCCGGCTCGTTGCCGAGGATCACGGGCGGGGACACGGAGTCGGAGGCAGGCATGCGCCTCACCGTACCGTCCGGGAATCAAGCGGCCCGGGACATCCCCGGGCGGAGGCGGGGCAACCCGTCCCCCGCCGGATCAGACGGCCCGCCCCACCCGTCTCACGCCACCGCCCGCATCTCCCGCTCCAGTTGCGCCACCAGGCCCAGATACCGCGCCCGCCTGGGTGTGGGCACCAGCGCCCGGATGGTGAGCCGCCACATGTCCGCCGTCCGGCGGGGCTGGCGCGCCACCGGCTCCACCGCCCGGCTGACCACGCGGCTGCCGACGAAGAAGCTGACGAGGGAGTGCGCCATCGCGTCGACATCGACGTCCGGGTGCACGTCGGACTCCTTGACCGCGCCGAGGAGTTTGCCGGAAGCCATCTCGGACCATTCGCGGAACGGGTGGCGCAACGGCGGCCGGACGGTGACATCACCGGCGGCCAGGCGCAGACCCGCCCTGGCGATCGGACCCTCGACGGCCATCCTCGTGATCCCGAACGTGACGCGGATCAGCGCTTCGAGCGAGGAGTAGCCGCGGCCGTCGATGTCTCTGGCCATCCGGCGGGAGGTCCTGGACTGGATCTCCAGGATGGCGTGGGCCAGATCTTCCTTCGCCGCGAAGTGGAAGTAGAGGGCGCCCTTGGTGACATGGGCGTGCTCGACTATGTCACTCAGGCTGGTCGACTCGTAACCGTGGCGGTCGAACAGGTCGGCCGCGGCCGTGATGATCGTCGCGCGGGTCTGCTCGGCGCGTAACTGCCTCGCCATCGGCGCCACTCCTCCCCACCGTACCGGTGCTCCCGAACTCCCTTGAGAAAAACGGGATATGCCGTTTGTTTATTACTCCCTGTACAAGATAGCCGACCGTTCCGCGGTGCCCACCACACACTCGAAAACCGTGCGTCCCTCCTGCGTTCCCACCACCTTCAGGGCCCCGCCACCCGTGTCCGTCGACTCGATCCAGGTGGGCAGGTCCAGTTCGGCGAACTGGTGGAACGTCGTGTCGAAGGACGCGGGTATCAGGCCTCCGTCGGGGCCCGTCCGGACCAGCGCGGCCTGGCGGGCGGACTCCAGAAGCAGCATGCCCGGTATGTGGTCAAGTGGATGGTCGAAGAAAACGGCATGACCGGTATCTACTCGCAACTGCCAGTGACCTTCGACCTGTTGCGGCACCGCCAGGACGACGTCCGCCGCCGCCCCCCGCCCCACGTCGGCGACGGGCAGTCCCGGCGGAACGGGCAGGGCGGTGACGGTTGCCGCCGTACGGCCGCCGCGCAGCCTGGTGAAGACGGCGCCACTGGTGCAGGTGAAGGCGACGTCGGCGTGCGCGACCAGTTCACCGTCCAGTCGCACATCGGCCTCGTAGCGGGCCGAGACCAGGCGCTTGCCTCGATGACGGAGGTCGGAGAAGGTGATGTCGACAGTGGGTTCGGCCGGCGCCGACCCCACGCGCAGGTGCTCGGGAACCGTGGTGATCCGGAACTCCTGGAGCACGAACCGGTGGTCCAACGGCACCTTGTACTCAGTGTGGTTGAGCAGGGTTCCGGCCTGTCGTACGGTCTCCACGACGAGCAGCGGATCGTATGCGGTCCGGTCCGGCGACACGTGTAAGCAGTGGACCCGCGGCCATTGCGCGGAGACGCTGAACCGGTCGGTCCCGGTGCGGGACCAACCGGTGGGGAAGGTCTCCGCGATCGACGCGCGGTGCACGAGTTGGCGCGGAACGCCGACCGTCATGAGTGGGGTTTCGGCAGACTGCGGCACTGGAAGCAATGTCTCTCCCTCGGTCCCCCCGTATGGCGTGGCAGACGGAAAGGCGCCCGCTTAGGTGAGCGATAGAGTACGAGGCGACCGGTTTGTTTTCAACGAGATCAGTCGGCCCCGCCCTATGATCAGCGGTTCCGGCGCACCTGACGACACTCGGTCACGCACAGCACGGCACCCATTCGACACTGACACGAACACCGGCCAACTGCGCGCCAGGGAGGGGCTCTTATGGCAAAACAGGAACGCGCCATCAGGACGCGCAGAGCGATCCTGGAAGCCGCGGGCGCGGTTTTCGACGAGCACGGCTACACCTCCACCACCATCTCCATGGTGCTGGAACGGGCCGAGGTCACCAAGGGCGCCCTGTATTTCCACTTTCCTTCCAAGGAGTCCCTCGCCCAGGCGGTGCTGGACGAACAGGTGCCGTTCGGCACGGTCCCGGAACAGCCCTGCAAGCTGCAGGAGATCATCGACATGACGTTCGTCGTGGCGCAGCGGCTGCTGACCGACTCCCTGCTGCGAGGCAGCGTGCGGCTGACGGTGGACCAGGCGACGCCCCCCGGGGTCGACCACACCGGACCGTTCCGGCAGTGGGGGGAGCGGCTGACCGTGCTGATGGAACAGGCCGGCGCCCAGGGCGAGTTGCTGCCCACGGTGAAACCGCGGGACACGGTGGAGCTGCTGGTGGGGGGCTTCGCGGGCATCCAGTTGATGTCGCGGGCCCTGACCGACCGGGCGGACCTCGCGCACCGTATCTCGGTCCTGTGGTCCCACATCCTGCCCGGCATCGCGGTACCGGGGCTTCTGCTCGGACTGGACAGCCGGGCCGACCGCGGCGTCCGCATCCTCTCCGCCGTCCCCGTCCCGTGATTCTGCTGACGGGGGCCACCGGCACCGTCGGTCGGCTGGTCGCCGAACGCCTGGCGGGCACCGGCCCGCTGCGCCTGCTCACCCGCGACCCGCACCGCGTCACCCTCGCCGGTCCCGGAATAGAGGTGGTGCGCGGGGACTTCGACGACCCCGCCGGGCTGCGCGCGGCGCTGACCGGCGTACGGTCCGCTCTGCTCGTCACCTCGAACCCGCTGGCGCCGGCCCAGGACGAGAACTTCGTGGCGGCCTCCCGAGCGGCGGGAGTACCTCAGGTGGTGAAGCTGTCGGCCCAGGCGGTGACCGACCCCGGGGCCACCGACCTGATCACACGGTGGCAGCGGTACAACGAGGAGCTCCTGCTCGCCTCCGGCCTGGCGTGGACCTTCCTGCGTCCGCGCGCCTTCATGTCCAACACCCTGGGCTGGGCCCGCTCCGTCCGGGAGGAGGGGGTCGTCCGGGGCCCCGACGGCACCGCGCGGAACGCGAACGTCGACCCGCGGGACATCGCCGACGTGGCGGTACGGGCACTCTCGGACCCGGAGGGACACGCCGGGCGGGCGTACGCGCTGACCGGGCCGGCCGGGGTCACCCCGGTGGAACAGACGGAGATCCTGGGCGAGTTGCTGCAACGCCGTCTGAAGTATGTCCAACTGACGGAGTATCAGGTGTTGCAGGGTCTACTCGCACGCTATCCGGAGCCGGTGGCCCACGCCCTCGCGGAGAGTACCGCGCGGGGGCGGCACGGGTCGAAGGGGCAGGTGGAGCCGGACGTGGCGGAGTTGCTCGGCCGGCCCGCCCGCGGGTACCGGGAGTGGGCGGCGGAGCATCGGGCGGAGTTCGGCGGCCCGGCGGCCGGGTGACGAGCGCGAGGGCTCACATACGACGGCGGGCCGGCCGGCGTCCATCCACGCCGACCGACCCGCCCGTTTCTGTCACGCCGTCAGTTCACTTGCGCCGACGGGTGGTTCGCCCCTGGGGGCGGTGAGCCAGAAGCTCAGAAGGTGAGCTTCCAGCTGTTGATCCTGCCCGTGTCCGAGGCGGCCACGTCCTGGACGCGCAGCTTCCAGGTGCCGTTGGCGGTCTCGCTGGAGGCGTCCACCGTGTACGTGGTGTTCACGTTGTCGGCGGAGTCCGAGGTGCTGGAAGCCTTCAGCGGGTAGGTGGACCCGTCGGGCGCCACCAGGGTGATGACGAGGTCACCGCGGTAGGTGTGGGTGATGTCGACGCCGACCTGGAGGGCCGAGGGGGCGTTGCCGGTCCGGCCGGTGACGGCGATCGAGGACTCGACGGCGGAGCCGTTGTCCGGGACGGAGACGGCGGTGCCGGAGGAGAAGACGGTCCCCGTCGTGCCGCCGCCGGTGCCGCTCACGGCCTGCACGGTCTTCGTGGCGTCGGCCAGGCCCGCGCCGCAGCCGCCGGAGCACGCCCCGGGCAGTGCACGGGAGTTGGTCTTGATCGCCGACTCGATCTGCGCCGGGGTCAGGGAGGAGTTCGCCGACTTCAGCAGCGCGGCCAGGCCGGCGATGTGCGGGGCGGCCATGCTGGTGCCCTGGTAGTAGGCGTACGACTCGGTGGACGGGCCCTGCGTACCGGAGTTCAGCGTGGACAGGATGCCGTTGGCGGTACCGGTGCTGGTCTGGCCGCCCGGGGCCGCGATGTCCACGGTGGAGCCGAAGTTGGAGTACGAGGCCTTCGCACCGGTGCGGCTCAGCGCGGCGACCGAGATGACGTTGCCGCAGCTCGCCGGGGAGTAGTTGGCCGCGTTGGCGTTGCTGTTGCCCGCCGCGACGACGACCGTCGTACCACGGTTGACGGCATTGGTGATCGCGGTCTGCGTGGCCGAGGTGCACGCACCGGAGCCGCCCAGGCTCATGTTGATGACCTTGGCGACGTTGGCGTTGGCCGGAACGCCGGAGACCGTACCGCCCGACGCCCAGGTGATGGCGTCGATGATGTCGGAGTCGTAGCCACCGCACTTGCCGAGGACGCGCAGCGGGGAGATCTTCGCGTTGTAGGCGATGCCCGCGACGCCCTTGCCGTTGTTCGTGGCGGCGGCGATGGTGCCCGCGACGTGGGTGCCGTGCCAGGAGGAGGTGCTGGCGGGGGCGCCGGCCTGGCACTCGTTCGCGGCGGACCAGTCGCCCGGGTCGGCCGGGTTGCTGTCACGGCCGTTGCCGTCCACCGAGACGGCGGTGTCGGCGATGAAGTCGTAGCCCGCGACGATGTTGGCGGCCAGGTCGGAGTGGGCGACGTAGCCGGTGTCGATGACGGCCACGGTCACGCCGGTGCCGGTCGCGGTGTCCCAGGCACCCGGGACGCGCATACCCGCGGTGGTCTCGAAGAGGTCCCACTGCTTGCTGTACTCGGTGTCGTTCGGGTCGGCCTGCGGCTTGTTGAGGCGGTCCGGCACGACGTAGGCGACCTGCGGGTCGGCCTGGTACTCGGCGATGACGTCGGCGACGTCCGCCTTGCTGAGCTGCTCGCCCAGGTCGACGAGGGCGGCACCGGTGCCCAGTCGGCGCTGGAAGTCCAGGCTCTCGCCGGCCTCCTTGCCCTTGGCGACGGCGTCGGCGTCGGCGGCCGGGTTCGACTTGGCCTCGGCGGCACCGGCCTTGTAGCCGACGATGAGTCGCTCGGCCGGGGCGGCGACCGCCTGCGCGGCGGCTTCCGAGGCGGTGGCCGAGGCGGCGGGCTCCTGGGCCACGGCGACCGAGGTGGTGGCCGCGGCCACCAGTGCGGCGGAGACCGCGGCGGCGGATATCAGCTTCCGCCCCGTGACACGGGTGGGTGAAGTACGCAAGGGCTTGCCTTTCGGGGCCGTACTCCGGGCCGCGCGGGCAGCGGGGAGTGGCGGGGAATCGCTTCGTCGTCGAAGCGGCGGGGGGTGCGGTTCGAAAAGCGGCGCGGTGGCCGGCCAAGCGCGAGCGGCCCGTTCCGGGGTGACCTGTGGGGCGGCTGTGGTGGAACAGTAGGCAAAGAGAAGGTCATCCGGATACAGGGGAAACCCTCGATCAGGCCGGATCCCCACCCTTGAACGCCGGAAACCGACCCTGCATCACGATCAACTGACCGGGTTGGGTGAGTTGCGGGGGATTGCCTGCGTCACCCACTGATTGAACGCGGCCCGTCCGCTTCCCGTACTGCCCGAAAGCAGACCTGTTCCCCCTGGTCGAGGAGACGTCCCGGATGACCGCCCACCGCCGCACGCTCTCGGCCGCCGCACTCGCCGGCACCGCCGCCTTCGCGGCACCGCTGTTGCTCACACTGTCCGCGGCGGGTTCCGCTCAGGCGCACGGCGCCCCGACCGGGCCGGTCAGTCGCGCCTACGCCTGCTCCCCCGACGGCGGCCGTCCGGCCGGTACGGCGGCCTGCCGGGCGGCGGTCACCGCGAACGGCGGGGCGCCCTTCACCTTCTGGGACAACCTGCGGGTCGCCGACGTGAACGGCCGGGACCGCGCGGTGATCCCCGACGGCCGACTGTGCAGCGGCGGGCTGTCCGACTACCGGGGCCTCGACCTCGCGCGCTCCGACTGGCCCTCGACCACACTGACGCCGGGCGCGCGGCTGACGATGACGTACCGCTCGACGATCCCGCACACCGGCACGTTCAAGATGTTCCTGACGAAGCCCGGGTACGACCCGTCCGGCCCGCTGAACTGGTCCGACCTGCCGGGTCGGCCGTTCGCCGAGGTCAGGGACCCCGCGATGACGGGTGACGCGTACCGCATCGGGATGACGCTGCCGTCCGATCGGACCGGCCGTCATGTTCTGTACACGATCTGGCAGAACTCCAGCACGCCGGACACGTACTACTCGTGCTCGGACGTGGTGTTCCCAGAGGCGAAGGGCAACACCGACGGCTCCGGTGACACCGGCGACTCCGACAGCTCCGGAGCCTCCACGCCGACCGCCACCGACTCTCCCTCTCCTTCTGCCTCTCCCGCGACGCAGTCCGAGCCTGCCGAGCGCACCGCGTCGGCCGATCCGGCCGAGCGGCCGGCACAGGCCGTGGGAACGGGACGGGCGGCGGAGTCCGCCGACTCCGCCGCCCCTCAGGCCGGTGGCACCGTGGCCGGCGCGCCGGTGGCGTCGGCCACCGACGGCACCGGGGCACGGCACCTGGTCGCGGCCGGCGCCGCGGCGGTACTGCTCGCCGTGGTCGCCGCCCTCGCCCTGCGTCTGCGCCGCCGGTGAACACCGGCAGCCCAGACGCTTATTGATGGTTCGTCAGTTGACGAAGACCGTGGCGTTGCCCTGCGTCACGTCCTTCACCGGGGCGTACTTGGCGGTGAAGTAGCCGCTGCTGAAGCACAGCGACGAGCCGGACGACTTGGTGAACGCCTGGGCGGAGAAGTTGATGCTGTTGTCGGCCTCGCCGGTCGTACCGGTCAGGCTGGGCGCCTGGTAGACGCAGTTGATGCTGCCCAGCAGGGTGCGCAGCACGACGGTCGTCTGGATGGTGGAGCCCGCGGCCGGAGTGACGACGACGGAGCCGTCGGAGCCCACCGCGGTGGTGTACGGCAGGTTGTTGACGGTCACGCTGGTCACGCCGAGCACACCGAGCACATTGCTGGTGCACGTGCCGAAGGTGTGGGCGGTGACCGTCTCGGTGGCGGTGCCGGGCGCCGCGGGGTTGTCGGTGACCGAAGCCGTGAAGGTCGACGCCGCGCAGGAGACACCGCTGGTGCCGGTCGCGCTGGAGTAGAGCGTGGCGGCGGTGCCGGTGGCGAGGGAGGCGCTGAGGACATCGCCCACGGCGACGGCGTCGCCGGCCGCGCTGTTGATGGTGAGGACGCTGTCGGCGGCGGACGCGGGGGTGACCGCGGCGACCGAGAGCCCGGCGACGGCGGCGGCGAGGGCGAGGGCGGAGCGGGTACGAGTACGCATGATTGCGGGTGCCTCTCTCTGGAACTGGGGGTGTTGAGGGGGTGTCGAAGAGGTCGGGACACGCGAAAGTACGCGTGCGGAACGCATGAAGGACGCGGGAAAAAGGCCGTTGCCGGCCCGTAACGCCTTCTCCCTACGTGACGGACCGGCAACGACGACCGGCCGGTGACCGGCGGGAAGGCTTGGAGGGAGGCTTCCTGCCGGACCGGGCGGGACAGGGCGACCCGGCGGTGGCCCAAGGGGGAAACGGCCATGCCGGTGCCTCGGAGGCGGACTGCGGAATGAGCAATGAGTCCGGGAAGAGCGATGACTCGCATCGCTTGCGGATCCGGCGCCACGGATCCGGGGAAACCAGGTCGAGTTCTAGACCTGAGAGACCGTCAACGTCAAGTGATTGGACGGAAGTTGATGCCTTCCGTCGGACTTCACCGTCACCTTCCCCTTGGACTTCTTCGGGTCTCCCCGTCTCGTGCGGCACCCCTGTGAGGGCCCTTCGGACCCCCCGAACGACCCTCGATCACCCCGTGAAGCCACAGGTGGCGCATAATCCGCACCCTTTTTCCACAACTCCCTTGACCCCTCAAAGTAACCACGGGTAACTTCCTCGGCGGCTACTGGGGCGTAACCATGAAAGCCCTTGCAACCGCCGGGAGTTGCGAGGAGACGTACGCCGCAGCCGCTGTCCGCGCCAGGACAACGTGCCACAGAAGCTTGACCAGCATTGACGTAGTTGACTATGTACTGGGAGCAGCCATGGCCTCGTCCTCGGACGCCTCGTCGTCCGCCGGATCCAGCCCCGAGCAGCCAGGAAGCGGTAACGCTTCCGAAGGCGCCGGGGCCGCGGGATCCACCAACGTGTCCGAATTCTTCGAAGGTGCCGAAAAGGGCACCGAGCGCCGCGGGCGGGTCCGTGGACGCCGCGCCGCCGTGATGGCGGTGCCGGCCGCCCTGGTCGCCGCGACGCTCGCGGTCCTCACTGCCGAGGGCGCCCTGGGCGTCCAGTTCGCCATCTCCGGCATGCCGTTCGTCGTCACCGCGACCGAGCTGAAGGGCACCGGCTTCGAGCAGTTCGGCGGGCTCGACCACATGATCGAGGACAGCCCGAACGAGGGCGACACCGGCGGCCAGGTGCTCGTCGTCACCTCCGCGATCAAGACCGCGACGCTCACCAACCTCTGCCAGAGTGTCGACCTCGGCGGGGTCCACCTGCTGATCAAGGCGGGCAGCAGCGGCACTCCGGTGAGCGCGTCCGACCTGACGACCGACTCCACCGAGCTGTCGGGCAACGCGTCCTTCAGCAACATCGAGATCGGCAACGATGCCAGCACGCTCAACAAGGCGGGCGTCAAGGGTCCGGCCGGCGTCTTCAGCCAGCAGGCGGACACCGTCCACATCGCCAACCTGCGGCAGACCAACTACGCCACCACGGCGGCCGTGTTCAAGCTGCCCGGGCTGAAGCTGAGCTTCAGCGAGTCGGGTTGCTGATGTCGGGCATCGAGCACCAGGGGGTGGGGCCCGCTTTCAGAACCTGGCGGGCCCGCCGTCCGTTCCTGGCCGGGGTGCTGCTGACCCTGGGCGGGGCGGAGATCCTGTTCACCGTGAAGGCGTCGCTCAAGGTCGTCCTGCACATCGGTATGCAGGGTCTGGCGGGCTATCTGCTGCCGACACTGATGGTGGTGTGCGGCCTGTTGATCATCTTCAACCCCACGCAGCGGCTGTTCTACTCGATCGTCGGCATCATGCTGACGCTGGGCACCTGGGTCACCTCGAACCTCGGCGGCTTCTTCGTGGGCCTCACGCTGGGAGCCGTGGGCAGCTGTATGGCCTTCGGCTGGCTTCCCGACCAGGAACCGCGTGTCAGCCGCAGGCAGCGGCGCAAGGAGAAGCAGAAGGGCAAGGCCGCCATGGCAGGTCCTGACGCCACGGAGTCCACCGGGCCCACAGCGGCGGACGACGGTCACGAGGGCGGCGAAGGCAGCCTGCGCGGCTCGATGCGCTCCTCCACCGCCGAGTCACCCTCACACCTGACGATGTAGGCACCCCTGCCCGGCAACTCCGCGACCGCCTCGACGAGTTCGGTTCCTCGGCAGACGAGGCCGACCCCGTCGTCGGTGCAGTGTGCGGTGGGCAGGGTGCCGTCGGCGACAGGTCGGTGGACCAGCGGGGAGCGGCCCGCGTCGCTGTCGTGGTGCACGCCGTTGCCGTACGGCAGGAAGCCCAACGCATCGGTGAGCGGCCTGAGTTCAGGGCCGAAGGAGTCGGTGGTGCCACCCCTGAACCAGCAGAGGGAGCCCGCGCTCACCCCGCTGAGCACCACACCCGCCTCCCAGGCGCGCCGCATGATCCGGTCGAGGCCGTGCACCCGCCACACCGCCAGCAGATTCGCCACCGAGCCGCCCCTGACCCAGACGACGTTCCGTTCGAGCACCGTGCCCTCGACGTCGGCCAAGTCGGGCATGGGAAGAGCTGCAGCCGTGTGAGGTCGAAGCCCGCGATCCGGGCGGCCTCGCCCATGCGGGCGGTGACGTGCTCGGCGTCCCCGACGGCCGTACCGACGTACAGGACGCGCGGCCTGCGGCCGTGGGCCCCGGAGAGGTCGACGGCGTGATGTAGAGAGCGTCGAACGCCACCATGGTCCTGCCACCGTGCGGTGTCCGCCCGAGGTCGCGAGGATGGCCGATTCGGAAGCGGCCATGCGGATGATCTTATCGATCGACGACGGACTCCCGACGGTCGGCGACCGTCTCGGCGACAGCGGGCTCGGCCCGGTCGACGACAGGTTCAGCCGGGAAACCACCGCTCACCTGCGAAGATCCCCCACCCGCCGACCCGGTTGGCGACCCGTCGGCCTTCAGTGCCCGCGCCTCGCTCTTGAGGATGCGCATCGAGCGGCCCAGGGCGCGTGCGGTGTCCGGCAGCCTCTTCGAGCCGAGCATGACGATGACCACGATCGCCACCACCAACAGGTGCCACGGTTCGAGTCCGTTCCGGAGCACAACCTCACCGCCCTTTCCTTCGTCACACATAACAGTTGCCACTTTGCGCAACTGTACGACCAGGGTGAGACGTGAGAAGGGCGCCGATGACCACCAGCACGAGCAGGGCAGCCGTACCCCCGCGACACCGGTCGGGCGCGGGCACCCGGCGGCGCAAGCCGGGTCGGCGCGGGCGGCTGGCACTGGCGATCTGTCTCTCCCTCCTCCTGCTCCTCGCGGCCGGCGCCGGCTGGGTCTATCTGAAGCTGGACGGTGACATCAAGACCTTCGACGCGGGCGGCATCTCGGACAACCGCCCCGCCGCGGGCTCGTCCAAGGGCGAGAACGTCCTGGTCATCGGCTCGGACGCGCGCAACGACGGCAACGCCGCGCTCGGTGGCGGCGACGTGAACGACGTCGGCCGCTCCGACACCGCGTTCCTGCTGCACATCTACGCCGACCACAAGAACGCCGTGGCCGTCTCCATACCCCGCGACACCCTGGTCACCATCCCGCCCTGCAGGCTGCCCGACGGCACGTGGACGACCGCCCGGCCGGACACCATGTTCAACAAGGCCTACTCGGTCGGCGAGACCGCCAAGGGCAACCCCGCCTGCACCCAGAACACGGTCGAGAGCATCACGGGTATGCGGGTCGACCACACCGTCGTCGTCGACTTCAAGGCCTTCGCGGCGCTGACCGAGGTGGTGGGCGGGGTGAAGGTGTGTCTCCCCCAGAACCTGTACGAGCGTGATCTCAACCCCAAGCGCACCACGCGCGGCAAGCTGCTCTTCGACAAGGGCGAGCAGCGGGTCTCGGGGCAGAAGGCGCTGGACTACGTCCGGATCCGGCACGGCATCGGCGACGGCTCCGACATCGGTCGCATCAAGCGCCAACAGGCCTTTGTCGCGAGCCTGTTGAAGGAGGTGAAGAGCAACGGCCTGACCCCGACCAAGTTGCTTCCGCTCGCCGAGGCGGCCACCAAGTCCCTGACCGTGGACCCCGGCCTCGGCTCCGCCGACAAGCTGATCTCCTTCGCGATGACACTGAAGGACATCGACCTGCACAACACGAAGTTCGTCACCATCCCCTGGCGGTACGACGGTGCACGCGTCGCGATCGTCGAACCGGACGCCGGTGAACTCTGGGCCGCCCTCAAGGCGGACCGCACCCTGGACGGCAAGGACGCGAGCGGCAGGAAGAAGGCCTCGCCGAGCGCCCGCCCCACGGCCGACCCGACTCCCGTGTCCGGCAAGGGAATCACCGTCACCGTCTACAACGGCACCACCGTCACGGGCCTGGCCGCGAAGGCCGCCGCCGAGCTGACCTCCGACGGTTTCGCGGTCACCGGCACGGCGACCGCGAGCAGCCAGGACCACGCGACGACGGTCATCGAGTACGGCCCCGGGCACAAGTCCGATGCCCAGACGGTGGCCCGTGTCTTCCCTGGCGCGGCCATCCAGCCGGTGACGGCGGCGGGCGTCAACGTGGTCGTCGGCGAGTCGTACAAGGGCCGCTCCGCTGCCTCCCCGCAGCCCACCGCCGTCCCGAAGGAGATCGCCGAGGGAGCCCGCTCGGCGGACGACAACCCCTGCTCGAACCTCACCTACGGCTGACCCGGGCGGCCCCGCGCCGAGAACCGCCACCGCCGGACGGCGGCTAGGGCACCCCGTACAGGCTCCCCAGCACGGCCGCCACAAGCGCGGAGCAGGCGCCGGGCAGCCCCCGCCAGCCCCGGCGGCGGGCCGAGCGGGGACACCGGCAGCAGCCGCCCCGGAGCAGCGGCATCACCACGGCCCGGGTGAGGAGGTGCTCGGTGGACCGGGCAGGGGGGAAGACGGCCCGGTCGTCCAGAGCGTCCGGGCCGTGCAGCGCGAGGGCGGGCACGCCGAAGGCCGCGAGGTCGGCGACGGCGTTGAGCGCGCCGAAGCCGCCGAGAAAGCGGAGGAAGCGGAGGAAGCGGAGGAAGCGGTGAAGCTCACGAGGGCGCGGGACGTCCGGCCTGGGCAGGGCGCCGGGCGCGGGACAGTCGTGGGCGTAGGCCCGTTGGGCCGTGTCGAAGCACAGGTTCCGGGCGAGGACCTGGGCCGGGAGCATCGGCGGGAAGGGCAGCAGGAGTCCGGAGATCAGACTCCGCGGAGGTGCCGTACGGGGGTGTTCTCGGCCCGGTCCGTCAGCCGCCCGACCAGCAGCCGTACGACCGTGACGATGTCCGGGTCGTCGACGAAGTACACCTGCCGACGCCCTTCGCGCCTGGAGCGCACGAGTCCGGCGAGTCTCAGTTTGGTGAGGTGCTGGCTCACGGCGGGCAGCGCGCCGCCGACCCGCTCGGCGAGCCCGGTCACATCGCTCTCGCCCTGCGCCAGCGCCCACACGATGTGCAGCCGGGCCGGCGAGGCGAGCAGTCCGAATACCCCGGCGGCCTCCGTCAGCACCTCTGCGGACGGATCGTCGAAACCGGCGTTACCCGTACCTGTCACCACCGGGCCAGTTTAGGACCTGCCCGGCGGGTCGGTGCCGGAGACGCGGGGCCCCGCTCACCGCTTGCTCCGTGCCGCGACCGTCCTCCGGCCTGACCCGCCGGGGCAGTCGGGACTTGACGACAGCCCCTTGGCGAACCCTAGGCCGGTGCGGGGCCCGTGCTCCGTCGCACGATGAGGTGGGCGGGGATGACGGAGACCACGGCTCCCAGGGCCGCGGCCGGCTCCTCCGCGCCGTCGATCCGCGCGAGGAGGAGCCGCAGGGAGCGGGTGCCGATCTCCTGGAAGTCGGTGCGGATGGTGGTGAGCGGGGGCAGCAGATGGGCGGCTTCCGGGATGTCGTCGTAGCCGACGACGCTGACGTCGTCCGGGACCCGGCGGCCGGCCTCGTGGAAGGCGCGCAGCGCGCCGAGCGCCATCTGGTCGTTGGAGGCGAAGACGGCGGTGACGTCCGGATCCCGGGCGAGCCGCCGGCCCAGTTCGTACCCGGAGTCGGCGCTCCAGTCACCGACGAGCGGCTCCGGCACCTCGGCCCCGGCCTTCTCCAGGGTCTCGCGCCAGCTCGCGGCCCGGCGTTCGGCGGACGTCCAGCCGGTCGGTCCGGCGATGTGCCTGACCGTACGGTGGCCCAGGCCCAGGAGGTGTTCGGTGGCCAGGCGCGCCCCGCCCCGGGAGTCGGCGGTGACCATGGGGGTGTCGTCGTCGAGGGCGTTGTCCATCACGACGAGGGGGATGTCGAGGTGGGCCCCGGCGAGCGCCCTGCCGACGCGCCGCTGCGGGGCGATGGCGATGACCCCGTCGGCGCCCTCCGCCGACAGCCGGTCCACGGCCTGGACGACGGTGTCCCGGTCGGCGGTGTCGAGGGCGATGGAGCTGACCAGGTAGCCCGCGTCCTGGGCGGCCGTGTTGATCGCGGTGAGGGTGGAGGCGGGGCCGTAGCGGGCCGCGTCGAAGGAGATCACCCCGAGCATCCGGGTCCGCCCGCTGGCCAGCGAACGCGCGCTGCGGCTCGGCCGGTACCCGAGCGACCGCATGGCCTCCAGCACCGACTCGCGGGTCTCGGCCCTGACGGCCGGATTGTCGTTGAGCACCCGCGACACGGTCTGCTTGGAGACGCCGGCCAGCCGTGCCACGTCGTCCATCACCGGCCTCGCTCCCGCGAAGTTGCGCCGGCTGCGTCCCTTGGGCGCGGCGCCGCCAGCGGCACTTCGGGTCATGGGGTGCATCCTTCGGCTCTGTCCCGTGGGTGGCGGTCGTGCCCCGCCCGGCTGGGCCACAGGATAGGCCGCCGGACGGGCATCTCCACCGGCAGGCCCTACCCTCCGATCACCTGGGTCCGGACCGTGACCCACTCGACCCGGGCGATCCCGGCCTCTCCCACCGGCACGGGCACCGGCAGGTACACGGGCGCCTCGGCGGCGAACGGCAGCACCCTCACCCGTAGCCCGCCGCCGGCGCGCAGTGCGTCCTCCGGCAGCCGGTCGAGGCCGATCTCCCAGATCCGCCCCGAGAAGAACTGGTCGGCGACCAGCGTGTCCCCGACATAGGCGCGGGCGATGTCCCCGGTCCAGTGGATGCGCAACAGCGTTCCGGTGCGCGGGAGTTCGTCCGGTACGTCGATGAGGTACTCGGCGGCCGAGGTGTCGAAGTACTTGTCGGCGGGGGCACTGGCCCGGTCCAGTACGCCGGTGACGGTGTCGGGGGCGGACCCGGCGCCCCGGACGAGGGACACGTCGAGGGTGCCGGAGTCGCCGCCCGTGGGGAGCGTGTAGCGGGTGAACACCCCGTCGGAGGCCATCGCCAGGTTTTCGCCGGGAGGCGTCTCGGGCGCGGGCAGTACGGCGAACGACGTCTCCGGCGCCGCGCTGTGCACCCGTACCTCCCCGGCCGGCTCGTCGAAGACCACCCCGTCCCCGGCACCGCACAGGATGAGCCGCTCGGCGCCCCAGGCCACGCCCCGGTAGGCGGTACGGGCGGTCGCCGCGTCCAGTACCAGCAGGCCGACCTGTCCGCCGTCCACCGTCCCGACCTCGACGAGGGCGTCCGTGCCGGGCCGCAGTCCGGTGACCAGGAAGCGACCGTCGGCGGACACGACCTTCCCCATGGGGGTGTGCACGTACCTCAACGTTGCGATGTCCAGGGCGAGTTCGACGGGAATCCCGTCCGTGGCGGCCAGCACCAGGACGGTACGTCCGCCGGCGTCGACCGTGCACACCGGCTGGGCGGTGGCCCAGTCGAGTCGGAGTCCGGCGACGTCGAGACGTAAGGGCCAGCAGAAATAGGCTCCTTGAGGGATCGTCAGTGGCGCACTGGGAACAGTCAGTTCGGGAGCGCCCGGGAACCCGACGGTGAAGGACGCGTCCGGGTGGTCCGGCAACGGCTCGTGCGGCTGGTGGTTGTTGACGAAGAGGAATCCGGAGCCACCGTCGCTCCGCACGGCCCATCGCAGGGTCTCCCGGTCGTCCTGTCCGGTCGGCCGCCGCGCGGGCAGCACGGACTCCATGGGGGCGATGCGCTCGCCGAATTCCGCCAGCAGCAGGTGCTGGAGGCGCAGTTCGTCGTAGGAGGGCCGGTACTGGCCGTACTCGCCGAGCGGCGCCTGGAAGTCGTACGTCAGGACGGGCAGGTCGTTCGGGTAGCCGGTGGCGTGGGACTCCTGGAGGGTGGTCAGTTCACCCGCCGGGTTGGTGCCGCCGTGGAACATGTAGTAGCCCTGCCAGACCGAGCCGCACCCGATCTTGGTGAGCCCGAGGGCGCCGATGTCGGCGGCGTCGACCCGTGGCCGACGGTGGTAGGCCACGGCCATCCCGCCGCCCAACTCGCAGGTCGCCCAGGGGAATCGGTCGGTCAAAGCCGGTTCGCCGCCCCGCACGTGCGTCGGCCGCAGGTCGGCGCCGATGCCCTCGTCGTCGCGCTGGTGGGTGAAGAAGAAGTGCTTGCGGCAGGTGTCGGGCCAGCCGCCGTCCCACTCCGTCCAGAAGGTCTCGGTGTAGCCGCCGTACAGCGGAAGCAGTTCGTCGGGCGGGAGTCGGACCCCTCCCCAGGCCGTCGAGGTCCAGAGCGGGGCGCTCAGCCCGGCCTCCTGTGCCAGCCGCTTCAGGGTGAGGAGATGGCCCGGCTGCTCGTACAGCTCGTTCTCGATCTGGATGGCGATGATCGGGCCGCCGTGCGCCCGGTCGAGCCCTGTCAACTGCTCGGCGATCGCGGCGAACCAGCCGCGTACGGGTTCCAGATAGGCGGGGTCGTCGGTGCGGGGTGCGCCGGTGCGGGCGAGCAGCCAGTCGGGCAGTCCGCCGTTGCGTACCTCGGCATGGCTCCAGGGGCCGATGCGCGGGATGAAGTCCAGGCCGTGGCGGGCGCAGAGTTGGGCGAAGCGGCGCAGGTCGCGGTCGCCGTCGAAGCGCACCCGGCCCTCGGTCTCCTCGTGGTGGATCCAGATGAGATAGCTGGCGACGGCGCTCACGCCGGCCGCCTTCATCTTCAGCAGCTCCTCCTCCCACTCCCCCGCCGGGTAGCGGGTGTAGTGGAACTCGCCGGAGACAGGGAACCAGGGGCGTCCGCCCCGGGTGAACCAGCGGCTGGTCACCCCGATGGGGTCGGCGGCTCCCGGCGCGTCGGAGAAGGGGAGATGGCCGGTGAGCGGGGGTTCGGCGGTCGCGGGGATCCGGAGGGAGTGGTGGGTCATGGCTTCACCGGGCCGAGGTCGGGGGCGCTGGTGAGCAGGGCCTGCGCGGAGGTGGTGGCGGTCAGCTCAAGGAGCAGCAGGTCGTTGGCGCCCCGGCGCAGTACGGGCGCGGGCACGTAGAGGGTGCGCTGCGGGCCGCGGTTCCAGTAGCGGCCGAGGTGGAAGCCGTTGATCCAGGCCTGGCCCTTGGTCCAGCCGGGCAGCGACAGGAAGGTGTCGGCAGGGGTGACGACCTCGAACGTGCCCCGGTAGAAGGCGGGTTGGGCGGCCGGGGTCGCGTCCGAGGGAGCGAAGGGCAGCGCGCTGAGGTCGTCCAGGGTGAGGGGGTGGCTGTCCCAGCCGTGCAGGGCGGTGCCGTTGAAGGTGACCGCCCCGAGGAGCCCCTTGGGCGAGCCGATGCGCGGCCCGTAGTTGACCCCGCCCATGTTCTCCACGAGCACCTCGACCGCCGCTCCGGCAGAGGGAATCCGGACGGGCAGGGACTCGTCGTGCCGCTCGCGCTCGAGTACGCCGACGGGGGCGCCGTCGACGAACACCTGCGCCCGGTCGCCCACCCCGCCCGCGAAGTGCAGCAGCCCGTCGCCCGCGAGGGGAGCGGTGGTGCGGTAGAGCACGTATCCGGCGCGCAGCCCCAGTTCGTCCATGGTCACCGGGTCCTCGGTGCGCACGGGCTTGGCGAGGAGCCCCACGTTCGGAAGCAGGGGCGACCGTTGCCCCAACTCGACGACGGTGGGCGGCAGTTTCACACTCGGTGCGGGGACCGGCTCGTCCGGGACCGGCGCGTGTCTGGCGATCACCTCGCGGAAGGCGTGGTACTTCGGCCCGGGGTCACCGTTCTCGGTGAGGGCGGCGTCGTAGTCGTAGGAGGTGACCATGGGCTGGTAGGCGTGGTCGTGGTTGGCGCCGTTGGTGAAGGCGAAGTTGGTGCCGCCGTGGAACATGTAGATGTTGACGGACGCGCCCGCCGAGAGCAGCAGGTCCAGGTCGGCGGCGGCGTCGGCGGCGTCCCGGGTGTGATGCTCCTCGCCCCAATGGTCGAACCAGCCGATCCAGAACTCGGCGCACATCAGGGGCCCTTCTGGCTGATGGGCCCTCAACTGCTCCAGTGACTGGGCGACTTTGCTGCCGAAGGTGCCCGTGGTGAGGACACCGGGCAGGCTGCCCGCCGCGAGGTGCTCGGGGTTGGCCTGGTCGCAGGTGAAGAGCAACTCCCCGATCCCGCGCGAGCGCAGGCTCTCCGCGAGGTGTTCGAGATACGCGGTGTCGTCGCCGTACGCCCCGTACTCGTTCTCCACCTGGACGGCGATGACCGGACCGCCGGACTCGGCGAGGTAGGGCAGCAGGGGTGGCAGCAGCAGGTCGAGATAGCGGTCGATGGCGCCCGTGAAGCGGGGATCGCTGGAGCGCAGCCGGATGTCGGGGTCGGTGGTGAGCCAGGAGGGCAGTCCGCCGCCGTCCCACTCGGCGCAGATGAACGGGCCGGGCCGTAGCAGGACGTGCAGCCCCTCCGCCTTGGCCAGCCGCAGATAGCGTGGCAGGTCGAGGATGCCGTCGAGGGCGAGGGTGCCGGGCTCGGGCTGGTGGAGGTTCCAGGGGACGTACGTCTCCACGGTGTTGAGGCCCATCAGACGGGCCTTGCGGAGCCGGTCGGCCCACTGGTCGGGGTGGACGCGGAAGTAGTGCATCGCGCCGGAGATGATCCGGAACGGTTCGCCGTGCAGCAGGAAACCGTCGGACGTCGTTGTCAGGGCGGGAGTGGGCATGCGGGGGATTCCCTTCGGTTCGGTTCATGGGTTCCAGCCGGTTCGCTGGAGGTGAGGTGGCCGGCAGAAGTCGTTCAGTTCAGTAGGGGGCGTTCAGTGGAGGACGTTCAGTGGGCCCGGGTCGTCCTGGTCGCCCGGATCAGCCAGAGCGTGGCCGCCAGGCACAGCGCCGAGACCCCGCACAGCAGCAGCGGCACGGCCCGAACGCCGGACCACTCGATGGCCTTGCCGAGCGCCGGGCCCGCGGCCACTCCCCCGGCCATCGACGCGGCGATGACCACGGCACCGGCTCTCCGCGCCGCTGGGGCGGCCCGGTTCAGCCAGGGCAGCCCGGTGGGGAAAATCGGCGCGATGAAGAGACCGACGCCCGCGTAGGCGTAGGGGGCGAGTCCGGGTACGGCGGCCAGCAGCAGACAGACGGTCATACCGGCGCAGGACACCGCGATGATCGACTGCGGCGAGAAGCGCAGGGCGAGCGGGGCGGCCAGGAAACGGCCGGCTGTCATCATCAGCCAGTAGACGGAGGTGGCCGTGGCGGCGGCTCCGGCGCCGTATCCGACCGTCTCCAGGTGCGTCGGCTCCCAGCCGCCGACGCCCGCCTCGATGCCCACGTGCAGGACGTAGAGGGTGACGAAGACTCCGAGTACGGAACCCAGGCTGCGGGCGAGCACCTGCCGGCCCGGGCCGCCGGAGGCGCCGGGCGCGGGGGTCGGCTGCGGCACATGGTCCCGTACGCCTCGAAGGCACAGCAGCAGGGGCAGGTTGGCGAGGGCGAAGGCAAGGAAGACGGCAGGATAGTGCTCGGCGCCGACCATGCCGATCAGGGCCGGGCCGAGGATCGCGCCGATGCCGAAGTGGGCGTTGAGGATGTTCAGCATCGCCGTCGAACGGTTGCCGAAGCCGACCGCGAACAGCTGGTTGAGGCCGTAGTCGACACCGCCGAAGCCGAGCCCGGCGAGCAGGGCGGCGGCCAGCGCGACGGGCCAGTTCGGCGCCAGCGCGAAGCCCGCGGCGCCGGCTGCCATCAGCACGTACGAGCTGCCGAGGATCTGCCGGTTGCCGATCCGCACGTACAGCCGGTCGAAGAGGAGCACTCCGGCGACCCCGCCGGCGAAGTGGGCGCTCAGCCCGAGTCCCGCGGCCGACGGGGAGAGCCCGAACTCGTCACGGAGGGCCGGGATCGACGGACCGTACAGGGCCTGGATGACCCCGATCAGCACGAAGCCGACGCAGGAGGCGACCACGGCGACGGGGCTGAAGACCGGAACGGTCGGGTTCGCAGGGGGCGCCGGGAGGGACCGTTGTTCGGTGACCGCCGGTCGTCCGGTCGGTTGATCGGTCACGTGGACTCCCGTCGCCTGTGGTCGAGAACGCGGCTGACCCTGTCCTCGCGCCGGTGCGGGGACGGCAACGATGTTACCGGTAACATTTGTGCCGTCAAGATCCCCCGAGGCCATTCGCCTCAGGGGATTCGGAACGGAGTCGGCGGGATCAGCCGCCCGTGCCGCCGAGCGACCAACGGGGAACACGTCCGGCCAGTCGGCAGGCGAGGACGTACAGCGGTATCGGCGGGGTGTACGGGGAGTCGCCCTCGGGGCTGTGGATCAGCCGGGGCCGGACGGACGGGGACGGCGGCCTGGTGCGCGTCCACGAGGGGTCGGCCAGCTGGGCGCCGACCACGTAACGCGTGTCCGGCGGCCAGCTGACACCGAGATGGGAACCGGACGGGACGATCCACCACCAGCGCTGGTCGTCGGCGAAGACACAGCCGACGCGGGGCAGGGAGTCCATGATCCGCTGCCCGTACTCACGGGGCGTGCCCACGGCGTCGCACCCGAGACCGGCGGTCAGCCGGGCGGGGAGGACGAGGTGGCCGGGGTGGCCCGAATACTCACGCGGGGACTTGGCCGAGGGGGGCGCGTGGAGCGGCGGGGGCGTGAGGTGGAGGGCGGACTGGAGTGGGCGAGGTACGTGGGGGATGCAGGACGGGTGAGGCATGCGCGACGGGTGCGCGACCGGGTCGTGCGGGCCGCGTCGGCGCGGGTCAGGAGAGGGAGTACGGGGGATGCGGTGCTGGCGTTCCATACGGTCCATGTGAGGCGATTCCTTCGGCCGAGTGGGGGACGGGCCGGGTGCGGTGCGAGGCCGACGTGTGCCAGGGGTCGGGTGCGGCGGCCTGTACGGCGTGGGGGGCGGGTGGAGCCGGGGGTAGGGCGGGTACTGGTGCAGCGGCGAGCGCGGCGGCGGGCGCCGGAGGAAAGGCAGGTACCGGTACGGCGAGCGCGGCGGCAGGGGCAGGCGGGAGTGCGGGTACGGGGCTGGCCGACGCCGACGCGGCTGCCAACCCGGCAGCAGAGACCGAGGAAAGCACAGGCACAGGTACAGCGGGCGGCGCGGCAGGGGCGAGGGCGGGTACGGCCCCGACCGGCGCAGACCCTGCGGCCAACCCGGCAGCAGAGACCGAGGGAAGCGCAGGTACGGATGCAGCGGCCGGCACGGCAGGGGCGAGGGTGGGTACGGGCCCGACCGGCGTCGGCGCGGCGGCGAGCGCGGCGGCAGGGGGCGGGGGGAGGCTGGGTGCGGGGCTGGCCGGTGTCGCCACTTCGGGGGCGGAGGGCGCACTCCCGGCGGTCGGTGCGGGCTTGGCGGAAGCCACTGCCGTGGCTGACGCCGACGCCGCCTCGGAAGGAACCGTCGCCGGGACCCGCGTCGATGCCGTAATCGGCGGCGCCGTTGCGGCGGTGTCCGCCAACTCGGCCTGCTCCGTGAGGAGTTCGGCCCAGACGATGCGCCCTGAGCCGTGCGGGGCGTCGCGGACGCCCCAGTCGGCGCTCAGCATGCCGACCAGCAGGAGTCCGCGTCCGCACTGTTCGTCGGGGCCGGGCCTGCGCTGCGCCGGCAGGGTCCCGCCGCGGTTCTCGTCCTCGACCTCGAGCCGCAGCCGACCGCCGGAGAGATGCAGCCGGCAGACGATCCGCTCACTGGCGGTGTGGGTGAGGGCGTTGGTGACGAGCTCGGAGGTCACCAGAAGGGCGTTGTCGGAGGTGTCGGGGTCGACCCCCCAGCCGTCGAGCAGCTCGCGCACCTTCCGGCGAGCTGCGCTCACGGAGGCGGGAGTCGCGGGCAGACCGAACATGTCCGACTGCGGAGAGTGATCGAGGTGGTCCGGGTGATCGGGGTGGGCCGCGTGGCCGGCGAGCCGGCCGCTGGGCATTCGGCCGAGTGGCTGGGGGAGGGAGGGCGGAGCCATCGCCGTTCGCCTTTCGTTGCCTGCGCACCCTGGCCGGTGCGACACCGCCCCGAAGGTGATCCGCGAGCAGGTCAACCCGCATCAAAACAGCGCAGGTTGCGGCCCTTTCTCCCCCAACTGGGCCGTTCGATCTCGTCGTTCACCGTTTCCGGGAAGGTATGAACACTGTGACACCTGACAACAACGGCTCGCAACCAGCAAGTTGAAATTTGCAATTTGTGGGGTGCATGCTGCTCCCGTCAAAAGATGATCGTGACAGACTGCAACCCTGAGCCCGGTGTGAGGGGGTAGGCGTGACCGCGGAGACCGACTGGGGCGGCGCCCCCTCCGTCCTGCGCATGATCCTCGGCAGACAGCTGGAGGAGCTGCGCACGCGTGCCGGTCTCACCTTCGAGGACGCGGGTGTGGCGATCGGTGTCAGCCACTCCACGATCCGCAGGATGGAAGCGGCCAAGGTGGCCAGGCTCCGCCTGCCGGACGTCGAGAAACTGCTGCAGACGTACGGGGTGACGGACCAGCAGGAGATCGACACGTTCCTGAAGTCTGTCCGTGAGGCCAACAAGCGCGGCTGGTGGCACAACTACCGGGACGTACTGCCCGACTGGTTCGCCGCGTATCTGAGCCTGGAACAGGCGGCGTTGCAGATCCGTGCGTACGAGGCGCAGTTCGTGCCGGGTCTGTTCCAGACGGCGGACTACGCGCGTGCGCTGCTGGGCGCCGGCAATCCGCACGGCTCGTCGGAGGCGACGGACCGCCGGGTGGCGCTGCGTCTGCGCCGCCAGGAACTGCTGACCCGCGCGGCACCACCGCGGGTGTGGATCGTGATGGACGAGACCGTGCTGCGGTGGCCGGTCGGCGGTCCGGAGGTGATGCGCGCGCAGATCGACCATCTGATCGCGATGAACGCGCTGCCCCATGTGACCTTGCAGATCATGCCCTTCGGCAACGGCCCGCACCCCGCGATGCGGGCCGGGGCGTTCCATCTCTTCCGGTTCAGGGCACCCGAGTTGCCGGACATCGTCTATCTGAGCGGTCTGGTCGGCGCGGTGTATCTCGACAAGGGTGACGACGTCGTCGTCTATCGAGAGGCTCTGGACCGGTTGGGCGCGCAGTCGGCGCCCGCCAGAAAGACCGAGGCCCTCCTCGGTGCGATTCGCAAGGAGCTCTGACATGCACCACCCCACACACCCCCACCTCACGCACACCCACTCCAACCACACCAGCCACTCCCACCCCGTACGCAACGGCATGCCGGCCCATGAACTCGGTTCCCGGGGCTGGTCCAAGCCGTGGAGCGACGACGCGGGCGGCGCCTGCGTCGAAGTGAAGAAGCTCGCCGACGGCCGGGTCGCCGTCCGCCAGTCCACCGATCCCGACAGCCCGGCCCTGGTCTTCACCCCGCACGAGATGACGAGTTTCCTGGCCGGCGTCAAGGCGGGTGTCGCAGACTTTCTGCTCTGAACTGCCTTGTTTCTACTGAGACTTGACTGACCAGACTCAGCCCGATGACCTGAATGGGAGGGCCGCGTGCCCGACAACGGATGGCCGGCCGACCGAATCGACACGGAGAACGCACACTCCGCGCGGATCTACGACTACATCCTCGGCGGTAAGGACTACTACCCCGCCGACAAGGAAGCGGGCGACGCCATGTCGCACGAGTGGCCCGCCCTGCCGATCCACATGAAGGCCAACCGCGACTGGATGAACCGTGCGGTGGCCTACCTGGCCAAGGAAGCGGGCATCCGCCAGTTCCTCGACATAGGCACCGGCATCCCCACCTCCCCCAACCTGCACGAGATCGCGCAGTCGGTGGCTCCCGAGTCCCGGGTGGTCTATGTCGACAACGACCCGATCGTCCTCACTCTCTCCCAGGGCCTGCTGGCCAGCACACCGGAGGGCCGGACGGCGTACATCGAGGCCGACTTCCAGCACCCGGAGGCCATTCTCGACTCCCCCGACTTCCGCGAGACCCTCGACCTGACCAAGCCTGTCGCCCTCACGGTGATCGCGATCGTCCACTTCGTCATGGACGAGGACGACGCGGTGGGCATCGTCCGCCGCCTTCTCGAACCCCTCCCCTCGGGCAGCTACCTGGCGATGACCATCGGCACCGCCGAGTTCGCCCCGGAGGAGGTGGGCCGGGTCGCCCGCGAGTACAAGGCCCGCAACATGCCGATGCGCCTGCGCACGTTCCCGGAGGCGGAGGAGTTCTTCGAGGGCCTCGACCTGGTCGAGCCGGGCATTGTCCAGGTCCACAAGTGGCACCCGGACGCCACGAGCGGCGAGGGGATCAGGGACGAGGACATCGCCATGTACGGGGCGGTGGCTCGGAAACCGTAGGGGGCGGTGGATCGGAAGCCGTAGGGGCGGCGGTTCGGTGACCGCGGTCACGGGCACGGGCACTCCCGCCGCGGTTCGACGTCCCGGTACGCCCGTTCGCCCTGGCACACCGCCAGGGCGAACGGACGTTCGCATCCAGCGCCTCGACGCGCGGGCAAACATCAGTGCACGAAAGGGAATCAGAGGTCCCATTTCCCCTTCCGATCCCCTCCGCACCGGCGATCCTTCTGATACTGCCGGGGACCGACCGAGGAGGATCACCCGCACCCGGCACATCCCGTATCGCCGCATGGACCCTGGTTCCAACTGGTTGCTCACTTGACTACCAGGCGTCACATCCGATTGGCTCCGCCCAGCGAAAGTCGGACAGTCGGTGCACGTCACCCGACGATCGCGCAGATTTCGCCGTACCCGAATCCCGCTTGTCCCACCCCCTCGTCCCACTCCCACTCCCCACCCTCCTCCTCCTCGGCCGCGCAGCGAGGTGCCGCATTTCCATGAACACACCCCCCGCCTCTTCCGCCTCCCCACGATCCGCCCGTGTCACGGCCGTTGTCGCCGGCCTGGCCGCCGTCTGCCTTCTCGCGGCCGGCTGCTCGGGCTCCGGCTCCGACGGGGCGGACTCCGACCAGGGCGCCGCCGGCGCCGGCACCGCCCGGCTCAAGGTCGCCCTGATCACCCACGGGGCCAAGGGCGACACCTTCTGGGAGCGGGTGCGGAAGGGCGCGCAGGCCGCCGCGGCCAAGGACGACATCGAGCTGACGTACACGAGTGACCCCGGTGCCGCCGCCCAGGCCGATCTGGTGCGCGACGCGATCAAGGACAAGGTCGACGGAATCGCCGTGACCCTGGCCAAGCCCGACGCGATGAAGAGCGCGATCGCACAGGCGAAGGCGGCGGGGATACCCGTGGTCGGTCTCAACTCGGGCATCGACGCCTGGCGTTCGGCGGGCCTGCTCCAGTTCTTCGGCCAGGACGAGAGCACCGCCGGCCGCGCGCTCGGCGACAAGCTGAACGCGCTCAAGGTCAGGCACGCGCTGTGCGTCATCCACGAGCAGGGAAACGTCGGCCTGGAGGCGCGCTGTGCCGGGGTGAAGAAGACGTTCACCGGCGACACCGAGAACCTGTACGTGAACGGCACCGACCTGGACACGGTGACCGCTGCCCTCGCGGCCCGGCTGAACCAGGACTCGAGCATCGACGAAGTGGTCACCCTGGGCGCACAGTTCGCGCTCTCGGCGGTGAAGTCGGTGGATCAGTCGAACAGCAAGGCGAAGATCGCCACCTTCGACCTCGACCACGACATCGTGGGCGCCATCAAGAGCGGTGACGTCCAGTTCGCCGTGGACCAACAGCCCTACCTCCAGGGCTATCTCGCGGTCGACTCGCTCTGGCTGTACAAGTCCAACGGCAACTTCAGCGGCGGCGGATCGGCTCCCGTGCTCACCGGGCCGGCCTTCGTCACCAAGCAGAACATCGCCGACGTCGCCAGGTTCGCGGCCAACGGCACCCGCTGAGCCACACCCGTACCCGGCCCCCGTACCTCCTCCCGTCCCACTCCGGCCCTCCGCAGACGTTCCGTATCCTCTTCCGGCTCGCTCCCGAATCTCCTTGCGCAGCAACCTTCGTACAACGGCTGCCCCAAGCTTTGGGGGCTCACGGTGCGTACGTTCACTTGTACGGATAGCATCCTGCGGACCCACGCGTGTTCCGCCACCCGTTCCGTTTCCGCTGTCACCCACCGCCTGTCACATGCCACTTGTCACTTGTCACTTCCGCCCACCGCTGATCGCCCTAGGACGACGATGCCTCCACGCAAAGGTGCCCGGCGCCGTCTCGGCTCCATACGTCTCTCGCTGATCCTGCTCGCGCTGGTGCCCAGCGTCACCCTCGCCGCGATGTGGGGTGTGACGACGATTCAGATGTTCTCGGAGGGCCAGCGGCTGCGGGACCAGACGCAGCTCAGCAGGGCGACCGGTGCCATGGGCACGGACGCCACGCTCGCGTTGCAGAGGGAACGCACCCTGTCGGCCGTGTGGCTGTCCTCGCCCAGGGGCGACCGCAGCGCCCTGGACGAGCAGCGCAGGGCGACGGACGCGGCGGTCGCGAAGCTGGTCGGTCAGACGAAGGCCATCCAGGAGGCCCCCGACCGGATCGGGGAACGGATGTACTCGGTCATCGCGGCGACGGGCAGCCTGGAGTACTACCGCGGGCAGGTCGACCATCTCACCGACATCTCCCCCCAGCAGGTACTGGACCAGTACTCGTCGATCATCGGCAACCAGATCCACGCGTTCCAGGAGCTCTCCCAGGTCGACGACGGCGACCTCACCTCGCAGGCCGGTCCGCTCGTCTCACTGGAGCAGGCGGCCGAACTGGTCGCCCAGGAGGACTCGCAGCTGATGCTGGCCTGGCCCTCGGGGCATTTCGACCAGAAGGAGTGGGAGGCCTACGTCCGGCTGGTCAGCGCCCGGCGCTGGGTCGTCGAGGACCAGCTGATCCAGTCCCTGACCGGCACGGCGAAGACCCGCACCGAGACGATCCTCCAGGGGGCCGCCTGGCGGACCCTGACGTCCATAGAGGACCAGGTGCTCGCGTCGGGCACGCCCGGCGGCGGCGCCGAACGGAGGATCACCCTGCCCAACAGCCAGAAGCAGTGGATCGCGGCGATGGACGAACTGAGCGTCCAGTACGGCTCGCTCATCCATGACGAGACCCAGGAACTGCTCGACCGCAGCAACGACGAGGCACGGTCACTCCTGATCAAGGCCGCTTCGCTGAGCGCCGGCGGACTCGGCGGGCTGCTGCTGTGCATCGTCCTGTCCTGGCGCATCACCCGGTCCCTGTCCCGTCGGCTGCGCGGGCTGCGCATGGCCACCCTGGGCCTGGCCGAGGAGCGGCTGCCGGACGTGGTGGCGCGGCTCAACCGGGGCGAGAAGGTCGACGTCGAGTCGGCCACCCCGCCGCTGGACTACGGTCACGACGAACTCGGCCAGGTGGCACACGCGTTCAACGCCGCCCAGCGCACCGCCGTGCACACCGCTGTCGAACTCGCCGACACCCGGCGCGGCTTCCAGAAGGTCATCCTGGGCATCGCCCGGCAGAGCCAGAACCTGGTCAACCTCCAGCTCACCAAGCTGGACGCGCTGGAACGCGCCCACCAGGACCCGGAGATCCTCAAGGGCCTCTACGAACTCGACTCCACGGCGAGCCAGTTGCGCCGCTACGAGGAGAACCTGGTCATCATCAGCGGTGAGCGGCCCGGCCGCAGCTGGACCGAGCCGGTCGCGCTGATCGACATCCTGCGCAGCGCCGTCGGTGAGGTCGCCGAGTACCAGCGGGTGGAGGTGCAGACGGAGGAGGACGTGTACCTGGCGCCGCCCGCGGTGGCCGACGTCATCCACCTGCTGGCCGAGCTGATCGACAACGCGACCGCCTACTCCCCCGCGCCCAGCCCGGTGGGCGTACGGGCGGCGATCGTCGCCAAGGGACTGGCCATCGAGGTCGAGGACCGCGGACTGGGCATGTCCGAGGAGGACTACGCGTCCTTCAACGAACACCTCTCCAAGGCCCCGCAGTTCGACGTGGTGGCGCTCGCCGACGACCTGCGGCTCGGCATGTTCGTGATCGCGCGCCTCGCCGTCCGGCACGGCATCCATGTCACGCTGCGCTCCTCGCCCTACGGCGGTACGACGGCGATCGTACTGATCCCGCATGATGTCGTCGTACGGGAACTCACCGCGCCGGACACGGATTCCTCGTTCGCGAAGGCGGCGTCCGCCGAGGTGCCCGGCCCGGTCGTGGCGGAGCGCGCGGCGCACGAGCGGATCCGGGAGACCCCGCCCGCCACGTCCCGCGTCCGGACGGCCGACGCCGGTTCCGCTCCCCGGCAGGCCGCCCTCGTCGGGGCGGACCGGGGCGCCGGGCAGGGCGGTGAGCGGAAGGCCGAGCGGAGCGGCGGTGCCCGCAAGGGCGGACTCACCCCGTTGCCGCGCCGCGTGCCACAGACCAGTCTGGCCGCGGAACTGCTGGAGGACACCGAACAGGGCGGCACGTCCGAGGACGCGCTCGACGAGTTCTCGGCGGAGCGCGCGGCCTCCTCGCTCTCCGGTTTCCAGCGCGGAACCCTCCAGGCCCGTGACGACGACGCCGAAGAGCAGTACGACCATGGGGAGGACGACACACCTCAGGAACCTGCAGTACCGCTCCCCTCCGCAGGCACCCCGGTCACCTCGACTCCGCCCGCAGACCGCTGATGAAGGACAGAGAAATGACACGCCCCACCCCCGCCACGCACACCGAGCTCGACCAGTTGCTCACCGGACTCGTGGACCGGGTAGCCGAGGTGAACCACGCCGTCGTGCTTTCCGAGGACGGACTGGTCGTCAGCAGATCCACGGCCTTCCTGCGTGACGACGCCGAGCGGCTCGCGGCGACCGCGTCCGGGCTGATGAGTCTCAGCAAGGGCGTCAGCATGGACTTCCGGGGCGGCCCGGTGCGCCAGGCGCTGATCGAGATGCGCAACGGCTACCTGATCCTCACCGCGGCCGGCCCGGGCGCCCACCTCGCGGTGCTGACCAGCCAGGGCGCGGACGTCGGCGTCGTGGCGTACCAGATGAACATGCTGGTGAAGAAGATCGGTGAGCACCTCAGCGCGGCGCCGCGTGCCGGGGTCGTCGGCGCGGCCGGCGAGTGAGGTGAACGGAAGCGACGCGGCCGGCCGTCTCGTACGGCCGTTCACGCTCACCGGCGGGCGGACCCGGCCCAGCCGCGCCGACTTCACACTGATCACGTCGGTGACGGCCGTGGAGCCGCAGCCCGACGGGGGCAAACGGCCGCAGCCCGAGCACGCCCGGATCCTGCGGCTGTGCGCTCGGCCCGTCGTGGTGGCGGAGCTCGCGGCCCATCTGGATCTCCCGGTGAGCGTGGTCGTCATCATGCTGTGCGACCTGCTGGAGGCCGGCCGGATCACGGCCCGGTCCCCGCGCCAGATCTCGCGCACCACGGACATGGACCTGCTCCAGAAAGTGAGGGACGGCCTTGGCCGGCTCTGACCCGACCGTGAACGGGACCTCGGCGCCCGACACGGTCAAGATCCTCATCGCAGGCGGCTTCGGTGTCGGCAAGACGACGATGGTCGGCTCGGTCAGCGAGATCGTGCCCCTGCGCACCGAGGAGCCGCTCACCGCGGCCGGCCTCGGCATCGACGACCTCGACGGCATCGAACAGAAGAAGGCCACCACCGTGGCCCTCGACTTCGGCCGCATCACCCTCAGCCGGGAACTGATCCTGTACCTCTTCGGTACGCCGGGCCAGCAGCGGTTCTGGTTCATGTGGAACGACCTGGCGATCGGCGCGCTGGGGGCCGTGGTCCTCATCGACGTACGCCGGCCGGAGTCCAGCTTCGCGGCGATCGACTTCTTCGAGCGCCGGGACATCCCGTTCGTCGTCGGGGTGAACGGTTTTCACGGGGAACATCCGTACGAGCCGGACGAGATCCGGGAGGCGCTGGCGCTGCCGGAGCACACACCGGTCCTGCTGTGCGACGCACGGGACCGGGAGTCGTGCCGGGACGTGCTGATAGCCCTGATCGACCAGTTGATAGCGTCGGCGACCCCGGGCGGCGGCAGCGCGCACACTGCCTGACGTCACGTGTAAGTGGGCTCCTGCCACATGGTCCCCTGTGGGCAGGCTGTGAGTTCGCTGATTCTCATTCGTCGCTCAGAGTCGCCTCAGGGTCGCCCCAGACACGGCCCCGATCGTCACTGCCATGAACGAAACGAACGCGAGGGGCGTCCGGCGGCGTTCGGTCGAGATCGTGGTGCCGGTGTACAACGAGGCGCACGTACTCGCCGACAGTGTCGGCCGTCTCCACGCCTGCCTCGTAGCCTCCTTCCCGTTCCCGTTCCCGCTCCCGCTCCCGCTCCGGATCACGGTCGCGGACAACGCCGGCACTGACGCCACCTGCCGGGCGGCGAACGACCTGCCGCTGCGCCTCCCCCATGTCCACGCCGTCCGTCCGGATGCCAAGGGCCGGTGCCGGGGCCGCGCCCTGAAACACGGGTGGAGCCGCTCGACCGCCGACGTGGTGCGTGGTCCGGAGCGCGAGTTCGTCTCCCGGTCGTACAACGCCCTGCCGAAGATCGGGCTCGTGGCCCGCTTCTCGGACCCCCAGTGCGGTTTCGAGGCGGTCCGCACCGACGCCTTCCGGGCCTCGGAGCCCGTCCGGCGGATCACGCCGGAGACGCAGGGGCTCGCGTGCGCCGACAAGGCGCCGCCGGCTTCCTCCGGCCTGAACCGCCGGACGGAACTCGCCCCGTACACCGCGGACAACGACTGGTTCCCCGACACCGGATTGCTGGTCCTGGCCCAGCGCAACCGTCTGGGCGTCCACGAAGTGCCGGTCGACCGGTTCGACGCCCCCGGCAGCCGTGTCGGCATCGTCCACACCACGCCGGACGGCCTCAGGGGCACGCGCCGGATGCTGCGCGCCGGTCTCACCGGCCGCTCCCGGATCGCCGTCCCACAGCGCGGGCCCGTATCGAGTCCGATCGGCGCGCCGCAGCACATCAGCAGCCCCGCCCCCAGCTTGGAGTACGCGTCATGACGACCCTCGCCCCGCCGCCGACCCGCGACAGCGCGCCCCGCCACAGCCGACGTGCCGCATCCCCGGCCTCCGGGGACGGTCTCACGGCCCGCGCCCGGCGCCTGTTCACCGGCGCCCCCGAGGACCCGCGCTGGACCCGCCCGACCCTCTGTGCTGGTAAGCCCGGCTATCAGAACTTGCGGAATCCCAGCCCGAGCGATCGGTGAAGGGAGATCTGCGAGACGGACACGGACGGGAACGTTCAACCGCTCTGCCGCCCGTGCCACCGCCTCAAGACGCGCGAGGATTCGGAGCCGCTGGTCCGCCGTTCTGAACCCGGTTGTGTACCTGCTGTCAACCGGGCGGACCGGAACGGAAAGCGCGAACTCACACAGCCGGGCTGCCTAAATTCCTGCGCTCCCCAACAAGACGTACACGGTGTCGAGCACGGGAGCCAGGGCCTGGCCGAGCGGGTTGGTCACGGGGCAGAGGTCAGAGGGGAGGCCACAGGACACGTTAGTGAGCTCTGCTGCTGCTGCGGTGGCGGCGGTAGGTCCAAGAAGCGCGGTGGCTCCGAGGACAGCAGCAGCAAATACACGCTTGGTGTTGTTCATGCCCCGCTAACGATCTTCATGCCGCTGGGGATACGCCCGGCACGCAGACACCGCCCTGTGCGAGCCCTGGCCCAGCCGACGGCGACGCTGGACGACGCTTCAGGGACACCCCCTGCAGCCGCACCAGCGGTGCGGAAGCATCCGCCAACCCTGAACTGGCCACCACGCCACCTCCGCCTACCGCGTGAGAGGAAGTACGGCGACGCGGTCGACTCGATCCACGAGGCTGGTGTAGCGGGCTCGCATGTTGAGATGCCAGCGCCACCGAGAGGCGAAGTCGAGTGCTCGCAAGAGAGCGATGAGGAACGTCGCCGAGCCAGCTGCTATTCGCGCCCATGTCGAGTAGCTGGTGGGAAGGATGGCGGCGGTGGTCGCTGCGAGGGCAAGTCCAGTGCCTCCGTTATGCCAGGTGGCGTCGATGAACGCCCCTCGCTTATGTGGCTTTGCAGCCTTCCGCAACGTTTCGGGCAGGGTTTCTGCGGATTGGTCCAGATCGGTCGCACGGACAGCGTCCAACGCGCGTTCCCCTCCCGTGGACAGCGTTTGGACCAGGAT
>NZ_BMMU01000005.1:292308-335142 GCF_014646095.1 Streptomyces lacrimifluminis | reverse complement strand
TGGCCGCGCTCGACTGCATCCCGGGGATGAAGGGGCTGACCACCCTCGGCGGACTCGCCAAGGGGCTGAAGACGTTCGGCAAAACCGGTCTCAAGGGTATGGCCATGGGCGTCAAGGGGCTCGCTCCAGGTATGAAGAACCTGGGCCGTCAGATGAAAACCCTCTTCACCTGCGGCGACCCGATCGACATGGCCACAGGCCAGATGGTGATGTCGATCACCGACGTCACTCTGCCAGGCGTGCTGCCTCTGGCCATCGAGCGTAGCCACCGCACCGGGGTGCGATCGGGGCGTTGGTTCGGCGCCGACTGGACGTCTACGCTCGACCAACGGATCGTCATCGACGACGACGGTCTCCGATTCGTCGGCGCCGACGGCACCATGCTGTATTACGCGGTTCCGGAGCCAGGTGAGCCGATATGGCCGGTCTTCGGCCCCAACTGGCCTCTGCGCTGGGACGGCACTCCGGACGGAGAAGTCACCGTCCACCAGCCCCAGATTGGTACGACGCTTCTTTTCCGTCGAGTGCCTGGCGGCTCCGCTGCGGAACGCCCGCTGGTGGGCCTCCGGGATCGCAACGACAATGCGATCGACATTCGATACGCGGAGGACGGCTCCCCGAGCGAGCTGGTTCACCACGGCGGCTACCGGCTCGGGGTAACCGCCTCGTCCGGCCGCGTGACGTCCCTGACGCTTCTCAGTGCTCCGGACCGGCCCTGCCTCATGACGTACGAGTACGACGCAGAGGGCCGTCTGGTCGGTGTCACGGACTCGTCCGCAGTGCCCCAGAGCTACAGCTACGGCGACCAGCAGCGGCTCACCGGCTGGAGAAGCCGGAACGGCGACTGGTACCGCTACGCCTACGACGAAGTCGGCCGGTGCGTCCGTACGGGCGGTGACAGCGGTGTGCTCGCGTACTCCTACGCCTATGACGACGAGACACGCACCACTGTTGCGACGGATTCCCTCGGACAGCGGATCACCTACATCTTCGACGGGGATCTCCGCCCTGTCACCGAGACCGATCCGCTGGGACACACCACGATCCGGGACTGGGACGATCACGGTCGGCTGGTGTCCCTGACCGATCCCCTGGGCCGTACCACCCGCTTCGGCCACGACGATATCGGCAACACCACGGAGGTAGTCCGTCCGGACGGCTGCGTCGTGGCCAAGAGGTACAACGAGTTCGGGCAGGTCACAAAGGTGACCCAGCCGGACGGCAACACCTGGGAGTCGGTCTACGACGAGCGCGGCAACCGTGTGGCGGTCGTCGACGCGCTCGGTGCCACGACGAGCTTCACGTTCGACGAGCATGGCGGTCTCACCGGTATCACCGACGCGCTTGGCCACCGACAGCAGACGTTGACCAACGACGCCGCAGGGCTCGTGGTCGCCACGGTCGACGCCCTGGGGGCGCGGAACTCAGTCGTACGCGACGCGTTCGGCCGGATCGTCGAACTCGCCGACTCCTTCGGTGCCGTAACCCGTGTCGGATGGACCACCGAGGGTCGGATCGCGTGGCGCCACTCGCCGAACGGGACCACGGAAGACTGGTCCTACGACGCCGAGGGCAACCCACTGGACTACACGTCGTCGAACGGCCGCCACACCCGTTTCGAGAACACCCACTTCGATCTCTGCACGCTGCGGGAGAGCGAGGACGGGACACTGGAACGCTTCCGGTACGACACCGAGCTGAGGCTGCGGAGCGTCATCAACGCGGTGGACCAGGAGTGGAGTTACACCTATGACGGGGTAGGCCGGGTGATCTCCGAAACGGACTTCAACGGCCGGACCTTGACCTACCGTTACGACGCTGCCGGGCAGTTGGTCGAGCGGACCAACGGCGCGGACCAGGTCACCGGGTTCCAGTACGACGCCATCGGCAACGTCATCGCGATGGAGGCCGACGGCACCACCACGACGTACGAGTACGACGTGCTCGGCAGGCTCGTAAAGGCACGTGGCGCGGAAGTGGAGCTTTGCACGGAGCACGACGCCATGGGCCGGGTACTCGCGGAGTCGTGGAACGGACGGGAGGTGCGCTCAGAGTACGACCTCATCGGACGGCGCCTCGCGCGCCGTACACCGAGCGGCGCGATCACCCGATGGAGCTACGACGCCGAACGGCGCTCCGTCGTGCAGCGATCCGGGCGGCACGACGTCACGTTCCAGTACGACATCACCGGCCGCGAGATCGAACGGGCGCTCGGGGACACCGTGCGTCTGACCCATGAATGGGACGCGGATCGGCTGCGCACCACACAGCGGCTCGTCACGGAGTCCGGCGACGTCCGGCGGCGCACGTTCCAGCACCGTCCCGACGGCATGCTCTCCTCGGTCACGGACTCACGTCTCGGTGAGCGGACCTTCTTGTTCGACGCGGCCGGGAGGGTGACGGCCGCGAGCGGCGGCAGCGACGGCCGGGACGAGAACTACCGGTTCGACGACCTCGGCAACCTCACCGAGTTCAGCACATCAGCACCGGTGAACGACGAGGAGACCGGCCCCGGTGAGCGTACGTACTCCGGCACTCTGATCGGGAGGGCTGGCCGAACGCGCTACCGCCACGACGGACAGGGCCGCGTAGTGGAGCGGATCACAAAACTGCTGTCAGGTGGCGTGCGCGTCTGGTGTTACGCCTGGAACTCCGAGGACCAGCTCACCGATGTCCTGACCCCTGACGGTCGCCGGTGGCACTACGTCTACGACCCGGTGGGCCGACGTGTCGCCAAGCAGTTGCTGGAGGACGACGGGACGACCGTGGCCGAGCAGGTCTCCTTCTTCTGGGACGGCGACAACCTCGCCGAGCAGACGGACGGAACCCACAGCCTGTCGTGGGACTGGGGGGACGGGCCGGCCCCGATCGGCCAGCGGGTACGCGCCACCGGCCCCATGGGGCCGGACACGTCACAGGACGAAATCGACGAACGCTTCTACGCCATCGTCACCGACCTCATCGGGACGCCGACGGAACTCGTCGCCCCCGACGGAGCAGTCGTCTGGGCGCCGTCGTCCACGCTCTGGGGCGTTCCCACAGTGCGGGCCGACACGCCGCGCGTCGACTGTCCACTACGTTTCCCCGGCCAGTACTTCGACGACGAAACCGGGCTGCACTACAACCTTCATCGCTATTACGAGCCCAGTACGGCGCGATATCTGAGCCCCGATCCGTTGGGCCGGACGCCGGCGCCCAACCACTACGCGTACGTGAAGAATCCGCTGCAGTGGAAGGACCCACTGGGCCTGAAAGCGCCCTGCATGGTGGACCTCTACCACGGGACGACCGGAACCGGCGCGGACAACATTCTCGCTCACGGGATCGACCCCCAGTTCAAGCCCCGGAAGATGGACTTCGGTTCGTACGGTTTCTATGTCACCAACAGTCCGCAGCAGGCCGTCGACTGGGCGAAGAGACTGGGGAGCAAGTACAACGATGTTCCTGCGGTTCTGCACTTCCGGGTACCTCGGAGCGAGCTGGACAATCTGAACAGCCGGATCTTCAACGGCCCGAGTGATGAACTCGCCGACTTCATCAGGCATCATCGAAGTGGTGGGGACATGCACGGATACGACATGGTCGAAGGCCCCATGCTGAGAAATGTCCCTGCGTTCCTCAAAGGTAAACCTGGTGTGTTTGACGGACATCAAATCGCGATCTTCACCGATCGTGCAGCCCAGTTGTTTGACAGTTCATTCGTACGGAGAGTGGGGCCATCGTGAAGACCGAGGAGTTTCTCATCGAACTCGACGAGGAGATGCTCGACTATTTCCGCGAGATCGCCGAGGAGATGGTCAGCCGGTTCGGAATCTCCCGAGCCGAAGCCGTGGCCAGGATCAATTCGACGTACGAGGGTGCTCGGATCGAGCCGTACCCCGACCTCATGTGTCATGAGATGCCGGACTACTGGGCCTACGGTCTGTACTTCGAGCCACGGGACGGCCAGTTGCCGTACGGTGCGCCCGGCGAGGATCTCTCCGAGTGGGAAGTGAGGCCGGCTCCTCCCACGGACTCGCATGTGTGGACGATCCCCGTGTGACAGCAGCAGCTCCCGCTGCTGCGTAGCAGCTCTACGGGCGAAGGTCGGGTATGACGTGTGGACACCCGCAACGGCAGATCCCGGGTGCTGAGGAGCATCACTACTATGACCGTTGAGAGTTTTCTCGTGAATCCGGAAGCGCTCAATTCGCTCTACGGCCGATGTCCCGGACCTCGCCGACGTAAGGATCAGGTCGGTCAATCTGAACTGGCGCGGGCCCACGGTAACCCTCCGGGTCGACCTGCCCTCTTTTCCTGGTTCGGCACCGCAGGGATGGACCGATGCGGGGATGGACACGGTGCAGTGTCAACTCAGTTCCTGGCAGTGGAGAACATCTCCCTCACCGATTGGGCCCCACCGTCAGTCGGCTGCGTCGAGATGTCCTCGTGGGGCGGCGGGGAGAGGCGTATGCGGGTCATCGCAGACGGTCGAGGGGTGGCTCTCCGATTCGACTGCAGCGAGTCCGTGCGCGTCAGCCATGTGAGCGCGTTCCGCATCCAGGCCGACGGATCGGACAACGGACCGCATCTCTTCGTAAGCAAGATCGACGCCCGACGGAACACCTTCCTTCCCCCGGCCGACGAGAAGACCTTCTATGAGCGCTGACTGGTCGCAACTTCTGGCGTCCAGCGCATACTTGGGGGAGCTGTACGACGGCGACCCGCCCCCGACCGAGGCGTGCGAACTCTTCTACGTGCACATCGATGAACGGGAGGACTCGGTAACCCTGGGCTTCGACACCAGGGCCTTCCCGGTGAACCTGCCCCATGAATGGAAGGGAAGGGACTTCAACGCCTTTGAGTTCCACTTGTTCTTCACGGGGGTGACCGGTCTCCGGGTAACGGGTTGGGGGCTTCCGAAGCCAAGATGGCCGATATGACCGTCCGCGATGGAGGACACTTCGACGTGGCCCTCGGTTCTGAGGCTTCCGGTATCAGGTTCCGTGCTGCTGCGGCCCGTCTGACCAGAACGCGCGCTTATCTCGCTCGGGACGACCCCCGAAATTCAGCGCCCCACGACTGAGTCGTCCCGGTGAGGACATGGTGGCGTCGACATAGGCCTGCACCCACGCGAGCGCGTCGTTGAGTGCATCTGATGGAAGCTCGATCTTCGGTCGCTCGGCGGAGGTCGTCGCGTCGGCGCTCGCCCTCGGCAATGCGGGCGACTCGCTCCCGGTGCCGGCTCCGGCACTCTCGTCATTGTCATCGGGCTTGCCGCCGCGCAGAGAACGGCACTTCACAGGTGACTCCCCGTACGACTGACAAATACCGGATGCTATCCGTCGGGCCGAAGGCTCCGCCAGGTTCGGAGGGTTGCACTGTGGCAACAGCAAAAGGACTGGTCACAGTGAAGGCCGGCAGTTGTGTGGTCGCCTGTCGCTTTCTCAACTCCCCTCCGAGGAGGTGAATCCGGAGAGCCGCGACAGCGAGGAACAGGACGCCGTGGCCGAATCTCGCCCGCCCTCCGTCCGTGACGGTCCAGTAGAGGGCGAGGCCACAGAAGAGGAGGCTGACGGCGATGACCGGGGGTTCGCGGATCCACCAGGGGAGGACGTGGAGTATCAGGTTGATCAGCATCCGGGCAGTGGACCAGGCGCGAACCGCTCACACCGTGATGGAAGCCACGATTCCGGAGGTGAGGTCTGAGCGCGAAGTTGTCGAAGCTGTGAAGAATCGTGGCAGACCTGTCCCCGAAAGGTGCATCGGCTTCGGCGCGGGCCCCTCGTCAACTACCCTCCCCGCCACCCGACTTGTGGCATATTCGTCTCACTCTCCGTTGATCGGGCTCCACCTTCCGTTAGTCGATCTAGAAGATTCGGTGTTGAGCGGGCCATGCCGTGGATAAGGTGCTGATGCAAGAGGACGTCACAGAGGCGATCTGAGGCGGTGGCCGACCACCCCGCCGCAGT
Source organism: Streptomyces lacrimifluminis (assembly GCF_014646095.1). Classification (GTDB taxonomy): domain Bacteria; phylum Actinomycetota; class Actinomycetes; order Streptomycetales; family Streptomycetaceae; genus Streptomyces; species Streptomyces lacrimifluminis. The sequence continues at coordinate 329,191 of NZ_BMMU01000005.1, read as the reverse complement.
GAACGGGGTGGTGTGCAGCGTGCCGACCGCGATAGCCGTCACCAGTTCCGACCTGGTGCTCCCACCGCACGACCGGCAGACCCCGCCCGCCGCCGTCCCGTCCCTCGACACCCTCGACGGCGCCCTCATGGGGATGCACACCCTCATCGAGCAGCACGGATACGTCATCGCCCTCTACCCGGCGGCCACGGACCCGGCCGTCACCCGGCGGCTGCACACCGTGCGTTCCGTACTGGAGAGCGACCGTATCGCGCTGCTCGCCGTGGATCTGCCGCCCCTCGGACTCGCCCTGCTGGCCCAGCAGTTGAGGCAGCTCTCCATGTGCGACTTCAGCCCGGGCGTGCTCGCCTCCTCCGCCCGGCTGCTCGCGCACTACATCTACGCCGGCGCCCACCTCGGTTCCGTCGCCAAGCTCGACCGGGTGCCCGTCTCCCTCAAGTCGCACGCCAAGTCGTGGGTGCCGGGCGCGCAGTTCGCCGTACTGGCCAATCCGCGGGCCCAGCTCGTACGGGTGGGCCAGGCGGAGCTGGCCGGGCCCGAGTTCGGGACGCGGCTGCTGGTCGCGCAGGGGCAGGCGCCCTCCGACTGGGTCACCGCGACCCTCGCACCCGCCTGGCGCGTGCAGGGAGTCGCCCCGGTTCCGCTGCCCGCGGAGTCCGCGCGCTGGTGGGGGACCGGGAAGATCGTCGAGTTCGCCGCCGGGCTGCACGACGTCTCCGTGCTCTACCAACTGGTCTCCTCCGTACGCCGCGAGGAGTGCCACTGGTGCGGCCTCGAACTCATCGGCGACCGCTGCGGATTCTGTGCCGCCCCACTCGCCGCGCATTCGGAGCTTCCCGTGGCCCTCGGGCGGGCAGGAACCCCGGCAGGAGCATCAGGAACAACAGTACGAGCACTGCCCCGAGGTACGACGTAAGAGACGTAGAAGACGTGTCCGTCCCCACCCCCGATCGAGGTTGTCCGCGTCATGAACTCACGCCAGCGCCGCGGCGTCATCCTGCTGGTCCTGTCGACCCTGTGCGCCATCGGCGCCTTCGTCGGAGTGCTCTCGGTGATCCGCGACGTGAACTCCAAGGTCGGCCCGGAGGTGACGGCGTACCGCCTCAAGGGCGACATCGCGCCCTACAAGGAGCTCACGGCCGACCAGTTCGAGAAGATCTCCATGCCGAAGCGGTGGCTGTCGGAGACCGCCGTCACGCGCGTCTCCCAGATCCGCGGCAAGATCGCGGTGACCCAGCTGGAGAAGGGCTCCCTCCTGCAGACCGACATGATCGTCGACCGGCCCGAACTGGCCGCCGATGAGCAGGAGATCGCGATCCTGATCGACGCCTCCACAGGTGTTGCCGGAAAGATCGACCCGGGGTCGCTCGTCAACATCTACGCCACCTTCGAGGCCAAGGACAGCGAGAAGAACGTCGACGAGGTCAAGCTGCTCGTCACGAACGCGCGCGTCATCGACGTCGGCAAGCTCACGGCCCTCGAACCGGGGCAGTCGACCAACGAACGCCGGCGTACGGCGTCGGAGGCCGTCCCGATCACCTTCGCGCTCAAGACACCGGACGCCCAACGCGTCGCATACGCCGAGTCGTTCGCCGAACACGTCCGCCTGTCCCTGGTCGCGGGCGGCGAACTGACGGCCGTCCCCGGCCCCGCCGACCGTACGTACACCCTCGACAAGGACAAGTAGGAGGCGGGCATGAGGTCCGTACGTACGAAACCGCAGCCCCGGCTCCGATCCCAGCCGCGGCCCCGGCGCCGGTCGCAGCCGCAGGTTTGCTTGCCGAGGGCGCGCCGATGACCATCCGCGTCCTCCCCGCCACCGCCGACATCGAGTCGGCCCGCGCCCTGAGCACCCTCCTCAGCAGGCTCCCCGACGCCGAACCCGCCCCGCCCGTCGCCGACTCGACAGCGCTGCTCGACACCCTGGCCCGGCTGGCCGCCGAGTCCCTCGACGAGCTGCCGGAAGTCGTCCTCGTGCACGAGCGGATAGGGCCCGTCCCGGCCCTCGAACTCGTCCGTGACCTGGTGATGCGCTTCCCGGCCGTCGGGGTCGTCCTCATCACCGCCGACCCCAGCACCGGCGTCCTCACCGCCGCCATGGACTCCGGCGCCCGCGGTATCGTCCAACTGCCGCTCGGCTACGACGCCTTGGCGGAGCGCGTCACGGCCGCGGCGGCCTGGTCGTCGGGCATGCGGCGCCATCTCGGCAGTACAGCGCCGGAGTTGTACGCGGGACCGGGCGGTACGGTCGTCACCGTCACCGGCGCCAAGGGCGGCGTCGGCGCCACCGTCACCGCCGTCCAACTCGCGCTGGCCGCCCGGGCGTCGGGCCACACCGTCGCCCTCATCGACCTGGACCTCCAGTCGGGGGACGTGGCCTCCTACCTGGACGTCCAGTTCCGCAGGTCGATCGCCGACCTGGCCGCCATCACGGACATCAACCCGCGCGTCCTCCAGGACGCCGTCTTCACCCACGACACCGGCATCGACCTGCTCCTCGCCCCCTCCGAGGGCGAACGCGGCGAGGAGGTCACCGACCGGGTGACCCGCCAGGTCGTCGCCGCCCTGCGCTCCCGCCACGACGTCGTGGTCGTCGACTGCGGCGCCCGGATGGACTCGGCCACGGCCGCCGCCGTCGAGATGGCCGACCACGCCCTGCTCCTCGTCACCCCGGACGTCGTCGCCGTACGCGCCGCCAAACGCATGGTCCGCCTCTGGGACCGCCTCCAGATCCGCAAGGCCGAGGAGACCCTGACCGTCGTCAACCGGCAGTCCAAGGGTACGGAGATCCAGCCCTCCCTCGTCGAGAAGGTCACCGGCACCAAGGTCGCCCGCGCGACGATTCCCGCCGCGTTCAAGGAACTTCAGGGCGTGGTGGACGCCGGACGCCTCCAGGACCTGGACGCCCGGTCGACGGTCAAGCAGGCGCTGTGGGCGCTGGCGGGGGAGTTGGGGCTGGTCGTCGTCCAGGAAGGGGGCGGTGGCAAGCGACGCAAGTCATCGTCGTCGTCGGACCGGGGCGCGATGACCCTGCGCCGACGAGGAGAGCGCGGCGACCGAGGGGCGGTGACCCTCGAATTCGCGGGCATGTTCCCGCTGTTGCTCGTCGTGATGAGCATCCTGTGGCAGTGCGTGCTGTACGGCTACACGTACTCGTTGGCCGGCAACGCGGCGGACGAGGCGGCTCGCGCGGCCACCGCGGCGTACGCACTCGACCCGAGCGGCTACGCGGGGGCCTGCGAGAGCGCGGGCGGCGAGAACCTCCCCGGAGCCTGGAGCGGCGCCGCCATCAGCTGCGCTCCCGAGGGTGAGGTCATGAAGGCCACGGTCCGTGCCCAAGTACCTCTCTTCTTCCCGGGGTTCGACGTCGACTGGACGGTGAACGGCGAGGCTGGGGCGGCGTTGGAGGGGGACGAGGACTGATGAGGAGTCTTCGGGGCGAGCGTTCTTCGAACCGTCTCCGGGAGCGGTTCGCGAACAGTCTGCGGCGAGACAGGCGCGACCGGGGTTCCTCCATCCTGGAGTTCGCCGGTTTCCTCCCGATCCTCATCATCATCGGCCTGGCCTGCATCCAGCTCGGCCTGATCGGCTACGGCATCAACCAGGCCGGCACGGGAGCCCGCGCGGCGGCCCGGGCCGCCTCCCTCGGCGGCGACGGGGAGACGGCGGGCAGCGCCTCCGTCAGCGACTGGCTCGACCCCCAGGTGAGCGCGCCGCTGGGTGCGGGCGACACGACCACCGCGACCGTGACCGTCACCGTCCCCGCGATCATCCCGATCTTCGACTCATGGCCCGTGACCCGCGAAGCAACCATGCCCAACGACGATGACGGCTGACCCATCGACCGGGTTTCCCGACCGAGTTCACCGACCGACCGATCAACGCAAGCCGACTGGAGAGGAGTTGAGACAGAGACCATGAGCCTGCGCTCCCGCATAGCCTCCGCCGACGACAACGGCAGCGGAGCCGCGCGCGAGGACGGCCACCTCGTCGCCGTCTACCGTGCCAAGCTCCTCGAAGAGATCGACCTCGCGGAGATGTCCAGCCTCGCGGCAGCGGAACGCCGGGTCCGGCTGGAACGCGTCCTCGGCCACATCATCAGCCGTGAGGGCCCGGTCCTCTCCTCCGCCGAACGCTCCCAGCTGATCAGGCGAGTTGTCGACGAAGCCCTCGGTCTGGGCGTCCTCGAACCGCTCCTCGCAGACGCGTCGATCACCGAGATCATGGTCAACGGCCCCGACTCGATCTTCGTGGAACGGGCGGGCCGCGTCGAACAGCTTCCCATGCGCTTCGCGTCGAGCGAGCAGCTGATGCAGACCATCGAGCGGATCGTCTCCACGGTCAACAGGCGGGTGGACGAGTCGAATCCGATGGTCGACGCCCGCCTGCCCACCGGCGAACGCGTCAACGTCATCATCCCGCCGCTCTCCCTCACCGGCCCGACGCTCACCATCCGCCGTTTCCCCCGCGCCTACACACTCCCGGAGTTGATCGGCCTCGGCTCGCTGGACGAGCAGATGCTGATGCTCCTCGCCGCGTTCGTCCGGGCCCGCTTCAACGTCATCGTCAGCGGCGGCACGGGCACCGGCAAGACGACGCTCCTCAACGCCCTCTCCGGCCTGGTCCCCTCCCACGAACGCATCATCACCATCGAGGACTCGGCCGAACTCCAGCTCCAGCAGGAGCACGTGATCCGCCTCGAATCCCGCCCGCCGAACGTGGAGGGCAAGGGTCAGATCACCATCCGCGACCTGGTCCGCAACAGCCTGCGCATGCGCCCCGACCGCATCATCGTCGGTGAGGTCCGAGGCGGTGAGACCCTCGACATGCTCCAGGCGATGTCCACGGGACACGACGGCTCCCTGGCCACCGTCCACGCCAACTCGGCGGAGGACGCGCTGATGCGTCTGCAGACCCTGGGCTCGATGTCCGAAGTCATGATCCCCTTCGAGGCGTTGAAGGACCAGATCAACTCGGCGGTCGACGTGGTCGTCCAACTCGCCCGCCACGTCGACGGCACCCGCCGGATCGCCGAGATAGCCCTGCTGGTGTCCCACGGCCGTGAACAGTTCCGGATCGCCACGGTCTCCCGGTACGTCTCCCGACCGACCGGCCCCGACCGTGTCGTCCAGGGCTACTTCGAACATCTCCCGGTGCCCCGCCCGGTCGCGGACAAGCTGTACCTGGCGAACGAATCGCTGCCGCCGGCATTCGGAGTGGCCGAGGTGTTGGACGTACTGGACACCAGGCAGGCGATCGGATGAACACGCGGACGCCGAGCACCATTTCAAGAACCTGTACGACTACGCGGAGCGAGCAGCCATGAACAACTCGGTCCCGCTGGCCCTGGGCGCCACCATGCTGTGCGGCACGCTCGCCGTGGCGGGCGTGCACACGTACGCCACCGGCCGCGCCCAGCGTCAGGCACTCGAAGACCGCCTCTCCGGCGGCGGCGCGCTGCGTACGGCGGCCGGCCGCGTACGCCGGTTCGCGGCCGTCGACCGCAGGCTGCGCCGCACCCGTCTCGGCCGCACGATCCACCTCCGCCTCTCGGCGACCGGACTGGACCTGACAGCGGGCGAGTTCTTCACGTACGTCACCGCTGTCGGCGTCGCGCTGTGGCTGCTGGCGGCCACCGCACTGGCCCCCTTCTTCGGCCCGATCGCCGCACTGGTGACGGTCTGGGGTGCGGCGATCTTCCTCAACTGGCAGCTCCAGAAACGTATCGAGGCGTTCATCAACCAACTCCCGGACGTGGCCCGCCTGCTGGCCAACGCCACGGCGGCCGGCCTCGCCCTGCGGACAGCCCTGGCGATGGCGGCGGAGGAGCTGGAGGCCCCGGCGGGCGAGGAACTGGCCAGGGTCGCCGACCAGTTGACCCTGGGCCGGACGGTCGACGACGCGCTGGGCGAGCTGGCTGAACGCCTTCCGTCCCGCGAACTGGTCGTCCTGGTCACGACGTTGGTCCTCGCCAACCAGGCGGGCGGCTCGGTGGTCAGCTCCCTGCGCAACCTCACCCAGACCCTGGAGGACCGCAAGGAAACGCGCCGAGAGGTCCGCACGATGCTGTCGGAGGTCAACGCGACGGCCTTCACGGTCCCTTGCCTGGGCCTCGGTTCCCTCCTCCTCATCAACTCCTCGAACGAGGGCGCGTTGGAGAAGGTGACCGGTTCCGGCCTCGGCCAGAGCCTGATCCTGCTCTCCCTGGGCCTGTACACGGTCGGCTTCTTCGTCATCCGCCGCCTGGGCAAGATCGAAGTCTGAGGGGAGTGAGTGACCGGATGCTGCCACTGCTGCTTGCCCTGTTGATGGCGATCGCCGTCGCAGGCGCCCTGCTGGGCGTCCGCATGATCCGAGCCGACGCCAAACTCCCCTCCGACCTGCTCCTCGCCCTGGAGGTGGGCGGCACCCGGGTCTCGAAGGCCGACTCGGCGGTGGACCGCATGGGCATGCGCTTCGCGCCTCTCGTCCTCCGCCTGATGGGCCCCCGCCGGGTCGACGCGAAACGCCTGCGCATCGACATGGCGGGCAATCCCGGCGGCCTCACCATCACCCGATACGCGGCCCGCCGAGCGGTCTACTTCACCTTCGGCATCCTCCTCGGCCTGATCTTCCTCACCAACGGCCAACTGGTCCTCGCGCTCATCACGTTCGCCTTCGGAGTGACGGCCGCGGACGCGGCGATCTGGCAGGCGGTAAGGGAACGCAAGGACGTCATCGACCGCACACTCCCCGACTTCCTGGACGTGCTCGCTGTCGTGGTCTCGGCAGGCCTGGGCTTCCGCCAGTCCCTGGACCGGGTGGCGGAGAAGTACGAGGGCCCCTGGGCGGACGAACTCCGCATCACACTCCGCCAGATGGACATGGGCGTCAGCCGCCGCCAGGCCTTCGACCAACTCCGCAAGCGCAACTCCAGTGAGCAGGTGGCCCAGTTCGTCTCGGCGCTCCAGCAGGGCGAGGAGCTCGGCTCCCCGATCGCCGAGACCCTGATCCAGATCGCCGCGGACATGCGCCGCACGGACGCCCAGGAATCCCGTCGCCGCGCCGCGAAGACGATCCCCAAGGCAACCCTCGTCACCCTGGTGTTCATGCTCCCGGCGACGATGATCCTCATCGCGACGGGCATGTTCCTCGGCTCGGGTACGAACTTCGGCTCCATTCTGGGACGTTGAGGGCGGTGCGGCCGATGAGAGCCATGAAGGAAAGGCGTCACGACGGACAACAGGGCCGGAACCGGAACCGGAACCGGGGCTACGACCCGACGGTCGGCTACCTTGCCGACGACGCCCCGGCCCCCGCCACCATCCGCCTCCAGCTGAACGCGCTCCAGGCCCTGTGCCGCCAGGCGTTCGCGGTCCGCATGACGATGCTGGCCCTCGGCGCGCCCTTCGCGATGACCAACACGGCGGAAGGGGCTCCGCGTTACGCGGTCCTGGCGGCTGCGGTCCTGGGCATCACCGCCTCGTACGCCATGTACCGCGACTGGGACCGTCTGGCCCCCCGCCTCCTGGCCCACCCCACCCTCATGGCGGCGGACCTGACGTTCGCGGCGATACTCCTCCTCACCGCGTCCCCCGCCTCCCCCCTCGCCTACGCCACGGTGTGCACCCCCCTCCTCGCCGGCCTCCTCTACGGCTGGCGCGGCTCGGGCGTCTTCACGGGCCTCCAACTGATGGTGCTCCTCACGGTCCACCGAGCCTGGGAACACCACCCGGGCACAGGCACCAGCACGCTCCTCATAGCGGGTTTCTGCGTCGGCGCCGGCATCATCGGCGTCACGTTGCGCAACCTGATGTTCCGCTTCGGTACGGCGAGTGAGGCACTGGCGGAGGCGAACTCCCGTCTGGCGGTGGCGGATGCGGTGGAGTCGGAACGGGCGCGCCTGGCAAGGGAGATGCACGACTCGGTGACGAAGACCCTGCACGGCCTGGGGCTGGCGGCGGAGGCCCTGGCGAGGTCGGCGACGTCGAAGGACGGCACGGATCCGGAGGCGGTGGGGCGCAACGCGACCCTGGTCGCCTCGGCGGCCCGCAGAGCGGCAGCGGAGTCCCGCGACCTCCTGACAGACCTGCGCCACCACACGGCCCTGACGTCCCCGGACGTCGACCTGATCGCGGAACTGGCGCAGAGGCGAGCAGAGTTCGAGCGGAGCACGGGAATCCGTACGACTCTGCAGACGCGCGCCGAAGGGGCTGACGTACTGCTCCCGCACCGGACGGCACACCACCTCCTGGCGATCGTGTCGGAGGCACTGGAGAACACGCGCAGGCACGCGAGCGCGACGAGGGTGACGCTGGAGGCGAGGGCATCCGGGGAGGGCGTGACCCTCCGCATCCGGGACGACGGAATGGGCCTCCCCGGCCCCCTGAACCTCGAAGAGACAGCCAGATCAGGCCACTTCGGCATGCTGGGCATGGTGGAACGGGCGAGATCGCTGGGGGCGGTGATGCACGTGGGCCGAGGTGAGAACGGCGGCACGGAGATCCGCGTGGACGTGATGCCACCCGGACTCGACCACATACCCCGTCCCCGTCCCCGGAAGGAGGCCGCATCCCATGTCCACAGATGAACGGCGGCAGGACCTGCTGAGGGTGCTGGTGGCGGACGACAACCCGGTGGTACGGGCAGGCCTGACAGCACTCCTGGGCGGCCACCCGGACATCGAGGTGGTCGCGGAGGCGTCGAACGGCACCGAGGCCGTGTGGGCGGCGGAGCGAGTGCACCCTGACGTGGTCCTGCTGGACGTACGCATGCCCGGCACGGACGGCCTCACGGCCCTTCCCCAACTGGCGCTAATGGCCCCGGTGATGATGCTGACCTACAGCAACGAGCCGGAGGTGGTGAGCCAGGCGCTGTGCGGGGGCGCCTCGGCCTACCTGGTCCACGGAGGCTTCACGACCGAGGAGTTGACGGAAGCGGTACGGGCGGTGGGACGGGGATCGCGGGTCGTGGCGCGGACGGCAAGGGTGGCGCATGCCTCTGTTCAGGGTGCTCAGGGTTCGGGTGTCGCGGATTCGCTCGGCGTTTCCTACGAACCGAACGAAAGCTCTTCGCATCTGCAACCAGTTATGGCACTCTTGCGGCGGACTCCAAAGGCCCGGCTCGGCCACGCGACGACACTCGCCGCCCGCGACCGCGGCCGACCGGACTTCGGCCTGAGTTCAAGGGAGGTGGAGGTTATGGATCTCATCGCAGCCGGCGTGAACAACCAGCAGATCGCCGCCACCTGCTTCATCAGCGAGAAGACCGTCAAGAACCACATCAACCGCATCTTCGCAAAGCTGCACAGTACGACACGGAGCGAAGCGATCGCCCGGTGGCTGGGAACGGCTCGGGAGAGGTGGGAGTGATGGGGCGTACTGTGGGGGGAAGTTGGGCCCTTGGGCCCACGCGGAGTAGAGGGTCTTTCACGTACGGTGGTCGGGTCGCTAGTGGCGTTCGACGGAAGGGCAGGCGCAGTGGACAGGTTCAACAGGTGGACGTGGACTGTCGTCTCCCGGATGCAGGGCAGGCAGCGGGACGAGGGCGCGGGGTTCGTGGAGTACGCGGGCCTGATGATCATCATTGCCGGGATCTTCACGCTGATCGACGGTCTCGGGCTGGACGGCATGATCTCGACGGCGATTCGGAACGCGGTCACCGACGTCATCGGCGGCTGACCGACGCACGACCACTGAGCGACTGTGGGCAGACACTGCCCATCTACATCTGGCTGACGGGGATTCTGCTCTTCGCCGCCGTCGCCTTCTTCGTGTTCGCGCAAGCAGCGTCCGTCCGCAACGGAGCCCAATCCGCGGCGGACGCTGCTGCGTTGGCGGCTGCACAGGACGCCCGGGACGAGTTGGTGGAAACCCTGACGGGTGCGATCGGACAGGGCGACGACTGGCTCGACTGGCTGAACGGCCAGGATCCACCGGGTGGCGGGGCCACGGCGGCAGCACAGGCGCTCGCCTCGGAGAACGGCTCAACGGTCCAGGGCGGCGCCGAACCTGTGGTCAGGGACGGATACCCCGGATTCCGGGTCGCCGTGGAGACCACCGACACAGTCGGCGCCTCGATCATTCCGGGTACGGAAGGCATGCACGCCAAGGCCGATGCCATCGCCGTCATCCAGCCACGCTGTGATTTCAACCCCGACGCGGATCCCACACTGCCGATCGAGTTGGACTGCGACGGCCAGATCGTGAACATCGACCCCGTAGATTTCAATCCGGGCGACTTCCCCGACGCGTCCGTGCTGTTCTCCGTGTATCTGGCCGAGTGAGAGGAAGTCGTACCGATGAAGTTTCGGCGCACCATGAAGAGCCGTAGGGCAGTGACCGCGGTGGCGATCGCGACCGGGTTGCTCGTCACGGTGGCCGGCTGTGGAGGAGGGGACGGCGACAAGACGGACAAGAACGCCTCTTCATCGGCACCGAGCAGGACCGATGGAGGAAAGACCGAGGAGACGGAGTCCCAGCCCCCGGCCGCCGAGCCCGCGTTGGCCGAAGTGAAGAACGGCGACATCACACTCGCCGTCACCTCAGCCGTCCGTGATCAGGGTGGCTTCGTGACGGTGAACGGCACGGTCACCAACAGCGGTGGGGATTTCTGGGTCGCGGCGGACTGGCGCGGTGACGAACGTGAGTTGAGCAAGAACGGTGCCTCCCTCGCCGGAGCGGCGCTGGTCGACAGCAAGGCCAAGAAGAAGTACCTCGTCCTTCGGGACACCGATGGGCGTTGCCTGTGCACGAAGTTCGAGGGAGGGGGCGTGGACACGGGACAGACGACCGACTGGTTCGCCCAGTTCCCCGCTCCCCCGGAAGACTCCACTCAGGTGAACCTCCAAGTCGGCACGATGCCCCCGGCATCGATCGAAATCTCCGAGGGCGAGTGACCATGGCCGTCACCAGGCGCTCCACCTCGACCGTACTCACAGCCTTGGCGGTACTCGCCACCCTTTCTCTCGCGGGTCCGCCCGCCGCCGCGGACGACGATCCCAGCGCACCCCCGGGCTCGGTCGACACCTCTCCACCCCCAGAGGTGGATGCGAACAGCCCCGGCCTGAAACTGGCCGACGGCGCCACACTCGCGGCAGCCAAGGTCCTGGACATCAAGTCGGTCGTGGAGGACATGGGCGGTGAGGAACGCCGAGTGGAGACGAACGAGAACGTGACGTTCGCGCTCCAGGCGGAGGTCCTGTTCCCGAAGAACAGCTCAAAGCTCAACCCGGAGGCCAACTCCCGCATCCGGGCGATCGCCGACGAGATCAAGGCCCAGAAAGCCACGAACGTCAGGGTCTTCGGCTTCACCGACAATCTTGGCTCGTACGCCCACGGCCTGACCCTTTCCAAGAGCCGCGCGGAGCAGGTCCACGACCGACTGGCCGCCAGCCTGGGCGCGGACGTCACCTTCCAGGTACGCGGCTACAGCGAGGACTACCCGATCGCCGACAACTCCTCGGAACAGGGCCGGCGCAAGAACCGGCGCGTGGAGGTGACGTTCCAGAAGGGGGAGTGAGGACGAAGCCCTCCGACTCACGCCCCCGCCACCTCGAACCGCGCCGAACTCAGCCGGTGAGCAGGGCACGCACCCACTGGTCTTAGCGCTGCTCGATGTATTCGGCGTCGCTCCGCCAGGCGTCGCCGTGGCCTTCGGCCCAGAGCGTCGCCCATGGCTGGCTGCCCTCGGCGGCCCGCTCACGCAGGAAGTCGTGCATGGCCCGGGTACGGCGGCCCAACAGGGGCACCAGCGCACGCCGTTCGCTCTCATCGAGTCCATAGGCGTCGGCGAAGATCCGCAGGCGGCTGTCGGCGTCGGCACGTTGCCAGTGAGGGTGAGCGGACAACTGGACGAAGCCGCGCATCGCGTAAGCGACGTCCCGGAGACGAGTACCGGGACCGGCGGTGTCCCAGTCGATGAAGGCCCACGTGTCCTCCCCGTCGGCCACGAGATTCCAGGGGGCCAGGTCGTGGTGGGCGATGATGTCAGCCCCCTCGACGGGGATCAGCACCTGCCACTGGGCGTCGGGCGGCGGCGTGAACCCCTCCACGGCATCGTGGAAGTCCCGTACGAGACGCGCCACACGAGCCAGCCCCTGTGAGGTCTGCACCAACGCGAACCGGTCGGGCCAGATCACCTCGCCCCTCACAAAGGTCAGCACCTCACGCCCCTGCTCGTCGACACCAAGGGGACGGGGAGCCGCCCGGAAGCCCACCTCGTGGAGATGGGCGACCAGCGCATGCACTGCCGGAGTCCACGGCCCCGCCGGCCGGCGAACGGTTTCCCCGACACGAACGACACCGGCGCTCATGTTCCCGCCGGACAGCGGCTGCTCCTCGTCGTTTCCCACGGTGGAAGTCTGGCCGACCAGGGCTTTGTCGGGCACCTCAACGACGACTGGGTTTCTCCACCTGGAAGCGCCGGGGACGAGGGGCAGGGACCTGCCGTGTCCGAGCCAGGCGCCGCGACCCTGCGCGTGCCGGCCCGCGTCCTGAGCACCTGCCCGGGCGAATGGGGCTCTCGGGAGCCGGGAGCCGGGAGCCGGGAGCCGGGGGCCGGGAGCCGGGTGGCGGGTGGCGGTACGCGTCTGTGCGCGGTGCTGCCGAGGTCGGGGGCGCGGGTGTATGGGGTGTCGGGGGAGCACACGATTGGGTGAATCAGGCCTGGGTGGGTCATGACAACGCGAGGTGATGCCCAGGTTCGGCTGTGACCGCACTCCTTTCGATCGGACTGGAATCAAGAATCGGGGTTTGGCTAGAGGCGCGCCCTCCCGGATGGGGGAGGAGCCGGAGGCCAAGGTGTCAAACAGGTGAAGCTGCTGTGCGAGGCGGAACACGCTCCCGCACACGAGGAGTTCACGCGCGGCTCCGGGAAGGAATGGTGAACCCCACTCGCTGGAGGCCGGCTCAGGAACTGGGGCGGCATACTGCCAGTCACTGCTGGCCTCTGCCCCGCGCAACAGGGGCCTTGGGTGACGCCTGATGAGTACCGTGAGCGCCAGTCGCAGCCCCAGACGTCGATGAGGTGTGTGCCATGCGGAAAGCCGTGCTGATGATGTCCGTCTCCCTCGACGGATACTTCGAGGGACCAAATCGCGAGATCGACTGGCATCTGGTCGACGAAGAGCTGCACCGGTATTTCAATCAGCAGGTCAGGAGCATGGGCGGCATTCTCTCCGGGCGCGTCACCCACCAACTCATGGCCGACTTCTGGCCCACCGCCGACACCGACCCCGGCCCCGACAGCACTGAAGCCATGGTCGAGTTCGCCGGCATCTGGCGGGACATTCCGAAGTACGTGTTCTCCCGGACGTTGGAGCACGCCGACTGGAACACCACCATCGTGCGGGAGGTCGTCCCGGAGGACATTCGGGCGCTCAAGGAGCAGCCCGGTGGGGACCTTGTGGTCGGCGGTGCCGAACTCGCCGCCGAGTTCATGCGGCACGACCTCATCGACGAGTTTCACCTGTGCGTCCATCCCGTGCTGATCGGACGCGGCAGGCCGCTCTTCCCCGAAGCGGACAGTTTCACCCGGCTCCGGCTCACCGAGTCACGTACCTTCGGCAACGGCGTCGTACTCCTGCGGTACGAGCGGGTCGGCAGCGGCGACCTGTAGAGGAAGAGGACTTGCCGGTCAATGTCAGTGCCCCCTGCCAGACTCCCCACCATGACCGACAAGGTGACCGACACCCCGAGCCACGGCGGAACCGGCAACGACGTGCAGCTTCGCGACGTCGTGGAAGCCGACCTGGAGTTCCTGCTCGCGTACGAGAACGATCCCGAAGCCGCCCGGCGGTCGCGGTTCACGCCCAGGCCGCGGGACGCCTTTATGGCGCACTGGAAGTCCAAGATCCTCGGCGACAGCACCGTGTTCGTGCAGACGGTCACCGTGGACGCCGAGCCCGCCGGCAGCATCGTCGCCTGGTGGGAGGGTGAACAGGGCGCCGGTGGGCATCGCTTCATCGGGTACTGGCTCGGGCGGCCGTACTGGGGGAGAGGGATCGGGAGCGTCGCCCTCGGGCTGTTCCTGCTCCGCGAGACCAACCGGCCCCTCTACGCCGATCCCTTCGCCGGGAACACCGCCTCCGTCCGCCTCCTCGAAAAGCACGGCTTCCGTCGCACCGGCACGGTCCGCTACGGCGACAACGAGCACGTCATGCTCGTCCTCGACGCCGAGAGGCCATGAAGCCCCACCGGGCCTACCGGGCCGAACCGTTCAATCAGCCCGTGAGTCACGCCGGTTCGTACGCCCCGGTCACCCCGTCGATCAACTCCCGCACGATGTCCATGTGCCCCGCGTGCCGGGCGGTCTCCGCCGTCATGCGGACCAGGACCCAGCGCAGCGAGCACTCGTCGTCCCGCCATGCCGGCTTGCCCAGGGTGTCCAGGGGGAGTTCCGTCAGTACGCGGTCGGCGGCGGCGCGGGCGCGGGTGTAGAAGTCGGTGATCCGGGCCTTGCTCTCGTCCGGGCCCGTGCTCATGTCCTCATCGGTGTAGGGGTCGAACCAGAGCGGTTCCACCTCCCGGCCGAACGTCTCGACGAACCAGCCGTACTCGCCGACGCCAGATGCTTCACCAGCCCCAGCAGACTCGTCCCTGACGGTGTCATCGGCCTGCGGACCTGGTCCTCGCTCAGGCCCTCCAGCTTCCACAGCACCGCGTCCCGCTCCTGGTCGAGCTTCCTCGGACCGCTGCCGGACGAACAGCACGAGGTCCGCCACCCCGACCGTGAGCGGGTCGGCGCGGAGGCCGCCGGGCTGGAGATCGTCGAACTGCGCGCCGAGCGGCTGCGGATGGAGTTCTACGACATCGCGGCCGTCGTCCACTTCCTGCGCAAGGTGATCTGGATGGTGCCCGGGTTCACCGTCGACGCCTACCGTCCCCAACTCCGGTCCCTGCACGAGCGGAACGAGGCCGAGGGTCCGTTCGTGGCGCACAGCAGCCGCCAGCTCTTCGAGGCCCGCAAGCCGCCCGGCTGATACGACCGGCCTGCCTCTCCCGCTCGACCGGACCGGTCGTCACCGACGCCACCCGCCGGAGGCGCTGCTTCCGCCGCAGAGACAGAACTGGCGAGTAACCGCTGTCCGAGTCGGCGGGAGCAGCCTCGACTGAGGAGATGGCTGGAGATCCGCCCCCTCATGTCGCTGAACAATTCCGGTGAAGCGCCATATACCGTTACTTATCTGTCGCAGGCATCCGGATATCGCTCCCGCTCATCCGAATATTGGCGAGATCTCGGCGGAGGAGTCGGGTCACGCTGACCGCCTGTGGGACATGTGCGCATATGCCCGAAAAGGTTTCACGAGGTTTCCACATCGTTATCGCAGTCGTCCGCGAGCATGGCCCGGCGTCGCGTAAATTTGGCCAAAGGTAATTCGCGTGAGCAAAGTCGCGCGGACGGTACCGCGCAGAGGAGGGGCCTGCGCGGTGCCTTGCCGCCTCACCCGGCGCGGCGCCAGATTTCGTTCCGTGCCTGCTCAGCGGTCCTTCGGAACCGCCCCGTCCGCCCGGATCGTGAGCTGTGCACCCCGGCGTACGCCCCACCTTGCCAGCGCCCCGGCCTCCGCTTCCAGGATCGACCGCACCCAGGGGCGTGGAAGTCCAACTCGACCCGGACGCATGGTTCTTACCGCCCGGACCCGCGCTTTTCCGTCGAGATAGGCGACGTCGATCGCGAACCGCATCCCGAACGTGTGCACCGAACTCGCGGGCGTCAGCAGCAGCGCGCCCTCGATTCCGTCCCGGCCGAGCAGCCCGCGTCGCCGTGCTCGTCCCGACTCGGCGAGCTCCAGCGCAATCGGCTCCGGTGTCTCAGTGGTGGTGAACGTGGCCATGGCTGCGAAGTTAGCGAGGGCGTCAAGCGAGCGTTCGCGGCAGGGCCGCCTCCGGGAGGGACGCCCGGCCCGCAGGGCTCCCGGACCCGTCCGGTACCCGAATGGCCCTGGGGTGGTGCGCGGGCATCCGCCAGGGGGGTGAAACCCGTCAGGCTCCTCTGGATCTCCCCGAATCCCGCGATATTTCCTGGGAATCAGCTGATTTCCGGCCATGATCCGACCGTGGAAATGGGCTTCGGAGGCCATCCACGCGTTGCCGGGCGACTTCGGAGAGTAGTTTTCCGCGCCGATGTACACAGCATCACTCACGAAGGGTTATGGTGGAAGCCCCCCCTCGGGCCGGTCCGTCTCCCCCCCCACGGACCGGCCCGTTTTTTGTGCCCTGTCGGAGCCAGCCGGATACCGCCGCTCTCCGACCTCTTCTCCGGCGCCCCCTCCTCCCGCGCTTCTCCGCGCCTCCGCCCCTCCCTCCTCCCGGGAGGCGAGGTCCGCTTTGCCCGCCCGTGGTCCTCCCGGACGCAGGGCCCCGTTCCCCCGGGCGCAGGACCTCCCTTCCCACAGCGGTACGCTTCCTCTCCGGGGATCGCCACCCCCGAGGACCGCCACACGGGCAGGGATCGCGCCAGGGATTGCGCCCGGCCGCGCCTGTCCGATCCGTACGGAGGGGCTGACAAACACGTGAACCTGCGCGACAACCTGCGCCGACTGCTGGTCCGGGTCTACACACGCAGGGTGGAGGGCCATCTCGATCACGACCAGGTGCCCAAGCACATCGGCGTCATCGTGGACGGCAACCGGCGCTGGGCGAAGGCGGCGGGTTCCACCACCGCCCAGGGACACCGGGCCGGCGCGGACAAGATCGAGGAGTTCCTCGGCTGGTGCTCCGAGACCGATGTCGAGGTCGTCACCCTCTGGCTGCTCTCCACGGACAACGTCAACCGTCCGCCGGAGGAACTCGCACCCCTCCTGGAGATCATCGAGAACGTCGTGACCTCCCTCGCCGCCGACGGCCGCTGGCGCGTCCACCATGTCGGCAACCTCGATCTGCTCCCCGGACAGCTGCAGACCCAGCTCAAGGAGGCCGAGGAGGCCACCGCGCACGTGACGGGCGGGATACTGGTCAACGTCGCCATCGGCTACGGCGGCCGGCAGGAGATCGCCGACGCCGTGCGCTCGATGATGCTCGACGCCCACGAGAAGGGCGCCTCGCTGGAGGAACTCGCCGAGAACGTCGACATCGACCTGATCGGCAAGCACCTCTACACCAGCGACCAGCCCGACCCCGACCTCGTCATCCGCACCAGCGGCGAGCAGCGGCTGTCCGGGTTCATGCTCTGGCAGACGGCCCACTCGGAGTACTACTTCTGCGAGGTCTTCTGGCCGGCCTTCCGCAAGGTCGACTTCCTGCGCGCCCTGCGCGACTACGCGGCCCGCCACCGGCGTTACGGCGGCTGAACCAGGCCCGAGCCGGGTCTGGCCAGGCCCGCCCCGAGCGTGCCCCCGGCATCGGAGTCACCCCCTCTGGGACGGAAGTAACAAGGAGTTCACCAGCGCGCCGCCCTGTGGTGTGGCATGGCGGCGCATGTTCGAGGGCATAAACCAAGCAGGTCGACACCCGAACCACGGGCGTCGTATCTCAGCGGGCGGCACGGGGCCGTCCGCCCGGGAGGCCCTTTGCACCAGCCCGACCGTGTGGTCACAGCACGGGCGAACAGGCGGAGGGCCGGTTCTCGGCCCGCGCAATGGGGCCGTCGACCGGTCCAGATCTCCTTCGTCGCTCCCCGACCTCATCCGAGGGGGTACGTCCTTCCGTGGTGACCAGCACAAAGCGCCGTATGCCAGACCGGCGCACCTATGTTCTCGACACCAGCGTCCTGCTGGCCGATCCAGGCGCCCTGAACCGCTTCGACGAGCACGAAGTCGTGCTGCCGATCGTCGTGGTCACGGAGTTGGAGGCCAAACGGCACCATCCCGAACTCGGCTACTTCGCCCGGCAGGCCCTGCGCATGCTGGACGAGTTCCGCGTCCGGTTCGGTCGACTCGACGCCCCGATTCCGATCGGGGAACTGGGTGGGACCGTCCGTGTCGAGCTCAACCACTCGGACCCCAGCGTGCTGCCAAGCGGCTACCGCCTGGGGGACAACGACTCCCGCATCCTCGCGGTCGCCCGAAACCTGCAGGCCGAGGGGTACGACGTCACGGTCGTGTCGAAGGACCTGCCGCTCAGGATCAAGGCCTCGTCCGTCGGACTCCTCGCCGAGGAGTACCGCGCGGAGCTGGCCATCACGGGCTCCTCCGGCTGGACCGGAATGTCCGAACTGACCCTGCCCGGCGAACAGGTGGACCTCCTCTTCGAGGAAGGGCACGCCTACGTCCCGGAGGCCGCCGAACTGCCGGTGCACACCGGCCTGACGATCCAGTCGGAACGCGGCAAGGCCCTGGGGCGTGTCACGGCCGAGGGCAACGTCCGTCTCGTACGAGGGGATCGCGAGGCGTTCGGCATCAAGGGCAGGAGCGCCGAGCAGCGGATCGCGCTCGACATCCTCCTCGATCCGGACATCGGGATCGTGTCGATGGGCGGCCGCGCCGGCACCGGCAAGTCGGCGCTCGCGCTGTGCGCCGGTCTGGAAGCCGTGCTGGAGCGGCGGCAGCACCAGAAGGTGATGGTCTTCCGGCCGCTGTACGCGGTCGGCGGCCAGGAACTCGGCTATCTGCCCGGATCCGAGTCCGAGAAGATGGGTCCCTGGGCGCAGGCGGTCTTCGACACGCTGTCCGCGGTCACCAGCCGCGAAGTCATCGAAGAGATCACCTCGCGCGGCATGCTCGAAGTGCTGCCCCTCACCCACATCCGCGGCCGGTCGCTCCACGACGCGTTCGTGATCGTGGACGAGGCGCAGTCGCTGGAGCGGAACGTCCTGCTCACCGTGCTGTCCCGAATCGGAGCCAACTCCCGGGTGATTCTCACCCATGACGTGGCACAACGGGACAATCTACGGGTCGGTCGGTACGACGGTGTCGTAGCCGTCGTCGAGAAGCTGAAGGGGCACCCGCTCTTCGCGCACGTCACCCTCAACCGGTCCGAGCGGTCCCAGATCGCGGCCCTGGTGACCGAAATGCTGGAGGACGGGCAGATCTGACACTGTTGGGCAGATAGGGACTCGTTCGGGCAATTGGGCAATTGCTTCCGGTTACCCAGGAGTTCGTGAAAGAGGCGCCGTCCGGCAAAGGCGAAGAGCCTAGCCGGGCGGCGCTTCCGCGTCTGCGGTTTTCCTCAAATCACCTGCGACAAACGAGGTGTGAGCTTTCACACGCAACTCAGAATTGCCACTCGGCGTCCGGGTGCGGCAGAGTCTCACTCCTGTCAGGCCCCGCATACGACACATCTGTACCCCCAGTAGTACGGCACCGCCGAAGCATCGCCTTCAACTCCATACCGTCGTCGTATGCCGCCCGTGCACCATGTGGCGCTCCCCGCAAAGGAGTTCCCCACCGGGCCCGTGTCTCCCGTGACCCCGCAGTTGGGAGGCCAGTGACTTGGGGGCAAGATTGCGTCCGCCAGGGTCACCGAAGCGGGCGATGCTGGAAGGAAACCGTGTGAGCCGGATTTCGGTCCGGGGACTCGCAGTGGCCTCGGCCACCGCGGTCACCGCTGTCGGCGCAGTTACAGGTGTGGCCTCGGGCAACACCGGGACCCCCAACGATGCCGAGGCCCTGGTAGGCGACACCACGCTGCTCACGGACATTCCCGTGGGCTCCCAGGCCGAGGTGCAGACCGCGTCCCTGACGCAGCAGGCCGACATCCAGGCCATCGCCGCCGACGCCACCGCCAAGAAGGACGCCGAGGAGTCTGCCCGTAAGCAGGCTGCCAAGGACGCGGTCGCCAAGCAGAAGGCCGCGGAGAAGGCAGCCGAGAAGGCCGAGGCAGAGGCCAAGGCGCGCAAGGAAGCGGAAGCGGCGGCCAGCCGTTCCGCGACGCGTGACGCGTCCAGCTTCCCGGTGCAGGCTTCGTACTCCGTCGCCGAAGTCCAGGAGATGGCGCGCCAGATCGTCCCGGCGGACCAGTTCCAGTGCTTCAGCAACATCGTGGACCACGAGTCCAGCTGGAACTACCAGGCGGACAACCCCAGTTCCGACGCGTTCGGTCTCATGCAGGCGCTCCCGGGTTCCAAGATGTCCTCGGCGGGTGCCGACTGGGCGACGAACCCGGCCACCCAGATCAAGTGGGGCCTGAGCTACATGGCCGATCGCTACGACAGCCCGTGCGGCGCGTGGAACTTCTGGCAGGCCAACAACTACTACTGAGCACTTTCGCGTCTTCCGCGCTCAGTTGTCTCAACCTTTCCGAGCCCCTCACCGTCCTTCGGTGAGGGGCTTCGGCCATGTACGGTCGGATCTGGACCGCTGCTCCCGAGGCTCAGGAGGCTTTGGGGAGAAGAATGGGCAGAGGGAGATACGGGGGACGAGGGCGGATCATGTCGAGAGTGCCGCGGTGGCTCGGCCGCGTCGGGGTCCGGCTCACCGAGATGGGCGAGCGGTTGGACGCGCGCCGTGCCGAGGTGGAGAAGGAGCACGGGGACGACGGGGGCTCGTACGGCGCTCCGTCACCGCCGCACACCGCGCCGCCCGAGCCCCGGTACGAGGAGGAGCAGCCTGTTCGCGCGGCTACCACCACCACCCCGACGGGTCCTGGTGTACTCGCCGTCCGGCCCGAGCCCGCCTCCGTCGTCCCGTGGGGCGTACGGGTCGCGGCCGAGGCGGGCTGGCGGCTGCTGGTGCTCGCGGGCACGCTCTGGGTGCTGATGCGGGTCATCAGTGCGGTCCAACTCGTCGTCTTCGCCTTCGTGGTGGCGCTGCTCATCACCGCGCTGCTCCAGCCCGCGGTCGCCCGTCTCACCCGGTGGGGAATGCCGCGCGGTCCCGCGACCGCGCTCACCGCGATCCTCGGGTTCGTCGTGATGGGGCTGATCGGCTGGTTCGTGACCTGGCAGGTCATCGAGAACACCGACCAGCTCTCCGACCAGGTCCAGGACGGCATCGACGAACTGCGCAACTGGCTGCTCAACAGCCCCTTCCACGTCACCGACAAGCAGATCAACGAGATCGCCGAGAACCTTCGTGAAGCGGTCGGCGCCAACACGGACCAGATCACGTCGGCGGGCCTGGAAGGCGTCACGGTCATCGTCGAGGCGCTGACCGGCATACTGCTGGCGGCCTTCTCGACGCTCTTCCTCCTCTACGACGGCAAGCGCATCTGGGAGTGGACGCTGAAGCTGGTGCCGGCGGCGGCCCGCCCCGGTGTCGCCGGCGCCGGCCCGCGAGCGTGGCGCACGCTGACGGCGTATGTGCGGGGGACGGTGATAGTGGCTCTGATCGACGCCATCTTCATCGGTCTCGGCATCTACTTCCTGGACGTGCCGATGGCTGTCCCACTGGCCGTCTTCATCTTCCTGTTCTCCTTCATCCCGCTGGTCGGCGCGGTCGCCTCCGGCGCCCTGGCGGTGGTGGTGGCGCTGGTGACCCAGGGCGTCTTCACGGCGGTGCTGGTGGTCGCGGTGGTGCTGGCCGTGCAGCAGATCGAGGGCCATGTCCTGCAGCCGTTCATCCTGGGCCGGGCGGTGCGGGTCCACCCGCTGGCGGTGGTGCTGACCGTGGCGGCGGGCGGCCTGGTGGCGGGGATCGGCGGCGCGGTGGTCGCCGTACCGCTGGTCGCGGTGACGAACACGGTCGTCGGCTATCTGCGCGTGTACTCCCAGGCCTACAGCAACGCGGCGGACGCGCTACGCCACGCACCGCAGCCACGCGGGGCCACAGCGGTGGACATCGCCCTGACCAAGGCTCAGCAGGAGACCCAACAACAGCCCCAGCAGCCAGAGCAGACGGCCCGGACCGAGCGACCCGAAGAGGGGTCGCCACCGTCCGACCCGGCTCAGTAGTCGGTCGGTCGGCGGCGCCGGGCGACCCGGTGCGACGGTCGACCGGCCGCCCGGCCGAGGCGACGAGCACGGCCGGCTCCGACACGCAGGGTCGTCGGCGGATCCAGTCTCCGGCGAACGACACGTCCGCGCCCGGGAGTTTGCCGGAAACGTAACGCGGAACCGACGGTTCCGATGCGGCCGGCCGTGTCCACACGGGAGGAGCCGGCTCGGTGCCGCGCGCCCTTGAGGGGGCGCGGGCAACTGTGCGACCAGCCGCAGCGGGCCGGCGGTCGCCGTACCGCGTGGCCGACGCACCTCGCTGCGGTCAGCCGCGTCTGCGCGGCGGAGCCAAAGAAAGCCACAGCTCGGCGCCACGCCTCTGAAGGGGCGCGGGGAACTGCGTGGCCAGCCGCAGCGGGCCCGCGGTCGCCGTACCGCGTGGCTGACGCAGTTCGGTGCGGTCGGTCGTGTCCACGTGGCGGGGGCAAAGAAGGACACAGCTCCGCCGCGCGCCCTTGAGGGGGCGCGGGGAACTGCGTGACCAGCCGCAGCGGGCCCGCGGTTGCCGTACCGCGTGGCCGACGTGTGTAGCCCGAAGGTCAGTTGAGGACGTTCAGGGCCGGGCTCAGGGCGATGAGGAGGGGGATCAGTGGGGCCAGCGCGGCGGCCAGGAGAGTGGCGGCGCGGTAGGGGGCGTCCAGGCGGGGCGGGGGCGCGAGGAGGCGTTCGACGCGGTCGCCCAGCTGGCCGCGGGTGCAGGCGCAGGACAACACGCCCCGGTGTCGGTTGAGTTCGATCAGGGCGAGCGCGGTGGTGCGGTGGCCGCAGCGCCGGGACGCGCTGTCGTCGGCGGCCAGTTCGACCAGACGGTGCGTCTGGTCCCTGAAGTGCGCGAAGACCGGGACGCGCGGAAAACCGGTGGCCAGCGCCTGCGAGAGGTGCAGCAGCCAGTCGTGGCGGGCGCGGGCATGACCGAGCTCATGGGCGAGTACGGCGTCCAGCTCGTGATCGGACAGTCGGCGCAACGCACCCGTGGTGACGACGAGTTGGGGCGCGGGCCCGGACAGCAGCCAGGCGTCGGGATACTCGTCCTCCAGGACCAGCAGCGGCCCCTTGGCGGCCGGGAAACCGGCGGGCAGGTCCGGTGCCCGCTCCCGCAGATGCGCGCGCCGCAGCCGACGCCGTCTGCGTGCCTCGGCGAGTTCCCGGGCGAGCATGGCGACCGTCCAGGCCGCCCCGCAGGCCAGCAGCAGCGTCAGTACGGTGAGCCAGACGGGCGGTCGCCCCAGCTCGTAGGCGGCGGTGACCGAGGGCGGCGCCGGTGCGAAGGCGTGGGCCCGGACGGTCCCGAACGCGGCCGTCGTACCCAGCAGCAGCGCGGCGAGACAGCACACCAGCACGGTGGCGACCAGGCACTGCCACACCCACAGCCCCAGCACCGGCTCCCGGTCGGGCCAGCCGGCCCGGGTCAGCACACGCGGCAGGACAGCGGCGGCGGTCAGGGCGACGACGGCCATCAGCGCCAGGGCGACGGTCATTGCGGGTGGCTCCCTCAGTCGGAGAAGGACGGTCCTCGCGGCCGGGACGACGAAGGCGGCGACGAACGGAGTGAGGGTCCGCCCATTGTCGGACGTACCGCCTGCCACGTCCAGTCACCCGCCCCGCCTGGCAGCACACGGCTGCCCCGCAGATACTCGGCGGCTGCGGCTGCGGCTGCGGCGGCTACTCGGCGAGGATCGCCTCCGCGTCCAGCGTCGTGCCGACGGCCTGGACGACCGCCGCGATCCTGAACGCCTCCTGCACCGTCTCCCGGCCGACGCCCGCACCCCGCAGCACCCGCTCGTGTGCGTCGAGACAGGCTCCGCACCCGTTGATCGCCGACACCGCCACCGACCACAGCTCCACGTCGGTCCGCTCGACGCCCGGATCGCCGAGCACGTTGGCCCGCAGACCGGCGCGCAGCCGCCCGTACTCCGGGTCGGAGAGCAGATGGCGGGTGCGGTGGAAGACGTTGCTCATCGCCATCATGGCCGCGGTCGACCGGGCGGCCGTGTACGCCTCCGGGGAGAGGCGCGCCCTGGCCTCAGGCCCCAGCTCGCGCAGCACGCGCGGTGAACGGGACGCGATCGCGCAGACCAGCACGGTGCCCCACAGCCGCTGCGGGGTGAGCCGGGAGCCGTTGACGACCGATTCCAGGTTGAGGCGCAGGTCCGCCGCGTAGTCGGGCAGAGCGGACTTCAGTTCCGCGAGACCCATACCCACTCACCGCCCTTGCTTGATTGATCGAAGGAATCGCTACACTCGGTTGTGTTGATCAGTGAAACCTATCAGTCAAGGGGAGTGTGGACATGGCCGCGCCCAAGAACACCGACGGGCGCCGTCGGCCCAGTCTCGCCCAACTGCGCGCCTTCGTCGCCGTCGCCGAGCAGCTGCACTTCCGGGATGCCGCCGCCGCGATCGGCATGAGCCAGCCCGCGCTCTCGGGCGCCGTCTCCGCCCTGGAGGAGGCCCTCGGCGTCACCCTGGTGGAGCGCACCACCCGCAGGGTGCTGCTGTCGCCCGCCGGTGAGCGGCTCGCCGTAAGGGCCCGGGCCGTGCTGGAGTCGGTCGCCGCGCTCATGGAGGAGGCCGAGGCCGTCCGCGCGCCCTTCACCGGGGCCCTGCGGCTCGGCGTGATCCCGACCGTCGCGCCCTACCTCCTGCCCACCGTCCTGCGCCTCGTCCACGACCGCTACCCGGACCTCGACCTCCAGGTCCACGAGGAGCAGACCGCCGGCCTCCTCGACGGACTCACCACCGGCCGCCTCGACCTGCTCCTGGTCGCCGTCCCGGCCGGGATGCCCGGCGTCCTCGAACTCCCCCTCTTCGACGAGGACTTCGTGCTCGTCACGCCCCTCGGCCATCCCCTCGGCGGGCAGACGGACCTCCCGCGCGAGGCGCTGCGCGAACTCGACCTGCTCCTCCTGGACGAAGGGCACTGTCTGCGCGACCAGGCGCTCGACATCTGCCGGGAGGCCGGGCGCGCGGACGCCCCGGTCACCACCACGGCCGCCGGTCTGTCCACCCTCGTCCAGCTCGTCGCAGGCGGCCTCGGCGTGACACTGCTGCCGCACACCGCGGTCGACGTCGAGACGGGCCGCAGCGACCAGCTCCGCACCGGCCGCTTCGCCGCCCCGGCCCCGACCCGCCGGATCGGCCTCGCGATGCGCGCGGGCGCCGTGCGGGGCGCGGAGTACGAGGAGCTGGCGGGGGCCCTGCGGGAGGCGTTGCGGCCGTTGCCCGTGCGGGTGTGGGGCGACTGAAAAGGTGACGGTTCGATCAAATGAGCGTCGAACAAAGACCGTTGAACGGCGAGAGATTTCAACTTCCGTCAGGTAGGAAGACCCCGGTCTGAATATGCGCCCGGACTGATACACATACCCCCTCAGTGCTACGCGTCAGGCGTATGTGCGAAATGCCGATGAGAGCAAGGCCAAGGGGAGTGATGTCGGTCATCCGCGATTCCGTATCCACATCCGCCCCGGATCCCGAATCCGTATACACGCGCGCATCCCCGGATTCCCTTGGCCGGATCGGCTACGACCTGCTGCTGAACGCCCTGGCCGAGTGCGGGCGCGAGGAGTTCACCGGGGCGCTGCGCGCGGCCGGCAGCCCCGGCGGGACCTTTCATCTCCGGCGCGGACTCGTCGTCGGCGCCGAGAGCCCGGGCGCCCCGGGCCCGGAGGCGCTGCTCCTGCGCTCCCGCCGGATCAGCGGTGAGGAGTGGGCCGAGCTGGTGCGGGAGGCCGGGGGAGCGCGCTGGCCGGGCGCCGAGCTGATCAGGCACGGGTACGCGGGCGCCGCCCAGCTGCGGGTCGTCTGCATGATGGCGCTACGGGACGCCGTCTTCGCGGTCGTCGCGGGCCGGGTGGACGCCTGCGAACGCGACCCCCGGGCCGAGCCCCTCGCCCCCGTGCCGGTGGGCGAGGGGCCGATCCGCCTCCTCCAGGACGCCAACCGCAAACTGGCCGCCCTCGCCGCCCTGCCCCACCCGGTACGCCCGAACCGTGAGCGGCCGAGCCCGGGTTCGGCGCCGGTCGCGGTGAGCGACGGGCGACTCACCCCCGTACAGCAGGAGTTGCTGGACCAGGCCGACGGTCGCCGGACCGCCCGTGACCTCGCGTTCCGTACGGGGCGAGGGGTGTACACGGTGACCGTCGAGGTGGCGCGGATGCTCGGCGCCGGGCTTCTGGAGTGCGCCGAGGGGGCCGCGCCGCTGCCGGTCGTACGGGTGCCGGAGGAAGGGCTGCGGCAGCGCAGGCCGCCTGCGCCACCGCCACCCCCGCCGCCCCCGTACGTCGACCCCGCCGTGGTCACCGCGCTGGCCGCCGTCCTCGCCTCCGACGCCCAAGCGCTGCCCCGGCGGGCATCGCCACCGAGGGCCCCCGCTCCCGCACTGCCCCGCCGCGAACCCGGTGCCAGTGGCATCACCGAATCTCTCGCCCCCGAAAAGCGCGGGACGAGCTGGAAAGGGTTCTTTCGCATGAGGAACGGAACCGCCAAATAACGCCCGACGGAACTCAGAGGCTCATCGGAAGCTCATGGGAGCTCATTGGAAGCTTATGGAAACCCGTAGAAGTCCATAGAAACCCATAGGGGAGTTGAGTACATGGACCACAATGCGCTGGCCATGGAAATGCGCGACCTGCGCGAAAAAGTGGACGGAATCACCGACACGGCGATCGCCGCGACCGACGGACTGCTCATAGCGGCGGACACCGCCGCGTCGATCGACCCCGAGAGCCTGGCCGCCATCGCCGCCGCGGGGCTCGGCCTCGCCCGCCGGGCGGCCCAGGCGACCGGCCGGGGCACCCTGCGCCGGACGGTCACCTACGGCAGCCAGGGCTGCGCCGCGTTCTACGCCGTCGGGGACACCGCGCTGATGGTCGTACTCGGCGACGAGGGCGTCGACCTGGACCGGCTGCACCGTGCCACCCAGCCGGCGCTGCGCCGTATCGGCTCGATCCTCTCCGCGACGGATCCCGCCGTGGCGACCGAAGGAGTGTGAAGGAAAGGATGGGGACGAAACGCATGACCACAGGTTTCTCCGACCAGGTCATGAGCCTGGTCAAGGCGCTCCGTACCGATGCCCCCGAGTGCGTGGCGTCCGGGGTGGTCGACATGGCCACCGGGATGCTGCTCTCGTACGAGACGGTCGACAACCATCCGCCGGAGGTGCTCGACCTGCTGGCGGGCGCGACCCTCGACCTGTTCCAGGGCCGTACGGTCGTGATGATCGAGGACGTGTTCAAGGAACGGCGGGGCGTCCAGAGCGACCAGCACTTCTTCCAGGAGATTCTCGTCAACAGCGAGAACCTCACTCACCTGTTCGTGCGGCTGAACGAGCAGCAGGACGTCGTCGCCGTGGTCGTCTGCCGCAAGGCGGTCAACGTGGGCATGCTCTTCGCCCAGGTGCGACGGGTGGTCAAGGAGTACAGCCTCTGAAAGGACCCGATCCGCGCGGAACCGAGGGCGCCTGAGCGGATCGCGCACGGGGCCCCTCCCCAGGAGACCGAGGTCCGGGGGAGGGGCCCGTGCGATGGGCGGGCGCGGAGGCGCTACTCCGTGCGCAGACCGTCCGGCCGCATCAGCCGCAGCAGCGGCGGCAGACTCAGCACCGTGACCAGCAGCGCGACGCCCGCGCCGATGCCGGTCATCGTCAGTACGGCGGCCCAGTCGATGCCGAACGACCTGTTCGTCATCTTCAGCAGGACCACGCCCAGGGTCAGCCCCACGCCCGACGACAGCAGCAGCCCCAGTCCGATCGGGATCACCGTCTGCCACAGCACCGACAGGCTCAGGGTGCGCCGCCGGGTACCGAAGGCGACCAGGGACGACAGCAGTTTCCGGCGCTCGCGAAGCTGCTCCAGCTGGGAGACCAGCAGGCTCACCCCGATCAGCAGCAGGACGCAGGTGGCGCCGACGAACAGGCCGGTGCGGATCGAGTCGAACTGCCTGACGCGTTTGGTGGCCGTCCAGGTCGCGGGATCCGTGAGGGGGTCGATCCGCGCCGCCGTGTTGCGGACCAGGTCGCGGGCGTCCGCCACCTGGGGATCGAGGCCGATGAAGATCCGTCCGGCAGCCCGCGCCACGACCTCCTCGGGCAGGGCGCCCGGCGTGGCGAGAACACCGCCGCGCTCGATCCCGGACGGGTCCTCGCGGGTTCCTGCCGGCTGGACACCCGCCGGGACCGTCCAGGCGACCGCCGGCCTCACGCTCTGCGAATAGCCCGGGCTGACCCACAACTTCCGGCCCGGCTTGACCAGTCGGGGCGCCTCCGTGGCGTACTCGACGCCCCGCACGGTGAAGACGTCACCGTCACGGCACGAGGGGAGCCGGCCCACCTCGCGCAGTGCCGCGCAGTCGCCGATGGTCAACTCGACGTACTTCTCGGGGGACTTGGCCTTCTCGCCCACCGAACCGTAGGACAGCACGGTGACCTTCCGCACGCCCTCGGTCCGGGCGAGCTCCTGGCTCGCCCGGACGAGCGGGACGTTGTCGGGAATGCTGACCTCCATCTGGGCCCGGTCGAGGTTCTCTTTCGTCGGGGTCTCGTAGGCGCCGGCGACCCCTGAGAAGAACATCTGCAGGGCGATGGCACCGGCCACCGCCACCGCGATCCCGTTCACCATGCGGGCCGCCGTACCGCTGCTCAACTGGAGCCGCCGGACGGCCAGTTGCCAGGAAAGTCCGCCGGAGTCGAGCCGTGCGACCACCGCCTCGACGACCCAGGGCAGGAGTGCGGTCACCCCGATGAGCAGCAGCGAGACACCGGCGATGACAAGGAAGTCGTTGAACTGCCCGGCGTCGTTGCCCTGCCCGATCATGGGGGAGAGCGCCGCGACCCCGCCCAGCGGCAGCAGCAGCCGCCACCACAGCCGACGGCGTGGGGGCCGGGCCGTACGCACCACACCGAGCGGCTCGATCACCACACCGCGCAGCGCGAACAGGGTGACCAGCACGGCGGCCAACGGCACGGCGACCGCGACCAGGACGGCCAGCGCGGGAGCCGGATTCAGATCGCTGGGGAACACGCTCATGTCGAACACGGCGACATAGCCCGCGGCCTGACGGCCGATCAGGAAGAAGACGGTGCCGAAGACGAGCCCGACCGCGGCGCCCGCGAACGCCTCGCCCGCGGCGATCCGCCGGGTCATCATGCCGTCGGCCCCGACCAGCCGCAGCGCGGCCAGCCGCCGGTCGCGCCGCTCACCGCCGAACCGTACGGCCGTGGCGATGAAGACGCCGACCGGCATCAGCAGCACCACGAAGACGACGAGGGTGAGCAGGAGCAGAACCGGGTCCATCCCCTCGGACGACGGATGCAGATCCCCGAACTGGTTGATCCGCGTCACCGTACCCCCGGCGAAACGGTCCGCCAGCCCCTCGCCACCCTGGTAGAAGGCGAGTTCGGCGGGTCCGACGAGCCCGTTGTCGCCGATGGTGCCGACGATCCGGTCCGACAGCCGTTCCCGCAGCAGCTTGCCGTCGCCGGACTCCAGCAGCCGTTCGAGCGCGGGGGAGACGAACATCTCGCCGACCGCGGGAAACCTGTCGATCCCCGGCGGCAGGGGCGCCCGCACCCCTTCGGGTTCCAGCTCCCGCCCGCGTAGCTCGTCCTCACGGAAGGTCGTGGAGACGCTCGCCACGATCAGCGTGTTGTCGGCCTTCGGCATCTGTTTGTCGACGTACATGATGTTCGTACGGGCGCTCTCGCGCTCGCCCCGCGCCGCCAGGGCGCTCGGGATGGCGGTCGTCAGCAGCAGCAGCGCCACCCCGAGCCCGACCCCGACGGCCGTCAGCAGGACCCGCCCCCAGCCCTCGCGCCCGCCCGTGAAGGCGAACCGGACCCCCAGGCCGAGGTCCCTCGTCCAGTGCCCCACGCTCATATGACGCGCTCCATGTCCCGCGACTTCCCGTCCCGCACGACGATCTCGCGGTCCGAGTAGGCGGCCACCCGGGCCTCGTGCGTGACCAGCACGACGGCGGCGTTGGTCGACCGGGCCGCCTCGGTGAGCAGCTCCATCACCCGCTCGCCGTTGAGCGAGTCGAGAGCCCCGGTGGGCTCGTCGGCGAACAGCACCCGGGGACCGGTGACCAACGCCCGTGCGACGGCGACCCGTTGCCCCTGGCCGCCGGACACCTCGCCGGGCCGCTTGCCCCTGAGGTCGTCGACCTCCAGCCGCTCCATCCAGGACAGCGCGGTCCGCTCGGCCTCCTTGCGGGAGGACCCGTTGAGCCGCAGCGGAAGGGCGACGTTCTCGACGCAGGTGAGCTCGGGCACGAGCTGCCCGAACTGGAACACGAAGCCGAACTCGGTGCGCCGCAGCTGACTCCGCTGCGCATCGCTCATGCCGGCCATCTCGCGACCGTTGTACGTGATCGACCCCGAGTCGGGCGGCACGATCCCGGCGAGACAGTGCAGCAGGGTCGACTTGCCGGACCCGGACGGGCCCATCACGGCGACGACCTCGCCGGGGTGGATCGAGAACTCGGCGCCGTCGAGGGCGTTGGTCGGGCCGTAGGCCTTGCGCAGCCGGCTCGCGACGAGCAGGGAACCGGGCGGGGCGGTCATGGGACCGGTCATCGGGACGTCACCGCCAGAGCGAGCTTGTCGAGTCGCGCGGCGGTCAGTTCCAGCCAGCGCAGATCGGCTTCGAGGTGGAACAGGGCGTGGTCGCAGATGAGCTGGTCGGCGAGGTCGCCCTTGCGCTTCCGGTCGGTCAGGATGCGCATCATCCGCAGATGCTCCGAGCGCTGCGTGTCGAGGATGTCACCGGCGTCGCGGTGGGTGAGCAGCGCGAGGACGACCTTGATGTAGAGGGTCGACTGCAGATAGGGCTCGGGCTTCTCGGGCGTCGCGAGCCACTGCTGTACGTCGGTGATCCCGGCGTCGGTGATCGCGTACCGCTTGCGCTCGGGCCCTTCGCCGGCCTCGATCCCGTCGACCGCGACGAGCCCGTTCTTCAGCAGCCGGGACATCGTTGAGTAGACCTGCCCGTAGTGCAGCGGGCGATCCTGACCGAACTTCTCGTCGAAGGCCCGCTTCAGGTCGTAACCGTGTCGGGGGCCGGACTCCAGGAGTCCCAGAAGGGTGTGACCGATGGACATGGGGAGGACTATAGGCACGGGGTATACGTGTCATGTATACCCGCTGTGTATAGAGGGTGTGAACGCGCAGGTGGGAGCCCATTGTCACGGTTCTGTCACCGGGGGCTCAGCTGACCGTTTGCCGTCGCCTCTTCAGCGCCGGACGGGCACTTTCAGCCCGTCCGGCGTTTGGGGCGAGGCCCTTCAGGTCGACGGCGGTCTGGGGGTGGAGCCCCCAGGGGGACGCCCGCGGCGTGGGATGGGGCCCGCCTCCCCGGGAAGCCGACCCGCCTCCGCCAGGGCCCGCCGCAAGACGAACTCGATCTGCGCGTTCGCCGAGCGCAGCTCGTCCCCCGCCCACCGGGCCAGCGCCTCGTACACGGCGGGGTCCAGCCGCAGCAGCACCTGCTTGCGCTGCTGCTGCGGCCGACGCGCGGGACGCTCGGGTTCTTCAGCCGCCGGACCCCCGGAGGAAATACTCACTGGTACAGGGATCCCGTGTTCACGACCGGCTGGGCCGCACGGTCGCCGCACAGCACCACCAACAGGTTCGACACCATCGCCGCCTTCCGTTCGGAGTCCAGCTCCACGATGTCCTGCTCGGCGATCCGGGCGAGCGCGGCCTCGACCATCCCCACCGCGCCGTCGACGATCAGCCGCCGCGCCGCGACGACCGCCCCCGCCTGCTGCCGCTGGAGCATCGCCGAGGCGATCTCGGGAGCGTACGCGAGGTGGGTGAAGCGGGACTCGATGATGTGGACGCCGGCCGCCGCCACGCGCGCGTGCAGCTCGACGGCCAGCTTCTCGGTGATCTCCTCGGCGTTGCCGCGCAGCGAGAGCCCGTCCTCGTCATGGGCGTCGTACGGGTACTCGATGGCGATGTGCCGGACGGCCGCCTCGGTCTGGGTGGACACGAACTCCACGTAGCTGTCCACCTCGAACGTCGCCTGTGCGGTGTCCTGGACCTTCCACACCACGACCGCCGCGAGTTCGATCGGGTTGCCGTAGGCGTCGTTGACCTTGAGGACGGCCGTTTCGTGGTTACGGACCCGGGTCGAGATCTTCGTGCGAGAGGTGAGCGGGTTCACCCAGCGCAGCCCGTCCTGCCGGATCGTCCCCCGGTACCGCCCGAAGAGCTGGACGACCCGCGCCTCGCCCGGCGCCACCGTGTTCAGGCCGCACATGGCGATGAAGGAGGCGAGGCCGATCAGGATGCCCAGGATGATCAGCGCGGCCTTGGCCCCGCCCCCGGAGACGGCCGTCGCGCCGACGATCATGCCGACGCCGAGCGCGAGTCCGGCCAGCCCGAGCAGCAGGGCGAGCCCGCCCCCGATGCTGTGGGCCGGAAACTCCCGGACCTGTGGGTCGGGCATGTCGGGCAGGTCGACGTCGGGATCGGTGGTCGGAGTCGAGTCGTGCGTGGTCATGGATGGTGCCCCCGTTTCGTCGCTGTCGTTGCTGTCGCGGCAAGAGCCTAGCAGTGTTCTAGCTAAGTGATATCACTTTAGCGGGCTTGGCAACCTTCCGCAGCTCTCAATGGTCGGTTCCAGTGGGGCAGGTGCTGATTGTCACGTCCGGAAAAGAGGGGATCGAAAGCTCGTCGTCTTATCTGCCGGTGTTAGTTTTCTGAGCTGACCTGAGCCATGAACCTGTGCGAAGAAGGAAGCGGAGCGAAGCGACCCATGGGACGAGCGGACGAGAGACGAGCGCGGCAGCATCGCGGTGGCCGCCGCGCGGCGCCCAAGCGCTCCTCCAGGGATGCGTCGACCGGGACCGGGACCGGCGCGGAGACCGGTACCGAGGGCGGGATCGCGACCGCGACCGAGCCCGTGACCACGGGCAGGGCGGCGAGCAGAGCGGCGGCGCGCGGCAAGAGCGCCAGGAGTGGCAAAGAAGGTAAGAGTTTTCTGCGCCGGCTCTTCACCTGGAAGAAGATCCTCGGCGCGTTCTTCGGCTTCCTGCTGCTCGGCATGGGCGCCTTCGTCGTGCTGTACCTGATGATCGGCGTGCCCGCGGGCAACGCCGCCGCGGTGAAGCAGAGCAACGTCTACAAGTACGGCGACGGCACCGTCCTCGCCCGCACCGGCACGGTCAACCGCGAGATCGTGGACCTGGCCGAGGTGCCCAAGAAGGTCCAGCTGACCTTTGTCGCCGCCGAGAACAAGTCCTTCTACAAGGACTCCGGCGTCGACCTCAAGGGCACCACCCGCGGTCTGATCAACACGCTGTCCGGCAAGGGCAAACAGGGTGGTTCGACGATCACCCAGCAGTACGTCAAGAACTACTACCTGGAGCAGGACCAGACCATCACGCGCAAGCTGAAGGAACTGGTCATCTCGCTGAAGGTGGACCGGCAGAAGACCAAGGACTACATCCTCGCCGGCTACATCAACACCAACTACTACGGCCGCGACTCCTACGGCATCCAGGCCGCCGCGCAGGCCTACTACCGCGTCGACGCCAAGAACCTCACCGTCGAGCAGGGCGCGTACCTCGCCGCGCTGCTGCAGGCGCCGAGCCAGTACGACTGGGCGGTCGCCTCCGACACCGGCAAGAAGCTGGTCACCGCCCGCTGGAACTACGTCCTCGACAACATGGTCGGGGAGGGCTGGCTCGACAAGTCCAAGCGCGACGCCATGAAGTTCCCGGTGCCGAAGGACCCGAAGGGTGCCCCGGGACTGGAGGGCCAGACCGGCTACCTCGTCGACGCCGCCAAGAAGGAGCTGGCCAAGCAGCTCGTGGCCCAGGGCACGGCGGACGACACCAACAGCGCGAACGCGCTGGTCGACAAGGGCGGCTGGACGATCACGCTCAACATCGACCGGAAGAAGCAGACCGCGCTGGAGCAGGCGGTCAAGAGCCAGCTCACCAGCAAACTCGACGCGAAGAAGCGCAAGGTCGACGGCAACGTCCAGGCCGGGGCGGCGTCCGTCGACCCCAGGACCGGGCGGGTGCTCGCGCTGTACGGCGGCACCGACTACTTCAAGCACTACATCAGCAACGCGACCCGGCGTGACTACCAGCCCGCGTCCACCTTCAAGCCGGTCATCCTCGCGGCGGCCATGGAGGAGAAGGCGCGTACGCAGGACGGCGATCTGATCACCCCGGACACCGTCTACGACGGCACGAGCGGCCGGCAGGTCGTCTCCGACGGCAAGAAGGTCGGCTTCGGCCCGCCGAACGAGGACAAGGCGGACTACGGCGACGTCACCGTCCAGACCGCGATGAACAAGTCGATCAACTCGGTGTTCGCGCAGATGGGCGTCGACGTCGGGATGCCCGAGGTCATGAAGGTCGCGGACGAACTCGGCCTGGACACCGAGGGGTTGCAGGCGGTACCCGCGCAGACCCTCGGCACGATGGGTGCGAGCCCGCTGGAGATGGCCGCCGTCTACGCCACCCTCGACAACCACGGCCGCAAGGTCACCCCGGCCGTCGTCAAGTCGGCCGAACACAAGGACCGTACGGTCGAGTTCGACTCCCCGCTCGGTGAGCAGGTCATCACCCGCGAGGCCGCCGACGCGGTCACGTCGGTGCTGACGGGCGTGGTCGACGACGGTACGGCCCGGGTCTCGGTGGCCCAGGCGCCGAACCGCAAGGGCCAGCAGGTGGCCGGCAAGACGGGTACGTCCGACGAGAACAAGTCGGCCTGGTTCACCGGCTACACGCCCGGTCTGGTCACCGCGGTCGGTCTGTTCGGCGAGGACACGAAGGCCAACAAGCAGGTCTCCCTGAAGGGCGCCACGGGTCTCATCGCCGCGGGCGGCGGCCGGATCAACGGCGGTGGCTACCCGGCGAAGATCTGGGCGGAGTACACCTTCGGCGCGATGGGCAAGGTGACCAAGTTCGACCTGGACACCACGCTGGGCGCGGGCGTGAAGCCGACGCCGACGCCGTCCGCGACCCCGTCGGAGACCCCGTCGGTGACGCCCTCGGCAACCCCGTCGCGGACGCCGTCCGTGACCCCGTCGGTGACGCCCTCCGTGACCCCGTCCGTGACCCCGTCGGTGACGCCCTCCGTGACCCCGTCGCTGACCCCGTCGACCCCGGCGGCGACTCCGACGGACGGCGGGGCCGGAGGCATCACCCTGGATCCGCCCGATCCGGGCGACGAGCAGTGACAGAGGTGCCGGTCACGCCGTAGGGCGTGGGACGTAGGACGGAAAGTGCCCGGAGCCGCTCTCGCGGCGGCTCCGGGCGCGTTACCCGCAAGGAGCCGAGCAGCGCATGGGTGCGGGCATCCTCATCGTGCCGTTGGCCGTCTACGTCGCCCTGGTGACCGTGCTGTGCGTCAAGGTCGGCGACAGGACCTCATGGAAGATGGGCCGGCTCATGGCCGCGGCGGTGGTGTTCCTGCCGATCGGCGTCGTCATCGCCGCCCTGGTCCCTTAGGGCCGGCCCGGCCGGGCGCGTAGGCCGGAGCGGATCCGTCGATCGGTGCTCCACCTTCCGCGCCGCGAACCACAGCGCCCTGCCGCACGGTTTCCCTTCCGGCAGGACGTGGGCCCACACGTGACGGGCCCCGGGATATCGCACATGATTCCGCGCCGAGTCCTGGGCGGACCCGCGGCCCGAGGCGGTCACCCCCGGTTCAGTTCGAACCAGACCACCTTCCCCGTGCTCAGCCGGGTCGCACCCCAGCGCCGGGCCAGGCGGTTGACGAGAAGCAGTCCACGCCCGCCCTCGTCCGTGGCCCGGGCCTGGCGCAGGCGTGGCAGCTGCGGCACGTCGTCCCCGACCTCGCAGCGCAGTACGTCGGTCCGCAGCAGCCGGAGGGTGATCGGCTTGGTCGCGTAGCGCACCGCGTTCGTCACGACCTCGCTGACCAGCAGCTCCACCGAGTCCGTCATGTCCTCCAGGCCCCACCGGGACAGCGCGCGCCGGGCGAGCCGACGGGCCCGGCCGGGCGCGGCGTCCTCCGGGTCCAGGTACCAGTACGCGACGTCGCTCGGCGCGATGCCGTCGAAGCGGGCGGCGAGCAGCGCGATGTCGTCGTCCCGGTCACCCGGGCCGAGCATGTCGAGAACCTCGTCGCACAGGGCTTCGAGGGGCGGCGGATGGTCGGGCCCGGTCAGCTGGGCGGTCGCGGCGAGCTTCTCGCGCAACTGCTCTATGCCGGTCCACACGTCCCGCAGCCGGGACTCGACGAGCCCGTCCGTGTAGAGGAAGAGGGTGGCGCCGGCCGGCGCGTCCAGCTCCACGGCCTCGAAGTCGACGCCGCCGACCCCGATGGGCGCGCCGGACGGCACCTTCAGCACCTCGGCCCGGCCGCCCAGGTGCAGCAGAACGGGCGGCGGGTGGCCGGCGTTGGCGATGGTGATCCGGTGCGATACCGGGTCGTAGACCGCGTAGAGGCAGGTCGCCATGCGGTCCGTGCCGAGCCGCTGGGCCTGTTCGTCGAGGTGGTGCAGGACCTCCTGCGGGGGCAGGTCGAGCCCGGCGAGGGTCTGCGCGGTCGTCCGCAGCTGGCCCATGATGGCCGCGCTGGTCATGGAGTGCCCCATGACGTCGCCGACGACGAGCGCGACGCGGCTGCCGGGCAGCGGGATCGCGTCGTACCAGTCACCGCCGACGCGGGCGGTCTCGGCGGCCGGAAGATAGCGGGACGCGAGCCGTACGCCTGTGGGGCGCGGCAGGGTCTCCGGCAGCATCGTGCGCTGCAGCTCGTCGGCGATGTAGGCCTCGCGGCCGTACAGCACCGCCTTGTCGATGCCGAGGGCGCTGTGGGTGGCGAGCTGGGCGGCTACGAGGAGGTCGTCCGTCTCGAACGGGATGCGCTCCGGGCGGCGCAGGAAGAGCGCGGCGCCGATGACCCGGCGCCGGCCGCGCAGCGGGGCGAGGATCGCGCGCTGGCCGTCCGGTACCTCCAGTTCGCAGCCCTCGCCGAGCAGCTCGGGCAGGGCCGCGCGGGCTGCGGGCGCGTCCGCGAAGACGGGCCGGACGCCGCGCAGCACCTCGGCGAGCGCGCCGCCGGGACGCACCTCGCACAGCTCGGCGCTGACCGGGGACAGCTCTGGCGGCGGCT
>NZ_BMMU01000005.1:233364-292212 GCF_014646095.1 Streptomyces lacrimifluminis | reverse complement strand
GCCGCTCGTCACCGACCGGCAGCGGGTCGCGCAGATAGACGAGGATCGTGTCCGAGAACGTCGGCACGGTCGCCCGGCACAGCCCCATCACGATCTCGTCGAGGTCGATGCCCCGGGCGATACGCCGGGTGGCTGCCCCGACGAACCGCAGCCGGTCGCCGTCCCGCCGCATCGGCAGCGGAGTGCCGGCGGGGTTGCCCTGCCCGGAACGGCGTTCCTTGCCGGTGAGGGCGCTCACGGCCGGGTCGGCGCCGTCGGCGGGTCCGTTCGGGCTCGCGTGGTTCTCCGTGGCGTGGTGCTCCGTCGTGTGGTTCTCCGTGCCCGGGCGGGCCGTCTCGGCGCCCGGCTGGACCGGGATGCTGTCCGGCGCCGGACGCGGGCGGTGCGCGTCGGGCTCGGTCGAGGACGGCTGGTCGGGCTGCGAGTGCTCGGGCCCGGGCGCGGCCGGGGGACCGGCGGGGTTGGGGCCGGTGGAGCCGGACGTACCGGTACCAGTACTCGAGCTGGATGCCATCGCGCCTGTTCCCGCCTCTGTTCCCGCTGTTCCCGCGCCGTGCGCGGCTCTACCGGCGCCGCCGACGGTCTCGGGGCTCTCGGAGCCTGTCACGGAGCAGTCGGCGGCTTCCAGCCCGCCGGCGGCCCCTCCCTGCCCTGTCGTCTGCTTCGGCAGAGGCAGAGCCGCCGCCTCCGGGGAACGCAGAAGCGCCCCGCGGGTGTCCGCGGGGGTGTCCGGCCGGCCGGTGCCCGGCCGACTGCGCTCGTGCGAGGTGGGTTGCTCCGTCACGCGTGTCGAATCCATCCGTCCGGGGCTGCGCGTTGTACACGCAGTTGGTCCCGCCGACTTCCCGATACCCGGAATACGTGCCCCAGGAACGGAAAACCGGCGTGGTCAGAGGTTGTTCCTGGTGCACCGGCGAGCCGTGGTCGGCCCGGACCGGTGCTGCCCTCGTACCCCTCGCTCACGTCCTGCCGCCCCTCGGTGACGTATGGTCAGGCCCGGCGCGTTTTCCGGCAGTTACCGGTCGTGCGCCCTTGCGGAGGACGATCCTACGGTTGTGCACCGGGGGCGCATCAAGGGTCTCATGACGACATGTGCGCGGGCGTACGGTCCCAGTCCTCCGGCAGTGACGGTACAGCCCACGACGGATCCGGGCGCCAGTGCTGCCAGCCATCCGCGAACGGCGCACCCCAGGCCCGGATGACCTCCACCGCCGAACGCCCCGCTTCCCTTACCCGTTCGGCGAGTTGGGCGTCCATCAGCCCGGCCTGCTGGGCCTGCGCGAACTCGTCCTCGTCGCGCCATTCCCACGTCCGGTCGGGATTCACGGTGATGTCGAGAAAATGGTCCTCGGAGTCGACCCCGCCGGCCCAACGGACAAGCGGCTCCTCCAGGTTCACGTACCAGTTCTTGAACTGCCAGCCCGGTTCCCAGAAAAGCCACACCGACCAGGGCTCGGCGGGTCGCGCCAGCTTCAGCACCCCGGTGCCGAACCAGCGGTCGCGCTGGACGGTCCGGGGCTTGGTGTACCGCGACTCCAGCGGTTCCACGTGCACGGGCGTACCGTCGGCGAGCACGGGCTTGACGCACTCGGTGCCGGGGGCCATCCACACGGCGAGCACCTCGGGGTCGTCCCGTACGACGGTGACGGGACGCACGATGTGGAAGCGGTCCCCGGAGTTCTCGCGATAGCGCCACAGGATCTGACTCCCGGGGGACCAGTACGCCGCTGATCCGCCCGCTTCCACTCGTCTCAACGCTCCGTCGTCTGTCATGGAGAGATATTAGGTGCCCCGGGCATACGACGCTGCGGTGCGCGTCACCGTTCTCGCCAGTGGCCGGATGACGTTACGGGCGCGTCATCCGCAGGACATCCAACGCCGTGTCGAGCTGCTCGACGGTGAGATCACCGCGCTCCACGTACCCGGATTCCAGGACGACTTGGCGGATCGTCTTCTTCTCGGCGAGCGACTTCTTGGCCACCTTGGCCGCTTCCTCGTACCCGATGTACTTGTTGAGCGGCGTGACGACCGAGGGCGAGGACTCGGCGTACTCGCGCGCCCGCTCCCGATGGGCGACGATCCCGTCGACGGTCCGGTCGGCAAGCAGCCGCGAGACGTTGGCGAGCAGCCGAACGGACTCGAGAACGTTCTTGGCGATGACGGGCAGCATGACGTTGAGCTCGAAGTTCCCGGCGGCACCGGCGGTGGTGACGGTGACGTCATTGCCGATGACCTGCGCGGAGACCATCAGGACGGCCTCGGGGATCACGGGATTGACCTTGCCGGGCATGATGGACGACCCGGGCTGAAGATCGGGCAGGCTGATCTCGGCGAGCCCGGTCCGGGGCCCGGAGGCCATCCACCGCAGATCGTTCGCGATCTTGGTCAACCCGACGGCGATGGTCCGCAGCTGTCCGCTCGTCTCGACGATCCCGTCCCGCGCGCCCTGCGCCTCGAAGTGATCGCGAGCCTCGGTGAGGGGCAGCCCGGTAGTCCGGGCGACCTCCTCGATCACGGCGGCGGAGAACCCGGGCGGCGTGTTGATCCCGGTCCCGACGGCGGTACCGCCGAGCGGCAGCTCGGCCAGCCGGGGCAGGGAGGCACGCAGCCGCTCCACGCCGTACCGCACCTGGGCGGCGTACCCCCCGAACTCCTGTCCGAGCGTCACGGGCGTGGCGTCCATGAGATGCGTACGCCCCGACTTCACGACGTCGGCGAACTCCTCGGACTTGCGGGTGAGGGCGTCGGCGAGGTGGTCGAGGGCGGGGATCAGGTCGCGGGTGACGGCGGCGGTGGCGGCGATGTGGATGGAGGAGGGGAACACGTCGTTGGACGACTGCGAGGCGTTGACGTGATCATTGGGGTGTACGTCCTTCCCCAGCCGCTCACCGGCGAGACTGGCGATGACCTCGTTGGCGTTCATGTTGGACGAGGTACCGGAACCGGTCTGGAACACGTCGACCGGAAAGTGCTCGTCCCAGTCACCGGCGGCGACCTCGTCGGCGGCCTCCTGAATGGCGTCGGCGATGTCCTTGTCGACCACACCGAGCTGGGCGTTGACCTTCGCGGCGGCACCCTTGATCCGGGCGAGCGCCTCGATATGGGCGCGCTCGATACGCTGCCCGGAGACGGGGAAGTTCTCCACGGCACGCTGGGTCTGCGCCCGCCACTTGGCGTGCACGGGGACACGGACCTCGCCCATGGAGTCGTGTTCGGTGCGGTACTGCGGGTCGGGCGTCGTCATCGTCGTACCTCCGAAAGGAACAGCGCGGCTCTGGAGAGACGTATTCCCCCGGGGCATCCCAGCCCGTCCGGTGCTTGGAGGACGAGCGCCTTCAGCGCGGTCGGGGGTCTGGGGGCGGCGCCCCCAGGGATGGGACGGGTAGGGGCGGCGGGGGCGAAAGAAACAGGACGCCCACCCCCACCACGCCCCCCGACCCTCACTACGCCAGCCCCGGCCCCCGCACCGGAATCGACGTGAACGTGGGCGCCGGCGACGGATCCTTGAAGAAGTCGTTGCCCTTGTCGTCGACGACGATGAAGGCGGGGAAGTCCTCGACCTCGATCTTCCACACCGCCTCCATCCCGAGCTCCTCGTACTCGACGACCTCGACCTTCTTGATGCAGTCCTGGGCGAGGCGCGCGGCCGGTCCGCCGATCGAGCCGAGGTAGAAACCGCCGTGCGTGTCGCAGGCGTTGGTGACCTGCGCGGACCGGTTCCCCTTCGCCAGCATCACCTTGGACCCGCCCGCCGCCTGGAACTGCTCGACGTAGGAGTCCATGCGCCCGGCGGTGGTCGGCCCGAACGACCCGGACGCGTACCCCTCGGGCGTCTTCGCGGGCCCGGCGTAGTACACCGGGTGGTCCTTCAGGTACTGCGGCATCTCCTCGCCCGCGTCCAGCCGCTCCTTGATCTTGGCGTGCGCGATGTCACGCGCCACGACCAGCGGCCCGGAGAGCGAGAGCCGGGTCTTGACCGGGTACTTGGTCAGCTCGGCGAGGATGTCGTCCATCGGCTGGTTGAGGTCGATCCTGACCACGTCCGACGCCTCGTCGAGATGCTCGTCCGTCGTCTCCGGCAGGAACCGCGCCGGGTCGGTCTCCAGCTGCTCCAGGAAGACGCCCTCCGCCGTGATCTTCGCGACGGCCTGCCGGTCGGCGGAGCAGGACACGGCGATGGCGACGGGACACGAGGCGCCGTGCCTCGGCAGCCGCACCACGCGCACGTCGTGGCAGAAGTACTTGCCGCCGAACTGCGCCCCGATCCCGATCCTCTGTGTCAGCTCGAAGACCTTCTCCTCCAGCTCCTTGTCCCGGAAGCCGTGCCCGAGCGGCGAACCCTCGGCCGGGATCTCGTCCAGGTAGTGCGCGGAGGCGTACTTGGCGGTCTTGAGCGCGTACTCGGCACTCGTGCCGCCGACCACGATCGCCAGGTGGTACGGCGGGCAGGCGGCCGTGCCCAGCGAACGGATCTTCTCCTCCAGGAACTTCATCATGGAGGCCTCGTTCAGGACGGCCTTCGTCTCCTGGTAGAGGAACGACTTGTTGGCCGAGCCGCCGCCCTTGGCCATGAACAGGAACTTGTAGGCGCCCCCGTCGGTGGCGTACAGCTCGATCTGGGCCGGCAGGTTGGAGCCGGTGTTCTTCTCCTCCCACATGGTGAGCGGAGCCATCTGCGAGTAACGCAGGTTCAGGTTCAGATACGCGTCGTAGACGCCCTGGGACAGGGCCGCCTCGTCACCGCCCGACGTGAGGACGTTCTGCCCGCGCTTGCCCATGACGATCGCCGTGCCGGTGTCCTGGCACATGGGCAGTACGCCCGCCGCCGCGATGTTGGCGTTCTTCAGCAGGTCGAGTGCCACGAACTTGTCGTTGGCCGACGCCTCGGGGTCGTCGATGATCCGCCGCAGCTGCGCCAGGTGGGCCGGCCGCAGATAGTGCTGGATGTCGTGGATCGCCTCCGCGGCGAGCTTGCGCAGCGCCTCCGGTTCGACCTTGAGGAACGTGCGCCCGTCGGCCTCGAAGGTGGAGACACCCTCGGAGGTCACCAGCCGGTACGGGGTGGTGTCCTCTCCCATGGGGAGCAGATCGGTGTACGCGAACTCAGGCATCTCGCCCATTCCTCACTCGACGAAGACAGCGGCCTGCCTTCATCGGCGGGCGCCCACCAGCGTATGACCTGCCGGCGAGGAGGAGCTTGTTAGGTAAGACTCAGTTGAGAGGGGGGCGGCTCGAACGAGGTGGTCCGGTCATCCGTTCCCCGTGGCTGTCCACAGGTCCGTCCACACCCCTAGTCGCGATCTATCGCGTTTGGGTACGCTGCTTCCGTGGACCTTCAGAAGCACACCGCAGCACGCGCCTCCGAACTCCGACCCTCGGAACTCCGCGCCTCGGACGCCGACCGCGACCGCGTCGCGGACCTCCTGCGCGAGGCGCTGGCCGAGGGCCGCCTCACGCCCGACGAGCACTCCGAGCGCGTCGAGGGGGTGCTGAGCGCCAAGACGGTCGGCGAACTGGAGGTCTTCGTACGGGACCTGCCCGCCGGTCAGGGGTCCCACGCGTCCCGGTCCGCGGCGTGGGGATACGCTCCCGCGCCCAACCGCCCGACCCCGGGGGCGATCCCGCTCGACCCCGACGACAACGTGGTGGCGGTCTTCAGCGCCGCCGTCCGCAAGGGTCGCTGGCGCGCGGGCCGCCGTATGCACGCGTACGCGATCTTCGGCAGTGTGGAGATCGACCTCAGCGAGGCGATATTCGAGTACCAGCAGGTCGTGATCAAGGCGATCGCGGTGTTCGGCACCGTCGAGATCCGCGTCCCGGAGAACGTCTCGATGCGCGGCACCGGTGGCGGAGTGCTCGGCAACTTCGAGGTGCGGACGCTGGATTCGGGCGATCCCGACGCGCCCGTGGTCTATGTGGACGGGCTGGCCATACTCGGCAATGTCGAGGCGAAACCCAAGCGGGGCAAGGTGATCGGGGACATTCTCAACCTTGTCTCCCGCAAGGTCGACAGGAGTTTGCGCAAGCACCTGGACCGTTGACGGTTGTGAATTCGGTCGCACCCGAAACGATTCGGTCAG
Source organism: Streptomyces lacrimifluminis (assembly GCF_014646095.1). GTDB lineage: Bacteria > Actinomycetota > Actinomycetes > Streptomycetales > Streptomycetaceae > Streptomyces > Streptomyces lacrimifluminis. The sequence goes on along the minus strand of NZ_BMMU01000005.1, from coordinate 286,132 downwards.
GTCACGACGGATCGACAATGCCCTGGAACCTCAGCGGTTGGGAACTCAGTGCATAGGCGCGCGCACAGCGGGTAGGGCTTGCTGCATCGTCTCTTGGAGGGTGCCGTGGGCTTCACGCGGAACCCGGTACGCCCGGTAAGCGCGCGCCTTGCGATCGCACGCCCCGGACGCTCCGGACCCGTCGCCCCGGTCCACATGGGTCCCACGGCTCCCTCCAGCTCGCGAAGAAGCCGTCGTCAGGAGTAGGCCGTGCTGCAACCGCCGCATTCGTCCCTGCAGGTCGCCGCCGTTCCGCCCCAGCGGGTGCCGGTGCGAGAGAGGGACCAGGACGCCCCATGGCACACCGAGGCGGTGTGCCGGCGCGACGAGGCGGGCCTCTTCTTCGCCCCTTCGAAGGAACCGACCGCGGCCCGGCTCTCCCGGGAGCAGGCGGCCAAGCGGGTGTGCGGCGGCTGTCCGGTCATGGTCGAGTGCCGTGAACACGCGCTGCTGCAGCCCGAGCCGTACGGCGTCTGGGGCGGCCTCACCGCCGCCGAACGCCGCGTGGTCCTGGCCAGGCGCCGCCGCCGCGACATGGAACTCAAGAAGGCCGCCCACGGCACGATAGCGGCGGCGGGCTGACCCGGTCCGGTCACGCCGGTCATGGAAAAGGACGCCCTCTCCGCACAGAGGGCGCCCCCTTCTCATGCATGGGCTTGAGCATGGGGATACAGGCGCGAGATTGCAGGAGGGTGCTCGCCGACGCCGCGCCCTGCAGGGGCGCGGGGAACTGCGCGACAAGCCACAACGCACCCGCACCCACCCACAACCCGAAGTCCCCCGCACCGGAGTTACTTGGCGCGATCGAAGTCAATCGCGCTGTAAGCCCTCAGCTTGCTGAGCCTGTGCTCGGACGAGATCTGCCGAACCGTCCCCGACTTCGACCGCATCACGATCGACTCCGTCGTCGCCGTCTCCGACCGATAGCGAACCCCGCGCAGCAGCTCACCGTCGGTGATCCCGGTCGCGACGAAGAACACGTTCTCCCCGGAGACCAGGTCGTCGGTCGTGAGCACACGGTCGAGGTCGTGCCCCGCGTCCACCGCCCGCTGCCGCTCCTCGTCGTCCTTCGGCCACAGCTTGCCCTGGATGGTGCCGCCGAGGCACTTCACGGCACAGGCCGAGATGATGCCCTCGGGCGTACCGCCGATGCCCAGCAGCAGATCGACGCCGGTGCCCTCGCGCAGGGCGAGGATCGAACCGGCGACATCGCCGTCGGAGATCAGCTTCATGCGGGCGCCGGTCTCCCGGATCTCCTGGATGATGCCCACGTGGCGCGGCCGGTCGAGGATGACGACGGTGACGTCCTCGGGTGTGACCCGCTTCGCCTTGGCGACCCGGCGGATGTTCACGGAGACGGGCGCGTTGATGTCGACGAAGTCGGCGGCGTCCGGCCCGGTGACCAGCTTGTCCATGTAGAAGACGGCGGACGGGTCGAACATCGACCCGCGGTCGGCCGCCGCGAGGACGGCGATGGCGTTGGTCATGCCGTTGGCGGTGAGGGTCGTACCGTCGATCGGGTCGACGGCGATGTCGCACTCGGGCCCGGTCCCGTCGCCGACGCGCTCCCCGTTGAAGAGCATGGGCGCCTCGTCCTTCTCGCCCTCACCGATGACGACGACGCCGTTCATCGAGACGGTCGAGACGAGGGTCCGCATGGCGCGCACCGCGGCACCATCGGCGCCGTTCTTGTCACCGCGGCCGACCCAGCGGCCCGCGGCCATCGCGGCGGCCTCGGTCACCCGGACGAGTTCCAGGGCGAGGTTGCGGTCGGGAGCTTCGGAGGGGACTTCGAGTTCGGACGGCAGCTGATGATGCTCGGTCATCGAGACGCACCTTTCTGATACGACGACGGCCGGATGAGGGTGTTGGCCCGACTCTATCGTTAGGCAGACAAAATGAGCAGGGGGCCCCACGGATGAGCGGACCGGTGTACCTGCGACGATGGGGAGCGTGGCAGGTTCGAACGGCAAGAACGGCAAGCAGAAGACGGCCCGGGACATGATCCTGTCCCTGGGCCTCATCAGTCTCGCGGCGGGAGTGATCTATCTCTTCATCCCGCACGACGACTCCGCTCCCGACCTCAAACGGGTCGACTACCGCGTCGAGTTGCTGACGGCTCGCCGCGCCGCGAGCTACCCGGTGGCGGCGCCCCAGGGCCTGACGGCCGACTGGAAGGCGACGTCGGTGCGTTTCTCCGGAGAGAACTTCAACAGGTGGCACCTCGGCTTCCATGACTCCGAGGGTGAATACGTGGCGGTGGAGCAGTCCGCTCAGAAGCCGTCCGTCTTCATCGACGACGCCACCCAGGGCGCCCGGGAGACGAAGGTCACCCAGCGCATAGGGGATGCGACGTGGACGCGGTACGAGGGCGACAGGTACGACGCGCTGGTGCTGCGCGAGAAGGGTTCCACGACGGTGGTGGCGGGCACCGCGCCGTTCGACCGCCTGACGAAGATGGCCCAGGCGCTGAGGACGACGTAGGGACGAAGCCCGGCAAGGCATGACCGAGGCCCCCGGCACGAGCCGGGGGCCTCGGTCATGAACGCGTCGCTGTACCGCGCTGTCTCGGTACCTCGGACGGTGGTACCTCAGACGCTGGTGATGACGTCGTCGTACGCCAGACGCGGGGAGCGCGGGTACCAGGCGTCGGCGCCCGGCTTGCCGATGTTGACGACCATCAGCGGGGTGTGGTCGCCGTCCAGGAACTCCTTCTGGACGCCCGCGAAGTCGAAACCGGTCATCGGACCGGCGGCGAGGCCGGCGGCACGCACGCCGATGATGAAGTACGCGGCCTGCAGAGCGGCGTTCATACCGGCGGCACCCTCACGGGCGGAACGCTCGGCGAAGAAGAGGTCCTTGGCCTGGGGGAAGGCGGGGAACAGGGCAGGCAGCTCCTCGTGGAACTCGTTGTCCGCGGAGAGGATCGCGACCAGCGGCGCCGTGGCGGTCTTCGCCTGGTTGCCCTCGGCCATGTGCTGCACGAGGCGCTCGCGGGCCTCGGCGGAGCGGACCAGGGTGATGCGCAGCGGCGTCTGGTTGAAGGCGGTGGGGCCGTACTTGACCAGGTCGTAGATCGCCTGCAGCTGCTCGTCCGACACCGGCTCGTCGGTGAAGGTGTTCGCGGTGCGGGCCTCGCGGAACAGCAGGTCCTGGGCGGCGGGGTCAAGAACGAGGGACATGGCAAACCTTCTGTAGACGTGCGTCGGATCCGGCGGGGGATCGGCTGACGACATCAACAGTACAAAGTGGAAGTTCAAGGTTCAACAAAAGACGGCGAATGGTGATCCGCTTCACAGGAAACGAGGGGTCGGGACCGCCGCCGGATCAGCCGGAGCCGTCCTCGTCGCTCCCCGTCTCGGACTGCTCCTCGGCCAGGGCCGCGTCGAGCCGCTTGCGGGCGCCCTCCAGCCACTGCCGGCACACCTTGGCCAGCTCCTCGCCGCGCTCCCAGAGGGCGAGGGACTCCTCCAGCGTCGTCCCGCCCACCTCCAGCCGCCGTACGACGTCGATCAGCTCGTCCCGCGCCTGCTCATAGCCGAGCGCCTCACTCACGTTGCTGGTCATGCGCCCACCCTAGACATCGACTCGGACAGTGAACTCACCCTCGGCGACCCGCGCCCGCAGCGCCTCGTCGGCCGCCACCTCGCCCGGATCCCGGACCACGTGCCCGTCGGCCCGCTGCAGCACCGCGTACCCGCGCCGCAGGGTCGCGGCGGGGGAGAGGCCCACCACGCGCGCGTGGGTGTGGGACAGCTCGGAGTCGGCGCGGTCGAGGAGATGGCCGAGGGTGCGCCGGGCCCGTTCGACGAGGGAGACGACATGGTCGGCCCGCTCGTCGATCATCCGATGCGGATCCTCCATGGAAGGCCGGGCGAGGGCGTGCGCCAGGCCGCGCTCCTCCCGCTCGACGAAGGCGTGGACGGACCGCCGGGCCCGGTCGAGCAGCAGCCGCACCCGCTCGTACTCCTCGCCCACATCCGGTACGACCTTCTTGGCGGCGTCGGTGGGAGTGGAGGCCCGCAGATCCGCCACGTAGTCGAGCAGCGGACGGTCGGGCTCGTGCCCGATGGCGGAGACGACGGGCGTACGACAGGCGGCGACCGCCCGCACGAGCTGCTCGTCGGAGAAGGGCAGCAGGTCCTCCACGCTCCCGCCGCCCCGGGCCACCACGATCACATCCACGTCGTCGAGGTCGTCCAGCTCCTGCACGGCCTGGACCACCTGCGGTACGGCGTGCACGCCCTGTACGGCGACGTTGCGCACCTCGAAGCGGACGGCGGGCCAGCGGCGACGGGCGTTCTCCAGGACGTCCCGCTCAGCGGCGGATGCCCGCCCGCACACGAGCCCGATGAGGTGAGGCAGAAAGGGCAGCGCCTTCTTCCGCTCGGCGGCGAACAGCCCCTCGTTGCCCAGGGCCTTCTTCAACTGCTCCAGCCGGGCGAGCAGTTCCCCGACGCCGACGGGCCGTATCTCCGTGGCCCGCAGCGACAACTGCCCCCGGGGCGCGTACCACTCGGGCTTGGCGAGCACGACGACCCGGGCACCCTCGCTCACCACATCGGCGACGGTGTCGAACACCTGGCGGTAGCAGGTGACGGCGATGGAGATGTCGTGCGAGGGATCACGCAACGTCAGAAACACCACGCCGGCGCCGGGCCGCCGCGACAACTGGGTGATCTGCCCCTCGACCCACACGGCACCGAGCCGGTCGACCCACCCCCCGATGAGCCGCGACACCTCACCGACAGGCAGCGGAGCGTCAGCGGACGTATTGAGACCCATGCACCGAGACTATCGGCGACCACTGACATCGCCGGGCAGGCTCCTTCCTTTCAGCGTGGGCCCGCCCCGTCAGCCCGTCCGGCGATTGAGGACGAACGCGTCCAGCGCGAAAGGGGGTCTGGGGGCGCAGCCCCCGGGTGCGCGATCGTCGCCGCGCGGAGCGCGGCCTTACGATGGTTCACATGACCGCTTCGCCTGGCCGCCGTGTCCTGCTCGCCGCCCCCCGGGGCTACTGCGCGGGCGTGGACCGCGCCGTGATCGCCGTCGAGAAGGCCCTCGAACAGTACGGGGCCCCCATCTACGTCCGGCACGAGATCGTGCACAACAAATACGTCGTACAGACCCTGGAGAAGAAGGGCGCGATCTTCGTCGAGCGCACCGCGGAGGTCCCCGAGGGGTCCATCGTCATGTTCTCCGCCCACGGCGTCGCCCCGGTCGTCCACGACGAGGCCGCCGCCGGCAAGCTCGCGACCATCGACGCGACCTGCCCCCTCGTCACCAAGGTCCACAAGGAAGCCGTCCGCTTCGCGGGCGAGGACTACGACATCCTCCTGATCGGTCACGAGGGCCACGAGGAGGTCATCGGCACCTCCGGCGAGGCTCCGGACCACATCACGCTGGTCGACGGCCCGAAGGACGTCGCCAAGGTCGAGGTCCGCGATCCGTCCAGGGTCGTCTGGCTGTCGCAGACCACTCTCTCCGTGGACGAGACGATGGAGACCGTCGACGCACTCAAGGAGAAGTTCCCGCAGCTGATCTCCCCGCCCAGCGACGACATCTGCTACGCCACCCAGAACCGTCAGCTCGCGGTGAAGCAGATGGGCGAGGAGGCGGAGCTGGTGATCGTCGTCGGCTCCAAGAACTCGTCGAACTCGGTCCGGCTGGTCGAGGTCGCGAAGCTCGCCGGCTCCCGCGCGGCGTACCTCGTGGACTTCGCCGACGAGATCGACGAGGCGTGGCTGGACGGCGTCTCCACGGTCGGTGTCACCTCGGGCGCGTCGGTCCCGGAGATCCTGGTCGAGCAGGTGTTGGAGTGGCTGTCGCAGCGCGGCTTCGAGGACGTGGAGCTCGTCAAGGCGGCCGAGGAGTCCATCACGTTCTCGCTGCCGAAGGAGCTGCGCCGCGACCTGCGGGCGGAGGCGGCGGAGCTGGTGGCCCAGCGCACGGGCACCACCGTCCCCGAGGCCGCTGTACCCCCCTCGGGCGAGTGACTGTCCGTCCTACGCCGTAACGTAGAGCCATGCACATCTTTGGCGTGGACATCGGTGGGTCAGGGATCAAGGGCGCCCCTGTGGACCTGGACAAGGGCGACCTCGCGGAGGAGCGCCACAAGGTGCTGACCCCGCACCCCGCCACCCCCGACGCGGTGGCTGACGGCGTGAAGGAGGTCGTCGACCACTTCGGCTGGACGGGCCCGGTCGGCATCACCTTCCCGGGCGTGGTCACCGGCGGAGCGATGATCCGCACGGCGGCGAACGTCGACAAGGACTGGATCGACAAGGACGCGCGCGCGTTGCTGAGCGACCGGCTGGGCGGTCTCCCGGTGACGGTGGTGAACGACGCGGACGCGGCGGGCGTCGCCGAGATGCAGTTCGGCGCCGGCCGCGACCGCAGGGGCACGGTCGCCCTCCTCACCTTCGGCACGGGCATCGGCAGCGCCCTCTTCGTCGAGGGCGTCCTGGTCCCGAACACGGAACTGGGCCACCTGGAGCTGGACGGCCACGACGCGGAGACCCGGGCGTCGACCAAGGCCAAGGACGACAACGAGCTGACGTGGGAGCACTGGGCGCACCGCGTCCAGAAGTACCTGGCCCATGTGGAGATGCTGTTCTCCCCCGAGCTGTTCATCATCGGCGGCGGCGTCAGCCGCAAGTCCCAGAAGTTCCTGCCGCTGATCGAGGGCATCAAGGCGGAGATCGTCCCGGCACAGCTGCAGAACAACGCGGGGATCGTGGGCGCGGCGATGCGGGCGTCCAAGGAGGCGTGACCGGGCGGGCGGACACGGGACGGCCGGCCAGGGGAAACCAGGCAGGACGAGCACGAGCCCGGTGCCTCACGCGGGCATACGGGTCCGTCCCTGCCGCCGGTCGTTCATCAGACGCACCTTCCGCACGGTCGCGATGACGCCCGCGACGAGCGTCCCCCCGTACAGCCACCCGGCCTCGGTGGCGAGCGCGGTGACGATGCCCATCAGGTGGGAGAAGACCCGGCCTTCACCGTCGGCCACGGGCAGCAGGCCCACGGTGAAGGCGATGGGGACGACGACGGGCGCCGTCACCAGGTCCGCGCCCCGCACCCAGGCGGCGGTCAGCACGCACACGGGCAGGAACAGCACCCCGTACACCGTCAGGGACGCCCCGAACAGCAACTGGTCGAGACACCCGAGTGCGAACATCACCGCGGCGCAGAACAGCCCGCCGCCGAGGCCGGTGAGCCGGGGGTTGGGCATCCGCCGCAGCGCCTGTACGAACGGCGGGGCGGACCGCCGACCGGTGGCCGGGGGGCGCCGGGATCCGGTCGCCGCCCGCCCTGCGGGACGGCCGCCGCGCGGGTCCGGCGAGGCGCCGCGGCCGGGCCGGGCGGGGCCGGAGTGCGGGGGACGGTGTCGGATCCTGTGTTGCTCCACTGGACCAACCTAGGTCGGCCCGTGCGCGGAACAGCCCCTCAGACACGCCGAATACACGCCGAACAAGCGCCCATGACACGCCGACGGACCGACCTTGGCCAAGCGTTCGATACGCCGCCGGGCGGGGGTTTCGGCAGCCCGTAGACTGAGGGATCGTCTCCACCCTCCTCACCCTCCTCTCGTACGGGAAGTCGCAACGTGTCGCTCACGATCGGAATCGTCGGTCTGCCGAATGTCGGCAAGTCGACCATGTTCAACGCCCTGACCAAGAACGACGTGCTGGCGGCCAACTACCCGTTCGCCACGATCGAGCCGAACGTCGGCGTGGTCGGTGTCCCGGACGCGCGCCTGGCGAAGCTGGCCGAGATCTTCGGCTCGCAGAAGATCCTTCCGGCGACCGTCGACTTCGTCGACATCGCGGGCATCGTGAAGGGCGCCTCGGAGGGAGAGGGGCTGGGCAACAAGTTCCTCGCGAACATCCGTGAGTCCGACGCGATCTGCCAGGTCATCCGCGCGTTCCACGACGAGAACGTCGTGCACGTCGACGGCAAGGTCTCGCCGAAGGACGACATCGAGACGATCAACACCGAGCTGATCCTCGCGGACCTCCAGACGATCGAGAAGGTCCTGCCGCGCCTCCAGCGGGAGTCGCGCATCAAGAAGGACATCGGGCCGAAGGTCGCCGCCGTCGAGGCGGCGAAGGAGATCCTGGAGAAGGGCGACACCCTGTTCTCCGCGGGCATCGTCCAGGGCTCCGGCAACGAGGAACTCCTCCACGACCTGCACCTCCTCACCACCAAGCCCTTCCTGTACGTCTTCAACGTCGACGAGGACGAACTGGTCGACGAGGCCTTCAAGACCGAGCAGCGCGCCCTGGTCGCCCCCGCCGAGGCGATCTTCCTCAACGCCAAGCTGGAGGCGGACCTCGCCGAGCTCGACGAGGAGGAGGCGATGGAGCTCCTGGAGTCGGTGGGCGTCGAGGAGCCGGGCATGGCGACCCTGGCCCGCGTCGGCTTCGACACCCTGGGCCTGCAGACCTATCTGACGGCCGGCCCCAAGGAATCCCGCGCCTGGACCATCAAGAAGGGCGCCACCGCCCCCGAGGCCGCCGGAGTCATCCACACCGACTTCCAGAAGGGCTTCATCAAGGCGGAGGTCATCTCCTTCGAGGACCTGGTGGAGATGGGTTCGGTGGCCGAGGCCCGCGCCAAGGGCAAGGCCCGTATGGAGGGCAAGGAGTATGTGATGCAGGACGGGGACGTGGTGGAGTTCAGGTTCAACGTGTAGTCAGCTATGCAGGTCGGAAGGGGTCGGACTCTGTCGAGTCCGACCCCTTCCGTACTCCCGTGCTGACTTGGTGCCGACCTCGGGCGTGACCGGAGAGGGCTGTCCATGCGGTTCGGGTGAGTGTGAAGCCGGTGACCGTGGCCGGCGGTGGCCTCCTGGTGGCGGATCCCCGGTCCTACGCCAGCGGTGGTGCCGTCGATCCGCGCGGGGTGAGGGAGGGCGTGGCGACCTGGTGGGACGCCGGGTTCTCGTCGTCGATGACCGCGAAGAGGGTTCGGGCGACGTCCGCGCCGAAGCCGTGCACGTCGTGGCTCATCGCGGACAGCGGGGGGTGGGTCAGCCGGCACAGCTGGGAGTCGTCCCAGGCGAGCAGGGAGAGGTCGCGCGGCACCGAGAGGCCCAGTTCCGCGGCGACGGCGTTGCCGGCGACGGCCATGATGTCGTTGTCGTAGAGGATGGCCGTCGGCCGATCGGCCATCAGGAGCAGTGAGCGGGTGGCGCGGGCGCCTTCCTCGCCCTCGTAACCCGTGGTGACCTGGAGGTCGTCGGCGATGCCCAGGGCCCGCGTGGCCTCGACGAACGCCTTCGCGCGGATGGCGCTGTGGCCGAGCCCGGCGGGCCCGCCGACCCGGGCGATGCGGCGGTGGCCGAGGGCCGCCAGATACCGTACGGCCTCGGTGGCGGCTGTGGCGTCGTCCGTCCACACCGAGGTGAAGCCGCCGGTCAGCGACGGGTGGCCGACCGCCACCGCCGGGAGGCCGACGGCCCGCAGCGCGGGTACGCGGGGGTCGTTCTCGCGGAGGTCGACCAGGATCGATCCGCCGATCTGCTGGCCCTGCCACCACCGCTGCTGGAGTGCGATCTCCTCGTCCACGTCCCGCACCAGGTGCAGCAGGAGCGAGCAGGACCGCTCGGCGAGCACGCTCTCGACCCCGGAGATGAACTCCATGTAGAAGGGTTCCAGGCCGAGCAGCCGGGCAGGCCGGCAGATCGCGAGGCCGATGGTGTCCACCTTGGCGCCGGACGACAGGCTGCGGGCCCGGACGTTGGGCGACCAGCCCAGCTCACGGGCCGCCTGGAAGATGCGGTCCCGGGTCGTGTCGGAGACTCCGGGCCTGCCGTTGAAGGCGAGGGACACCGCTCCCTTCGACACGCCGGCCCGGGCCGCGACGTCCTTGATGGTGACGCGTTGGGTGGGTGCGCTCACGCCGGGTCCACGCAGAAGATCGCCGAGCGGGCACCGTCGACGCTGGGTTCGGACCAGCCCGAGACCCTGATACGGACCCGCTCGCCGCGGAGCAGGGTGACCAGACCCGTGTCGGCCACCGCCTCCGGGGAGAGGCGGTCGGGCTGCAGAAGGAGATCGCGTACCAGGGTGCGTGCTGTGACCACGACGTCGACTGTAGCGTCCGCCCCGGAATCGCCCACCTCCTCCACCTGTACGTCGAACAGCGGCTTCGGGTAGGCGAAATCGCGGTCCGGGACGGCGAAGTGCAGCGCGCGCAGGCCGTCGGCGTCCGCCACCAGGAACTCCTTGACGCCCTCCGCGCCCAGCGCGAGCTCCTCGGGGAGGGGAAGGCGTACCGCGCCGCGCGCGTCCACGTCGGCCCCGAGCGACGCCTCGGCGACGACCGCGCCGTCGGCGGTCATCCGGCGCACGGTGACCCGGGCCGCCCAGGGCGCGGCCGACTGGTTGGCCAGGGCCAGCACCACACCGTCCGGGGCGGGCTGGAGGGTGAGCAACCGGTCCGCGTAGACGCGGCGCAGCTCGTGGTAGAGCGGCTTGAGCCGGCCGTCCCCGTCGATGGCCGCCCAGGAGCTGACCGGCCAGCAGTCGTTCAGCTGCCATACGACGGTGCCCGCGCAGACCGGCCAGTGGGAGCGCCAGTGCTCGATCCCGGCGGCGACGGCCCGGGCCTGGACCACCTGCGTCAGGTAGTGCCAGCGGTCGAAGTCGCCCTCGGGGACGGCGAAATGGCGGGCGACCCCGCGGTCGAGCTTGCCGTTTCCGTCCTCGGCCTTCTGGTGGTGGAGCATGCCGGGCGAGTCGGGGGCGAGGTTCTCGCCGGGCAGCGCGCGGCGCAGGGTGGCCAGCGCGGGCGGCGCCTGCCAGCCGAACTCGGCGACGAACCGGGGCACGCTGTCGCGGTACTCGGCGAAGTCCCGGCGGTTCCACACCTCCCAGGAGTGATGGGTGCCGTGTGCCGGGTCATTGGGGTGGTGGTCCCAGGAACCGGACCAGGGGCTGCCCGCCGTGTACGGCCGGGTGGGGTCCAACTCGGCGACGACACGCGGCAGCAGGCCCAGGTAGTACCCCTCGCCCCAGGAGTCACCGGCGAGTTCGGACTCCCAGCCCCAGTCCCGGAAGCCCCAGAGGTTCTCGTTGTTGCCGTTCCACAGCACGAGCGAGGGATGCGGCATCAGGCGTACGACGTTCTCCCGCGCCTCGGCCTCCACCTCGCCGCGCAGCGGCTGCTCCTCGGGGTAGGCGGAGCAGGCGAACAGGAAGTCCTGCCAGACCATCAGCCCGAGTTCGTCGCACACGTCGTAGAAGGCGTCGTCCTCGTAGATGCCGCCGCCCCAGACGCGGACGAGGTCGATGTTCGCCGCGACGGCCTGGGTGAGGCGGTGGCGGTAGCGCTCCGGGGTGACGCGGGAGGGCAGGACGTCGTCGGGGATCCAGTTGACGCCCCGGGCGAAGAGGCGCACTCCGTTGACGACGAGGGTGAAGCCGGTGCCGTGTTCGTCGGCCGTGCGGTCCAGTTCGACCGTGCGGAAGCCGATGCGGCGATGCCAGGTGTCGAGCGGGGTGGTGCCGTCGGCGAGGGTGACCGTCAGGTCGTACAGCGGCTGTTCGCCGTGACCGCGCGGCCACCACAGCTCCGGCTCGGAGACGTCCAGGGTGACGGTCGCCTCGGTGCCCTCGAAGGTGATCTCGGTGTCGACGCCGGCCACCGAGGCCCGCGCGGTCAGGGGGCGTCCCTGGCCGGTGGCGGTGCGCTCCAGCGTGAGGTGCGCCTCCACCCGGCCGTGCGTCCCGGTGACCGTGACCAGGGGCCGGACCCGGGCGATCCGGGCGGTCGACCAGTGCTCCAGCCGGGTGGGCCGCCAGATCCCGGCGGTGACGACGGTGGGGCCCCAGTCCCAGCCGAAGCTGCACGCCATCTTGCGGATGTACTGGGACGGTTCGGGATAGACGTTGGGCCGGTCACCGACCGCCGCGCGTACCGCCTCCGCCTCCGCGCGGGCCGGGTCGAAGCGCACCAGGAGCTCTTCGGCGCGGCCGGTGACGTCGAAGCGGTGGGTGCGGTGCATGTTGCGGGTCCGGCCGAGCACCTCCCCGCCGAGGGTGATCTCGGCCGCGGTGTCGAGGCCGTCGAAGACCAGGTCAGTGCGCTCGTGGGCGGTCTGGGCCGTGAGCCGGGCGGTGTACGTCCAGGCCCGGTCGCCGACCCAGGCCACGTCGTGCTCGTTGGTGCCGAGGAAAGGATCCGGAATGAGCCCCGCGGCCAGCAGATCGGTGTGTACACAGCCCGGTACCCGGGCAGGCAGCACCGCGTCCTCATGGCGCAGCCCCCACCCGTCGCTGAGCAGGGTGACGTCCTTCATATGGGGTTCCCCTCACGAGACGCAAGGTTGGTTCTGGTAACGGCGCCCGCCAACCTAGCTGCCCAGATCCATGGTGTCCATAAACCGGTCTAGCCCAACTCGGATGCCCTATTTATTTGGTTTTTCTTGCCTTTATCCAGCGAAGAACGCCATTCGCGGACTCCTCGCATAACGATTGCGTATCGCGATAGGAAGAGGAGCTTTACCGGTTCAATTTCTCGGTGCCATAGTGCCGACAGCCCAAAGGCGGGCAGAGCCGCAACCTGTAAGGAGCTGGGGCACATGGGGAGGAAGACGTTTGCCGTCGCCGCACTGATCGCCGTCACCGCGCTCACCGCGACGGCCTGCACGGGGGCGGCGGCGCCGAAGGGCGAGGCCGCTGCCGCGGCGACGGACCCGGGCGGTGTGTCCGGCACCATCACCGTCCTGACGCACCGCACGGACCTGGTGCAGAACGGCACGATGAAAAAGTACGCAGCCGAGTTCAACAGGATCTACCCCAAGGTGACGGTGAAATTCGAGGCCATCACCGACTACGAGGGTGAGGTCAAGATCCGCATGAACACCGAGAACTACGGTGACGTGCTGATGATCCCGAACGCCGTCGCCAAGAAGGACTACCCCTCGTTCTTCGCCTCGCTCGGCAGCGCCGCCGCGCTGAGCGGGAAGTACCGCTTCACCGGCAACACGGACGTCGCCGGCAAGGTGTACGGCCTCGCCACCGTGGGCAACGCCAACGGGTTCGTCTACAACAAGGCGGTGTGGAAGAAGGCCGGCGTCACCGCCTGGCCCACCAGCCCGCAGGAGTTCCTTGACGGCCTCAAGGCCGTCAAGGCCAGGACCGGCGCGGTGCCGTACTACACGAACTTCAAGGACCAGTGGCCGCTGACCGCCGGCACCGCGGGCATCGGCTCGGTCAGCTGCGACGCGCAGGCCAACGACAAGCTGGCGACCTCCGCCGCCCCCTGGGCCGAGGGCAGCGACCTGAACGTCATCGACACCCTGCTCTACGACACCGTGCACGAGAAGCTCTCCGAGAAGGACCCCACCACGACCAACTGGGAGACCTCCAAGGGGCTGATCGCCCGCGGCGAGATCGCCACCATGCAGCTCGGCTCCTGGGCCATCAGCCAGATGCAGGCAGCGGCCAAGACGGCCGGGAAGAACCCCGACGACATCGGGTTCATGCCGTTCCCCGCGCAGAAGGACGGCAAGTTCTGCGCGATCCTCTCGCCCGACTACCAGCAGGCGGTGAGCATCCACTCCGAGCACAAGGACGCCGCGCGCGGGTGGATCGACTGGTTCACCGAGAAGTCCGGCTTCGCGCAGAACGAGGGCTCGGTCCCGACGGCCAGGTCGGGCGCCCTGCCCGCCACCCTGAAGCCCTTCGAGGACAACGGTGTCACGCTCCTCGAACGGTCCGAGGCAAAGAGCGCCCAGGTCAACGCCATTGACAACGCCGCCGAGATCGGCCTGGCCAAGCCCGACTACCGGCAGAAGCTGGTCGACATGGCGCGCGGCGTCCAGAGCGGCAGCCTGGAGGACTACTTCGCCGACCTCGACAAGCGGTGGAGCGAGGCGGCGAAGGAGACCGCGGGCTCCTGACGGAGAGCGGCGCACGGGCCCGGGGACGGCACTCCCCGGGCCGGGCCCAGCCCGCCGACCGCGTCCGCGGACGACCGAAAGGCCGACATGACCCACACCACACACACGCCCACCACCGGTGTGGGCAAGGAGAACCCCGCCGCCCGCCCGGCCGGCGGCAGGGCGCGCCGGGCGGCGAAGAGACGTTCCCGTCCGCCCGGCCGCGGCCCGCTGAGCAGGGTCACTCCCTGGCTGTTCCTGCTGGCCCCGCTGGCCCTGCTGATCACGTTCACCTACGTGCCCGTGGCGAACATGGTCTATTACAGCTTCACCGACTGGGACGGCGTCAGCCCGGAGATCCACCTCGTCGGAGCCGGCAACTACAGCGAGCTGTTCACCCGGCCCGAGCTATTCCGGGTGTTCTTCGTCAGCTTCTACTACCTGGCCGCGTCCGCCGTGCAGATCGTCATCGCCCTGTACTTCGCGACCGTCCTCAGCTTCAACCTGCGTCTGCGCAACCTCTTCAAGGGAATCCTGTTCTTCCCGTACCTCATCAACGGCGTCGCCATCGGCTTCGTCTTCCTGTACTTCTTCCAGGACGGCGGCACCCTCGACTCGGTGCTGTCCTGGTTCGGCGCGGGCAGCGACCACGCCTGGCTCGGCGATCCCACGTCCGCGAACGTCTCCCTGGCGGGCGTGTCCGTCTGGCGCTTCACCGGCCTGAACTTCGTGCTCTTCCTGGGCGCGATCCAGTCCATCCCGGGGGAGCTGTACGAGGCGGCCCAACTCGACGGCGCCACGCGGTGGCACCAGTTCCGGTACCTGATCGCGCCGAGCATCCGGCCCGTGATCAGCCTGAGCGTGATCCTCGCCGTGTCCGGGTCCCTGTCGGTGTTCGAGATCCCCTACATCATGACCGGCGGCGCCACCGGCACCACGACCTTCGTCATCCAGACGGTGAAGCTCGCGTTCCAGTTCAACAAGACGGGGCTGGCCTCCGCCGCGGCCGTCGTCCTGCTCCTGATCATTCTGTTGGTCACCTGGATCCAGCGCCGCCTCGTGCCCGACGGGAAGGTGGACCTCGTATGACCGCCAACGCGGTGGACGGCCGTCGCCCCCGGGGCGTCGGCTCGGCCCTCATCTATCTGTCCCTGGTGCTCGCCTCGCTGGTGGTCCTGGTCCCCCTGTCCGTCGTGTTCCTCACCTCGCTGAAGACATCGAAGGAGGTGACGGAAGGGGGAGGCGCGTTCCGGCTCCCCGGCGACTGGCTGAACTGGTCCAACTACGCCATCGCCTTCAACGACGGCCACATGCTGTCGGCGTTCGGGAACACCGCCTTCATCCTGCTGTTCTCCATCACCGGCACGGTGATCATCGGCTCGATGACCGCGTACGCGATCGACCGGTTCACCTTCCGCGGCCGGAAGCTGGTCATGGGGCTGTTCCTGGTCGCCACCCTGGTACCGGGCGTGACCACGCAGGTGGCGACCTTCCAGGTGGTCAACAGCTTCGGCCTGTTCGACACCCGCTGGGCGCCGATCCTGCTCTACATGGGCACCGACATCGTGTCCATCTACATCTTCCTGCAGTTCATCCGCTCCATCCCCGTCTCCCTCGACGAGGCCGCCCGGCTCGACGGTGCGAACGCGCTCACCATCTACTGGCGGATCATCTTCCCGCTGCTCAAACCGGCGATCGCCACCGTCGTCATCATCAAGGGCATCACCGTCTACAACGACTTCTACATTCCCTTCCTTTACATGCCCTCCGAGGGCCTGGGCACCATCTCCACCGCCCTGTTCCGCTTCAAGGGCCCCTTCGGTGCCCACTGGGAAGCGATCTCGGCCGGGGCGATCCTCGTCATCGTGCCCACGCTCGTCGTCTTCCTCTTCCTCCAGCGCTACATCTACAACGGGTTCGCGCGGGGCGCCACGAAGTGATCCGGGCCCGCATGCCCGCACCGCGAGAGGTGGCATGCGGCATCGGCGCCCACCCCCGCCTCCCCCGCCGGTGACGCGGGCCCCGGGCACGGCCGACGCGACGCGCGCCGCCCTGCCCGACGGCGCCCGGCGCCGCCGACGGTGAGCCACCTCGCGTACGAGAAACCACCACGTCAAAGGAGACGTACATGCCCAGCTCTCCCCTGAACCGTCGCGCGTTCATCCTCATCGGCGCCACGGTCGCCCTGGCGGCGGGCGCCCCGGCGCCGATGGCCGCCGCGGCCGACGCCTCCGCGGCGTCCGCCGGTGTGCCGACGCCGGTCCGGATCGTCGACGACAGAGCGACACCCGCCACCCGCGCGCTGTTCGCGTACCTGAAGCGGCAGCAGGGCAAGGGCATCATGTTCGGTCACCAGCACGACCTCACCTACGGTTTCACCTTCGCCACTCCCGACGGCAGGGCGTCCGACACCAGGGCGGCGGTGGGCGACCACCCCGCTGTGTTCGGCTGGGACACCCTCATCCTCGACGGCGACGAACGGCCCGGCGCCCAGGACGGAACCGAGGCCGAGAACATCGCCGCGCTCAGCCGGTGCATCAGACAGGCCGACGCACGCGGCGGGATCAACATCCTCAGCGCCCACATGCCGAACTTCGTCACGGGTGGGAACTTCTGGGACACCACGGGCCGGGTGGTCGGCCAGATCCTTCCCGGCGGCGCGAAGCACGCGGACTTCAACGCCTTCCTCGACCGTGTCGCGAAGGCGGCCAAGGGCGCGCGGCGGCCGGACGGCACCGCGATCCCGGTCGTCTTCCGCCCCTTCCACGAGAACAACGGAGGCTGGTTCTGGTGGGGTGCCGGCCACACCACCTCGGCCGAGTACATCGAGGTGTTCCGCTACACCGTCGAATACCTGCGCGACACCAGGGGCGTCCACAACCTGCTCTACGCCTACTCGCCCAACTCGGGTTTCGGAGGCGACCCGACGGGCTACCTCAGGACCTACCCGGGCGACGCGTTCGTCGACGTTCTCGGCTACGACTCCTACGACGACTCCGCCGGCTCGACCGCCTGGCTGGACGGCCTGGTGACGGACCTGGCGATGGTGGTCCGGTTGGCGAACGAGCGGGGCAAGGCGCCGGCACTCACCGAGTTCGGGGAGAGCGGCCCCGAGAACCGCAACCCGAAGTGGTTCACCCAACTGCTGGGGGCCGTCCAGGCGGACCCGCTGGCCCGCCAGGTGACACACATGCTCACCTGGGCCAACTTCGGAGGTACCACCCGCGCCTACGTGCCGTACCCGGGCCATGCCCTGCTGCCGGACTTCGTCACGTACCACAAGGACCCGTACACCCTGTTCGCCGCCGATCTCCGGGGGGTGTTCTCCGCTCGCACCACCGCTGTCAGGAACGCCCCGCTCATGCATCTCGTGACTCCCACGGACCGACAGCGCGTGACGGCCGACAGCACCACCGTCCGGGTGCGGGTCACATCCGGGAAGGCGAGCCGGGTCACCTACTCCGTGAACGGCGGACGCGCCAGACCGCTGCGCCCCGACGCCGACGGCTTCTCCTCGGGCGACCTGCCGATCGACCCGGCCTGGCTGGACACCGGCTCGATCACCCTCACGGTGAACGCGAAGGTGGGCGCCGAGACGCTCACCGACTCGGCCCTGGTCCTCGTCGGCGAGGTCGAACCCCTGCCCGCCGGCTGGATCGACGACTTCGAGGGCTACGGCGGAGACGACGTCACCCTGAGCGAGGCGTACAGCCATGTCAACGCCAACACCACCACCCTGACGGCCGAGCACAAGGCCTCGGGCTCCTACGGGCTGGCGTACACGTACGACTTCACCGGCGCCGAGTACACCGGCATCGGCAGATCGGTCGACGCGGACTGGACCGCCTTCACCTCCCTGGCGCTGTGGCTGAAGGGCGACGGTTCCGCGAACGGCGGGGTCCTCCAGATCGTCGCCGACGGGGTCTATTTCGAGCGCCAGTTCCTGCTGGCCGACACGGACGGGAAGGACGTCACGGCACCCTTCAGTGAGTTCACGCCCGCTCCCTGGGACACCGAACACGCCGGAGCCGTACTCGACGCGGCTCATCTCGCCAAGGTGACGGCGTTCAACCTGTACCTCGGCCGGGGGAGCGGCGGGGCGACCACGGGCGTCGCGTACGTGGACAACATCAGGGCCGAATGACCGCGGCCCGTATCCGCCGATGGTTGTGCATTATCTTGACGGCCGCAAGAAATGAGCCCTACATTCCTCACGTCCTCGCTCAGCGCACTGAGCACACGCACGGTCCCGCTCCGTAAGCCACCCCCCACGCAAGGAGCCGCTCCATGCCCGCCGACACCCGTTCCCGCACACTCCGCACCCGTTCCCGTATCGCCCTGGCCGTCCTGGCCACGCTGACCTCGGTGGCGCTCACCACCGTCCCCTCGTCGGCCGCCCAGCCGGACGCGGCCGTCTCCGGCCACCTCACCGGCACCCTCGCCGACGGTGCCACCTGGATCGCGGACGTCCCCGACGACTGGAACGGCACCCTGGTGGTGTTCAGCCACGGCTTCGGCCCCCTCGTCGCGAGGAACGCCCCGAGCGAGGCCGTACGCACCGAGTTGCTCGCCCAGGGCTATGCGCTGGCCGGGTCGTCGTACGATCCGAACGGCTCGATGTGGGCCCTGGAGAGCGCCGCGCGGGACCAGTTCGCCACCATCGACGCCGTCGCCGCGAAGATCGGCGAGCCGTCGCGCACGCTGGCCATGGGCAGTTCGATGGGCGGGCTCGTCAACGCGCAGCTGGCCCGGGACGGCGGCGGGCGCATCGACGGCGCGCTCGGCCAGTGCGGTCTGGTCGCGGGCGCCACGGATCTCGACAACTACCAGCTGGACGCCGAGTACACGATCGCCCGCCTGCTGCTGCCCGAACAGGACGTGAAACTCGTACGGTTCGCCACCCAGGCCGAGGCCGCCGCCACCGCCGACCTGCTCACCAAGGCGGTCAACGCCGCCCAGGCCACCCCGCAGGGCCGCGCCCGGATCGCGCTGGCCGCCGCCTTCCTCAACCTGCCCGCCTGGGTGCCAGGCAAGGACCGGCCCGCCCCGACCGACTGGGCGGGCCAGCAGGAGCAGCAGTACGCGTGGTTCGCGCAGGGCATCCTGTCGTTCGTCGAGGGCGGCCGGTACGCCATCGAGCAGTCCGTCGGCGGCAACAACTCCTGGAACAAGGGCGTCGACTACGCCCGCCTGCTCAACGGCTCCACCCACGCGCCCCAGGTCCGCGCCCTCTACCGGGCGGCCGGCCTCGACCTGGTCGCCGACCTGCGCACGCTGACCAAGGGCGCCACGGTCACCGCCGACCCCGCCGCCGTCCGTACCGCGCAGCGGACGTCCTCCGCCGGTCAGGGGCTCGACGTGCCCCTGCTCGACATCCACACCACCGCCGACAACCTGGTGCCGGTGGAGCAGGAGACCCGCTTCGCCGCCCGGGTGCGCGCCTCGGGCGACGCTGCGCTCCTGCGGCAGGCCTATGTCGAGCGGCAGGGCCACTGCACGTTCACCACCGCCGAGACCGTGGCCGCCCTGCACGCCCTCGAACACCGCGTCGACACCGGCCGCTGGGACGACGTCGCCACCCCGGCCGCGCTCCAGCGCTCCGCCACCGCGCTCGGTCTGGACGGGGCGGCGTACGTCCCGTACCGCCCGGCGCCGCTGACGGTCGGCCGCGACGGGCCGGCACACTCGGCTCGGCGCTGACGGCGAGGGCCGGGGCGCGGTCGCTCGGGAGCGCCCGGCTACCGAGCTGTGACCAGGGCCTCGGCCCGGGGCTTGAAGGTCTCGTCGACCTGGCGCAGGCGCAGCTGTTCCAGGGTGTCCAGTTGCCGGTCGGCGCGGCCGAGGAGGCCGTCCAGGCGCACGGGGTCGAGACGGTCGTCGGCGTCGGCCAGGCGCCGCAGCGTCCGCCAGACGGCGACCTTCGCCTCCACGCCCAGACGCAGCAGCTCCAGCTCCACGACGGGGGTGAGCGGAGACCGGCGGACGATCCGGCCGTTGGCCTTGAGCCGACCCGCCCGCTCGGCCAGCCGGCCCGCGACGATCTTGTAGCGGCGTACGGGGACATCGAGCGACCGCATGATCCGCACCAGGTCGGCACGGTCCTCGGCGATCTCGTCGGAGAGGGGGCCCACGGCGTCCGCGAGCGCCGGGTCCCGCTCGGCCTCGGCCTCGGCCAGCGACCGGGCCCGGTCCGTGCCGAGGGTGGCTCCGGCGAGATGGTCGTTGAGGTAGATGCCGAGCAGATCCGTGTCCGTTCGGTTCGGGCGGTCGTGCATGGGACCACTTCCCTCGGGATCGAAGGCACGCCCGTGTGACGTGCGACGCCCGCCGAGTACCCCGGGAGGCCGGATCACACTGCCGTGATTCGGTCGCCGACAGCCGCGGTGTCCCGGCGGAGCCGGGATACCCGTCGTGCCACGGAGCCGGACACCGGACGTCCGGCTCACGCACAGCTGAGAAGGCACGGGACGGGACGGCGCAACCACGTCGGCGCTGCTCCGGTGCCGTCGGCCCGCGACCGACACGTCGTGAGGTACGGAGCGTCTGCTGGGTAACCGGCCGAGCGGATGTCGGACCCGCTGATTCCTCACGGTCGGCCGACAGCGAAGCCCGTTCGGGAGAGCCTCGCCCGAGCCGTTTGTGCGCAAAGGCCACGGGTACGCGGCGGGGGCCCTGTACGGCCCAGCTCTACGAGGAGGCCCAGGTGACCTTCAACCCCCTGCAACAGCAAGGCATTCCGCTCGACCGGCAGCTCCGCAACTGGCGTGAGCTGGACGTCGAACCGATCGACCCGGACCACTGCGACCCCTACACCCGCTGCCGCATCATCGCCATGAACGGCATCGAGGTCGAGGCGATCCTCTTCAGCCACCAGTTCGCCCGCCACTGTCCCGACCCGGAGGTCAAGAGGCAGCTGGCGGAGGTCCGTTACATCGAGCAGCAACAGCAGAAGGTGGTCAACTGGCTGCTGCCCGGCCTGGCTTCGGTGCTGGAGACGACGATCGCCTACGAGCAGGTGGCGGTCGATCTCACCGGCTGGGTCGCCCGGGCGGAACCGGACCCCTACCTCAAGCAGGCCTACCAGTTCGGTGTCCTGGAGGACTTCGACCATCTGTACCGGTACGCCAACCTGTACGAGATGATCGAGCACCGCAAGGCGGACGCGATCGTCGAGGGCCTGACCGAGGTGATGCCGGGCAGGCCGACGAAACTCCACCACCGTCACCCGGTCGACAACGTGCGTGAGCCCTACGACCGTGCGACGGTCGACCCGCTCTCCAGGCTCCACGCGCTGACGATCATGTCGGCCGAACAGCAGACCATGAACTTCTACATGAACGTCGGCCCGCAGTACATGGAGCCGATCGCCCGCCAGCTGTACCAGGAGATCGGCCTCATCGAGGAGGAGCACGTCACCCACTACGAGTCGCTGGTCGACCCGGGTGAGAGCTGGTGGGAGCAGCTCGTCCACCACGAGTACAACGAGTGCTACCTCTACCACTCGTTCATGGAGACGGAGCCCGACCCGAAGGTGAAGGCGATCTGGGAGCTCCATCTGAACATGGAGCTCGAACACCTCCGTATCGCCTGCGATCTGATGCGCCGTCATGACGGGCGCGAGCCGCAGGAGGTGCTGGCCCCGGAGCTGCCGAACGTGCTCACCTTCGAGCCGAACAAGGCGTACCTCCGCGAACTCCTGGACACCCAGATGGACCTGACCACACTCGGCACGGGCTATGTGCGGGAGGCCCATGAGCGGTTCCAGCGGATGCAGGAGCAGATCCACGGGGGCGAGGAGCCGCCCAGCGAGCGGGTGATGGTCCAGCACCGGGAGATGTTCGGCCGCGAGTACCGCTCGCAGACCGAGGGGGAGCACCCCGACGCCGCTTCGCGCGAGAGGAGTTGACATGGCCGGGATCGCGGCGAGCGACGCCGATGTCGTGGCCCTGCTGATGCGGCAGCACGGCGACATCCGCAACCTCTTCGACGAGGTCGAGCAGTCCACGGGCGACGAACGCCGGGACGCCTTCAGGCGTCTGGTGCGGCTGCTCGCGGTCCACGAGACCGCCGAGGAAGAGGTGATCCACCCCTTCACCAGGAAGTCGGTGGCCGGTGGCGAGGACGTGGTGAAGGACCGCCTCGCGGAGGAGAAGGCCGCGAAGGAGACCCTTGCGCGGCTGGACGACGCGGACACCGACGACCCCAAGTTCCTCTCCGAACTCGCCGCCCTGCGCGCCGAGGTGATGGCACACGCCCGGGCGGAGGAACGCTATGAGTTCATCCACATCCGCCGCAGCGCGGACCCCGCGCGCCTCGCCTCCCTGGCCTCCGGCATCAAGGCGGCCGAGGCCATGGCACCCACCCGTCCCCATCCGGGCACGGAGTCGGCGAAGAAGAACCTGGCCCTCGGTCCGGTCGCCGCGCTCGTCGACCGCACCAGGGACGCGGTCCGCAAGACCATGGGCAAGGACGGCTGAACCCCGCCCTCGGCTGCCAGCCATGCTGGCAGGCCCGTTCCGGAACGCCGATCCGTGGCCCCGGAACGGGCCTGCCGCGTCCGGTGCGCGGCGCCGCGACGACCGGCCACCTCGGACCTGTCGTATCCGGGTCGGTGGCGTCGATCCGGTCGGCCGGCCGCGTCGGCTCTGCCACGTCCGGTCCGCGACGTCGAGCACGGCCGGCCGGGCCGGGCCTGTCGCGTCGGGACTGCCCGTGGGCTCGGCTCGGGGGAGCGGTGAGCGCGTCGGTCAGGAGGGCGCGGGTGTTTTTTCGGCTGGGTGGCGGGCCGTCTTGTGCCGTGCCGTGGTGAGTGGCGCGAGGTCGTCCAGGAGGCGTTGGGTGTCCGCGGTCAGGCCGCCCAGCTCGGGAGTGGTCTCGGAGCGGCCGTCGGCCAGTACGTGGGTCAGCCGGTGGTGGGCTTCCGCTGCCGTCGCCGCGGCCTCGGTGCGGCGGCGGTCGTCGGAGCCGTCGCTCTCCTGGAGGCCGAGGACGTCACCGGCGGCCCGCAGCAGTGTCGCGAGGATGCCGGGCACGCCGTCCGGCAGCACGGTGGCCTCGGTCAGCGTGCGCATGGTCGCCCGGATGTCCTCGGCGACCCGGTCCCAGGTGAGGTCCCAGCCGGCCGGCGGTGGCTCGGACCCGGAGCGGCGCATCCTGTGCCCGGGATCGAGCCGGTGGCCCTCCTCCGACCAGCGCCGCGCGGCCCGGAGATCGGTCACCGCGTCGGTGAGCCGCACCGCCCGCTCGTACCAGCCGCGGGCCTCCTCCCGGTCGTACGCTTCCCGGAGGCCGTCGGCCGCGGTGTGCAGCAGGTCGGCACACTCCTCGGGCAGTCGCCCCCGCAGCCGGCGGACATCGCGGGAGTGGACCGGCGGCAGGACGAAGGCGTTCACGCAGATGCCGATGACCGCGCCCACCAGGGTCTCCAGGAGCCGGTGCAGGATGTCGAAGCCCGTGTACGAGCCGTAGCCGAGAACGAAGAGGGCGGCCGTGGCGCGGACAGGCCCTCCGTGCCGAAGCGCGCGTAGGTGCCGAGCAGCACGGTGAGCGGCAGCGCCAAGGCCATGGCGGCCATGGTGTTGTGGGTGAGCGTGCCCGCCCCGGCGGCGAGGAGTGTGCCCGCCACGACCACGGTGAACTGCTGCAGCCCCGACACCACCGACCGGTAGACGGTGCGCTGGACAAGGAACAGTGCCGTCCAGGGCGCCAGGAGGGCCATCGGCGCGTTCCACCACCAGCCCGCCACCGCCCAGGCCAGCAGCGCGGCGCCCGCCGCCTTCAGGGACTGCACCGCGGTGTCGCGCTCCGGCCCGGCCTCGGTGAAGCACGTGCGAGCCGAACGCCACACGGCGCCGGCCTCACGGGTGATCGAGCCGGTGATCGATCGCCACGCGAGGAAATTCGCGTTCCCCAACTCCCGCCCCTTCCTCAGCTCTTCCTCTTCCCCGTCTCCCACTTGTCGCTCACGGGAGAGGAATGCCGCCCGTGGCGTTGAGGATCTCCGCGGTGATGAAACTCGCCCGCGGTGAGGCGAGGAAGACGAAGGCCGGCGCCATCTCGGCCGGCTGCGCGGGCCGCCCGAGCGGTGACTGCTTGCCGAACTCGGCGGTGTCCGGGAGCGTCGCCGGGATCAGCGGAGTCCATACCGGGCCGGGTGCGACGGCGTTGACGCGGATGCCGTCGGCGGCCACCATCTGCGCGAGCCCCTGCGTGAAGGTCACGATGGCGCCCTTCGTCATCGCGTAGTCGAGCAGATGCGGGCTCGGCTTGTACGCCTGCACGGACGTCGTGTTGATGATGGAACCCCCCGAGGGCATGTGCGGCAGGGCCATCTTGGAGAGCCAGAACATGCCGTACAGGTTCGTGCGCACCACCCGGTCGAACTGCTCCGTGGAGATCGCCGCGATCCCGTCCGGCTGGGACATCTGGTAGGCGGCGTTGTTGACGAGGATGTCGATCCGGCCGAACTCGTCGACGGCGCGCTGCACCAGCCGACGGCACTGCTCCTCCTCGCGGATGTCACAGACCGCGGCGACGGCCTTGCGGCCCGCCTCCTCGACGAGGCGCGCGGTCTCGGCGGCGTCCTGTTCCTCCTCCGGCAGATAGGTGAACAGCACGTCGGCGCCCTCGCGGGCATAGGCGAGGGCCACGGCACGGCCGATGCCGGAATCGCCGCCGGTCACCAGCGCCTTGCGGTCGCGGAGGAGACCGCTGCCTTCGTAGGAGTCCTCGCCGTGGTCGGGCGGCGGGTCCATCGGGCCGGTCCATCCAGGATGCTGCTGGTCCTGCTCCGGGAAGTCGGGTCGGGGGTGCTTGTCAACGGGATTCTCAGGCACGGCTGCTGCTCCTCGGTCGTGGATCGGTGGGGTGCGGCGCGGTGGCGGCACCACTCTCTGAGGTTTCCGCGGGGTGTCGAGCCACTTCTCGGAGTGCCCCCGTCGGCGTGATCCACACGGCCGGATCCGGGCTCACGACGACACCACGGCCGGGTGCGTGGTGACAGCACCTGGTCTGCCGAGGGCCTGTTTGAGCGGTGGGAGCCGGGGCACCTGGTTCGCAGGTGCTTGGGATCACAGGCCCACTGCGGGAGCGTCCGCCGAACGGCCTGTCTCGGGTGCGCTTCGACCGGAGCCCTCCCGCAGCACCCCCCGTCGCTGTCACTCCTCAAGGGAGAGCTCTCATGCTGATGGCCCACCCCACCGTCCTCGCCGACCTGCTGGAGCAGTACGAAATCCTGCGGACCCGGCACGACCAGGAGGACAACGCACAGCTGCTCCATCGGCTGAACGACGTCTCCTACACCCTGTGCGTCGCCACCGGCACCCGTGACATCGGCGCCGCCCTGACAGTCGCCCGCCGCCAGTTGCTGGGCGCCCGATCGGAGAGCCAGGCCGTCGGAGCCGACGCCTGAGGTGCGCGGCGAGGCGGGCATGTTTCCCACCGACCGGTACGGGGACCCGGAGACGCAACCGGGCGAACCGGTGTCAGAAGATCGATGAGGATCCCTCAACGGGCCGGACGCGGAAGGAAGATGAAGCACCGTGAGTGCCGAAGCGAGGAAGACGAGGACCACTGTCCGCAGGGCCGAGACGGGTTGGGCGAGGGCTCGCCGGCTGCGCGGACGCGGTGTACGCACCTGTGTGCGGGCGACGTTCGACGGGGACGCGGGGGAGACCTGGCGAGGGCCCGAGGGGAACGTCGTCAGGGGCGAGGACTGAAGCCGGACGGGGCCCGTTTCGGCCGGGCGGAGGTGTGGGCCCCCGGTGGATGCCACTGTCCGTCTAGGCTGCTGCCGGAGCATCTGAGCGGGTTGGCGCAGTGAGCGGACAGTGGACTACGGGAGGGCTGACCTCATGAGCAGGGTCTGGTTCATCACCGGTGCGAGCAGTGGCTTCGGGCGCGCCGTCGCCGAGGCGGCGGTCGCGGCGGGAGACGTGGTCATCGGCGCCGCACGACGGACGGGCGCGCTGGACGGCTTTGTGGCCGCCCACCCCAAACAGGTCCAGGCACTGCGCCTGGACGTCACCGACCAGGCCGCGGTCAGGACCGCCGTGGAGGACGTCGTCGCGTGGCACGGGCGGATCGACGTGCTCGTCAACAACGCGGGGCGTACCCACGTCGGTGCCGTTGAGGAGACCACCGACGCCGAACTGCGTGACCTGTTCGACCTGCACGTGTTCGGGCCCGCCGCGCTCGTACGGGCCGTGCTGCCGCACATGCGGCAGCGTGGCTCGGGCGCGATCGTGCAGATGAGCAGCGTGGGCGGGCAGATCTCCGCGCCGGGCTTCGGGGCGTACAGCGCGACGAAGTTCGCGCTGGAGGGCATGTCCGAGGCGCTCGCGGCGGAGGTCCGGCAGTTCGGGATCAAGGTGCTGATCGTCGAACCGGGTGCCTTCAGGACCGAGCTGTTCGACAAGGGCCGCGCAGGCGCCAGCCGGGACCTCGGCGTCTACGTCCGCACGGTCGGCGCTTCCCGCCGGATGGTCGCCGAGAGCGACGGCGCCCAGAGCGGCGACCCGGCGAAGGCCGCGGCCCTGATCCTCGCGGCCCTCGACGCCCAGGACACACCGCTGCGCCTGCCCCTGGGCGACGACGCGGTCACCGGCGTACTCGGCCATCTCGAGCAGGTACGGGGAGATGTCGTCGGCTGGGAGAAGCGCGCGCGGGCGACGGGGTTCGACGGCGGCTGACGTGGCGAGCCGGACGTCGGGCCGGGTATCGGGCCCGACGTCAGACCGGCGGCGCCAGGCCTGTCTTGAGTCCCGCCCCGCACAACGGCACCACCGCTGATCGCGCCCCGAGCGCTCCCTCCCGTACCGCCGCCCAGCAGGCCACCCCGGTCGACTCCACGTACAGCCCCTGGGACGCCAAGTCCCGTTGCGCGTGCCGGATCTGATCCTCCGTCACCGTCAGGAACGTGCCGCCCGAGTCGCGTACCGCGCGCAGGATCTGGCGGGCCCGGGGCGGGTGGGGGATCGCGATGCCCTCGGCGAGGGTGGGCGACGCCGGGGGCGGGGCGAGACCGGTCAGGTCGGAGGCGCCCTCTGCCCAGGCGTGCGCCAGCGGGGCGACCGCGGCCGACTGGACGGCGTACAGGGCGGGCCGCCGGTCGATGAGCCCCGCCGAGTGCAGTTCGGCGACAGCGAGGGCCGCGCCCAGCAGCAGGGTGCCGTTGCCGACCGGTACGACGACGATGTCCGGGAGGCGGCCTCCCATGTCCTCCCACAGCTCGTGGACGTATGTCTTCGTGCCGTGCAGGAAGTACGGGTTGTAGACGTGGGAGGCGTAGAACGTGCCCGGGGCGTCCGCCGCCTCGCGGGCCGCTGCCGCCGCGGCTTCCCGGTCCCCGTCGATCACCCGCACGCTCGCCCCGTGCGCCCGGATCTGCTCCAGCTTCTTCGCGGAGGTGCCCTCGGGGACGTACACCGTGCAGGGCAGCCGGGCGCGGGCGCAGTACGCGGCGATCGCCGTACCCGCGTTGCCACTGCTGTCGGCGACCACCTGACCGGAGTCCAGCCGGCGGGCCAGTTCGGCCAGGAGCACCGCGCCCCGGTCCTTGAAGGAGAGGGTCGGCATCAGGAAGTCGAGCTTCGCCGAGATGCCGTCACGCAGTTCCACAAGGGGGGTGCGGCCCTCGCCGAGGCTGGTGGCGGGGCCGGAGAGGGGGAGCGTCTCCGCGTAGCGCCACAGGGAGTTGACCCTGCCGGTGAGGGATTTGAGGGGCGCCGGGGTGGGTGCGAAGTCGAGGTCCAGCGGGCCTCGGCAGAGAGGGCAGCACCAGACGAGGGTGCCTCCGGGGACGCGGGTGCCGTCCGTCGGGCAGTAACAGTCCGGCAGTGGGCTCATGTACGCAGAGTATTGGCGTACGGGGTTTCCCACCCGCCCGCCCACCCGCCCCCCGTCCCTACAGCCCAGGCCCGGGCATTTCAGCCCGTCCGGCGTTTGGGGACGAGGCCCCTTCAGGGCCGACAGCGGGGGTCTGGGGGCGCAGGCCCCAGGGACAGGATGGGACGGGTAGGGGCGGCGGGGGAGAGGAAAGCCCTACCATGCGCCAAGTCGCACGCCAGTTCACATCACCCGACGAGGAGCCCGGCACTCGTGGCCATACCCCCGCCCCCCGGACCCGACCAGCCGCAGCCGCCGTACCCCTCGTACCAGGGCCATCCCCAGCCCTACCCCCAGGGCCCCTACGCCTCCTGGCCCCAGGGCTACTCCCCGTACAACCGCCCGGCCCCCGTCAACGGCGTCGCCATCGCCTCCCTCGTGCTCGGCGTCCTCTGCTTCCTGCCCGGCCTCGGCCTGGTCCTCGGGGTCGCCGCACTCGTGCAGATCCGGAAGAAGGGGGAGCGCGGGAAGGGCATGGCGATCGCCGGATCCGTGCTGTCGACCGTCGGTCTCGCGCTCTGGGCCCTGCTGCTCGGCACCAACGGGCTGTCCGACGCCTGGGACGGCTTCAAGGACGCCGCCAAGGAGAACAACAGCACCTTCTCCCTCGTCAAGGGCGACTGTTTCAACGCCCCGGACGGCTCCCTGGAGGGCTTCACCTACGACGTCGACCCCGTGCCCTGCGCCGGCGCGCACGACGGCGAGGTGTTCGCGAGCTTCAAGCTGCCGGCCGGTGCCTACCCGGGCGACGACCGCGTCACCGAGGTCGCCGACGACAAGTGCTACGCCCTTGAGGACCGGTACGCGATGGACGCCTGGGCCCTGCCGGACGAGGCCGACGTCTACTACCTCACCCCGACCAGCCAGAGCTGGCGCCTCGGCGACCGTGAGGTCACCTGTGTCTTCGGCAGCGTCGACCCGGACGGCACCCTCACCGGCTCGCTGCGCAAGGACGAGACGACGCTCGACGCCGACCAGCTCGCGTACCTGAAGGCGGCCCACGTCCTCAACGCGGCGATGGACACGGCGCCCGACGACGCGTACGTCGACGACGACCTGCCGGGATACAGGGCATGGGCGCGGCGGGTGACGGTCGCGCTCGACGAGCAGACGCGCCTGCTCACCGAACACCGGTTCGCCCCTGCCGCCTCGCCCAGCGTCGCGGACCTCGTGAAGAACCTGCGCAGCGCGCGCGAGGAGTGGGCGAAGGCCGCCGAGTCCACCGACGTCGACACCTTCTACGACCACTACGACACCGGCAACGCGCTGCTCGACGCGGAGCGTACGGTCACCCCGCGCAAGGCCCTGGGGCTCGCGACGACCCCGCCCTCGTACGATCCGGAGGGCGGCAGCGGCGGAGGCGACGGAGGCGGTGGCGAGGGGGACACCGGCATCGAGGTCTGATCGCCGAGGTGTGACGGCTGCCGGAACGGGGAGAACCTGCCTGCGTCGCGCCTGCGCCCCTGCCCGCTGTCCTGAGCGCGCCATGCCCCCCGACGACCCAAGTCATCACATCGAGTGATTCTCTGGCCTTTGCTTGCATGTCGCAACCCATGGTTGCCAGGCTGTCGCTGTCTGTACAACCTGATGGGAGCGGTCCGTGACATTCGGTGAACAGCCGGCCTACCTGCGTGTCGCGGGTGATCTACGCAACAAGATCGTCGACGGTTCACTGCCACCGCACACCCGCCTCCCCTCCCAGGCCAGGATCCGGGAGGAGTACGGCGTCTCGGACACGGTCGCGCTGGAGGCGCGCAAGGTGCTCATGGCGGAGGGCCTCGTCGAGGGCCGCTCGGGGTCGGGCACGTATGTGCGTGAGCGGCCCGTGCCGCGCAGGATCGCCCGCTCCGGCTTCCGTCCGGAAGGCGGCGCGACGCCGTTCCGTCAGGAGCAGTCCGACGCGGAGGCGCGCGGCACCTGGGAGTCCAGCAGCGCGCAGACCGGGGCGAGCGGCGCCGTCGCGGAGCGGCTCTCCCTCCAGCCCGGCGATCGCGTGATGCGCACGAAGTACGTCTTCCGGGACGCCGGCGAGGTGATGATGCTCTCCACCTCCTGGGAGCCCCTCGCCGTCACCGGCCGTACGCCGGTGATGCTGCCCGAGGAGGGCCCGCTCGGCGGGATGGGTGTCGTCGAGCGCATGGCGGCCATCGACGTGATCGTGGACAACGTCACGGAGGAGGTCGGCGCCCGCCCCGGCCTCGCCGAGGAACTGCAGGCCCTGGGCGGTGTCCCCGGGCATGTGGTGATCGTCGTGCAGCGTACGTACTACGCCTCGGGGCGTCCGGTCGAGACGGCCGACGTCGTGATCCCGGCGGACCGCTACCAGGTGGCGTACCACCTGCCGGTGAAGTAGCCCCCGCCGCCCCGGACCTGGTGAAGCAGCGCACGTCCAGGGGCGGTTGGCCTCCCGAACGCTCCCCCCTTCACCGCTGCCCCGCCAACCGCCGCTGCCCGCCGGGCCGTTGGATTCTGGCCGTTCTCGCAGGTCGCCCTGAGGGGCGTGGCGGGCCGCTGACCGGACGCACCGTGCACTTTCGGCGGCGCGTTCGACGTCGCGCGCCCCTCACCGCTGGCCGGTTGGCGTACCTCTTTGTGAAAAGTCGTGTTCGCTGCGTAAAGGTTAGGCGTAGGCTCGGGCATATGCGGATTGCGGTTTCCTTGGCGGGCGGGGCGCGGCGCAAGCCGGGGGCGGGAAGTGGAGGGGCTCCATGACCGACGGGACGATCACTCTTCCCTGGCTTGTCATACGGCAGGACGACAACGGCAATCGCTACCGCGTGGGCCGGTACGCGACCCGTGCGGAGGCGCAGAAGATCGCCGACAGCCTCGACGACCGCGGCCACAAGCAGCTCTACTGGGTCGAGCGGATCGGGTAGAACGGGCCGGGCGGAACCAGGTGATCCCGCGAACCGGGTGACATGGGACCGGTGATCCAGGCTCCCGTAGGCTCCGGCCCATGACGGAACGGACGGAACGGACGGAGCCGGCGGCAGCGCCGGAGCGCGCGGTCGAGGGGCGGGTCGTGGTCGTGGGAGCCGCCCTGCTGCGCGACGGACGCCTCCTCGCCGCCCGCCGCAGCGCGCCCCCCGAGCTGGCAGGCCGCTGGGAGCTGCCCGGCGGCAAGGTCGAACCGGGTGAGGCGCCGGAGGCCGCTCTCGTGCGCGAACTGCGCGAGGAACTGGGCGTCGACGCGGAACCCGATGAGCGCATCCCCGGGGAGTGGCCCCTGAAGGCGCCGTACGTCCTGCGCGTCTGGACCGCGCGGCTCCCGGCCGGCTCGGCCGAGCCCGAGCCGCTCCAGGATCACGACGAACTGCGCTGGCTGGCCCCGGCCGAGATCTGGGACGTGGACTGGCTGGATCAGGACGTGCCGGCGGTACGGGAAGCGGCAGCCCGGCTGGGGTGACCCTCGCGGCTCGACGAGCGGCGCGATGGCCGACTTGACGAGCGGCTCGTGGGGCCTGTGGGGCGCCTGGTGTGCGCGCCCCCTACGCCGTTCGTGCCACAGTGCGCCCTTGGAGGCGGTAATCGGCGCTGAATACCGGGTATGTGCCCATTAACCCCACGAAACCGGACATGGGTGGGTCGCTGGCTGGGAAGTGATCGGCGTGATCGACACCGAAGGCGACTGTGCCGAGTGGAGTTTTCCCGCGGAGCCCGGCGCCGTCCGCGGAGCCCGCACGGTCGTCCGCGGCCAACTCCGCGACTGGGGGCTCGACACCCTCGGGGAAATCGCCGCGCTGCTGGTCAGCGAGTTGGTGACCAACTCCCTCAGACATGCCACGGGCCCCATCGGGGTACGGCTGGTGCGACCCGCCGGGAGTGTGGCCACGCTCCTGGTCGAGGTCTCCGACCCGCTGCCCGACCCACCCCGCGAGCGCGCCGCCGGCCCCGAGGAGGAGGGCGGCCGGGGCCTCCAGCTGGTGGCCCACTCGTCCAGCCGCTGGGGAACCCGCTCCGCCGACGCGGGCAAGACGGTGTGGTTCGAACTGCCGGTACCGGGATGAGACCCGACCGGGCGGGGAACCCGGTGTCCCGGCCATCACGAACCGCGCGCCGGGGTGCACGGCGGTGGTACGCCCGCTCCCCCTCCGTCTGCCGTGTGGTTCAGGCCACTGGCAGTTGTCGTCAATAGTGGTTCGACCGGTGGTCCCCTGGTTAGAAGACTGGGAGTGTGGTCGCGGGCCGGTCCGAAAAGCATCGGGATTGTCCCGTGATCGTGAACACCGTGTTGTGGGGCGCCGTAGTGCTGGATACTGCGGGCAGCCGCCCCCGGTGACCGGTGCCGGACGCGGTGAGCTGGAGGGGACGGTTCGCGTGAGCGAGATACCAGCGAAGGCCACGGAGTCCAAGGACCCGTCGGGCGGCGCGAGTGCGGCGGACGCGGGTGCTGCCGCGACCGGTGCGTCACGCCGTGCGTGGGGCGCCGGGGGCCCCGTCGGCGGTGACGCGATACGCGATGCGACACGTGAAACCACGCGTGACACCATGGGCGATCCGGTGCACGACACGACACGTGACACCGCGCAGGACCGCGCGCGTGATGTGACAGGTGACCCCATGTGGCAGAGCAGCCCTCCCGGCTCGATCTACGACTACATCAAGGTGGCGTCCTTCTCCATCGGCCCCGACGGGCTGGTCGACCAGTGGAGCCTGCGCGCCGAGAAGATCTTCGGCATCCCCGCCGCGCGGGCCGTGGGCATGGACCCCATCGAGGCCTTCATCGACCCCGATCTGCGTGAGCGCGGCCAGCGGAAGATGGCGGAGATCCTCGACGGCCGGGAGTGGACCGGTGTCGTCCCGTTCCGCGTCCGCGAGCCCGAACCGGGCGAGGAGGGCCGCCGGGAGGGGCTCGCCGAGGTCTATGTGATGCCGACGCGGACGGAGGAGGGCGAGAGGGCCGCCGTCTGCATCGTCGTCGATGTCCGGACGCTGAGGCAGATGGAGACCGACCTCGCCGCCTCGCAGGCGATTTTCGGACAATCTCCGTTCGGCTTCCTGCTGATCGACACCGAGCTCCGCGTCCGGCGCGCCAACCAGCGCTTCGCCTCGATCTACGGCGGCGATGTCGACGACCACCGGGGCCGCGGTGTGTACGACTACCTGCGCTCTCCCGAGGCCGAGCGGGTCTCGGCGACGCTGCGCCGGGTTCTGGAGACCGGTGACTCGATAACGGACATGCACATCACCGGCTTCGTCCCCGGCTCCGACGAGCGCCGGCACTGGTCGGTCAACCTGTACCGCGTGCACAGCGGCACCGGCCGCCCCATCGGCGTCGCCTGGCTCGCCCTCGACATCACCGCCCGCCGCGCCGCCGCCCGCGAGGCCGCCGCCGCACGGCGCAATCTCGCCCTTCTGAACGAGGCCGGCTCCCGCATCGGGAACTCCCTGGACCTGGAAACCACAGCGCGCGAACTCCTCGACGTCGTCGTCCCCGGTTTCTGCGACCTCGCGACCGTCGACCTCTACCAGGGGCTGCTGGCCGGCGACGAGACCCCGCCGGGGCTCGCCGACGGCAGTGCCGAGCTCCGCCGCGTCGCGTTCGCGAGCGCCGTCTCCGACGCGCCCTTCGCCGGTGGCCAGGAGCCGGTGAGCGTCGGCGCGGTGCACCACTTCCCGTTCAACTCGCCCTGCGCGGACGCCCTGCGCACCGCCCGAGCGCAGTTCGTCCCCGCCGAGGACAACGGCGCCATCCAGTCCACGCTGGCCGTCCCGATGGTCGCCCACGACACCGTCGTCGGCCTCGCACAGTTCTCCCGTACGAAGGGCAGCGAGCCGTTCGGGGAGCGGGACCGGTCGCTGGCCTGGGAGTTGGCCGCGCGGGCCGCCGTCTGTATCGACAACGCCCGGCTGTACCGGCGTGAGCACGAGCGGGCGCTGATCCTCCAGCGCTCCCTGCTGCCCCCGGGCGACCCGGAGGCCTCCGGTCTCGACATCGCCTGCCGCTATCTGCCCGGCAACGCGGCCACCGAGGTCGGCGGTGACTGGTTCGACGTCATCGAACTCCCCGGCAACCGCACCGCGCTGGTGGTCGGCGACGTGATGGGACGGGGGCTGCGCGCCGCCGTCGCCATGGGTGAACTCCGTACCGCCGTCCGCACCCTGGCGCTTCTCGACCTCGAACCGGCCGAGGTCCTCTCCGCGTTGGACGAGATCGCGCGCGGCCTCGGTACCCCCGGCGGCGTCCAGCAGGCCACCCGCGCCGCCCGCCAGCCCCGCGACGCCGACCTCTCCGAGGTGTACCTCGCGACCTGTATCTACGCGGTCTACGACTCGGTGACCCGCAGGTGCACCTTCGCCAACGCAGGCCATCTGCCGCCCGTGCTCGTCGAACCCGGCGAGGACGCGCTGATGCTCGACGTGCCGCCGGGCATGCCGCTCGGTGTCGGCGGCGAGCCCTTCGAGGAGGTCGAGGTCGAACTACCCGAAGGTTCGCTGTTGGCGCTCTACACGGATGGACTGGTCGAATCCCGCGACCACCCCCTCGACGAGGGCCTCCAGGCGTTCGTCGGCGCCCTCCGCGACCCTTCCCAGCAGCTGGAGGACGTCTGCGACCACGTCCTCAGCACCCTCGACACCCACCACGGCGAGGACGACATCGCCCTGCTGATGGCCCGTGTCCAGGGGCTGCCCGCCGATTCCGTCGGCGACTGGACCCTGCCGCGCGAGCCGCGCAGTGTGGGCCGGGCCCGCGAGTACACCCGCACCCAGCTCACCGCCTGGGGCCTCGAACCCCTCATCGACACCACGGAGTTGCTGGTCAGCGAGCTGGTCACCAACGCCCTGCGCTACGGCGAGGGCGAGATCCGGCTCCGGCTCCTCCTCGACCGCATGCTGGTGTGCGAGGTGTGGGACGCGGGCCTCGTCCAGCCGCGCCGCCGCCGCGCCCGCGACACCGACGAGGGCGGACGCGGCCTCCAGCTGGTCGGCCTGCTCAGCGCCGCCTGGGGCTCCCGCCGGACCCCGCGCGGCAAGACGGTGTGGTTCGAGCTCCCCCTGCCGGACGCGGGAACGGTCCTCGCGGACCCGGCGGAGGCGCTGCTGAGTCTGTTCTGACGGACAGACGCGTACTTACGGAGTTCACGGAGAGTTCTTACGGTGCGCTGACCGGGAGGCCCTAGGTGAGCGCCCGCCGTCCTGCCTCGGTGGGTCGTCGTGCGGCTGCGGGTCCGTCGTGGGCGGTCGCGCCCACGCGGCGGAGCCGCATATCGACACAGCCCCGCGCCCCTTCAGGGCGCGACGCCTCGCCGAGCCCGCGTTGCCGGGCCGCCGAAGGAACCCGGCGCGCCGCCGGTCAGCGCCTCGGCCTCCGCGTCCGGCAGATCGCCGAGCAGGATCCCGCCGAGGACCGCCCCTGCGACCCCGTTCGTGTGCTCGGGCCGTCCGCCGTACGGGTTCCCGTGCGCGCGCACGTCCCGCTCGGCCAGTTCGCGGGCCCGCAGCGCGAAGGCGTCGGCCTCCGCCGGGTCCTGGTCCAGCAGCCGGCGTGCCTCGGCCAGCCGGGTCCGGGCCTCGGCGCCCACCGCGCCCCGGTGCGTGCCCACGAAACCGTCCGCGGCGTCGGCGGCACAGCGGGCCACCAGCCGCACGGCACCGGGCACCGTCCCGAGGGGCGCGGACACCGCAGCGACCCGGCGCAGGGCCTCCAGGGGGTCGTAGGGCCCGGCGGCGGCCTCCTCCCGTACGGCGGCCAGGGCGGCCCGGGCGTGACGGACATGCCCCTCCAGCGCGCCTACGGGCACCCCCGTCCCCGTCCCCTCGGCAACTCGCTCCCGCGCCTCCACGGCCGCGGCCTCCACCTCGTCCAGCGCGTCCGGAACCGCCTGTGCGGCGGCGGCCAGTGCGGACACGAGACGGTCGACGCCGTCCACGAACACCTCGGCCTGGGCGATCGCGCCCTCGGCGGCGCGCAGATGCAGCACGGCCCTGTCCGGTTCGCCCAGGTCGGCGGACTGACGGGCCCGGTTGAGCCCGGTCGTGGCGAACACCAGCCGGTCCTTCGCCTGTTCGACCTGGCCCGAGACGGCGAAGGAGGCGGCGGGCGCGTACAGCTCACCGAGGTCGGCGAGGGTGGCCCCGGCGGCCCCCGTACGGACGGTCAGTTCCCGGAAGCGCACCTCGGCGTGTCCGAGCGCGCCGGTCAGGTCCTGTTCCAGGGCGCGCAGCCGGTCGAAGCCCGCGGCCTCCGCGTCCAGTCGCCGCCCCGCGTCCACACACCGGGCGACGATCTCGTCGAGGGTGCTCCGGGAGGCGTCCGTCGGGTTGTCGTCGTACGCCTGACGCAGTTGGAAGGCTGCCGACAGTTCGGCCTCGGCGTAGCGCACGGCCTCCGTGAACGGCGCGACCGCCTCGGCGCCGAGCAGCCCCTCCACGAAGCCGAGTTCCTCACGGCTGGTGCGTACACAGTCGTCGGCCGCGACCAGCGACTTGCGGGCCTGCCGGTCGAGTTCGGGCGCCGTGGGCCGCGCGGCAGGAGGCAGGGCGGTGGGAGTCGTACGGGTCCTGGCTCGGCGTCTGCGGCGGGCATAGCCGTACGCGGCCACCGCGATCGCCGTGCCCGCCACCGCGAGGGGCAGGACCAGATCGCCGGTGGAGGACTCCTCCTCCGGCGCCGCGGCATCGGAGCCGTCGGACCCCGCCGGTGCGCTGCCGACCGCCGAGACGGGAACCTCGTACCTCTCGTGGTCCGCGGTCGCCCCGGGCAGCACCAGCCACATCACCCCGATCACCCCGCCCAGCGCGGTGTGCGCCAGGCGCACGGGTATGTGGGAGGCGGCTCGTCGCGGCCTGCCCCTGGTAAGTGAGGGCGTCACATTTGTGAGCGTATGGGGGTGATCGCGGGTGCGCGACCGGGGTGGGGCAGGGGTGGCGGGAGAGGAGAAATGGGCAAGCTCCCCGCAGGCGTGTTCGAAGGGGGGCGGGGATGCACCGGGACCGGTATCGGCGTCACCATGACCGGCCTGCTGCTGACGATCGCGGGCGCCTGGTTCCAGCCGCTGTCCACGCGGGAGCGACTCGAAGGGTGACCGGCACGACCCGCAAGGAGCGCACTCGCGCCCTCGCCCCCGTACCGGCCCCCACTACTTCGACGCGGGAGCTCATGGCCCCCGGAACTCATGAACTCCCCGACCGTCTCCTGATCTTCGAGCCCAGCCACACCAGCGGGTCGTACTTGCGGTCGACCGCCCTTTCCTTCAGGGGGATCAGGGCGTTGTCCGTGATGTGGATGCCCTCCGGGCACACCTCGCTGCAGCACTTGGTGATGTTGCAGTAGCCGAGGCCGTGGTCCTCCTGGGCGGTGCGCTTGCGGTCCAGGCCGGATTCCGCCGCCGCGTCCAACGGGTGCATGTCGAGTTCCGCGACGCGCATCAGGAAGCGTGGGCCGGCGAACGCGGGCTTGTTCTCCTCATGGTCGCGGACCACATGGCAGGTGTCCTGGCACAGGAAGCACTCGATGCACTTGCGGAACTCCTGCGACCGGTCCACGTCCTCCTGCATCATCCGGTACTCCCCGGGGCCCACACCGTCCGGCGGCACGAAGGACGGCACCTCGCGGGCCTTCGCGTAGTTGAACCCGACGTCGGTGACGAGATCCCGGACCACGGGGAAGGCCCGCAGGGGAGTCACCGTGATCGTCTCCTCGCGGGTGAACACCGACATCCGGGTCATGCACAGCAGCCGGGGACGTCCGTTGATCTCCGCCGAGCACGAACCGCACTTGCCCGCCTTGCAGTTCCAGCGGACGGCGAGGTCGGGCGCCTGGGTCGCCTGGAGCCGGTGGATGATGTCGAGGACGACCTCGCCGTCGTTCACCTCGACCGCGAAGTCCTTGAGCCCGCCGCCCTTCACATCACCGCGCCACACCTTGAAGCGGGCCTCGTAGCTGCTGCTCACGCTGCTGCTCACTCGTACAGCTCCTCGTCGGTGAGGTACTTGACCAGCTCCTCTTTCTCGAAGAGGGCGAGCAGGTCGGGGCGGACGGGGTCGGTGGTCTCGCGGGTGAGGGCGATCAGGCCGTTCACCTGGTCCGTGCCCGCCAGCCCGGCGGCGGGATCGGAGAGTTGGCACAGCAGATTCACGTTGCGCCACTCACGGTCCATCGTCGGATGGTCCTCACGGGTGTGGCCGCCGCGCGACTCGGTGCGCTCCAGTGCCGCCAGGGCCACGCATTCGCTGACCAGCAGCATGTTCCGCAGATCGAGGGCGAGATGCCAGCCCGGGTTGAACTGGCGGTGCCCCTCGACACCGGCGCGGTGGGCCCGTACCCGCAGCTCGGCCAGCTTCTCCAGCGCCTGCTCCATCTCGCCCTCGCGGCGGATGATGCCGACCAGGTCGTTCATGGTCTGCTGGAGCTCCTGGTGGAGGGTGTACGGGTTCTCCGGTGTGCGTCCGTCGTGCTCGCCCGGCGCCGGGCCCTCCGCCGAGAAGGGGCGCAGGGCCTCCGCCGCCGCCGTGTCGATCTGGTCCTCGTCCACGGGTGGGCGGTCGGCGGCCGATAGCGCGTACTCGGCCGCGTGCAGGCCCGCCCGGCGGCCGAACACCAGCAGGTCGGAGAGGGAGTTGCCGCCGAGCCGGTTGGACCCGTGCATCCCGCCCGCGACCTCACCGGCCGCGAACAGCCCGGGCACCCCGCGGGCGGCGGCGGTGTCCGACTCGACCGCGATACCACCCATCACGTAGTGGCAGGTGGGCCCGACCTCCATCGCCTCGGCGGTGATGTCGACATCCGCCAGCTCCTTGAACTGGTGGTACATGGAGGGCAGTCGGCGCCGGATCACCTCCGCCGGCATCCGCGTCGAGACGTCCAGGAAGACACCGCCGTGCGGGGAGCCGCGGCCCGCCTTGACCTCGGAGTTGATGGCGCGGGCCACCTCGTCCCGGGGGAGCAGTTCGGGGGGCCGGCGGTTGTGGTCGGGGTCGTCGTACCAGCGGTCGCCCTCGGCCTCCGACTGGGCGTACTTCTCCTTGAAGACGTCCGGGATGTAGTCGAACATGAAGCGTTTTCCGTCGGAGTTGCGCAGCACCCCGCCGTCGCCGCGGACCGATTCCGTGACGAGGATGCCTTTGACCGACGGGGGCCAGACCATGCCCGTCGGGTGGAACTGCACGAACTCCATGTTCAGCAGGGGCGCTCCGGCGAGCAGCGCCAGCGCGTGGCCGTCACCCGTGTACTCCCACGAGTTCGACGTCACCTTGAACGACTTGCCGATCCCGCCGGTCGCGATGACGACGGAAGGGGCTTCGAGGACGAAGAACCGGCCCGTTTCGCGCTCGTAGGCGAAGACACCGGAGACCCGGTCGCCCGCGGCGGAGCCGCTGTCAGGCACAGTCTTCAACACCCGGGTGACCGTGCACTCCTGGAAGACCTTCAGCCGGGACTCGTAGTCGCCGGTCTCCTTCTTGTCCTGCTGCTGGAGGGAGACGATCTTCTGCTGCAGGGTGCGGATGAGCTCCAGGCCCGTGCGGTCGCCGACGTGCGCGAGACGCGGGTACTCGTGGCCGCCGAAGTTGCGCTGGGAGATCCGGCCGTCGCGCGTACGGTCGAAGAGGGCACCCCAGGTCTCCAACTCCCAGACCCGGTCCGGTGCTTCCTGCGCGTGCAGCTCCGCCATCCGCCACTGGTTGAGGAACTTGCCGCCGCGCATGGTGTCCCGGAAGTGGACCTGCCAGTTGTCACCCGAGTTGACGTTGCCCATGGCGGCGGCGATCCCGCCCTCGGCCATCACCGTGTGCGCCTTGCCGAACAGCGACTTGCAGATCACCGCCGTACGGGCGCCACGCTCGCGTGCCTCGATGGCGGCGCGCAGCCCGGCGCCACCGGCGCCCACCACTACGACGTCCCATTCCTGTCGATCGACCACGGACATCAGAAGGCACCTCCCAATCTAAAAGAAGCGCGGATCATCGAAAGCACCGGAGGCGACCAGGTACACGTAGAAGTCGGCGAGCGCCACGCTCACCAACGACGCCCAGGCGAGCAGCATGTGACGGGCGTTCAGTTTTCCGACCCACTGCCAGGCGCGGTACCGCACGGGGTGCTTGGAGAAGTGCTTGAGCTTGCCGCCGACGATGTGCCGGCAGGAGTGGCAGGAGAGCGTGTACGCCCAGATCAGCGTGATGTTGAGCAGGAAGACCAGGGTGCCGAGGCCCATGTGGCCCCACTCGTAGTGCTCGTCACGGAAGGACAGGACCGTGTCGTAGGTGAGGATCCCGGCGACCAGCAGTGCCGCGTAGAAGAAGTAGCGGTGGATGTTCTGCAGGACGAGAGGGAAGCGCGTCTCGCCCGTGTACTTCTTGTGCGGCTCGGCCACCGCGCAGGCGGGCGGGGACGCCCAGAAGCCGCGGTAGTAGGCCTTGCGGTAGTAGTAGCAGGTCAGACGGAAGCCCAGCGGGAAGATCAGGATGATGATCGCGGGGGAGACGCCCCACCAGCCGCCGAACAGGTCGGCGTTGGGGCCGTCCCGCATGGGCGCGCAGTTGTCCGCCAGGCAGGGCGAGTAGAACGGCGAGACGTACGGGGCCGCGTAGTAGTCGGCGTTCGCGAACGCCCGCCAGGTCGAGTACACGATGAACGCCAGCAGACCGGCGGCCGTGGCGGCGGGCGCCAGCCACCAGCGGTCGGTCCGCAGGTGCGGGGCGTCGATGGCGGCGCGGGTAGGGGTCCTCACGCCGCCGCGTGGTGGCTGGGGGCCCGTATCGGGTGGGGAATCGGGATCGGTATCGCTGTCGGTACCG
Source organism: Streptomyces lacrimifluminis (assembly GCF_014646095.1). Lineage (GTDB taxonomy): Bacteria > Actinomycetota > Actinomycetes > Streptomycetales > Streptomycetaceae > Streptomyces > Streptomyces lacrimifluminis. The sequence goes on along the minus strand of NZ_BMMU01000005.1, from coordinate 245,583 downwards.
GTTTCAGTGGCCAAGGAGAACTCCGGTCGGATTCTCAGGGGGCGTGACGGTCGTGGGCGCCGAGTCCTTCGTCGTCCGAGTCTGTCCACAGGCTGTTGTCGTACGGGGTGTCGGGGATCGTCACGAGGTCGGGGCGCCGGGGCTGGGCGAGCCCGGGGGCGGCCTCGCGGAGCAGCGCGAGACTCTCGCGCAGGTGGTTGGCGTCGCTGCGGAGGCGGCGCAGTTCGAGGCCGCCCTTGCCGATCTGCTGTTCGAGGCGGCCCATCGACCGGAACAGGTCGTCGAGGCAGCGCTGGATGGACGTCAGTTCGTCGTTCACGGACATGACGTGACCTCACTTCCGTAGGCCGGGGCCTTGGACGGCAACGTTCATGCGCCTGCGAGTGTTGCGCGTCACACCTTCCGGTGGGAAGGGATGTGCACCGATTGGCCGAGGCGTATGGGTGCATCCCGCGGTGCACTGCGCCGCACGGGTGGGCTTCCCGGCTGTCGTCGCCGTGTCGCCGTCCGTTGCCGAACCCTTTCCTCTTCAGTGGCCGCATACATGCGATCAGCTCCATATACCGCCAAAAGTGATCATAACGCCCGCGGCTCCCGGAGGTAAGCAGAGATGTCCCACCACGGCGTCGGACTGCGCGCGGTAACGCGCTCGGTCGCCTTCCTCACCGCCGGCGTGCTCGCCGTGCCCCTGGTCACCGCGTGCGGCGGTGACCAGGACGAAGAGAGCAAGCCGCTCGCCGGGCAGGACATCGCCCCCGCCGCCCGCTCCCTGCTCGCCGACGGCGGCACTCTGCGCTGGGCCGTGGACTCCGTACCGGAGACGCTCAACACCTTCCAGGCGGACGCCGACGCGACGACCACCCGCGTGGCGCAGGCCGTGCTGCCGTCGATGTACCGGCTCGACGTGAACGGCCGGCCCGAGCGCAACGCCGACTTCCTGGAGTCCGCGAAGGTCGTCGAGACCGAGCCCCAGCAGGTCGTCCTCTACAAGCTGCACCAGCAGGCCGTCTGGAGCGACGGCCGGGAGATCGGTGCCGCCGACTTCGCCGCCCAGTGGCGTGCCCTGTCCGGCAGGGACTCCGCGTACTGGACCGCCCGCAACGCCGGGTACGACAGGATCGAGAAGGTGCAGCGCGGCGCGAACGACCTTGAGGTCAAGGTCACCTTCAGCCGTCCCTACGCCGACTGGAAGTCGCTGTTCTCGCCGCTGTACCCCAAGGAGGTCATGGGCACCCCGGACTCCTTCAACGAAGGCGCGCGGCGCAAGCTCAAGGTCACCGCCGGGCCCTTCAACCTCAAGAAGATCGCCAAGGCGGACGGCGACATCGTCCTCGTCCGCAATCCGCGCTGGTGGGGCCGTACGGCCAGGCTCGACGGGATCGTGCTGCACGCCGTTCCGCGCGACAAGCGCGCCGAGGCGCTCGCCGCCGGCAAGGTGGACGTCGCCGAGATCGACCCCGCCGAGGCCGAGCGCATCGTTCTCGCCGCGCGCGGCAAGTCCACCCCCCTCCAGGGCCCGGGCGCCGCGCTCACCCCGGCCCGCGCCCTGCGGTCCTGGGCCCTCGCGCACGGTTCCGACGAGGAGGCCGCCGGGGCGGAGAGCAGCGTCCGCCGCAAGCAGCGCGACGCGGCCACCAAGTACGCCGGGCAGCAGCAGTCGCTCAGCGCGTTCGAGGTGCGCAAGTCCCTCGAACCGGCCTACACCCAGCTCGCCCTCAACGGCGCCGACGGCCCTCTCGCCGACGAGCGGGTGCGTCGCGCGGTCGCCCGTGCGCTGGACCGCGAGGAGATCGCCGGCCTCGTGCTCAAGCCGCTGGGGCTGCCCGCCGTACCCGTCGGCAGTCATCTCGCGCTCTCCGGGCAGGCCGCCTACGCCGACAACAGCGGCGCGCTCGGCGGCCAGGACACCGACGAGGCCGAGCAACTGCTCGCCGACGCCGGATGGGTGCAGGGCGGCCCGCTCGGGAAGCCGAAGAAGAAGGACGGCGACGCGGAGAAGGCCGCCGGGGGCGAGGGGAAGAAGGCCAGCGGCAGGTCCGCCTCCCCGAAGGCCTCCCCGAAGGCGTCACCCAAGGCCGGCAAGGGCAGGGGTGACGACGACGGGACCTATGTCGTCGGCGACGACGAAAAGCCGTACGGCGAGCCCGTCCGCGAGGACCATCAGGACCCGCGGGACCACCAGGACCACCGGGACCACCGGGACGGTTCGGGGAAGAAGAACCTCGCCCAGGACGGCAAGCAGTCCGTCCGCAAGCACCCGGAGCAGGGCGGTGCGCCCGGTGCCTACGCGCCCAAGGGCACCCCCGCTCCCGCCGGGGCCGCCGGGGCGCTCGCCAAGGACGGCAAGCCGCTGACCCTGCGGTTCGTGCTCCCCTCGGGGCCGGGCTCCGCCACGCTGCGGGCCGTGGGCGAGCGGATCGCGCGGATGCTGGACCGGGTCGGGATCCGTACCGCCGTGACCAAGGTCTCCGACGACAGCTACTTCAAGGACCACATCGCCTCCGGGCAGTACGACCTGGCGCTGTACTCGTGGCCCGCGTCCGCCTTCCCCGCCACCGACGCGCGGCCCATCTACGCCAAGCCGGTGCCCGCCGCCGACGGATCCCTCAACGTCGAGCAGAACTACACCCGGGTCGGCACCGACCAGGTGGACCAGCTGTTCGACCAGGCCATCGCCACCCTCGACGAGGGCAGGTCGGCCTCGCTGGTGCGCAAGGCCGACGCCCGGATCTGGGCGGCCGGCGGATCCATTCCCCTCTTCCAGCGGCCCCAGCTCACGGCCGTGAAGAAGAACGTCGCCAACCTGGGCGCCTTCGGTTTCCAGACGCCCGTCTACGAGGACATGGGGTTCCTGAAGAAGGGGACGACACCGTCGGCCGGTCCCTCTCAGGACTAGCCCGACGAGCCAGGGGTACGATCCCGCGCAAGTGATCAACACGGCTGCCGTCCCGCACCACGCGGGGCGGCAGCCGTCGTACGGGGGAAGGGGACCGAGCGATGCGCGGTTCGGTATGTCGGGGCTGGGCGGTGCTGGGGGTCGTGGCCGTTCTGGCCGGAGGTTCGGCGGGGTGCACCAGCGAGGCGGACAGTGGTCCGCGTGCCGAAGCGTGCGTGGACGGGCGGTACTCCTGGTCCGGGGTCCGGCACCGGGAGAAGCTCACCGCGCTCGCCGATCCGATCACGTTCGAGAAGAAGACCGACTCCTACTCGGCCCTGCTCAAGCCGGTCGCCGACACCGTCCACCGGCCCAAGGTGACCGGCGCGCCAGCAGGTGTCGGAGCGGCCCGCGTGATCAAGGCACTGGGCGAGCACCTGAAGGTGCATGAGCCGCTGGCCGACCCCTCGGAGACGGAGCGGGCCGAGGACAGCCACTACTTCGAAGCGGACACCGGGGATCTCAAGGGCTCGTACTACGCCTGGGGGTGGATCAACTTCGTCGACGCGGACTTCACCTACACCTGTGTGGGGAGCACCACGTCCCGCAAGGGTCATGTGCGGACCTGGGACACGGTCGGCAGTGGTTTTCTGCACTGTTCCTCGGACGCCGAAACCGCAGCTGGCCGCGCTGCGGCCCGCCAGACGTGTCCGGCCGGATCCGCCGCCGCGAAGGCCGCCTGACCCCACCGCTCCGGGCGCCTGCCGAGGCCCTGCGGAGGCCGACTCCTGCGGGGCCCCGTACCATGGGGTAAGGCCGTGGCATGTTCAGCCCGGCAGGGTCCGCGTAACACAGATGTACGCGCAGGCCATCCACTCAAGCCGGGAGTACGCCGCAATATGGCCACGCGCCACGACATCCGCAACGTTGCCATCGTCGCCCACGTCGACCACGGGAAGACGACCCTGGTCGACGCCATGCTGAAGCAGGCCGGTGCCTTCGCCGCGCACGCCGCCGAGTCGCTCGACGACCGCATGATGGATTCGAACGACCTGGAACGTGAGAAGGGCATCACGATCCTCGCCAAGAACACGGCGGTGAAGTACCACCCGAAGGACGGGGGGGACGTCATCACCATCAACATCATCGACACCCCGGGCCACGCCGACTTCGGTGGTGAGGTCGAGCGCGGTCTGTCGATGGTGGACGCCGTCGTTCTGCTGGTCGACGCCTCCGAGGGGCCGCTGCCGCAGACCCGGTTCGTGCTGCGCAAGGCGCTCCAGCAGCGTCTGCCGGTCATCCTGTGCATCAACAAGACCGACCGCCCGGACTCCCGGATCGACGAGGTCGTCAACGAGACCTACGACCTGTTCCTGGACCTGGACGCGGACGAGGAGCAGATCGAGTTCCCCATCGTCTACGCGTGTGCGCGTGACGGTGTCGCCTCGCTGACCAAGCCGGAGAACGGCACCGTCCCGGCCGACAGCAACAGCCTGGAGCCGTTCTTCTCCACGATCCTGTCGCACGTCCCGGCCCCCTCGTACGACGAGGAGGCCCCGCTCCAGGCGCACGTCACCAACCTGGACGCCGACAACTTCCTCGGCCGTATCGCGCTGCTCCGGGTCGAGCAGGGCGAGCTGCGCAAGGGCCAGACCGTCACCTGGATCAAGCGTGACGGCACGATGTCCAACGTCCGCATCACCGAGCTGATGATGACCGAGGCGCTCACCCGCAAGCCCGCCGAGATGGCCGGCCCGGGTGACATCTGTGCCGTCGCCGGTATCCCGGACATCATGATCGGTGAGACCCTCGCCGACCCCGAGAACCCGATCGCGCTGCCGCTCATCACGGTCGACGAGCCGGCGATCTCCATGACCATCGGTACGAACACCTCGCCGATGGTCGGCCGCGGCGGCACCGGCAAGGGTGCCGAGAACAAGGCCGTGGTCAAGGACCGCAAGGTCACCGCCCGGCAGGTCAAGGACCGTCTCGACCGCGAGCTGATCGGTAACGTCAGCCTCCGCGTCCTCGACACCGAGCGTCCCGACGCCTGGGAGGTCCAGGGCCGTGGTGAGCTGGCGCTCGCCATCCTGGTCGAGCAGATGCGCCGCGAGGGCTTCGAGCTGACCATCGGCAAGCCGCAGGTGGTCACCCAGGTGATCGACGGCAAGGTCCACGAGCCGGTCGAACGCATGACGATCGACGTCCCCGAGGAGCACATGGGCGCGGTCACGCAGCTCATGGGCGTCCGCAAGGGCCGGATGGACAACATGTCCAACCACGGCTCCGGTTGGGTGCGGTTGGAGTTCGTCGTTCCCTCCCGCGGTCTCATCGGCTTCCGTACGGAGTTCCTGACCGGCACGCGTGGCACGGGCATCGCCCACTCCATCCACGAGGGCCACGAGCCGTGGTTCGGCGTGCTGACGACCCGTAACAACGGTTCGCTGGTGGCCGACCGGGCCGGCGCCGTCACCGCGTTCGCGATGACGAACCTCCAGGAGCGCGGTGTGCTGTTCACCGACCCCGGCACCGAGGTGTACGAGGGCATGATCGTCGGCGAGAACTCGCGCTCCGACGACATGGACGTGAACATCACCAAGGAGAAGAAGCTCACCAACATGCGGTCGGCCTCGGCCGACTCGTTCGAGGCGATCGTCCCGCCGCGCAAGCTCTCCCTGGAGCAGTCCCTGGAGTTCTGCCGCGACGACGAGTGCGTCGAGGTGACCCCGGAGGCGGTCCGCATCCGCAAGGTGAACCTGGACGCCCGCGAGCGCGCCCGCTCCGCCAGCCGCGCCAAGCACGGCTAGCACGGCCGGGCACGGCTGACGCCGGGCCTTCGCCGAACGCACCGGGTACGCCCGCTTCACGGTGGGGGTGCCCGGTGTCGTCGTAGGGGCATAGGGGGAAAACCCTTCAGTTGAGGAGGTGGGCTCTCCTGCACGCAGTGCCCGCACTACCCTGCTGCTGGAGGGGATCGACCGGCGGTCGTGGGACCCGTGTCTGTGCGCCCGCTGTGCCGTCGTCGGCCTACCGGTCGAAGGGCTCGGGGAGCCTCGGCCACCGAGAGACCTGTCGCGGCGGTGTGCTGATGCCGCGACAGGCGATGTCACTCCCTGCGTCCAGGGTCTGTGGGCGCCGCTGAGAAAGCACGCACGGCGGCCACGGCGTACGCAACTCATTTTCTGCTTCACCATGTCCGGAATGCGGACACTCGTTTCCGATAGATGTGTAACAAGTCCGTTTCGCAGGGATCTTTCGGCAAACTGTTTGTCCGGATTTTGGAAGAAGTATGTGGCAGGTGTGATCGAACCGAGACCTTGTGGGTGTGGTTCGGTCATGTCGCATGGCAGATAGTTAGGCGCGTAGAGCTCGGATCTACGGGTCACGCACAGCAATCTGTGCCGACTCGCGGGCGTGGGGGGCATTGGCTTTCTCGGTACCGGCAACGGTGGCGGTGGTGTGTCGTCTGCTCTCTTTTTTTGCGGTGAACCAATGGACTCATGAGGAGGAACCCATGCGCGGTGCCAGGAGCGCCAAGTGGGTCGCGATAGCTGCGGTTGTGGCACTGAGTGCGACCGCCTGCGGCGGTGGCGGTGACGACGGTGGCAGCGGCGGCGACGACAAGGCCGCGGTCGACCCGAACGGTACGTTCACGGTCGAGTCCGGTGAGCCGGAGAACCCGCTGCAGCCGGCCAACACCATGGAGTCCTACGGCAGCATCGTGATCAACTCGTTGTTCACCGGCCTGGTGGACTACGACGAGAGCGGCAAGATCGTCTTCATGAACGCCGATTCGGTGGACACCAAGGACAGCAAGACCTTCACGGTCAAGCTCAAGTCCGGCTGGAAGTTCCACGACGGCACCCCGGTCACCGCGGAGTCCTACGTCAAGGCCTGGAACTGGGCCGCGGCCCCGGCCAACGCGCAGACGAACAGCTTCTGGTTCTCGGACATCAAGGGCTACGACGAGGTCGCCCCCGAGTCGGGCAAGCCCAAGGCCACCGAGCTGTCCGGCCTGAAGGTCGTCGACGACACCACCTTCACCATCGAGCTGACCAAGGCGATTCCGTACTTCGTCTACAAGCTCGGCTACCAGGTCTTCTCCCCGCTTCCCGAGTCCTTCTACGCGGACCCGAAGGCGGCCGGCGAGAAGCCGGTCGGCAACGGTCCGTACCAGTTCGTCAGCTGGGACCACAAGAAGGCCATCACGGTCAAGAAGTACGCCGGGTACACGGGCTCCAACGCGGCGAAGAACGGCGGTGTGGTCTTCAAGAACTACTCCACCCCCGAGACCGCCTACGAGGACCTGAAGTCCGGCAACCTGGACGTCATCACCCAGGTCGCGCCGAAGGACCTGCCGGTCTACAAGCAGGACCTCGGAGACCGTGCCGTCGACCAGGCCTACTCGGCGATCCAGAGCATTGCCCCGGCCTTCTACTCGAAGCAGTTCAAGGACATCGACCCGAAGGTCATCCAGGGCCTGTCGAGGGCGATCGACCGCGACACCATCACCAAGACCGTGCTCCAGGGCACCCGTGAGCCCGCCACCGGCTGGGTCGCGAAGGGTGTTCTCGGCTACGCGCCGGACGCCGCGGGTGACGTCACCAAGTACGACCCCGCCGCGGCCAAGGCGCTCATCAAGGAGGGTGGCGGCGTTCCGGGCAACGCCATCACCATCCAGTTCAACGCCGACGGCGGTCACAAGGAGTGGGTGGAGGCGGTCTGCAACTCGATCACCAACGCCACCGGTGTCAAGTGCTCCGGCGACTCGAAGGCCGACTTCCAGGCCGACCTCCAGGCCCGTAAGGCCAAGGAGGTCAAGTCCTTCTACCGCTCGGGCTGGGTGCTGGACTTCCCGATGAACGCCAACTTCATCCGGGACCTGTTCGGCACCAAGTCGGACGGCAACCAGAGCGGCTTCTCCAACAAGACGCTCGACACGGAGATCGCCGCCGCCGACGGTGCCGCCACGCTGGACGACTCGGTGAAGGCGTACCAGGAGATCGAGAAGCAGCTCCCGAACTACATGCCGAGCATTCCGCTCTGGTACTACAAGGTCAACGCGGGCTACTCGGAGAAGGTCTCGGGCGTCCAGTTCGGCCAGGACGGCGACCCCATCCTGACCGGCGTCCAGGTCAAGAAGAAGTAACCGAAGACAGCCCGTTGTCCGGGGCGCCCACACCGAGTCCCGGACAACAGCGGCAGCGGTCGGGGGGCCCTTTCCACACGCATCGCGAAGCGGTGCGCGGGGGAAGGGCCCGTCTGCTGCCGCTGTGACTTTTTTTGGAGGCACGATGGGGCGCTACGTCGCACGACGACTGCTCCAGATGATCCCGGTGTTCTTCGGAACGACCCTGCTGATCTTCCTGATGGTCTACGCCCTGCCCGGTGACCCGGTCCAAGGACTGTTCGGCGACAAGGGCGGCAGTCCGCAGGTGATCGCCGCGCTGCGGCACGAGTACGGCCTGGATCAGAACATCTTTGTGCAGTACTTCAATTACATGAAGGGCATCATCCTGCATGCCGACTTCGGCACGCAGGTGGCCAGCGGACGCCCCGTCACCGACGTGCTCGGCGACGCCTTCCCGGTGACCCTGCGCCTGGGTGGTTTCGCCTTCGCCATCGAGATCGTCATCGGGATCAGCCTCGGTGTCTTCGCCGGCCTGCACGCCGGACGCGCCGCCGACACCGCGGTGCTGCTGATCACGCTGCTGCTGATCTCGGTCCCGGTGTTCGTCCTCGGCTTCCTCCTCAAGTGGATCTTCGCCGACGAACTCCGGTGGCTGGAGCCGAACGTCAACGACCCCTCGAACTACGGTCAGTTGCTGATGCCGGCCATTGTGCTGGCCACGGCGTCGCTGGCCTATGTGTCCCGGCTGACCCGTACGTCGATCGCTGAGAACATGCGCGCCGACTACGTCCGTACGGCCATCGCGAAGGGCCTGCCCCGGCGCCGGGTGGTGACCGTCCACCTGATGCGCAACTCGATGATCCCGGTGGTCACCTACCTGGGCACGGACATCGGCGCCCTGCTCGGCGGTGCCGTCATCACCGAGGGCATCTTCAACATCCAGGGCATCGGCGGCACGATCTACCAGTCGCTCGTCCGCCGGGAAGGCACCACCCTCGTGGGCCTGGTCACCATCCTCGTGCTCGTGTACCTCGTTGCCAGCCTCCTTGTCGACCTGCTTTACGCGGTCCTTGACCCGAGGATTCGCTATGCCTGACCTGACGAAAACCGACGTCGGCGCACCGGACGACGTGAGCGCGGGCGACCCCGCCCCGCAACCGGTCGCCAAGGCCGAGAAGGCCCGCAGCCTGTGGGGCGACGCCTGGCAGGACCTGCGGCGCAACAAGATCTTCATCGTCTCGTCGGTGCTGATCCTGTTCCTGCTGACGATCACGTTCTTCCCCGGCTGGTTCACCAGCGCCAACCCGGCCTACGGCGACCTGGCCAAGCACTACCTGCAGAAGCCGCAGCTCGGAAAGGTCTTCTCGCCCGAGTGGCTGGGCTACGACCAGCAGGGCCGCAGCGTCTACGCCCGGCTCGTCTACGGCGCCCGGACCTCCATAGCCGTCGGCTTCGGCACCACGGTCCTCGTGACGGTCACGGGCGGTCTGGTCGGCATGATCGCCGGTTACTTCGGCGGCATCATCGACTCGGTACTGTCGCGCCTCGTGGACGTGTTCTTCGGCATCCCGTTCCTGCTGGGCACCATGGTCGTCCTCAACTCCTTCCCGGAGCGCACGGCGTGGGTCGTCATCGGCGCCCTGGGCTTCTTCGGCTGGACCCAGCTGGCCCGCGTCATGCGCGGTGCGGTGATCACCACCAAGCAGGCCGACTACGTCCAGGCGGCCAAGGCGCTGGGTGCCGGTACCCCGCGCATCCTGTTCCGGCACATCCTGCCGAACACCCTGGCCCCGGTGATCGTCGTCGCGACCATCTCGCTCGGCGTCTACATCGGCGCGGAGGCCACCCTGTCGTTCCTGGGCCTCGGCCTGAACGGTGTCTCCTGGGGCAACGACATCTCCGACGGCGGCGCCCAGATCCGGGTGGCCCAGTGGATCATGCTCTACCCGTCGATCATGCTCACCCTCACGGTGCTGGCATTCATCATGCTCGGCGAAGCGGTCCGCAACGCCCTTGACCCGAAGACACGCTGAGGGAGGCGTAATGACCATCATCGAAGAAGTCGCTCCGGTTCCGGCCCCCCGCGACGGCGCGGACGCCCCCCTGCTCGAAGTGCGTGACCTGCACGTCGAGTTCGTCACCCGCGAGGGAGTCGTACGGGCCGTCAACGGCGTCAACTACAACGTGCACGCGGGCGAGACGCTCGCCGTGCTCGGTGAGTCCGGCTCCGGCAAGTCGGTGACCGCACAGGCGATCATGGGCATCCTCGACATGCCGCCCGCGCGGATTCCCCAGGGGGAGATCCTCTTCCAGGGCCAGGACATGCTCAAGATGTCCACCGAGGCGCGCCGCCGCATCCGCGGTCAGCGCATCGCCATGATCTTCCAGGACGCGCTCAGCTCGCTCAACCCGGTGCTCAGCGTCGGCTACCAGCTGGGCGAGATGTTCCGCGTCCACCAGGGCATGTCCAAGAAGGACGCCAAGGTCAAGGCGATCGAGCTGATGGACCGGGTGAAGATCCCGGCCGCCGCCGCTCGCGTGAACGACTACGCGCACCAGTTCTCCGGGGGTATGCGCCAGCGCATCATGATCGCCATGGCGCTGGCCCTGGAGCCGGACCTGATCATCGCCGACGAGCCCACGACGGCCCTCGACGTGACGGTCCAGGCCCAGGTCATGGACCTGCTCGCCGAGTTGCAGCGCGAGTTCAACATGGGTCTCATCCTGATCACCCACGACCTGGGCGTGGTCGCCGACGTCGCGGACAAGATCGCGGTGATGTACGCGGGCCGGATCGTGGAGCGTGCCCCGGTCCACGAGCTGTACAAGCGGCCGGCGCACCCGTACACCCGAGGCCTGCTGGACTCGATCCCGCGCCTGGACCAGAAGGGCCAGGAGCTGTACGCGATCAAGGGGCTGCCGCCCAACCTGCTGCGCGTGCCGACCGGTTGCGCTTTCAACCCGCGCTGCCCCAAGGCCGAGGACATCTGCCGTACGGAGGTCCCCGAGCTGCTGCAGGTCACCGAGCGGGACGGCGCCGAGCTGGCCGGCCGCGGTTCGGCCTGCCACTTCTGGAAGGAGACGATCCATGGCTGAGCAGCTCAGCAAGGACGACGAGCCGCAGGACGCCACGCCGAACGTCTCCGACGTCGAGATCGTGGACGCCTCCTCCGCGACGGAGGCGGTCGCCGCGATCGAGGCACCCGTCGAGCGGGGCGAGCCGATCCTCCAGGTGCGCAACCTGGTGAAGCACTTCCCGCTCACCATGGGCGTCCTGTTCAAGAAGCAGGTCGGCGCAGTCAAAGCGGTCGACGGCATCTCCTTCGACCTGTACCAGGGCGAGACCCTGGGCATCGTGGGCGAGTCCGGCTGCGGCAAGTCCACCGTGGCCAAGCTCCTGATGAACCTGGAGCGGGCGACGGCCGGCGAGATCTTCTACAAGGGCCAGGACATCACCAAGCTGTCCGGGCGCGCGCTGAAGGCCGTACGACGCAACATCCAGATGGTGTTCCAGGACCCGTACACCTCGCTCAACCCGCGTATGACGGTCGGCGACATCATCGGGGAGCCCTTCGACATCCACCCCGAGGTGGCCCCCAAGGGCGACCGGCGCCGCAAGGTGCAGGAGCTGTTGGACGTCGTCGGTCTCAACCCGGAGTACATCAACCGGTACCCGCACCAGTTCTCCGGCGGTCAGCGCCAGCGCATCGGTATCGCGCGCGGCCTGGCCCTCAACCCGGAGATCATCATCTGCGACGAGCCGGTGTCGGCCCTCGACGTGTCCGTCCAGGCACAGGTCATCAACCTGATGGAGCGACTGCAGGACGAGTTCAACCTCTCCTACATCTTCATCGCCCACGACCTGTCGATCGTCCGGCACATCTCGGACCGGGTCGGGGTGATGTACCTCGGGCGGATGGCCGAGATCGGCACCGACGAGCAGATCTACGACCACCCGACGCACCCCTACACCCAGGCGCTGCTGTCGGCGGTCCCGGTGCCGGACCCGGACGCCCGTGAGGGCCGGGAGCGGATCATCCTGACCGGCGACGTGCCGTCCCCGGCCAACCCGCCGTCCGGCTGCAGCTTCCGGACCCGCTGCTGGAAGGCGCAGGACAAGTGCGCCGAGGAGACACCGCTGCTGGCGGTCCCCGAGCGGTTCAGGGGCTCGGACTCCGAGGCCGCCCACGAGTCGGCGTGCCACTTCGCCGAG
>NZ_BMMU01000005.1:115013-233247 GCF_014646095.1 Streptomyces lacrimifluminis | reverse complement strand
GTGGCCGTTGTGGCGGGCGGTCTCCTCGATCACGTGGAGGATCACCCAGCGCAGGTTCACCTTGAGGCCGTCGCGGACGGGCTTCCTGGCCTCGTCGTCGAGGTCGTGGGCCGCGACCAGCTCCCGGAACCGGGCGCTCTGTTCCTCGTACTCGGCGAGGAGCTGGGCGAGCGGGGTCAGTACGGCCAGCCGCATCTCCGGGTCCGGGTCGTCGTCCGTGCAGTCGGCGAGCGGGCCCACCAGCTCCCCGCCCAGGAACACCACCTGGAACCACCAGAACTCCACCCACCGCAGATGGCTGATCAGCCCGCACAGCGTCATCAACGGCGATCCCGGCAGGGGCGCCTTCACGGCGTCCTCGGGGGAGACGCCCTCGCACTTGGCGCGGGCGGTGTCACGTACGTAGTCGAGGAAGGTGGCCAGCTGAGTGCGCTCGTCCCACGCGGGAGGCGTATCGGTTCGTGTCATCGCCGGTGAGCATCCCGGATCGGCGGCCGGCTGTCGAACGAATAAGCCGCCTTCCGGTACGCGGCGTTTCACCGGTGGCGCATGCCGTCGTTCACGACGTCAGCCGGGGACCTTCGCCCGTGCCCAATGGCACGCCACCTGTTCCCCGCTGCCGCCGCCCAGCACCGCCGGATCCTCGTTCCGGCAGGCGGACGCGATGCCCGCGCGTTCCGCCTCCCCGCTCGCCAGGATCTGGCAGCGGACGTGGAAGCGGCAGCCGGTGGGGACACGGGAGGGGTCCGGGGGTTCGCCGGTGAGTACCACCGGGTCGCCCGGCGCCTCCGGGAGGACCGACAACAGGGCCTGGGTGTACGGGTGTTGAGGCGCCGAGAGGACCTGCTCGACCGCCCCCGTCTCCACGATCCGGCCCAGGTACATCACCGCGACCCGGTCGGCGATGTTCCACGCCAGGCCCAGATCGTGGGTCACCACCAGGGCGGACAGGCCCAGTTCGGCCCGCAGGCGCAGCAGCAGGGCCAGGATCTCGCCGCGCACGGAGGCGTCCAGCGAGGCCACCGGCTCGTCGGCGACGATGAGTTCGGGCTCCAGGACCAGAGCGCCGGCGATCACCACACGCTGGCGCTGGCCTCCGGACAGCTCGTGCGGGTAACTCAGGAAGAAGCGCTCGGGTGGTCGCAGGCCCGCCCGGGAAAGGGCTCCCGCGACCGCCGCCCGCTCGTCTCCGGCGTATCCGTGGATCCGCAGCCCTTCGGCCACGGCGTCGTACACCGTGTGCCGCGGGTTCAGTGATCCGGACGGATCCTGCAGCACCAGCTGGACGCGTCCGCGGTAAGCCTTCAGCGCCCGTGAGGAGTAGTCGAGCGGCTTCCCGCCGAAGCTGACGCGTCCAGCGGTCGGCCGCACCAGGCCGAGGAGCGAGCGGGCCAGCGTTGTCTTGCCGCAGCCGGACTCACCGACCAGCGCGATGATCTCGCCCGGCCGGATGTCGAGGTCGACACCGTCGACGGCACGGGCGGTCGGGGCGCCCTGCCGGCCGGGGAAGGCGACGTGGAGGCCCTCGGCGGTCAGCAGCGGCGGGGTGGTGTCGGGGGGAGCGGAGGCCGGCGCGTGCCGGTCCTCCGTCAGGGGCTGCTGGTCCTCACTCACGGCGCGCTGCTCCTCATGTCTTCCCCCTCCGGTGTCTCTCCGGGCACCGCCGTGCCCGAAGCCACATGCACGCACGCCGCCCGTCTCCCCGCGCCCGCCTCCCGCAGCTCCTGGTCCTGTACGGCGCAGGACTCCAGCGCCACCGGGCAGCGCGGGTGGAAGGCGCAGCCCGGCGGCAGCGCGGCCGGGTCCGGCGGATCGCCCGGCAGGCCGCGCGGGGCGAACCGCGACGCCGGGTCGCCGATGCGGGGGAACGCCGCCGACAGCGCCTGCGCGTACGGGTGCCGGGAGCCCGCGGGCACCTGCCGGGCCGGACCCTCCTCGACCACCCGGCCCGCGTACATCACGGCGAGGCGGTCGCAGGTGTCGGCGAGGACCGCGAGGTCGTGACTGATCATGATCAGGCCCAGGTCCTGCTCGGCGACGAGCTGTTCGATCAGCCGCAGGATCTGCGCCTGGATCATCACGTCCAGGGCTGTCGTGGGCTCGTCGGCGATGATCAGCCGCGGGTCGCAGGCCAGCGCCATGGCGATCATGACGCGCTGGCGCTGGCCGCCGGAGAGTTCGTGCGGATACGCCGAAGCCCGCGCCGACGGCAGACCCACCTGCTCCAGCAGTTCACCGGCCCTCCTCCGCGCGGCGGCGGCGGTCGCTCCGCGGTGCAGCAGAATCGGCTCCGCGATCTGGTCGCCCACGCGGTGCACGGCGTTGAGCGAGTGCATCGCCCCCTGGAAGACGATCGACGCTCCCGCCCAGCGGACCGCCCGTACGCGTCCCCACCGCATCGTCAGGATGTCCTCACCGTCCAGCAGGATCTCCCCGCCGATCCGGGTCCCGGCGGGCAGCAGCCTGAGCAGCGCGAGCGCCAACGTCGACTTGCCGCAGCCCGACTCGCCCGCGATGCCGAGTTTCTGGCCGGCCGCCAGCGACAGGTCCACCCCGCGCACGGCGGCCACCCCGCCCGGGTAGGTCACCCTGAGGTCCCGGACCTCCAGCAGCGTCAACGGGCCACCCCCAGCCTGGGGTTGAGAACGGACTCCACCGCGCGCCCGCACAGTGTGAACGCCAGCGCGACGACGGCGATCGCGATGCCCGGCGGCACCAGATACCACCAGTCGCCGGAGCTGACCGCGCCCGCCTCGCGTGCCTCCTGGAGCAGGCCGCCCCAGGACACGACCGTCGGATCGCCGAGCCCGAGGAAGGCGAGGGTCGCCTCGGCGAGGATGGAGGAGGAGATGATCAGAGTGGCCTGCGCCAGCACCAGCGGCATCACGTTGGGCAGCACATGCCGGGACATGACGTGCCGGTGCCCGCCGCCGAGCGCCTTCGCGCGTTCGATGTACGGCCGCGACTCCACCGCGAGCGTCTGCGCCCGCACCAGCCGGGCCGTCGTCGGCCAGGACGTCACGCCGATCGCCAGCACGATGGTGCCCAGCGAGCGGGACATGACGGTGGCCAGCGCGATGGCGAGCACCAGTGTCGGCATCACCAGGAACCAGTCCGTCACCCGCATCATCACGGTGTCGTACACCCCGCGGAAGTGTCCGGCGGTGATCCCGACCAGGGCGCCGATCACCACCGAGAGCAGGGCGGCGAGCAGCCCGATGAGCAGCGAGACCCGCGTGCCCCAGATGAGCAGACCCAGCAGATCGCGCCCGAACCGGTCGGTGCCGAGCGGGAAGTCACCGCTCGGACTCTCCATCGGCCGGCCCGGCGCCTCCGTCACGCTCGCCACGTCCGGGCCGACCGTCAGCGGCGCGGTCAGCGCTGCCAGCGCGAAGAGGGCGAGCAGGGCCAGTCCCAGGAGGCCGGCGCGGTGACTTCGGTACCGGTTCCAGAACCGGACGAGGGAGGCGCGGCGCCGCTGCCGGGCGAGCTGTCGCGGACCGGCCGGAGCCCGCGCCGCCGGGGGAGTCGTTTCGGCGGTCATCGGCCCACCCGGGGATCGAGGAGCGGATAGAGCAGGTCGGCCAGCGTGTTCATCACGATCACGGCCGCGGCGAAGACGAAGAACAGCCCCTGGACCAGTGGGAGATCGGGCACGCTCAGCGCCTGGTAGAAGAGCCCGCCGAGGCCCGGCCAGGAGAAGACGGTCTCGACGAGGATCACTCCCGCGACGGTCCGGCCGAGGTTGACGAAGATCAGCGTCATGGTCGGCAGCATGGCGTTCGGTACGGCGTGCCTGCGCCGGACCAGGTCGTCCCTGAGGCCCTTGGCACGGGCGGTCGTCAGATAGTCGCCGCCCATCTCGTCGAGCAGTGCCGAGCGCGTGACCAGCAGGGTCTGCCCGTACTCGACCGCGACCAGCGTCACCACCGGCAGGACGAGATGGTGGGCGACATCGAGGACGTACGCGAAGCCGGTCTCACCGCCCGACTCCATGCCGCCGGTCGGGAAGAGTCCGGGGACCGGGCCCACGCCGACCGAGAAGACGATGATGAGCAGCAGCCCGAGCCAGAACGACGGAA
The DNA here is from genome assembly GCF_014646095.1 of Streptomyces lacrimifluminis. Classification (GTDB taxonomy): domain Bacteria; phylum Actinomycetota; class Actinomycetes; order Streptomycetales; family Streptomycetaceae; genus Streptomyces; species Streptomyces lacrimifluminis. The sequence goes on along the minus strand of NZ_BMMU01000005.1, from coordinate 229,165 downwards.
TCGAGTAGAGAGCGAGCGCCAGACCGGTGTTGAGCCGGTCGCCCGGTCCGCCGTTGCGCCATGCGGCACGGGTGCCGAGGAAGATACCGAGCGCGGTGTACAGGACGAACGAGGTGACGGTCAGGAGCAGGGTGTTCGGCAGCGCCTCGGTGATCTTGTCGATGACCGGGGCCCGGAACTGGTACGACGTGCCGAGGTCGCCGGTGAGAGCCTTGCCGCAGTAGTCCGTGAACTGCTGCCACAGCGGCAGATCGAGGCCGAACTCCCTTCGGTAGGAAGCCAGTTGGGCGGCCGACACCTGGCGTCCGCCCGTCATGGTCTTGACCGGGTCGCCGGGGATCAGCCGGAAGAGGAAGAAGCTGGTGACGAGGACGGCGAGCAGGGAGACGACGGCGCCGCCCAGCTTGCCCGCCCCGTACCGCAGATAGGCGGCCCGGTTGCGGCGCGGACCGCGGTCCGGCGGGGCGGCGAGGGCCGCACCGCCGGACTCCACGACCGACGCCGACACTGCGTCAGCGGTCATCAACAGCCCTTCGGGGCACGGTCGTTCATCGGCTACTCGCGATCCTCTGCACCGGCCCGGCGGCGCATCACGAAGAACACCACCGCGCCGAGGACGACCGCGAGACCTCCGACGGTGCCCGCGATGACCCCCGTCGAGCCGGAGTCGTCGGACGAGCTGTCGGCGGAGGCGGGAACCGCCGACCACCAACTCCAGTAGCCGTCCTGGCCGTAGATGTTGCCCGCCTTCTCCGGCATGGTGGTGATCGACTTGATCTGGTCCGTGCGGTAGGCCTCGACCGCGTTCGGGTACGCCATGACGTTCATGTACCCGAGGTCGTACAGCCGTGACTCCATCTGCTTGACGATGTTCGCCCGTTCGGCCGGGTCGTACTCGGCGAGCTGGCGCGCGTACAGGTCGTCGTACTTCTTGTCGCAGATGAAGTTGTCGGTCGCGCCCACGTCCTTGGGCGTGGCGGGCAGGGCCCCACAGGTGTGGATCGACAGGACGAAGTCGGGGTCGGGGTTGACGGACCAGCCGTCGAAGGCGAGGTCGTAGGTGCCCGCCAGCCAGGGATCGCTCACGTTGTCCAGACAGTCGAGCTGCACACCGATGCCGAGGTCGCTCCACCACTCCTGGAGGTACTGCCCGACGGCCTTGTCGTTGGGGTCGGTGGCGTGGCACAGGATGCGATAGGTGATCGGCTTGCCGTCCTTGCCGACCCGTTTGCCGTCGCCGTTCTTCCGGTAGCCGGCCTGGTCGAGGAGTTGGGCGGCCTTCGCGGGGTCGTAGGCGAGTTTCTGGCTCGCCGACGGTTTCCAGAAGTACGTCGAGAAGCGCGGCGGGATGTAGCCCTCGCCCTCGACCGCGTGGCCCTGGAAGACTCTGTCGATGAGGGTCGTACGGTCCACGGCCGTGAACAGCGCGTGCCGCACCCGCTCGTCGAGGAGCGAGGGATGTCCGTCACCGAACTTCTCGCCGTTCGCGGCCTTCGCGCCAGGGTTGACGGCGAGGGCGTAGAAGCGGCGGCCGGGCGCTTCGTTGACGCGGATGTTCTTCACGCCCTTGAGGGACTGGGCCTGAGCGGGCGTCAGGGCGGGGGCCCCGGCGACGAAGGAGACCTCGCCCTTGCGCAGGGCGGCGACGGCGGCGTCCTGGTCCTTGTAGTACCGGAAGACCAGTTCGTCGAACTTCGGGGCGCCGCGCCAGAAGTTCTTGTTGGCCTTGAGGCGGACGTAGCTGTCGGCCTTGTAGTCGGTGAGGACGAACGGCCCGTTGCCGACGACGGGGAAGCTCTTGTCGTTGTTGAAATCGGAGAAGTCCCCGACCTTCTCCCAGATGTGCTTGGGCACGATCGGCACGTCGAGGGCGGCCATCGTGGCCTGCGGCTTCTTCAGTTCGATGACGAGCCGGGTCGGGCTCGGAGCCGTCACCTTCTCGAAGTTGCCGACGTAGCTGCCGTTCGCGGTGGCGGCCCCCTCGTCGGTCATCATCTTGTTGAACGTCCACGCCGCGTCCTCGGCGGTGGTCCGCCGCCCGTCCGACCACGTGGAGTCGGAGCGGATCGTGTACGTCCAGGTGAGCTTGTCGGCGGACGGCGTCCACTTGGTGGCGAGCGCCGGAACCGGGTGGGCGTCCTTGGGGTCGTAGTTGGTCAGGTACTCGTACATCAGCCGGTGGATGCTGGTGCTGACCAGCCTGGACGCCAGGAAGGGGCTCAGGGAGTCGACGCTCTGGGCGACGGCGACGGTGAGGACCTTGTCGCCGTCCGCCGCCGACGCCCGCTGGGGCGCGAGGGCTGACGGCGCCGGGACAACGGCCGCGAGCGTGAGGACGGTGGCGAGAAGCCGGACCGTACCGCTCCTCGGGCTTCGGTTCTCTCTGCTGCGCCGGTCGTGAGCATTCATAGAACCTGGCCTCGTGTCATCACTCGCGCAGGGACGGCAGGGTGGGGCTGCCGGGCCCGGCTCGACCGGGTGGGCCAAGCGGGTTGATCAGGTATCTATCAGTGGTGCTCTGTGCCCGTCAACGGTGCGTTCACCGTGTGTGGCCTGCGGAAATGCCAGGTTGATCTGATAGTGGGACAGGCATTGGTCCAAACCGGTGAAGCGTCCCTGGTGGGAGCCCGACGGCCCGGCCTTACTGACGTCGCGGTCCGGCCCGGAGCGTTCTTACCCACGTCGTGTATCCCTGCACCTACCCCGTAGGTCCGGCACTCCCAGGAAGAACGAACCACCGTGACCACACTGACTAAGCCCGAGGGCGCACCGGCCCCGACCGGTCCGGACAGCTTCCTCTCGGTCCGCGATCTCAAGGTGCGGTTCTCCACCGAGGACGGCATCGTCAAGGCGGTCGACGGCCTCTCCTTCGACGTCGAGCGCGGCAGGACCCTGGGCATCGTGGGCGAGTCGGGATCCGGCAAGTCCGTCACCAACCTGACCATCCTCGGCCTGCACAACCCGAGGACCTCGACCGTCGACGGCGAGATCGTCCTCGACGGCAAGGAACTCGTCACCGCCACGGAGAAGGAGCTGGAGCGGCTCCGCGGCAACAAGATGGCGATGATCTTCCAGGACCCGCTGACCGCGCTCTCCCCGTACTACACGGTGGGCCGCCAGCTGTCCGAGCCGTTCATGAAGCACACCGGCGCCTCCAAGAAGGAGGCCAGGGACCGTGCCGTGCACATGCTGGAGAAGGTCGGCATACCGCAGCCCAGGACCCGCTTCGACGACTACCCCCACCAGTTCTCCGGCGGTATGCGCCAGCGCGCGATGATCGCCATGGCGCTGATGTGCGACCCCGACCTGCTGATCGCCGACGAGCCCACCACCGCGCTGGATGTGACGGTGCAGGCCCAGATCCTGGACCTGCTCAAGGACCTCCAGCAGGAGTTCGGCTCCGCGATCATCTTCATCACGCACGACCTCGGCGTCATCTCGACCATGGCCGACGACCTGCTGGTGATGTACGCGGGCCGGGCCGTGGAGCGCGGCAGCGTGAAGGAAGTGCTCCGCACGCCGAAGCACCCGTACACCTGGGGTCTGCTCAGCTCCATGCCACGTCTGGACGGCGACATCAACGAGGAGCTGACGCCGATCCCCGGCTCGCCGCCCTCGCTGCTCAACCCGCCCTCGGGCTGCCCCTTCCACCCGCGCTGCGCCTTCACCGGCGAGGTGCCGGGCAGCCGCTGCACCGACGTACGGCCGCCGCTGGCGGACGGGCGCGCCTCCGCGTGTCATCTGTCGGCGGAGCAGAAGCAGACCATCTTCATCGACAAGATCCAGCCCCGGCTGCGCTAGGGAGCACCGAGACATGAGTGACAACCTCACCCTCCCCGCCCAGCAGGGTTCCCCCGGTACGTCGACCGAGGAACTGCTCAAGGTCGAGGGCCTCACGAAGCACTTCCCGATCCACGGCGGCTTCCCGATCAAGCGGAAGGTCGGCGCCGTACAGGCGGTCGACGGCATCGATCTGACCATCGGTGTCGGTGAGAGCGTCGGCATGGTGGGTGAGTCCGGCTGCGGCAAGTCGACCGCGGGCCGGCTCATCACCCGCCTCCTGGAGCCCACCGGCGGCAGGATCACGTACTCCGGTCAGGACATCACGCACGCCTCGCGCAGGCAGCTGGCGCCGGTCCGCTCCGAGATCCAGATGATCTTCCAGGACCCGTACAGCTCCCTGAACCCGCGACAGACCGTCGGTTCGATCATCAAGTCGCCGATGGAGGTCAACGGGATCGAACCGGCGGGTGGCCGGGAGAAGAGGGTCCGGGAGCTGCTGGAGCTGGTCGGGCTCAACCCCGAGCACTACAACCGCTTCCCGCACGAGTTCTCCGGCGGCCAGCGTCAGCGCATCGGGGTGGCCCGCGCGCTCGCCCTGCGGCCGAAGCTGATCGTGGCGGACGAGCCGGTCTCCGCGCTGGACGTCTCCATCCAGGCCCAGGTGGTGAACCTCCTCAAGAAGGTCCAGGAGGAGATGGGTATCGCGTTCCTGTTCATCGCCCACGACCTGGCCATCGTGCGGCACTTCTCGCAGCGGGTCGCGGTGATGTACCTCGGCAAGATCGTCGAGGTGGGCGACCGCGAGTCGATCTACCACCGCCCGCGTCACCCGTACACGCACGCGCTGCTGTCCGCCGTCCCCGAGGTGGCGATGGACGACGAGACGGAGACCCGCGAGCGCATCCGCCTCGCCGGTGACGTCCCCTCGCCGATCCACCCGCCGTCCGGCTGCCGTTTCCGCACGCGCTGCTGGAAGGCCCAGGACACGTGCGCGAGCGAGGAGCCCCCGCTGCTCCAGATCTCCGGCAACCGCGAAGGCCACCTGACGGCCTGCCACTTCCCGGAGGAACCGACGACGGAGGCGCGCGGCGAGGACGTCGTGCTCGACCCGGCGCTGGTGGCGCTGGAGGAGGAGAACTGACTTCGCGGCGCGCACAGTGACCGTGACGATCTCGGGGCGGGAGCCAGTGGCTCCCGCCCCGTCGGCGTACTGCTTCATGGCCTCAAGCCCGGTTCTGGCTGAATTTAAGCGGAAATATCAAAAATCCGAGTGGTTCAGGTATTTCGGGGGATTTTTAGGCCGGTAGGCGACCGATGTCGCCGGCGAATCGGCGTGAAAGAGCGTTGAAAGCCGCGAGAAAGGTCCTTGGGGGAGGCTTGGGATCAAGGTCGGAACCGCCTGGGGCATCCGACAGGAATGCCGAACGAGGAGAGCGATTGACGGGGGAAGGGTCGTCGCACATCTTTGTGATCGCCGCAGGGATTTCTGGGGGTTGCCACAGGACAGGCATCTGGTATCAAGAGCGATGCGGTCAGCTCAGCCAACCCATCAACGGAGAGGGAAACTCATGCCGATTTCTCGTTTCATGAAGAATGCGCTAACGGCGGCGATAGTGACTGGGGGGATGGTGGTGTTGGCCGCGACTCCGGCGCAAGCAAGTACAGATGTTACCGTCCATAGTTCGCCATGCCCTGTCTGCACCACTGATGGGTACGGGTGGTTTAAAGCGGATCCGATCGGGAGTACGCCCGGCGACGCGCTGAAAGCCTGCGACCTGAGAGCCGACGGGTATTCCATAAAGGCGTGGCTGTACAATCGAGACACCGGCAACCTCATTCGCACCGTCAGCACCGCCGGTCACACTGCGAACTATTGTACGGACTGGAAAACCGGTGACCTTCCGGAGCAAACCCGGGTCTGGCTCGACGTCTGCACGATGGACGGCACGAGGAAAATCAGGTGTGACGGGGGCGAAGGGTGGAGTTAACGGCGTTTTCGCCACTGCGATCCGCCTGGGCGCGTATTCACCCATTCGCTTAGTACTCCAGCAGGTTTTGCTGTCTGACCTGGTGTCTCGCCGGGCGTCGGGAGTGTAGCGCGGCTTCGGTGGTGTGGGGGCGGTCTTACGGGGACCGCCCCTCGTCGTGCGACAACGTCGCAGGTAGTGAGCGATTTCCAGGTTGGCTGCGCTGAACGCGAGTTGGACAGTCCTGCGCAACGACGAAGCTCCTGGTAGATGGGTTCTTGACCAAGATCACCTGTGTCCGCCAGGGGCTTCGCGTGCTCGTCCACCCGTCCTCGTTTGATCTGTCCAGCCGCACCCTGCGGTTCCTGACCGGACAACTGACAGCCAGGCGGCAGGAGATTGGGACACGATGGCGGCGCCTTCCCGCCGCACGCCCCGAAGACCCGGCGAGCCAGGGTCGGCCGCATGAAGCGACCGAGTCGGTCGAAGGCGGTGAACTCGCCGAGCAGGTAGGCGTAGACGAGCACGAAGGGCCGGCCGTTGGGAGCCGATCTGGCCGCCCACGAGCGCTGGAAGTCGGCGCCGCTGGCGTTGATCAGGTCCCCCGGTCGTCAGCTGACCAGCCCCAGAAGGCTTGGTGAAGCTCGCCGCAGCGGATCAGTGCCAGGCTCGGCTGTGTCCCGCGCGAACCGTTGCTGGTGACGGTCGTCCGGCGGCCAGTGCAGACCGGAGAGCGCGTCCGCCAACGGCCTCTGAGGCAGCCTTGTTCCGCTGCCGGGACACGCTCGTTGCCAGTCCATCGGCGTTGGTCTAGATTCCTTCAATGCTCAACCCTCAGCCTCGGTTCCGCCTGCTCGGAGCGCTTGAGATCGAGGTCGACGGGCGCAAGGTCGTTCTCACCGGACGCCAGCGCGCCCTCTGCGCCGTGCTGTTGCTCAACGCGGAGCACGTCGTGTCCGTCGAGCGCCTGACCCGGAGCATGTGGGGTGAGCACGGGCCCAGCGCGTCCGAGGCGCGGGTCCGGGCAGTGGTGGCCGAAGTGCGCCGCGCCCTTGGCCCCACGGGAAGCGGACTGCTGGTCACGCGCCGGCCGGGGTACTCGCTGCGTGTGGCCCCGGCCGAAGTCGATGTCCACGTCTTCGAGCAGAGACTCAGGGACGCCGCCCGGTCAGCCGCCCACGGGGACTGGGCGGAGTCCCATCGCTGTTATGACGAGGCACTCATGCTCTGGTGCGGCGATCCTCTTCCGGACCTGCCGGTGATGGAGGCGGAGCGCCGACGCCTGACCGAGTTGTACATCGCGGCTCGCGAAGGCAGGGCCGAGGCCGACATGGAACTCGGCCGGCACCGGACGGCCGCCGCCGACCTGATCCGCCTCACCTCGGAGCATCCACTGCGGGAGCGCCCCCACGCGTTGCTGATGCGCGCTCTGCAACGGGACGGACGGACTGCGGACGCGTTGGCTGTCTATGCCGACCTGCGGCGACGCATGGTCGATGAACTCGGAGTCGAGCCCTCGGAAGAGATCGGCTCCCTGCAGCAGCGCCTGTTGCGCGGTGACGTTGTTCACCGTGCGCAACCAGTATCCGGACGAGGCCAGGCCCCAGAGCACCGGCAGGTTCCCCGGCAGCTCCCCCGAGAGCCGCGGCGCCTCGTCGGCCGCAACGCGCAACTGCGCCTGCTCGACGCCGCTCGACGCCAGGCCGAGGCGCTCGTCCTCGTCGTGGGGCCGGCCGGGGTGGGGAAGACCGCGCTGGCACTGCACTGGGCTCATCGGATCGCGGGCGATTTCCCCGACGGCCAGCTCTTTCTGGACATGCGGGGGTTCGACGATGCCGAGCCGATGACTCCCCAGGAGGCGCTCCCCCTCCTGTTGCAGGGACTGGGCTGCGCGTCCCGGGACATTCCGCTCAGGTGGGAGGCCCAGGCGGCGCTGTACCGCACGGTGCTGGCGGAGCGCCGGATCCTGGTCGTCCTCGACGACGTGGCGGACGCGTCGTACGTCCGGGACCTGCTCCCCTCCTCCAACGGTTCGCTGACGCTGGTGACCAGTCGGCACAGACTCAATGGACTCGTCACTCTGGACGGGGCGTTCCGGGTGTCCTGCGATGTGCTCGACAGCGGGGAGGCCCTGGAGCTGATCAGCTCCGCGGTCGGTCCCGACGCTGTCGCCGCCGACCCGGAATCCGCGACCCGGCTGGTGGAACTCTGCGACCGTCTGCCGCTCGCGCTCTGCGTCGCCAGCTCCTGGATCGGTGACCGGCCGGGCAGCATCAGGGACTACGTACGTGACCTCGCCGAAAGGGGACGCCTCGCGCGACTGCACGTGGAGGGCGAGGAGAGCGTGGCGGTCCGGGCCGCGCTTGACCTCTCGTACGGCGGACTGTCGGCCGAAGCGAGGCGGGCGTTCCGTCTCCTCGGCCTGGTGGCGGGAACAGGGCGCTCGTCCGCCGCTGCCGCCGCCGCTGCCGGGATCGACGAACCGCACATGTCCGACCTGTTGCGCCTGGCGCAACGAGTGCACCTGCTGCGGGACGCCGGGAGCGGGCGCTCGGCCTGGCACGACCTGGTGCACGAGTACGCCAGGGACCGCGCGGTCGCGGAGGACGACGAGTCCGAACGGGGGGCCGCGGTCGAACGCGTCCTGGACCACTACCTGCAGAGTGTCGTCAATGTGGCGCGGGTGTGCGGCCTCTACGTGCCGTGGGCGTGCCCTCCTCCCGCCGAGTGGTCGAGGCCGAGGGGATTCGGCACGCAGGACGAGGCCTACGCCTGGTTCGAATCCGAATGGGAGGACATCGCCGCCGCGATCGCGCATGCGGCGGAACACGGTCCCGCGCGTTTCGCGTGGCAGCTCGTGGACGCCCTGCTGGACCTGTTCCACCACCGGCGCCCGATGTCGGACTGGATACGGCTGGCCGCTGTCGCGCGTGAGGCCGCCGAGCGGAGCGGCGACCTCCAGGGCCAGGCCGCCATGAACCTCTCCACCGGGAACGCGAGGTGGCGGAACGGGGACCTGAAGGGGGCCCTGGGGGAGTACGAGGAGGCGGAGACCCTGGCACGCCGTGCCGGATGGCTGTTCGGCGAGGCCGCCGGACTCCAGGGCAAGGGGGTCACCCTCAAGCTCCTCGGTAAGCCCCAGGAGGTGCCACCGCTCTACCGCCGGTGCCTTGACATCTACCGGCAGCTCGGCGTGACCAAGAGCGCGGAGATCATGCTCATCAACATGGCCTCCCTCTACCACTCCCTGGGGCATCTCGCCGAGGCGGAGGAAGCGGTCACCAAGGCGCTGTCGTCGCTGATCGGTGAGAGCGGGCGCCACACGCACTCGATGGCCCTGGTGAACCTCGCGCTGATTCTGCAGGAACAGGCCCGCTTCGCCGAGGCGATGGAGGCGCTACGGAAATGCTTCCTCGTCTCGCGTGACTCCGGATCGGTCTACGGGGAAGCGGTGGCGCTGGAGACCCTTGGCAGGGTGTTCGACGACGCCGGGCACAGCGACCGCGCGATCCTCGCGTACGAGGATGCCCTCGAACTGTCCCGGCAGGTGGGAAACCGCAACTGCGAGGTGGACTCGCTGGTCGGCCTGGCTGTGGCGAAGGTTCGTATCAGCCGGCCGGACGATGCCGCTCGGCACCTCGATGACGCTCGTGACATCGCGGAACGGACGGGCCATCGGACGGGACTCGTCGAGATGCTCCTCGCGCAGGCCACGGTGTGCTGCGCGCGGGGCGAGTACGAGGACGCGATCCGGCATCTGGAGCGTGCCGCGCAACTGGCGATCGAAGGCAACCCCCTTGCCCTGCCGCGTATTCGTACGCTCACCGCCTTGGTCCTCCTGGAGACCCGTGCGGTGGCCGACGCCCTGCGGGAGGCGCACGAGGCGGTGGACCGGGCAGGTGAGTCGGGTCAACGGCTGTCTCTGGCACGGGCTTTGACGGCCCGGGCGGCAGCCTGGGACGGCGCCGGCGACGCCCGCTCCGCCCTGGCCGACCGGGATCGGGCCCATACCTTGTTCGAGGAGATCCGCGTCCCGGACGGCCATTACCGGACGGCCGTTCCGTGGGAGCCCGAACGGCAGGCGCGGCGACGGCGGCGGCATCAGGAGCTGCCGTCCGACGCGGGGGCTCGCTGTGACCTGTACATGGCCGCCCACTTCGACGGCGCCGAGGTGGGCAACCAGGACGGCTCATGACCTCATGACCTCATGACCTCATGACGTCATGAGGTCCAGCACCCCGCGATCGGGTCGCAGGCTCTCGCTCCGGCACAGGATGCGCTCGTGCACGCTCCGGAGTTCAGGACCCGGCTCGTCACCCAGCAGATCGATCATCAGCGCCCGGGTCGCCTGGTAGCACCTCAGCGCCTCCTCCTGCCGTCCGCCGCGATGCAGGGCAAGCATGAGCAGACCGGCGACATGCTCGTCCAAAGGGTGACGTGCGGCCAGTTCGTGGAGCGGCGCGACGCACTCGTCGCTGCGCCCCAGCCGCAGGCTCAGTTCGGCTCCGCCGATCACCGCGTTCCGATGCTCGTGGTGGAGCGTGAGGCGGGCCGCGTCCGCCCATGCGGTCCTCATGTTGGACAGTGGCTCACCGCGCCACAGAGCCAGTGCTTCGCCGTAGAGCGCCAGGGCCCGCTCCGCCTCACCTCGACGCCGGGCGTCCTTGGCCTGCGCGACCAGGCGCCGGAACCGTGAGGTGTCGACCACTTCCTCGTCGAAAGCCAGGACGTACCCTCCGTAACGCCTGATCAGTTCGAATCTCGGACCCCCGCCGTCCGTGACGCATCGCAGTGCCTTTCTGAGCCGGGTGGCCAGCGTGTAGAGAGCGTTGCGCGGATGCTCCGGCAGCTGCGTCTCCCAGAGGCGTTCGATCACTTCCTCGTCGGCGACGAAGGCGTTGGGTGTCCACGCCGTCGCGGCCAGCAACAGCCCGACCCCGTTGGACATGGGAACCCTGCTCCCGGAAGGTGTGCGCACCTCGACGTAGCCCAGCAACTGAATGTTCATGCCATTTCCCCGCTGATCCCTTGCTTGTGGTCCTTCCAAGGTGCAGTCGAGGTGTTCGGAAACCGCATGGATCACGCATGGGCGCCGATCGGCGGGGGTTGCGCACCACTTGTCGACCCTGCCGCTGGTTGTTTGTACGCCCTTCAGCGGTCTGGGATCTTTCAGACGCGGCAGAGGCCGTCTACCGGCCGCCTTATTCGTTCGACTTCCGGCGCCGGGTGCAGGACGCTCACAGGCGGTGTGTCCCTCATATGGCCTGGAGGCCTCGTTGTCTTTCCCGACGATCCACAACATCACCTTCGACACCACCGGCGACCCCTACGATGTCGGCCTGTTCTGGAGCGCGGTGTTCGGCCGCCCGCTGGCCGACGACGACAAGCCCGGCGACCCGGCGGCGGTGCTCCAGGACCCGGACGGCGGGCCCACGCTGCTGTTCATCCAGGTGCCGGAGGGCAAGGCGGTGAAGAACCGCCTGCATCTCGACCTGCGACCGCACGGGCGCACCCGGGACGAGGAGGTCGAGCGGGTCGTCTCCCTCGGGGCCCGGGTCGTCGCGGACCACCGCAGGCCCGACGGCAGCGGCTGGGTCCTGATGGCGGACCCCAACACTGCTAACTACCAGTTCTGAGCATACGCGCACGTCAGAGAACACAGAAGCCCCGCACGGCACTTGGGCCGCACGGGGCGTTTTGCTGTCTGGTCAGTTGCAGAACGACGACTTAACGGCGGTCACGATGTCCGCCGCCTGGTCGTCGGTGAGGCTCGGGACCGTGCCACCCTCGAAACGGGCTTTGGCGTTGCTCTGGACGGTTCCGGCATCCTTGCCGCCCTTGACGTCCAAGCACACGTTGCGGGACCGATCAACGGCTCTGTCTTCCTTCGCAGCCAACCCCGGATCTATCGCGTTCAACGCGCGGATGAGCGCTGCGGTCTGTGCTGCATCCGGCGACGGAATCGCCGAGCTCGGCTCGGGCGCGCTGGTCGACGGCTTCGCGTCCTGCGCTGCTGTTGTGGTCGGCTTCGCGCTCTCGGCCGAAGCCTTGTCGGGCTCATCCTCGAACAGCGAGAGCACCCCGCCGAACGCGAGCACTGCAACCCCCGTGATGACCCACACTTTGCGCTTCACTGTGTCCCCTCCCAGAATTCTCACAAGATCACTACTTGCCTATCACGTCGCAGCAGAACGCCACGAAGGTTGCGTGCGGATCACGTCACCGGGGGTCGCTGCGGCACCCAGCTTCGGGGCACAGGAGGGGCAGGCGTAGAGGGTCACTCCGGGGCCGCTGGTCCTCGGTATCCACCGGACGGCAATCGGAGCGCTCGTCAGCGTCGTGCAGTCGCAGCAGACGACGACCAGGACGGGCGGGACTTCCGGGAACAGTTCCTCGGCGGTCATACCGACACCCCGAACTGTGCGAAGTGATCGCCGGGATACCGGTAGTCGTAGTCAACTCCGCGCGCTGCGAACTCGGCAGCCCAGGACCGTTCGCGCTGCACGGGGGTGAGCCGCAAAGTCTCTTCCGCGCGGAAGATCTCACGGACTTCGGCGGAACTCGGTCCGGTCCACGGCTTCGCCCACGGGCTTTCCGTAGTGACGGGCGCAGGGGCGGGCTGTGCGGTCCTGTGGCGTCCGCGGGCGGGCAGTAGCAGCCGCAGGGCCCACACCAGGGCCCGGGCGATAGAGTCGCGCATACGTCGTTCAGCTCCTAGATAGCTGTTCGGTCGGAGCCCCGGCGAACCGGTCCTACGCGGTTTGTCGGGGCGTTTCTTGTTTCAGGGACGACGCTAAGCCAACACGTCTAACTCGTCTACATGTCTAACTGGTCTGCACGTCTAAGTCGCCCAAGTTTGGCCGCTTGTCTACGCTCTGCCTCATGCCTGAGCGACCGACTGACCCGCACACTCCGCACGCCCCCTACATGCGGGTTCTGGACGCGCTCACCGCAGAAATCAGGGCGGGGGAATACGGGCCGGGCGAACCGATCCCGTCCGACGCCGAGCTGTGCAGGCGGTTCGGCGTAGCCCGCGAGACTGCCCGCCGAGCTGTGCGGGTGCTCCGGGAACGGGGGCTCGTCGAAACCGTGTGGGGGAAGGGTTCGTTCGTGGTGGAACGCTCGGAATCCGGCGAGGGCAACAGCCAGGACGGCTAGTCCTCGTTCGACTCTCGGTCGGGGTACAAGTGCGGGTGTCGGCGTGCCAACTCAGCGCACAGCGCATCAATCGTCGGGTCGGTCACTTCCCATGAGTGCCCGGCGGGGTGGTCTCGGTGAAACGTGCACGCGTCGCCGTTCTCGGCTGGTGCCTCGCACCAGGGCATGAGTAGAAACCGCCCACGGAGGCCGCACCACACGAACCACACCGCAGATCCGTCGATGGCTTCTAAGAAGCTGGCGTGCATCTCCCCGTGGTTTTCCGCAAGCACACACGCAACGTAGGAGGGTTTCGGGGGGTCTCCGACCACGGCGTGTGTGGGCGGTATGACGGCAACGGCCGTGCACTGCAACATTCGGGGTCTTCCTTGGCAGGGGGAGAAAGAGAGAGCCCCGCCCATGCGCCACAGGGGGGCAGCGCACGGGCGGGGCGGGCGGCGACGCTCGTGGACGTCGCCGGGAAAGTGCGCCGAACGGACGGACGGGAACGTTCAGCGCACGTTGGCTATCGCACGCCCATGGTCGCGTGCCAGTTCCCACGGGACAGATGACACACACCATCGGGCGTGATGCGAACCCGCGCGCCGAGCAACGGCAACGAACCTTCCGCGTTGAGTCGGTGGCGGATGCGCTCTAGCGCAGTCCACAGACGTTGCGGGCCGCCCTGGTGGACTTCTGGCGGGTTGGTTCCATCGGCGGATGCTCGGGCCCATGAACCGTCCGGATGGACCATGTAGGCGGTACGGGTCCGGTCGCGCTGTTCGTAGGCGAGTTCCACACCCGGTGTCGTGACTTCCAGCATGGATCGCAGTTCCCAGGCGTTATCCAAGTCCACCACGGGATAACCGCCCGTGGTCGTCTCCTCTCCACCAGCGTCACGCGCGAGTGCGGACAACTCGGCGAGCGCGGGCGGGAAGTCGTCCCCGGACCGGGTGAGCATGAACCCGGCCATGTCTCGTTCCACCTGTCCGATCACGTCCCCGTCGCCGTGCTTCCACCCGGTGATGATCAGGCAGGTTCGCCCGAGGGTGGTGGCGATGCGTCCGCCCGGCATCAGAGCACCGACAACGGGAGCGAGCCCCCGACCAGTGGGCAGCCCGACCGTGGAAACGATCCGCTCGTACGTCCCCGGTAGGTGGTCGGTCACATCCGCGGTGACGAACTCGGGGTGCAACCCCATGGTGGCGAGTCGTGCCCCCGCCGCGTTGGTCAGGTAAGGGTCAACGTCCACGCTTGTCACGTGCTGGTCCCCGAGCCGATGACAGGCGTACGCGGTGAGCCCGCCGGCTCCGGTGCCCAAGTCCAGGAACGACAGTCCCGGCCCGAGTCGCCCATGCCGCAGCATCCGGACCAGCAGGCTCGGCAGGGTGGCGGACGAGGTGGGCATCCCGTGGGGCTGGTCGCCTGGCTTCGCGTCGTCAGCGTGGAGCGAGCCAACTCGGATGATCAACGAGCGGTCCGCGTACGCGGCTCGCATCCATGCCTCATGGTCGGTCGCTCCGTCGCGAAGCTGCCATCCTCCCGTCTTGTCCCGCTCCCACCAGCGCGGCACCAGCTCGTGACGGGCCACCCTCGCTATGGGGTCCAACCATCGGGAGTCGGGGTCGGTCACGTGAGAGGCGAGCCGCTCCGCGTGGTGCTGCCATGTGTCCATCGGGGTCCTTTTGTTGGTACGCGTGATCACTGCGGATCACATGACGGAGTGCTCGCCGGGTCACAGTCGTTGGAGTCGTCGGGCGTGCACGCGTTGCGGACGGGCATCGGGATACTTGCGGTGAGTTGCGCCCAAGCCTTCCCACCGAACAACTCGGTGAGCCGAGTTTCCCGTACGTTGCCCGCCGGGAAGTCGCGCGAAAGCACGCAGCCGGCGAGGTCTCCGTTAGGCAGGACTGCCGCCCGTCCGCGCGTGCACCGCCCGCACATCTCGTCAAGGGTCGGTTTCCAACCGGGCAGTGCAGCACGCCCGACCGCCCGCACCCGGTCCGTGTTGATGCGCTGGACCCCCATGGATTCCAGCTCGGCGCGGGCTTCGGTTACCCGCTGTCCCGGCAGGATGTCCACGATTCCGGCCCGCAACGTGACGCCACGGTTGATCGCTTCCCGGATGTTGCACCGGGTCCGAACGTAGCTGCCCGTTCGGCCCGTGATCCGGTCGTGTTCCTCGGGGTCGTCACTGTAGTAACTCGTCGCGAGCGTGACCCCCTCGCGAGTGAACAGGTCCCACCATTCCTCACGCACGTAGAAAAGATTGCTGTAGATCTCCACACGGAGCCCGAGGGTGAGCGCCAGGTCAGCGAACGTGCGCCACTGCGGGTGGACGGTCGGCTCTCCGCCGATGAGCTGGATGGTTCGGATGCCGAGTGCGGCAGCATCGAGGATGACCGCTCGCCAGTCTGCGGGAGTCATCACCCCATGCGTGGCTTGCGGGCTGGACTCGGACAGACAGTGCGTGCACGTGAGTTGGCACTTTCCGGTGATCTCCAGTTCGAGGGACTGGATTCCGGCGAGCGGGGATACCGCGGGCAGTTCGATGAGCGTTGTCACGCGTCGGTTCCTTCCTGGTTGTCGGTCGCCGAGTCGTCGCCATACAGGCTGTCCGGGGTGTTCTGGCGGACGTGGCGATCCGCTAACGCCCCCTGCGTCTGGTCGGGGCTGGGGGCCGGATTCCTGGCCGTGTCTCGCTTGATGGCTGCCGCCGCAGCGGCAACGGTGTTCTTGCCCTTGCCCATTGCTCTGTTCTCCGTCTGCTGTTGTCAGTCGGTGCAGCCCGGTCGGCTGCCACCGTCACGCAGTCAGCCGACCGGGGTAGTGCCCGCCCCTGCCACAGAGCGAGTCCATGTGACGGGGGCGGAGTCTCAGAGCGACGGAGCACCAGCGCCGCAGGAGTAGCCCGCCCTGGTCGTAGAAGGGGAGGGAGCCAGACCGTGTGCGCGGTCCGCGGATGGCTCGTACGACCAGGGCGAGGGCTGGTGAGGGGCAATGTCCGGTACGGGCACCCGGACGGGCCACACAGACAGCGTGTACCGACAGTCCATGTCGCGTACGACTACGAACAGCGGGTCTCCGCCCTTGATGCATTCGCGGGCGGCGCGCTGGTGCTCAACGTCTGCACGCCACATACGCAGTTCGGCGGGTGCGTCTCGGGTCGGCGTGGCCTCACACGTGCGTCCCGAGAACCACGGCGACGACGCGGGGTCGGGGTCGAGCCCGTCCGCGATCCGAAGCGCTTGGGTGCCAAGCCACCGCAACGCGAGTTTCGGCGAGATCGTTTGGAAGGTACCGAGCCAGTACGCCACGATTTCGCGCGTGCCGTACACCTCGCCTTCCGCGAGCACTTCGCACCAATAGCCCGCCATCCCCGAGCGATCGTTCACGTCGAACCCTCCCGCCACATCACCCACGGGCGTTCGATCACTTCGGCATAACTGGTGTGCTCGGGGTGCTCACGCCTGTGGGCAAACGCCCATGTCTGCGGTTCGGTCGGGTCCTTACTTAAGGAGGACTTTGCGGCGCACCCGGTGTCGTCGTCCGTAAGCGCGAGACACCGGAACCCGTACATGAGCGGCGGGGCGTCGTCGTCCTGGTCGGGCCGAAGCGTCCAATTGACGAAACGGAACGTGCGGCGAGTCGTGGTGGTCACAGCACCTCGCCCCGGCTTCGTGCGTTCGCTCGGGCGGTTTCGGCGCGCAAGCGTTGCTCGGGGCTCGCCGGCTGCACGTCCTCGGGTGCCACCGTCCATTCGGTACCACCAGTGACAGGGCGCAAGCACCACTCACCGCACCACTCGCCGCGGAACTCTCCGACCCGGTCCCGTGCGTCCGCAACAAGCGCGCCAACGGCCGGAACGAGTAGAGGGGTCTGCGATCCCAGGGTTACGTTCTCTCCGGACACGACCGCTCCTCTCCGTAGTGCCTCCACTACCAAGGGCCGCTAGCGTGGCTTACGGTCGCAGCGTCTTCAACTTGCGGCATCTGCTCGGAGAGTTAGGAACTCTGCATGGTGAACCGGAAGGTGCTGGACCCTGAAATGTCGCCGGGGGCAGCGTTTGGCCAGCGTCTGAGGCAACTTCGGGACGAGCGCGGGTGGACGCAAGATGAGCTAGGCGCACGCATGGGGTGCACCGGAACGCATATTTCCGCTGTCGAAACTGGTCGCCGCCCTCCAACTAATCGTTTCGCGGCAGGTGCTGACAGGGCGTTTGGAACCGGTGACAAGTTCCAACGCATGGTGAGTGCACTACAGAACACCGCACTACTGGAGGGGTTCCCGGAGTACGTGAGGCAGGAGGTACGAGCCGCGGAGATCAGACTCTTTGAACTCGGGATCGTTCCGGGCTTGCTCCAGACTCCGGAGTACGCGGCAGCTATCGCCACGGGTGCCGTGCGGCGGGGCGCGATCACGGAGCAACAGGCAGACGAGCGGCTAACTCTTCTAGCCGAGCGGCAAGCGTCGCTAGTACGAACTCCACCACCGTTCGTCTACGCGGTGTTGGACGAAAGCTGTATCCGGCGACCCGTCGGCGGGCCGGAGGTCATGGCTGTCCAGTTGGCCAAACTGGTTGCGTTCGCCGAGCTGCCTAACACCGTTCTCCAAGTCGCACCGTATGAACTCGGCGAGCGGCGGCCCTTTGACCTACCCGTCAGGTTGGTCACTCTTGCCGACCGTTCGATGATCGCGTACGCAGAGTCCGCGATGCAGGGCTACCTAGACCGGAATACCGGGCTCGTCTTGCCCATGCTGACCGCCTACCATCAGCTACAGGCCGAAGCGATGCCCCAGGCGGCTTCCGTGGCCATGATCGAACAGCTTCGAAAGGGCACACCGTGACGACCGAAGACCCGCAGTGGTTCACGTCCTCCTATAGCAGCAACGGTGGCGACTGCATCGAGGTCGCCGCAAACCTCGCCGTCTCGCGTGGCGTGGTCCCCGTCCGTGACTCCAAGAACCAGGCTGGCCCAGTGCTCAACTTCCCCGTTGGTTCATTCACGTCGTTCGTGGCGAGCCTCAAGGTTGGAGAGTTCGGGACCTTCTGACAAGTTGCCCTACCCGCTCATCACGGCAGCCCCATCGCGCTCGGCATGGTGGGGCTTCGCTGTGCCCACACTCGACGACGGAAGCCCCGCCACACCCCCGGATCGGAAGGTATGGCGGGGCAACTGTCGCGGCTAGGCAGCTCGGGCGGACGCTACGCGCGTAGGGGCACCAAACGTCAGCCCCGCGGGTGGTTCCTGGTCGGGCATGCGGTCTGCGAGGTAGACCCCCCACCCCGCTTCATCGCGCGATACGGGGATGCGCTGCACGAACACGCCGAACCGCTCGGTGACTTGGGCCCGGACCAGTACGGCAGCCATGCGGGCGGCAAGCGCGTCAGCGGCTGTGCGTTCCTTGCGGCTGTCCACGAACCTGCGGGCACTCGTACTCATGCGGCGAGCAGCACCGTGGGGCGGTGCTGTCCGTAGGCACACGCGGTCACGGGCTCGTCCCACTGGACCCACACCCCAGCGTCGTTGCGTACCCATTCGACGGAGCCGGCGAGTGCCCCCGTGCGGCGGTCTCGGACCAACAGCCGAAACCCGGTGTACTGCGCTATTGCGCGTAGCAGATGCGCCACGACGCCCCCTTGTGTTTCCACGATCAACCGCAGGTCGCCACACGACCGCACGGTGTCTTCCCCCAACACGTCGGGTAGCTCAGGACAAGCCATCCACCCGCCGTTGTTCCCCTCAATCATGGGAACGATCACAGTCGTTCGTACGTAGAACTCCTTGCTGTGCGTAACCATGTAGTCACATTAGTACAGACGTTCGAGTATAGGAAGGGCAAACTACCGGTCGGTTCACATGCGCCACTTGGTCAACTCTGCCCCTACTGCGACGCGTTGACCACTGATTTGGTTGTGGTTGCCCCGCGATGCGAACCATTACTTGCGTCGCTCAACCACTTTGGGGGGTGCAACGGAGCCCTCTCCGAAGCGCCGAGTCGTAACCGTCCGTGGGCATGTACACGTTCACAGGATCGGCCGGTTCTGGGGTTTTCTGCGAGAGCCTGAGAGCAGTAGTGCAGCCTCGCCGGCTCGGCGGGTCACGGTCGCGACGGTCCGCCCTGAGCTGTCCCGAACGTGGATGTCCACCAGCTCACCGCAGCGGGTCACGGTCACGGTGCCTCCGTCGCCGGTTGTCATGGTCACCATGTGCGTGCACCAGCTCGGTACAGCTCGGCAAACCGGGTCTTGCCCTTGAATCGGGTTTTCTTGACCTGGTCAACGGTCACACCCATGTCGTCGGCAAGTAGCGCATCCGGACCGTCCCCGAAGTGGGGGACGGGAGTTATGCCGTGGTCCGCCTTGAGTACGTGGCGCTGCCGTTCGGACAGCAGACCCAACGAGCGGTGCACCTGGTCCCGGATCACCTCCCGGCGGTGCGCTGCCACATCGGACGCGCTCACCAACTCGGCGGGGGATTCCATCTCGCCCGCCACCACGTCCCCGAGAGTCACGCCCGGACCCAACAGGGGGCCGCTGAACGGCCGGTCCAACGAATCGAGACCGAGCCAGGAAAGCCGTGCCGCTCGCGCAAGCTCGGGGCTCATCTTGTCGCTTCCCATGGCGTCCGTGGTCGCTATTCGCTCGGCTTCGTACGGGTCACCACCGGCTTTTGTAATGGCGTCCTCGAAAGCCTTGGCAACGCGAGTGGCAACACCGGGGCGGATGGCTTCACGTCGGGCGTCTTCCATGGACCGAGTTACGGCACGGTCAATGTGCGCCATGAACTGTGCAGGTTCGGTTCCGGTAAAGGTGCCGATTGCCTGCCACACCGTGATACGCCCGGTTTGGGTCAGATCATCAATCAAATCGCTGTCGCCGTTGATTCCGGCTACCTTCCGCCCTCGGGCAGAAACAAGCGCTTCGGTCTCGCGTATTACTGCGGTCACCGCGTCAAGGTCGTTTTCCTTCGCGGCGGAAATCTGGTCATGGGTGAGCTGCGTCAAGGGGCACCGTTCCGGGTGGAAGATTTGGTTGCCCCTCCGTAGGGACGGAGGGTCTCCCGGAACGGAGCGCGAGGGGTCGCCAAAGGGCCCTACGGCTCGAATGCAATGCGCCTTGCAAAAGGGCATGAAAATGCCCCGTCCCGGATTAGCAGGACGGGGCTTGCGCATTGCCAAATCACTGCATGGCAACGAACTTATGGATATGCCAGCGGCACAACAATGCACATAAGGCGGGAGGATCTACTCGTATCGGCACTTACTTGGGATATTGGCGCACCAGCCGCAACGTTTCGTAACGCTCGGCCAATCCGTTACTCAAATCGGTTGCACTGAGTGCGCCATTGTGAAGGGATCGCGGATACCGTGACCATCCCGTGATTCATGCGCGTGCAACTAAATGGAAACGGGCGCGTCGCTCGTCGGTTTTTCTCGATTACTCTGCGTGGGAAAATCACGGGGTGTTACTAGTGGTCGGCCCCGTACAGCGAGCCCCACGACCGACCGCCTATCTCGGCTTCCGCATCGATGGGGACTCCGAAGATCGGGAACGTCATAGCTTGCTCGAACTCGCGGGCAAACTCTTTGGCTTCGCGTTCGGGCACCGATGCCAACACTTCGTCGTGAATAGGCAAGCGGCAGTATTCGAGCAGCCCGGCCGATTCCATGTTCAGCATGGATTGCCCGAGGACGTCCCGCGCGGTGCTCTGGCACAGATAGTTCGTCACGGCGTATGTGCGGTCCCGGTCCAGCGGCAGCCGGCGACCGGTGACAGACACCAGCACCATTCCCGTCTGGAAGGCTTCGCGCTGCCACCGGGAAGCCGCTCGGCGGATCTCCGGATACACCCGGTCGTAAGCCCGGAATGCGCTTCGCACGTCCTCGATCGGTGCACCCGTCTGCCGGGCAGTCGTCTCGGCTCCGCCACCGTAGATTTTCGACAGACCGACGCCCTTGCAGAGCTTTCGGTGAGCCTTGGTGAAGCTCTCGCCGAAAACGAGCCGCGCGGTGAAGTCGTGCAAGTCCTCGCCCTTGGCGATTGCCTCTTTCATGCGTCGGACGTTGGCGAGGGCGGCGAGAACCCGCATTTCAACAGCCTTGAAGTCCGTTGAAACGATCACGTGACCGGGGTCGGCGAGCAGACACCGACGGATCATGAAATCGGAACTCGGAAGGGTCTGGAGTGCGGGGCGGGTGATCGACATACGGCCCGTCCTCGCCTGTAGCGAGTTGATGAACGGGTGAACCCGGCCCGAGCCGTCCACGGTCTCCAGAAACGTCCGCGTGTACGCCTTACGCCACTTCCCGGCCCGCTTGCTGCGGAGCACGGCGAGGGCGAGCGGGTTGGGTGTGCGGGTGTCGAGCGGCTGCCACTGCAACGACATGTCCGCGAGGGCGAGCAAGACGTTCTTGTCAACCTTGACGGCTCCGCTCGCGGTGTGCTCGGTGAGCACTTCCCCCATGCCCGCGAACGCTTCGGCGAGTTGGGCCGTGCTGTTGACGTTCTCGACTCCGTACCGCCGAGCTGCCTCCGCGTACGTGCTCGCGTCCTCGCCGAGTCGGCGGTCAAGGTCCGCGGTGTACTCCGTATCGAGCACCAGGCCCGTGCGCATCATCACGGCGCAGAGCCGAGCTATCTCGTGCTCGTACGTGACGAGCTGGTCCCGCACTTCCAGCCGGGCAAGCTCTCGCCGTAGGACCGGTTCGAGACGAGCCGTCAGGATCACGTCCAGCCCCGCGTACAGGAGGTACGTCGGCTCTGTGAGCGGGATGCCCGCCCACCCTGTCTCTTTGGTGAGACCGAGGGAGCGGAACACTGCTGTGAGCCCGCTCTGTGTGTCCGGGGCCGCGGGGTCAACCCAGTGAGCGGAAAGCGGCTTCAACCCCGTTCCTATGCCGCCCTCTTGGGGCTGCCGTGGGTCGACCAGGCTTGCCAAGATGCGGGTGTCGACCGTCCACGGTGCGAGATCTTCCAGCGGAATTCCCGCGTGCCGATCCAAAACCAACCAGTCGAACGCAGCGTTATGGATGAGCACTTGGCGGCAACGCTGGA
Organism: Streptomyces lacrimifluminis; assembly: GCF_014646095.1. Classification (GTDB taxonomy): domain Bacteria; phylum Actinomycetota; class Actinomycetes; order Streptomycetales; family Streptomycetaceae; genus Streptomyces; species Streptomyces lacrimifluminis. The sequence goes on along the minus strand of NZ_BMMU01000005.1, from coordinate 207,220 downwards.
TTGCTTCCCGCGCATAGGATGCGAAGTAGCTCCCGCGCTCGTACAGCAGAACCCACGCATCATGTGCGTCCCCGAACTGGACGGTCCGGAGTCGGTAGCCGGGCGAGTAGATATCCAGCCCGGTTGTCTCGGTGTCCAGCGCGATCGGTCCCCGTTCTCGCGCCTGGTACAGCCATTCCCAAAACTTTTTCAGGTCCGCGGTGTCCTCGGGAACGTGGACCGTGACCCGCTCGCCGGCTATGTCATGGCGAAACTCGCGCATTCCTCCCCCTAAAGCAAAACGGGCCGCCCACCGGAATAGGTGGACGACCCGTGTGAATGGTCAGTGATCAGCTTCCGAAGATTCCCGGACCGGCGACGTCAGGGCTTTCGTCGGCAGCGCGGAGCCCGACCAGAGAGATTCCCCGCATGGTCTTTCTGCGGGACACCCCACGCTCTTCCATGGCGTCGTAAAAGGTGCGCCGAGTCCAGCGCTCGCGAGCCGGAAGGTTCTCGGCTTCGCACCACTCCAAATAGGTGTTGAACGCTTCGGTCCCGTTCATCACCTGGTCGTCGTCGGTGCGCTCCAAGACCCCCGGAAAGAAGCCGGCGAGTTGGTCCGACGTCTCGCGGTACTCGCGGCTTGCACCCGTGATGACCTGCGGGTCTTGAAGCCCGCCCGCGTACCACTGGACGGAGCCGCGTACGGCCCACGCTGCGATGCCCTCGGCTTCCGCCAACAGGCGCACGTCTAGCGAGTGGTCCCGCTCATGGGGTGCGAAGTACCGCAGGAAAGGCAGCAACTTGACGCGTCGCCAAAGCCCCTCGTCCTGTGACTTGAACTTGGGCTTGTGGTTCGTGGCGAGCAACAGGAGAAAGCTCGGCTTGAACTCGAAGAACTCACGGCGGAGATAGCGGGCACTGATCATGTCCTTACCGGTGACCCGCTTCAGGATCGCTTCGGACATGGGTGCCCCGCTCTCACCCTCGGACGCCATGACGAGCCGGGCACCGCGGAGCGACGCAATGTCGTTCGGGATACCGCCGCTTGCCTTGGCTTCGAAGGTGGCAAAGGGCGTGGTCTTGCTGATAGCCCGGAACACGGCCGTGAGCGTGTCCACTAGCACGCTTTTACCGTTCGCCCCCTTCCCCCACATGACCGCAAAAGCCTGTTCCGTGACGTGCCCCGTGATCCCGTAGCCGATGAGCCGCTGAATGTAGGCGGGCATGTCCGGCATCCCGGGGAAGATTTCAACGAGGAAGGATTCCCACCGCGGGCACTCGGCTTCGGGCTGGTAGTCGATATCTAGTCCGTACGTGAGCATGTCCCGCATGTCGTGCGGACGGGCATGCCCCGTGCGGAGATCAACCACGCCGTTGCGGAAGGCGAGCAGATCGGGCCGATTGTCGAAATCGACGGCTTCCACGCGGACCGTGGGCACCGACCGGAGTTCCGTCATGAGCGCGTCGATTCGGCTCGTCATGGTGAACCCGCGGGCGGCTTGGGTCTGCCCGGCGAGGACGAGCGCGGCCCCCATACGGTGGATCTCCTGCCGTACGCGGGTGTCTGAGCGCACCCACACCGAGCCGTCCCACGAGTAGAAGCCGAGCCCCGGGGCGTAGCGGATGCGGCCCCCGCACCAGGCGACGAGCGCATGCGCGTTCATCGCGTCGGACTCGCCGAGCTGTCCCACCAGGCGGGCAAGGATCTCCGCGGCTTCGGCCCCCTGGTCGCGCGTCACGGTGTCGGCCCCGGTGCGCTCGGCAAGCTCGGCGGACCGTGCTTCGGCTTCCGCATCGGCGGTGTCGCGAACGGGCTTCGCTGCCTTGACTGCACGGTGCAGCTCGGGCGCGAACCGCTCGGGGTCCCGCTCGCGCCATGCGGTCAAGTCGTCGCCCTCGCGGGGCAGTTCGAGCCGTAGCGCGTTCACGCCGTGTCCGGCCAGACCCGCAGCGAGCCGAGCAGAGAAGCCGTTGCCCGCCGTATCGGCGTCCCCGGCGAGGATGACGAGCGAGCCCCGCAGACCCTCGGCAAGCTCGGCAACCAGCTCGGGCGAGCCGGCGAGTGCAGCCCCCCGAATCGCCACGGCGTCATAGCCGCACGCAACAGCAGTGAGCGCGTCCCCCGGTCCCTCGCAGACCAGGACCGTCCCGTATCCACCAGCACCGCGGAACACCCCGAACGGGGACCAGCGGTGACCGCGTGGATTGATCAGAGACAGCCACCGTGCCGGGCACTGCCCGGAAAGGTCCCTCCCCTGTAGCCCTCGCGCTATCCCGTCGAACCCGTACAGGGGCACGGTCACGCGAGGGTGCGTCCGGTACTGGCGAGAGAGGTAGGGGAAGCCGTCGCCCTGGTCGCCGGGGTCCACGCCGATCCGAAGTTCTGCGGCGGTCTCCAGGTCGAGGCCGAACCGGTCGGCGAGGTAGGCCCGAGCCTTCCCGGCCCACTCGGCGGAGTAGTCCCCGAGAGCTGCCGACGTTCGGTCGGTGTACGCGGCGAGCCCGGCGACCAGTCGCGCGGGGACCAGCTCGGGACGCTCGGCGGACACCGTGGCACCGGGGCCCGTCACGTCGAACAGATCGGACCAGGACAGCCGTACCGCTGTGATGACGTCCTCGGTGCGGCAGCCGGCCCGGCACGTGATCCGAACCTTGTTGTCCTCGCCGCGCCATATGCGCAAGCTCGGGCGCGAGTCCTGGTGTCCGGGGCAGAGCGCGGAGTATCCGCCGTCCTGGTGCTCGTCGGCGGAGCCGAAGCGCGAGAGTAGATCAGCGAACAGCACGACCAGCCACCCCCGCCCGTATGTCGGCGAGTAGCCGCGCGAACCGCTCAACATCGGTCGTCAGATACCAGCGGCCCGAGTCCAGACCCCGCAGCGAAGCGGTGAACCCGTACCGGTCGCACATGTCCCGCGAGGACAGCCCGAGCGCTGTACGTGTCCGGGTCCACGTACGTACGTCAAAATGCACACGTCCCGAGCGAACACCGAGCCCGCGCACCTTGTGCACGACCACGCCATACGGGAAGCCCGCATGCACGGCTTCCACTCGGGCTTGCCGAAGCCACGTCGGTACGGCGGGACTCCGCACGTCCTTACATTCGAGAATGAACGGGGCAGCGTGCACGTCCCCGATATCGCGTGCGCCCTCCTGCGCGGGTCTGCGGACGTTCATGCCGTCGAACGGGTCGCGGAACACCCCGTTGCCGTCGACCAGGTCAAGGAAAGCGTTAAGGAAGTTCCGCACGGCGGATTCCCACATGGTCCCGCGCGCCTTGTTCGGGTTAGCCACGGTCGGCCCCCTGGTGGACGCGTGCACCACGTGCCACGGCGTGAGCGGCTGCCGCGAGATAGCGCAGCCAGTCCGCCCGAGTCATCCATCCGGCCCGGAGTCGCAGCGTGTCGCCCCGCCCGAGCTGCCGCACGTCCCCAAGTGCCGGGGCACGATCGGCAGTTATCTCAAGTTCCATTGGTCCCCCCACACAGCAAAGGGCCGGACAACCCATATCGGTCGCCCGGCCCTCGCCTGGTCTGTTGCTTAAACGCGCTCGTCCGTCACGCTCGGCATGATGAGCCGGACGTGTTCGGCGGAAATCCACTCCTTACGGAGAGATCGACGCTTTGTGAAACCCGACTCCACCCCGGTCGGCTGGACTCGCAGCATGGCGCGCAAGCGTCCGTCCACAAGCCGCGTAGTCACCTTGTCAACCACGGCATCCGTAAGCCGCACGCGGTTTCCCTGCCGTGCCGCGTAGGCCACCAGGTCACCCCGGTAAACCTCCTCGCCCGCGTAATCGGTAACGACCCCCCGCTTACCCATCCGTCTTTCCCTCCTTGTGATTCAGCAAATGCAGATACGCCGTGAACGCCTGTTGCGACACGACACCGTTACCGGCTGCCTTTAGCTGCCTGGCACGGTTGAGTCCTGGAATGTGAGTGATCCAGCCCCGCGGCAACCCCATGAGCCATTCCGCAAAAACGGACGAGAGCCGACGACCGCCACGGGGGCCGAACTCCACCGGAATCGGAGCCGGCGAGCCCATGAGGGTTTCCCAGCGGTGTACTGCGGGCCCAAACTCGGCCCACCATTCCGGCGGGGAATGGAAAGCCCCGGGGGTTTCCTCGGCAACTTCCGGGTCAACGGGGAGAAGGAACGAAACCTCGTCATCGAGTGTCGGCCCATGCCCGCCCTCGCGGCGCTTGTCCGGATGCTGCGGGGCACCATTGGTTCCCAAATTGGCCGTGGGAGTCTTGAAAAGCCGTGTTGCACGGTCCTTGTCGAAAAGCCTCGCCACCGCGGTAACGAGATCCTGCCCGCCGCTTCCCTGTCTCTCGTCTCGCGCGAAATCCGGACCCTTAGACGCGTCGGATGCCAACGGAGTCGGTAGAAGGGGTAGCGATGCAGAACCATCGATCTCTATGGTGGGCGGCTCCAGTTGCGGACGCGCGGAAGCAACACCATCGCGCGTCGTACCCGCTCGCGGCCAATCCCGCGAGTACGTGCGCCAAGCCCCGGTTTCGGATGGCGGATACGTTCTCCAAGAAAAGGAACCGTGGTCGAAGAACGCGAACGGCCCCGAGGACGCTTTCCCAAATACCCGACCTCTCGCCATGAATCCCCGCCCGCTTCCCCGCATTGCTGATGTCCTGGCAGGGAAACCCCGCCGTGATGATGTCCACCTTTCCCGCGAGGGTGGACCAGTCGAATTCGGTAATGTCCCCGATGTTCGGTGCGTGCGGGTAGCGGGTCGCGAGGATCAGGGACGCGTACGGGTCGATTTCCGCAACGTATTTGATCCTGTCGCCGGTCAGAGCCTCGACAGCCCGCCCGATCCCGCCGTAACCGGCGCACAGTTCTAGAATTGCTATGTGATTTCTCCCCCATTGACGGGGCCCCGAGAACGTCTCGGAGCCCCCTAGCCGGCCGCCCGGTCAGAGCGTCTTGGGCTCGGCAATGGCGTCGTTCCAGGACTTCAGAACCTTGATTACCGGCTTGAAGTACGAGACGTCCCGCCCCTTCTTGGTGGTGTACTCCACCAGCTCAATGGACAGTTCGGCGAGGGCTTCGCCGTCCACCTTGTCCAGCGAGTTCGCGATTTCGTGCAGGACCTCGGCGAGCTTCCAAGAGCCCGTCTGGAATCGGAAAAGGCCAAGGTCGTAATCCTCGGCGAGCCGGAACAGAACCGAAATGCTCGGCCCCGGACCCCGCTTTGCCTTGTGAGCTGCCTTCCGGTCCTCCATGAGCGGCGGGCAACCGCACGGCTTACCCATGTCGGTCTCCGGAGAAAGGAACTCCACCCCGTCACAGTGGTGGATAAGGACGTTGCCGTTCCAGAGCTTCATATCGGACGAGACCGCCGAAGCCCCGGACAGAACCACCTTTACGCGGTTCGTACCCGTCAGAATCTCGATGTAGTTTTCCGACGTGCTGTCCGTCTCTTCCGGCTGCCCGCCCATGAGCTGAGCGATAGCCGCGGCAACGTCCGGGTCACCGGTCGTCACCTTCCAGTCGGCGAGAGCTTCCGGAATACCGTTGACCGACCGGCCCGAGTGGAATCGGCCCACGGTGTCATCCGAAAACGTGCCCTTCGGCAGCGCGTCCGGGTCGGTCTCGAAGATGCGAATAGCCATACTGTGAATTCCCCCTGATTTTGGGCATAAAAAAAGGACGAGCCGTTTGTGTGCTCGTCCTGGTGCTGGTGCGGGATTTAGCCGCGTCGCTGCGTCCCGGTGATGAGTCGTCGGACGCTCTGCGCAATCGGGCTGCCGAACACGGTCTTGGAGATCTCGCGGTCCCACTGGAACACGTGGCGCAGCGTGAGGAACACGTTAAAGATTTCCTCGTCAATGCGAACGGGCTTGAACACCCAACCGTCCGGTGTGATGTGGAGAACTGCCGCGCCGTCCACCTTGGGCATGGGCTCGGACTTTCCGTCCGCAGAAATGACCCGGTCGGCATGGGCGTACGCGGAGAGCTGTAGTGCCACGTCCGGATACGCGCTCTTGCTCGTCTTCCAGTCCACCAACAGCGTGTGCCACTCGCCGTTTTCGTGGTCGGGCTTTCCGTCCTCGCCGAGCCGTAGCCGAATGATTGCGTCAAAGCTGCCCGCGTAGCCGTGCTCGTCCGACCAGCACACGTCTTCGGCTCTGATCAGCTCGGGGCGTACAGCTAGCAGGAACTCGGCGAAACCGAGCCGGTACGGCTCCATGTCCGGATGGACTCGGCCGATCTCCTCCAGCCGGATCATGCGCTCGAACAGATCGTGCGCATCCGAGCCGACCTTTGCCCGCAGATTGGTGTATCGGGTGTGACTGTTCCGCAGGAAGTCAACAGCCCCGGCGGGGTCACGCTCGGCGATAGCCCGTACGGCGTCCAGGTTCTCGACTGCCGTTTCTGCGGTCATGCGAGCCGCCCAGAAGGTCAGGAACGGCTTGGGAAGCATTCCGACCACGGACGTTACGCCCGGCACTTTTTCGGCGGTCTCGGGGCTTATGTAGAAGCGCGAGCCCCCGCGCTTGATAGTCCGGATGGCTCCGGGCATGGCTGTCCCCTCGTAATCGTTCTGGTGGGTGATCGGCGAGGGATGACGGATGACGGATAGGACCCTTTTTGGTATGCGTCTAAAAAAATAGAGAGAAAACCAAAGAGGGGGTCGGAGCGTCATCCCGTCATCCCTCGCGCTGGTGTCAGCGGGGAACTGCGAGTTGGTCCGCGAGTGCGTGCAGCTCGGCGAGGGTGCCCCCGTTGGTGAGCACGGCGTCCGCCGGATAGTCGGCTAGCTCGGTCTCGCTGGTGTGCTGCCGCTCGTCCTCGCCGGCTGGTCCGTGCTCGCCCGGACGGTCCACGCGGACCAGAAGGAACCCGCGAGCGGTGAGCGCTTCGGCTTCGTTCTCGTACCGGCAGTCCGTCACGACCACGGGCAGGTTCCAGCGCTCGGCGACGTCCACTTTCGCGAGGGCGAGCCGAAGCCAAAAATCCTCGTCCTGGTCCCGGACGGACTGCCCGAGCCGCTGCAACGTGCGTCGCACTTCGGGCCGTTGCTTGGCTCGGTCCCACCCGTGGCGGCGCACGTCGTCAGACAGCCGGATCGGCAGTGGCCCGTAACCCGTGGGCTCGTAACCAATGAACGGGTCTGCGGACAGAGCCATGGCCCGGAGCGGGTCCGCGAACGCGACGCGAGCGAACACGAACCGCGAGACGAGCCGAGCCCCCACGGTGTCCTTACCGGAGCCCGCCCGGCCCATGAGTGCTACATGGCGGAAGCTCACTCGGCGGTCGCCTGGTCGTCGTCCTGGTGCTCGCCGGCCGTGGTGGTCTTGGCGTCCTCGGTGCGCTGGACAGCCTCACCGGCACCGAGCACCGCAGCGGCGAGACCGAGAATCAGCGCGGACGGGAGATCCGGCGCGTAGTGGACGACGAGCGCGAGAGCGGCGACGAACACGGCGTAGATACGGGCCGGATGGGTCTTGATGAACTGCGGCATGGGTTCCCCCTGTTGTTGCTGTGCGTGAACGTTTTGGATTTGCGTTCCCGAGCTGGTCCCCGCCGGACGGGGCACCGCTCACGGGGAGTTGTCAGCCGCGCGGAACCCGCAGTGCGTCCCACGTGGTCTTGCCGGGCCAGCCATCGGCAGCCGATCCGGTGAACCCGCGCTTGCGCTGCCAAGCCGCGTAGGACTTCCGGTCGGCTTCGGTCCACTGCGGACCGGGGCCGGTCGAGTACTTGCCGCAGCCCTCGGCAACGAGCCGCTTGCCCATGGCTGTGATCAGCGCCGAGCGGGGAGCGTTCTTGAAGAACGCGGCACCGGGGAACGGGGCGAACGTCGGGGCCGCAGGGGCGGCAATGCGCTTGGCGCGCGTCACGATCTCGGGAAGCTGAGCGATGATCCGCGAGCCGGGGCAGCTCGGGTGACTGCCCCATGCGGAGCCGCCCATGGCGTGATAGCCGAGCCCCTTGCCGTTCGGGCCGGACGCCACCTGAAGCGGCACGCCGTACGTCTTGTGGACCCATGCGAACACTTCCGCAATCCGGTCCATCTGCGCGGACGTCAGCTCGTCCCCGCCCTGCCCCTCGTCCTCGATGGACAGCCACGACGTGTTGCCGCCCGCCTGAGCCCATGCGCGGTCCGCGGTGTCCACCCACTGATAGAGCGCACCCGCCTTACCGGTGCCGAAGTGGCTGGACGCGCGCGCCTTGGGATTGCGGAACCACGAGTCGGTTCCGGCGAGCGTGCCCGCCATGATGTGCACCACCAGGCCACGGACCGAACTCTGTCCGCCCTCGGTGTAGTTGATGGGAATCGGTCGCCACGTGGCACCCGAAAACTTGGCCATGCTGTCCCCTCCAGGGCATGAAAAAGCCCCGCCCGGATATCGCCCGGACGGGGCTGGTGTGCTTGGTCTTGTTGGGCCGGTCGGCTGCCTACTGCGCGAGTTTGGCCACGGCGAGCCCGGCGGCAACCACGGTCGCAACGGCGGTCACCACGGCGACGGGAAGAACGAACTTCCCCCGCTCGGATTCCAGGTCCCGAATCCGCGTCTCGTGATCCTCTAGCGTCTCGGTCACGTTCTCCCCTGCCTGCCCGAGAGAGCGCACGTCCTCGCGGAGCCCCACCACTTCGTCGTAGATCTCGCGCGCGCCGATCCGGACCCCTAGCGGCTCGTCCTGGTCGTCACTCATTGGGCGCCACCTGGTCCACCTCCACGGCCGTGATCTCCGTGGAGCCTGCCCCGACTTCCGATTCCGGCGAGCCGACCGCCACTTGCGGCGGGTCCCGGTAGAGCAGATAGCCGGGCAGCAACGCGGCAATCTGCCGGGCCAGTGCCTCTATCTCTTCCTGTGTCATCCATCCCCCCTTTACACAGTCACCGCCGGATCAACGGGCGGGTCCGGGGTCAGTCCGGCATCCACGGGAACCCCGTTGTACGCGGTAGCCCGGAGCGTCAGCGTCTGCCGCACGGCGGTCCCCTCGCCGGCTGTCCGTATCCCGATCACCCACGCAAGCGTGTTCAGCGCGGCCCCGGTCGTGTCGACCACGCGCACCACGTCCCCGAGCTGTAGCCGGGGGTCCGGCAGGATCTCGACGTTGCCGAGCAACGGATACGGATACGCCCCCGCCGTACGCAGCGCGGTCGCGAGGGACGTAGCGGATGCGGAGTCCTGCACCCAGCCGCCGGGGTCGTGCTCGAATGCCTGCACCCCGTACGCCTGTTGGCTGGTCGTGTTCCAGGCAGCCGACCAGTTGTCTGCGGGGGCTGCCCCACTGTCGATGCTCGGTGTCAGCAACACGACCGAAGCCGCGCCGCTGGTCGCCCCACGCAGCCACACCGCGGAAGCACTGCGGTTGCGCATCGAGAGCACGAGCGTGCCGTTCTCCCGACGTGTCCCGACTTCCACCGCTCCGTAGACCATGGCCGCGGTGTCGGTGTTGGCGTTGACGAACCGGATGCAGTCGGGCAGCGCGTCGGTGTAGGTGAACGGGGGCGGAGTGTCCAACTCGTCGTCCCCGATGCTCCACGCGATGCTGAACGAGCCCCCGGCGGGAATCTGAAAGACGTTCGCGGCTGCCTTGGTCCATGACTTGTTGGCCTTGACCTTGGACCAGTTCGCCCACTTCACCGAGCAGTGGTTACGGCACGCGTCGATCTCTTCCGTGATCGTCAGCGATGCCAACTCGCGTTCCGACGTCACCGTAAGGTTCTCCGCGCTCGGGGCGGTCGACCAGCGGCTACGGCTACGCCACCGAAAGATGCCGTCCCCGTCGAACTCCGCCGTGGACAGCGTGGCCCGAGCTATCGACGTGATCGCTTCCCACGCACTCCCACTGATCACGGGAACCACGCGCAACGGGGTGTCCGGCGCATCGAGCGTCGCTGCTTTCTTCCACCTCCCGTTCTGCATGATCTCGTCGCGCGTCGCCGGCTTCGCGGCCAACTGCGAGACCTGTAGGGCTTCCACCCGCATCCCGCCGATACGCAGGATCACGTTTCCCATGGCACCCGCGGGCACGGCGCTGCCGATGGTTCCCGGCAACAGGATGAGGCCGCTGCCGTTCGGGTACTGCACCGTCCCTTCAACGGTGGGAACGCCCGTGGACGAGAACGTGAGCCACATTCCGAAGTGCCAGCGCCCGGACTGCTGCGTCAGCGCGGCAACCGTCCAGGTCGTTGACGAGTTGCTTGCCGGGGTGGCGTTGGTGCCGTTGAAGAACGTCACCGTTCCAGCGGCGAAGTCGGCTCGGAGCGTGGTGTAAACGGGGGTCAGGTTGGCGGGCACCCACGACAGAGAAAGGTCGATGCTGCGGTCCCCGGACGTGACCCCCGTGTTGTCTATCCACACCTCGTACCAGAAGCCGTCCGTGTGGTTGCGGTTGACCGCCCGCACCAGCGGCGCATACTCCGCCTTGGTCGTCCCCGCGGACGAGCCCTGTACGGCGCACTCCCACGGCGCGTTCGTCTTGGTCCACTGCGACCAGTCGCCCGAAAGGCTCTTGAGATAGCCGACGTTGGCCGCTGCACCCCCGTGGAGACTCGCGTACAGCAGCGCACCCGTACGCGGGGGCGGACACGTGTGAATTCCCGCGTTGCGTAGCAGGTGGTCCACACACCATCCGGGACTGGCAACCCAGTTGGTTGACGCCCCGAACGGCGTGTCTGAGTCGATGCCGCCCGAGGGGCGCGGAAGCTGTGCGGGCATCCGTAGCCGCTCGGCTCCGTCCAGCGCAGACACCTGTACGGCGTCCGTCCGGACTGTGCCGAGCGGGCCCGGAGACTGCCACGGAAGCCCGGAATCGTGCTGCCCCCGAGTCCCCAACGATGGACGATCGACTGTCCCGGGCGCACCGCATCCCCCGACGAGCGCGGAGCCCACGGCCCGTACAGCGCGGGTGCACTGGTGGTGTCGGTCCCGGCGAGCGTCAGCGACAGTGACGCGCTGGACGAGCCGCTGAATGCGCGCATCGCGTCGGGCAGATCGGTGCCGTAACTCTGTTCCAAAGACCACGACTGGACTTGCGCGGACATGTCCTTGCCGCCCAATCGCGTCTGCTGTGCTAGCTGCCGCTCGCCCGTCTTCAACGCGGTGATCAGTGCACTGTCAGCCGGCCGCACCGGTCACCTCCACCAGCGTCAGCCCGATGTCCCGATAAGCGCCGTTCCCCGACGTTGCCGCATGGGTGTAGTCGGTAATGCTGTAGGCGGGGCAGCCCTCGCCCGGTCGGCCCGCCACGGCCGTACTGTCGACGGCTACACACGCACCCGCGAGCGAGTACGTCCCCACGGCTCCGGGCACCACCACGGGCGTGAACGAGCCCACCCCCGCGGGAGCAACCGCGTTCAGCACCCGTCCGACTGCCGACGACGTGGCGACGTGGGTTCCGCTCGTCGTCTTCCAATCGATCTTGACTGTGGACGTGGCAGGAAAGGCGGGCGGAGCCGCGAGACTCACCCGCATGCCGGGGGCAGCCGGATAGTTGCCGAACACGGTCCCCGCCCATCCGACTGCCCCGTCTGCCGTGGTGGGCTTGAACGTGAACACCAGCGCCCCGGGGTCGAATGCGACCGAGCCCGTTCCCGCCGCGGACGCCAGGAACCACGCCGTGATCAGCGCGTCCGTAGTGGCGTCCGCCTGAGCGGGCTTGAACAGATTCGCGGCGAGCGGGTCCAGCACGGCTATCGGACCGTTCCCGCCGATCCGCCGGGCGAGCCGGTCAAGGTGTGCCACGTCGTCCCCTTCCATGGCCAACCAGGACAGCACCAGCCGCCGGGGCTTGACGGGCGCAACCCACGTGGTCACACCCCCGCCCAGCGCCCGGAACTCCGACACCCCGAGATCGGGCGAACGCTCGAACCTGGACGCACCGTCCCGGATCTCACGCAGACTCCCGGGACGACCGATCCACATACTCAACTGCCTTCACCTCCTATCGAGTTGACGTTTTCCGAGCGCCGCAACGCGGGCTAGTTCCTGCTCCCCGACACGCAACACGATGTCCCGCATATTCAGCTTCTTGACCTCCGTCAGGAAGTCCCAGAAATCTTCATGCTGCGTGGGGTCGTACTTCGGTGCGGGGGCTGTCCACTTCGGCACACGGAAGTGGCTCGGGGCTTGCACCATCATGCGAACCCGAGCGTCCAACTTCCGCTGCCCCTGGTCGATTCCGTCGATGACACCCGCGGGAATCCACTTGCCGATCTGGTCCCGCATGAGCGTGGACGGAGAGTTGATCCCAAGTGCGTCGGCGATCGGTCCGGGGATGGAAGATTTGGCCCAAGAGATCAACTTGTCCCGGAGCCATCCGCCCATATTGCGGACGCCTTCCCACAGACCGCGCACCAGGTCCGCGCCCTGGTCGACCAGAAGCCGCCCGAAGCTGCCGAGCGCTTTTCCGATCCGTCCCGGCAGACCGCGCATATAGTCCGTGAACTCCGCGATCTTCTTACGGGACTGCCGTCCGAACTCGGCAATAAAACGAACGCTGTCGACGAACGCCGTGCCGAGCTTTCCCACGAACCCGATGACGTTGCCGATCCAGTCGATACCGGTACCCAGCGCCGAGAACAGCGCAGAGAACACCGGGCCGGCGAGTCGCAGTACGACCGGAATCACGGCACCGAGGATTTTGGCCGCGAGCTGTGCGACCCACGTAATGATCGTGGACACCACGGAAATGACGGGCTGTGCTTTCTGTACGAGATCAGAGAGTTTCTGGCCGATCATCTGCACGGCGGGCACAACCCGTGTGGTCACGAATTTGGCCAGTGCCGCAAGGATCGGCTGTAGGTTCTCCAGGATCGCCGTATAGATCCGCATAGCGGCGGGGTAAAGGTACTGCGTGAAGATCAGGGCGAGGTTCGTAAAGACCGGTGCGAGCGCCCCGTAAATGGCCCCGTAAAGCGCCATGACTGCCGGGATGATCTGCCCGGAAACCACGGACCAAACGCCCTGTAGAGCGGGAAGAACGCTGGTTTGGAATTGCGTTACCAGCGCGGACACGCTCGGTGCGAGAGTATCGCGAATGGAGATACCGAGTCCCATGACCGTCTGTCCGAGCCCGGCTATGGACGCACCCCCGGCACCCGAAGCGAACGAGCCGAGGAAACCCCCGACCATATCCTTTGCGGTACTGAGAGCGGGTCCTAGTACATCTCTGGCGGTCGATGCAAAGGATATGAGCGGCGGCAATACTTCGTTGCCGATGAAATTCGACAGAGCAACTTGGGCAGTCCGCTTGAACTGTTCGATCTTGGCTGACGCGTTGTTGTGTAGCGCGTCGCCCATACGGTCGGCAGCCCCGGCGGTTTCACCCATTGCCTTGACAGCAGTGGACGGGTCCAGAGCATAAAGCGCCTGCCCCAGATCCTCACTCGTCGTTCCGAATAGCCCAACGCTTACCGCGCTTCGTTCGGCAGGGTCCTTAATGGCCTTAATGCCGTCTAGGACTTGCTGCAATCCCTGTTTGGCACCAGGACCACCCGCAGCAATCTTGCGGGTCATCTCCTCGGCATTCAGCCCAATAGCCGTATAGGCTTCCGCGCTCGCCTTACTGCCGTCCGTCGCCCTGATCTGAAACTCTTTCAGCGCGTCGGCGACGATATCCGTATCTCGTGCACCAGCCAGCAGACCCTGAGACATGAGCCCCATTGCGTCGGCAGCGCTCAGCCCGAGATCACGGAATTTCGTGCTGTACTCGTTGAACGTGTCCGCCATATCATCGGCACGCGGACCCATCCTTTGCATCCCCGCCGTGAGGATATCCAGGGCTTCCGTGCCGTCCTTCGCCAGACCGTTTTTAAGGATCTGCCCGACGGCATTACTTGTCTGCCCTAGGTCCAGTTCGAAAGTGTCGGCAAGGTTGGACACCTTGCCGGTTATCTCTTCGATTTGGGCGTTCGTCGCCTCCGGCGGAAGGATGCCCGCACGCATGATTCCGGAGACCGCCGCCGCGGCATCCTCCACGGAATCCGTGATGCCATGGGCGTACAGCTGTCCCGCGGCTTCGCCGTATCGTTTCGCTTCGGCTGGTGTGCTGCCTAGGGATGCCTGGATCTTGCCGTTAATGGCTGTCTGGTCCAGCGCATCCATGAACCCTTTTGCGAGGACTGCCGCAGCGGCAATACCTACAGCAGCAAGACCGCCCTTTAGGACTCCACCCATTTTCCCGGTGAAGCCCTCGCCGGCTGTCTGCCCGCCCTCTTGTCCTGCCGCTTCGGACGGGCCGGTTACCTGTCTTTGCAGTTCCCCGGCGAATCCCTGCACTTCCGGAACGAGCGACACATAGCCCATTCCGACTTCCACGGCCATTAGTCGCCCCCCGTTCCCGGCTGGAACTGCACGAGATATGCGGCAACTTCCTGGGGGCTTCGCGTGGTCCGGCCGATGCGATCCGAACGCATACCGGGCCGCGGAATCGGCAGGGGGCGCCGGCTCGGGGACTTGGCCCCGGCATTCCCTCGCTGCCAATTGGCTTCGGCGAGCCGGTCATGCAGTGCGGCGAGTAGCTGTGTTTCCAGGGTCCAGCCGGAATCTTCTCCGGCCATTTCCCGACCTAGCGCGGACTCGGCGGGAAGGTTCACCACCAGGGCGCGCACCCGCCGCCATGTGAGCCCGCAACCGGGCCGGAACAGGTCCCGAATATCGGTGCAGTAGTAGCGTTGGAAGTCGGCTTCTATGGCCTCCCCGTGCTCTGTCAGGAGTCGGCAGAGGCCGGCGATTCCCCCACCGGAGCACCCTCATGGTTCTGCCACTGCCGGAACAGCTCACCGAGCGCGGCGAGGGGCAGGGGCAGTTCATCGAAGCGGGCCCACTGGTCACCGAGACCCGCGGTAAGCAAGGACTCAATGTCCTCGGGGCTCGGCGCACTGACGTTGACGCTCTTAAGAATGCTCTTGTCCAGCTCACCCGCCGGGGTCAGCGCGAAGGTACGGCCGGAAACCTCGAACCGGAAAGGCTCACGCCGAGCCTCATTGATCCATACGTCAAGGTTGAAAGTATCGCTCACTGCGTTTCCCTTCTAGATTGACCTCAGTCACGTCGCTTCGGCTCGGCCGAATTGGTCCCACCAGTTCCGGCCAGCCCCGCGCGTTCACAAAGGGGGAAAGACGTGGGTGCGGGAAATGATTCTCCGAAAGTTTTGGATCGGCCCTTCCCTTCCCCTATCGGGCCGTCTCGGCTGGTAAGGGGAGAATGAGAGTCCTCTGAGGGGTCTCGTCGACTGCGCGCAGGTGGGGCATAATTGCTGCCATGACTGACGCGGGAAGCAAGCGCGGACGGGCATCTTCCCAGGTGGGAGCACCCGTGGGGCAGCCTGGGGCGGTGATGCAGTACGACGTGAACGGCATCGGGGTGGTCGTCGCCTACGGGGAGTACGACGCCCACACTTTGGGCCAGTTGTCCGAGGCGCTGCATAACGCTGCCGCGAAGCAGCCGTGTGTTGTGTTGGACGTGTCAGCGGTTACTTTCGGAGACTCCTCGTTCTTGAATCTGCTACTGACTATTCGTCAACAGGCGAGCTTTCGACTGGTCTCACCACCTCCGCAGCTACGGCGGGTATTGGAAATCACAGGAGCAGATACCGTTCTAGATATCCGAGCATCTGTAGAGGATGCGACCTCGGATTGAATCTCGGGCGGCCAAAAGGTCCCCTGAGATTTTTCTAGACGTTTGCGGGTTGCTTACGCTTCGGGTTCCGCACCCCATGACGGGTCATCGCTGTACTTGATGGCAACCACGCCGTCCGCACCCGGATATGCGGTAATGGTCAGCTCGTACGCAATGGCTTCGTCTCCCTTGTACGTGATATCGCCGGTCTCGGTAACCTCGCCGTCCGGGACGACAATGCGGACGTGCGAATTGCCGTCGATGACGTCGAATCCGAACTGTCGCCGGTCCGGTCCCGGTGCCTTGACCGCAAGCACGGACTTGCCGGACGTGGTGACCACCTTTGAGCCCTTGTGATACAGCTCAAGAACGGTCTTGCTCGTCTCGATGGCGGTAAACTGAAACGTCATCTCGGACGAGCTGATGACCTTTCGGACGGTCTGCCCACCCTGCCATCCCTTGATTTCCGTGGTGTCGGCAGAGTTGGACTCGGTAATGCCGTCATCCGAGATCCAGCCGATATCGGTTGCGGTGCTCGGCCATGCGGTTGTTGCATCGGTCGGCTTGGTGGAAGTGAGCGGAGCCACGTACGCGGCACCGGTAATCGCAACGCGCACGGCGTTAGCGTTTAGAGGCATGGGTGTCCCCTCGGAGTAAGTAATATGCAATGGGTGATCCACGATGCTTGACGCGTGGCGATAGAATCCCCAGCTATGGACGCAGGATTGGCCGCAGTGTGCGGCGCACTGGCAGGCGCGGCAGCAACTACCGGCGCCGCTTTTGCTACTGGGTGGGCGCAGCGGGAAGCCGCAAGAATCACTGCACGTGTCGAACACCGAAAAGATAGGAGGCAGCCCCGTTATGAGGCATACCGCCAATTCATTGACGCCGTTACCACTCTCATTGACCTTCCCAAGACTGCGACCAGTCCAGTTAATGAACAGGTTGCCGAAATAAAGGCACGAATCAAAGAGGCGTGGTTGACTGTCTCCGTACTCGGTCCCGAGAGTGCACAGAAGGCTGCATCAAAAGTTCGGCGAAAAGCCACGGAATACGAAATTACCGTTCTCGGCGTCCAGGGGGAGGGTCGCATCCATTCAGACAACTTCTGGATGCATCGCACGATGCCCGAGGACACAATCATGCAGCGTAATGTGATGCTTGCAGCTATTACCTTTGAAGGTCACGAACTGGACGAAATATTGCAAGAGTTCATCACCACTGCGCAGACGGTTTTGGATGATGACGGAAGTAGGCGAATAGGCTAGGCAACTCGTCCGCGCATGTGGACTTCCGCGGCGAACGCATAGCGAGGCTGTGACGACTCGGGGTCGGGTAGCCACTGCGGGCCCCCGACTTCTGTCACGGTGTAGACCGTCACCGCGTCGCGGACACCGGGAATCGCCCCGAGTAGCCCGCGCACCAGGGCGCAAAGGTCGTGCGCGCCGGCTTCGGTGGCTGCCCACGCGTGGAAGTCCAGCCGGGCCCGGTCCGACACAACCGTCTGTTGCAGTCCGCCGAGCCGTTCCACACGGACGAACCGCGAGGGGCGGGGCGAGGGAATGCGGGACACCACGGGGACGGGCTCGCCGGCTGCCGCGAGGGCAGAGCGGAGATAGCCCGTCACCACGGCCACAGCGTCCGGCATGACGATGACGGGGCGACTCAATCGGCACCGTCCAGCCCGCGGAGCAGTGCCCGGCGCGTGCCTTCCGCATCCCGCTGTTTCTCGTAGTTGCCGATCACGGCAGCACGCCAACGGCGGGTGCCTAGTGCCGAGTCGGTGCGGAAGTCGCCCCCGTCCGAGCCCGCAGACTCCGCGATGCGCTCGGCGATACGGCGCACTTCGGCCCCCGTTTCGGGCGTGCGCATAAGGCTGTTGATCCCGGACCGGTTCGGGCGAAAGCGTTGGCTCACCCGGACACCTCCTTTAGGCGGACTTCGGTGTGGTGGTGTCGGCCCGAGAGCGTCCAGCGGGCAACGTCGCCGTCCACGTCCAGCAACCGCCCGAGTGCAACCACCCGGTCCCCTGGTGCTAGGTCGACGTCGACTCCGCGGCGGGTGATCAGTCGCCACCCGGAGACCACAACGGGGCGGTCTCCCTCGTCCTCGGTGGACGCGTCGGGCTGGACGGCAACCCGCCGGACGGTCGTCCTGGTGGCGTTCGCCCAATCGCGTACGGACGTGGTGTTGCCGTACCGGTCCACCAGGAACGGCGCGCGTAGGAGCACGACGGTTTGGGCGTAGTGGACGCTCACCGGAGCCCCACCACCGCTACGCGCTTGCGGTACCGGGCGAGTAGGTCCCGGTCCGCGGAGGCGAGGGATGCCCCGATGGTCTCGGCGGAGTAGGTGACGCTCGCGGAGCCGACCGACTCTTGACGGAGATCGGCGGGGTTCGTGAGCACTCGGCCGGCGAGGGTGAGCACGACCGCGAGCACATCACCGGGCACGGCTGCATACCCGTGCGTGTAGGAGACGGTCACGGGCTGGTCGTCGGGCACGCGCACCCGGTCCCGGACGAGCTGCCACCGGTCCGGGGCGAGCGGCTTACCGGCCACCGTCACCCCCTGTACGGAGACCACGGGACGTTGCGGAAGCACGGCCCACCCCTCGCGCGGGTACAGCAGCGCCGAGCTGGTGCCCCTGGTGAATGACTGCCGGGCTTCGCGGCGCACGATGGCTGACGCCACGTCCAGCACCAGCGGAACCGACTCGGGCAGCTCGTCCGGCTCGCGTTGCATCCACGCGGCCAACTGGTCCGACGTGGCGAGGGCGGGCAGTTCCATACCGGCCCCCTCTTACTTGACTGTCTGAGCGGCGCACGCCAGACACCGCGTGACGGTTCGTGCCACCCCGTCCGAGTCGAGAACCGGGAAGCTCTCGATCCGGGTCGGGGCGGTGCACGAATCCGTGTGCGGGATCTTCGGGGCGGACGCTGCGGCACGCTTGCGCGGCGGCAATTCCGAACCCCTTCCGGCTACTTGGCGAGAACGCCGTTAAGGCGTGCGGCACCCTTGCCGCCGAACACGGCGAGCCCGCAATAGAACTCGATGCGGGTGCGGTACGCGGGCTTGGTCTCAAGCTGTCCGAGGTCATCGACCATGACCCCGCCGTTGGTGAGACCGGTCACGGCCTGGTCGTCCTCGGTCTGGCCGAAGCGCACGGCGTAGATGCTGGACGCGTCCGTTGCCGAGCCCTGCGTCTCGGTCTGCGGCAGGATGTCCGCGCCCGCCGCGTTCTGGCCGGGGTCGAGCAGCGCAATGCCGTTGTACGTGGCGACCAGCTTTCCGGTCAGCGCTTCCTTGACCATCTCGAAGCCGCCGATGCGACGCGCCGCGGAACGTACCTTGGCGATCACCAGCCGGTTGGCGTAGATGGCACCGTTGGAGCTGTTCAGACCAGGCACAGCGGCAACGAGACCGTCCATCAGGTCGAAGAACTTGTGCGAGTCATCGGCCCCCGCACCGATGATCGGAGCGCCGTTCGTGCCCGCGGAGACAACCTGAGCACCGGTCAGCCGCTTGCGCAGACCGTCAAAGGACTTGGCGTCCGTCGCCACGTCACCGTTGAAAAACGTGTCCTGGAACTTGTACGCGGCTGCCTTGACCTTCATGCGGGTCTGTACGGCTCGCTGGTCGTTCAGGTTGCCGCGGGTCTGGACGATGAAACGGTCAACGTCGGCGTCCCCGCCGAGAATGACCAGGCTTTCCGACTTCTGGTTTACCGTGCCGGTGCTCTCGGTGTACGCCTCATTGACGCTTCGGAAAGCCACGCCCGGCAACGTGGCCTCTTCGTTGTAGCTGTAGCTGTTGCCCTCGATCGGCATCAGCGGGATACGGTCCAGAATGCTGGACTCCTGCACGAACGTCTCGATGACACCGCGCTGAAGATCTGTGGTGCTGAGCTTGGCGGACTCGGCGAGCGAAAGCGCCATGGATTACCCCTCCATTTGGGCATGAAAAAAGGGGCACACGTTGCGTGTGACCCTTGGAATAGGTGTGGTGCGGGGTTAGCCGGCCGCGCCGTACGCGTCCCGGAGCCGGTCAAACGGGGTGGCGGGCTCGTCCTTCACTTCGGTGCTCTCGCGCTGCCCCGAGCCCACGTCACCCCACGGGGCCGGGCTCGTCGAAGCGGTGTCCGCAGCGAGCGCAAGATACGGCTTGTCCTTGACGAGCTGGTCCAGCGCGGCAGTTACCGCGGTGGTGTCCACGTCCCCGCCCTCGCCGACCAGTCCGGCCACGTCCACCAGGGCGAGAGCGTCCGCCGGATCACGGAGCCGACCAGCGGCAGCCGCTCGGATCTCCGCGCGGACGAGCTGCCCCGTGAACTCGGTCCGGATCTCCTCGCGGAGTGCGTCAAGGTCGCCCGGCTTCTGTGCAGCGTTCGACCGGCGGAGCCGAGTTGCTTCGGCTTCGGCGGTCTCGGCGCGCTTCTCCGCGGCAGCTCGGGCAGTGCGCTCGGCGGACAGCTCGTCCCCGCCCTGGTCGCTCGGCTTCGGCTCGCCCTGGTCGCCGGGCTTGTTGCCCTGGTCGCCCTGGTTCGGCTCGCCCTGGTCACCCTCGCCGGGCTTCGGCTCCGGACCGTTCGGGTTCGGGTTCTCTGGCATGTGGGCCCCCTATGTGATGTATCCGTGTTTCTTCAACATGGCTATTTGGTGCTCGCGGTTGTCACCAGCGAGTTTGAAGATGGTTTCCGGCATCAGCCGGGCTTCCTTGGCGCGCTCGTATCGCTTGCCGGGCTGTTTCTCGAAACCCGAGTTCAGCGCTTTACCGCCGATCCCGCGTTTCGTGGTGCCTTCCGTGGTGACCTTTAGCGGTCCCCGTCCGGCGACAGCCGTTGCCATTCCTCGGCGGGCATTGACGATCTGCCCCAAGTCCGCCCCGGATTCAAGGGCTTTGACCCCTGCGGGTCCGAGCCGCTTCCGCTGTTCCTCGGGGCTCATCTGCCGCACCAGGGCTTCCGGGGTGCTCGTCTGTTTCCACTCGGCATCCGTCATGGGCTCCATACCGCAGTCACAGCGGGGGTGCCTCTTGAAGCCTGTTGAGTAGCTGTACTGGCGACCGGACAGCAGAATGCAGCGGACACACGCGGGCAGCTTGACCACCCGCACATACGAGATACAGCGGGGCTCGGCAGCCATGGAAACGAACGTTGCCGCCCTCGCGGTGTCCGCTATCTGCGTGCCCACCATGGTTGCGATCTGATTCAGCCCGGCAAGGGAAGCGACTTCCGCGGACTGTCCCGCCGCGAGGGCTTGCGCGGTGCGAATCGCCGGTAGGTACAGCAGAGTTGCGAGCGGACGAGCGTCCGACGCAATGCCGACCAGAGCCCCCGGATTGAGCAAGGCGACCGGGCCGGCTGCCGCACCTTGGGCGAGCATGGACGCCGTGACAAAGGCTTGCGCCCCTTGTGCTGCGGAGAGCTGCCCCGCCATCACAGCGGCGAGGATCTGCCGTCCGGTCTCGCCCTGCATGGCGGACAAGATGCGGTCCGGAGTCACGTCCCGCCAAAGGGCTTGGACGGCTGCCACAACGCCCCGCGCGATGCTCTGCGTCTCCAAGTACCGGGCTGCCGCTAGCTCTGTCGCACGGCTCATTACGCGGCGTCCGGCAGCTCGTCCGCGGGCTCGTCCTGGTCGGGCTTCGGGCCGTACAGATCGGCGATGCTTCCGCCGAGAATTGCCGCGGCCTGGTCGTTGCGCATCCGCTTCCACCGGTCGATTTCGTCCGGGGTGACACCGGGAATCCGCTCCCACAGCGCTTCGTCCGGGACCCCGATGGACTTCAACTTGACCAGGGCATCCGAGTACTGCGAGTCCGAACGGAACTGAGGGTCACGCCACACCACGGAACCGAGCGCGAGGGAAGCCGCGCGCTTGTCCTCGCCGGCTGCCAGCGCTTCAAGCCGCATGATCTCGCGGAGCCCCGCACCGAAGTGCCGTTGGCGCTCCATGACCTTTGCGACTAGCCCGGCTTCGGAAGCCGCGAGAGCGTCCGCCGAGACGTTGACGAGCTGCCCCGTCAGGTACGTGGCGGGGGTGCGAGTCTGTGAAGCGATGTGTTCAACCGCAGCGTCAATGACCTTGAGATAGTTGCCGAGATCAGCGGCAGAGAACTCCGCGATACGCGCGGTGTCCTTCTCCAGCCACAGCAGACGGTCCGAACGGAACCGGTCTAGCGGCTCGTCCTCCTCGCCGACGACTTCCCCGGACTCCGGGTCAACGATCTCCCGTACGGGCCGGTCCATGCCGAGCACCGCCCGAGCCGGAAGCGCTAGATAGTCGCTCGCGGTCATCAGGTGGGCCCACAAGGTGTTGACCGCATCCTGTAGCGGCAGCACCGTCACAAGCTCGGAGCGCGGTTTTCCGTGCAGCCGTGCCCGGTTGGGGAGTTCGACCAGGGGCACCACACCGAGCCGGTTGGGAACGTGTGAGGGCTCGCCGCGGGACAGTCCCACGGTGCGGCCCGTCCACTCCTGACTACGCCCTCGCCGCTGCCACCGGTACACCATGTCCGGGGTGAACAGCGTTGCGAACTCCCATTGCCCGTCACGCCACGTCTTGAGCCCCGCCGAGCGGAGCCGACGACGACCAGGCACATAATCGACAATCGCGTTCGCGGCGTGCTCGAACGTGATCTCTGTCGTGATCCCGTCCGGCTTCCACACCAGGGCATAGGACCGACCGGTAATCAGCGCTTCCAACAGCGCTAGACCGATCTCAACATCACATTCCGAGCGTCGCCATGCCTTCCCCGCAGCGTGATCAATGGACCCGTCTTCCAGCCGGAAGCCGATCGGCATCAGCCGCTCAACGGTGGCGTCCGGAACGGTCGCGCACCAGTTATCGGAAAAGTCCTTGAACAGCTCCCCGGCTTGGGCGTTGAACTCGGGGCTCGCGAACAGCAGCGGCCGTTTACCCTCGTACGCGTCCGACCACTTGCGGGCTTCGTTCTTCCGGCGCTCAATCTTCGCGCGGAGCCGGACAGTCATCTGTAGCGGAGTCTCCGCCATGCATCCCCCCTTGGGCATGAAAAAGCCCCGTCGGCAGGAACCCGAACGGGGTGTTAGGCACTCGCAGCGCGAGGACGTTTCAGCGGTCTTCGCACGTAGCCGTCCAGTGCCATGACCGCAGCGGCGATGCCGTCGATACGGGCGGATGACTTCCCGCGGTCCGGCTTGACCGGTCGCATGTTGTCGTTGCCGTCCCGGTAGACCTCCACCACGGACGCGTTCCAGCGGAGCACCGGGTTACCCCCGTGACGTATCTGCCCCTCGCGCAAGAGACGTTCAAGTTCCTTGCAGCCGGGCGACATGCCCAAGTAGGTCTGTGCGATCGGTACGACGTCGACTCCGCGCGTCTTGGCCTCGATGCGCTGGACGAGCTGCCCGGCAAACATCCGGTCATAGCTGATCCGCTGGACGTCCAGCCGGCGACAGTCCTCGATGATCTGTTTCTCGATGGCGTCATAGTCGATGGCGTCGCCCTCAGTGAGGGTGAGCAGACCATCGGCAGCCCACTGCCGGATGGGTACCTGTAGCTGTTGCTCCAACTCGTCCGCGCGTTCCTCGGGCAGCCAGAACCGTGCGATCAGTTCCAACTCGACACCGGGCACGCGGGATTCGACCGCGAGCACCCACGCCGAGAGATCGGACACCGCGGAGAGGTCGACCCCGCCCCATGCCCGCCGGTACCGGAACGACGCGTCGTTGACCGGTCCGTTGTTCGCGTCCCACAGAGACAGCGGCAGCCACCGTGAGGCAGCCCGCATCCGGCGATTGAGGGACAAGCGGCAGAACGTCGGGAAGTAACTCGGCGTGCTCCGCGCCTTGTTGGCCTCACGGCGCATGTACGCGAGTGAGGGGGATGCACCCAACCCGGGGTTGGCCTTACGCCACGTGCTCTCGGCGAACGGGTCGTCTGTCTCTTCCGCTGCCCAGATGACTCCGTAGTGACCGGGGTCGGACACGATGCCGTCCGCACAGCGGCGGGTGTACGTGTGTTTCTCGTCGTAGATGCTGCCTTCGGTGCCCTCATCAGCGGTCGTGATGTAGATGACGAGCGGCTGATCACGCGCGCCGGTACCGGTCTCGATGGCGTCGATAAGGTCCCGCCGCTTGTGCACGTGGACCTCATCGACGATCGCCCCGGACACGTTCAGCCCGTGGGCGGTCTCGGCAATCTTGGACAGTGCACGGAAGATGCCGCCCGTCCGCGGAACACGGATGAGCCCTCGCAGAACCTCTACGCGGCCCCGTACGGCTCGGGAAGTCAGAGCCATACGCTTAGCGTCGTCAAAGACGCGTTCGGCTTGTGGAAGCGATCCGGCAGCCGCGTATACCTCCGCCCCGATCTCCCGATCCGCGAGCAACAGCACCAGACCGATGCCGCTGGACAAGGTGGACTTGCCGTTCTTCCGCGGAACCTCGATCCACGCCGAGCGGATGACCCGCACCGCGCGCCCCAACTCAGGGTCATAGGCGAGCCAACCGAAGATCGGGGCGATAACCCACACCACTTGCCAGGGTGCCAGCCGCAGCTTCGCGTTACCCCAACGGCCTTTGGTGTGCTTGAACGACTGGATAGCGTCGATGGCTCGCCGAGCGGCTGCCACGTCGAAATATGCGCCCGGTGCGTCCGCTGCCTGTTGAGCAACGACCAGCGGGCGGGACTCCCGCGCTTCGGCTATCTCGTCCTCGGACAAGCCGAGTTCGTACAGCGCGTCCAGCGGGACGGGCAGAGCGTCAGTCGAAGATCCCGTCATCCTCGCCCCCGCGGTCATCCGGCGGTGTCAGCCGGCCACGGGCAGACGGGGACAAGCCGAGTTCTCCGATGTACCGGGCAAGCTGAGTGCGGTACTGCCCGACGATCGTGGTAGCGCCGTTCTTCTGCATCCCGCGCTCGCCCTGCATGAGAATCCCGTTCGCGGAAATCTCGCGCTCGCACTGGTCGATACGGGCGACGCAAATGCAGTAGTCCGTGAGCGTGGCGGTGTCCACGGTGCCGATACCGGCCGTGAACTCCAGCACGGGGACGACTCGTTGCCACTCGCGGGAAGCGACTTCCCGGCACCGGGCGTTCACCGCGCCCTGGTCTCCACCAGCGTCCCCGAACGTGTCCAGCCAATCGGGCTCGGACAGCTCGGCGGGCGGAACCCGCACCCCCTCGGAAACGGGGCGCTTGCCGGGGTTCCCCTCGCGGATCACCTGCAACGGCGGTGTCTTACGCGTTGGGTCTGCCATTCCCTCACCCCTCCCATGGGTCGTGAGCTGGTCATGTGGGCAGCGCAGAGCCCCGCGCAAAGGGCGGTAGCTGCGGCGCAAGTTTTTTGCCTCCCTGCCGTTCTTTTGGGGCGAGGGAGGGGGGTCACGCCCTGGTCGGGGGCTCGGGCAAGCGCGGCTTGACCCGTTCGGAAGCCCAACCGCCGGGCTGGTGCTTCGCGGTCTCGCGGTTATGGCACGTCGTGCACAGCGGACGGAGACAAGAGAACGCATCCGGATTGGCGACACCCCGAGCGACCAGCGCACGCCGTGACTCGGGGAAGTGGTCGGCAACGGTCGCTGTCTTGCTGCACAGCACGCACCACGGATGCGCGTAGAGGTAACGGCGCCGGATGCGCTCCCATCGGACCCCGTATCCCTTGGCCGTGGTCGTCCCTCGCTGCTGCTCCGCTTCCTTGGCGTGCTGGGGGCAGCGTCCGCCCGTGGTCAGTTCCGGGCAGCCGGGTACCGAGCAAGGGGGGCGGGGCCTACGCGGCATGGGGGATCACCTCCTAGCCACGAGGGGGGATAGCGATTAATAGGGTGGCGAACGGTGGCGAAGTGCCGCCCCCCAAGTGGGCACAGGGTTCGATTAGACGCAGAGCCCGAACCGTCGACAGGGAGCACACGTGACCAGCCAGCGAGCAAAGCCAAAGCCCGTAGCCCCCTACTTCGAACTACGCTGCGGTGCACTCCACTTGACGATTCAGCGTGCCCCGGTGCGACTCGCCACGCTCTGCGTAACCGTGCTCGGTAGCGGGGTCACAGCGTGGCTCACTAGCCGCTAAAGTCCTCGCCCGTCTTGTCTATATGGCAGCCGTGGCAAAGGGGTTGAACGTTCGTGTCCGTGTCCTCGCCACCGAGGGCGAGCGGCTGCACGTGGTCCACATCCACCACGTCCGCGAGGACGAGCGACCCGCACCGCGCACAGCGAGCACCACCACGGGCACCGACCAAAGCGCGGAGCCGAGCGGCCCCCGAGAACACCCGGACCAGCACCGCACGGCGGACTCGCCGAGCACGGACCGAAGCACGCCGTTCGTAGAGCTGGTGGTGACCCTCGCAGCGGCCCCGGTGAGTGGCGGGCTCGGTGCAGTCAACACACCGCATGCTCACCCCCTGGTCGTCGTCCTGGTGCTCGTTGTTGCGTGCCCACCCCCGGACTTGAACCGGGGAACTCTGCGGCCGACATCCCCGAGTCGGGGCCGGTACCGCGCACCTCTTCCGTTGGGTCAGTGGGCTTGGCGTTCGTCCTCGCCGGCTCGGCCGGTCCGGACATGGTGGGGAGACCACACGGGCTTACAACCCGTTTCAGCGACTCGCGGACGAGCCGGTTACTCATGGGCGGTGTGATCTCCCCGCGCTCTGCCTCACGACCCCTGCGGCCACCCCGAACGGGTGCGTGGTGCACGGGCAGAGCTGTTGGTGAGGGTGGGCACTCGGTCCGCCGTTTCCGGGCTAGCGGGGTGCGCGGTAGTCCCTGGTCCCTCTCTCGGAAGTAGTAGGGACGGAAGGTCTCCCGCCCTCGGGGCGTCGGTCCCGCTCGTCCACTTGCTTCCGGGAGTAGTAGGGACGGAAGGTCTCCCCGCCGTTCGGGGCTATGACGGGATGACGGTTCGGATGCCGTTTTGGTTTTCTCTCTATTTTTCTATGTGCATTCAAAAAAGTAGGTCTATCCGTCATACCGTCATGGGCTGTCCGCTGGTCGCGCTGCCTGCCCGGAGCCCCGAGGGTCCACGTGCGGGCACAAGGCAGCCCCGGCGGTCACAGGGACTACCGGGGCTGTCTCGGGGCCGTACAGGGGGCTAGGCGAGGACCGGAACCCGCTCGGGCACCAGCTCGGCAACGGGCTCGGGATGCTCTCGGGCAGGGTCGGCAACAGGCTCGGCGAGGGTGTGCACCGGTTCGGCCGTGGTCTGCGCGAGCCGTGCCACGACACCGGGTATTGCGGGCATGTCCGTGCGGTTGGCTTCGGCTGTCACGTCCGCAGCGGCTACGGCCACACCTTCCGCGGCGGGGTCCAGCTCACCCGTCATGGTGAAGTCCACGCGGGACGTGTCCAGCTTCCGCCATCCGCCACGGGTGCCGCGCCGTACGTCCAGCCGCACCCCCGCTTCAATGAGCATGGCTCGTCGGCCCGCTGTGTCTGCGGCTGTCCACTCGTCCGCGAACGTGCGGCCCGTGGGGGTCACGACGCGTTGCGGTTGGACCTTTTCGCGGGTCTCCAGCTCGGCTATGCGGTTGTCCAACGCGTCCGCACGTTCCTGCCATGCCTGCCGCGCGTGCCGGGACTTCTGGCGTCCCTCTTGCTTCTGGTGTTCCTCGAACTCGGCGAGGGTGGCGCGTAGCTCGGGCTCGGGGTCATAGCCCGGAATCTCGACTACGTGTTTCGTCTGGATCGGTCCGACCAGTCGCAGGAACTCGGCGGTTACGTGCTCGTCCACCCAGTCACCCCGGATGTGCGCGGGAGCGTCGCAGTTGCCGCCCCGCGCGTGAAAGTTGCACTTGTAGACAGGGGCTTGGTTCTTCTTGCTCTTCTGCTTGTTCAGGTACATGCGGCCCCCGCACGAGTCGCAGTGGATCACGCGCAACAGAAGCGCGTCGGTGTCCGTGCGGTCCCCGTTCTCGATGCTGCGCGAGCCGAGCAGTGCGCCGATACGGTCGAACTCTTCCCGCGTCATGATCGGTGTCTCGGTGCTCATGATCGGGTTGCCCTGGTCGTCCCGGACGGGCTTGCCCTGGTGCATCTTCCACCCGAGCAACGTCGGGTTCTTGAGCATCCGGGTTAGCACGGTGGGGTTCCAGTTGAACGCGTCTCGGATGAGCCCCTTGGCTCCGCCGGGCCGTCCACCCTTGGCACGGTTCTGCTTCACTGCCCAGTGATCACGCGGGCTCGGAACCTGGTCCTCATTGAGCCCGATGGCCACGGCGGAAGCGGTCTTGCCTTCCAACAGCTCTCGAACGATTCGCTCAATGATCAGTACGGCGTCCGGGTCGGGTACGAGCGTCCAGCCGACCCCGCCGTGTTCCTCGGGCATGGGGGCGGGCATGCAGCCGTACGGGGGCTTGCCGCCACCCCGCCACCGAAGCGGCATCCGGCGCATGGCTGCCATGGCTCCGGTTACTCGGTCGCTGATGCTCTGCGACTCCACTTGGGCGGCAAAGGCAAGCATCATCATCATGAGTTCGGACATGGGGTCCATGGGGTTGCGGAAGTCGAACACCAGCCGACCCCCGCCGATGCCCTCGGCAAAGACCAACATCTTGCGGTGTTGCTTCGCCCACTTCGCTAGGTCGTGCATGTCGCTCATGGACCGGATGGCACGGTCGAAGCGCCACCAGACAAGCGCGTCGAACTCGTCGGGACGGGCGAGCCACTGCCCGAGCGCGGGACGGTCGAACGGGGAAACCTTGCTCGCGGACACGTCAAGGTCCACGGCTTCGCGGAGCCCGTCACCCTCGCCGAACACGATATTGAGCGCGCCCGCCGCTATGTCGTCGGCTTCGCGCTGCCGCTCGGGGCTGGTGGTCTCGTCAGTGAGTACAGAGAGCCGGACGCACCGCACGCCCCGTAGCGTCTCGATGTGGACCGTCCCGGCTAGGGGGTTGCGAGTGGTCGTCATCCCCTCGGTAGGGACGGACGGTTCCCCGCTACGGGGCTTGACCAGGGACGATGCCACCATGGCGACACTCCAGAACTGCTAGAACGGAGTGTTGGGAGACCCCGAGGGCAACGAGTTCTGCGTGGAGCGCGGGGAGTCGGGCTGATCAGCAGACCTGCGCGGTGACGTAGTCCGCGTGGAACTCCGTGCGCTGCACCCGCGTCAGATGGCAGGCCGCGCCATGGGCGGGCGTACGGGGCAGGAGCGGGCGCTCGGTCGCGCAGCGGTCCGTCGGGACCTGCTCGGTGAACGCGCAGCGCGGGCGGAAGCGGCAGCCCGGGAGCGGGTCGAGGAGCGACGGGGGAGTGCCCGGGATCGGGGACAGGGGGACGTCCACCGGGGCGCGCAGTGTCGGCATCGAGTCCAACAGGCCCCAGGTGTACGGGTGTTGGGGTGCCCTCAGGACCTCGGCCCGGGTGCCTCGCTCCACCGCCCGGCCCGCGTACATCACCAGGATGTCGTCCGCCACACGGGAGATGACGCCCAGGTCGTGCGTGATGAAGACGATCGAGGTGCCGAACTCCTGCTGGAGGTCCCCCAGCAGGTCCATGATCTGGGCCTGCACCGTGACGTCCAGGGAAGTCGTCGGCTCGTCGGCGATCAGGAGTTCGGGGTCGCACACCAACGCCATGGCGATCATGGCCCGTTGGCGCATACCGCCGGAGAACTGGTGGGGGTAGTCGTCGGCGCGGAGTGTCGGCTGTGGGATGCCGACCCGCCTCAGCATCTCCACCGCGCGTGCCCTGGACTCCCTCCTGGACGCGCCCGTGTGCTTGGCGTACGTCTCCGCGATCTGCCGGCCCACCGTGTGGAACGGCGACAGGGACGCCAGCGCGTCCTGGAAGATCATCGCCATCCTGCTGCCGCGGAGTTTCTCCAGTTCTCGTTCCCGCGAGGTCAGCAACTCCGTGCCGTCCAGGACGATCTCGCCGGACAGCGTCGTGCGTGTGCGGTCGTGCAGGCCCAGGATCGCCAGGTTCGTCACCGACTTGCCCGAGCCGGACTCGCCGACGATGCCCAGGGTCCGGCCGCGCTCGACGTCGAAGGACAGGCCGTCCACGGCTCTCACCACAGCGTCGTCGGTGGTGAAGTGCACCTTCAGGTCCCGTACGGACAGGAAGGGTTCGCGCGGGGGATCAGGCACTAAGGTCACCGAAGTCCCCCTACGCCAGCCTGATCCGCGGGTCGATCAGCGCGTACACCGCGTCCACCACGATGTTCGCCACGACGATCGCCGCCGCGGCCACCAGGACCACCCCCAGCAGCAGCGGCAGGTCGTTGTCCCGTACCGCCTTGATGGACAGGGCGCCGATGCCGTGCAGACCGAAGGTCTCCTCCGTGATGATCGCGCCGCCGAGCAGATAGCCGATGTCCAGGCCCAGGATCGTGACGATCGGGCCCATCGCGCCCCGCCAGGCGAACCGGAAGAACACCGTGCGGCGGGACAGACCCTTGGCGCGGGCCGTACGGACGTAGTCCTCGGCGAGGGTCTCCACGAGCTGGGAGCGGGTCATCCGGGTGTAGTTGGCGGTGAAGATGATCGCGAGGACGAACCAGGGCAGCAGCAGGCCCTTGAACCAGGCCGCCGGATCCTGGGTGAAGCCGACGCTGTCCTGGGGGCGGGGGAGGATGCCCCACTGGTCGGAGAGGTAGTACATGGCCACCACGCCGACGATGTAGATCTGCAGGGACGAGCCGATCAGCGAGACCGACGACGCGATCTTGTCCAGGGCCCGGCCCTGCTTCACCGCCGCGAGCATGCCCGTACCGACGCCGAGGACCACGAACACCACCGTGCTGCCCAGCGCGAGGGAGAGCGTGGTGGGGAAGCGGTTGGTGATCAGGCCGAGGACCGGTTCGTGGTTGGTGAACGAGTAGCCGAGGCAGGGCGCCGCGCAGTGCCCGAGGCCGGTGTAGTCGCGGCCCACGAACACACCCGCCAGCCAGTGCCAGTACTGCACCGGCAGCGGTTCGTCGATGCCCAGGTTGCGACGGACGAGCGCGAGCGTCTCCGGCGTGCAGAGCTTGCCGCAGGCGCTGCGGGCCGGGTCGCGCGGGGCGACGTAGAAGAGGACGAAGGTGATCGCGCTGATGACGAGGAGGATCATCAGCGCGCTGAGCGTCCGGCGGAGGATGAAGCGGAACATGGCGATCGGATTCCCTGGCGGAACCCCCGGCACCGGTCCCTGATGGGCGGTGACCGATGCCGGAGTGGTCGGGTGGGCGGGATGGGGCGGCCCGTAGGGGGGCGCCCCCGAAGGGGCGCGGGGCTGTATCGATGTGCGGCTCCGCCGCGGGGCGCGACCAGCCCCCACTGGCCCCCAGCAAAAGAACCGCCTACGACTTCGCGTACAACTTGTAGAGCACGAACGACGAGTTCAACGGGTCGTACTCGGCACCGCCGACCTTGCTGCCGTACAGATAGAAGCGGCGCTGATACGTCTCGGGGATGATCGGTGCCTCCTTCTCCATGAGCTCCTTGTCCAGCGCCGCCCACGCCGCGTTGGCCTTCGTCGGGTCGGTGAGGGAGGCGGCCTTGTCGATCGCCGCGTCGACCCAGTTCACCTTCAGCTGCGAGACGTTGTTCGCGCCGTTGGCGATCGTCCGTCCGTCGAAGAGGGGCTGGAGCATGGTGTAGCCGGTGGGCCAGTCGGGGGACCAGCCGAACCACATCACGTCGAAGGAGTTGTCGACCTGCTGGATCTGGTCGTAGTAGCTGGTCGACTCCACCGGCTTGATCACCGGGTCGAAGCCCGCCTCCTTCAGGGCGTTGGCGATGACGACCTTCGTCTTCTCGTAGGCGTCGTTGCCGCCCTGCGGGTAGGTGTAGACGATCTTCTGGCCGAGCTTGCCGGCCTCCTTCAGCAGCGCCTTGGCCTTCGCGGTGTCGCCCTGTGGCTTCGTCAGCTTGCCGTAGACGTCGAACTTCACCCGGCCCGCCATGTCCGGGCCGAGGATCGTCGTCGCGTAGTCGCCGGCGGAGGGACCCCCGTAGATGGTCCGGATCTGCTGCAACGGCCAGGCGTAGTTGAGCGCCTGCCGGACCTTCAGGTCGGTGATCCGCCTGCAGTTGATGGCGTAGTAGTACAGGCCCGTCAGCAGTCCGTCGACGGTACGGCTCTTCAGCGCGGGCGTCGTCAGTACCTTCTGGATGCGCTCGGCGGGTACTCCGCTGTACGCCATCACCGCGTACTGGTCGGTCCCGGAGTCCGCGATCAGCCGGTCGGTGCTCTGGAGGGACTCCGGACCGAACTCGAAGGCGAACGAGTCCGGGTAGGCGTTGCGGATCGGGTCGGTCGCCGGGTCCCAGTGGGTGTTGCGGACCATCGTCAGCGACTTGTCGACGGAGTGCTGGGAGAGCCGGTAGGGCCCGCAGGAGAACGGGTCCTTGTCGTACTTCTCCTTGGTGTCGTGCTTGGCGGACACCGCTCCGTACGACTGCATGGCCAGCGTCCAGTTGAGGTCCGGGCGGGCCGTCTTGAGGTGGAAGGTGATCGTCTTCTTCGCGGTGTCCGTGACGACCGAGTCGAGGTGCTTGCCGCTGTACGGGCCCTTGTAGACCGAGCGGAAGTCGTTGGTGCCGGTCAGCGCGGCCTGGAGGTAGGTGGCACCCTCGGTGGTGAAGCTCGCGAAACCGCGCTCGATGCCGTGCCGTACGTCGTCGACGGTCAGCTCGCTGCCGTCCTCCCACTTCAGCCCGTCCTTCAGGGTGAAGGTCCAGGTCTTGCCGCCGTCCGCCATGGTGCCGGTGTCGGTGGCGAGGTCGCCGACGAGCTTCATCGCGCCGCCGTCGACGCGGTAGCCGGTCAGGCAGCGGATGTAGAGGTTGCCGACCTCGGAGTTCCACGAGTAGTAGATGCGCTGCGGGTCGAGGTGCGAGAAGTCCTGCGGGCCGATCGGCCGGATCGTGCCGCCCTTCCTCGCCCCCGGGATCTCCGGCGCGGGCCCGGTGGAGTCCTCCTTGGTGCCGATGGTGACCGACGAGTACTTGCCGGTTCCGGCCGCGTCGCCGCCCCCCGACGTACCGCCGCCCCCGCCACCGCTGCTGCACGCGGACAGGACCATGGAGCCGCCGGCGGCTACCGAGGTGGCTATGACGAAGTTTCTGCGGGAGAGAGACATGGGGTGTCCTGCCTGAATCAGGGAGAAGGGGTGTTTCCCGGTGGTTCCGGATTTCCTGCGGGGCGGTGCGAGGCCGGTGCGGGGCGGTGATGGGGGCGCTGCTGTTCAGCGCCTGGTCTTCGGGTCCAGTGCGTCGCGCACGGAGTCGCCGAGGAGGTTGAAGGCGATCACGAAGATCACCATCGACAGGCCGGGGAAGAGCATGTAGGTGATGTCGTTCTGGTAGACCTGCGCCCCGCGCTGGATCATCACGCCCCAGTCGGGCGTGGGGTCGCTGAGCCCGACCCCGAGGAAGGCGAGCGCCGCCTCGGTGGTGACGTACATGGGCAGCGCGAGGGTGGCCTGGATGAGGATCGGGGTCCACAGGTTGGGCAGCAGCTCCCGGAAGATGATCCGGGCCGGGGAGGCGCCGGTGACCTTGGCGGACTCCACGAACTCCCGCTCGCGCAGGGCGAGTACCTCACCGCGCAGCAGCCGGGCGATGGGCGCCCAGCCGAACGCGGTCATCACGGAGATGAGGCTGACGACGGTCAGCCAGGTCGGGGTGTTCTCCTCCGGCGACACGAAGACGGAGATCATCACCGGCCAGAAGGCGATGAAGAACAGGGTGGAGGGGAACGCCAGCAGGATGTCGATGACCCGGCCGACGAAGCCGTCGATCCGCCCGCCCA
This sequence comes from Streptomyces lacrimifluminis, assembly GCF_014646095.1. GTDB lineage: Bacteria > Actinomycetota > Actinomycetes > Streptomycetales > Streptomycetaceae > Streptomyces > Streptomyces lacrimifluminis. The sequence goes on along the minus strand of NZ_BMMU01000005.1, from coordinate 173,926 downwards.
GATAACCGGCCGTGAGACCCACGGCGATGCCGAACAGGGTGACCAGCACGGTCGTCACCGTGGCGATGAGCAGCGAGTTGCGGATGCCGTAGAGCAGCAGGGTGAAGACGTCCCGGCCGAGCTGCGGCTCGACCCCGAACCAGAAGTCGCCGCTGATCCCGCCGTTGGGCCGGATCGGGAACCCGAACTCGTTCAGCAGACCGGTGCCGTTCTGGCCGTAGGTCGTGTACGGGTCCTTGCCGTAGACCGTGGCGATCAGCGGGGCCGCGATGCCCGCCACGAAGAACAGCACGACCACGACGGCCGAGACGACGCCGGTGCGGTCGCGTCGGAAGCGCAGCCAGGCGATCCGCCCCGGCGAGCGGCCGGTGCCGCCGCGGACCGGCGCGGACGGCGTCGGCGGTACGGCGCCGGGATCGGCCGTCACCCGGGGTGCGGTGGCGGAAGACAGAGGCGAGGTCATGGTGCTCCAGGCCCGGAGTGGTGAGGGGCCCCGCGTACAGCAGAACAGCGGGCTGAACGCGACTTTTCAGCGCTGGTTCAGTCGGCGTCAATGTTTCCATGACGCCTTTGATCTGGACTTTTGTCCTTTGACCCAGGGCTGGTGCGCCACGTGGGTCAGCTTTGGACGGCCATGACCAAAGCGGGAGGAAAACACGGACGGGCCGAGTAGACGTGCGCTATGGGTGCTATCAACCGATATTGGCCGGTAACGGTACGGCGCACTGAACTGGAGGCACTCCATGCGTGGAGCCACGCACGCCCGATGGGCCGCATGCGCGGTGGCGGTAGCCCTCACGGCGACCGCCTGCGGGGGCGGTGACGACGACAGCGGTGGCGGCAGCGGCACCGGTGACGGCTCCGGCATCCTCAGCTCGTCCTGGGGCGACCCGCAGAACCCGCTGGAGCCCGCCAACACGAACGAGGTGCAGGGCGGCAAGGTCCTCGACATGATCTTCCGCGGACTGAAGCGGTACGACGCCAGGACCGGCAAGGCCAACGACATGATGGCCGAGAAGATCGAGACGACCGACTCGCAGAACTTCACCGTCACCATCAAGGACGGCTGGAAGTTCAGCAACGGCGAGGCCGTCACCGCCAAGTCGTTCGTCGACGCCTGGAACTACGGCGCCAGCCTGAAGAACAACCAGAAGAACGCCTACTTCTTCGGCTACATCGACGGCTACGACAAGGCGCACCCCGAGGACGGCAGCAAGCAGACCGCCGACACCCTCTCCGGGCTCGTGGTGACCGGCACCAACACCTTCACCGTCAAGCTCAACCAGAAGTTCTCGACCTTCCCCGACACCCTCGGCTACGCGGCCTTCTCGCCGCTGCCCCAGGCCTTCTTCAAGGACCACGCGGCCTGGGTGAGCAAGCCCGTCGGCAACGGCCCGTACGCGATCGACTCGTACACCAAGGGCTCGCAGATGTCCCTGCGGAAGTGGGACGCCTACTCCGGAACGGACAAGGCCCGGAACGGCGGCGTCGACCTCAAGGTCTACACCGACAACAACACCGCCTACACCGACCTGATGGCCGGCAACCTCGACCTCGTCGACGACGTGCCCGCCGCCCAGCTGGGGAACGTCAAGAGCGACCTCGGTGACCGGTACATCAACACCCCCGCCGGCATCATCCAGACCCTCGCCTTCCCGTTCTACGACAAGGACTGGGCCAAGCCCGGCATGGAGAAGGTCCGCACCGGACTCTCCCGCGCGATCAACCGCGAGCAGATCACCGACACCATCTTCCAGAAGACCCGCACCCCCGCCGGCGACTGGACCTCACCCGTCCTCGGCGAGGAGGGCGGCTTCAAGGCGGACCTGTGCGGCGACGCCTGCGAGTACGACCCCGAGGAGGCCAAGAAGCTCATCGAGGAGGGCGGCGGGTTCCCCGGCGGCCAGGTCAAGATCTCGTACAACGCGGACTCCGGCTCGCACAAGCAGTGGGTCGACGCGGTCTGCAACAGCGTCAACAACGTGCTCGACAACGACAAGGCCTGCGTCGCCAACCCGGTCGGCACCTTCGCCGACTTCCGCAACCAGATCACGCAGTCCAAGATGTCGGGCCCGTTCCGGGCCGGCTGGCAGATGGACTACCCGCTCATCCAGAACTTCCTCCAGCCGCTCTACTACACCAACGCCTCCTCCAACGACGGCAAGTGGACCAACAAGGAGTTCGACAAGCTCGTCGACGAGGCCAACGCGGAGACCGACCAGGCCAAGGCCGTCGACCTGTTCCAGCAGGCCGAGGAGGTGCTGCGGGACGACATGGGCGCCATCCCGCTCTGGTACCAGAACGGCAGTGCCGGCTACTCGGAGCGCCTCTCGAACGTGGCCCTGAGCCCGTTCAGCCTGCCCGTGTACAGCGAGATCAAGGTCAGCTGAGCCGCCGGGGGCGGGTTTCCCGGAGCGCCCGCCCCCACTATCTCCGGAGCCCTCATGGGACGGTATGTGATCCGGCGTCTGCTGCAGATGATCCCGGTCTTCATCGGCGCCACACTGTTGATCTTCCTGATGGTGAACGTGATGGGCGACCCCATCGCCGGCCTCTGCGGCGACCGGCAGTGCGACCCGGCCACGGCCGCCCAGCTCCGCAAGGAGTTCGGCCTCGACAAGCCCGTGTGGCAGCAATACCTGACCTACATGGGCAACGTCTTCACCGGCGACTTCGGCACCGCCTTCAACGGCCAGAAGGTCACCGAGCTGATGTCGACGGCTTTCCCCGTCACCATCCGTCTCACCGTCGTCGCCGTGTTCTTCGAGATCGTCATCGGCATCACCCTGGGCGTGATCACGGGCCTGCGCCGAGGCAGGCCCGTCGACACCGGCGTCCTCCTGGTCACCCTGGTCGTCATCTCGGTGCCGACCTTCGTCACCGGTCTCCTGCTCCAGCTGCTGCTGGGCGTCGAGTGGGGCTGGATCAAGCCCTCCGTGTCGACGGACGCCACCTTCGACGAACTGATCGTGCCGGGCCTGGTCCTGGCCTCCGTCTCGCTGGCCTACGTGACCCGCCTGACCCGCACGTCCATCGCCGAGAACAGACGCTCCGACTACGTCCGTACAGCGGTCGCCAAGGGTCTGCCCCGGCGCCGGGTGATCACCCGCCACCTCCTGCGCAACTCGCTCATCCCCGTGGTCACCTTCATCGGCACGGACATCGGCGCGCTGATGGGCGGGGCGATCGTCACCGAGCGGATCTTCAACATCCACGGCGTCGGCTACCAGCTCTACCAGGGCATCCTCCGCCAGAACACCCAGACGGTCGTCGGCTTCGTGACCGTCCTCGTCCTCGTCTTCCTGGTCGCCAACCTGCTCGTCGACCTCCTGTACGCCGTACTCGACCCGAGGATCCGCTATGCCTGAACCCCAGTCCACGGGCGACAGAGGCGCACCCGAGGGCGCCATGGCCGCGACCGGCATGGGCGGCGCCATGGACCTCGCCACCAGCGAGGCGGAGACCTTGGAGAAGGGGCCGGGCGCCGGGCCAGGAGGGGACCCGGCCGACAAACCTCGCTCCCTCTGGTCCGACGCCTGGCTCGACCTGCGCCGCAACCCCGTCTTCATCGTCTCCGGGCTGATCATCCTCTTCCTGGTGATCATCTCGATCTGGCCCTCGCTGATCGCCTCCGGCAACCCGTTGAAGTGCGACCTCGCCAACGCCCAGAAGAGTTCCGGCCCCGGCCATCCCTTCGGCTACGACGGCCAGGGCTGCGACGTCTACACGCGCACGGTCTACGGTGCCCGTACGTCCGTCACGGTCGGCGTCTGCGCCACGCTCGGGGTCGCGGTCCTCGGGTCCGTCCTCGGCGGGCTCGCCGGGTTCTTCGGCGGGACCTGGGACTCGGTGCTGTCCCGGATCACCGACGTCTTCTTCGCGATCCCGGTCGTCCTCGGCGGCCTGGTCCTGCTCTCCGTGGTGACCAGCTCGACGGTCTGGCCGGTCATCGGGTTCATGGTGCTGCTCGGCTGGCCGCAGATCTCCCGGATCGCCCGCGGCTCGGTCATCACCGCCAAACAGAACGACTACGTCCAGGCGGCGCGCGCCCTCGGCGCGTCCAACTCCCGCATGCTGCTGCGCCACATCACGCCCAACGCCGTGGCGCCCGTGATCGTCGTGGCGACCATCGCGCTCGGTACGTACATCGCGCTGGAGGCCACCCTGTCGTACCTGGGCGTCGGTCTGAAGCCGCCCACCGTCTCCTGGGGCATCGACATCAGCGCGGCCTCCCCGTACATCCGCAACGCCCCGCACGCCCTCCTGTGGCCGTCCGGAGCGCTCGCGGTCACCGTGCTCGCGTTCATCATGCTCGGCGACGCGGTGCGCGACGCCCTCGACCCGAAGCTGAGGTGACCGGCGCCATGCTCCTCGAAGTACGCGACCTCCACGTGGAGTTCAGAACCCGGGACGGGGTCGCCAAGGCCGTCAACGGCGTCACCTACAGCGTGGACGCGGGCGAGACCCTCGCCGTGCTCGGCGAGTCCGGCTCCGGCAAGTCGGTGACGGCCCAGGCGGTCATGGGCATCCTGGACACCCCGCCCGGGAAGATCACCGGCGGCGAGATCCTCTTCCAGGGCAAGGACCTGCTCACCTTCAAGGAGGAGGAGCGCCGCAAGGTCCGGGGCGCCCGGATGGCGATGATCTTCCAGGACGCCCTGTCCTCCCTCAACCCGGTCCTCTCCGTCGGCGACCAGCTCGGCGAGATGTTCACCGTGCACCGCGGACTGTCCCGAAAGGACGCCAGGGCCAAGGCGATCGAGCTGATGGACCGCGTCCGCATTCCAGCGGCTGCCCAGCGCGTACGCGACTACCCGCACCAGTTCTCCGGAGGCATGCGCCAGCGCATCATGATCGCCATGGCGCTGGCCCTGGAACCGGCCCTGATCATCGCCGACGAACCGACGACGGCCCTCGACGTGACGGTCCAGGCCCAGGTGATGGACCTCCTGGCGGAGTTGCGGCGCGAGCTGGACATGGGCTTGATCCTCATCACCCACGACCTGGGAGTCGTCGCGGACGTCGCCGACCGGATCGCCGTCATGTACGCGGGCCGGATCGTCGAGTCGGCGCCGGTCCACGACATCTACAAGGCGCCCGCCCACCCGTACACCAAGGGCCTGCTGGAGTCGATTCCGCGCCTCGACCAGAAGGGCCGCGAGCTGTACGCCATCAAGGGCCTCCCGCCGAACCTGATGAACATCCCGCCGGGCTGCGCCTTCAACCCGCGGTGCCCGATGGCCCGGGACATCTGCCGCACGGACGTACCCCCGCTGTACGAGGTGGACTCGGAAGACGGGGTGCGCACGAGCGCCTGCCACTTCTGGAGGGAGACGCTCGATGCCTGAGACGTCCGAGGCGATCCTCGAAGTGAGCGGACTCGTCAAGCACTACCCGCTCACCCAGGGCATCCTCCTCAAGAAGCAGGTCGGCGCCGTCCGGGCCGTCGACGGAGTCGACTTCACACTCGGCGCCGGCGAAACCCTGGGCATCGTCGGCGAGTCCGGCTGCGGCAAGTCGACCGTGGCCAGGATGCTGGTCAACCTGGAGAAGCCGACGGCCGGGACGATCCTGTACAAGGGCGATGACATCACCAAGCTGTCCGGCCGAGCCCTGAAGGCCGTACGCCGCAACATCCAGATGGTCTTCCAGGACCCGTACACCTCCCTCAACCCCCGTATGACGGTGGGAGACATCATCGGGGAGCCCTACGAGATCCACCCCGAGGTCGCGCCCAAGGGCGACCGGCGCCGGAAGGTCCAGGACCTGCTGGACGTGGTCGGCCTCAACCCCGAGTACATCAACCGCTATCCCCACCAGTTCTCCGGTGGCCAGCGCCAACGCATCGGTATCGCGCGGGGGTTGGCACTGCGCCCCGAGATCATCGTCGCCGACGAACCGGTGTCGGCGCTCGACGTCTCGGTGCAGGCGCAGGTGATCAACCTGATGGACCGGCTCCAGAGCGAGTTCGCCCTCTCGTACGTCTTCATCGCCCACGACCTGTCGATCGTCCGGCACATCTCGGACCGGGTCGGGGTGATGTACCTCGGCCGGATCGTGGAGACGGGCCGTGACGCCGAGATCTACGACCACCCGACGCACCCCTACACCCAGGCACTCCTCTCCGCCGTGCCCGTCCCCGACCCCGAGGCCCGTGAACGCCGGGAGCGGATCATCCTCACCGGTGACGTGCCCTCGCCGGCCAACCCGCCCTCCGGCTGCCGCTTCCGCACCCGCTGCTGGAAGGCGCGGGAACGGTGCGCCCTGGAGGTTCCGCTGCTGACGGTCCCCGCCGAGTTCCGGCGGACGACGGGACCGGCGGCACATGACTCTGCCTGCCATTTCGCGGAGGAGAAGCGGGTGGTGCCGATCGGGGAGCCTCCTGCGGACGCTGCGGACGATCTTGCTGACGGGGCGAAATAAGCGCATAAGTATGCACGAACCGCGTTAACACGGAGGCAACTTGGCCGACCCGATCTCGATATACGGACGGTCCACTCTGAGAAACGTACGGCCGTGCGGGTGCCGTAAACGGGCCGGGGCTCGCCATGTAGCCCCGGCCCGTTGCCGTACCTGCACGAGCCCTAGATCAGCCCCAACGCCCTCTTCAGGAAGTCCACCTGAAGCAGCAGCAGGTTCTCCGCGACCTGTTCCTGCGGGGTCATGTGGGTGACGCCCGACAGGGGGAGCACCTCGTGCGGGCGGCCCGCGGCCAGCAGGGCCGAGGACAGACGCAGGGCGTGTGCGAAGACCACGTTGTCGTCGGCGGTGCCGTGGACGACCATCAGCGGCCGGTGCGGCTCGGCGGGGGACGAGAGACCCCCGTCGGTGACGAGCGAACTGTTCGCGTACGCCTCCGGTGCCGCGCCCGGGTCGCCGAGATACCGCTCCGTGTAGTGCGTGTCGTACAGCCGCCAGTCCGTCACCGGGGCGCCCGCGATGCCCGCGTGGAAGACGTCCGGGCGCCGCAGCACCGCCAGTCCCGCGAGCCAGCCGCCGTACGACCAGCCCCGGATCGCCACCCGGGAGAGATCGAGCGGGTGGCGCTCGGCGAGGTCCCGCAAGGCGTCGACCTGGTCGTCCAGCGACAGCGTGAAGTCACCGTGGACGGCTTTCTCCCAGGCCGGCGACCGCCCCGGCGTACCCCGCCCGTCGGCCACGACCACCGCGAAACCCTGGTCGGCGAACCACTGCGAGGTGAGGTGCGCGTTGTGTGCGGCGACCACCCGGGGGCCGTGCGGACCACCGTAGGGGTCCATGAGGACAGGGAGGGGAGTGACGCCGTCGTAGTCGCTCGGCATAAGCAGGGCGCATGGAATTCGGCGTGCGCCCCCCTCGGTGAGGGTCATGCGCGGGGACAAACCGGGGTCTTCGGCGTACGAGGTGACGGTCGCCGCATGCTTCCCGTCCCGGAGCACCTGCACCTGGGCCCCCGGCCGGTCCGGCACCGCCGACACCAGCACGGTCACGCCCCCGGCGCGAACCGCCGAGTGCGCGCCTGGCTCTTGCGAGACGCGCTCATGCCCGAGCTCATTCACTCGATAGACGTGCACTTCGCCGATCTCGGTGCCGACCGCCGCCTCGCCTGCCGACGCGGCCACGAGTACGTCGTCGGCCGACACGTCCAGCACCGCCCGGACGTGCAACTGGGCTCCTGTCAGGGGCCGTTCACCGACCGCCAGCACCCTGGCGCCACCCTCGTCGGAGATGCGCACAAGCTGTCCGGAGGGGCTCCAGCAGGGCACGCCAGGGAAAAGATCAAGCCAATGTGGATCTTCCTCCGCGTGGACCATCCGGGTTGTCCCCGATTCCGGGTCCACGGCCAGGAAGAGCTGCCCGCGCTGGTCCCGCGACTGGACCAGAATCAGCGGCGCACCCGCCCCTGACCAGTGCACACGCGCCAGATAGGGGTACTTCTTCCGGTCCCAGACGACCTCGGTGCGCACCCCTTCGAGGGTGAGTACGAAGAGCCGTACCTCCGCGTTCAGGGTGCCCGCCGCCGGATACGCGACCCGTTGCGGTTCCCGTTCCGGATGCGCCGGATCGGAGATCCACCAGCGGTCCACGGGCGCGTCGTCGGCCCGTGCGACCAGCAGCCGGTCGGACTCGGGGGACCACCAGAAGCCGCGCGAACGGGCCATCTCCTCGGCCGCGATGAACTCGGCCAGCCCGTACGTCACCGTCTCCGACTCCGGTTCCGCGAGCGCGTGGTCCCGCTCGCCGGCCAGGTCGGTGAGGCACAGGGCGCCGTCCGCGACGTACGCGACGAGGCGACCGTCGGGGGAGGGACGCGGGTCGATCACCTGTCCCCGGGCGGGGATCTCACGCACCGTCCCGGCCTGCAGTTCGGCCACGAAAAGCCGCCCGGACAAGGCGAAGGCGGCCAGTTCGACGGCCGAGTCGGTGGCGTATCCCACGATCCCGGCGCTGCCCTCCCGGCTGCGCTCCCGACGCGCCCGTTCCTCGGCGGACAGCTTCTCGTCGGCCCCGCCGAGGAGCACGAACGGGTCGGCGGCGACGCGCTCACCACCCCCGGGGAGATCAAGCACCCACAGCTTGTTCGCCCGGTCGGTACCGGCGGAGGACCGCAGGTAGGCGACCCGCGAACCGTCGGGCGCCACGGCGAAGGCCCGGGGCGCGCCGAGCGTGAATCGCTGGGTGCGGGCGTGCCGACGGGGGAAGGAGACAGGCTCGGTCGTCATGCCCCGACCATATTGGCCATGCGCCCCCTTGTGCGGCCGTGCGCCGACCGATGCGCGCGGGCGAATAGTTATGATCACTGGCGGCGAGTGGGTATGAACCTGCTGGCCACTGTATGGATGTACTGCCCCCATAGTCCGACCCCCGGTCCCTGGGCCCTTTGGAGGTGAGCCGCCGTGGCGCTCTCGATTTCGGCGGTAGTGCTGCTGGCGATCATCGTCTTCTTGCTGATCAAGAAGTCGGGACTCAAGGGAGGGCATGCCGTCGTCTGCATGCTGCTGGGGTTCTACATGGCCTCATCGACCTTCGCCCCGACGATCAGCGACCTGACGACAAGCATCGCGGGCATGATCGGCGACCTCAAGTTCTGAACCCGGGCTTGCTGGGCAGCGCCTGGGCGGGCTGCCGGTGGGTTGAGGTGGGCTCCGGTGGGTGCGTGACCGGAGCCCGGCTTCGGGCGCCTCTACGGCTGTCAGCCGCTCTCGGCGATCAGCGTTCGGTCGGGTACGACACGAAGGCTGACCAGGCGGTGGGCGCGAAGGCCAGACGAGGGCCGCGCTCTGTGTTCTTGGAGTCGCGGACGTGGATCGTGCCGGGGACAGTGGCGACTTCGACGCAGGAGTCGCCTTCACTACTGCTGCTGTAGCTGCTCTTGAACCACGCCAGACCGGAGGCGCCCTCGGTCGAGGTGTTGCGGTTCATGTGTCCCCCAGCAGTTGTTCGATGAAGGCCGCTGATTCACGCGGGGTGAGAGCCTGGCCTCGGATGATGCCATATCGCAGTTCAAGGATACGGAGCTGCTTCGCATCGGAGACCGGTCGGCCGTTGGCCACCACTGGCGAACGACCCACTGCCGTACCGTCCGCGAACTTCAACACCTCGATGCCTCCGGCCAATCCGGCGTGTTCCTCGCGATCCATCGGCATCACCTGGAGCTCGACGCCTCGCAACTGCCCTGCCTTGACAAGATGTTCGAGCTGCTGGCGCAACACCGCCCGTCCTCCAAGGGGGCGCCGAAGCGTCCACTCCTCCACAACGAAGCCGAGTTCAGGCGCCGGATCCCGTTCGAAGACGGACTTGCGGGCCACCCGCGCCGCGAAGAATCGCTCCACCTCGCTCGCGGTATAGGCGGGGCGACGCATCATGAGCAGGGCCCGTGCGTACTCCGGTGTCTGCAGCAACCCGTGGATGTTCAGCGGATCGTAGAGCTGGAGCTCGACCGCCTTGGACTCCAGCTCGGCGATGGCCCGTACCTTCTTCGGGTACCGGACCTTCTCCAAGTCCTCGTTCATCGCGGAGAGCAGCCCGCCCGCGCCCAGCACCTCGTCTGCCTTCACCATGTACTCGGGCCGGGCGATCCGCTTCCCGCCCTCGATCTTGTAGACGATGTCCTCGCCGTACCCGAGCGCCCTGCCGAAGTCGGCGGCCCGCATCCCCGCCGCCTCCCGGCGCAGCTTGAGTTGACGTCCGACGGTCGCCACGACCGCCACACCCCATTCGTCGTCCGGGTCGACCTCCCAACCCGTCTCGTCCGCCTCGCCCTTGAGCTGTCCCGCGTCGCTGTCCACGCTCATGCCGCGCCCCTCCGTCGTACCGCGCTGTACGTTGCCCCCGCCTTACCCGCGCGACCCGTCCCGACAGCCCGGACACGACCGGACAAGCTCCGGACAGTCACCGTACGCAACGGCGGAGTCACTGCCCACGGTAGGCGTGTGCAGCCACTCTGAGTGACGTGAACCAACAAATGGCCGCCCCCGAGGCCCAACCCGAGCACGCCTTCCGCAACTTCAGCGTGCGGCTGTCACCCACGCCCCGCGGCGCCCGCCTGGCCCGGCTGCTCACCGCCGAGCAACTGCGCTCCTGGGGACTTCCCCTGGACCCGGCCCGCCAGATCGTTGCCGAACTGGCAGCGAACGCGGCCACCCACGGACGCGTCCCGGGCCGCGACTTCCGGCTCACTGTGTACGTCATCGGCGCCACCCTGCGCATCGAGGTGACCGACACCTGTGGTGACCGACCGCCGTGTCCTCAACCTCCGTCCGACGACGCGGAGTCCGGGCGGGGACTCGCTCTGGTCGAGGCGCTTGCCGACCGGTGGGGGTGGGGTCCGGGGCTGCGCCCGCGCAAAACGGTGTGGGCGGAAATCGCTGTCGCACCGGAACCCAGCTCCCCGTGTTCCGGTCCGACCAGCGGTCTTTCCAAAGAAACGTAGGGAGAAAGAAACCAACCAAACCCCACCCCTCCCGCCCGCCTGCCGGGACGGCCACCGCGCGCCTCACCGCCGCCACCGCGCAAACTCACTCGCCCGAGTGAACATCGCCAACTCGGCTGGATCTGCCACCGGTTGCCTGCCCTACGCTCAGCGCAGCACCACCACCAGCACGGACTTCACGACAACCGAAGACATGAGACGGCCCTCGCCGGGATTGCACTCCCAATGCGAGGGCCTGACCACCAAGGAAGACGGAACCTTCCCGATGGACACGAAAAACCTTAGCGTGCCCTCGCACGCCCAAGCCCGGATCCCGGGCAAGAACCACCCCCACCGGCGCCCGAACTCAGGCGTCTCGGGTGTCGTCCACGACAACGCCCGCCAACCACCCGCTTCACGGTGATCGGCAACCACCTCGCCCAGCACCCCGAGCTGTCGCTGCTCGCGATCGGGCTGGGCGCCCACATCCAGTCGCTGCGAGCTGGTTCCCCCGTCGACGTCAAGAGCCTCGCCAGGAAGTTCCCCGAGGGCCCGGACCGTATCGCCGCAGCCCTGCGCGAACTCGAAACCCACGGCTACCTGCGCCGAACCCGCGAACGCACCACCGGCGGCAACATCGTCACCCGCACGGTCTCCTGCAACCAGCCCGGACACCGCACCGGGAGGCACCCGGATCGCCGTACGGAGCCCGAACCGGGACCGGAGGCCGCCGAGTCGGCTCCCCGACCTGCTCGGCCTCCGCACCCCGTCACCCCCGGCCCGCCCAAGCAGCGCACCCCGCGCAAGCCCCTCCCCGCCGTACCGCAGCCCGCGTACAAGGGACCGGGCCTCCTCCAGGCCGCCACCGACCTCCTCGCCGGCCTCCGCCGTCTCGACCCCGACCTGCTCCTGTCCGCCTGCGACACGGCCCACCTCGCCCCCAACGTCGCCGCCTGGCTGGAGCGCGACGTCAGCCCCACCGCCGTACAGCACGCGCTGATCAGCGACCTCCCACCCGAAGGCATGCGCCGCCCGGCCGCCTTCCTGGCCCACCGACTCGCCGCCCAGCTACCGCCCCCGGCGCCGTACCGCGCACCGGCCGCGCCCACCGCGGTCCGGTACCCGCTCCAGACCTGCGACGGCTGCGACCGCGCGTTCCGTTCGCCCGAACCCGGTCGCTGCCGCGACTGCCGAACCGATCCCACCGGGAGAACCTTCACGGTGCACGGCGCGACGACTAAAGTGGTGGCATGAGTGTATTCACAGTTCGCATACCAGATGATCTCGACGCCGAAGTGCGCAAGGCTGCGGCTGACGCGGGGCTTTCGCTGAACGCCTACATGGTCCGCACCCTGCGCGAGCAGACACTCCGGGAGGCGCTGGCCGCTGTGGACAGTGAAGGTGTTCTGCTGGTCGACACCGGTGACGACGATCCGGCGGGGGACATCCGTTGAAGCGAGGCTCGGTCTGGGAGGTTCCGGTCGGCGAGGCTACTCGTACGGTCGTAGTGCTCTCCATCGACGAGGTGAATACGAAGTTCCAGGCAGCCGTGTGTCTGCTCCTGCATCCAGCAGGCGCCTACCCAGACACACTGGTCTCCGTGCCAATCACCGATCCGGTGCAAGCAGTCGTAGTTCCCGTGAACATCACCCAGTACGCTGCCCGGCGCTTCGAGAACGCCAAGCAACTGGGCGCGGTGACGCCCGAGACGATGGAGCGCATCGAGCGTGCCGTTCGTTCCGTCCTCGACCTGTAGAGGCCCTCGACGACGATGCCGACGGTGACCGATAGGAGTGAGGGCGGGCAGGCGGCATCGGCCCAACCCCCGCCGCCTCGTAGGCTGACCCCATGACGGAACCACCCGACCGGCGTCTCCTTCTGGTGCACGCGCATCCGGACGACGAGTCGATCAACAACGGCGCGACCATGGCCAGGTACGCGGCCGAAGGCGCCCGGGTGACCCTGGTCACCTGCACCCTCGGGGAGCGGGGCGAGGTCATTCCGCCGGAGCTCGCGCATCTCAGCGGTGCCGCCCTCGGCGCGTACCGGCAGAGTGAGCTGGACGCGGCGATGCGTGCCCTCGGTGTCGCCGACCACCGGCTGCTCGGCGGACCCGGCCGGTACGGCGACTCCGGGATGATGGGGCTCGCCGACAACGACGACCCCGGCTGCTTCTGGCAGGCGGACGTCGACGAGGCGGCCGGGTACCTCGTCGAGGTGATCCTCGAAGTACGCCCCCAGGTCGTCGTGACGTACGACCCGGACGGCGGCTACGGCCACCCCGACCACATCCAGGCCCACCGCGTCGCCATGCGCGCCGTGGAGCTGGCCGCCGAGGCCGGCTGGAGCGTCGCCAAGGTCTACTGGAACCGCGTGCCCCGTCCGGTCGCGGAGGAGGGCTTCGCCCGGCTTCAGGAGGCGCTGCCCGGCCTGCCCTTCGCCAAGGCCGGGGCGATCGACGACGTACCGGGTGTCGTGGACGAGGACCGCGTCACCACGGCCGTGGACGGCACCGCGTACGCCGCCGCCAAGGCCGCCGCGATGCGCGCCCACGCCACGCAGATCGAGGTGGCCGAGCCTTGGTTCGCCCTCTCCAACCAGCAGGCCCAGCCGCTCTTCACCGACGAGTACTACGAGTTGGTACGTGGTGAGCGCGATGAGGGTGTTGAGCGTATTCCTGTGCGTGAGACCGATCTGTTCGACGGGATCGCAGTGACTGCGGAGGGTGGTGCGTGATGAGTGCGAACGGGAAGGCCCCCGCCGGTGAAGCCCGCGGGAAGGCTGCGGCCGGGGGCAGTCTGATGGCTCAGCCGCTCGTCGGGCCCGCTCCGGGGCGTGCTGCGGGCTACCTGGGGCTCTTCGCCCTCGGGGTCGTCGTGGGGGCCGCCGGCGGGCTCCTCCAGGCCGCGTGGTTCCCGGGCGGGCTGCTGCTCGCGCTGGGTGGGGCGGCCGGGCTGTTCCTCGGGGGGGCGCGTGCCGTCGGGACTCGCGCCGGGGCGGTCGCGCCCGCGGCCGGCTGGATGGTCGCCGTCATCCTGCTCACCGCCAGCCGCCCGGAGGGAGACTTCCTGTTCGCCGCGGGAGTCGGCTCGTACCTCTTCCTCCTCGGCGGGATGGCCGTCGCTGTGATGTGTGCCACGCTCGCCCGCACGGGGCAACCGGACGCTCCCGACGTCCGACTTGGCAAGTGACGTACTACTTCGCCGCCGCAACCGCGTGGGGGTCCGGTGACGGTTTCTCCGGCGGTCGTGGGATACGTGCCGGACACGGCCAGTATGGTGGTGCGCGCCGCCGAGCTGCCCGCGTGAGGTCGCGTCGGGCGGCGGAGCCAACCGGGAGAACCTGCCTTGAGTCGTGAAACTGACAGTCCGTCCTCCGGGCCCAACGGGCGCGGAGGTGCCGCCTACCCCTCGGGGACACCGCCGTACGGCACGCCCATGGCGTCCGACGGCGGTGCGGACGCGGGCCGTTCGGCCGCGGAGCCGGACGGGCCCAAGACCGAGACCACGCTGACGACCCGGATCCGGATCAACATCCCGGGATCCCGGCCGATTCCGCCGGTCGTCGTCCGGACGCCCGTCGCGGACACCGGGTCCGCCGAGGAGACCGGGACGCATGCGCGGCCCGGGCCGGGAAGCGACGGCAGAACGCCGGGCGCGCACCAGTCCAACGGTGCCGCCGAGCCGGCCGCCGAATCCCCGGGCCAGCCCGGGGAGAAGACCAGCGACTGGTTCGCGCCGCGCAAGTCCGGTGCGCCCAAGGGCGGTCCGGGCAGTGGCGAGAGCAACGGGGCAGGTCTGCCGGGTGCTTCGGGCCCCGCGCCCGCAGGTGCCCGTCCAGGCGGCCCCAACGGCACAGGTTCGGCGGGCACTTCACCCCCCCGCGTTCCCAACGGCGTTGGTTCCTCGGGCTCGCGCCCCGGTCTGGGAGTCATGGGCGCCGCGGGCAACGCGGGCGGCCCACGCGCCGCCGGTGGCGGCACGAAGGGTTCTGCGCTCGGCGGTGCCACCGGCGCCGGTCCCGTGGCGCCTGGGCACGGCGGCGGCACCGGTTCCTTCGACGTGTCCGCGCTGGCAGCCGGGGCGGCTCCGTCGCCGGGCACGTCTGCCTACCCGCCGGCCGGCAACCCCCGTAACCAGGGTGGTCCTGGCGCTGCGGCCGGAGTTCCCGACGGCCGTGGCGAGCCGCGCCGCGACGACCTGCCGTACTTCTCGGACAACGGCCAGGCCGGCCAGGCCGGTCAGCTTGGCCAGGCCGGTCAGCTCGGCCAGAACGGCCAAGGCGGCCCAGGTGGTCAGAACGGCTTCGGCGGTTCGGGCAACGGTTTCGGCCCGCAGCACGACTTCTCCGCCCAGAACGACTTCACGGCGCCCAACGACTTCGGCGACTTCGGTGGTCCGAACGGCCAGAACGGCTTCGGCGGGCCCGGTGGCCCGGGTGGACGCGGCCCCGCGGGCCCGACCGGCGGTCCCGTCACCGGAGACGGCCCGGTCGTCCCGCCCTTCGTCGGCGACGGCCTCATGGCCGCCGGTGGCGGGACGGGCGGGCTCAGCGACGACACCGCGATCCTGACCCCGCAGAAGCATGTCCCGGACCCGGGCGCCGACGGCTACGGCGGTTACGGCGGCTCCGTGGACAACGTCTCCAGTTCCACCCTCACCAGCGCCATGCCCGTCGTCCCGGCCGACCGGAACTCCCCGTTCGCGCCGGGCACGCACTCCGACGGGCCGCTTCCGCACACCCCGCCGAAGCTGCCCGAGCCGGTGTCGCCGAGCGTGCCCGCGGCTGCCGCGCCCCAGGGCAAGAAGGCGAAGAAGAAGGGCCGCAGCAAGCTGACGCTGCTGTTCGTCGCCGCCTTCCTCATCGCCGGTGGCGCGTACGGCGCGGGGCTGCTGATGAACCGCTCCGACGTGCCCAAGGGCACCACCGTGTTCGGCGTGGACATCGGCGGCGGCACCCGCGACGACGCCGTCAAGCAGCTCGACGATGCCTTCGACGACCGGATGACACAGCCGCTGAAGCTGTCCGTCGACGGCAGAACGGTCGAGCTCAAGCCCGACCAGGCGGGCCTCCAGTTCGACACCCAGGCCACGGTCCGGGCGGCTGCCGTCAGCGACTACAACCCGGTGTCGGTGATCGGCTCGCTCTTCGGGCAGCAGCGGGTCGTCGAACCCGTCATGCCGGTCGACGAGGAGAAGCTGGCCGCCGCGCTCCAGCGGGTGGCCGGCGGTGCCACCTCGGCGAGCGACGGCACGATCAGATTCGTGTCCGGCAAGGCAGTCGCCGTCTATGGCAGGGCCGGCAAGGCCATCGACGCCGCCGCAGCCGCGGAGTCGGTCGAGAACGCCTACCGCAGCCAGGTGGAGAGCGGCACGAGCACGCCGATCAAGGTCCCCACCAAGGAGCAGGAGCCGACGATCTCGAACGCGGAGGTCGACCGGATGATGAAGAAGTTCGCCACCCCGGCGATGTCCGCCAACGTCACCGTCCGCGTGGACACCGGCGCGCCGGAGCTGGAGTTCAGCCCGAGGAACTCCCTGTGGAAGTTCCTCCAGGTGAAGCCGGTCAACGGCACACTCGTCGAGGCGTACGACAAGGAAGCGCTCAAGGAGCTGTACGGCAGCACCTTCAGCCAGGTCCTGATCCCGCGCGGCAACGGCAACAAGACCCCGGTCACCGTCGAGGACGTGATCGGCGCGTTGCGCCCGGCCCTGGTCAGCACGACCGACCGGGTCGGTGTCATCGAGACCAACCCGTCGTAGCCGCTCGGGCAACCAGTACGTACGTCAGGAGGGGCGCCCGGAGACATCGGGCGCCCCTCCTGACGTACGGGCACGTCACCCTCGTACGCCGACCTGCGGGGAGCCGTGCGACCAGCCACAGCTCACCCGCACCCGGAAACACCATCTCAGTTCAACCTGGCCCGGGCCGCCCGGGCCTGCCCCCGCATCCGCTCGGCCGCCGGCTGATCAAACGTGGAAACAACCTCCGCATACCCCTCAAGCTCAGCCGCACCAGCCAGAAACTCCCCCCTCCGCACCAGCAACTGAGCCCGCTCGTACCGCAGTCGAGCCGGATGCGAAGGCAGCAGCAACGCCAACTCCACCGCCCACAGGGACACTTCCGACCGCTCCGGCCGCGCCGCCCCCCACGCCCGGACGTTGTTCAGCACCCGCAGCACCACATCCAGCGGATCCGCGGGCGCCAGCATCGACGGATCCAGCGCCTCCCCGGTGGCCCCGGCCACCAGCAACTCCGCGTCGCCCCCGCTCAACACCCGTCCCCCGTCGAAGGGATCGGCAAGCACCTGCTCGTCGACCGGGCCGAACCCCACGACGAAGTGCCCCGGCAGCGCCACCCCGTACACCGGCGCCCCCGCCCGCCGCGCGACCTCCATCCACACCACGGACAGGAGAATCGGCAACCCCCGCCGCCGCACCAGCACTTCGTGCAGCAGGGAGGACTCCAGCCGCTGATAGTCGGCGGGGCTGCCACGGAACCCGTGGCGCTCGCCCAGGAGGTCGCGCATGGCCGTCGCCCACGCGTGCGGCCCGCCCGGCCGGAACGGCAACTGCCCGGCCAGCCGGTCGAGTTCCATCTGCACACCGTCGATTCCGGCCTCGTCGAGCGCCCGGTCAGCGACCGCGCCCATCAGCAGACACAGCGTCGTCAGATCGGGCCGCCCGGACCGGGCCTCTTCGGCGAACCGCCGTCGCAACTCGGCGGACCGTCCGGGCTCCGGAGGATGTGGCAGGGGATGAGGGAAACGCATAGCAGGCCCGTGCCCTCTCACACCGATCGATAGTGGTGGTAGGAGTGATGCGCCGCGAACCCCGTCCCGGCGTACAGCGCCCGCGCCCCCGAGTTGTCGGCCTCCACCTGGAGCCACGCGGCCGACGCCCCCTCCTCCAGCGCCCGCCCGGCCAAGGCTGCCATGACAGCCGTCGCCAGCCCTCGCCGCCGCTGGGCGGGATCCACCTCGACGGCGCCGAACCCGGCCCAGCGCCCGTCCACGACACACCGCCCGATGGCCGCCGGCGGCTCGCCCTCGACGCCGGGCACGGTCGCGAACCACACCGAGGGTCCGCTCCCCAGCACCGCCAGCGCCACGTCGCTCACACCCTTGCGCTGATACCGCGCGAGCCACGCCTCGTCGGCCTCCCGCGACAGCACCACCGCACCCGCGTCCCCCTGATCGGCGACGGGCGCCAGCCCACCGACCCACAGCTCGGCCGTCACCTCGCGCGTCCACCCGCGCTCCTCCAGCTCCGCGCACAGCAGTTCCTGCGTGCCCTCGGCGCCGGTGGCGGTCTGGACGTAGGCGGGCAGGCCGCGCTCGCCGTACCAGCGCCGTACGACGGTCAGCGCCTCGTCGAGCGGGAGGCCGGGGTCGCCGGCCGGCAGCACCGAGTTGGCCCGCCGGGTGAACCCGGAGGCCGCCCGCAGCTCCCACGCGCCCAGCCGCTCGCTCTCCACCGGCTGCCAGGACCGCGCGGAGACCCGCGCCAGCTCCTCGTACGAGGCGGCGGGACCGCGGCGGCGGGCGGGTGCCGCCGGGACGACCTTGCCCGCCACCAGGGACGCTTCCGCGACCCGGACACGCTCGCCGTTCCGCCGTGTGATCAGAAGCACACCGGCGTCCTTGTCCCATGATGTGAGAACACCGACCGTGTCGGTGAACCTCTCACCACCCGGGGCTTCTTCGTTCAGCCGTCGAACAGAGACACGTTTGCCCACGTCAGCAGCGGTGATGCGGACCTCAAGACGGCCGGCCGCGGAGATTTCCACAGGTCAGTTCACCCCTCCTGTATGGATCATGCCCAGGAACGGAGATACTAGGTGCGGGCATCGACGACGCCGCGCTCCCGCGCGCCAGGTGGCGGAGCCTGAAGACGGCTCGCCAGCGCCCTATCGAGGAGGAACGACAGCGTGACCTACGTCATCGCGCAGCCTTGTGTCGACGTCAAGGACAAGGCGTGCATCGAGGAGTGCCCGGTCGACTGCATCTACGAGGGCTCCCGGTCCTTGTACATCCACCCGGACGAATGCGTCGACTGCGGAGCCTGTGAGCCGGTCTGTCCGGTCGAGGCGATCTTCTACGAGGACGACACTCCGGAGGAGTGGAAGGACTACTACAAGGCGAACGTCGATTTCTTCGACGAACTCGGCTCGCCCGGTGGCGCCAGCAAGCTGGGACTGATCGAGCGCGATCACCCCTTCATCGCCGCGCTGCCGCCGCAGAACCAGACCGGCTGAGAGCGGCCCGCAGAGCCTGCGCCGCCTCGGTCCCGTACGGCCTGATCGTCTTGATCGCCGTACGGGACCGAGGCGTTTGCCGTACGCGTGTCCGTACGCACGCACTTCGTACTCGAAAGTGAGCCAGATCCCGTGTCCGCAGTCTCCGACCGCCTCCCCACCTTCCCCTGGGACAAGCTGGAGCCGTACAAGAAGACGGCCGCCACGCACCCGGACGGCATCGTCGACCTGTCGGTCGGCACGCCGGTCGACCCGGTCCCCGAGCTGATCCAGAAGGCGCTGGTCGCCGCGGCCGACTCGCCGGGCTATCCGACGGTCTGGGGCACGCCGGAACTGCGCGACGCGCTCACCGCCTGGGTCGAGCGACGGCTCGGCGCCCGGGACATCACCCACCGGCACGTCCTGCCGGTCGTCGGCTCCAAGGAACTGGTCGCCTGGCTCCCCACGCAGCTGGGCCTGGGCCCCGGCGACCGGGTCGCCTACCCGCGTCTGGCCTACCCGACGTACGAGGTGGGCGCCCGCCTGGCCCGCGCCGAGTACGAGGTCTACGACGACCCCACGGAGCTGGACCCCACGGGCCTGAAGCTCCTCTGGCTCAACTCGCCCTCGAACCCCACGGGCCGGGTGCTGAGCAAGGAGGAGCTGACGCGGACGGTCGCCTGGGCCCGTGAACACGACGTGCTGATCTTCTCCGACGAGTGCTACATCGAGCTGGGCTGGGAGGCCGACCCGGTCTCCGTGCTCCATCCGGACGTGTGCGGCGGCTCGTACGAGGGGATCGTGTCCGTCCACTCCCTGTCCAAGCGCTCCAATCTCGCGGGCTACCGCGCCGCCTTCCTCGCCGGGGACCCGGAGGTCCTCGGCCCGCTCCTGCAGATCCGCAAGCACGGCGGCATGATGACCTCGGCGCCCACGCAGGCGGCGGTCGTGGCAGCGCTCGGTGACGACACGCATGTGCGCGAGCAGCGCGAACGGTACGTGGCCCGTCGTACGGCCCTGCGCGAGGCCCTGGTGCGGCACGGCTTCCGTATCGAGCACAGCGAGGCCAGCCTCTACCTGTGGGCCACCCGGGACGAGTCCTGCTGGGACACCGTCGCCCACCTCGCGGACCTGGGCATTCTGGTCGCGCCCGGCGACTTCTACGGCACGGCCGGCGAGACCTTCGTCCGCGTGGCCCTGACGGCGACCGACGAGCGGGTGGCGGCGGCGGTCGCCCGCCTGTAACCGGCCCGCACACCGACAGCCGTACGACGGAGGGGCCCGGGGAAGATCCCCGGGCCCCTCCGCCATCACCTGGTCACCGCTGCTCGGGTCAGCCCAGCGGCAGGCCCTGCAGGGGCAGCTGGCCGGCGCCCGGCAGGCCCTTCGTGGGGAGCGCGTCCGTGGGCAGGCCGCCCTTCGTGGGGAGCGCCTCCGTCGGCAGGCCGCCCTTCGTGGCCGCCTCCGCGGTGTCGCCGAGGACGGCACCGGCGTCGCCCGTCGCGCCGCCGGTCGCCTTCTGTGCGGCGGGCGTGGACTTCTTGACCGCGTCTCCACCGGTCTGGCCCGCGAGACCGGAGACGTTCTGAGCCGCGCCGTCGACGGTGTTGCCGACGTTCGCCCCGTCCAGGGCGGTCAGGCCGCCGAGGTTCGGCGTGGCGGGCAGCCCGGCGGGCGCCGCGCTGGCGGAGCCGGCCGCACCGACCCCGGCTGCCGCTCCCGCTGCGACGAGCAGCGCTGCACGGGCGATCCGGCGGGTCAGGGGGAGGGACATGATGCTCCTGAGTGTCGGTTGACTGTTGATCGTCCGGACTCGGACGCAGTGACTACCGCTCGAAGGCCCGTGAAGTTGCGGCGCCCCAACGTAAAGAGTTGGCAATGCGTCGCATTATCGGCTGCGGATAAAAACGGGCAAAAGCCACCCGGTCCGACAGTCGGGTGAATCCTTGTGACGGGTTGCAGCCCTTTGTTCGCAAGGGTTCTGACGGACAGTGCGCGGATGTGGGGGCGACTCGACTAAAACCCGAGCAGACTCCCGCCGGGACCCGGCCGGAGCAACCCTCCCGGGTGACGTCCCGCACTCCTGCCCGTACTACCGGGCGGTGACGATCCGGACCGCGTCCATGCCCTTGTCCGTGCCCTTCGCCGCCTCGACCGGGCGCCACTCGCTGTCGGTGTTGCCGGCCGTCCAGCGGCGCCCCGCGTACGAGACGCTCTCGATGTGCAGCGCGGAGGCGTTGGCCACCGCCCAGTGCGCCAGCTGCCAGCCGCGCTGACGGACCGTCGTCCCGGCGGCCGTGTCGGTGTCCGAGGGCACCGGAAGCGTCACGGTCCGGCGCTCGGCCGCCGTCGTCGCGGTGGGGGAGGGGGTGGGCGTGGCGGCGGCCTTCCCGCCCACCTCCGCGCCGGCCACGTCGAGCACCTCGCGGCCGAAGTCCCGTACGAGTGCTGCCCGTACGGCGTCCGGGCCGCCGGTCGGCGTGGCGCCCGGGCGGCCTTCACAGGTCAGGGTGGCCGCCGCGCGGCCGGTCAGGGCCGCCGCCAGCAGCGTGGCGTCCGGCTCGTGCTTGGCGTACGCCTGCGGATAGCCGCTGCGCTGCACGCGCTGCGCGGCCACGGTCAGGGGGAGGCGCGTATAGCCGGAGACCTTGACGAGATGGTCGTAGAACTCGCCCGCCGAATAGGTCGGGTCCAGGATCTCCTTCGCCGTTCCCCAGCCCTGCGAGGGCCGTTGCTGGAACAGGCCCAGTGAATCCCGGTCGCCATGGCCGATGTTGCGCAGCCCCGACTCCTGGAGGGCGGTCGCCAGCGCGATGGCCACGGCCCGTTCGGGCAGTCCGCGCGCGGTACCGACCGCGGTGATCGTCGCCGCGTTGACCGCCTGCTCGGGGGTGAACTCGTAGGTGGCTCCGTCGCCGCCCGCCGAGACGACCTCGCAGGCCGGATCTCCGGTGCCGCCGGTGACGTACTGCACCGCGAGATAACCCGCGACGGCGAGCAGCACGAGGAAGGACGCCCCGCGACGGAGGAGGCGGCCACGACGCGTCTGGGTGGGGGACGACTCCGGCATCCGTCCAAGGTACTGGAGAGTAGGGAGTGCGGCTTGCGTGTCGGGTGAGGAGCGGGGTCGGAAGAGGGTGAAGGGGCGGTGTGCGGTGGCCCGGTGAGGCGGTGAGGCGGTGAGGCGGTGAGGCGGTGGGGCGGTGTGCGGTGGTTCGGTGGGGCGGCGCGTAGGGTCGTCGGCATGGCCGATACCCCGCTTGACCTCACGTTGGACGCCGCTCGCCTGACCGCGTGGCTCGTCGACTTCCCCTCGGAGAGCGGCAGCGAGAAACCGCTCACGGACGCGATCGAGGCGGCCCTGCGCGCCCTGCCCCACCTCACGGTCGAGCGGTACGGCAACAACGTCGTCGCGCGGACGAACCTGGGCCGTGCGCAGCGCGTGATCCTGGCCGGCCACATCGACACGGTCCCGATCGCCGACAACGTGCCGTCGCGGCTGGACGACGACGGCGTCCTGTGGGGCTGCGGCACCTGCGACATGAAGTCGGGGGTCGCTGTGCAACTCCGGATCGCGGCCACGGTGACCGAACCGAACAGGGACCTGACGTTCGTCTTCTACGACCAGGAAGAGGTCGCGGCCGACCTGAACGGTCTCAAGCACGTGGCCGAGGCGCACCCGGAGTGGCTGGAGGGCGACTTCGCTGTCCTGCTGGAGCCGTCCGACGGCCAGGTGGAGGGCGGCTGCCAGGGGACGCTGAGGGTGCTGCTGAGGACTGCGGGCGAGCGGGCCCACTCGGCGCGCGGCTGGATGGGCTCCAACGCGATCCACGCGGCGGCCCCGATCCTGGCCAAGCTGGCCTCGTACGAGCCGCGTTACCCGGTGATCGACGGCCTGGAGTACCGGGAGGGCCTCAACGCGGTCCGTATCGGGGGCGGAGTGGCGGGCAACGTCATCCCCGACGAGTGCGTGGTGACGGTCAACTTCCGCTACGCGCCCGACCGTTCGGAGGCAGAGGCCCTCGCGCACGTACAGGAGGTCTTCGCGGACTGCGGAGTCGCGGAGTTCGTCGTCGACGACCACAGCGGCGCCGCCCTCCCCGGCCTCTCCCATCCCGCGGCGGCGGCCTTCATCGAGGCGGTGGGCGGCACGCCGCAGCCCAAGTACGGCTGGACGGACGTGTCCCGCTTCAGCGCGCTCGGCATCCCCGCGGTCAACTACGGCCCGGGGAACCCGCACTTGGCGCACAAGCGGGACGAACGGGTGGAAACCGGGAAGATTCTCGCGGGCGAGGAACGGCTGCGGGCCTGGCTGACGTCATGAACCGGCAGGGGGACGTGGCGGCGCTGCATGGCGGACATGCTCACGTCCCCCGTCCGTAACCGGCGGAGATCTACGCTGAGGTGGATCGACAGTAGGTGGAGGAAGGGAGCGGCCATGGCCAACGGCAACCCCGAGGGCAAGCAGCGGCCACCGGAGGAGCAGCGGCTCGGACCGGTGCTGCGCAGGCGCGGGCAGGTCCAGGCGAGCACCACCGACCAGCGTCTCCTCGACGCGGGCGGCCCCTCCGACTGGGTCCACACGGACCCCTGGCGGGTGCTGCGCATCCAGTCGGAGTTCATCGAGGGCTTCGGCACCCTGGCCGAACTCCCGCCCGCGATCAGCGTGTTCGGCTCGGCGCGCACGAAGGCGGACTCACCGGAGTACGAGGCGGGCGTCCGCCTCGGCCGCGGCCTGGTGGAGGCCGGGTTCGCGGTGATCACGGGCGGCGGGCCGGGCGCGATGGAGGCGGCCAACAAGGGCGCGTGCGAGGCGAAGGGCGTCTCGGTGGGACTGGGCATCGAGCTCCCCTTCGAGCAGGGGCTCAACCCCTATGTCGACATCGGGCTGAACTTCCGTTACTTCTTCGTCCGCAAGATGATGTTCGTGAAGTACGCGCAGGGCTTCGTGGTCCTGCCCGGGGGCCTCGGCACCCTGGACGAACTCTTCGAGGCGCTGACCCTGGTCCAGACGCAGAAGGTCACGCGCTTCCCGATCGTCCTCTTCGGCAGCGAGTACTGGGGCGGTCTGGTCGACTGGCTCAAGAACACGCTGATCGCCCAGGGCAAGGCGTCGGAGAAGGACCTGATGCTGTTCCACGTCACGGACGACGTGGACGAGGCGGTGGCACTGGTGTCGAAGGAGGCGGGGCGCTAGCGCTGGGCTTGAGCGGGTGGTGTCTCGGGGGCGCTGCCCCCGAACCCCCGCTCCTCAAACGCCGGAGGGGCTGAAACAACCAGCCTGTCCGGCGTTTGAGGACGAGGCCCGTTCAGGGCCGAAAGGGGGGTCTGGGGGCGCAGCCCCCAGGTGTGGGACGGGTAGGGGCGGCGGGGGCGAAGAACTCCTACGCCAGCCCCCGTCGCGCCACCGCCGGGGGACGGTGACCCGCGATCGACGTCACCATGTCCAGTACCTGCCGCGTCTCCGCGACCTCGTGGACGCGGTACACCCGCGCCCCCAGCCACATCGACACCGCCGTCGTCGCCAGCGTCCCCACCAGCCGTTCCTTCACCGGCCTGTCCAGCGTCTCGCCCACGAAGTCCTTGTTGGACAGCGACACCAGCACCGGCCACCCCGTCTCCACCATCTCCCCCAGCCGCCGCGTCGCCTCCAGACCGTGCCGCGTGTTCTTCCCGAAGTCGTGCCCGGGATCGATCAGCACCGACTCCCGTGCCACGCCCAGCGCGACCGCCCGTTCGGCCAGCCCGACGGTCACGCGGAGGATGTCGGCCATGACATCCTCGTACGCCACCCGATGCGGACGTGTCCGCGGCTCCGCACCGCCCGCGTGCGTGCACACCAGCCCCACCCCGTACCGCCCCGCGACCTCCGCGAGCCGTGGATCCACCCCGCCCCACGCGTCGTTCAGCAGATCCGCGCCGGCCTCGCACACGGCCTCGCCCACATCGGCACGCCAGGTGTCCACGCTGATGATCACATCGGGAAAACGGCGCCGGACCTCCGCCACGAAGCCGACCGTCCGCCGCGCCTCCTCCGCCGCCGTCACCTCCTCGCCCGGCCCCGCCTTCACCCCGCCGATGTCGATGATGGCGGCACCCTCCGACACCGCCTGCTCCACGCGCGCGAGCGCCGGCTCGTCGCGGAAGGTGGCTCCCTGGTCGTAGAACGAGTCCGGGGTCCGGTTCACGATCGCCATGATCACCGGCTCGTGCGTGCCGAACTCACGCCTGCCCAGCCTGAGCATCCCCTGTGACCTCACCGTGTGCGTCTCCCAGTAGTTCCTGTGCCCGGCCGGCAAATCAGCCCTGTGTTCGGCCGCCTGCGACCATAACTGCCAGACTCGCATGGCACGATCGGACCCTGCCGCATTCGGCACAGGCACTTCCGATCAACCCGATCCGTCCGAATCCCGTGGGGACCCAGCGATGTTGATGTTCTTGTTCCTGGTCGTCGCGCTCGCCGTCGTGGTCACCGCGGTGACGCTGGCCGTGGTGGGCGGCGGCGAGAGTGCCGTTCTGCCGGAGGTCGCGCCCGAGCGGCTCCAGGACCTGCTGCCGCCCGACCGCCCGGTCGGCCGCGACGACGTCGAGTCCCTCCGCTTCCCTGTCGCGGCCCGCGGCTACCGCATGTCGGACGTCGACGACGCGCTCACCCGCCTCGGTGCCGAACTCGCCGAGCGGGACGCCCGTATCGCCGACCTGGAGTCCGCGCTGGCCGGCGCCCGGGCCGTGCCGCGGATCACCATGGACAAGCCGGCCGAGGGGACCGAGCAGTGAGCGACACCGGCGTGGCCCTGGCCGGCCCCGACGGTGCCCTGCGCTGCCCCTGGGCGCTGTCCACGCCGGACTACGTGGCGTACCACGACGAGGAGTGGGGCCGCCCGGTACACGGCGACGACGCCCTCTTCGAGAGGCTCTCCCTGGAGGCCTTCCAGTCCGGCCTCTCCTGGATCACCATCCTGCGCCGCCGGGCGGGCTTCCGTACCGCCTTCGCCGACTTCAAGATCTCGTCCGTCGCGGTCTTCACGGACGCCGACCGCGAACGGCTCCTCGCCGACGCCGGCATCATCCGCAACCGCGCGAAGATCGACGCGACCCTCGCCAACGCGCGCGTGCTGGCCGCGTGGGCCCCGGGGGAGCTGGACGAGCTGATCTGGTCCCACGCCCCGGACGCGGCCTCCCGGCCGGTCCCGCGGACCCTGGCCGACGTCCCCCCGGTCACCGACGAGTCGACCGCCCTGTCCAAGGCCCTGAAGAAGCGCGGGCTGCGTTTCGTGGGCCCCACGACCGCGTACGCGCTGATGCAGGCCTGTGGACTGGTGGACGACCACCTGGAGACGTGCGTCGCGAGAAGCGCCCCGTAGGGGACGCTTCCACCGGCGCTCCCGCCCCGGACGAGGGCCTGTCGTTGGATCACGCTGACTTCGGGTTGCGGTGCCGTTGTCTGCCGGTGGGCGGGGTGTGGTGCGTGCAGCTGTAAGGCGGAGGAGGGCGTCGACGCGTTGGGGGTCCCCCCGGTCGAGCGGAGTCGGGAGTGGGGGAGTCGCAACCGACGACAAACGCGGCTGGGGCCCTCCTCCGGGGGAGTGCCCACACACCCCGCGGCCCAGGCGTGATCCAAACGACAGGCCCTAGCGGCCCAGGTACTTCGGCTTCTCCTTGTTGACGAACGCCTGCACCGCGATCGCGTGGTCCTCCGACGCGCCCGCGCGTGCCTGGAGTTCGTCCTCCTTCTCCAGGGTCTCGGCCAGGGAGTGCGTGAACCCGTACGCCATGGCCTCCTTGAGGGCCGCGTACGCCACCGTCGGGCCGTCGGCCAGGGCGCGTGCCGTCTTCTCGGCCTCGGCCCGCAGCTCCGCCGCCGGGACGACCCGGTTCGCGATGCCCAGCTCGTACGCCTCCTGCGCCTTGACGCTGCGCGGGAACAGGAGCAGGTCGGCCGCGCGGCCGGGGCCCACCACGCGCGGGAGCGTCCAGGAGACGCCCGAGTCGGCGGTCAGGGCCACGCCCGCGAACGACGTGTTGAAGGTGGCCGTGTCCGCGACGACCCGGTAGTCGGCGGCGAGCGCGAAGCCGAAGCCGGCCCCGGCCGCGACGCCGTTCACGCCCGCCACGACCGGCTTGGGCATGCCCGTCAGCGCCCGCACGACGGGGTTGTAGTGCTCGCGGACCGTCGTCATGGTCTGGCCCGTGCCGGCCTCGCGGTCGGCGACCAGGAGCCCGATGTGCTCCTTGAGGTCCTGGCCCACGCAGAACGCCCGGTCCCCGGCGGCGGTCAGCAGAACCGCCCGTACGGCGTCGTCCGTGGCCGCCTCCTGGACCGCCTCGCGGAGTGCGACCTTGGCCGCGATGCTCAGCGCGTTCATCGCCTCGGGGCGGTTCAGCGTGATCGTCGCCAGCCCGTCGTGCACCTCGTAGAGCACGGTGTCGGCCATGGGGGTCCCCTCCGGTGTCGCGGCTGCGTCGTCCTGCGTACTGATCAGTGCGTAGTCGTCCCATGACAGCATGGCGGAGATCACGCGCGGAGGAGAGGGCCGGTCATGTGACCTGCGTCAAAGAATTCCGGTCCGGTCGCGGTCGGCCGGAAGTGCGCGCGGCGGCGAAGTATCGCAGTCACATCGCCGAATTGGGTGGTTTTGATCGCGCGCGTTGCCCAAGCGATGCCGACTGATGTTGGTCATAGGGTCCTGAGATGCGGGATAATGGCTGGGAAGCAATGTGTTCGATGCCGGTGACGTGCCTCTCATGAGGGGAAGCGCGTGCCCTCCTAAGGGGCCGTCGGCGACGATGAGCTGGTTTCAGGAAGGGGAACGAGCATGGCGGCCATGAAGCCGCGGACGGGCGATGGCCCGCTCGAGGTGACAAAGGAGGGGCGGGGCATTGTCATGCGAGTTCCGCTCGAAGGCGGCGGTCGACTCGTCGTCGAGCTGACCCCTGACGAGGCCGACGCGCTGGGCGATGCCCTCAAGAAGGTCGTCGGCTGACGCGCGGACGCGTCCATACCCTTTCAGCTGCCCCGGCACCGTGAACATGCGGTGCCGGGGCACTGTTTTGCCGTTCGTACGCCGCAGGCCTTGGCCCGCACGCCGTAGCCCGCGGTCGCAAGGGCTCAGCGCTTGACCGCGCACAGCAGGCCGTCGCCCACGGGCAGCAGGGACGGCACCAGTTCCTGGCTCTCGCGCACCGCGCGCAGCAGCTCCCGCAGCCGTATGACCTCGGTGGGCTGAGGCCCCGCATCGACCGTCCTGCCGTTGGCGAACACGCCCTCGAAAACCACCAGGCCACCCGTACGGAGCAGACGCAACGATTCAGCTAGATAGTCCAGGCTCTCCAGCCGGTCGCCGTCGCAGAAGACGAGGTCGTAGCCCGCGTCCGCGAGCCGGGGCAGCACGTCCAGGGCGCGGCCGGGGATGAAGCGGGCGCGGTTGCTGGCGAAGCCGCACGCGCGGAAGGCCTGGCGGGCGAACTGCTGGTGGTCCGGCTCGGGGTCGACCGTCGTCAGGACCCCGTCCGGGCGCATGCCGTGCAGGAGGTACATCCCCGAGACGCCCGTCCCGGTCCCGATCTCCGCGACCGCCTTCGCGTCCACCGAGGCGGCAAGCAGCCGTAGCGCGGCGCCCGTGCTGGGCGCCACCGAGCGCAGCCCTGCCTCGCGGGCCCGGTCACGGGCCCAGCGCAGTGCTTCGTCCTCGGCGACAAAGGCGTCGGCGAACGCCCAGCTCGTCTGCCGGTTGCCGGTAATGACCCTCTCCTGTCCCCGCGGTTGCCTGGGCGTGACTGTATCCGTTGCGCCCGGGAACCCGCAGATGGGACCAGTCGTTTAGAGGGGTGCGGGACGAGGTGGTGCAGACGGGGCGACTACATGGGGGATCAGTGGATCAGCGGACGGGCCGGCACACGGACCACACGAACAACACCGAGAACCCGGTGCAGGTGCAGGTGCTGGAGCGGCCCCGGGAGCCGGGTCGGCGCCCATCAATTTCGAGGAAAACCGCTTATCCGGAGCTAACGGGCGAGGTGGCTATGGTAGGGGCTCCACTGGACACCACCAGAGCCGACAGGGGAGGTGCGGCTGCGCCTGTGGATCGGGGAGGAGCGCTGCGGCGCCTTCTCGGATCAGCGGGTAGGCCGAGATCCGTGAACAACACTGCTGCTGACCCCAGTCACGCCGCTGACCGAGCCCAGACCGCGACCTTCTCCACCGACGCGGACGGGCAGGCGTGGACTCCGCCCTCGTGGGAGGAGATCGTCAGCACGCACAGCGGCCGCGTCTACCGCCTGGCATACCGCCTGACGGGCAACCAGCACGACGCCGAGGACCTCACGCAGGAGGTCTTCGTCCGCGTCTTCCGCTCGCTGTCGACGTACACGCCCGGCACCTTCGAGGGCTGGCTGCACCGCATCACCACCAACCTCTTCCTGGACATGGTCCGCCGCAAGCAGCGCATCCGCTTCGACGCCCTCGGCGACGACGCCGCCGAGCGCCTGCCCAGCCGCGAGCCGTCCCCGCAGCAGGTCTTCAACGACGCGCACTTCGACGTGGACGTCCAGCAGGCGCTGGACACGCTGGCACCGGAGTTCCGCGCCGCCGTCGTCCTGTGCGACATCGAGGGACTGTCGTACGAGGAGATCGCCGCGACTCTCGGCGTGAAGCTCGGCACCGTCCGCTCCCGTATCCACCGAGGCCGCTCCCAGCTCCGCAAGGCCCTCGCGCACCGCTCTCCGGAGGCCCGTGCCGAGCGCCGCTTCGCGGTGCCACGGGTGGCCGCGCTGGGAGGAGGGGGCGCGACCGCGTGAGTGCATCACGGCCGTACTCTGCCGAGCGTCGTCTCGCCGAGCAGCATCTGGGAGACCGGCTCTCCGCCCTCGTGGACGGGGAACTCGGTCATGAGACGCGGGAACGCGTCCTGGCGCACCTGGCCACCTGCGCGAAGTGCAAGGCCGAGGCCGACGCACAGCGCCGTCTGAAGAACGTCTTCGCGGAGATGGCCCCGCCACCGCCCTCCGAAAGCTTCCTGGCCCGCCTCCAGGGCCTCCCTGGCGGAGGTGATTCCGGCTCCGGCGGCTCCCCGCTGGGCGGGGGAGGATTCACCGACGGGTTCTCCGGTTTTCCCACGGGCCCAGGAGTCGGCTCAGGAGTCTTCGGGGTGAAGGGGGAGGGGTTCGGGTACGTTCCCGCCCGGCCGCACACCTCCGTGCTCCCGGCCGCTCCGGGCCGGGGCTTCCGCATTCACGAAGTCGGCCGTCACTATGCCGACCGGTCGTCCTCACGCAGCCTGCGGTTCGCGTTCGCCGCCGCCGGAGCCGTGTCCCTGGCCGCGATCGCGCTGGGCGGGGTGTCGACGGGCGTTCCCGGTGACACGACGGACGCCCGGGGCGCCTCCGGGGGCAGCAATGTGACCCCGATGCGTCCGCAGGGCGGTGGGACTTCCGTGGCTCCCGACAGCCAGCGGCGCCGGTCGGTCGGCCCGCTGTTCTCGCAGGGACTGGGGCAGGGGACGTTCGGACAGACGCCGGTGGCGTCGCCGGTGGCGTCGGCGCCGCTGCTGCCGGGCATCCCCGCACCGCCCTCCGGCGGCCGGGAGCGGGAGGCCATGCATCAGCTGACGGCGCCGGTCGTGGCCGCCGCCGCGGTGCTGTCTCCGCTCATACGCCCGCTCACGGTTCCGCAGGTCGCCCTGACCTCCTGGTCGACATCGCCCGAGGCGGCGGTCCAGGGACTGCTCGTGGCACCGGCGCGCGACTCGTCCCCCTCACCGTCGCCGTCCGCGTCCACGTCGGACACCGTCCGCTGACCCCACGAACCTGGTTGAATCCGAGGTGCGGACCCCGCACCGGCGGTCCGCGCAACAGCGGTCGGCGGAGCGGTGGTTCGCGCAGTCGGTGGCTCTCGGTCAGCGCCGACGAGCCGTCAGGCGGACCAGGTGTGGGGAGAGCATGGACGAGGGGAAGCCCGCGAAGGCCAACTGGTGGAGTCGGCCCAGCGGTGAATCGGCGCCCGGCCAGGAGGCTTCGGCCTCCGCTCCGGCTCCTGGTGAGGGAGTGCCCGCGGTGAGTTCGCCCGGAGCCGGCGCCGTAACCGGCACCGGGGGCGACTTCGAGTTGGAGCGGCCCCGGGCGGCGCCCAGGGGTGCCGAGGGCAGCGCCGACGGGGATGCCCATGACGAGGGGGACTTCGAGCTGCCGCTGCCCCTGGCGGTGCCCGACCCCGTGGCTTCCGCCGAGGCCGGCCCCCCGCCCCTTCAGGATCCCGATCCCCACAGCACCCCGCCGTACGGCCATCCCGGCCCCTGGGCGTCCGCTCCGCCGGTCCAGCACCCCGCGGTGACCCCGGCGCACGGGACGGCCGTACCGGAGCCCCTGACGCCCGCCGACGACCCCTGGCGCCGCTACGACCCCTGGGCGCCCGTCGCTTCCTCCCCCCTCCAGCAGACCGGAGCCGTCCCCGCCGACGGCAGGCCGGGCGCGCGCAGGCGTCGGCTGGTCGTCGGGGCCCTGGTGCTCGCGCTGCTCTCCGGGGGCATAGGTGGAGCCGTCGGGTCGTATCTGGAGCGCCATGACGGGGACGGCGACCGCGTCCAGCTGTCGCAGGCCGCGAAGGACGAGTCCGTCGGGCGGGCTCCGGACAGCGTGGCCGGGATCGCCGCGCGGGCGCTGCCCAGCGTGGTGACGCTGCATGTGCGCGGCGGCGGCGCGGAGGGCACCGGTACCGGGTTCGTGCTCGACGGCCGGGGACACATCCTCACCAACAACCACGTCGTCGAGCCCGCCGGTGCCGACGGCAAGGTGACGGTGACGTTCAGCGGCGGCGAGACCGCCCAGGCCGAGGTCGTCGGACGGGACGGCGGATACGACCTCGCCGTCGTCAGGGTGAGCGGCGTCGACGGGCTCCGGCCCGTGGTCCTCGGGAACTCCGACAACGTGGCGGTCGGCGATCCCGTCGTCGCCATCGGGGCCCCCTTCGACCTCGCCAACACCGTCACCTCCGGCATCATCAGCGCCAAGGAACGGCCCATCACCGCCGGGGGCGAGAGCGGGGACGGGAGCGACGTGTCGTACGTCGACGCGCTCCAGACCGACGCGTCCATCAACCCGGGCAACTCCGGCGGACCACTGCTCGACGCCGCGGCCAGGGTCGTCGGGATCAACTCCGCGATCCGGTCCGCCGACAGCGGCTCGGGGCTGGACGGCACCCAGGCCGGTTCGATCGGGCTCGGGTTCGCCATCCCCATCAACCAGGGCAAGCGCGTCGCCGAGGAGCTGATCAACACCGGCCGGGCGACCCACCCCGTCATCGGTGTCACCCTCGACATGGACTACACCGGCGACGGCGCCCGCGTGGGTACGCAGGGCAACGACGGCGGGTCACCGGTGACCAAGGGCGGCCCCGGCGACCGGGCGGGCCTCCAGGCCGGCGACATCATCACCGGGGTCGACGGGCGGCGCGTCCACTCCGGCGAGGAACTGATCGTCAGGATCCGTGCCCACCGCCCCGGCGACCGGCTGGAGCTGTCCCTGCTGCGCGGCGGCGGG
Source organism: Streptomyces lacrimifluminis (assembly GCF_014646095.1). GTDB lineage: Bacteria > Actinomycetota > Actinomycetes > Streptomycetales > Streptomycetaceae > Streptomyces > Streptomyces lacrimifluminis. Next base: position 141,267 of record NZ_BMMU01000005.1, on the reverse strand, counting down.
CAACGGACGATCTCCCTCGTCCTGGGCTCCTCCGGCGGCGACTGACGGAAACCTCACAGGGGGCGGGCCGTCGTAGGCTCCCACTGGGCAAACATCCCGGAAAACCGGTCGCGTACACCCACTCTTGGGCCCCAGGACGGTACCGGTGGGACAGGATGGCCGGGTACCGTGGAACCGGCCCGGACCACGGAAGACCGCGAAGACCGCACGGACCACCGAGGGCCGAGGGCCGAGGACATCGCAAGGAGCTTCAGGTGTTCAATGACATAGGACCGCTCGAGCTGGTGACGCTCGTGCTCCTCGCCGTGCTCGTCTTCGGTCCGGAGAAGCTTCCGAAGATGATCCAGGACGTCACGCGCACCATCCGCAAGATCCGGGAGTTCTCGGAGGGCGCGAAGGAGGACATCCGCTCGGAGCTGGGCCCCGAGTTCAAGGACTTCGAGTTCGAGGACCTGAACCCCAAGACGTTCATCCGCAAGCACCTGGACAACGACGAGCTGGGGCTCAAGGAGATCCGTAACGGCTTCGACCTGAAGAAGGAGATGGCCGAGGTCACGGACGCGGTCCACGGCCGTGAGTCGGACACGTCGGCCTCCTCGTCCTCGGGCTCGGCCTCCTCCGGTTCGTCGGGTTCCTCCACCGGCACCGTCGACATGACGAAGAAGCCCGAGCCGGACGAGCGCCCGCCCTTCGACGCGGACGCCACCTGACCGTCGTAGGCCCGCACGTGACGCGTCTCATACTCCGACCGGGCCTCTGACGGCCCGATCCGGACGTCTGCGCGGCCCACGCGCCGGGCGCTTTCCCTGCTGCTCGGAGCGGTGTGGCTATGCTGCCGAGTTGATGTGGGCCTGTACAGGGGCGAACGACGCCGCCCGAAGGGGGGCGGGCCGCTCCGGGCCGACGAGAACGAGGAGGCGTCCGGGTACATGGAGACGACAAGTCGGGTGGGCGTGCAGGCGCCGGCCGCGGAGGGCGGACAACAGGTCCCCTCCGCCCGGCGCACGGTCGACGGCTATCTGCTGGCGCCCTTCCCTTGGTACGGCCTCGACGAGGCCTTCACGGGACCGCGCTGGCTGATGCAGGTGGGTACGGCGGCGGACGGCGCCGTCGAGCACGGTTCGATCGGGCACGGCGACGAACCCTCCATAAGGCACGAGGCCATGGGGGAGGACAAGGAGCGGTTCGCGGTGGTGGTCACCGTGGCCGCGAACCCCGTACGGCGCAGTGCGGACGGCACGGGGCTGCTGGAGGCCACCTCGGTCTCGTCGGCGGCCTGGCTGGCCGGTGTGGGGCTGCTGTCCTTCACCTGGCCCGGCCAGATGGACCACACCCTGCGCGACGACTGGCTGGACCAGCAGACGGAAACGGCGTGGGTCCTCGCGGACGATCTCGGCGGCGATGACTGGTCCACCCTCTCCCTCCCGGTCGACGGGGTGCCTACGCCCTTCCACTACCGGGAGTCCGAGTTCGGCTGGGTCCTCGCCGGGTCGACCCAGGAGGGCGTGCACGTGGGTGCGTACGGGCGGGGGATGAGCGCGTACGGGCTCGGCTTCGCCGTGATCAAGGATATTGGCGTGTACGCGTGAGAAAGGGGCGCCGTTGGTATGCGGCGCCCCCTCCGCTGTGGGGGCGTGGGGTGGTGCGGCGGGTGCCGCGCCGTTGTGGCTTGTCGCGCAGTTCCCCGCGCCCCTGAAAGCCCAAACCCTCGCTGACGTCCGTCAGAACTTGTTCCTCGGGGTGATCCCCAAGGACATGCCCGACAGGCCCCGCTGCCGGCCCCCCAGCTTTCCCGCGATCCCGCGCAGTGCCGCGCCCGCCGGGGAGTCCGGGTCGGACAGGACGACCGGTGTACCGTCGTCGCCGCCCTCGCGCAGGCGGACGTCGATCGGGATGGAGCCGAGGACCGGTACTGTCGCGCCCGTCGTCCTGGTGAGGCCGTCCGCGACGCTCTGGCCGCCGCCCGTGCCGAAGACGTCGACCATCTCGTCGCAGTGCGGGCAGGGCAGGCCGGCCATGTTCTCGACCACGCCGACGATCTTCTGGTGGGTCTGGACGGCGATGGCGCCCGCGCGCTCGGCCACCTCGGCCGCGGCCTGCTGAGGCGTCGTCACGACCAGGATCTCGGCGTTCGGGACCAGTTGGGCAACCGAGATCGCGATGTCGCCCGTGCCCGGCGGGAGGTCCAGCAGGAGCACGTCCAGGTCGCCCCAGAACACGTCCGCCAGGAACTGCTGGAGGGCCCTGTGGAGCATCGGGCCGCGCCAGACGACCGGGGCGTTGCCCGGGGTGAACATGCCGATGGAGATGACCTTCACGCCGTGCGCGGACGGCGGCATGATCATGTTCTCGACCTGGGTCGGACGCCCCTCGACGCCCAGCATGCGCGGCACGCTGTGGCCGTAGATGTCGGCGTCGACCACGCCCACCTTGAGGCCGTCGGCCGCCATCGCCGCCGCCAGGTTGACGGTCACCGACGACTTGCCGACGCCGCCCTTGCCGGACGCGACCGCGTACACGCGAGTGAGGGAGCCAGGCTTGGCGAAGGGGACCTCGCGCTCGGCCTGGCCGCCGCGCAGGGCGGACGCCAGCTCCTTGCGCTGGTTGTCGCTCATGACGTCCAGTTCGACGTCGACGCGGGTGACGCCCTCGACCCGCGAGACCGCCTCCGTCACGTTCTTCGTGATCGTGTCGCGCATCGGGCAGCCGGAGACCGTCAGGTACACGGCGACCGCGACCGCTCCGTCCGCACCGATCTCCACCGACTTCACCATCCCCAGTTCGGTGATGGGTCGCTGGATCTCGGGGTCGTTCACCGTCGCCAGTGCTTCACGCACCGCGTCTTCCGTAGCCATGACCCCGATGGTACGGGGCCGCACACGGCCTCCGGAAAGCCCGTCACCGGTCTTCTATGTCACGCCCTCGCGGCCGTTCTGCCGGGAATGTGGCGGTTCTGCCGGAGTGGTGCCCGTCCTCGTGCCGTTCCGCGTACCGCTCCTCCAGCTCCTTGACCAGGTCCTGGAGCTCGGAGCGGATCCAGTCCCGGGTCGCCACCTCGCCCAGCCCGGCGCGCAGGGAGGCGATCTCGCGGGTCAGATACTCGGTGTCGGCGATCGACCGCTCGTTCTGTTTGCGGTCCTGTTCGAGATTGACGCGGTCCCGGTCGTCCTGCCGGTTCTGCGCGAGCAGGATCAGCGGGGCCGCGTAGGAGGCCTGGAGCGACAGCGCGAAGGTCAGGAAGATGAACGGGTAGTGGTCGAAGCGCAGGTCGGCCGGCGCGGAAACGTTCCACACCACCCACACGATGATGACGACCGTCATCCAGACGATGAACCGCCCGGTCCCGAGGAAACGCGCGATGCGTTCGGACATCCGTCCGAACGCCTCCGGGTCGTACTCGGGCAGCAGCCGACGCCTGGGCGCGCGCGGCTGGTCGAGGCGCACCCGGGGGCGGGAGGCCGCCGTGGCGCCGCTCGCCGCGCGCTCACGGGTCCCGGTCTCGCGCTCAGGAGTCATGGCCACCCGCTCTCTCGGACTCGCTCTCGTCATCGTCATCGTCATCGGTGTCGGCGTCGGTCTCGGCGAGGTGGAACTCCGTCTCCCGCCAGTCCTCGGGGAGCATGTGGTCGAGGACGTCGTCCACGGTCACCGCGCCCAGCAGCGACCCGCTCTCGTCGACCACCGGTGCCGCCACCATGTCGTACGTCGCGAAGAACCCGGCGACGACCGGCAGTTCGGCGTCCGGGGAGAGGGGTTGCAGGTCGTCGTCGACGAGCGAGCCGACCAGGGTGTACGGGGGGTCGCGCAGCAGCCGCTGGAAGTGGACGGCGCCCAGATACTTGCCGGTCGGTGTCTCGTCCGGCGGGCGGCACACGTACACCTGGGCGGCGAGCGCCGGGGAGAGGTCGGGGTTGCGGACGCGGGCCAGCGCGTCGGCGACGGTCGCGTCGGGGCGCAGCACGATCGGCTCGGTCGTCATCAGACCGCCCGCCGTGTCCTCCCGGTACGCCATCAGCCGGCGCATGTCGGCGGCGTCGGAGGGCTGCATCAGGCTCAGCAGCCGCTCCTTGTCGTCCTCGGGCAGCTCACCGAGCAGGTCGGCGGCGTCGTCCGGGTCCATCGCCTCCAGGACGTCGGCGGCGCGCTCCTCCTTGAGCTTGCCGAGGATCTCGATCTGGTCGTCCTCGGGCAGCTCTTCGAGTACGTCGGCCAGCCGGTCGTCGTCGAGGGCGGCGGCCACTTCGGCGCGCCGTTTCGGCGACAGGTGGTGCAGGACGTTGGCGAGGTCGGCGGGGCGCAGCTGTTCGAAGGTGGCGAGGAGGCTCTCGGCACCCTGTCCGTCCTCCTCCAGGGAGAAGCCGGTGACGGCGGACCAGTCGACGGTCAGCGTCTCGCCGGTGTTGCGCCGGAAGGCACCGCCGCGGCCCTTCTTCCGTACGAAGACCCGCTCGATCTCCCAGTCGCGGCGGGCCGGCAGCTGTCGTACCGCCACATCCAGGACGGTGACCTCCTCGCCGGTCTCGCCGAGGGTGACGCGCCGGTCGAGGAGTTCGCCGAGGACGAGCCGCTCGGTGGGGCGCTGCTCGAAGCGCCGGACGTTCAGGACGCCCGTCGTGATGACCTGGCCGGACTCGATGCCGGTGACGCGGGTCATGGGCATGAAGACGCGGCGCCGGGTGGTGAGTTCGACGACGAGGCCGAGCAGCCGGGGCGGACGGTTGCCGACGCGCAGCATCGCGATCAGGTCGCGCACACGGCCCACCTGGTCGCCGTTCGGATCGAAGACGGCCATCCCGGCGAGGTGCGAGACGAAGACACGGGGTGAGGCTGCCGCCATGCCACGCCTCCTGCTTCGGTGTGCGCTGCGGGGAGCGCGTCGGATTGCGTAAGGGGGTTCCGAATTGCCTGCTCGGATGCGCTTCAGGCTAGCCCGTCCGGTTCGGCCGCGCCTTGGTGGGGGGTCCGGACGGACTGGCTCCGCCGGGGGCCGACGGCACCGGTACGCTGCCGTCCACACCCCTCAGGACACCCGTACGAGAGGCAGCCTCACCCGTGTCTGTGATTCCCCGCGGCCGTACCCGCAGCGCCGGACTGGTGAGCGCGATATGCGCACTGCTCGTGACGGGGACAGGGCTGACAGGATGCGCCGCCGACCCGGACGAGGGCACCAACGGGGTCGGCAAGCTGTCCGCCGACACCATCCAGACGAAGACCCGTACGGCAGCCCGGTCCGCCGACGCCGTCCGCCTCTCCGGGACCGTGGTGACCAGCGGGACCACGTACACCCTCGACATGAGCCTCAAGGACGACGGCGGCACCGGCTCGGTCACCGCGAAGGGGTCGGCGTTCCGGCTGCTGCGGGTAGGGGAGCACCTGTTCCTGAAGGCCGACGCGGCGTTCTGGAGCCACGAGGACGGCGCCAAGGGCGACGACGGAGAGTCGGACGCGGCAGCCGCCGCGAAGCTCGGGGGCCTCTTCGTGAAGGTCCCGACGGGCGACCCCTCGTACAAGAAGTTCAGCGGCTTCACCGACAAGGACGTTCTCCTGGACGGTCTGCTCACCCTGCACGGCAGCCTCGCCAAGGACGGCCGCCACAAGCAGTCGGGCGTCCGCACGATCCGCATCACCGGCGACAAGGGCGCCGGCGGCACCCTGGACGTCTCGCTGGAGGGAACCCCGTACCCCCTGCGCCTGGTCCGCGCGGGCGGCGCGGGCACGCTGCTGCTGAGCGACTGGGGCAAGGACTTCCCCCTGGAGGAACCGGCGAAGGACGAGACGGTCGACTACGGGCAACAGCTGCCGGCGTCCTGAGGGGGCAGCGCCCCCGAAAGCGGACCGGTGAACTCCGGCGCGGCACAGCGCCCCTTAAGGGGCGCGGGGAACTGCGCGACCAGCCCCCACCGACCCGCAGCAAACAAACCACCTACCCCGCGGAGCGCTTCCGCTTCTTGAACAGCAGCCGCGGCAACCCCGCAGGGATCGGCTCCCGCGTCGTCGCCGGGCTCGGCAGCGGCGGCGCCGCCAGCGTCCCGTCCGGCAGAGGGCGCACAACCCCGGCGCGCGGCACCAACCGCACCACCCGGCATTCTCGCGCCCACCGATCCGTCATCGCCTCCCCGTCCGGCGCGTTCAGCCGCTTCCCCTTCAGCTCGGCGACCGCGGCCTCCCACTCCGGGGAGTGCGGGGCCAGTTCCACGACCGTCGCCTGCCAGGTGACGAGCCGGCCGCCCTTGTCCTTGCTGCGGACGGTGACCTCCGCGTCGGCCCCCTCGACCAGGCCGGGCAACGGCTGCTCACCGGGCCCGTCGCCGACCAGCACGGCCGCGCCCTCGTGCCAGACGTGCCACATCGCACGGGCCGGGACGCCATGGCCCGCGACGTGCGGCGCGGCCACACCGTTGCCCTTGACCCAGATGAGCCCGGACTTCTTGGTGGCCTCCTCGACGAGGGCCCGGTCGAGCAGCGTGTCAGTCATGGGCAGAAGGGTAGCGAGGCGTCCGCCGCCCCGGCGGCCGTCACAGCCAGCCGTTGCGCTTCAGCGTGCGGTGGATGCCCACACACAGGCCCACCATGGCCGTCATGACCACGGGGTAGCCGAACTTCCAGTGCAGCTCGGGCATGTAGTCGAAGTTCATGCCGTAGACGCCGCACACCATCGTCGGTACGGCGATGATCGCCGCCCAGGACGTGATCTTCCGCATGTCCTCGTTCTGCGCGACGGACGCCTGCGCGAGGTTGGCCTGGAGGATCGAGTTGAGCAGCTCGTCGAAGCCGATCACCTGCTCCTGGACCCGGGCCAGGTGGTCGGCGACGTCGCGGAAGTACTTCTGGATGTCGGGGTCGATCAGCCGCATCGGGCGCTCGCTCAGCAGCTGCATGGGCCGCAGGAGCGGCGAGACGGCCCGCTTGAACTCCAGGACCTCACGCTTGAGCTGGTAGATCCGGCCGGCGTCCGTACCGCGCGGGGTGCCCTTGCGGCCCGGTGAGAACACCTCCGTCTCGACCTCGTCGATGTCGTCCTGCATGGCGTCCGCGACCGCCACATAGCCGTCGACTACGTGGTCGGCGACGGCGTGCAGCACGGCGGAGGGGCCCCTGGCGAGCAGCTCGGGATCGTCCTGGAGGCGGTGGCGCAGTGCCCGCAGGGAGCCCTGGCCGCCGTGCCGGACGGTGATGAGGAAGTCCCGCCCGGTGAAGCACATCACCTCGCCGGTCTCCACGACCTCGCTGTTCGCGGTGAGTTCGGTGTGGTCGACGTAGTGGATGGTCTTGAAGACGGTGAAGAGCGTGTCGTCGTACCGCTCCAGCTTGGGCCGCTGGTGGGCCTGGATCGCGTCCTCGACGGCGAGCGGGTGGAGCCCGAACTCGCTGGCGATACCGGAGAACTCGCCCTCCGTCGGCTCGTGCAGCCCGATCCACACGAAGCCGCCGTCGCGGCGCACCTTGCGCATCGCCTCGTGCGGAGTCAGCGCCTTCGGGGTCTCGATCCGGGCGCCGTCGCGGTAGACGGCGCAGTCGACGACGGCGGAGGGCGTCGAGGGGTCGCGGGTGGTGTCGTAGCCGCTGCCGTCCTTGCGCAGGGAGGGACGGGAGGGGCGGACGGCGGCACGCAGGTTGTTGATCATCGACATTGGCAGGTTCCTTCGCTACAGGCAACGAAAGACCGCCGACAACGGTTGGAACTGCCCGGAATGGGGACGTCCTGGCTGAGGATGTTTGGCACGTCCACAAAGCGGGGAGCACCGCACCGTCGCGGTGGTGAGCTTCGCTACTGATTCAGAACTGACGCAGATCACATGGATCAGGCAAAACGAAACCAAGTGCTCTTCCGCGATGACGCGAGTGCGAGAGGTGACAGCCAGCCGGGAGAAGCCGGAGCAACTACATCAGCGGGCGGAAGAGCGGGTGCTACTGCACGGATGACTTCGATCCATTGCAGCCCCACCTCCTCCGGCCGGTCCCTCGTGAGGGACGATCCATTCCCCTTCAAGGGGAGCCCCCTAGGGGGAACTTCAGCGGTGTCGGGACTCGATCGCGACTCCCCCAGGGCCCTGAAGGCCTGGGTGGTACCCCATCTGCGCGCTGCCCGAACCCGGCCAAGGGTAACAGCCGACCGAACTGTCAAGGTGCGCGTTTGCCCTTTACCGACGAGTCCTATGCTCGGCGCATGTCTGATGTTCTTCCTCTGGTCGAGGCCCGGCTGCGTACGGCACTGGGCGAACCTGACGCGCGTGCCGCGGTCACCTTCCTCGGCACGGACCGCGTCGAGGTGCTGCGATTCCCGGACCGGGACCAGGACGGGGAGATCGTCCGCTACGCCACCCTCGGCATGTCCGCGCTGCCGATGGCGGACCCCACGGCGGTGCTCGCCGACCCGGTGAAGGGCCCGCGCGCCGAACTGGTCATCTCCGTCCGGGCCGGCCTCGCCGACACCGACAAGGTGCTGCGCCCGCTCGCGGTTCTCGCCGCGTCCCCGCAGGTCGAGGGTGTGATCGTGGCCCCCGGTGCCTCGCTCGACGTCGGGGAGCCGCTCTGGCCCGGGGCGCCCTTCACCTCGGTCCTGGTCGCGGAGCCGGGTGGCCTGGTCGAGGACCTGGAGCTCGACGCGCCCCTGGACCCGGTGCGCTTCCTGCCCCTGCTCCCGATGACCGCGAACGAGGCCGCCTGGAAGCGCGTCCACGGCGCCCAGGCCCTCCAGGAACGCTGGCTCACCAACGGGACGGACCTACGGGACCCGGCCCGCAGATCCGTCCCGCTGGACTGACCCTCGCGTCCGACTCCGGAGTGACCGAAGTCACCAACGGCCGCCTGGGAGAAGCCAGTTGGGCAGCTCCCCGCAAGGGGCGCGGGGCTGTGCCGGATCTGCGGCTCCGCCGCGGGGCGCGACCAGTCCTCACCGGCCGGCGAGCACATCACCACGCCCTCCGCGGAGCGTTCAGTTCGAGAAGACGCCCACACTGTCCTCGGAAGCGTGCCGAACCTCCAGCTCCTCCACCTCGTGGGTGAGCGACTTCCGGCGTACGACGACCACAGCCGCGCCGAGCACGGCGCTCACCGCCGCGACCACGAACGGCATGTGGATGTCGCTCCACTCCTCGATCCTCGGCGCGAAGAACGGGGCCGCAGCCGCGGCGAACCAGCGCACGAAGTTGTAGCCGGCGCTCGCCACCGGGCGCGGCGCGTCCGAGACGCCCAGCGCCAGCTCCGTGTAGACCGTGTTGTTCACGCCGATGAACGCGCCGGACAGGATCGTGCAGACGACGGCGGTGGTGTGGCTGCCGTAGCCGAGGACCAGGACGTCGACGGCGAGCAGCACCAGCGAGCCGCCGAGCACCGTCAGCGAGCCGAACCGCCGCTGGAGACGCGGGGCCACGAGCACCGACGAGACGGCCAGCAGCAGACCCCACGCGAAGAACACGCCGCCGGACCTGTAGGGCGTCATGTCGAGCACGAACGGGGTGAAGGCCAGCACGGTGAAGAACGTGTAGTTGTAGAAGAAGGACGAGACCGCGGCGGAGGCCAGGCCGCCATGGCCGAGCGCCTTGATCGGGTCGAGCAGTGAGGTCTTCTGGACCGGCTTCGGCAGTTCCTTCAGGAACACGGCGATGCAGAGGAAGCCGACGGCCATCAGGAACGCGGTGCCGAAGAAGGGGTAGCGCCAGCTGGCGTTGCCCAGCAGGGCGCCCAGCAGGGGGCCGCACGCCATGCCGAGGCCCAGTGCGGATTCGTACAGCAGGATCGCCGCCGCGCTGCCGCCGGCCGCCGCCCCGACTGCTGTGCATGCCTGCTCCTTCACGACTCGCGGGCCCCACCCGCGGAGAGGTCGTTGGTGTAGGCACATAGTAAGTTAGCGCAGCTAATTAATGCAATCTACATCTAATCCCACCTGAGGGAAAGGACGGAAACGTGTCACTCCGGACGGGTGATCGTCCTTGACGTGAGGGAGGACGGGGAGGACCGTGGGGCTCTATGAGGGGCGAACCCAGTTGCCCGAAGTGTGGTGGCCGGGTCAGGGCTCCCGGCCTCTTTGCCGACTCCTGGCAGTGCGATGTGCACGGGACGGTGCATCCGCTGCAGCCCGTGATCCCGCCCAGCGTCGAGGCCCTCGGTGTCGTGGTGCACCGCACCCAGGTGCCGGTGTGGATGCCGTGGCCGCTGCCGGTCGGCTGGCTGTTCACGGGCGTGGGCTGTGCGGGTGACGATCGCAGCGGCGGCCGTGCGACGGCGGTGGCCTGCACGGGTCCCGGTCCGCTCGGGGGCATGGGTGAGCTGATCCTGGTCGCCGAGGAGCTCGGTGTCGGCCTCGGTGCGCGGTACGCGGGCATCGACGGGCCCGACCCGGGGCCGTACATGAACGTCGAGAAGCCCGCCGAGGCGAAGGTGCTGGCGGCGGGGCGGCCCACTCCGTTGTGGCATGTCGCGGGCGGACCCGATGACCGTGCGGTGTTCGCGGGTGAGGCGCTCGGGTTGTGGTTGTGGGCGGTGGTGTGGCCCGAGCAGTCCGGGTTGCTGATGTATGACGAGCTGGTGCTCACGGATCTGCGGGACGCGGGGGCGGAGCTGGAGCTGGTGCCCTGTGGGGCGCTCTCGCCCCGGTTGCTTCAGCCGTAGCGCGCTCCACCGGATTTTCTGGGGCGCGCGGGTTCGTTGTCGTGTGCGGGCCGGTGGGGGCTTGTCGTGCAGTTCCCCGCGTCCCTGCAAGGGCGATCCCGTAAGGGGCGATTGCAAGGTTCAGGTGTGACAGGTTGCCCTCCGGGCCCGTTATGCTTGGCGCGTCTCGTCCGTCCCCGTCGTCGCCTGGAGTCCGCACCGTGCGTATAGATCTGCACTGCCACTCCACCGCCTCCGACGGTACGGACACGCCCGCCGAGCTGGTGCGCAACGCCGCTGCGGCCGGGCTCGACGTCGTCGCGCTGACCGATCACGACACGACCCGTGGGTACGCCGAGGCGATCGCCGCGTTGCCCGCCGGGCTCACACTGGTCACCGGGGCCGAGCTGTCCTGCCGGCTCGACGGGGTCAGCATGCACATGTTGGCCTACCTGTTCGATCCCGAGGAACCCGCGCTGTTCGCCGAGCGCGAGCTGGTGCGGGACGACCGGGTGCCGCGCGCCCAGGGGATGGTGGCCAAGCTCCAGGAACTGGGCGTGCCCATCACCTGGGAGCAGGTCGCGCGGATCGCCGGTGACGGATCCGTGGGCCGACCGCATGTCGCCACCGCGCTGGTCGAGCTGGGCGTCGTACCGACCGTGAACGACGCCTTCACCGGTGACTGGCTGGCTGACGGGGCCCGGGCCTACGTGCCGAAGCACGAGACCGACCCCTTCGAGGCGCTGCGGCTGATCAAGGGGGCCGGCGGGGTGGCCGTGTTCGCGCACCCGGCCGCGAGCAAGCGAGGGCGGACGGTTCCGGAGTCCGCGATCGCGGAGCTGGCCGCCGCCGGGCTCGACGGCATCGAGGTCGACCACATGGACCACGAACCGGCGACCCGGGCGCGACTGCGCGGCCTCGCTGCGGAGCTGGGGCTGCTGGGCACCGGATCCTCCGACTACCACGGCAGCCGCAAGACCTGCGTGCTCGGGGAGTACACGACGGACCCCGAGGTGTACGGCGAGATCACGCGGCGGGCCACGGGGGCGTTCCCGGTGCCGGGGACCGGCGGAGCCTGAGCCTCGGCCCGGCCCCCTCGGCCCGGATCCCTCTCCGCTCACCCTCCCTCTTCCCCGTGTCTACATCTACGCAAGGCTCGCTCACCCATGTTCGACGTCGCCGTCTTCGGCTCGCTCTTTCTCACCCTCTTCGTGATCATGGATCCTCCCGGGATCACCCCGATCTTCCTCGCGCTCACCGCAGGCCGGCCCGCCCGCGTACAGAAGCGGATGGCGTTCCAGGCTGTCTGTGTGGCCGGTGCTGTGATCACCGTGTTCGGGCTGCTCGGGCACCAGATCCTGGGCTATCTGCACGTCTCCGTGCCCGCGCTGATGATCGCCGGCGGGCTGCTGCTCCTGCTGATCGCCCTCGACCTGCTCACCGGCAAGACGGACGAGCCCAAGCAGACCAAGGACGTGAACGTCGCCCTCGTGCCGCTCGGCATGCCCCTGCTCGCCGGGCCCGGTGCGATCGTGTCGGTCATCCTGGCCGTGCAGAAGGCTGACGGCGTGGCCATGCAGGTGTCGGTGTGGGCGGCGATCCTGGCCGTCCATGTCGTGCTGTGGGTGGTCATGCGGTACTCGCTGCTGATCATCCGTGTCATCAAGGACGGTGGGGTGGTCCTGGTGACCCGGCTCGCGGGGATGATGCTGTCCGCTATCGCCGTGCAGCAGATCATCAACGGCATCACCCAGGTGATCCAGCAGAGCTGACGGCTGTGGAGCCCCCCCCAGGGCGCACACCCAGGGCTCGCACCGGAGCTCCTGCCAGAGCTAATGCCGGGGCCCATGAGCAGAACCCCCGTACGGCATCCATGCCGTACGGGGGTTCCGAAGTCTGCTCGTCGTGGGCGAGCGTCGTCCGCGCGTTATGAGGCCGAGGTGTCGGCCGGGCGGATCCAGAGACGCTGCCCTATCGAGGCTGCTTGCTGCACGATCCGGTTGACGGAGGCGGCGTCCACGACCGTACTGTCCACGGGGGTTCCGTCGACGTCGTCAAGACGCATGATTTCGAAGCGCATGGGCTTCTCCCTTCGTCTGGTCATCCTCCTGAGGAGAACTACTTGGTTACGTATCTAGTCAACTACCCGCATGTTACAAACATTCCCTACGCTAAGGAAATTTTTCGCACGTCTAACTACCACCCCGTTAACGCGGGCGAGCGGAAGACGCCGCAGGAGACTGACCGGGACCAGTTGTGTTCGAAGCGTGACCGCCGAGACAATGGAGGTATATGAACAACGACGACCACGCGGAGCTGAGCGCCCGCATCGACCGCACGAACGAACTGCTCCACCGCATGCTCGCCGAGGTGGCGAAGACACCCTCGACGCACGCGATCTTCGTCGACGCGGGATATCTGTACGCGGCGGCGGGACGGCTCGTCGCCGGAACCGAGGACCGCCGCTCCGTCGAGCTGGACGCGGAAGGTCTCATCGAAGCGCTCATCGACAAGGCTCGCACCATCTTCGCGGACAGCAGGCTGCTGCGGGTCTACTGGTACGACGGTGCCCGGCGCCGCATCCACACGATCGAGCAGCAGTCCATCGCGGAACTCCCCGATGTGAAGGTCCGCCTGGGCAACCTCAACGCCAACAACCAGCAGAAGGGCGTCGACTCCCTGATCCGCACCGACCTGGAGTCGTTGGCCCGGCATCGCGCGATCAGTGACGCCGCGCTCATCGGCGGCGACGAGGACCTGGTGTCGGCGGTCGAGGCCGCGCAGGGGTACGGGGCCCGCGTCCACCTGTGGGGCATCGAGGCGCCCGAGGGCCGCAACCAGGCCGAGCCGCTCCTGTGGGAGGTCGACAGCCAGCGCACGTTCGACCTCGACTTCTTCAAGCCGTACGTGGTCCGGCGCACGGTCGCGTCCTACGAGTCGTCGACGGGGACGCGGCCCACGCGAGAGGACGTGCGGTTCGTGGGCGCCCAGGTCGCGGCGAAGTGGCTGGCCGCGCGGGGGCGCGAGGCGCTGGTCGAGCTGCTGCCCGGGCATCCGTATCTGCCGGGGTCCGTCGATCAGGACCTGCTGGTGGAGGCGGAGGGGCTGCTCCAGTACTCGCTGCGCGGGCAGGCCGAGCTGCGGCGGGCGCTGCGGGACGGCTTCTGGGAGCACCTGCAGACGCAGTACTGAACAACATCACTACGCGAGGGTGTCCCAGAAGTCGGCAAGGGCGCGGGCCGTCTCCAGGGGGCGGTCCGTGTTGGGGGAGTGTTCGGCGCCCGCGATGACGGTCCGGTGCGCGCGCAGTCGTACGGCCATGTCGTCGAGGAGCGGGACGGCCCAGGTGCCGTCCTCGGTGCCGGACAGGACGTGGAAGGGCAGCGGCACCGCGGCGAGTTCTGCCACCCGGTCCGGCTCGGAGCACAACTGGCGTCCGGTGGCGACGAGTTGGGCCGGGCTGTTGCCCATCCAGCGGCGGCGCAGGTCCTCGCGGTCGTCAAGTCCGGCGTCCACGGCGTCCACCGAGTCGAGGTCGCCGCCGGCCTGTGGATCGTCCATGGCCTGGATGGCCTTCCAGAGGGCGGCCATGCTCATCACGGCGAGCGCGTCCCGCAGCAGTTTCGCGCGCTGCTGCTGCGCCTCGGAGATCTCGGCGGGGCCCGAGGAGATGAGGGTCAGGGAGAGGAACGGGGAGGGGTCCAGGAGGACCGCGGCCCGGGCGATCTGCCCGCCGAGCGAGTGCCCGACCAGGTGTACGGGGGCGCCGACGGCAGCCGCCTGCGCGAGCACGTCCTGTGCCAACTCGGCCTGTGAGTAAGCCGATTCGTCGTCCCGGGGGCCGGGTGACTCGAACTGCCCGCGCCCGTCCACTGCGACGGTACGGTACCCGCGCGCGGCCAGCGGCTCGTGCGTCGAGATGAAGTCCTCCTTGCTGCCGGTGAACCCGGGCAGCAGCAGAACGGTCCCCTTCGGCTCGACGCCGGCCGCCACGGAGGAATCGACGACGGCGAACTCACCACGCGCGGTACGCAGGGCGTACGCACGGGCACCGGGGGGCGGGGCGAAGGTCGCAGGCCTGCTCATATGCCGAGGTTATCCGGCGCACCTGAAGGACCGGGCGGCGGCTCGGGTGAACGAGGGTACGGGGTGCGGGGGTGCGGGGGCGCGGCTGGGCTTGTCCGGCGGATTCGGCCGGAGGAAGCGGCAACGTCTCATCGCGTACGGACGAGGGGTGTGAGGTGCGGTGGGGTGCGGTGGGGTGCGGTCGCGGGCCGGGGGAGATGCCGGCGCCCGGCGCTGGCGCAGGAACGGCGTGCGGGGGTGTCGCCGGTCGGCGAGGGCCGGGGACGATTCGCCTGCGTGTGCAGGGGCTGGCCGAGCAATCGGTCGGGCAGGTTGAGCGCGGCGGCGATGGTGGCGGAGGCCTCGGGAGAACGTCGGCGGTCGGCTGCCTGGAGCTGGGTGTGCGGTGCGGTGCGTACCGCCGCACGCCGGAGAGAGACGGCGACAGCAGTTGTTGCCGCAGCGGGCGACAGGCGTGCGCATGGGCCCTGGTCTCCGACGGAGCAGGCTGTCAGCAGAACGCCGACGGCCCGGGCCACCTTGATGAGGTGGCCGGGCCGTCGGGGTGTGGCCGGTGGTGCTGAGGGCCGGGGCCCCGGGGTGGTCAGGCCTCCACGGAGTCCGTGGTCGGCGCGCTGACCGTGGCCTTACGGGTGGCCCGGCGCCTGGGCTTCGCCTCGGCGGCCTCCGGTGCCGCCTCCACGACGACCGCCGGTGCGGCGGCCTTGCGGGTCGCACGGCGACGCGTCGGCTTGGCCTCCGCCTCGTCCGCCGCCTGGGCGGGGATGTCCGCGACGACCTCGACCGCCTTGCGTGCTGTGCGGCGGCGGGGCTTGGCCTCGGTCGCCTCGGCGGTGTCGACGGCGGCTTCCGCGGCCGGAGCGGCGGCGGTCGCCTTGCGGGCGGTGGTCCGGCGCGGCTTGGCCTCGACGGTGTCGACAGCCGCCTCCGCGGCCGTCGTCGTCGCCTTACGGGCCGTACGACGCGGCTTCGGCTCCGTGGCCTCCGGCTCCGTGACGACCGGGGCCTCGACGGCCTTGCGGGTCGCACGGCGACGCGTCGGCTTGGCCTCGACGCCCTCCGCGGTGTCCGCGGCGGCCTCCGCGGCAGGTGCCGTCGCCTTGCGCGTCGTACGGCGCTTCGGCTCCGGGGTCTCGGCCGAGGTCGGCTGGGCCGGGATGCTCGCCGTCTCCGCCACGACCGCCGGTTCGGCGGCCTTACGGGTCGCACGGCGACGCGGCTTCGCCTCGACCGCCTCGGCGGTGTCGAGGACTGCCTCGGCGGCCGGTGCGGTCGCTGCCGTGGCCTTGCGGGTAGCGCGCCGCGGCTTGATCTCGGTCGCCTCGGCCGTGTCCACGGCGGCCACCGCTGCCTTGCGCGTCCGGCGGGGCTTCGTGACCTCGGGCTCCGGAGTCTCCGGAGCGGCCTCGACCACGGCCGCTACGGGCTCGGCGGCCTTGCGGGTGCGGCGGCGGGGCTTGGCCTCGGTCGCCTCGGCGGTGTCGACGGCGGCTTCCGCGGCCGGAGCGTCGGCGGTCACCCTGCGGGCGGCCGTCCGGCGAGTCGGCTTGGCCTCGACGCCTTCCGCCGTGTCCACGGCGGCTTCGGCGGTCACCGTCGCCGTCGCCGTGGTCGTGCGGGGGGCGCGGCGCGGCTTGGTCTCCGCCACGACCGGCGTCTCGACGGTGTCGATGACCGGTTCCGCCGTCCTGCGCGTACGGCGACGGCGCGGCTGCTCCTCCGGCGTCTCGGCCTCGGGGGCCGCCGGCGTCTCGACCGGGACCACCTCGACCGGGGTGGCCTGCGTGGGCTCCCCCGTCCTGCGGGTACGGCGGCGGCGCGACCTCTCCGTGGACTCGGGGGCCGGGTCCTGCGCCGGCGCGACGGCGGCCTCGGCCGACGGCTCGACGAACGTCGTCGTGGGGGCCGCCGCCGGCTCCGCGGCAGCGCCGCGCGTACGGCGACGGCGGCGCGGTGTACGGCGCTCGGTGGGCTGCTCGGACGAGGCGGGTGCCTCGGTGACCGGGGTGGTCGACGCGACCGGAGTCGTCGGCGCGTCCGCGCCGGCACCGCCACGGGTACGGCGGCGACTGCGCGGCGTACGTGCCGGGCGCTCGCGCTCCGCCGCCGGCGCGGCAGCAGCCGACGGGCCGGAGGAGGGACCGGAACGGCCGCCGCGACCGCGCGGGCCACCGCGTCCGCCCGTCTCGCCGAGATCCTCGACCTCCTCGGCGCCCAGGCCGGCGCGCGTGCGCTCCGCGCGCGGCAGGACACCCTTGGTGCCGACCGGGATGCTCAACTCCTCGAACAGGTGCGGGGACGTGGAGTACGTCTCCGGCGGGTCGTTGAAGTTGAGCTCCAGCGCCTTGTTGATCAGCTGCCAGCGCGGGATGTCGTCCCAGTCGACCAGCGTGATCGCGATGCCCTTGGCGCCCGCGCGGCCCGTACGGCCGATGCGGTGCAGGTACGTCTTCTCCTCTTCGGGAGACTGGTAGTTGATGACGTGCGTGACGCCCTCGACGTCGATACCGCGCGCGGCCACGTCCGTGCACACGAGTACGTCGACCTTGCCGTTGCGGAAGGCGCGCAGCGCCTGCTCGCGGGCGCCCTGGCCGAGGTCGCCGTGGACGGCGCCGGAGGCGAAACCGCGCTGCGCGAGCTGGTCGGCGAGATCCGCCGCCGTGCGCTTCGTACGGCAGAAGACCATGGCCAGTCCCCGGCCGTCGGCCTGCAGTATCCGCGCCACCAGTTCGGGCTTGTCCATGTTGTGCGCGCGGTAGACGTACTGCGCGGTGTTCGCGACCGTCTTGCCCGCGTCGTCCGGCTCGGCGGCGCTGATGTGCGTGGGCTGCGACATGTAGCGGCGCGCCAGGCCGATGACCGCGCCCGGCATGGTCGCCGAGAACAGCATCGTCTGACGGCGGGGCGGCAGCATGTTCATGATCTTCTCGACGTCGGGCAGGAAGCCCAGGTCGAGCATCTCGTCGGCCTCGTCGAGGACGAGCGCGCGGACGTGCTTCAGGTTCAGCTTCTTCTGGCCGGCGAGGTCGAGAAGGCGCCCCGGGGTGCCGACGACGACGTCGACGCCCTTCTTGAGGGCCTCGACCTGCGGCTCGTACGCCCGGCCGCCGTAGATGGCGAGAACGCGCACGTTACGGACCTTGCCGGCCGTCAGCAGGTCGTTCGTCACCTGCTGGCACAGCTCGCGCGTCGGGACGACGACGAGGGCCTGCGGGGCCTCGGTGAGCTGCTCGGGCTTGGCGCGGCCGGCCTCGACGTCGGCGGGGACGGTCACGCGCTCAAGGAGCGGGAGACCGAAGCCGAGCGTCTTGCCGGTGCCGGTCTTGGCCTGGCCGATGACGTCCGAGCCGCTGAGGGCGACCGGAAGGGTCATCTCCTGGATGGGAAAGGGGGTGATGATGCCGACGGCTTCGAGCGCCTCGGCGGTCTCGGGCAGAATTCCGAGATCCCGGAAAGTCGTAGTCAGGGCAGTGCCTCTTCTGTGTACGCGGTGCGAGGCGAGCGCGGGGGGTCGTGTCGGGACCGGGCCGGAAACATCGGCCGCCTCATGGGCGGGCCGAGTGGCACGGGACCACTGCCGACGCTCGAGCGCTCGTACCGCTGAGGGTCCCTCCGAACTCCGTACGCATCGTGCCGTACGGATGAGGAGAGCTGTCGGGTCGGAGCCGATCGGGCCACCGACCGGGCATCCTCATTCGTGTGGCCCGTCGAGATACGTCTTTCAACTCAGCGGGCGCATTACCACCATACCCTGGAATCGCGCGCATGCGATGGCCGATTCGGTCACGTAGTGGTCGTCACACTGATTGAGCAGGGACTCCCGCCTTGCGGCCAGCGGGCTATTGTGCGCTTCATGACGACGCCTGACAACGCCTCCGGTACCCCCGAAACCCCCGCTGAGACCGCGGCCGACGCCGCTCCCGCACCCACCGGAATCGCCGCCCAGGACTGGGCGCAGGCTGCCACCGACCCGCAGTACCGTGCCGCGGTCGTGGACCTCCTCGGCGCGCTCGCGTACGGCGAACTGGCCGCGTTCGAGCGGCTCGCCGAGGACGCCAAGCTGGCGCCGACGCTCCTCGACAAGTCGGAACTGGCGAAGATGGCGTCTGCGGAGTTCCACCACTTCGAGCAGATCAGGGACCGGCTCACGGAGATCGGCGCCGACGCGGCCCAGGCGATGGAGCCGTTCGTCGCCGCGCTCGACGGTTTCCACAAGCAGACGGCACCCTCCGACTGGCTGGAGGGACTCGTCAAGGCGTACGTCGGTGACTCGATCGCCAGCGACTTCTACCGCGAGGTCGCCGCCCGCCTCGACGCGGACACCCGCCAGCTGGTGCTGGCGGTCCTCGACGACACCGGGCACGCGAGCTTCGCCATCGAGAAGGTGCGCGCGGCGATCGACGCGGAGCCGCGCGTGGGCGGGCGGCTCGCGCTGTGGGCGCGGCGGCTGATGGGCGAGGCGCTGTCACAGTCGCAGCGGGTCGTGGCGGACCGGGACGCGCTGTCGATGATGCTCGTCGGTGGCGTCGCGGACGGGTTCGACCTCGCCGAGGTCGGGCGGATGTTTTCCCGGATCACTGAGGCGCACACCAAGCGGATGGCTGCGCTGGGGCTCGCCGCATAGGCACACTGCTGGGGTTCGCCGTCATCTGCGCGCCGGTGGGGGGCTTGTCGCGCAGTTCCCCGCGCCCCTATCGGCTCGGCTACGCCGTTGCCGATGTGCGGCGCAGGCTTCCCTTAGGGCGCAGCAGCAGGGAGACGGAGGCGGCGGAGACCGCCGCCGCGCCCAGCAGGATCAGCACGAAGTGGCCGGAACTGAGCGCGCTGTGCGTGATCAGGGCGCCGAAAAGCGCTCCGGCCGCACCGGTCGACAGGACCAGCGGGCGTGCGGGGAGGCGGTCGGGCAGCCGGCGGGCCGCCGCCCATGCCAGGGCGAGGCCGAGGATCGCGGAGCCGAGTGCTTCCAAGAACATGTCGAGGTCCCTCCCACAGCCTGTCTGCGCGTGACGTTCTCAGCCCGTCATACCCGTGACCTGCGCAGGGCAACCCACTTGTAAGGGTGACGTGTGGTCAACCTGTGAATGGGCCTGTGTCCTTGGACATGACTGGGGCCCGGCGGTTCGAAACCGCCGGGCCCCACCCACCTACGTGTCCCTACGTGCCCTACAGCGCGCTGAAGCCCACCTTGCGGGCCGTCGGCTCGCCGAGCTCGACGTACGCGAGACGGTCGGCCGGTACCAGGACCTTGCGGCCGTGGTCGTCCACGAGGCTCAGCAGCGCCGACTTGCCGGCCAGCGCCTCGGACACGGCCCGCTCGACCTCCTCGGCGCTCTGACCGCTCTCCAGAACGATCTCGCGGGGCGCGTGCTGCACGCCGATCTTGACCTCCACGGCTATGTCCCTCCGACGGTCAGTGAAGTGCGCGGGCGTCCGCGCCGTACCCAGCACACATTAGCCCGGTGAGGGGACGTACATGTTCCGCCCGGGAACGCCAGGAGCGAACAGCCGGCGGGAACAAACGGGCGGTCAGTGGTGCTCGGTGCCGTGCAGCGGGAAACCGGCGATGCCGCGCCAGGCCAGCGACGCCAGCAACTGGACCGCCTGATCGCGCGGGACACTGCGGTCGCTGTGCAGCCAGGACCGCGCCACCACCTGGGAGAGGCCACCCAGCCCGGAGGCCAGCAGCATCGACTCCGGGCGCGAGAGGCCGGTGTCCTCGGCGATGACCTCGCAGATCGCCTCCGCGCACTCGTTGGTCACCTTGTCGACGCGCTCGCGCACTGCGGGCTCGTTCGTCAGGTCCGACTCGAAGACCAGGCGGAAGGCGCCGCCGTCGTCCTCCACGTACGCGAAGTACGCGTCCATCGTCGCCCGGACGCGCTGCTTGTTGTCCGAGGTCGAGGCCAGGGCCGCGCGGACCGACTCGATCAGTGCCTCGCAGTGCTGGTCCAGCAGGGCGAGGTAGAGGTCGAGCTTGCCGGGAAAGTGCTGGTAGAGCACCGGCTTGCTGACGCCGGCCCGTTCGGCGATGTCGTCCATCGCGGCGGAGTGGTAGCCCTGCGCCACGAACACTTCCTGGGCGGCGCCCAGCAGCTGGTTCCGTCGGGCGCGACGCGGCAACCGCGTGCCCCGTGGGCGTGCCGCCTCAGTTTGCTCGATGGCTGTCACGCCGCCTCCCAATTTCGTCACATGCGGTGTGCGCCGCGCCGCCATCGTACTTTTCGGTAACCGTGGTGTGCGCGGTGCGAGCGCAGAAATTCCTCGACCGAGCGACTGTATGTTCCGGGCTATCTGTCCAAATGGCAACAAATCCCGTGCTTGGTGCGCGGCACGGTGGCGGCTATCGGTAGTCGTCCTCGTCCAGTGTCACGACGCGGGCCTGTTCCGCGAGGTCGGCCTCGTTCGCGCGGTCGGTGTTCTCGCCGGTCACCGGGGCGTCGTGCCGCGGGGTGACGTCCCTGCGCTGATCGGCGGCGTCGGCCTCGGGGGTTTCGACGTCGAACTCGGTGGCGCTGTCCTCGCCCTCGTAGTCCTCGGGGTTCTTGATGTCCTCGAAGATCTCGGGGTCGGTGGGTTCGACGGCCATGCTGGGCTCCCTTCCCGGGGGTGTGGTTCTCCTGCGGGTGCCCTGTTACGAGCGTAGGAGACACGGGATCGGGATGCCAGGTGATCGGAGCGCCGGGCAGCAGGACACCGGCCCTGTGATGCCGAACACACGGACCCTTGCGTGATCGTCTCGTAACATTGCCGCATGTCTTCGACCGAGCCGCCCTACGTGCCGGCCACCAATGTGCTTCCGAAGGTGGCGCCCGTCAGGGTCGCTGAGGGCGAGCGGCTGCGCTCGGTCGGTCTGCCGGGGATCACCCTGACCGTGCGGTCGCGGCCCCCCGCGCGCGAGGGACTGCCGCCCGCGCTGTACGTCCATGGCCTGGGCGGTTCCTCGCAGAACTGGTCCGCGCTCATGCCGCTGAACGACGAGCTCGTCGACAGTGAGGCGCTCGACCTGCCGGGCTTCGGCGACTCCCCGCCGCCGGACGACGGCGACTACTCGGTCACCGGGCACGCGCGTGCCGTCATCCGGTACCTCGACGCCTCCGGGCGCGGTCCCGTGCACCTGTTCGGCAACTCGCTGGGCGGCGCGGTCTCGACCCGGGTCGCGGCGGTGCGGCCCGACCTCGTCAGGACGCTCACGCTCGTCTCGCCCGCGCTGCCGGAGATCCGCGTGCAGCGCAACGCGGTGCCGACCGGGCTGCTCGCCCTGCCCGGCGTGGCCCGCCTGTTCACCCGGTTGACCGCGGAGTGGAGTGCCGAACAGCGCGTCCGCGGGGTCACGGCACTCTGTTACGGGGATCCTGGGCAGGTGACGCCCGAGGGATTCCGCAACGCGGTCGAAGAGATGGAGAGGCGGCTGCAACTGCCGTACTTCTGGGATGCGATGGCGCGTTCCGCGCGCGGGATCGTGAACGCGTACACGCTCGGCGGTCAGCACGGGCTGTGGCGCCAGGCCGAGCGCGTGCTCGCGCCGACGCTCCTCGTCTACGGCGGCCGGGACCAGCTCGTCTCCTACCGCATGGCCCAGCGCGCGGCACGCACCTTCCGCGACTCGCGGCTGCTCTCGCTGCCCGATGCCGGGCACGTGGCGATGATGGAGTACCCGGAGACGGTCGCGGCGGCGTTCCGTGAACTGCTCGAGGACGCAGGTGAGTTGCAGACGGATGCCGGTACTGTGGCAGCGAGGACGGTCGGCAGCCGGGCCGACGCCGCGAACGCGGGGAGCTGAGACGCGAGGTGGGACGTCACAGCCGCCGCGGGCGATCCGGCGGCAGCGCCAGTACGGGCGACAAGGCGAACATCCCTGTGGTTCCACAGGGGAAGCAACCTCAACAGGGCTGGAGCCAGGGGCAACAGGGGCAAGGCGGGCCCCGTTTCACCGTTCCCGACGGCACGCCCGCTCATGGGTTCCCACGTCTCCCTGAGGGCACGCCCGCGCACGGCTTTCCGCGTGTCCGGGGAGCGGGGCATCCCGAGCAGCGTGAATCCGGCGGCGGCTGGGGCGACTTCGGCGGGCGGGCCGGAGTCGGTCCCGCCATACCGCGTCAGCGTCCCGCGCCTCCGGCGAACGCTGCCGGCCCCCGGCAGTCGTACGTCGACGCCTTCGACGGAGTCGGCCTGCCCGGCACCGCCGTCGAGGACGTCGACCGCTTCCCGCACCGCGTCCGGACACCGCGCCCCGCCGACCCGTACGCCCCGCCCGCCGAGGTGGCGGTCACGGGCAAGGGCGGCAAGGGGCGTGCGTTCACCGGGATCGCGGCGGCCGCCGTCACCACCGTGCTGGCGGTCGTCGTGGCCGGGCAGGTCACCAGCGGCGAGGACGGCGGCGGCGGTGTGCGGACGCAGACCGCGATCGGCTCGGGTCAGGACGTCCAGGGCTCGGGGGACTCCGCGGCGCGCAGTGACAGCCTCCCCTCCGCGTCCGACGCGCCGGCCGCGGTGACGACACCGACGTACGACCAGAAGATGGCCAGGACGTACGCGCTAGGGGCGGCCCTCAAGGGCTCGGGGAAGTTCGACGCGATCCGCGGGTTCGCCAAGGCGCCGGGGCCGGGGCAGAAGTACACGTACCGGGTGGACGTCGAGCAGGGCCTCGGACTCGACGGGGGGTTGTTCGCGCAGGCCGTGCAGAAGACGCTCAACGACAAGCGGAGCTGGGCCCACAACGGCGGCCGTACGTTCGAGCGGATCTCCTCCGGCAAGCCCGACTTCGTGATCACGCTGGCCAGCCCCGGCACCACCGCCTTCTGGTGCGCCAAGTCCGGTCTCGACACCACCGAGGACAACGTGTCCTGCGACTCGGCGGCCACCGACCGCGTGATGATCAACGCCTATCGATGGGCGCAGGGGTCCGTGACCTACGGCGACAAGATCTACGCGTACCGGCAGATGCTCATCAACCACGAGGTCGGCCATCGCCTCGGCTACGGGCACGTGACCTGCGACAAGGACGACGACCTCGCCCCCGTCATGCAGCAGCAGACCAAGTTCCTCGACCACGAAGGAATCCACTGCCGGGCCAACCCCTGGCCGTACCCGGGAAGTTGACGGGCGGGGCGGCCGGGGCGCCTGGCAGGTCACCGAGCTGATCCTGGCCAAACTGCCGGTCACCGGCTCGCTCGCGCTCGGCGCGATGGCGCTGTGGCTGCTCATCGGCGTCGGCACCGGAGTGCTCTCCGCCTGGCGGCGCGGCCGGCCCACCGAACGCCTCCTGACCGGCCTCACACTGGCCAGCACGGCCACGCCCGTCTTCGTCATCGGCCTGATCCTGATGATCGTCGTCTGCGGCCAGCTGGAGCTGCTGCCGTTCCCGCACTACGTGCCCTTCGCCGACGATCCCGAGCAGTGGGCCTGGAACCTGCTGCTGCCCTGGCTGTCGCTGGCCCTCGTCGAATCCGCCAAGTACGCCCGCCTGACCAGGGCGTCGATGCTGGAGACGCTCGCCGAGGAGCACGTACGCACCTTCCGCGCGTACGGCGTCGGGGAGCGGTCCATCATCGGGCGACACGCGCTGCGGGGTGCGGTGGCGCCCCTGATCGCCCTGACCGCCACGGACTTCGGGTCGATGTTCGGCGGCGCGGTGCTCACCGAGACGCTCTTCGGACTGCCAGGTCTCGGACAGGAACTCGTCGAGGCGGTCAAGGCGGTCGACCTGGCGGTGGTCGTCGGCATGGTCCTGGTCACCGGTTTCTTCGTGGTCATCGCCAACGCCGTCGCGGACGTGCTGTACGCGGTGGCCGATCGACGGGTGGTGCTCATATGAGCTTGGACAAGGCCTCAAACGAGGTTCCTGTGGAGAGCGTGGAGAGCGTGGAGAGCGTGGAGAGCAGGGCGCTGGTGGAGGTCGACGGCCTGACGGTCGCCTTCGGCTCGCTGCGGGCCGTGGACGGGCTGTCGTTCCGGCTCGCGAAGGGCGCCGCGCTGGGCCTGGTCGGCGAGTCCGGCTCGGGCAAGTCCACGGTCGCGTCCGCCCTGCTGGGGCTGCACCGCGGTACGGGAGCGGAGGTCGGCGACACGATCAGGGTCGCCGGAACCGACGTACAGCAGGCGTCCGAGTCAGGGCTGCGGCGGCTGCGCGGGGCGAAGGCGGCGATGGTCTTCCAGGACCCGCTGTCCTCCCTGGACCCGTACTACGCGGTCGGCGACCAGATCGCCGAGGTGTACCGGGTGCACACCAGGGCGTCCCGGCGAGCCGCACGCGCGCGTGCCGTCGACGTACTGGACCGCGTCGGAATTCCGGACGCGGTACGGCGGTCCCGGTTCCGGCCGCACGAGTTCAGCGGAGGGATGCGCCAGCGCGCTCTGATCGCCATGGCGCTCGCCTGTGAGCCCGACCTGCTGATCGCCGACGAGCCGACGACCGCGCTCGACGTGACCGTCCAGGCCCAGATCCTCGACCTGCTGCACACCCTGCGCGGGGATACCGGCATGGGCCTGCTGCTCGTCACGCACGACGTGGGTGTCGCGGCGGAGAGCGTCGACGACGTGCTGGTGATGCGGCACGGGCGGGCCGTCGAGCGCGGCCCGGTCGTCGCCGTCCTGGGGGCACCCGCCCGGGCGTACACCCGCGCCCTGCTCGCCGCGGTAGCGCGCGTGGACGCCAGGCGGGTCCCCGGGGACGCCGCCGGCTCCGCGAAGGTCGTGCTGGAGGCCGTCGGCCTGCGGCGCGAGTTCGGGCGCGGGAAGCGGGCGTTCGCGGCCGTGGACGACGTGTCGCTGACCGTGCGCAGGGGCGAAACCCTCGGGATCGTCGGCGAGAGCGGCAGCGGCAAGACGACGCTCGGGCGGATGCTGGTCGGGCTGCTGGAGCCGACGGCCGGCGAGGTGCGCTACGAGGGGCGTGCGCGGTCCGGGGCCGGCCCGGCCGTGCAGATGGTCTTCCAGGACCCGGTTTCCTCCCTCAATCCCCGCCGCAGTGTGGGCGAGTCGATCGCCGACCCGCTGCGGGCGCGCGGCGAGAGTGACGAGGGGCGCGTCCGCGGGCGCGTGGGGGAGCTGCTGGAGCGCGTGGGGCTCGACCCGGCACACTTCGACCGCTATCCGCACGAGTTCAGCGGCGGCCAACGCCAACGTGTGGGCATCGCACGGGCGCTGGCCGCCGAGCCGCGCGTCATCGTCTGCGACGAGCCCGGCTCGGCGCTCGACGTCACGACCCAGGCACAGGTGGTCGCCCTGCTCGGCGAGTTGCAGCGCGAACTCGGCCTCGCGCTGGTGTTCGTCGCTCACGATCTCGCCGTCGTACGCCAGGTCAGCGACCGCGTCGCGGTGATGCGGCGGGGGCGCATCGTCGAGTCGGGCCCCGCCGACGAGGTGTACGACAATCCGCGCGACCCGTACACCCGGCAGTTGCTGGCCGCCGCACCCGCTCTCGACCCGGCGGTCGCGGCCCGGCGCCGCGTCGCCCGACAGGAGTTGACCCCGGCGTGACCAAACTGGTGTTCGCAACTATGCGTGCGCGAATGATCTCCTAGCGCGACGGAACGCCAACCGCACGGGAAAGTTACGACCGTTCACCCCTTTTGGTGGT
>NZ_BMMU01000005.1:0-115004 GCF_014646095.1 Streptomyces lacrimifluminis | reverse complement strand
CCCACCACCGTCATGTCCGCATACGTTCGTCCCGCTGCGAGCCGCCGGGTCAACGGCGGCTCCCCATACGGGAGATCGGGGGTGTGCTCGTGCGCATCGGACTGCTGACGGAGGGTGGCTATCCGTATGTGAGCGGTGACGCCAGACTCTGGTGCGACCGGCTCGTGCGCGGGCTCGGCGGACACGAGTTCGACATCTATGCGCTCAGCCGCAGTGAGCGGCAGGAGGACGAGGGCTGGATCGAACTGCCGCCGCAGGTCAACCGGGTCCGGACCGCCCCACTGTGGACGGCCGAGGACGACGGGGTGGTCTACGGCCGCCGTGCCCGACGGCGATTCGCCGAGGCCTACGGCGAGTTGGCCTCGGCCCTCTGCGGTGGCCCCGACGCGGGGAGTGCGTCGGGCGGACCGGACCAGTCCACCGCTGAGGCGGACCGTTTCGGCAGCGCGCTGTACGGGCTCGCCGAACTCGCCCGGGACGAAGGCGGTCTGGTGGGAGCGCTCCGCTCCGAATCCGCCGTCCGTGCTCTGGAGCGCGCCTGTCGTGCGCCCGGCGCGCTGGGAGCGGCGCGCGAGGCGCGCGTCCCGGACCTGCTCACCGTCGCCGCGCACCTGGAACGCGCTCTGCGCCCCCTCTCGCTCGACTGGTACGAGGACGACGGACTCGGCTCGGTCGACCTCTGCCATGCGGCGGCCGGCGGCCCCGCGGCGATCCCCGGACTGCTCGCCCACCACTTCTCCGACGTACCCCTGCTGGTCACCGAGTACGGGGTCCCGCTGCGGGCCCACTACCTCGCCTCGGGCGCCGACGACAGCGCCCCGGCCGTACGGTCCCTGCTCGCGGCCTTCCACGGCGGGCTGGCCTCGGAGGTCTACCGGCGGGCCGCGCTCGTCACCCCCGGCAACACGCACACCCGCCGCTGGCAGGAGAGATGCGGGGCCGACCGGGAGAAGCTGCGGACCGTGTACCCGGGTATGGACGCGTCCCACTTCGCGGAAGTGGGCGAGTCGCCGGAGACCGCGGACCCCGACACGCTGATCTGGGTCGGCCGCATCGAGCCCGCCAAGGACCTGATCTCGCTCCTGCACGCCTTCGCGGAGGTCCGCAAGGAGGAACCGAAGACCCGTCTGCGCATCATCGGCGCGGCCACGGGGACCGAGAGCGAGGCGTATCTCGGCCACTGCCGGGCGCTCGCCGCGCAGCTCTTCCCCGACGAGGCCGAGGGCATCCACGCGGTCGGCGACAACCCCGTGTCGTTCGAGGAGATCGGCGGCCCGGAGGCACCGACGCTCGCGGAGGCGTACGCGGCCGGCGCGGTCGTCGTCCTGTCGAGCGTGGTCGAGGGCTTCCCGATCAGCCTGGTCGAGGCCATGTTCTGCGGCCGGGCGACCGTGTCGACGGATGTGGGCGCGGTGGTCGAGATCATCGGCGGAACGGGGCTCGTGGTGCCCCCGCGCAATCCGCGGGCGCTCGCGGAGGCGTGCGTGGCGCTGGTGCGCGACCCGGCGCGCCGCGAACGCCTGGGCGCCGCCGCACGCGCCCGTGCCCTCGAACTGTTCACCGTCGAGCAGAACGTCGAGGCATTTCGCGGCATTTACCTGGAGGTCGTCTCGCGCTGCCCCGTCCGCAGGGTCGTCCTCGACGACACCGGCGAACCGCTCCCGTTCGCCGCCCCGGCGGAGGCCCACGTTCCCGGCCGCTGGACGCATGCCGACATACGCGTGGTGGCCCGGGGCGGGCCCAGCTGGGCGACAGGACGCGCTTCCGCACCGGTACAGGCGACCCCCGTACCCGCCGGGGAGGGCGCGCGATGAGCGAGCTGGGAGAACTGGACCGCCCGGGGACACCGAACAGCTCCGGAGCTTGGGACGAACACTCGGAGGAGTGGCTCACGGGCGCCGCGGAGTCGAACGTACGGGACACGGAGTCGAACGAACGGGGCACGGAGACGAACGAACGGGACACGGAGACGACGCACACCCGGTCGCAGACCGCCCCACCCTCCGCCCGTGCCGCGCGCCGGGGTACCGGAGACCCCGTGAAGGCGCTCATGCACAGACACCGCGAGCTGTGCGTGCGAGCGGTGGACCCCCTGGAGATCGCCGCCGGCCTGGAGGCCCACGGCGTGACGGACCGGACGGCTGCCCGTTTCCGCCACCGGGACGTGTTCTCCCTGGCCGAGGAGATGTACGCCCGGGTCTCCCGGGACGCGGAAACGGCACAGCGGCCCACCCCGCCGTCCGGACCCCGTGTCCGGGCCGACTGGGCCCTGCTCTCCCTTCTTCCGGGAGCCCTGTGCGCGGCGACGGTGACGGGCCTGCACCTCACCGAGGGCCGGGTCCGGCTGGCCGTGGCGACGCTGGGCGCCCTGGCCGTGGCCCTGGCCGTACGCGCGGCACTGGGCCGGGGGCCGCTGGGCCCCAGGTCCCACCCGGCGCCCCCCGGTACCTACCCGAGCCACACCCCGGGCTCCACCCGTGCGTGGACCTACTGGCTCCTCGCGTACGCGCTCCTGGGCGACGATCTGCTCACCGCCGCGCTGACGGGCGGTTCCGACGGCTTCCCGGCCGCCGTCCGGGATCTGTCCACCGCCCCGGTCCTGGCCCTCACCCTGGCCTGTGCGCCGGCGGCCTGGTGTGCCCACCTCTTCGCGGCGGGAGCCCGTCGCAAGCTCGGCGCCAGCCGTGGCCTGGCGGACTTCACGGCAGCCGTGAAACCCCTCCTCCTGGGCGCGTTCGCCCTGTTCCTGTGCGCGTCTGCGGCGCTCGTGGCGATCTCCGCGGCGGTCCTGCACGAACCGGCCGCCTACACCACGACGGTCACGCTGGGCGCCCTGCTCCTCCTGGCCCGCCTCCTCACGGCACACGGCTTCACCCACGCCCCGGCAGTGGTCCTCGGCGTGGCAGCCGCGACGGAGGCAGCGGCCCTGGCCACCGCCTTCGCGTCCCACCTCCCCGGCTGCGCCTTCCTGGCCACCCCGGTGGAGACGGTCGTGGCCGCCTGGAGTCCGGCGGGCATCCCGGCGGCGGCCTGCGGAGTGGCCGTCCTGGTCCTCCTGCTCCACGCCACCCGCACGCTGACCAGGGCGTCGGCTCACGCGCTGCCGGATGAGGCCGGATGACATCCCGGACCAACGACCACGGCAGGCGACCGAACCCGCGACGCCCGGCCCTCCATCACGAACGAAACCGTAACCCCCGAAGGAGTACACCGATGATCACCTCCCGACCCGGAGCCGGAGAGTCCGCCGAGGGAGTCGTCCGATGAGGGTTCTGCTGATCGGAGCCAACGGCTATCTGGGCCGCTTCGTCGCCGACCGACTGCTCGCCGACCCGGCCGTGCAGCTCACCGCCCTCGGCCGCGGCGACGACGCCGACGTCCGGTTCGACCTCGCGTCCGGCAGCCCCGGCGCACTCACCCGCTTCTTCGACGCCGTCCACCCCGGAGTCGTCGTCAACTGTGCGGGCGCCACGCGTGGCGGCGCCCGCGAACTCACCCGCCACAACACGGTCGCCGTCGCCACCGTCTGCGAGGCCCTGCGGCGCAGCGGCTGCGGCGCCCGTCTGGTCCAGCTCGGCTGTGGCGCCGAGTACGGCCCCAGCCAGCCCGGTTCCTCCACGGCCGAGGACGCCGTCCCCCGGCCCGGTGGGCCGTACGGCGTCAGCAAGCTCGCCGCCACCGAACTGGTTCTCGGTTCCGGCCTCGACGCCGTCGTCCTGCGCGTCTTCTCACCGGCCGGGCCCGGTACGCCCGCCGGCTCCCCGCTCGGCCGTCTCGCCGAGGCGATGCGCCGCGCGATGCAGTCCGGCGACGGCGAGCTCAAGCTCGGCGGCCTGGGCGCGCAGCGCGACTTCATCGACGTACGGGACGTGGCGCGGGCCGTGCACGCCGCCTCGCTCTCGGCCGCGCAGGGCGTCATCAACATCGGCTCCGGCCGCGCCGTGCGCCTGCGCGACGCCGCCTCCGTCCTCGCCCGCGTGGCCGGATACGGCGGCGCGCTGCACGAACTGGACGGCCCGCCCGGCCCTCTCAGGGCGTCCATCGGCCATCCCCGCACCGATCCGGACCACGCACCCCCGGTCGCGTACCCGTACCCGGACGGCTGCGGCAGCTGGCAGCAGGCCGATGTGCGCACCGCACGCGACCGGCTCGGCTGGCGGCCCCGGATCAACCTGGAGGAGTCCCTCGCCGACATCTGGATGGAGGCGGCATGCCGCATCTGACCAGTGCCAAGGCGGGCACCGCGAGCACCGGTGTACGCACCGGCTTCGGCATCCCGGGCTTCGCGCACCCTCTTGTCGCCCCGACCGAGTGGGGCGAACTGAGTCGCCCGGGCACGCCCCTGCACTGGGTCGTCCTCAACGTCGCCGACGGCCCGGGCAGCCGTCCCGATCCGCACTGCCTGGAGGCCGTCGGCCGCCTGCGCAACTCGGGTGTCCGCGTGCTCGGCCACCTCGACACGGCCCACGGGGCGCGCACGCACGGTGAGTTGATCACCGAGGCGCAGCGGCACCGCGACTGGTACAGGACCGACGGCTTCCTCCTGGACCGCTGCCCGACCGACCGCACCGCCCTCCCGGAGACCCGCCGCACGATCGGCATGCTCCGCGAGGCGCACGAGGACACCCACATCGTCCTGGGCCACGGCACCCATCCGCATCCGGACTATGCCGAGCACGCCGACCAGCTCGTCACGTTCTCCGGGCACTGGAGCGACTACCGCTGGTCGCAGGTGGCCGAGTGGACCGCCGACCATCCGCCCGAGCGCTTCTGCCACTTCGTGCACGGACTGCCGCTCGGTCATCTCGACGAGGCGCTGCGCGTCGCCCGCTGGCAGGGTGCCGCCACGATCTACTTCACCGACCGTACGGACCGAGGTGGCCGCGCGGACCCCTGGGAGACGATGCCCGGCTACTGGGACGACATCGTCTCGCGCCTCGGAACGGGTGTCTCGGAATGAAGAAGGGCGTGGCAGTGTTACGGGGAGAACAACCGTAGTGATTGACCGACCAACGGAGTCCCCGTGTCGCTGCCACCCCTGGTCGAGCCCGCTGCCGAGCTCACCGTAGACGAGGTCCGCAGGTACTCCCGCCACCTGATCATCCCCGATGTCGGGATGGACGGGCAGAAGCGGCTGAAGAACGCCAAGGTGCTCTGTGTGGGCGCCGGGGGCCTGGGCTCGCCGGCGCTGATGTACCTGGCCGCGGCGGGCGTGGGCACGCTCGGCATCGTGGAGTTCGACGAGGTCGACGAGTCGAACCTGCAGCGCCAGATCATCCACAGCCAGGCGGACATCGGCCGTTCCAAGGCCCAGTCCGCCCGCGACTCCGTGCTGGGCATCAACCCGTACGTCAACGTGGTCCTTCACGAAGAGCGGCTCGAAGCCGAGAACGTGATGGACATCTTCGGACAGTACGACCTGATCGTCGACGGCACGGACAACTTCGCGACCCGCTACCTGGTCAACGACGCGTGCGTGCTGCTGAACAAGCCTTACGTGTGGGGCTCGATCTACCGCTTCGACGGACAGGCCTCCGTCTTCTGGTCCGAGCACGGCCCCTGCTACCGCTGCCTCTACCCGGAGCCCCCGCCGCCGGGCATGGTTCCCTCCTGCGCCGAGGGCGGCGTCCTGGGCGTGCTGTGCGCCTCCATCGGCTCCATCCAGGTCAACGAGGCCATCAAGCTCCTCGCGGGCATCGGCGAGCCCCTCGTCGGCCGTCTGATGATCTACGACGCCCTGGAGATGCAGTACCGCCAGGTCAAGGTCCGCAAGGACCCCGACTGCGCTGTCTGCGGCCCGAACCCGACCGTCACCGAGCTCATCGACTACGAGGCCTTCTGCGGTGTCGTGTCCGAGGAGGCCCAGGAGGCGGCGGCAGGCTCGACGATCACTCCCAAGCAGCTCAAGGAGTGGATCGACGACGGCGAGAACATCGAGATCATCGACGTCCGCGAGATCAACGAGTACGAGATCGTCTCGATCCCCGGCGCCAAGCTGATCCCGAAGAACGAGTTCCTCATGGGCACCGCCCTGGCGACCCTCCCGCAGGACAAGAAGATCGTCCTGCACTGCAAGACGGGTGTCCGCAGTGCGGAGGTCCTCGCGGTCCTGAAGTCCGCCGGTTTCGCGGACGCGGTCCACGTCGGCGGCGGTGTGATCGGCTGGGTCAACCAGATCGAGCCTCACAAGCCGGTGTACTGACCCGCGGTTCACCACACCGTCTCTCCCGTTCCTCCTGTTCGGCCGGCGGGCGTCTCGCGCACCACAGGTGCCCGGGGCCCCCGCCGCCGTCATGTACAGACCTTGCCGTCCCGCGGCACCGTCCCGTCCAGCAGATACGCGTTCACCGTGGAGTCGACACAGTCGCTCCCACTGCCGTACGCCCCGTGCCCCTCGCCCTTCCACGTCAGCACCACGCCGACGCCCTTGCCCAGTTCGTCCGCCATCTCGCGCGCGCCTTCGTACGGCGTCGCCGGATCCCCGGTGTTGCCGACCACCAGGACGGGCGCCGCGCCGGGCGCGCCGACCTCCGGTGTGGCGTACTGACCGGCCACCGGCCAGTCGTGGCACCAGCCGGCCGTGTCCCAGCCCAGGAACTCCCCGAACACGGGCGAGATCTTCCGGAATTCGGGCAGCCGCTCCCTGGCCTGCGCCGCGGTCGGCCGCTGCTTGTCGTCCAAGCACGATATGACCCGTTGGGCATGGGTCGTCGTGCCGTAGTGGCCCGAGGCGTCGCGGTCGTTGTAGCCGTCGGCGAGGGCCAGCAGGTCCGATCCGTCGCCCTGTTCGGCCGCCTCCAGGGCGCTGGTCAGCGCCGGCCAGCTCTGCTTGCTGTACAGCGGTACGAAGATGCCGGTGACGGCCAGGCCCTGGGTCAGCTTCCGCCCGGAGGACGTGGGCAGCGGCTCGGCGTCGATCCGCTTCAGCAGCGCCGAGATCTGCCGCGACCCCTGGTCCGGGTCCTCGCCCGTCGACGTCAGGTAGTCGTCGAGGGCGCGCTGGAAGCCCCGGGCCTGGTTCTTCGCGTGTCCCACCATGTCGGCGCTCGGGTCGACGACGGCGTCGAGGACCAGCCGTCCCACGTTCTTCGGGAACAAGTGGGCGTACACACCGCCGAGTTCGGTGCCGTACGAAATGCCGAAGTAGTGGGTCTTCGTGTCTCCGAGGACGTGGCGCATCAGGTCCATGTCGCGGGCGGAGTCGGTCGTCGAGACATGCGCGAGGAGCTTTCCGGCGGACTGCGCGCAGCCCTTCCCGAAGTCGGCCGAGTCCTGGAAGTACGCCTTCTCCTCGGCCGCGTCGTCCGGCGACGGGTCCACCGACTCGGCGGCCTGGATCTCCTTGTCACTGCGGCAGCGCACTCCCTCGCTGGCCCCGACCCCGCGCGGGTCCCAGCTCACCAGGTCGTAGCGCTCGCGAAGGGCGGAGACCGTACCGGCGTACGAGGGCATCACGGAGATACCCGACTGGCCCGGTCCGCCGAAGTTGAACAGGAGGGAGCCGATGCGGTCGCCTCCGGTGGCCTTGGCGCGGATGAGCGCCAGGCCGATGGTCTCACCGTCCGGCTTCGTGTAGTCCAGCGGTGCCTTGAGCGTCGCGCACTGCCAGTCGCTCCCCGGCGTGGGGGAGTCAGATGTGCCCTCGCAGCGGCCCCAGCCGAGCTTCTGCGAGGTCAGCGAGGCAGGCAGCGCCGGCGAAGCCCGGGACGAGGAAGTTGTCGACGAGGGTGTCGTGGCGCCGGACCCCTTGCCGTCACCGCTGTCGGATGTGCCGTTGCTGCAGCCGGCCGCCAGTAGCACGGCGGCGGCAGCGGCCGTCCAGCGTACGAAGCGAGACATGTCACTTCCCCCCCTGCGAGCCGTCCGCTCGGAGCAGCGGATGGCGGTCCGGCCATATTAGGCGGATCGCGCCGAGGCCGTATGAGCTTGTGGATAACCGTCTGACCTGCACTTTTCTAGGAACATACGGTCCCGGTTCCCGGTACCTTCCCGTTCAGCAGATAGCCGTTCACCGCCGCGCGCACGCAACGGTCCCCGCTGTCGTACGCGCCGTGCCCCTGCCCCTTGTACGTCAGCTCGACGCCCACACCCGCACCCAGCGCCCCCACCATTTTCCGCGCGCCCTCGTACGGCGTGGCCGGGTCGCCGGTGTTGCCGATGACGAGGATCGGCGCCGATCCGGGCGCGCTGACGTCGGGGTGGTCGGCGGCGCCCGGCACTGCCCAGTCCGTGCAGCTGACCATGGACCAGGCCAGGAAGTCGCCGAACAGGGGCGAGGCGGCGCGGAACTCGGGCAGCCTCGCCTCGATGTCCGCGACGGTGTAACGCGGCTTCGTGTCGGAGCAGTTGATCGCGGTGTTCGCCGCGCTGATGTTGCTGTACTCGCCGTTCTGGTTGCGCCCGTTCATGGAGTCGGACAGCAGCATCAGGATCTTGCCGTCACCGTCGTACGCGCGCTCCAGGCCCGCGGTGAGATAGGGCCAGAAGTCCTGGGAGTACAGAGCCTGCGCGATGCCGTTGGCCGCCGCGCTCTGGGTCAGTTCGCGCGGGAAGATGCCGGGGATCGGCTTGGCGTCGAGGTCCTTGAGGAGCTTGCCGATCCGCTCCTCGACATCCTGCGCGGTGTCGCCGACCGGACAGTCCTCGGTCTTGGAGGTGCAGTCCTCGGCGAAGTTGTCGAGCGCGAGCTGGAAGCCCCTGGCCTGTCCGAGCGAGCCCTGGTCAGGTGTCTGGGTGGGGTCGACGACCGCGTCGAAGACGGCACGACCCACATTCTTGGGGAACAGATGTGCGTAGACGCCGCCGA
Source organism: Streptomyces lacrimifluminis (assembly GCF_014646095.1). Classification (GTDB taxonomy): domain Bacteria; phylum Actinomycetota; class Actinomycetes; order Streptomycetales; family Streptomycetaceae; genus Streptomyces; species Streptomyces lacrimifluminis. The sequence continues at coordinate 106,198 of NZ_BMMU01000005.1, read as the reverse complement.
GTTCGGTGCCGTACGAGATGCCGAAGTAGTACAGCTTGTCGTCGCCGAGGACCTGGCGCATCAGATCCATGTCCCGGGCCGCGTCGGTGGTGCGCACGTGCGGGAGCACCCTCTTGGAGTTCTTCTCGCAGGCCGCGTTGAACCTGCTGGTGTTGTCCAGCAGTTCGGCGCGTTCGGCGGCGTCGTCGGGCGTCGCGTCCTGCTGGAAGTACGTGTCGAGCTGTTCGGCGTCCTCGCAGCGCACACCGGCACTGCGGCCCACTCCGCGCGGGTCGAAACTCACCAGGTCGTAGCGCGTGCGCAGGGTCGCGTAGTCCGTGCCGAACGCGGGGAGCGTGGTGACTCCCGAGCCGCCGGGCCCGCCGAAGTTGAAGATCAGGGACCCGATGCGCTTGTTCGCGTCGCCGCTCGCCTTCACCCGGATCAGCGCGAGCCCGATGGTCTCACCCTTCGGCTCGGCCCAGTCCAGCGGTGCCTTCATGGTGGCGCACTGCCAGGCGTCGCCGCCCGGCAGCGGGGACGGCGCCTCGCCGCCGCCCTCCGACTCGGACGGCGCGGGGCAGTCCTTCCAACCGAGCTTCTGGGCCGGCAGATTCTCTTCCGCGGATCCGGAATCGTCGCTGCAGCCTGCCGTCAGGGACGTCAGCAGGAGGGCGATGGCCGTCAGAGCAGCGGCACGCGGCCGGAAGGGGTTGGGCATGCACCCATCCTGCGGTCGTACCCGACGGGGCGCTCGGGGCGCGAGCCGTACGAGGTACCGCGCACGCCCCGGGGAGCACCGGCGCGAGGCCCGCACTCCCTAGAGGGAGCCCTTGCGCGTCAGGTGGTTGAAGAACAGCCAGCCCGGCAGTACCGGGATCCAGAGGGTCAGCAGCCGGTAGAGCAGCACGGCCGGGGCAGCGACCTCCTTGGGAAGGCCGACGGCGATCAGACCGACCGTGAGGGTCGCCTCGACCGCGCCCACACCACCGGGGGTCGGTGCCGCGGAGCCCAGCGCGTTGCCGGCGAGGAAGACGACGGCGACGCTGGCGAGGCTGAGCGAGGTGGACTCGTCGCCGAACGCGCGGATCGACGCGTCCAGGCACATCACGAAGCACGCGGTCAGCAACAGCATGCCGCCGATACCGGTGACCAGCTTCTGGGGCCGCTGGAGAACGTCCAGCATGCGCGGTACGACACCGGCGAACAGGGACCTCACGCGCGTGACGACGAATTTCCGCAGGAACGGTACCGAGGTCACCACGAGGACGAGCACCGCCACGGTCAGCAGGCCCGCGATGACCGTCCGGGACGGCGACAGCGACGGCGTCTTCTCGGTGCCCGTCAGATAGCCGAACGCCAGCAGCATCAGGATGTGGCAGCCGAGCCCGAACAGCTGCGACGCGCCGACACTGGCCACCGCGAGCCCCGGCCGCACGCCCGCGCGTTGCAGGAAACGTGTGTTGAGGGCCACACCGCCGACCGCCGCGGGTGCCACGATCTTCACGAACGACCCGGCGACCTGCGCGGCCACGGTCCGCATGAACGGCACCCGCTCCGGGACGAAACCGAGCAGACTCATCGCCGCGGCGAAGTAACTCAGCGCCGAGAACAGCACGGCCGCGATGACCCAGCCCCACTCGGCGTTGTCGATCAGAGTGGCGAACTCGATGTGGGTGAGCTGGGTGAGCAGGAAGTACGCGCCGAACGCGCCCGCGATGAAACTGATCAGGGTGCGCGGTCTCACCCGTTCCAGCCGGGCCGGTTCGACCGGTGCCTGCGGTCTGATCAGCAGCACCTGGTGACGGATCTGGGCGAGCAGATCCTCCTCGCGGGCACCCTCCAGGGCCTCGTCGATGGCCCGCTTCTCGGCCCGCTGTTCCGCCCGCACGGACTTTTTGTCGGACTTTTCCAGTACGACAGGCCCGGGGTCGGGGTGGGCCGCCTCCAGCCGGGCCTGCTTGGCCTGCTGGGACGCCTCCAGGACCGCCTCGCGCTGACGCTGGGCACGCTCGCGGGCGAGTTTGCGCAGCGTCGCGCGCGTGGAGCGCGACAGGGCGATGGGCTGGAGCATCGGCAGACAGTCGGCCACCGCGTCCGGGCCGAGCACTCCGACCGCGGACGCCACCGCGCGTTCGGCGCCCACGCGCAGGCCCAGTGTCGACACGAGCTGGGCGATGTCCATGCGCAGCAGCAGGTCCCCGGCCGCGATCTCGCCGACCCGGAGGTCGGTGAGGATCACCTTGCCGGAACGATCCACCAGAATTGCCTCGCCGACGAGCCTGCGATGCGCGATGCGCCGCGACTGCAGGGCCCTCACCTGATGCCAGGCGTTGCGCAGCAGCTCGTCGGTGATCTCCTGGTCCTCCAGCGAGTCGAGCGTGCGGCCTCCGGTGTGCTCGTAGACGAGCATCACGGCATCGGGGCCGAGCTCCGAGGTCGCGATCAGCTTGGGCGCGTTGGCCCCGGCGGCGATCGCCGCGTACGCGAGGAGAGCTTCCTGCTCCAGTGCCTGGCGCAGCGACTGGAGACTGCTGCGGGTGGTCAGGCCGCGCAGCGTGATGTTGCGCCACATGCGGTAGAAGAAGCCCTGCGCCTGCTGCTCCCGGTCGACCACGGTGACGTCCAGCGGGGGGCCGTCCTCCAGGGTGACGAAGTAGCGTCGGCCGCGGTCACCGCTGTCCGTGGCCTCCGGCACCTCCTCACGAGCCGCGCTCACCGGGCGGAAGCCGACGTGCCGCAGGCCCGCCATCAGGTTGCGCCCGGTGGGACGCACGTTCGGTGAGCCGACCGCGTACAGGGTTCCGTACGCGACCGACCAGCCGATCAGCACCGTCAGGATGATCGAGAACGGTGTCGTGTAGCCGGTGACCAGCATCGAGAAGGCGTCGAGCATCAGCACCACCCACAGGGTGGCGCGCCAGCGCGGCCGACGGGACATGCCGACGGCCGTCATGTACGCGATGACCGGAGCGAGATAGCCGTGCACCGGGTCGGTGAGGGCGAGGATGTCGCCGGGGGAGGGCTGGGTCAGTGCCTCCTGGATGGAGTCCGGGGCTCCCTTGGCGACCCACAGGTCCGTGGCAAGGGTCACCCCGTGCGCGAGGACCGCCGCGAGCACACCGTCGGCGATGCGCAGCCCGTCCCGCTTGATCAGCCGCTCGATCGCGAAGGCCACCGGCACCAGGAGGATCGCGATGCTCGACGCCAGTCCCGCGATCTTGATCAGCAGGTCGGGAGCCTGGCCGGTGCCCTTGCTGATGTCCTGTTCGAGCCCCGAGGTGGTGCCGTGCGCGAACGCGGCGATCGCGAGCAGGACGACGATCGCGAAGATGCCGGCCAGGAACCGCATGAGATCGGAGGGGCGGTGCACGCGCGCGGGGAGCAGCGGTTCGTCGCCCTCGACCTCCTCGGCGTGGGCGTCGTCGTCGGCGCAGTCGGCGGCCGGTTCGGCCGGTGTCCGCTCGTGCTCGTGGCCGGCGCCGTCCGCACCGGGGCGCGACGAGACCTCAGAGGTGTCCTCCGTGCCTTCGGGGTGCACGCCCTGCTGCTTCATGGTCTCTTCTTGGTCTCGTATCACCGGTCACCGCCCGCACGATGGTGGCATGCCCCACTGACACACAGGGGCATCAGGGTGCAACGCGGGGGCGCACAGTCTGCCGCAAGCGCCGCTTCGGGGCGAGGAACACCCACGGTCGCCGTCTCGTCACATTGTCGGTGGGGTGGGGCAGGATGGGCCGGATGAGCGACGAGAGCCGTCCGGCGGATGCCCTGCCGGAGTACGCCGAGCGGGCCCTGGAGGCCGCGGAACTGATCCCGCCCGGGCGTGTCATGACGTACGGCGATGTGGCCGAGTGGCTGGAGGAGGGCGGACCGCGCCAGGTCGGGCGCGTGATGGCCCTCTACGGAGGGGCCGTTCCGTGGTGGCGGGTCGTCCGCGCGGACGGCGTCCTGCTCCCGGGGCACGAACTGGAGGCTCTCGACCACTACCGCGCGGAGGGCACACCCCTGAAGGAGGCGAGCAGGGCCACCGAGGGGCATCTGCCGCGCCTCGACATGAGACGGGCGCGGTGGGACGGCGGGGAGCGGGCGGAGGGTCACACCTGACAGCTTCCGCCATCGGACGGGCATCAGGGGGACCTGTGGCCCGTACGGGGTAAACCGGGCACGTCCGTGCCATGGCGTACGTTCGTGGGGCGAGGGGCCCGGGTGACGCTCGGGGCGGGAGGGAACAAGCGGAAGCCCTGCTTCCGGACCGCCCGTCGGCGTACCGTCGGCTGCACTCACCCCCCTCACCTCCCGGCCACCGCCCTCCACGCGGTCAGCCAACCAGCACACCCACCAGGACCGGCGAACCACGTGAGCTCCTCTTCCTCCACCAGGCGCCTGTCGCACCCTCAGGGGCGACAGGGGAACCGTGGCGCTTACCGACTGGTGCGCACCCCGCCCACGCGGCAGGATCCCCCTCTTCTGGACGCCGCACAGCGCGCGGTGGTTGACCACGTACGGGGCCCGCTGCTCGTCCTCGCGGGTCCGGGCACCGGGAAGACCACCACCCTCGTCGAGTCCGTGGCCGCCCGGATCGCCCGGGGCGGGGACCCCGAGCGGACCCTCGTGCTGACGTTCAGCCGCAAGGCGGCCGTCGAGCTGCGCGACCGTATGGCACTGCGTATCGGAGCCGCACGCGCTCCCCGCGCGACCACCTTCCACTCCTTCTGCTACGCCCTGGTCCGCGCCCACCAGGACAGCGACCTGTTCGTGGAACCCCTGCGGCTGCTCTCCGGCCCCGAACAGGACGTGGCCGTACGCGGACTGCTCGCCGGCCAGCCCGACCTGGAGCGGCTCGGCCTTGCCCACGTCCGCTGGCCGGACGAGCTGCGCGCCTGTCTCACCACCCGGGGCTTCGCCGACGAGGTCCGCGCGGTCCTCGCCCGCAGCCGCGAGCTGGGCCTCGGCCCGGACGCGCTGGACGCCTTCGCCCGGCGCATCGGCCGCCCCGACTGGCGTGCCGCCGCCGCCTTCCTCGCCGAGTACCTCGACGTCCTCGACATGCAAGGAGTGCTCGACTACGCGGAACTCGTGCACCGCGCCGTACTCCTCGCGACCCGCCCCGACACCGCAGGGCAGCTCGCCGCCCGCTACGACGCCGTCTACGTGGACGAGTACCAGGACACCGACCCCGCACAGGTGCGACTGCTGCAGGCGCTCGCCGGAGGCGGCCGGACACTCGTCGCGCTCGGTGACCCCGACCAGTCGATCTACGCGTTCCGCGGGGCGGACGTCAACGGCATCCTGAACTTTCCGGACGCCTTCCCGCGCGCGGACGGCCGCCCCGCCCCGGTCGAGGTCCTCAGGACGTCCCGCCGCTCCGCCGCCGTTCCGCTGACCGCCACCCGCCTCCTCACCCAGCGCATGCCCCTGACCCGTCTCCCGGCCGAGAAGGTCCGCGCCCACCGCGGACTCGCCCCGGTCCGGGACGGAGGCCGCGTCGAGGTCTGCACGTACCCGACGTCCGGTACGGAGCTGGAGAACATCGCCGACATCCTCCGCCGCGCACATCTGGAGGACGGTGTCCCCTGGGGCGAGATGGCCGTCCTGGTGCGCGCCGGCGGCCGTACGATCCCGACGGTCCGGCGCGCCCTCACCTCCGCCGGCGTCCCCCTGGACATCGACGGCGACGACCTTCCCCTGCGCCACGAACCGGCGGTGGCACCGCTGCTGACGGCGCTCCGCGCGGTGGCCACTGCGGCGGTGTCGGGAGCGGACGAGGAGACGGGCGCCCAACTGACAGGGGACGGCGACGGCGAGGACGCCGACGCCGTCTCTCCGGGAGCCACCGCCTGGCTCGGCACCGAAACCGCCCTCACCCTCCTCACCTCGCCTCTCGCCGGCATGGACGCCGCCGATCTGCGCCGCCTCGGCCGCGCCCTGCGCGAGGAGGAACGGACGGCGGGCAACCCCGTACCGCGGCCCTCGGACGAACTTCTGGCCCGTGCGCTGGCCGAGCCCGAACGATTGGTCTCCCACGACCCGACGTACGCGCGCGGTGCCCAGCGCCTCGGCGCACTGCTCAGAAAGGCACGGGAGCGCCTCGCGGGCGGCGGCACCGCCGAGGAAGCCCTCTGGGACCTCTGGAACGGCACACCCTGGCCAGGACGCTTGGAGCGGGCCGCCCGGCGTGGCGGCGCGGCCGGACGCAACGCCGACCGCGACCTCGACGCCGTGTGCGCGCTGTTCGCGACCTCCGCGCGCGCGGAGGAGCGCACCGGCGGGCGTGGCGCGCTCAACTTCCTGGAGGAGATCGACGCCGAGGACATCGCGGCCGACACCCTCACCCGCCGTGCCGTGCGCCCCGACGCCGTCCGTCTGATGACCGCGCACCGTTCCAAGGGCCTTCAGTGGCGCCTTGTGGTCGTCGCCGGTGTCCAGGAGGGTCTGTGGCCCGACCTGCGCCGCCGCGGCTCCCTCCTGGAGGCGGACCGCATCGGCCGCGACGGCCTCGCCGAGCCGCTCACCCCGGGAGCACTGCTCGCCGAGGAGCGGCGGCTGTTCTACGTGGCCGCCACGCGTGCGCGTGAACGCCTGGTCGTCACCGCGGTGAAGGCTCCCGCCGACGACGGTGACCAGCCCTCCCGCTTCGTCACCGAACTCGGCGTCGAACCCAAGGAGGTGACGGGCCGCCCGCGCCGCCCCCTCTCCGTCGCCGCCCTCGTCGCCGAACTGCGCGCCACGACGGTCGACCCGCGCGGGTCCGCCTCCATCCGAGAGGCCGCCGCCCGCCGCCTGGCCCGGCTCGCCGCGCTCACCGACGAGGAGGGCCGCCCACTCGTGCCGTCCGCCCATCCCTACCGCTGGTGGGGCATGTACGAGCCGACCGAGAGCAAGGTCCCGCTGCGCGACCGGGACCAGCCCGTCGTGCTCTCCGGCAGTGCCCTCGACCAACTCGCCAACACCTGCGCCCTGCAGTGGTTCCTGGGCCGCGAGGTGAAGGCCGACGCCCCCGCGACCGCCGCCCAGGGATTCGGCAACGTGGTGCACGTCCTCGCCGACGAGGTCGCCTCCGGACACACCCCCGCCGACCTCGCCGTCCTCATGGAACGCCTCGACTCCGTGTGGAACGCGCTCGCCTTCGACGCGCCCTGGAAGTCGACGCAGGAGAAGGAGCACGCGCGGGTGGCGCTCGAACGCTTCCTGACGTGGCACGTCGACTCCAGTCGCACCGGCCGCACCCCCGTGGCCAGCGAGCACGACTTCGACGTGACCCTCGGAGCCGGCGAATACGAAGTGCGCATCCGCGGTTCCATGGACCGCGTCGAGGCCGACGGCGAGGGCCGCGCCTACGTGGTCGACTTCAAGACCGGCAAACAGACGCCCACCGCCGCCGAGGTGGCCCGCCACCCCCAGCTCGCCGTCTACCAGCTCGCCGTCCGCGAAGGTGCCGTCGACGAAGCCTTCGACGGTGTGCGCCCCGAACCGGGCGGCGCCGAACTCGTCCAGTTGCGCCAGGGCGCCGCGAAGCGGGACGGCGGCGAGACACTGCCCAAGGTGCAGGCCCAGGCCCCCCTTGAGGGAGGGGGAGGCGCGGAGGGGGAGTGGGTCGGCGACCTCCTGGCCACCGCCGCCGGCAAGGTGCTCGACGAACGGTTCACCCCGACCGCCGGACAGCACTGCGCGCACTGCTCCTTCCGGGCATCGTGCAGCGCCCGCCCGGAAGGCCGACACGTCGTCGACTGACACCGGCCGGACCTGTACGAGGGTGATGCCCGTACGGGAGTGATGTACGGCACCACCTGCGCCGGCCTGCGCTTCCGCCGCCCCGAACGGCGAACCTGGCCCCCACTGTCAGTGGCCGCAGTTAGCCTCTCTGACGTGCCAGCCAGTATCAGCGACCCCGAGCAGCTCAAAGAGCTCCTCGGTATCCCGTTCACCCCGGAGCAGACGGCCTGCATCATCGCGCCGCCCGCCCCGCAGGTGATCGTGGCCGGAGCCGGGTCGGGCAAGACGACGGTGATGGCGGCACGCGTGGTGTGGCTCGTCGGCACCGGCCAGGTCGCCCCCGAACAGGTGCTCGGCCTCACCTTCACCAACAAGGCCGCCGGTGAACTCGCCGAACGCGTCCGCAAGGCGCTCGTCAGGGCGGGCGTCACCGACCCGGACGTCATCGACCCCGACAACCCTCCCGGCGAACCGGTCATCTCCACCTATCACGCTTTCGCCGGTCGCCTCCTGAAGGACCATGGCCTGCGCATCGGCCTCGAACCCACCGCCCGCCTCCTCGCCGACGCGACCCGCTACCAGCTCGCCGCGCGCGTACTGCGCGAAGCCCCCGGTCCCTACCCGGCGCTCACGCGCTCCTTCCCGGACCTCGTCAGCGACCTCCTGACCCTCGACGCCGAACTTGCCGAACACCTCGTCCGCCCCGAACAACTGCGCGCGTACGACGCTGAACTGCTGCGCGCCCTGGAGGGCGCCAAACTCACCAACGCGGACCTGCGCAAGGTCCCGGAGACGGCCGCGGCCCGCCGTGAACTCGCCGAACTGGTGACCCGTTACCGGGCCGCCAAGCGCGAGCGTGACCTCCTCGACTTCGGCGACCAGATCGCCCTCTCCGCCGCGCTCGCCCGCATCCCCGAAGTGGGCCGCGTCCTGCGCGACGAATTCCGGGTGGTGCTCCTCGACGAGTACCAGGACACGTCCGTTGCCCAACGCGTCCTCCTGGCAGGACTGTTCGGCGATGGCACCGGCCACCCGGTGACCGCGGTCGGCGACCCCTGCCAGGCGATCTACGGCTGGCGCGGCGCATCCGTCGCCAACCTCGACGACTTCCCCGAGCACTTCGCCCACGCCGACGGCGGCTCGGCGGCCCGTCAGTCACTGAGCGAGAACCGCCGCAGTGGAGGCCGCCTCCTCGACCTCGCCAACGGCCTCGCGGAGCCCCTGCGCGCCATGCACGCGGGCGTGGAGGCACTCCGCCCCGCACCCGGCGCCGAACGCGACGGCCAGGTGCGCTGCGCGCTGCTGCGCACCCACGCCGAGGAGATCGACTGGCTGGCCGACTCCATCGCCCACCTCGTACGCACCGGCAAGGCACCCGGCGAGATCGCCGTCCTGTGCCGCACCGCCACGGACTTCGCCGAGATCCAGGGAGCGCTGGTCGCCCGGGACATCCCCGTCGAGGTCGTCGGGCTCTCCGGGCTGCTGCACCTGCCCGAGGTCGCCGACCTGGTGTCCGTCTGCGAAGTGCTCCAGGACCCGGGGGCCAACGCCTCCCTGGTCCGGCTGCTGACCGGCCCGCGCTGGCGCATCGGCCCGCGCGACCTCGCCCTCCTGGGCCGGCGGGCCCGCTTCCTCGTGTCCCACGCGCGCGTGGGTGACGCCGACGACCCGGACCGCCGGCTCGCCGAGGCCGTCGAGGGGGTCGATCCCGCCGAGGTGATATCGCTCGCGGACGCCCTCGACACCTTCCTGGAAACACCTCTGAGAGGCGAGGGCGACGATGACGGGCTGCCCTTCTCGCCGGACGCGCGCGTGCGCTTCGCCCGGCTCGCCACCGAACTGCGCGACCTGCGCCGCTCACTCGCCGACCCGCTGATGGACGTACTGCACCGCGTGCTCGCCGTCACCGGCCTGGAGGTGGAGCTGTCGGCGTCCCCGCATGCCCTGGCAGCCCGCCGACGTGAGACCCTCTCCAACTTCCTCGACATCGCCGCCTCGTTCGCCGCCCACGAGAGCGAGGCGAGCCTGCTCGCCTTCCTCGGCTTCCTGCGCACGGCCGCGCAGTACGAGAAGGGCCTCGACAACGCTCTGCCCGGCGGCGAGAACACCGTCAAGGTGCTCACCGCCCACAGGTCCAAGGGCCTGGAGTGGGACGTCGTGGCCGTCCCCGGCCTGGTCACCGGCACGTTCCCCAGCGACCGGGGCCGCGAGAGATGGACCTCCCAGGCCAAGGTCCTGCCGCACGCACTGCGCGGCGACACCGACACGCTGCCCGACATCGAGGCCTGGGACTCCCGGGGCATGAAGGCCTTCCAGGAGGCGATGAAAGACCACCAGCACACCGAGGAACTCCGCCTCGGCTACGTCACCTTCACCCGCTCCCGCTCCCTCCTGCTCGGCTCCGGCCACTGGTGGGGCCTCTCCCAGAAGAAGCCCCGCGGCCCCTCCGACTTCCTGCGGGCCCTCCACGACCACTGCACCGCCGGGCACGGCGAGATCGAGGTCTGGGCGGACGAACCCGAGGAGGACGAGGAGAACCCCGCCCTGCACGCGACGACCGCCGACCAACTGTGGCCCCTGCCCCTGGACGACGCCGCGTTCCGCCGCCGCCGGGCCGCCGCGGAGACGGTGCTCGCCCACCTGGAGACCCTCGCCTCCCGCGAGGACAGCCACCCCGCTGCCGCGCACGACCCCGACGCGTACGACGACCCGGACTGGCCCCCGCCGCCGGACGACGAGCCTCCGTACGAGGACGACGAACCCCTCGACGACGGCCCCCTCGACGAAGCCGAGGACGCGGCTTCTCCCGCCGAGGACGACGCCGACTGGGACGCCTGGACCACCGACCGTCCCGAACCGTCCGCACAGACCCCGCCCCACGCGCGCGTGCCCCGCACCGGACACGACCATGACCACCCGCCCACGGTGCCCCGCGCACGCAGACACCCCGCCGAAGCGGATCTCACACCCGAGGAGGCCCGCGCCGTCGCCTCCTGGGACCGCGACCTCGACGCACTCACCGGGGAACTGCTGCGCGCGCGGGAGAGCGTCACGGACGTCGTCCTTCCCCCGACGCTGACCGCGTCCCAGCTGATGCTCCTGGCCGCCGACCCCGACGCCCTCGCGCAGGAGCTCGCCCGCCCCATGCCACGCCCACCGCAGCCCGCAGCCCGCCGGGGCACCCGCTTCCACGCCTGGGTCGAGGCCCGCTTCGAGGAACTGCGGCTCCCCATGCTGGAACCCGAGGAACTACCCGGCAGCGACGCCGAGATCGCCGACGAACGCGACCTGCAAACCCTCAAGGACGCCTTCGAGCACACCGTGTACGCACACCGCACTCCCTACCGGGTCGAGGCCCCCTTCCAGCTCGACATCGCCGGACGTGTCGTACGGGGCCGGATCGACGCCGTCTACAAGGAAGGCGACGGAGCGGAAGCGACCTACGAGATCATCGACTGGAAGACCCACCGCGCCCACACCGCCGACCCCCTCCAGCTCGCCGTCTACCGCCTGGCCTGGGCCGAGCAGCAGGGTGTTCCGCTGGAGGCCGTCGGGGCCGCCTTCCTGTACGTGCGCAGTGGCGAGATCGTCCGGCCGGACGATCTCCCGGAGCGGGCCGCGCTGGAGCGGCTGCTCCTGGACGAGCCTGCCGCGTTCGAAGTACCGGACGAGGATGTCAGCGCGGGCCGATAAGCTCATGACCATGAGCCAGGCCCCGGACAGCGCCGTCCGTACGTACATCGAGCAGCACCGTGCCGCCTTCCTCGACGACCTCGCCGAGTGGCTGCGCATCCCGTCCGTGTCGGCCCAGCCCGACCACGCCGCCGATGTACGCCGCAGTGCCGACTGGCTCGCCGCCAAACTCAGGGAAACCGGCTTCCCGACCGTCGAGGTCTGGGCGACACCGGGCGCCCCGGCGGTCTTCGCCGAGTGGCCCGCCGACGACCCCGCCGCGCCCACGGTCCTCGTCTACGGCCACCACGACGTGCAGCCCGCCGCCCGCGAGGACGGCTGGGACAGTGACCCTTTCGAACCGGTCGTCCGGGGAAACCGCCTCCACGCGCGCGGCGCCGCCGACGACAAGGGCCAGGTGTTCTTCCACACACTCGGAGTCCGCGCCCACCTCGCCACCACTGGCCGCACCGCACCCGCCGTCCACCTGAAGATGCTCGTCGAGGGCGAGGAGGAGTCCGGGTCCGTCCACTTCCGTTCCCTCGTCGAGGAGCACGCCGACCGGCTCGCCGCCGACGCCGTGATCGTCTCCGACACCGGCATGTGGGCCGGGGACACCCCCACGGTGTGCACGGGCATGCGCGGCCTCGCCGAGTGCGAGATCCAGTTCCACGGTCCCGACCAGGACATCCACTCCGGCTCCTTCGGCGGCGCCGTGCCCAACCCGGCGACCGCCGTCGCCCGCCTCGTCGCCGCGCTGCACGACGAGCACGCGCGTGTGACGATCCCCGGTTTCTACGACGGCGTCACCGAACCCACCGACCGCGAGCGCGCACTCCTGGCCGAACTCCCCTTCGACGAGGAGCAGTGGCTGCGGACCGCCAAGTCGTACGCCACCCACGGCGAAGCCGGACACACCACCCTGGAGCGCGTCTGGACGCGTCCGACCGCCGAGGTCAACGGCATCGGCGGCGGCTACCAGGGCCCCGGCAGCAAGACGATCGTCCCGGCCTCGGCCATGGTGAAGCTCTCCTTCCGGCTGGTCGCCGGCCAGGACCCCGACCACATCGAGAAGATCGTCCGCGACTGGACCGCGACCCGGGTTCCCGCCGGGATCCGGTACGCGATCACGTTCGCGGCCGCCACGCGCCCGTGTCTGACCCCGCTGGACCACCCCGCCCTGCAGTCCGTCGTACGCGCCATGAGCCGAGCCTTCGACAAGCGGGTCCGCTACACACGTGAAGGCGGCAGCGGCCCGGCCGCCGACCTCCAGGACGTCCTCGGCGCCCCCGTGCTCTTCCTGGGCATCTCCGTCCCCTCCGACGGTTGGCACGCCCCCAACGAGAAGGTGGAGATCGACCTGCTCCTCAAGGGCGTCGAGACCACCGCCTACCTGTGGGGCGACCTGGCGGAAAGCTGGCGCCATGAGTCCTGACGATCCCGCCCGGCCCGGACCGGGCACTGCCCCGGGGCACACGGGAAGTCCCGCCCCACACCCGCGCAAAACCGTCCGAAAGCCCCGGCCCTCCATGCGTCCCCGCCTACATCCCGCTGAACCGCCCGCCGAAATATCCGTTCCCCCGGGGGAGTTGGAAGCACCTGTGACCACCTGGACCGACCACACCGCCGACCGTCCCATCTCGCTCACCGCCCCCAGCGGTATCGACCGGGCCGCGCACCACCGGCTCGACGAGGCCTGGCTCGCGGCGGCCTGGAGCCACCCCACAACCCGCTGCTTCGTGGTCTCCGGCGGCCAGGTCCTCATCGACGAGACGTCCGAAGGGCGTACCGAACTCGTCATGACCCCCTCCTTCGAAGCCCCCCTCACCGAAGCGCACCGCTACTTCCTCGGCAACGACGACGAAGGAACCAGCTACTTCGCCCTCCAGAAGGACGCCCTGCCCGGCCGTATGGACCAGTCCGCGCGCCCCGCGGGTCTGCGCGAGGCGGGCCTGCTCCTGTCGCCCCGCGACGCGGGCCTGATGGTGCACGCCGTCGCCCTGGAGAACTGGCAGCGCCTGCACCGCTTCTGCTCCCGCTGCGGCGAGCGCACCGTCATCGCCGCCGCGGGCCACATCCGCCGCTGCCAGGCCTGTGGCGCCGAGCACTACCCGCGCACCGACCCGGCCGTGATCATGGCCGTCACCGACGAGGAGGACCGCATCCTCCTCGGCCGCCAGGTCCACTGGCCCGAGGGCCGCTTCTCGACGCTCGCCGGTTTCGTCGAGCCCGGCGAGTCCATCGAACAGTCGGTGCGCCGCGAGGTGTTCGAGGAGGCCGGCATCCTCGTTCGCCAGGTCGAGTACGTCGCCAGCCAGCCCTGGCCGTTCCCGTCCAGCCTCATGCTCGGCTTCATGGCCCGCGCCGTCTCCACCGACATCGAGGTCGACGGCGACGAGATCCACGAAGCCCGCTGGTTCTCCCGCGAGGACCTGCGCGCGGGCTTCGAATCCGGCGAGGTCCTCCCGCCGTACGGCATCTCGATCGCGGCCCGCCTGATCGAACTCTGGTACGGCAAGCCGCTGCCGAAGCCGGGCAGCGCGCTCTGACGCGCGAGGCCGGCCCCTGAGCCGGTCCCGCCGACGTGCCGGGCACGCGAAGACCCCCGCACGGCCGCCGGGCCGGTCGGGGGTCCGGGACACGCGGGTCAGGCGCCGAGAGCCTGCTTCACCTGCGCGAGGCTCGGGTTCGTCATCACGACCTCCGGGCCGTCGTTGGAGGGAACCACCAGCACCGTCGGAACCGTCTGGTTGCCGCCGTTCGCCTTCTCCACGAACGCTGCGGAGTCCGGGTCGTGCTCGATGTTGATCTCGTTGTACGCGATGCCCTCGCGGTCCATCTGGCTCTTCAGCCGACGGCAGTATCCGCACCACGTGGTGCTGTACATCGTCACAGTGCCCGGCATGTCTCTCGCGCTCCTCAGCAGTTCGGGGGACGGGTGCTCGCTGTGGTGGAACGTACGCGGCCCGGCCACCATTCCCGCGGTGTCCGAGAGGGCGCCTGCCGCATTAGTACGACTGCAAGGGGCTGCCTGTGGACAACCGGCTCACCCGTCTCCGGCGACCTGGCAGCATGGCCGTGTGACAGCAGCAACGCACTCCACCCTCTTCCCGCAGGTTCCGGACTCGGCCGACGCGGTGCTCGACGGACTCGATCCCGAGCAGCGCGAGGTGGCCACCGCCCTGCACGGTCCGGTGTGCGTGCTGGCAGGTGCCGGCACGGGAAAGACCCGGGCGATCACCCACCGCATCGCCTACGGCGTACGCGCCGGAATGCTCCAGCCCTCCAGTGTGCTCGCCGTCACCTTCACCAACCGTGCCGCCGGCGAGATGCGCGGGCGCCTGCGCCAGCTCGGCGCCGGCGGAGTCCAGGCGCGTACCTTCCACTCCGCCGCGCTGCGCCAGCTCCAGTACTTCTGGCCGAAGGCCGTCGGCGGTTCCATGCCCCGCCTTGTCGACCGCAAGATCCAGCTCGTCGCCGATGCCGCCGCCGCCTGCCGCATCCGCCTCGACCGGGGCGAACTGCGGGACGTCACCGCCGAGATCGAATGGTCCAAGGTCACCCAGACCGTCCCCGCCGACTACGTGCCCGCCGTCGCCAAGTCCGGCCGAGTCGCCCCCCGCGACCCGGCCGAGATCGCCCAGATCTACGCCACCTACGAGGACGTCAAGCGAGACCGCTCCGTCATCGACTTCGAGGACGTCCTGCTGCTCACCGTCGCCGTCCTCCAGGACCGGCACGACATCGCCGAGCAGGTCCGCTCCCAGTACCAGCACTTCGTGGTCGACGAGTACCAGGACGTCAGCCCGCTCCAGCAGCGGCTGCTGGAGCTGTGGCTGGGGGAGAGGGACAGTCTGTGCGTGGTCGGAGACGCCAGCCAGACGATCTATTCGTTCACCGGAGCAACTCCTGATCATTTGCTCGACTTCCGTACCCGTCACCCCGGTGCCACCGTCGTCAAACTGGTCCGCGACTACCGCTCCACACCCCAAATCGTCCACCTCGCCAACGGCCTGCTCGCCCAGGCGCGGGGCCGGGCCGCGGAACACCGTCTGGAACTGATCTCCCAGCGTGGCCCCGGACCCGAACCCGCCTACACCGAGTACGCCGACGAACCCGCCGAGGCCGAGGGTGCCGCCCGCCGTATCCGGGACCTCGTCGCCGGTGGCGTTCCGGCCAGCGAGATCGCCATCCTGGTTCGGACGAACGCCCAGTCCGAGACGTACGAACAGGCACTCGCCGACGCCGGGGTCCCCTACCAGCTGCGCGGCGCCGAACGGTTCTTCGACCGGCCCGAGGTGCGCAAGGCCATCAGCGCGCTGCGCGCCGCCGCCCGCTTCGGAGCCAACGACTCCCTCCTCGACGACGTCGTCGACCTGCCCTCCCAGGTGCGTGCCGTGCTGTCGGGGGAGGGCTGGACCAGTCAGTCGCCCGTCGGCTCCGGTGCCGTCAGGGAGCGCTGGGAGTCGCTGGCCGCACTGGTGAACCTCGCACAGGACTTCACTACTGCGAAACCGGGCGCCGCACTCGCCGACCTCGTCGCCGAACTCGACGAGCGGGCGAACGCCCAGCACGCCCCGACCGTCCAGGGCGTCACCCTCGCCTCCCTCCACTCGGCCAAGGGCCTGGAATGGGACGTCGTCTTCCTGGTCGGAGTCGCCGAGGGCATGATGCCGATCACCTACGCGAAGACCGATGAACAGATCGAGGAGGAACGCCGCCTCCTGTACGTCGGGGTGACCCGCGCGCGAGAACGCCTCCACGTCTCCTGGGCTCTCTCCCGCGCGCCCGGGGGCCGGCCGAACCGCCGTCCCAGCCGCTTCCTCGACGGACTGCGCCCCGGTTCCGTCACCACCGCCGCCCGGACGGGCACGGCAGGCTCCGGTGGCATCGTGCGCGGCTTCGGAGGCAGCCCCGGGGCAGCCCCGCGCCGGACCCAGAGAACCCCGGCCCGCTGCCGGGTCTGTGGGCGCACCCTGACCGACGCGGGAGAGATGAAGCTGATGCGCTGTGACGAGTGCCCCTCCGACATGGACGAGGGCCTCTACGAGCGGCTGCGCGAGTGGCGGGCGGTCCAGGCGGCGCGCAGTGGGCAGCCGGCCTTCTGCGTCTTCACCGACAGGACCCTGATGGCGATCGCGGAGACCGTCCCGGACGAAGCAGGGGAGCTGGCCCGCATCCCCGGCGTCGGAGTGCGCAAGCTCAACCGGTACGGATCCGATGTTCTGGCCATCTGTGCAGGTCAGGAAGTGGAGGGCGAGGGTGGCAGTGACTGATTCAAACTCGTCGGAAAAATAGTTTGCGCATGCCCCGGGGATCCCCATAGGTTCTTAGCCACGGGAACAGAGTCTTCTCAGAAGACCTCGCCCTGTGCTGTACTTCATAGTCGTATATCCGTTGGACTGGTTCACCCCAGTCCCCCAAGACGCCGAGAGGAGGCGAGTCCAGTGATCAGCATCAACACCAGCTCTGTCAGCACGGTCAAAATGACCGATCTCTCGACCGTCTCCCTGTGCATGCTCGGCGTCTCGAACCTGGGCACCGGTCTGCCCGGCATTCCTGCCGTCCGGCTGGCGTCCTCCGTGTCTCTCGCGGGTCTCCCTGTCCGTGAGCGCAATGAGCGACCGAGCAAGGCACTGGAAGCAGGAGCAGTAGAGGCAAAGGCCCCGGCCTATGCCTTTGCGGCCGGTGCCGGATCCCTCAAGCAGACGACGCAGCACCACACGATGTGGGCCTTCCGTGGGCCAGAACCCTGGAGTGATCCAGCCTGATCGATCAGGCCGGCGCCTTCAGGGCCGCGGAACCCCATCCGGGATCCGCGGCCCTTCTGTTTTCCCCGAACGGGGACGACGGAGTGAAGGGGCCTCGGGGACAAGAGAAAACCCGCCGGTACCAGCCGCACCCGGCCCCACAGGGCCGGAACGACCAGACGAGGAAAACAAACCGTGCAACTCGAAGCGCACGCCCCGTCAGTACCGCCTTCCGAAACGATCCCCCCGCCCGGCCTCACGGAGGACTGCACCTTGATCCCGCTCACTGCGCTCACCGCGCTCGACGACGCCATCGAGAACCTCGGCGTACCCGTCCCCTGCCGTTCCTACGACCCGGAGGTCTTCTTCGCCGAGTCGCCGGCCGACGTCGAGTACGCCAAGTCCCTCTGCCGTACCTGCCCGCTGATGGAGGCCTGCCTCGCCGGCGCCAAGGAGCGGCGTGAGCCCTGGGGCGTCTGGGGTGGCGAGCTGTTCGTCCAGGGTGTCGTTGTGGCCCGCAAGCGGCCCCGTGGCCGTCCGCGCAAGAACCCGGTCACAGCATGAACATCACAGGAACGATCGACCGCCCCTTCACGCACGACCCCCAGAAGCAGGCCCCGATGACGCCGACCACCAGCGAGCCCGTCGGCTCCGCGACCCCGGACTTCACCACCACCGGTGCGAACGACTCGCGCCAGAACAGGACCCGAGAGATGCAACTCATCCCAGAAGCCCTGGCTCGTGCGCATATGCACGACCGCCTTCAGGAGGCCGAGCGGGATCGCCAAGCACACCGCGTGGTGACCGCCCGTCGGCTCCAGCGCCGAGCCGAGCGCGCCTCGCTGCGTGCCCGCCGTGCGCTTGCCATGGCGGTCATGCAGTAACGACCACGGCAGCTCTGCAGTAACAGCAGCCACTTCCCGCGGGGGTCGGTCCGTCAGAACGGACCGACCCCCGCGGTGCGTTGCGCCCTCCCGGCCGTCGGCCACGGCGATATCGTCGCCGGGTGACGAGTCTTCCCAGCAGCAGTGGCGGTGAGGATGCCGGTTCCTCGACGGACTCCCGCCCCGTCGTGTGCGCCCGCTGCGGTACACAGGCCGAGAGCCTGCCGTTGACCTGGACCTGCTCGATGGAGAACGGAACGCGTCACCACCTCTGCGACACCTGTGCCCGGGAGAACCTCAGGGCGATCGAGGGGCGGCTGGACTCGGCCTGGTGGTGAAGTCGGCTCATGCCTCGGCAGCCGCGGACTCCTCTTCGGCCTCCGGCAGGAATCCCGGCAGCCACTCCTCCAGTTCCGCGCGCATGCGGACCGTCGCTCCCAGTTGGCACAGGACACCGATGGTGCTCAAGGTCACGCGGTGTATCAGCAGGTACGACGGGGGCAGGTTGAGGCGCTTGCCCAGTTGGTGTGCGGGGGAGCGCGGGTCGGCTATGCGGGCCGCCTGGCTGCGCATCCATCCTCGGGTGAAGGTGAACTCGTCCGCCTGGGCCGGTTCGATGATCGGCAGGAGGTAGTCGAGTACCGCGTCGGGATCCAGGTCGATCGAGTCCTTGACGAAACCCTCCGCGCAGAGGGCCTCGTAGACAGCCTCTGCCTGGCCGTCCAGGGTCAGGCGCAGGGAGTCGCCGATCGTCGTGGGCAGCCCGCCCGGGAGGCGGTCGACCGTACCGAAGTCCAGTACGCCCAGTCGCCAGTCGTCCTTGCCGGCCGGGCCGCCGGGCAGCAGTCGGAAGTTGCCGGGGTGCGGGTCGGCGTGCAGGAGACCGGTGCGGGCGGGGCCCGAGAAGAGGAACCGGGCCAGCAGTTGGCCCGCGCGGTCGCGCTGCTCCTGCGTACCGTCGGTGATCACCTCCGACATCGGTATGCCGTCGATCCACTCCGTCACCAGAACCTGCTCGCACTGGTGGACGACGGCCGGTACCACGACGTCCGGATCGTCCGTGAACTCCTCCGCGTGGGTCCGCTGGGCCTGGGCCTCCAGGCCGTAGTCGAGCTCCTCCGAGACACGGTCCCGGAGCTCGGCGATGAGCGGTTTGATGTCCATCCCGGGGATGAGGGGCCCCAACAGGCGGGCGAAGCGGCTGAGCTGGGTCAGGTCGGAGAGCAGTGCCTCGCCGGCGCCCGGATACTGCACCTTGACCGCGACCTTGCGTCCGTCGTGCCACACCCCCCGATGCACCTGGCCGATCGAGGCCGCGGCGGACGGCTTGTCCTGGAACTCCAGGAACAGGTCCTGCCAGTCCGCGCCGAGCCGTGCCTCCAGTACCGAGTGCACCGTGCGTGTAGGCATCGGCGGGGCCGCTTCCTGGAGCTTCGTCAGCGCCGCGCGGTAGGGGCCCGCGACCTCCTCGGGCAGGGCCGACTCGAAGACGGACAGGGCCTGCCCGAACTTCATCGCACCGCCCTTGAGCTCGCCGAGCACCTTGAACAACTGTTCCGCCGTGCGCTGTTGCAGCTCGCGGCCGACGATGTCCGCCGACTCGCCGACGATCCGTTTGCCGAGTCCCCAGGTTGCCCGCCCGGCGATGCCGAGCGGGAGCGCGGCGAGCTTGGCGGTACGGGTGACCGCCTTCCGGGGAAGATCAGACATGAGCCCTCCAAGTTCCGGACAGCCGCGCCGCGTGTGCCTTACGGCGTAACTCCGTCGACGGCCGTTGCTCCGCCATTGTCTCGTGCGACTCCCCGTCCTCCGAGGTGTGTTCCTCCTTCTTACCCTTCTCCTCGGCACCGCAGGGGCATGCGGGGTGTGCCCAGACCGGGCGTGCGTGCCAGTCGAGCCCGGGTACGGAGACCTCCCAGCGGGCGCCCGCGGTGGACGGCGTCCTGCCGTCAAGGAAGGCCAGCGCGTGGCTCGCGGTCAGGCCCGCGACCGTCGTCGCCAGGGCCAGATCACAGGCCCTGACCTGGCGTGGACGTGCGGAACGCCACTGTGCCACCAGGCGCGGCCAGACCGGGTCCCGGTCGACGCGCCACCGGTCCAGACACCCGGCGCAGGCCGTCTCGCCCGGCAGGACGAGGGGGCCCACGATGCCGGTTCCTTCCACGACGCCCGCGTACAGATGCGGTGTGCCCGAGGTCACGAGTGCTTCTGCTGCGGCCGGGTCGGGGGCATGCACGGCGAGGTCGTCGCGTGGGGCGAGGATCACCAGGGAGAGACCGGGGTCGTTCGCGCCGGGCGGTGACTGAGCGGCCGTACGCCGTGGGGGACGGTCCGGGGCCGACCTTCGGGCAGCGCGTCGCGCGGACTCGTCCCGGCGTTCGCCGACGGAATCGACGGGCAGGCCACCTGGCGAGACGTCCCAGGGCTCGACCACGCCGCCGTCGCGCACATCGACGTGGCCCACACCCGCGCCCGCCAGCAGTGAGGCCACCACTGCGCCGACCCGGCCGGCGCCTCGGACCTGCACACGCAGCGACCTGCGAGCGGCCAGCCGTGCCATCGCCTCACCCGGTGTCTGCGCGACCAGGGAGAGGGAGGCCAGATCGGGCGCCAGCCGCTCCAGAACCTTTGTCTTGCCGCGCAGCGTTTCGACGGCCGGGCCGCCGCCTGTCGCGTCGTCGAGGAGGCCGGCCTCGCTCAGCCGCTCCACCAGTCCGTCGACATGGGCGGCCGGCAGATCCATGCGGTGTCCTTCGTCATGGAGGCGCGGCAGTCCGCGAGTGCCGTCGAGCAGGCTCAGGAAACTGCCTGTCGCCGTGTCCATCGGGCCGAGCGTCATCGCATGGGCGGGTGTCATCCCGAACTGCACCGTGTTCAGATCCCGCCAGCCGCTGCGCAGCGCGCCCTTCATCATCGGGTGACTGACACGTGGGCGGGTCTCGCCCGAGGGGCTTGTGGCCGACAGTGCGACAGTCGTGTCCGACGCAGGTGCAGGTGTGGTGGTTGATCGCATGGCAGGCCCCCGTAGCCAGAGAAAATCCCCATTGAATGTCACTGTTTGTCAGTGGATGTCGGTGCTCGTCCGCCGACGGATGTCAGCATGCCCGGTTTGCTCATCGGGCGTCGAAAGTTGTCCACAGGCGGTGGGTATTCGTCGTACAAATCAAACGCATGGTGGGGATCGCTGCCGAACCGCGCCGGAGTCAAGACTTCCTCCGTGCACAGCGGGTAACGTCGTGCCGTGCCCGCCGACCCACTGCACCGCGCCGGAAACCCACAGCGCAGTACGACGAGCCAGCCGCCGAGCGGCTCGGGGGCGAGCGCGATCGAGGTTCGCAGGAGCGCCCGGCGACGCCGGACGGTCTCCGCGTACCGCGAGGGCGATCGCACCGTCGTGCTCATCCCCGCCCGGATGTCCGAGGCCGAGGAACAGCGCTGGGTGACCGTCATGCTCGACAAACTGGCCGCCCAGGAGAGCAAGAACAAACGGGTGCCCGGTGACAATGAGCTGGCCGAGCGTGCCGAGCAGCTGTCGGCCCAGTACTTCGACGGCCGCGCCCGGCCGACCTCCGTACGCTGGGTCACCAACCAGAACACGCGCTGGGGCTCGTGCACCCCGGCCGAGGGCAGCATCCGCCTGTCGCACCGGCTGCAGGGCATGCCCGAGTACGTCGTCGACTACGTCCTCCTCCATGAGCTGGCGCATCTGCTGGTCCCCGGGCACGGGCCCCGCTTCTGGCGGCTCCTGGACGCGTATCCACGGACCGAGCGGGCCCGTGGCTACCTCGAAGGAGTGGTCGCCGCCGACCGGCTGCCGCATCCGCCCTCCGCGCGCGGGGACTGATCTCCGGGTCGCGAGCGCGCGGCGGCGACCGGGCTTTGTGTACCGGGTTTGTACCGGCTTCGGCCGCGTCCGGAATTAGCCGTTAGCCTGACCCGACGCATTCGGCATTCGGGATGGGGGACGGTCGGTACGCATGGCCAGGGAATTCCAACGCGGCCACAAGGCCAGGATCAGTGATCTCACAGCGGGCACGGATCTGTACGTGGGTGTGCAGATCTCCGGACCGGGGCTGACCTTCGACATCAGCTGCTTCGGCCTCGACGCCGACGAGCGGCTCTCGGACGACCGGTACTTCGTCTTCTTCAACCAGCCGAAGTCCCCGGAGGAGTCCATCCAGATCCTGGGCGCTCAGGCGGGCGACACGGAGTCCTTCCGCGTCACGCTCGACCGGATCCCGCCGCAGATCCAGAAACTGTCGTTCACGGCCACGCTCGACGGCGCCGGGCAGATGTCGCAGATCGCCCCCGGATACGTCCGCATCGTCGCCGGCGGCGAGGAGGTGGCCCGCTACTCCTTCAACGGCTCCGAGTTCTCCACCGAGCGTGCGGTGATGCTGGGCGACTTCTACCTGAAGGACGTGTGGCGCTTCGCCGCGGTCGGACAGGGTTTCGACGGCGGCCTCGACGCGCTGCTGAAGAACTTCGGCGGGGAGGTCGCCGAGGAGGAGACCCCCGCTCCGCAGCAGCCCCAGACCGGCGCCGCTCCCGGCTTCGCCCCGCCCGCTTTCGGCGCTCCGGCGGCGGCCCCGCCCGCTCCGCAGCCCGCCGCCCAGGGTTTCGCGCCCCCACCGGCAGCCCCCGCGCCCCCGGCTCCGGCCCCCGCGCCGCCGGTGCACGCGGCCCCCACCATCGTCGCGCCCCTGACACCGCCGGGCGGCGCCCAGGTACCGCCCCCGGTTCCGGCGCCCGCGCCCTACGGACAGCCGGGGCCCTCTCAGGCGCCGTACGGCCAACCGCCGGGCCAGACCGGGTCGCTGCCTCCTGGCTACGGCCAGCCGCAGGCGCCCCAGGCGCCGCCCGGCCCGCCCGGTTACGGGCAGCCGACCCCGCCCCCGGGCTACGGCCAGCAGCCCCCGTTCGGGCAGGCTCCCGGCCAGCAGGCCTCGTACGGAGTGCCCCAGGGCGTACCGCAGGGTGCCGGGCAGGGCGCCGGTGTCACAGCCGCGCTCCAGCAGTTCAAGGAGACGCCGACCGGGCAGCGCTGGACACAGCAGAACAAGAAGCTGATCCGCGTCGACCTGGGCATGGGCGGCCAGCCCGTGCTGGCCCGGCAGGGCAGCATGGTGCTCTACCAGGGCAAGGTCGACTTCAGCTACAAGGGCGCCGGATTCGCCGGCCGGATCGCGGGCAACGCGACCGGCCAGGAGATGCAGCTGATGCGCTGTACCGGCCAGGGCCAGGTGTTCCTCGCCGACAACTCCACGATGCTGCACCCCATCGAGCTCCAGGGCGACGGCATCTGCGTGTCCGCCGAGAACGTCCTCGCGTTCGACGAGAGCCTTCAGTACGAGGTGCGTCGCGTCGAGGGACACGGCATTCCCGGCGGTGCTCTGTTCACCATGCTGTTCACGGGCACCGGCACGATCGTCGTGAAGACGCACGGCGTTCCCGTCGTCCTGCCCGTCACGCCCACCACGTTCGCCGACTGCAACGCCGTGGTCGCCTGGTCGGCCGCCTCCCAGGTGGTCGTCTCCAGCCAGGTACGGGTGCGCCGCAACGCCTACCCCGGCGACACCGGGGAGAGCGTCAACCTCCAGTTCCGGGGCGCGCCCGGCAACTTCATCGTTGTTCAGCCCTACGAGGTCTAGAGGGAGCCCGTCATGAACCAGCCGCTCGCGGGCTACGCTCCCGCACCTGTCACCGCCCGCATGGAAAACCACGGCAACCACATGCTGAAGGTCGCCATGCAGACCGGAAACGACCTCCTCGCGCGCGTGGGGTCGATGGTCGCCTACGAAGGCTTCGTCCAGTACGAGCCCAACCCGCCGGCCGTACGCCAGATCGCCAAGGACTGGATGACCGGCGAGGGCGCGCCTCTGATGAAGTGCTCCGGCGACGGTCTGCTCTACCTCGCCGACTACGGGGCGAACGTCGTCGTGATCAACCTCAACGGCGACGGCATCTCCGTCAACGCCACCAACCTGCTCGCCTTCGACGCGCACCTCACCTGGGGTGTCGAGCGGGTCAAAGGGCTGGCGAAGTTCGCCGGGCAGGGCCTGTGGAACACCAAGATCTCCGGGCAGGGCTGGGTCGCGCTGACCTCCCGGGGCAAGCCGATCGTCGTCGACTGCGGTGGCGGCGACGACGAGACGTACGTCGACCCGGACGCGCTCGTCGCCTGGTCCCCGAACCTCAAGGTGAAGGGCAAGCGCAGCTTCAAGGCACAGTCGCTCATCGGCCGGGGCAGTGGCGAGGCCTACCAGATGGCCTTCTCCGGCCAGGGCATCGTCGTCGTCCAGCCCAGCGAGGACAGCACCGACCGTCTCCGGGTCCGGGGCTGAGGGGGAGCCAGAACGCCATGCAGAGCCCACTTTTCGCGCACAACGACTCGCAGACCCAGGAACGCTGGAGTCTCCAGAACAAGCAGATGCTCCGGGTCACCCTGGAAGGCCACGACGACATCCTCGCCCGCAAGGGCACGATGGTCGCCTACCAGGGTCTGATGGAGTTCGACGCCGAGTACCAGAGCAACAACCAGGGCCGCTCTCGCGCGCACACGGGCGAGGGTCTGGACCTGATGCGCTGCCACGGGCAGGGCACGGTCTATCTCGCCAACCTCGCCCAGCACATCCATGTGGTGGACGTGGAACAGGACGGGCTGACGGTCGACAGCAGTTACGTGCTGGCGATGGACTCCGGGCTGCACCACGAGGTCATCGCCGTGGACAGCCTGTACGGCATCTCCGGCTCCGGGAAGTACCAGCTCAACATCACCGGCCGCGGCAGGGTCGCCCTGATGACCTCGGGCGCGCCGCTGATGATGCAGGTGACGCCGGACAAGTACGTCAACTGTGACGCCGACGCCATCGTCGCCTGGTCGACCGGCCTGCGCGTGCAGATGCAGGCCCAGACGCACACCTCCGGAGTGTGGCGCCGCCGCGGCAACACCGGCGAGGGCTGGGAACTCAGCTTCATGGGCAGTGGTTACGCGCTGATCCAGCCCAGCGAGCTGCTGCCGCCGCAGAACGCCCAGATCGGCCAGGGCGCCGCCGCCCAGTTCGGTATGGGACAGCACGGGGCCCGGACACAGAACCAGGGCAACGCCTGGAGCTAGCGGTGCCGGACAGGTAAGGGGCGACCACCATGGGCGGTCGCCCCTTACACGTTCACAGTCTGGCGCGGGCCGCTTCGAGCAGTCGTACGACTGAGTCGTCCGCTACGTCCGGCACCTCGGCGTAGGCGAACCAGCGCAGGTCCAGGGACTCGTCGCTGATCGCCTCCACGACTCCCGGC
Source organism: Streptomyces lacrimifluminis (assembly GCF_014646095.1). GTDB lineage: Bacteria > Actinomycetota > Actinomycetes > Streptomycetales > Streptomycetaceae > Streptomyces > Streptomyces lacrimifluminis. The sequence continues at coordinate 80,901 of NZ_BMMU01000005.1, read as the reverse complement.
GGGGCCACGGCGGCGTACTGCACGTCCAGGTGCCACGCACAGGGCGTGTGGTGCCGGTCCAGGCGGACCGGAGTCCTCTGGAGCAGCCGCAGCGAGGGGATGCCGGACTCCTCCGTGGCCTCGCGGAGCGCGGCGCCGGCGAGCGTGTTGTCGCTCTGCTCGCAGTGCCCACCCGTCTGGAGCCACATCCGCAGCTTCTTGTGAAGCGTGAGCAGGACCCGCTCACGCTCCGGGTCGATCACGAGAGCGCTGGCTGTGATGTGTCCGTCCTTGCAGTCCTTCCACATCCCGTCGGGATGGCCGTCCAGATGGTCCAGGTAGACCTGACGGAGGTCTTTCTGATCCTCGTACTTCTCCAGCACCTGGACCGCGTTGCCGTGAAGAGTCACTCGGAGTCGTCGTCCTTTTTCAGGTTCGGCTTCTCGGCGGAGCCGCCCGCTGCCTCGCCGAGCATCTTGTCCAGCTCGGAGAAGTCGAGCTGCTCGCGGTGCACGAAGCCGTCCGGGTCGTCCAGGTCGGAGGCGGTCGGCAGCATGTCCGGGTGGGCCCACAGGCCGTCCCGACCGTCGACACCGCGCGCGTCCGTCAGCGACGCCCACAGACGCGAGGCGTCGCGCAGGCGGCGGGGGCGGAGCTCCAGGCCGATCAGGGTGGCGAACGTCTGCTCGGCCGGGCCGCCCGTGGCACGCCGACGGCGCAGCGTCTCGCGCAGGGCGTCCGCGGACGTCAGACGGGGCTTGGCCGCCGCGTGCACCACCGCGTCCACCCAGCCCTCCACGAGCGCCAGGGCCGTCTCCAGACGGGCCAGGGCGACCTTCTGCTCCGGGGTGTCCTCCGGCTGGAACATGCCCTGCTGGAGTGCGTCCTGCAGCTGCTCCGGGTTCTGCGGGTCGAACTGGCCGACCACGTCCTCCAGCTTGGCCGTGTCGACCTTGATCCCGCGCGCGTAGCCGTCGACCGCGCCGAACAGGTGCGAGCGCAGCCACGGCACGTGGGCGAACAGGCGCTGGTGGGCGGCCTCGCGCAGGGCGAGATACAGCCGCACCTCCTCCTGCGGCACACCCAGGTCCTTGCCGAACGCCTCGATGTTCGCCGGCAGCAGCGCGGCCCGGCCCGTCGGGCCCAGCGGAAGACCGATGTCCGTCGAGCCGACGACCTCGCCAGCGAGCACCCCTACGGCCTGTCCGATCTGCGTGCCGAACATGGCGCCGCCCATGGAGCGCATCATGCCGATCAGCGGGCCCGCCATGGCCTGCATCTCCTCGGGCAGGACATCGCCCATGGCCGCGCCGACGCGCTCGGCGACCGGGTCGACCAGCTCCTTCCAGGCGGGCAGGGTCGCCTCGACCCACTCCGCGCGGCTCCACGCCACGGCGGAGCCGGCACCGGACGGCAGCGACGTCGCGTCGTCCAGCCACAGGTCCGCCAGGCGGACGGCCTCCTCGACGGCGGTGCGCTCGGCGGGACCGATGCTGGAGTCCTTGATGCCGTCGGAGGTCCCCTGGGCGACCGTCTGGCGGGCGATCTGCTTGGCCATGTCCCAGTTCACCGGACCGCCCTCGTACGAGAGCATCTGGCCCAGCTGCTGGAACGCGGCGCCCAGGTCGTTGGGGTTCATGGAACCGAACATGGCTGCGAGCGGATTGTCGCCTCCGGGACCGCCGAAGCCGGGCAGTCCGAAACCGAACGGTCCCTGACCACCACCGCTCTGCTGGTCCTCCTTCTTGCCCTCGTCGCCGTTCTCCGGCTCCTCCGGCGGAAGGCCGAATCCGAATGGGGTGTCACTCACGGGATTCCTCGGCTGGTAAGGCCGTCGGCTCTTTCGACGGCGGCTGCCCGACAACACCACCCAGCCTAGACACCGTGGCCGGTTGGGGGCTCGGTGCTTCGCCGACTCCTGGCCTGCGGCAGGATGGATGTCACCTGGTACGTACGCGTCACGCGCGTCCTTACTGAAGACAACCGCTGGAGACGCCGGTGAGTTCCCCAGATCCGCAGGTTCGCGCAGCGCGAAACCACTCAACCAACCCGGCCCCACGCGGGCCTGTCGTCGCGGTCACCGGTGCCGCGACGGGCATCGGAGCGCTGCTCACCGAGCGGCTCGCCGCGTCCGAGGAGATCAAGCAGGTCATCGCCATCGACGAGCGCCGCGGCGAGTGCGCGGCGGCGCAGTGGCACATCCTCGACGTGCGGGATCCGGCCATCGCGGAGAAGCTGCGGGGCGCAGACGTCGTGGTCCATCTGGCCCTGGATCTGGACCTGGAGACGGACGGGGCGGCCCGTACGGCGTACAACGTGCGCGGGACGCAGACCGTGCTGACGGCCGCAGCCGCAGCCGGGGTGCACCGGGTCGTGCTGTGCACGTCCGCGATGGTCTACGGGGCGTTGCCGGACAACGAACTGCCGCTCGCGGAGGACGCGGAGCTGCGGGCGACCGCCGAGGCGACCGGGGTCGGGGACCTGCTGGAGATCGAGCGACTCGCCCGGCGCGCACCGCGGGCACATCCCGGGCTCAATGTGACGGTGGTGCGTCCCGCGGTGTTGATCGGGGGCACGGACACCGCTCTGACCAGGTATTTCGAGTCGCCTCGGCTGCTTGTCGTGGCCGGGTCGCGGCCCGCCTGGCAGTTCTGTCACGTCGAGGATCTGTGCAGCGCTCTGGAGTACGCGGTGCTGGAGAAGGTCGAGGGAGAACTGGCTGTCGGGTGCGACGGGTGGCTGGAGCAGGAGGAGGTCGAGGAGCTCAGCGGGATCCGGCGCATGGAGCTGCCGTCCGCCGTGGCTCTGGGCGCCGCCGCCCGGCTGCACCGGATCGGGCTCACGCCCTCTCCGGCAGGGGATCTGGCGTACACGATGTACCCCTGGGTGGTGAGCGGGAGTCGGCTGCATGATGCCGGGTGGCGGCCTCAGTGGAGCAACGAGGAGGTGCTCGCGGAGCTGCTCGGGGAGGTCGCCGGGCGGCATACGGTGGCCGGTCGGCGGCTCGGGCGGAAGGACGCGACCGCGGCGGGTGCCGCGGGGGCGACGGTGGCGTTGTTGGGTACGGCTGCGTTGGTGCGGCGGGCTAGGAAGGCTCGGCGGCGGATCTGAGGGGTGGGGTGCGGGTGGGTTTCTCGCCCCCGCCGCCCCTACCCGTCCCGGCCCTGGGGGCTGCCGCCCCCAGACTCCCGCTGTCGGCCTGAACGGCCTCGTCCTCAAACGCCGGACGGGCTGGAAGTTCCGTGCGTGGCACCATGGGGGTATGGCATCCCTCAATGATCATCCCGGTGAGCAGACGGCTCTGGAGCCCATCAAGCTGGTTGCCGTTCGGGAGGAGCCGCTCTCCCTGGATGAGGTTTTCCGGGCTGTGGGAGACGACTCCGCCGGGGGGACCGCCCTGTTCGTGGGGACCGTGCGGAATCACGACGGTGGTGCCGATGTCGACGCGCTCGGCTATTCGTGTCACCCCAGCGCCGAGGCCGAGATGCGGCGTGTCGCCGAGAAGGTCGTCGCCGAGTTCCCGGTGCGGGCCCTCGCCGCTGTGCATCGGGTCGGGGACCTGGCAGTGGGGGACCTCGCTGTCGTGGTCGCCGTGTCCTGCCCGCACCGGGGGGAGGCCTTCGCCGCCTGCCGGAAGCTGATCGACGACCTCAAGCACGAGGTGCCCATCTGGAAGCATCAGACGTTCTCCGACGGGACCGAAGAGTGGGTCGGCGCGTAGCGTCGTCGTTGAGGGGTGGTGGCCGGGCGGCGGAAGAGAGGGTCGGCGCCTGCTGAGCCGGGTGAGTGGACCTGTGCGGGAGGTCTCTCCGGTTGCGTAACCGCCCCCCGGGCGTGAGCGTTGACACGGCGGAGGTTAATCTGCTGATCAGTCAGTTGCGGTCGCTCATCGGGGTTGGGAGGTCGGCATGGCGGCACTCGCCTGGTTGCTGATTCCGCTTGTGGCTGCGATCGGTGCCGGCCTGTGGGGCAGTTGGGCCAACCGGACGCGCCGGACACGCGGTGACGGGCCCGAGCTCGACGGCTACGTGCGGTTCCGCGAGGCCATGGAGAAGTCCCGTACCTGAGAGACCGCACGGGCGGCCCTGACGGTGTGCCGACAGGACCGTCCCGTACTGTCGTGCCATGCCACGCCGCACCGCGACGATGCTCGCCTCCACCCTGATGCTGATCGCGCTCCTGTGCGCCGGAGTGTTCATCACCGTGCCGTATGCGGAGATGTCACCGGGGCCGACCGTGAACACACTCGGGGACCACGGCGGTGAGCCGGTGCTGCGGATCTCCGGGCGCAAGACCTATGCGACCACCGGCCACCTGAACATGACCACCGTTCGGGTCACCAGCGCCGACTACAACATGAACCTCGTCGAAGCCGTGTACGGGTGGCTCTCGCACGACAACAAGGTCGTGCCGCACGACACGCTCTATCCGGACGGCAAGACCGAGGAGCAGTCGACCCAGGAGAACGCCGAGGAGTTCAGTCAGTCCCAGGAGAGCGCCAAGGTCGCGGCCCTGGAGGAACTCGACGTCCCGGTGCAGTCCTGGGTGATCGTCTCCACCGTCCTGAAGGGGTCTCCCGCCGAGGGGAAGCTGCACGCCGGTGATGTCATCAAGGCCGTCGACGGTACGACGGTCAAGCAGCCCGGCGACGTCGCCAAGCTGGTGACCCAGCACAAGGCCGGTGAGAAGGTCGTCTTCACCATCGTGCCCGCCGCGGAGCAGGCCGCCGCCGAGAAGGCGAACCGGGCGCCGAACAAGAAGCAGGACGTCACCATCACGACCACCAGGTCCGCCGACGACAGAGCCGAGCGCGCCATCGTGGGGATCTCCGCCGGGACCGACCACACCTTCCCGTTCACCATCGACATCAAGCTCGCCGATGTCGGAGGCCCCAGCGCGGGACTCATGTTCGCCCTCGGTATCTACGACAAGCTGACGCCCGGAAGCCTCACCGGCGGGAAGTTCGTGGCCGGCACCGGCACCATCGACGACGACGGCAAGGTCGGACCCATCGGTGGGATCGAGATGAAGACCGTCGGCGCGCGGGACAAGGGGGCTCAGTACTTCCTGACGCCGGCCGACAACTGCGCTGCCGCCGCCAAGGACACCCCTGAGGGACTCACCCTCGTCAAGGTGGGCACCATCGGCGACGCGTTGAACGCCCTCAAGGACATCCGCTCCGGGGACACCAGCGATCTGCCGCAGTGCGGTAAGAAGTAGACAGGAATGGGGTGAGCGGTCCTGGGGGCCGCTCACCCCACCTCGTTCCTCCGCTAGTCCGCGAAGGTCGCCGACAGTGCCTCCGCCAGGCCCGGTACCAGGCCCGAGCCCGTGAGCACCTCCGTCGCCGCGTCCTTCTCGCGCAGGCGCACCGCCGAGTCCCGGGTGCCGTCGCGCAGGACCGCGACCGTCATCCGGACCTCCTGACGGTCCGGGTGCGCGGCGACCCAGGCCGAGAGCTTCTTCTCGCTCAGTCCCGCCGGAACCGACGCCTCCGCGGACGGCGGGAGCATCAGGCGCTCGACGGTGAGGGCGCAGCCGACCACCGCGTCAGGCCAGGCGATGGTGGCGAGGAACTCGTCCAGCGGCTTGCCCGCCGGGATCTCGTCCTGCTCGATCGGGGTGAGACCGGTGGTCGCCTGCTCGTCCGCCAGGCCGAGCTGGGCTGCGAGAGAGGGTTCCTGGACCCGCAGTCGGGCGGTGTCTACGAGGGCGAAGAGGCGAGCCGGCTGGTCCCAGCCGAGGCCGGAGGCGTACTCGTCGATCTCGAGTACGGCCCGGGTGAGCGGGTTCGCCGCCATGGGAGTGTTGGACATGGTCACAATCCTGCCTCGTTCATGGCCCGAAGCGGGAACCGAGTAAAGCGTGAGTAAGTTGCATAGGTGAGGCCCCTACGATCACGGGCCCTGACGGAGGGTCCGCGATCACGGGGACCTGACGGACCGACAGCGACTTTTGAGGTGCCGACCTTGGCTTTCCAGATGCCGGACCGCGGCGGAGGCCCGCAGGGGCCACGGATCAGAGTGGGCCGCCCGTCCCGGCGCGTCCGGACCCTGCTCATGACACTGGGCGTTCTTGCCGTCCTCGGCATGGCGTTCATCATGTTCGCGGGATTCTGGACGGACTGGCTCTGGTACCGCTCGGTCAACTACTCATCGGTCTTCACGACCACTCTGTGGACCAAGATCGGTCTTTTCTTCGTCTTCGGTCTGGTGATGGCGACCGCGGTAGGGGTGAACATCTGGCTGGCGCACAGGCTGCGCCCGCCGCTGAGCGCCATGTCGATGGAGCAGCAGAGCCTCGACCGGTATCGCATGGGCATCGCCCCGTACAAGAAGTGGCTGCTGCTCGGTATCACCGCCCTGGTCGGCCTCATCGCGGGCGCGTCGGCGTCCGGGCAGTGGCGGACCTGGCTGATGTGGGTCAACGGAGTGTCCTTCGGGCAGAAGGACCCCCAGTTCGGTCTGGACGTGTCCTTCTACGCCTTCGACCTGCCCTGGTACCGCTTCCTGATGGGCTTCGGCTTCGCAGCCGCGATCCTCTCCCTGATCGCCGCCGCCCTCACCCACTATCTGTACGGCGGGCTGCGCGTCACCAGCCCGGGGGCCCGCGCCACGGCAGCGGCGACCGGCCATCTGTCCGTGCTGCTGGGTATCTTCGTCGCCCTCAAGGCGGTCGCGTACTGGCTCGACCGGTACGGCCTCGCGGTGAAGTCGAGTGACTTCAAGGCGACCGGCAACTGGACGGGTCTGCGGTACGTCGACGCCAACGCCTACCTGCCGGCCAAGACGATCCTGTTCTGCATCGCCATCATCTGCTCGCTGCTGTTCTTCGCGACCCTGTGGCGGCGCACCTGGCAGCTGCCCGTCATCGGCTTCGGACTGATGGTCCTCTCGGCCATCCTCATCGGCGGGCTGTACCCGGCGATCGTGCAGAAGTTCCAGGTCCAGCCGAACGAGCAGGCGAAGGAAGCCCCGTACGTCGAGAAGAACCTGAAGGCGACGCGCGAGGCGTACGGCATCGACGGCGCCAAGGTCAGCGAGTACGCCGGCCGCAGTGACACCGAGGACAAGACCAAGCTGCGCGACGACGTCGACGCCACGGCGAGTATCCGCATCGTGGACCCGAACATCGTGTCGCCGACGTTCCAGCAGCTCCAGCAGATCAGGAACTACTACGCGTTCCCGACCAACCTGGATGTCGACCGGTACAGCAAGGACGGCAAGGACCAGGACACGGTCATCGGTCTGCGAGAGCTGAACCTCAACGGCATTCCGAAGAACAACTGGATCAACGACCACTTCCGCTACACGCACGGATTCGGTGTGGTCGCGGCCAAGGGCACCACGGGGGACGCCCAGGGCCGCCCGGTCTTCACCGAGTCCGACCTGCCGTCCACGGGTGACCTCGGGACGTACCAGCAGCGGATCTACTACGGCGAGAAGACCAGCCAGTACTCGATCGTCGGCGGTCCCCAGAAGGAGATCGACTACTCCGACGACAACGGTGAGAAGACCACCAGCTACCGGGGGAAGAGCGGCGTCAGCCTCTCCAACCCGATAAACCGTGCCGCGTACGCCGTCGCGTTCGGTGAGCCGCAGATCCTCTACTCCGGTGCCATCGGTGAGGGTTCGCGGGTTCTCTACAACCGCACGCCCAAGGAGCGCGTCGAGGCGGTGGCGCCCTGGCTGACCATCGACGGTGACGCCTACCCGGCCGTCATCGACGGTGAGATCCAGTGGATCGTCGACGCCTACACGACGACGAACGGCTATCCGTACGCCTCTCGCACCACGCTGGGAGACACGACGGCGGACTCGCTCACCGCAGGCAACAACCAGCGCGCGGTGGTGGCCCAGCAGAACCAGGTCAACTACATCCGCAACTCGGTGAAGGCGACCGTCGACGCGTACACCGGCGAGGTCAAGCTCTTCCAGTGGGACACCAAGGACCCCGTCCTGAAGACCTGGATGAAGGCCTTCCCGGACACGGTCGAGCCGAAGAGTGACATCTCGGCCTCGCTGATGGCCCATCTCCGGTACCCGCAGGACCTGTTCAAGGTCCAGCGCGAGCTGCTGACCCGCTACCACGTGGCGGACGCCGAGACGTTCCTCAGCGGTTCCGAGGTGTGGCAGGTGCCGGACGACCCGAGCAACAAGTCGGGCGACGCGGTGCCGCCGTACTACCTGAGCATGAGGATGCCCGACCAGCAGGCGCAGGCGTTCTCCCTGACCACGACGTTCACGCCGAACGGCCGGGACAACCTGAGTGCCTTCATGTCCGTCAACGCCGAGGCGGGGACGAGTGATTACGGCAAGATCAGAATCCTGAAACTGCCGACGAGCGGAACCGTCAGCGGACCCAAACAGGTCCAGAGCCAGTTCAACTCCGAACAGGACATCGCCGAGACCATCAGGCTGCTGAGAGGCGGGGACTCGGAGATCGAGTACGGCAACCTGCTGACGGTGCCGCTCGACGGAGGCCTGCTGTACGTGGAGCCCGTCTACGTACGAGGCAGCGGACTCAAGTACCCGCTGCTGCGCAAGGTGTTGGTGACCTACGACGGCCAGACCGCTTTCGAGGACACACTCGAGGCCGCGCTCGACAAGGTCTTCGGGGCGGAGGGTACGACCACCGAGCCACCGGACGAGGGCGGTGGTACGACGCCGCCACCGTCGTCCGACAACCCGACGGTCCAAGAGGCCCTCAACGATGCCCAGCAGGCATTCGAGGACGGCCAGGCCGCTCTCAAGAAGGGCGACTGGGAGGCGTACGGCAAGGCGCAGACGGCCCTTGAGGACGCGCTCAAGAGGGCTGAGGCGGCGCAGGCCGCGGCAGACAGGGCCGGCAGCGGGAGTGGTGCCGGGAGCGGGTCCTCCGGTAGTGCGAGCCCCAGTCCCAGCGGTAGCCCGAGTGCCAGTCCCAGCAGCAGTTCCAGCAGTAGTTCCGCCAGTGGTTAGTGCTGGTCGGAGGGCCTGCTGAGGCAGCGTCCGCTGCCCCTCCCGCGCCGTGGTACGGTTGCAACACAACGGCGCGGGGTGGAGCAGCTCGGTAGCTCGCTGGGCTCATAACCCAGAGGTCGCAGGTTCAAATCCTGTCCCCGCTACTGATCGCGAAGGCCCGGATCCTCCAAGGATCCGGGCCTTCGTGGTGTGCGAACGCATGTGCCGACCTGGTGAAGGCCGCGCCTACCCGGGGCAGTTGGGGGTAACTGTGTTTCACTTGTCTCTCTGTGGGCATGTCGACAAAACGCTGTAGAGACCTCACTGGCTGCGGTATACCAGGTGTACCCAGGTTGCAGGTGGTGCGACGATGGACGTTATGGGGGACAAGGCAACTCTGTTGGAGACAGGGCGATTTGTGCAGCCTTCCGACCGGGACGAAACCGGCGAGGCGGTAGAAGAGGCACGCCAACGGCTCGCCGCCGAGGCAGGCGACGTCGAGGCGATGAGTGTCCTCGGAGCCATGCTGCTGCGCCGCGGTGATCTCGACGGGGCCGAGCCTCAGCTGCGTGCCGCCACCGCCGCCGGTGACCGCGCCGCGGCCAACAACCTCGGCGTCCTCCTCCACCAGCGCGGGTACGCGGACGACGCCGCCGGCTGGTGGCGGATCGCCGCCGTCGCCGGCTCCGCCCCCGCCGCGCACGCGCTCGGCCGCCACCACCGCGAGCGCGGCGACGAGCCGGCCGCCGAGTACTGGCTGCGCCAGTCCGCCGAGCAGGGGCACGTGCTGGGCGCGTACGCCCTCGCCGATCTGCTGGAGCACCGCGGGGACGTGGCCACGGAGCAGTGGATGCGGGTCGCCGCCGAGCGGGGGCACCGGGAGGCCGCGTACCGGCTTGCCCGTGCGCTCGACCGCAGGGCCGCGGAGGGTGCGGAGAGCGCGGGCACCGAGGACGGTGCGGGTGACGGTGGCGCGGGAGAGGCCGAGCAGTGGTACCGGCAGGCCGCCGCTCGGGGGCATCAGCGGGCCGCGCTGCATCTCGGGGCCATTCTGGAGCGACGCGGTGAGCTCAAGGAGGCCGGACGCTGGTATCTGACGTCCGCCAAGGACGGCGACGCCCGGGCCGCGTGCGCGCTCGGGTTCCTGCTGCGTGACGCGGGGGACGCCGAGAGCGCCGCCGTGTGGTGGCTGCGGGCTGCCCAGGACGGGGACGGCAACGCGGCCAACGCGCTGGGCGCGCTGCACGCCGAGCGCGGTGAGACCCAGACCGCCGAGCGCTGGTACCGGGCGGCCATGGACGCCGGGGACGTGAACGGCGCGTACAACCTCGGTCTGCTCTGCGCCGAGCAGTCGCGTACCGCGCAGGCCGAGCAGTGGTACCGGCGGGCCGCGTACGCGGGGCACCGCGAGGCCGCGAACGCGCTCGCCATTCTGCTGTTGCAGGTGGGGGACGCGGCGGGGGCCGAGCCGTGGTTCTCCAAGGCCGCCGAGGCGGGCAGTGTCGACGCCGCCTTCAACCTCGGGATTCTGTACGCCGGGCGGGGCGAGGACGTGGCCGCGCTGCGGTGGTACGAGAGGGCCGCCGGCGCCGGGCACACCGAGGCTGCGCTGCAGGTCGGGATCGCCCGTCTGCGGGAGGGTGACGAGCGGGAGGCCGAGCGGTATCTGCGGTGTGCGGCGGGCGGGGGGAGCCCCGAGGCCGCGTATCGGCTGGCCTCCGTGCTCGACGCGCGGCGTCCGCAGGCGCCCGCGCACGAGCTCGGTGAGATCGCGCACGAGAAGACGGAGTGCGAGGAGTGGTACGAGCGGGCGGCTTCCCAGGGGCATCGGCGGGCTCAGGTGCGGGTCGGGATGCTGGCGTCGGCTCGTGGGGACGTGGTGGAGGCGGCTCGGTGGTACCGGGCCGCGGCCGAGGCCGGGTCCCGCAACGGGGCGTTCAATCTTGGGCTGTTGCTGGCTCGGGAGGGGAGTGAGCCCGAGGCCGCGGTGTGGTGGGCTCGGGCGGCCGAGGCGGGGCATGGGCGGGCCGCGTTGCGGTTGGCGCTGGTGTATGCGCGGCGGGGGGAGTTGGCGGAGGGGCAGCGGTGGGCTGATCTGGCGGTTTCGTTGGGGCCGGGGGAGGTTGCGGAGCGGGCGGCCCGGTTGCGGGACGCGTTGCGGGAGGAGCTTTCCGCCTGACGGTGCGGTGGGTGGGGGTGGGCGTTCGCTTTTTCGCCCCCGCCGCCCCTACCCGTCCCATCCCGTTCCTGGGGGCTGCGCCCCCAGACCCCCCTCCGGCCCTGAACGGGCCTTGTCCTCAAACGCCGGACGGGCTGAAGGCGCCGGGCGGTGCTGAAAGTAAGCGATTTGCCTTTGCCGGTCGGGCTGACGTAACGTTGTGTTCACCGACGCGGGGTGGAGCAGCTCGGTAGCTCGCTGGGCTCATAACCCAGAGGTCGCAGGTTCAAATCCTGTCCCCGCTACTTGAGGCCGAGGGCCGGAGTCCGATACAGGACTCCGGCCCTCGGTGCGTTTTCCGTTCAGGCGGGCGCGTGCTGTCGAGCCGGGGCCCAGCAACGGATGATGTCGCGGACCGAGACGATGCCCGTGGGTTCACCGCGGTCCAGGACGATGAGGTGGCGGAAGCCGCCGTGGGCCATCGCGGATGCGGCCTCCTCCAGGGTCCAGGAGGGTGTGGCGAAGACGACGTCGTTGGTGGTGTGGGCGTGGGCGCGTTCCGCGTCGGGGCTCTGGCCGCGGCCGACGGAGTTGAGGATGTCGCGTTCGGTGAGGATGCCGATCGCGCCGGCGTCCGGGTCGAGGACCACCGCCGCGCCGATCCGCCGCGCGGCCATCAGGGCGGCGGCCTGACGGAGGGTGTGATCGGGGCCGATGGTGAGGACCACGGTGCTCATTGCGTCACGTACGAGCATGGGGTGGAGCCACCTCCTAGAGAGTTCCCGCCCCTTTTTTTGCTGCCTTGTTCAGGGTTTCACAAGTTCACAAATGGGGGGAACTTCAGGGTGGCAGGTAAAGCGACGGTCAACAAGGGGGCGTGTGCCGCTGTTACAGGGCGCGCGGGGGATCGGGGTCGGGATCAGTATCGCTGGTTCAGGTATCCCAGCATCTCGTCGTGCAGGTGGCCGTTCGATGCCGCCGCGTCTCCGCTGTGCGGGCCCGGGCGGCCGTCGAGGCCGGTGAACGTGCCGCCGGCCTCCGTGACGATGATCGCGTTGGCCGCCATGTCCCACAGGGACAGCTCAGGCTCCGCGCAGATGTCGATGGCGCCCTCGGCGACCATCATGTACGGCCAGAAGTCGCCGTACGCGCGCGTGCGCCACACCTCGCGGGTCAGGTCGAGGAAGCCGCCCAGCACGCCGCGGTCCTCCCAGCCGGTGAGCGACGAGTACGCGAACGACGCGTCCGTCATCTTGGAGACGTTCGAGACGCGCAGCCGGGACGACGAGGAGAGACTGCGGCCGGTGAACGCGCCGTGGCCCTTCGCCGCCCACCAGCGGCGGCCCAGGGCGGGGGCGGAGACAAGGCCGACCACCGGCTGGAAGCCGCCCTCGCCCGCCTCCATCAGGGAGATCAGCGTGGCCCAGACGGGCACCCCGCGGACGTAGTTCTTGGTGCCGTCGATCGGGTCGATCACCCAGCGGCGGGGGCCGGTGCCCTCGGTGCCGTGCTCCTCGCCGATGATCGCGTCGCGTGGGCGGGCCCGCTGCAACTGGCCCCGCATCAATTCCTCGGCCGATTTGTCCGCCTCGCTGACCGGCGTCATGTCCGGCTTCGTCTCGACCTTGAGGTCGAGTGCCTTGAACCGGTCCATCGTCGTGGCGTCGGCAGCGTCCGCGAGGACGTGGGCAAGGCGCAGGTCATCGAGATAGTCGGGCATAGGCGAACCGTATCTTTCACGGCTGCCGCCGGGCTACAGGGGGCAGCGGGTGGGATGACGCGCGGTCGGCCCGCTCTGTCGACGCCGTCGGCTCCCGCGGGGGTGCGAATGTCGATACGCGCCCCCGGGCGCTGTCGCGAACCCTTGACAGTGACTCCGTGCGCGTCAAACCTGGGGCCCAGAGCCGCTCGCCCCTGGGAGGCGGATGATGCCTGCAGCGCGGGATTCCTTGCTGGATGCCGCTTACACGGCGCTCGCGCGTCGTCCGTGGTCCGCGGTGCGCATGGTCGACGTCGCGGCGGCGGCCGGAGTGTCCCGGCAGACCCTGTACAACGAGTTCGGCAGCAAGGAGGGGCTCGCCCGGGCCCTGGTCCGCAGAGAGGCCGACGCCTACCTCGCGGGCGTCGAGCGGGCGTTGACCGGGCCCGCCGACCCCGGTGCCGGTGCGCGGGACCGGCTCACCACGGCCGCCGAGTGGACCGCGTCGGCCGCCCGCGACAACGTCCTCGTACGGGCCCTGCTGACCGGCTGCTGGAGCGAACGGCTGCCCTCGCCGACGCTGTCCGCCGTGCCGTCCTCCACCGTGGTGCCCGCGCAGCGGCGGGCCGACGGTCCGCTGCCCTCACCCGGCGAATTCGTGGCGCTCGTCCGGGACCGTGCCGTGACCGTGCTGTCCGGCGCCGGCGCGGCCAAGTCCGACGTGGCCGAGATGTCCCGTACCTGCGAACTGGCCGTCCGGCTCGCCCTGTCCTGCGTCGCCGCGCCCCCGGGGGAGGGCGGTGTCGCCGGCCTCGTAGGGAGCGTGTTGCGGAGGCCGGACGGCGCTGCCGTGTGGAGCTGAGCGCGCCGGCCGTCCCGCCCGGTGTCAGTGGGCCGAGCCCGACAGCTGCAGGCCGATCACGCCGATGATCACCAGGCTGATCGAGACGATCTTCAGGACGGACACCAGGTCGTCGAGGAAGATCATTCCGTAGATCGCGGTGCCCGCCGCGCCGATGCCGGTCCACACCGCGTACGCCGGGCCCACGTCGAGCTTCTTCAGGGCGAGGGTCAGCAGGCCGAAACTGCCGAGGGCGAAGACGCAGAACGCGACCGTCGGCCAGAGACGGGTGAAGCCGTGGGACAGTTTCAGGCAGACGGCGAAGCCGGTTTCCAGGAGTCCCGCCACAACGACCAGCAGCCACGCCATGTCTTGTCCTCCCGTGTACCGCGTCGACTGCTTCGTCCCGCCCGGATCCGGCTGGGTGCGATTATGCACTTACCGGCTGCCGCCCCGGTCAAACAACGCGGAGGTCAGTCGCCCTCCGTCCGCTCCCTGGTCGACAGCAGCCGGCGCAGGGAGTAGAGCCGCGCCGGATCGGCGTGCCCCTTCTCCACCCACTCGTCCAGCGCGCAGTCGGGCTCGTCGTGACTGCACGCGCGCGGGCAGCCCTCCGTACCCGGTTCCAGGTCGGGGAAGGCGTGGATCACGAGGGACGGGTCGACATGGTGAAGCCCGAACGAACGTACGCCCGGGGTGTCGACCACCCAGCCCGCGTCGCCCGAGAGGGGGAGGGCCAGGGCGGAGGTGGTGGTGTGGCGGCCCCGGCCCGTGACCGCGTTGACGACTCCCGTCGAGCGCCGCTGGTCGTTCGGCACCAGGGCGTTGACCAGGGTCGTCTTGCCGACGCCCGAGTGGCCGACGAACGCCGTGATCTTGCCGTCCAGTTGCTCGCGCACGCGGGCCACGGCGGCCCCGCTCTCCAGCTCCTGGCGGCTCGTGACCACGTACGGGATGTCCAGGGCGCCGTACAGCTCCAGGAGCTTGTCGGGCGGGGCCAGGTCCGACTTGGTCAGGACCAGGAGCGGGGTCAGGCCGCCGGCGTAGGCCGCCACCAGGCAGCGGTCGATCAGACGGGGGCGGGGCTCCGGGTCGGCGAGCGCCGTGACGATGGCCAACTGGTCGGCGTTGGCGACGACCACGCGCTCGTAGGGGTCGTCGTCGTCCGCCGTGCGGCGCAGGAGGGAGGTGCGCGCCCCGATGCGGACGATGCGGGCGAGGGTGTCCTTCTTGCCGGAGAGGTCGCCGATGACGGCCACGTGGTCGCCGACCACAGCGGCCTTGCGGCCCAGTTCGCGGGCCTTCATCGCCATGACGATCCGGTCGTCGACCAGGACGGTCAGCCGGCCCCGGTCGACGGTGAGGACCATGCCGTCGGCCGCGTCCTCGTGCTTCGGGCGGATGTTCGTACGAGGTCGGTTGCCCTTGCGGTTCGGGCGGGAGCGGATGTCGTCCTCGTCGGTGTTCTTGCCGTAGCGGCGCATGATTCCGGTCCGCCCGTCAGTTCCCGAGCATTCCGGCCCCGAGCATTCCGGCCCACAGATCGGGGAAGTCCGGGAGGGTCTTCGCCGTCGTCGCCACGTTCTCGATCCGTACGCCCTCCACCGCCAGCCCGATGATCGCACCGGCCGTCGCCATGCGGTGGTCCTCGTACGTGTGGAAGGTGCCGCCGTGCAGGGGGCGCGGGCGGATGTGCAGGCCGTCGGCCGTCTCGGTCACGTCGCCGCCGAGTTCGTTGATCTCCTTGGTCAGGGCCGCCAGGCGGTCCGTCTCGTGGAGGCGCAGATGAGCCACCCCGGTGAGGGTGGAGGGGGAGTCGGCGAGGGCCGCGACCGCTGCGATGCCCGGGGTCAGCTCGCCGACCTCGCTCAGGTCCACGTCGATGCCGTGGATCGCGCCGGAGCCCGTGAACTCCAGTCCGTACTCGGTGAGTTCGCAGGAGCCGCCCATCTCCGTGAAGATCTCGCGGAGCCGGTCGCCGGGCTGGGTGGTGCGGGCCGGCCAGTCGGGGATCGTCACCTTGCCGCCGGTCACCAGGGCCGCCGCCAGGAAGGGCTGGGCGTTGGAGAGGTCCGGCTCGATGGTGAGGTCCCGGCCGAGCAGCGCCCCTGGCGTGACCCGCCAGACGTTCGGCTCGCCGCCCGACTCCGGGGTGTCCACCTGGGCGCCGACCGCGCGCAGCATGTCGACCGTCATCCGGATGTGGGGGAGCGAGGGCAGGGTCGCGCCGGTGTGGCGGACCTCCACGCCCTGGTTGAAGCGCGGGGCGGAGAGCAGCAGGGCGCTCACGAACTGCGAGGACGAGGACGCGTCGATCGACACCGGGCCGCCGTCCAGGGCGCCGCTGCCGTGCACCGTCAGGGGGAGTGCGCCGCGGCCGTCGTCGTCGATGCGGGCGCCGAGGGCGCGCAGGCCGTCGATCACGCCGTGGAGCGGACGCTCGTACGAACGCGGGTCGCCGTCGAAGCGGATGGGCCCGTCGGCGAGGGCGGCGACCGGGGGCAGGAAGCGCATCACCGTGCCGGCGTTGCCGACGTCGACCGTGGCGGGGCCGTGCAGGCCGGAGGGGATGACGCGCCAGGCCTCGCCGGAACCGTCGGGGCTCCCCGCGACGGTCGAGCTGGACGACACCGTCTCCTCGATGCCGACGCCCATCGTGCGCAGGGCGCCTGCCATCAGGAGGGTGTCGCGAGAGCGGAGGGGGCGGCGCAGCCAGCCGGGCTCCGAGGCGAGGGCGGCGAGGACGAGGGCACGGTTGGTGACGGACTTGGACCCGGGCACGTGGACCGTCGCGTCGACGGCTCCGCTCGCGTGCGGGGCGGGCCAGAGGGCGGGGTCTGCGGGGTTCGGGGCCATGGGTTTACTTTAGTGCGCGGTCGTTATTCGGGTGCGGCGCCGTTGTGGCTGGTCGCGCCCCGCGGCGGAGCCGCACAAGGGATTCAGCCCCGCTCCCCTGTAACGCTGCCCCTTCGGGGCGCGTTACAGGGGCGACCCGCCTCATACCTCCAGCAGCCACCTGCCCCCGCCGATCAGCGAGCACAGGCTCACCGCGTGGAACAGGAAGAGCCACAGGCCCGCCGGGACATGTGTCAGTCGGGACAGCTGGTCCGCGTCCGAGTCGCCCGCGCCGCCCCTGCGGCGCTTGGCCTGGAGTTCGAAGGCAGGGCGGACTCCGCCCAGCAGCAGGAACCACACCACCGCGTAGGCGAACGCCGCCTGGATCTGGGGGCCGGTGAGCCAGGACACCGCCACGAAGGTGCCGCCGGAGACGAAAACCGTGAGGGCGCCGTACGCGTTGCGGATCATCACCAGCATCGCCACCAGCAGCGCCGTTGCCAGCCACAGGAGGGCGGTGATGTGACCGGCGCCGAGGAGCGCGGCGCCGCCGAGGCCGAGCAGCGGGGGAGCGGTGTAGCCGAAGGCGGCCGTGAGGATCATGCCCAGGCCGTGCGGCTTGCCCCGGCTGACGGTGAGGCCGCTGGTGTCGGAGTGCAGGCGGATGCCGGTGAGGGTGCGGCCGGTCAGCAGCGCGACCAGACCGTGACCGCCCTCGTGCGCGATGGTGATCGCGTTGCGGGAGAGGCGCCACAGCGGGTGCGGGACGATCACGGCGAGCGCGGCCACCAGGGTCGCGATCACCACCCACAGGTCGGGGTCGGGCTGGCTGCCGAATATCTCGTCCCAGAGGCCGGCCAGCGAGGTGGATGCGGTGCTGTCCATTGTGGGCGGAGGCTCCCTAGCGTCGCTTCGAATCTGGCAGTGTGGCACGTATGTGCGGTAGGTATGCAGCGAGTCGTGCGCCCGAGGATCTCGCAGGAATCTTTGAGGCCGAGAAGTGGGATCCCGAGGAGACACTCGCCCCTGACTACAACGTGGCCCCGACCAAAGAGGTCTATGCGGTCCTCGACCGCCCTCTCAAGGACGCCGAGGATCCGGATCCGGTTCGGCAGCTGCGGAAGCTGAGATGGGGGCTCGTCCCGTCCTGGGCCAAGACGCCCGAGGGCAGCGCCCGGATGATCAACGCGCGCGCGGAGACGGTCCACGAGAAACCCTCGTTCCGACGTGCCTTCACCACCCGGCGCTGCATCCTGCCCGCCGACGGCTACTACGAGTGGGTCACCGGGACCGGCGAGCGGGAGCTGGAGGTCGAGGGGAAGAAGAAGCGTCCGCGAAAGCAGCCGTACTTCGTGACGCCCGCCGACGGATCGGTCTTCGCGATGGCGGGCCTGTACGAGTTCTGGCGGGACCGGACCCTGCCCGACGACCACCCGCTGGCCTGGTGGGTGACGTGCTCGGTCATCACCACCGAGGCCGAGACCTCCCCGCTGGCGGCAGCTCCCGCCGAGGGCCCGCGCGCCCTGGCCGACATCCATCCCCGGATGCCCCTGATGCTCACCCCGGACCGCTGGGACGCCTGGCTGGACCCGGCCCGTACCGACGTGGACGACCTGCGCGAGCTGCTCGCGCCGCCGCCGACCGGGCTGATGCGCGCCTATCCCGTCCCCACGGCCGTGAGCAACGTCCGCAACAACGGACCGGAGCTGCTGACCGAGCTGGAGGGGCCCGAGGAGGGCACACTCTTCTGACGTGAGCCCTTCTGACACACGTATCGAGACCGTCGAGACCGACGCCGGCACCGCCCGCGTCACCTGGCATCCGGCCGCGAAGGCCCGATTCGTCCTCGCCGTCGGCCATGGCGCCGGCGGGGGCATCGAGGCGCGCGATCTCCGGGCGCTCGCGGGCGAGCTGCCCGCGCACGGCGTCACCGTGGCGCTCGTCGAGCAGCCCTGGCGGGTGGCCGGGAAGAAGGTGGCGCCCGCGCCGAAGACGCTGGACGTGGGGTGGCGGGGAATCTGGCCCGCGCTCGCCCAACCCGGGCTGCCGGTGATCGCGGGCGGGCGCAGCGCCGGGGCCCGCGTGGCCTGTCGTACGGCCGGGGAACTGGGCGCCCTGGCCGTGCTCGCGCTCTCCTTCCCGCTGCACCCACCGGGCAGGCCCGAGAAGTCGCGGGCCGCCGAACTGCTCGGGGCCGGGGTGCCCACCCTGGTCGTCCAGGGCGGCAACGATCCGTTCGGGAAACCGGCCGAGTTCCCGCCGGGGGATCACGAGGTGGTGGAGGTGCCGTACGGCGATCATGGTTTCGCCGTGCCGAAACGGGCATCCGTGGGGCAGGAGGAGGCGATGGCGGTGATCACCGGTCGGGTCGTGGAGTGGGTCGCGTCACTCGGGTGAGGGCCGGGAATGCCGGGCGGCGGACCACTGTTGTGCGGATCAGACACCACGAGCGTGGGGTGACCGTTCGTACGAGAGGAAGTCCGCCGCATGGGTTCGACCATCTGCCCGAATCGCCGCAGCAGCGCTGACCTGGACTGGACGGTGCTGCACGCGTCGAAGACCGCCCCTGTTCGGGCGGCGGGCGGACACGATGTTCGTCTATCCTCCGATTCGAGTGGGGTCGGTTTCGGTCTCACCACGTCGTTGGAGGAGGTGGGTCCGGTCACTGGGACCGACGCAGGGACCGAACACGGCCAGGCGGAGCAGCCCGAGGGTCCGGGCAGGAGCGAGTCGACCGCCGAGCGCAGCGCGCGCTTCGAGCGGGACGCGCTGGAATTCCTCGACCAGATGTACTCCGCCGCGCTGCGCATGACACGCAACCCGGCCGACGCCGAGGACCTGGTGCAGG
Source organism: Streptomyces lacrimifluminis (assembly GCF_014646095.1). Lineage (GTDB taxonomy): Bacteria > Actinomycetota > Actinomycetes > Streptomycetales > Streptomycetaceae > Streptomyces > Streptomyces lacrimifluminis. Next base: position 61,599 of record NZ_BMMU01000005.1, on the reverse strand, counting down.
AGACGTACGCGAAGGCGTACGCGTCCTTCCACCAGTTCCGCGAGGGCACCAACCTCAAGGCGTGGCTGTACCGGATCCTCACGAACACGTTCATCAACTCGTACCGCAAGAAGCAGCGCGAACCCCAGCGCAGCGGGGCCGAGGAGATCGAGGACTGGCAGCTCGCGCGTGCCGAGTCGCACATGTCGACCGGTCTGCGCTCCGCCGAGTCGCAGGCGCTCGACCACCTGCCCGACTCGGACGTCAAGGAAGCGCTGCAGGCGATTCCGGAGGAATTCCGGATCGCGGTGTATCTCGCGGACGTAGAGGGCTTTGCGTACAAGGAGATCGCGGACATCATGGGGACACCCATCGGCACGGTGATGTCCCGGCTGCACCGAGGCCGTCGTCAGCTGCGCGGCATGCTCGAGGACTACGCCCGTGACCGTGGCCTTGTCCCGGCCGGTGCCGGAGAGTCGAACGAAGCGAAAGGCTCGGGGTCATGAGCTGCGGAGACCATCACGAGACGGACTGCAGTGAAGTGCTCGATCATCTCTACGAGTTCCTCGACCGGGAGATGCCGGACTCGGACTGCACCAAGTTCGAGGTCCACTTCGAGGAGTGCTCTCCGTGCCTGGAGAAGTACGGGCTCGAACAGGCCGTGAAGAAGCTCGTCAAGCGCTGCTGCGGTCAGGACGACGTGCCGGCCGACCTGCGCGCCAAGGTCATGGGGCGGCTCGACATGATCCGCTCCGGGCAGGCGGTGCCCGACCACGACGTGGCTGCCGAGAGCTGACTCGGCCGGACCACAGCCGTACGCCGTCGGCCCCGCGGAAGCGGGGCCGATCGTCGTTTCTCCCTTGATCTCTTCCCTTGGTCCTTCCGCCCGGTCGCGAACCTCAGACGTCCAGGCCGTTCTCGATTCTCTTCAGGCTGTGCCGGGCCAGCGCCAGGTTGCTGCGCGACCGGTCGAGCGCGATGTACAGGAAGAGCGCGCCCTTGCTGCTGGCCAGCGGGCGGATCAGGTGGTACTGCCTGCCCAGCGTGATGAGGATGTCCTCGATGCTGTCGTTCATGTCCAGCGAGGCCAGCGTGCGCATCTTCGCCCGGACGACCTCGGTGTTGCCCGCCGCCGCGAGCTCAAGGTCCAGGCCCGGGCCACCGCCGAGGGTGCCGAGCGACATACCGCTGTCGTAGTCGACGAGCGCCACTCCGAGCGCCCCGTCCACGGTCATGGCTTCCTTGAGCGCTGTCTCGATGTTCATTCCGCTGCCCCAATTCCTCAGTGACGCTGACCGGTCGCTGTCCGTGCAACTACGATCGAACTCAAGCGACTTGCGGGTCACAAAACATCAACTTTGTTGTGCGTTACGAAAGTTGTCGCTCAAAGTACTGCGTAGCGGTCGTACGCGAAGGGGGAATGGCGAAATGTCGACGGCAGTTGAGGCTTCGCTGGCCCGGTTCCTCGACTCCCCCGGCGTCACCGGTGTCGCCCTAGTCGACGCCGTCACCGGCCTCACCTACGGAGTGGCGGGGGACACCGCCGAGGCCGGGGACGGCTCGGAGAGCTCCGAGTTCGCCGCCCTCGTCGCCGAACGGCTGGGCCGGGCGGGCGCCGAGGGCGAGCTGGAGAGCGTCGTCACGACCAGTCTGCGACGCCATCAGGTCCTGGTCACCGTGGGCCGCCCGGCGGGCGACCCGCTCCTGCTGACAGCCGGACTCGACCGGGCGCGGGTCAATCTCGCGCTCGCCGCGCGCAGCATGGGCGACCTGGCCGGCGAGGTGCTGGCATGACCGGCCCGGCCGGCACCACTCGTACGACCGGCCCGAGAGCGTGGGTGAGTGCATGAGGGCATCTGCCGCGCGCAATCTGCCCGCCCTGCTGCTGGGACTGCGCGAGGAGGGATTCAGCGGCACGGTACGGGTCGCGGGCACCCCGGGCGGCACGATCCACCTGCGCGACGGACTGGTGGGCGCGATCGAGACACCGGGCGCGCCGACCGCCACCTCCACACTGCTGACCTCGGGCCGGATCGGCGACGAGGACTGGCTCGCCGCGTGCGCCGCGCAGCGCGGCGCGGACCTGCTCGGTGAACGCCTGGTCGCCGACGGCCTGGTGGGCGCCGCCGAACTCGAAGTCGTCTGCGCGGCCGCCGTGTTCGACGCGGCCTTCGCCCTATCGCTGGGCGCGCCGGGCAGTTGGGAGCTGGGCGACCCGGAGCCGGCACTCCTCGCCCGACCGGGCGTGGAGCCACGGCAGTTGACCGCCGAGACAACGCGGCGCATCTCGCTGCTCAGCCGCCTGTGGGGACCCCCGGGCGAGCTGGTCCGCGTGCGCCCCGTACCGGGTATGGGGGTTGTGGAGGGGCCGCTGTCCGGTCGGCACGAGGACATTCTGAACCAGGTCAACGGGCGCCGTACGGCCCGGGACATCGCCTTCGCACTGGGGCGCGGGCTGTACGCCGTGACGCTGGACCTGATCCGTATGCAGACGCTCGGGTTCCTCCGCTGGGAAACCCCGACCGTCCCCGGTGGCCGGCCCAGCACGGCGCCACGTGTCACCCCTGGCCGTACGCCGGCCGCCGGCCCACCGCCGGTGCCGTCGAGAACCGAGCCGCTGCCGAGGCGCACGCCCCGTGGCGGAGAGAAAGGGGGGAAGTGAGTGCGGACGATGGAAGAGATGACCCAGGCACTGACCGAAGTGCTGAGGGAAGCACCGACCGACGTGCTGACGGAATCGATGAGGCACACGATGAGGGAAACGCGGTCCAAGACGACCCGGGTGTGAGAGAACCCCCTCTGCCCGTACGGAAGGCGCTTCCCGTACGGGGTGCCGCGAACCCTGCCCAGCTGGGCCCCTCGGCCGAAGAGCTGGCCGCCGATCAACCCTCTGTCGAGACGCTGCGGCGGGTCCGCCATGCGTTGCGTGCTCTTCCTGAGCCCGACTGACCGCAAGGAGTACGTCCCATGGGTCCCCTGAGCCCTCCGAGTCCCCTGAGCGACAATCCGCAGCCTCCCCGATCCCCTCAATCTCCCCAGTCCGCCCAGCTGACCGACATCCTGATCTCGTTGCGAGACCGGGTGATGGGAGTCTCGGAGAGCGTTCTGTCCACGGTGGACGGCCTTCTCGTCGTGGCCGACGCGGACACCGTGCACCCCGAGTCGGTCGCGGCGCTCGCCGCCGCGACGCTCGGGGTCAGCCGTCGTATCGCCGAGCAGGCGAAGATCGGCGCTCTGCGCGAGGTGGTCGCCCGGTGCGGCTCCGGGCATGTCATCGTGCTGGCCGTCGGCGAACGCGCGCTGCTGACCGTCGTGGGCGACGACGGGCTGGACATCGCCACGTTCCAGCGCGAATCCCCGGCCACGGTCGAGGAGTTGACCAAGGTGCTGGCGGCGGATGTGGCGTACTGAGCCGACCTGCCGACCTGCCGACCTGCCGACCTGCCGACCTGCCGACCTGCCGACCTGATCTGCCGAGCCGGTCTGTCGACCCGACAGGTCGGCTCACCCTAACGGGCTAATCTGCGGTTCCTGAGGCCTGAGATTCGGTCAATCCCTCCGTACGGCCGCGGTCGGCCGTCCTATCCTCCATGTCCCGGAGCCTGAACGGGCTGGTGCCGAACGTCAGCCCGGCCGGCGCCGGTCCGGGACGCGGGGGAGGGGAGCGCCATGCGGTCGATCACGCCGTGGGCGCGTGTCTACGTCATCGCCGTCGCCGTGGGAGCCGTCCTCTGTGCGGCGCCCGTCCGGTTCGCGCACGCCCCCTGGGGCGCCGTGGCGCTGTTCACCGCGCTGTGCGCCGCGTGCGAGCAGCTCGCGGTCGGCCGGTTCGGCGGGGGCCGGGGGCACGAGGGGCCGGGCGCCACCGGCCCCGGGGGCGCCGGTGGCGGGCCGCCCCGGTGGCACACGCCCGTCCTGCTCGCCGCTGCCTTCCTGCTGCCGCCCGCGGCTGCCGCCCTTGTGCCGCTGCCGGGCGCGCTGCTCGTCCGGGGCGGCGAGCGAACGCCCTGGCCGCGTCGGGTCTGGCGGGCCGGGCAGCTGGGGATCGGCGCCTGGACGGCCTCGTGGGTGCACTGGTCGCTCGGCGGGCCGGACGCGGTCGTCTCCTCCTACTTTCCGTACACGTTGGTCACCGCCGGGGTGGCCGTTGTCGCGTTCTGCCTGGTCCTGGCCCTGCTCGACGGAGGCATCCTGGCGCTCGCCGAACGGGTGCCGGTGCGGCTGGCCTGGCGGGGGCTGTTCGTACGGTCACTGGTGCCGGTCGGGGTGCACGGGCTCGCCGGGCTGATGATGGCCGTCCTGTGGCGCGGCCCGTACGGGCCCGTCGCCGCGTTGCTCGTGCTGCTGCCGATGTGGGTGTCCTGGTGGGTGTTCGCGCAGTACCACCGGGAGCGGGCGGCGCACCAGGCGACGATCAGGGCGCTCGTGCAGGCCGTGGACATCAAGGACGGATACACGCGCGGGCACAGCGAGCGGGTCGGGCAGGCGTCGATGATGATCGCGCGGGAACTGGGCATGGACGACGAGCGGGTCGAACTGCTGCGGTTCGCCGGAATCCTGCACGACGTGGGCAAGCTGGGCGTGCCCACGCGGCTGCTGCGCAAGGACGGGCCGTTGACCCCCCAGGAGCGGCGCGTGATCGAGCTGCACCCGGAGTACGGACACGAGATGGTCCGGGGGATCGGCTTCCTCGGGGAGGCCCGGTCGGCGATCCTGCACCATCACGAGCGGCTGGACGGGAGCGGGTACCCCTACGGGCTGGTCGGCGGCCAGATCCCGGAGTTCGCGCGTGTGGTCGCCGTCGCGGACGCGTTCGACGCGATGACGTCGACCCGGTCGTACAGCCGGGCCCGGCCGGTGCGGGTTGCTCTGGCGGAACTGGAGAGGTGCGCGGGGTCGCAGTTCGATCCGGTGATGGTGGGGGCGTTGACGCGTGCGCTCGGCCGACGGGGTGGGTGGCATCCGGTGGTGACAGCTGACGGGGTCCAGTCCCGTCGTGATTACCCACCCACTCCGCCCGTTTCCAGTCGGACACCAACGTGCCCCGACTCCGGCCCTGTCCCCGGTCCCAGCGGCCTCGTCCCCGGCTGTCTCCCTGGCCCCGACTCCGGCCCTGTCCCCGGCCGTCTCCCCGGCCCCGGTCCCGACTCCGGCCGCCTCCCCGGCCGTCTCCCCGGCCCTGGTCCCGGCCCCGGTCCCGGCCCCGGCCCCGTCCCTGGTCCCGACTCCGGCCCCGGCCGTCTCCCCGACTCCGGCCGCCTCCCCGGCCGTGTCCCTGGCCCTGGCCCCAGCCCCGATCCCGACTCCGGCCCCGATCCCCTTTCCCTTCCCGTTCCCCTTCCTGGGCAGGTTCGGAGTGACGGCGGGGTGACATGAGAGCCCTCGTTCATGCCGCCGCCGCCCTTCTCACCCTTCTCTCCCTCGCCCACACTTTCTGGTCCGGCCTCGACGGGCGTGCCGTCGCGCTCTCCTTCGGGCTGCTTGTCACGCTCGGGGAGCTGACGCGGTGGAGCGGGCCCGAGTCGCGGGAGGCGGCGCCGCTCGCCGCCGCCGGAGCGCTGTCGTACGCGCTGCTCGGGGAGGACGCCGGGCGGGCCACGCACCATGGGGCGTTTCAGGTCGTCGCCGTCGTCGTCGCGGCCACCCTCGTCGGCTGCGTACCGCATGTCGCGCGCGGACAGGGGCCGACCGCCGACCATCTCGCCCGCCGGGTGCTCACCGCCGGGTTCGCCGCCATCTGCTTCCAACCCCTCTACAACCAGGGCGTGTTCGAAGCCTGGGGCGGCCCCGCCTACGTTCTGCTGCTCGTCGCGCTGCTCGTGCTCACCGCGCTCTGCGACGCCGTACTCGCCGCCGCGCTCGCCCACGCGCGCACCGGCTGGCCCTTCGGTCCGCTGCTGCGGGACGAGCTGCGGGCCATGCTGGGGATCGGGACCGCCGTGTGCGCCACCGGGGTGGTCATGGCGCTGGCCGTCGCCGTCGTCGGGCTCTGGGCGCTGCCCGTCTTCTCGCTGCCGCTGCTCCTCACGCAGCTCGCCTTCCGGCGGTACGCGGCCGTGCGGGCCACCTATCGGCAGACGATCGCGTCCCTGGCCCGCGCCACCGAGATCGCCGGGTACACCCCGGCCGGGCACGCGCGGCGCGTCGCGGTGCTCAGCCGGGCGGTGGGGCGGGAACTGGGGCTGTCGGAGGCGGAGCTGACCGTGCTGGAGTACGCGGCCCTCATGCACGACATCGGGCAGCTCAGCCTCGTCGACCCGGTACCGGCCGGGGCCACCGCCGTACTCCCGGTGGAGGAACAGCGCCGGATCGCGCTGCTCGGCGGGGCCGTCGTACGGCAGACGGGGGTGGCGGCGGCGGTTGCCGTGGTGGTGGAGCGGCAGGCCGATCCGTACCGGGAGCAACCGGTGTCCGCGCGCATCGTGCGGACCGTCAACGCCTACGAGGAGAAGGTGCGGGACGCCGGAGCGGGCGGTCCGCTGCGGGCGCTCGAGGAGCTGCGGCTGGGAACCGGCCGGGACTATCAGCCCGAAGTGGTGGAATCCCTCGGGCGGGTACTCGCCAGGAATGGCGGAGTCGTCCGGGAGCGCATCGGTTGAAGATGGTGGTGGGAGAGGGGTGGACGGTCTTACGCTGCCCTCGGTTGGGTAACCCATGGGTAATGAGCGCCCCTCCAGCGGTCCGTGGTTGGATGCGAGGGAGAGGCTGTACGGGGGCAGAAGCCGGCCCACTCCACGGCACTGGCAGGCGGGAATCGTGAGGATCTTCGGCAAGGGGCGGCACCGGCCCTCCGCCTCATGGCGGCAGGCCACCGATCGCGCGTTCACGCTGATCGGTGACGGGCGGTACGAGGACGCGGGCGCGCTGCTGACACGTGCCGCCGATCTTGAACCCTGGCTGTCCGAGTCCTGGTTCAACCTCGCTCTGCTGCACAAGTTCCGGCACGACTGGGAGCAGGCCCGGGCGGCAGGCCTGCGCGCCGTGGCGCTGCTGGACCGGGAGACCGGGGCCCCCGATTGGTGGAACGTGGGCATCGCGGCCACCGCCCTCCAGGACTGGCCGCTGGCCCGGCGGGCCTGGCAGGCGTACGGGCTGCGGGTGCCCGGGGGTGCCACCGCCGCCGGTGAGCCCGTCGGGATGGATCTGGGCAGCGCGGCCGTACGGCTGTCGCCCGAGGGCGAGGCCGAGGTCGTGTGGGGGCGGCGGCTGGACCCCGCCCGTATCGAGGTGCTGTCGATCCCGCTGCCGTCCTCCGGGCGGCGCTGGGGCGAGGTCGTGCTGCACGACGGAGTGCCGCACGGGGAGCGGACGACCGCGGCCGGGCACTCCTACCCCGTGTTCGACGAGATCGAGCTGTGGGCGCCCTCGCCCGTACCCACCTGGGTGGTCCTCCTGGAAGCCGCCGCCGAGGACGACCGGGACGCCCTGGAGCGACTGGCGTCCGACGCCGGCTTCGCCGCGGAGGACTGGTCGTCGTCGGTGCGGTTGCTGTGCCGCACGTGCTCGGAGTCCCGGATGCCGTCCGACGAGGGTGACGGTGAGCATCTCGATCCGCACGACCACAGTGAGCCGGGGCACCCCGGGCCGCTGGGACACCGTACGGACGGGCAGTTGTGGGCGCCGGAGCGGGAGTGTGGCATCGCTGCCCCGGCGTCCCTCGTGCGCGGGTTGCTGGACGGGTGGGTCGCGGACAGTCCGGAGAGCCGGGACTGGCGGGATCTCGAAGAGGTGTGTTAGGTCTCGTTGCCGGGTGCGGGTCCGTTGTGGCTGATCGCGCAGTTCCCCGCACCCCTGTCAGGGCGCTCCCCGTACCCTGTATCAGCAACTCACCCCAGTTTTTGCAGGAAGGCATACGTCGGTCATGGCGCAGCAGGACACCGATCAGCAGCACGTGGGCGTGCTTCCCGTGGACGACGAGGGCTTCGTCATCGACACCGAGGACGGCGAGGAGCGCGAGGCCGCCTGGCGTGAGCGCGGGACCTCGCGGCCCATCACCGTCGTCGGCAACCCGGTGCTGCACAAGGAGTGCCAGGACGTCACCGAGTTCGGCGCGGAGCTGGACCAGCTGGTCGCGGACATGTTCGCCAGCCAGCGCACCGCCGAGGGCGTCGGCCTCGCCGCCAACCAGGTGGGCGTCGACCTGAAGGTCTTCATCTACGACTGCCCCGACGACGAGGGCGCCCGGCACACCGGTGTCATCTGCAACCCGAAGCTGGTCGAGCTGCCCGCCGACCGGCGCCGGCTGGACGACAGCAACGAGGGCTGCCTCTCGGTGCCGACCGCGTACGCGCCGCTCGCTCGGCCCGACTACGCCGAGGTGACCGGGCAGGACGAGAAGGGCAACCCGATCAAGGTGCGCGGCACCGGCTACTTCGCGCGCTGTCTGCAGCACGAGACCGATCACCTGTACGGGTACCTGTACATCGACCGGCTCTCCAAGCGTGAGCGCAAGGACGCGCTGCGGCAGATGGCCGAGAACGAGCCCCGGTACCCCGTGGTCGCGAACGACTGACAACTTCTGACAACGTCTGAGGCACACGGACACGCGAACGGCTCCTGGTCAGGGTGAGGCTCTGACCAGGAGCCGTTCGCGTGTCCGTCGCACGTTCGATCGAAATCTGGACTCAAGCGCGCCTCCAGTGATCCAGAATCAGTCAAGCGAGAGGTGAATCTCGGCAGCTTGGGGTAGTGAAGGAAGCAAATCCGTTCCCAGAACGGTCAGTTGTGGTGCTGAATGGGAACTGCGGGGATACGCAACGGCGCACGCCCGGCACAGCGGGAGAGGTGTTGCGCCAACTCGCGGCTGAGAGGGGTTTGTTCGTGCCTGCTTTCCCATACAGCACCTCACCGGCGACACCAGCGGTAGCGATCCCACCATCACTGGCCTTACCTGTGATCGAGGCGGCGTTTCCCCGGCAACTGCATCCGTATTGGCCCCGACTGCAGGAGATGACCAGGGGCTGGCTGCTGGAAAAACGCCTCATGTCGGCGGACAAGGTCGCAGAATATGCCGACGGACTTTGCTACACCGACCTCATGGCCGGGTACTACCTCGGCGCCCCGGAGGAGGTACTCCAGGCGATAGCGGACTTCAGTGCCTGGTTCTTCGTCTGGGACGACCGCCACGACCGCGACATCGTGCACGGCCGACCCGCCTCCTGGCGGCATCTCAAGGGCCGGCTCCATGCCGCCCTGGACGCACCCGGGCTGTTTCTGTACCACCGGGACCCGCTGGTCGCGGGGTTCGCGGACAGTGTGCTGCGCCTGTACTCGTTCCTGGGCAGGAGGTGGAACGCCCGCTTCGCGCGGCACTTCCACGAGGTGATCGAGGCATACGACCGTGAATTCCGTAACCGCACAAACGGAACCGTGCCAAAAGTCGATGAATATCTCGAACTTCGGCGGCTCACCTTCGCGCACTGGATCTGGACCGATCTCCTGGAACCGAGCGCGGGATGTGAACTTCCGGCCATGGTGAGGAAACACCCGGCATTCCGCCGGGCGGCGCTACTGAGTCAGGAATTCGCCGCCTGGTACAACGACCTCTGCTCGCTCCCGAAGGAAATCGCGGGCGACGAGGTGCACAATCTCGGAATCAGTCTGATCCGGCACGACGGGCTGACACTCGAAGAGGCCGTCACGGAAATCAGAGGGCGGGTCGAGGGGGCCGTCATGGAATTCCTCTCGACGGAACAGGAAGTGCGCAGGTTCGCCGAATCACTGGACGACGGCAGTGCGCGGGGAAAGCAGATCAGCACCGCGGTGAGTTCCTGCCTCGGCAATATGCGGAACTGGTTCAGTTCCGTCTACTGGTTCCACCACGAGTCCGGCCGCTACATGGTCGACAACTGGGACGACCGCTCCACACCCCCGTACGTCAACAACGAAGCGGCAGGTGAGAAATGACCGTCGAATCAGTACGTCCCGCGTCCCCCCACGCCAGGGAGCTGCCCGATCCGCCCTTCGCGGGCGGCGGTGTCCCGCTCCTCGGCCACGGCTGGCAGCTGCTCCGCGACCCGCTGGGCTACTTCGCCCGGCTCCGCGACCACGGCGACGTCGTACGGCTGAAACTCGGCCCCAAGACGGTGTACGCCGCCACCGCGCCGGAACTGGTCGGGGAACTCGCGCTGAACCCCGACTACATCATCGGCGGCCCGCTGTGGGAGTCCCTCGAAGGACTGCTCGGCAAGGAGGGCGTGGCCACCGCCAACGGGCCCACCCACCGGCGTCAACGGCGCACCATCCAGCCCGCGTTCAGGCTGGACGTCCTCCCCGAGTACGGGCCGGTCATGACGGAGGAGGCGCAGGCGTTCGCCCGGCGCTGGCAGCCGGGCGAGGTCATCGACTGCACCTCGGAGTCCTTCCGGATCGCCGTGCGGATCGCGGCCCGCTGTCTGCTGCGCGGCGACTACATGGACGAGCGGGCCGAACGGCTGTGCGCCGCGCTCGCCACGGTGTTCCTGGGGATGTACCGGCGCATGGTGATCCCGGCGGGACCGCTCTACCGGCTTCCGCTGCCGGCCAACCTCACATTCAACCGGGCCCTGGCCGATATGCATCTCGTCGTCGACGAGATCGTGGCCGAGCGTCGGGCATCCGGTCAAAAACCGGACGATTTGCTGACGGCGTTGCTGACAGCGAAGAACGAGAATGGCGACCCCATAGGCGAACAGGAGATCCATGACCAGGTCATCGCCATAGTCACCCCGGGCGCCGAAACCGTCGCCTCCACGATCATGTCCCTGCTCCAGGTCCTCGCCGAACAGCCGGAACACGCCGACAAGGTCGCCGAAGAGGCGGAATCGGTCGGGGGCGACCGCGCGGTCGCATTCGCGGACGTCCGCAAGCTGGCGCACACGAACAATGTCGTCGTCGAGACGATGCGTTTGCAGCCGCCCGTATGGATATTGACACGGCGGGCGGTGGCCGAGACCGAGCTGGGCGGCTATCGGATTCCGGCCGGTGCCGATCTCGTGTACAGCCCGTACGCGATACAGCGCGATCCGCGTTCGTACGAGCGGAACACCGAGTTCGACCCCGACCGCTGGCTTCCGGAACGTGTCAAGGACCTGCCCAAGTACGCGATGACCCCGTTCGGCGTGGGCAACCGCAAGTGTCCGAGTGACCATTTCTCGATGGCCATGCTGACCATTCTCACGGCCGAGGTGGCGAGGAAGTGGCGCTTCGAACGGGTGCCCGGATCGCGCGACGCGGTCCGTGTGGGCATCACGCTGCACCCGGACCGGATGCTGCTGCGGGCGATACCCCGCTGAAGGGGCCCGGACGGGGAAGCGGGCGTACGGTCAGGCGGCTTCCGGGCCCTTGAACGTACGCCGGTACGCCTGTGGGGTGGTCCCCAGGGACCGTACGAACTGGTGGCGCAGCGCCGCCGCGTTGCCGAACCCGGTGCGCCAGGCGATCGCGTCCATCGTCTCGTCCGTCGCTTCCAGCAACTGCTGTGCCAGTAGGACGCGTTGCCGCAGAATCCAGCGGTAGGGCGTGGTGCCGGTCTCCTGCTGGAAGCGGCGGGCGAAGGTGCGCGGCGACATATGGGCGCGCTCGGCCAGCTGCTCGACGGTCACCTCCTCGTCGAGATGGCGCTCCATCCACACCAGCACCTCCCCGACGGTGTCGCACCGCGACCGGGGCAGGGGCCGCTCGATGTACTGGGCCTGCCCGCCGTCCCGGTGCGGCGGTACGACCATCCGGCGGGCGATGGCGTTGGCCACCTCGGGCCCGTGCTCCTCCCGTACGAGGTGCAGACAGGCGTCGATCCCGGCGGCCGTGCCGGCGGAGGTGATCACCGGTCCCTCGTCGACGTACAGCACGTCCGGCTCGACCCGGACCCTCGGATAGCGCCGGGCCAGCTCGTCGGCGTGCCGCCAGTGCACCGCGCACCGCCGGCCGTCCAGCAGTCCCGCGGCGGCGAGCACGAAGGCCCCGGAACAGACGCTGAGCACCCGGGCCCCGCGCTCCACGGCCCGCCGCAGCGCGGCCAGCAGCTCCGGCGGATACTCCCGGTCCGTATAGGTCTGGCCGGCCGGTACGGCGATCAGGTCGGCGGTCTCCAGACGCTCCAGCCCGTGTTCCGTACCGACCGTGAAGCCCGCGTGGGTGCTCAGTGTCGGGCCCTCGGCCGAGGCGACCGCGAAGTCGTACACCGGCAGGCCCTCGTCGCTGCGGTCGAGGCCGAAGACCTCGCAGACGACACCGAGTTCGAAGGGGTGCACTCCGTCGAGCAGAACTACGGCAACGTTTTCGAGCATGTCTCCAGTGTGCCTCGGTATTGGCAGGAAATCGAGGGTGTGCGGCAGTCCTGCCACTGACGGTCAGGAGCATTCGGCGCGAGACTAATGTCCATGAACACAGCAACGGACAACATCGTCGGAATCCTCGTCGTCGTCGCGATCTTCGTGCTCCTCGCCCTCCCGTCCCTCGTCGGGCTGGCGCGCGACCGGCACATCGACCGCCAGCTCCGCACGGCCCAGCAGGCCGACGGGGCGACCCGGGTCCGCCCGGCGATCACCGCCCAGGACGTGACCCGGGCGGCGTGACCCGGCCGGCCATCGGTGTCAGAACTCGTCGTCGAACGACACCGAGCCTTCCACCGCCACCTGGTACGCCGACGGGCGGCGCTCGAAGAAGTTGGTCAGCTCCTGGACCCCTTGCAGCTCCATGAAGGAGAAGGGGTTCTCGGAGCCGTACACCGGGGCGAAGCCCAGCCGGGCCAGCCGCTGGTCGGCGACACACTCCAGGTACTGCCGCATCGACTCGGTGTTCATGCCCGGCAGACCCTCACCGCACAGGTCCCGGCCGAACTGCAGCTCCGCCTCGACCGCCTCCCGGATCATGTCGGTAACCTGGTGCCGAAGCTGGTCGTCGAACAGCTCAGGCTCCTCCTTGCGGACGGTGTCGACCACCTCGAACGCGAAGCTCATGTGCATGGTCTCGTCCCGGAAGACCCAGTTCGTGCCGGTGGCCAGACCGTGCAGCAGACCCCGGCTGCGGAACCAGTAGACGTACGCGAAGGCCCCGTAGAAGAACAGGCCCTCGATGCACGCGGCGAAGCAGATCAGGTTGAGGAGGAACCGGCGGCGGTCGGCCTGGGTCTCCAGCCGGTCGAGCTTCTCGACCTCGTTGATCCACCTGAAGCAGAACTCGGCCTTCTCGCGGATGGACGGGATGTTCTCCACCGCGTCGAAGGCCGCGGCCCTGTCCGCCGGATCGGGGAGGTAGGTGTCGAGGAGCGTCAGATAGAACTGGACGTGCACGGCCTCCTCGAACAGCTGGCGGCTCAAATACAGCCGTGCCTCGGGGGAGTTGATGTGCTTGTAGAGCGTGAGCACCAGGTTGTTGGCGACGATCGAGTCGCCCGTCGCGAAGAACGCGACCAGCCGGCCGATCATGTGCTGCTCACCCTCGGACAGCTTCGCCAGATCGGCGACGTCCGAGTGGAGGTCGACCTCCTCGACGGTCCAGGTGTTCTTGATGGCGTCCCGGTAGCGCTCGTAGAAGTCCGGGTAGCGCATGGGGCGGAGAGTCAGTTCGAAGCCCGGGTCGAGCAGGTTCTTGAATGTGGAGGTGTCGGCACGCAGTGCCGCCGTTGAGGGGCGGTGGTCGGGCGACGGGTGGGCGGAGCTCATTACTGGCAGGCCTCGCAGGACTCGGGGTTCTCAAGGGAGCAGGCGACGGCGTCTTCGGGGGCCGCCTGTTGCGCGGGGACGGTCTTGTCGGGCTGGGCCTGTGCGGCACGGGCGATGCGGGTCGCGGGGCGCGAGCGCAGGTAGTACGTCGTCTTCAGGCCCGACTTCCAGGCGTACGCGTACATGGAGGAGAGCTTGCCGATGGTCGGCGTCTCCAGGAACAGGTTCAGGGACTGCGCCTGGTCCAGGAACGGCGTCCGGGCGGCGGCCATGTCGATGAGCCCGCGCTGCGGGATCTCCCACGCCGTGCGGTACAGCGCCCGTACGTCGGCCGGGATCCAGGCGAAGTCCTGCACCGAGCCGTTCGACTCGCGCAGCGCCTCCCGGGTGCGGGCGTCCCACACGCCGAGGTCCTTGAGCTCCCGCACCAGGTAGGAGTTGACCTGGAGGAACTCGCCGGACAGCGTCTCGCGCTTGAACAGGTTGGAGACCTGCGGCTCGATGCACTCGTACACGCCGGCGATCGAGGCGATGGTGGCCGTGGGCGCGATGGCGAGGAGGAGCGAGTTGCGCATGCCGACCCCGGCGATACGTTCCCGCAGCTCCGACCAGCGCTCGGGCCAGTTCAGCTGCACGTCGTAGTGGTCGGGGTGGAGCACACCGCGGGCGGTACGGGTCTTCTCCCAGGCCGGCAGCGGGCCGCCGCGCTCGGCGAGGTCGGCGGAGGCCTCGTACGCGGCGAGCATGATCCGCTCGGCGATGCGCGTGGAGAGAGCCTTCGCCTCGGGCGAGTCGAAGGGGACGCGCAGCTTGAAGAAGACGTCCTGCAGGCCCATCGCGCCCAGACCGACCGGACGCCACCGCGCGTTCGACCGGCCCGCCTGCTCGGTCGGGTAGAAGTTGATGTCGACGACCCGGTCGAGGAAGGTGACGGCGGTACGGACCGTCTCGTCCAGCCGCTCCCAGTCGATGTCACCGGCCGCCGTGTCGACGAACGCGCCGAGGTTCACCGAGCCCAGGTTGCAGACCGCGGTCTCCCCGTCGTCCGTGACCTCCAGGATCTCGGTGCACAGGTTCGAGGAGTGGACGACGTTGCCCGGCTCGGCCGTCTGGTTGGCGGTGCGGTTGGCGGCGTCCTTGAAGGTCATCCAGCCGTTGCCGGTCTGCGCGAGCGTACGCATCATGCGGCCGTACAGATCGCGGGCCGGGATGGTCTTGCGGGCGAGCCCGGCCTCCTCGGCCTCGCGGTAGGCGGCGTCGAACTCGTCGCCCCACAGGTCGACCAGTTCGGGCACGTCGGAGGGGGAGAAGAGCGACCAGAGGGCGTCCGTGTTCACCCGGCGCATGAACTCGTCCGGGATCCAGTGCGCGAGGTTCAGGTTGTGCGTACGGCGGGCGTCCTCACCCGTGTTGTCGCGCAGCTCCAGGAACTCCTCGATGTCGGAGTGCCAGGTCTCCAGGTACACCGCGGCCGCGCCCTTGCGCCGGCCGCCCTGGTTCACGGCGGCGACGGAGGCGTCCAGCGTCTTCAGGAACGGCACGATGCCGTTGGAGTGCCCGTTGGTGCCGCGGATCAGCGAACCGCGGCTGCGGATCCGGGAGTACGACAGCCCGATGCCGCCGGCGTGCTTCGAGAGACGGGCGACCTGGTGGTAGCGGTCGTAGATGGAGTCCAGTTCGTCGACGGGGGAGTCGAGGAGGTAGCAGGACGACATCTGGGGGTGCCGGGTACCGGAGTTGAAGAGGGTGGGGGAGGAGGGGAGGTAGTCGAGGCGGCTCATCAGCCGGTAGAGCGCGGCGACTTCGTCGAGGGCCCGGTGACTGTCGTCCTCCGCCAGGCCGCTCGCGACGCGCAGCATGAAGTGCTGGGGCGTCTCGACGACCCGACGCGTGACCGGGTGGCGCAGGAGGTACCGGCTGTGCAGGGTCCGCAGCCCGAAGTACCCGAAGCGGTCGTCGCCCTCGACGTCGATCAGGGTGTTCAGACGGTCCGTGTGCAGCCGTACGAACTCGGCGGTGCGGTCGGCGATCAGGCCCTCCCGGTGGCCGACCGCGACCGACTCGGAGAAGGACGTGACGCCCTGCGAGGCGGCCTCGGCGGTGATGCTGACGGTCAGCAGCCGGGCGGCCAGCCGGGAGTAGACGGGGTCCTCGGAGATGAGGCCGGCCGCGGCCTCGGTGGCCAGCTCGCGCAGCTCCGGCTCGTCGGCCCGGGCGGACCGGCCGCGCAGCGCGGCGGCGGCGACCCGTCCGGGGTCGGCGTCCGGAAGGTCGGCGGTCAGCTCGGTCAGGGCCCGCAGCAGGGCGGCACCGGGACCGTCCGTCTCCACTGGGGTCAGTGGGGCCACTGCGGTCGCTGAAGCCGGTTCGGCTGGCGCGATGGTCACGTGGGGGCTCTCCCTCGCTCGGCACGGGGCCTTGCGGAGGGCAGCGGGGCACACGGACGCCTTACGGGTACGCGCGCGTCCACCGGCCCACTCCACGAGGCCCGGACGTCAGGCGCCCGGACCGGTCGGCCGGGCGCGCTGTCGACAGGTCCTCGGACTGGACACGCGCACAGACGTGCACGAGTACACCGTTGCGGGACAGTTCCGGATTCACACCGGATTCCCCTGCGGCGACAGCGAGCACGAGCATACATCTTGTGCCGGGCCCTGGAAGCACCCCTACATGTTGTGTCGTGGCGGGAGTTGAGCGCCCCTAAGGGGCGCGGGGCTGTATGGATGTGCGGCTCCGCCGCGCGGGCGCGACAAGCCCCCACCGGGCCCGCAGACGAAGACCGCGGACCCGGCGGAGCCCTCAGTGCGCGGAGCCCGCCGTGGCCGGCGGCAGCTTCGCCACGCCCGGATCTCCCGCGTCCGCCGTGTAGTCCGACGGCTTCGTCTCGTCCACGCCCTCCGGGGCCTTCAGCGCCTTCAGCACGAAGGTGAGGGCCACCGTGACGACGACGTTCAGGATGAACGCGGTCAGACCGATGTAGCCGATCTCACCGATCCCCGGGATCTCCTTCGCGCTGCCACCGAAGTGCTTCTGCGTCGGAGACGCGACCCCGTACGCCGCCAGCGTGCCGTACAGCATGCCCGCCGCCCAGCCGGCCAGCAGGGCCCAGCGGTGGAACCAGCGGGTGAACAGGCCGCCGACCAGGGCCGGGAGGGTCTGCAGGATCCAGATGCCGCCCAGGAGCTGGAAGTTGATGGCGACCGTCTTGTCCATGGTCAGGACGAAGGCCAGCGCGCCCACCTTCACCAGGAGCGAGACCAGCTTGGAGACCTTGGTCTCCTGCTCCGGTGTCGCGTCGGGCTTGAGGAAGTCCTTGTAGATGTTGCGGGTGAAGAGGTTCGCCGCCGCGATGGACATGATGGCCGCCGGGACGAGTGCCCCGATGCCGATCGCCGCGAAGGCCACCCCCGCGAACCAGGCCGGGAACATGTCCTCGAAGAGCTGCGGGATCGCCAACTGGCCGTTGGTGACCTTGACTCCGGCCGCGATCGCCATGAAGCCCAGCAGCCCGAGCAGGCCCAGCATCAGCGAGTACAGGGGCAGGATCGTGGAGTTGCGGCGGATCACGTCACGGCTGCGGCTGGAGAGGACGGCCGTGACGCTGTGCGGGTACATGAACAGCGCCAGCGCCGAACCGAGCGCCAGCGTGGCGTACGTCCACTGCGAGGCCTCGCCCGGGGTGAGGGCGCCACGCGGTTTGCCGGTCGCCGGACTGGTCTGGGAGAAGGCGTCGCCCGCGGCCTTGAAGATGTCGTCGAAGCCGCCCAGCTTGATCGGGATGTAAATGATCGCGACCGCGATGACGAGATAGATCAGCCCGTCCTTCACGAACGCGATCAGCGCGGGCGCCCGCAGACCCGACGAGTACGTGTACGCGGCCAGCACACCGAAGGCGATCAGCAGCGGCAGATCCTTGACGAACCAGTTGGTGTCCTCGCCGCCACCGACGCCCATCACGTCCAGCACGGCCTGGATGCCGACCAGTTGCAGCGCGATGTACGGCATCGTCGCCAGGATGCCGGTGACGGCGACCGCCAGCGACAGACCCTTCGAACCGAACCGGCCGCGCACGAAGTCCGAGGTGGTGACGTACCCGTGCCGGTGCGAGACCGACCACAGGCGGGGCAGGAACACGAACATCAGCGGGTAGATGAGGATCGTGTACGGCACCGCGAAGAACCCGGCCGCGCCGGCCGCGTAGATCGCCGCCGGTACGGCCACGAAGGTGTACGCCGTGTAGAGGTCGCCGCCGAGCAGGAACCAGGTGACCCAGGTGCCGAACGACCGGCCGCCCAGGCCCCATTCGTCGAGGCTGTTCTCGTTCTCGGCCCTGCGCCAGCGCGAGGCCATGAAACCGATGACCGTGACGGCCAGGAAGAAGATGATGAAGACGACGAGTGCCACGCCGTTCACGCCGTCGTTCACGCGGACGCACCCCCGTCCTCGGCAGCCGCCTTGCGGGCGCGCTGGTCACGCTGCCAGAGCTGGTACGCGGTCATCGTCAGCACGGTGGAGATGACCACCCACAGCATCTGGTACCAGTAGAAGAACGGGATGCCGATGAAGGTCGGATCGACCTTCGCGTACGAGCCGACCCACAGCATCGCGACGAAGGGTGCGAAGAGGCAGAGCCCGATGACGACGCGGATCGGAGTCACCACCGGTGGTTCCGCGACCGGTTGTCTCACTTCAGGCGCTTCTGGCATGTCAGGACTCCGTCCCCTCGCCGATCCCTGTGATCACTTGTGCAACGCGCAGGAATCTAGGGGACGGTTCCCTTTTACGGAACCCCGTCCGCATAACGGATAACCCCTGTTGGTGAGGGGAGTGTGTCAGTGGCGGCGGAACCGGTTCGGGCGTGCGGTCAGTCCGTCGGACGCTTCAGCCTGGCCACGAACTTGTACCGGTCGCCCCGGTACACGGAGCGCACCCATTCCACCGGCAGGCCCTCCCTGTCCAGCGAGTGCCGGGACAGCATCAGCATCGGCAGGCCCACGTCGGTGCCGAGCAGACCGGCCTCGCGCGGGGTGGCGAGGGAGGTCTCGATGGTCTCCTCGGCCTCCGCGAGGTGGACGTCGTACACCTCGGCGAGGGCCGTGTAGAGGGACGTGTACTTCGCGAGCGACCTGCGCAGGGCGGGGAAGCGCTTCGCGGAGAGATGGGTGGTCTCTATGGCCATCGGCTCGCCGTTCGCCATCCGCAGCCGCTCGATGCGCAGGACGCGCCCGCCCGCCGTGATGTCGAGCAGGCCGGCGAGGGCGTCGTCGGCGGTGATGTAGCCGATGTCGAGGAGTTGCGAGGTGGGTTCGAGGCCCTGGGCGCGCATGTCCTCGGTGTACGAGGTGAGTTGCAGCGCCTGGGAGACCTTCGGCTTGGCGACGAAGGTGCCCTTGCCCTGGATGCGTTCGAGCCGGCCCTCGACGACGAGTTCCTGAAGGGCCTGGCGGACGGTGGTGCGGGAGGTGTCGAACTCCGCCGCCAGGGTGCGCTCGGGCGGGACCGGGGTGCCGGGCGACTGGGTCTCCGTCATGTCGAGCAGATGCTTCTTCAGACGGTAGTACTTGGGCACGCGCGCGGTACGGACGGTAGCCCCACCCTCGTTCTCCGCACTGCTCACGTCGGTGCTCATGCTCCGCCTTCCCGGCTCCTGGTGCCGCTACGGCCGGCGTCTGGGCCGGTCCAAGTTCACATCGTGGCACGGCCGGCGCCCCGATCGACCTGTGAATGGTCTCCCCGAGCCCTCACGCGCTCGGTGATCCCCTCTGTATACCTTCACGCCCCATGCTGGTCTAGTCCACCGTATGGAAAGGCCCGCCCAAGTCCGTGTCCCGGCGCCCTCCGAGTGGTCTACCTCCAACCGGAGGGATGTGCAGGGTATTTCCGCCACCTTCTTACTTAAAGGTTCCTGCATATGTAGGTCGCATAACGGCTGGTCAAAGGGGTTCCCGAGCTCTTGACACGTTGTTTGGTCTGAGCCAAGCTCCGCCTACTGGTCTACACCATTGGTCCAGCTCCTGAGGAGGTTGGCGTGAAGCGCAAGCTGATAGCCGCGATCGGTATCGCGGGCATGATGGTCTCCGTCGCGGCATGCGGGGATAGTGGCAGCGGCAGCTCGGACAACACCGGCGCCGACGCCAAGGAGCTGACCGTCTGGCTGACCGTGGACGCGCAGAACAACTGGCCCGAGCTGGTGAAGGCCGCCGACGCCACGCTGAAGAAGAAGCACCCCGGCATCAAGATCAACCACGAGTACTACGGCTGGCCCGACAAGAACGCCAAGCTCGACGCGGTCCTTGCCACGGACAAGGCGCCCGACGTGGTCGAGATGGGCAACACCGAGATGCTCGGCTACATGGTCAAGGGTGCCTTCGCTCCTCTCGACCCGGCGAAGTTCGACAACTCGGCCGCCTGGCTGGACGGCCTCAAGGCCTCCGTCACCTACGACGGCAAGACCTATGGCGTTCCCTACTACGCCGGTGGCCGCGTCGCCAACTGGCGCAAGGACGTGGCGGCCTCGGTCGGCGTCAAGTCCTTGCCGAAGACGTACGCCGAACTCACCTCCGCCCTGGACAAGATCCAGAAGAAGGAGGGCGACAAGTACAACGCCTGGTACCAGCCCACCCGCGACTGGTATGCCGCCATGTCCTTCGTGTACGACGCCGGCGGCTCGATCGCCGAGGAGTCGGGCGGCCAGTGGAAGGCGAGCCTCTCCTCGCCGGAGTCCGTCAAGGGCCTCACCGAGTTCAAGAACGTCGTCGACAAGTACATGCACGGCGACAAGACCAAGGACGAGTCCGACCGCTACATCGTCTACGGCCAGGGCAGGTCGAGCATGATCTTCGCCGCCGCCTGGGAGGGCGCGACCGCCGAGGCGCCGGAGAACGACAAGACCGGCAAGCTCAAGGGCAACCTGGAGAACTTCGTGATGCCCGGCCCGTCCGGCAAGAACATGCCGGTGTTCCTGGGCGGTTCGGACCTCGCCGTCCCGGTGAAGTCGAAGGCGCAGACGGTCGCCGCCGAGTGGATCAACGCGTACACCGGGGCGAGCGGACAGAAGGGCCTGATCGCCAAGGGCAACCTGCCCAACAACAAGACCGACCTCGCCACCCTGAAGAGCGACCCGGCGACGGCGGTCCCGGCCACGGCGGCCGAGTCCAACTGGTTCGTGCCGATGGCACCGGGCTGGGGCCAGGTCGAGAAGGCCCAGATCCTGCAGACGATGCTGCAGAGCATCGGCACCGGCAAGAAGACGGTCGAGGCCGCCGCGAAGGAAGCGGACGCGGCGATCGACAAGGTCATCAACGTCAAGTAGCGGGCCGACGCGGGGCCCTGTCACGGGGAGGGCCCCGCTCGCTCGCCGGACGCCGGACGCCGGACGCCGGACGCCGGACGCCGGACGCCGGACGCCGGACGCCGGACGCCAGACGTGGACGACCGACGACCCACGACCGCAACGACGGTACGACCTGAGGGACCGCTGAGGAGCGCGCGGATGAGTGCCGCTGAAACGACCACCCCTGCCAAGCTGCCGCCGTCGACGCGGCACGTGCCGCCGACGCCGCCGACAGGCACGGACGCCCCGCCCGAAAGACGGACCCCGAAGGCCACCGCCGCGATCCCGTGGGCCCTGCTCGCCCCCTGTCTGCTGGTCCTCGTGCTGGTCCTCGGCTACCCCCTCGTCCGTCTGGTCACCCTGTCCTTCCAGAAGTTCGGGCAGTCCCAGCTGTGGGGCTTCCAGCCGGCCGAGTCGGTGGGCCTCGACAACTTCTCCCAGGTGCTCGGCGACGCCGAGTTCTGGGCCGTCGTCGTCCGCACGATCGTCTTCGCCGTCGGCTGCGTGGTCCTCACGATGGTCGGCGGCATGTTGATCGCGCTGCTGCTCCAGCGGGTGAGCGGCTGGATGAAGACGCTCATCAACATTGTCCTGGTGGCCAGTTGGGGCATGCCGATCATCGTGGCGACCACCGTCTTCAAGTGGCTGTTCGACTCCGACTACGGGATCGTCAACGCCCTGCTGAGCAAGCTGCCCGGCGTCGAGCTGATCGGCCACAACTGGTTCGCCAGCGGACCCCAGGGCCTGGCCGTGATCATGCTGCTCGTCGTCTGGGGCGCGGTGCCGTTCGTGGTCATCACGCTCGGCGCTGGACTGACCCAGGTCCCGAAGGAGCTGGAGGAGGCGGCCCGGCTGGACGGCGCGGGCGCCTGGGGCGTCTTCCGTTACGTCACCCTCCCGATCCTCAAGCCGATCATCGTGATGCTCACGACCCTGTCGGTCATCTGGGACATGGGTGTGTTCCCCCAGGTGTTCGTCATGAGGAACGGCCACCCGGAGGCCGAGTTCCAGCTCCTGACCACCTACTCCTACGACCGGGCCTTCGCCGTCAACGACTACGCCCAGGGCTCGGCGATCGCCCTGCTCACCGTGGTGCTGCTGCTCGGTGTCGTCGCCGTCTACATGCGCCAGATGCTGAAGATCGGAGACGTCGAATGACCGGCACGACCAGCACGACCAGCACGACAGGCACGACCAGCACGACCAACGTGACCGGCACGAGCGGGGTAGCCCTCTCCGCTCCCGCGAAGCCCCGGAGGTCGAAGGCCGGCTGGAACGTGCTGGGCCTGTTCGTCCTCCTGACGGCCGGTTTCCCCGTCTACTGGATGCTGAACACGGCGTTCAAACCGGCGAAGGACGCGATCGACCCCGACCCGAGCCTCCTCCCGACGGGCTTCACCCTCGGCAACTTCCACCGCGCGCTGACCATCGCCGACTTCTGGGGGCCGGTCGGCCGCAGCCTCATCGTGTCCCTGACGGTGGTGGTGATCGGCGTCATCGTGGGCATGCTGGCCGCCCTCGCCATCTCGCGCTTCGCCTTCCGCGGGCGGAAGATTGTCATCGTCGGCATTTTGGCCGTGCAGATGGTCCCCCTGGTCGCGATGATCATCCCCGTGTTCCTGCTCCTCAACGACCTCGGCCAGTACGACAGGCTGACCGGCCTGATCATCACCTACCTGACCTTCATCCTCCCGTTCACGGTGTGGACCCTGCGCGGGTTCATCGTCAACATCCCGAAGGAACTGGAGGAGGCGGCGATGGTCGACGGCTGCTCCCGCACCAGCGCCTTCCTCCGCGTCGTCTTCCCCCTGCTGGCCCCCGGCCTGGTCGCCACCTCGGTCTACGGCTTCATCCAGGCCTGGAACGAGTACCTCTACGCCCTGATGCTGATGAGCCAGAAGAACCAGACCGCCACCGTCTGGCTCGGCAACTTCACCACCAAGCACGGCACCGAGTACGCCCCGATGATGGCCGGCTCCACGCTGATGGCCGTGCCGATCGTCGTCCTCTTCCTCCTCGTCCAGCGCAAGATGGCCGCGGGCCTGACCGCGGGCGCCGTGAAGGGATAACCCCACCCGATGACGACACTCGCCCGCCGCCCGGACGTCCTTACCCGCGACGCGCTCACCGTCCTCCAGCCGGGCTTCACCGGCACCACGGCCCCCGACTGGCTGCTGCGCCGCCTCGGCGAGGGCCTCGCCTCCGTGGGCCTGTTCGGCCGCAACATCACGTCCCCCGCCCAACTGACCGCCCTCACCGCCCAGCTGCGCGCCGAACGCGACGACGTCCTGGTCGCGATCGACGAGGAGGGCGGCGACGTCACCCGCCTGGAGGTCCACACCGGCTCCTCCTTCCCCGGCAACCACGCCCTGGGCGCGATCGACGACGTCGAGCTGACCCGGCAGGTCGCGCACGAACTCGGCCACCGCCTCCGTGTCTGCGGGGTCAACCTCAACTGGGCCCCGTCGGCGGACGTCAACTCCGACCCCGCCAACCCCGTCATCGGCGTCCGCTCCTTCGGCGCCGACCCGGAGCTGGTCGCCCGCCACACCGCGGCCTACGTCACCGGCCTCCAGACGGCGGGCGTCGCCGCCTGCACGAAACACTTCCCGGGGCACGGAGACACGTCGGTCGACTCGCACCACGCCCTCCCACGCATCGACGCGAGCCGTTCCGTCGTCCTCGACCGTGAGCTGTCCCCGTTCCGCGCCGCGATCGACGCCGGCACCAGGGCGGTGATGAGCGCCCACATCCTGATCCCCGCTCTGGATCCCGACCACCCGGCCACCCTCTCCCACCCCGTTCTCACCGACCTGCTGCGCGGCGAACTCGGCTACACCGGCCTGATCGTCACCGACGGCATGGAGATGCGGGCCATCGCGGGCACCTACGGCATCGAACGCGGCAGTGTCCTCGCCATCGTCGCCGGTGCCGACGCCATCTGTGTGGGCGGCGGCCTCGCGGACGACGAGACGGTACGCCGCCTGCGCGACGCCCTGATCAAGGCCGTCCGCACCGGCGAACTCCCGGAAGAACGCCTGGCGGACGCGGCGGACCGCGTCCGGACCCTGTCCCGCTGGACGGCGACAACACCGCGGGAGCCCTCCGTGACAAGGCCCCCGGACGTGGGCCTCCTGGCCGCCCGACGCGCCGTGGAGGTGACGTACCCGGCGGACTCCGCCCCGTTCGAACCCCTCAGCGAACCCCCGTACGTGGCCGCCTTCACCCCCGTGGCGAACTTCGCCGTCGGCAGCGAGACCCCGTGGGGTGTGGCAGCCGAGCTGGTACGCCTCCTGCCCGGCACCCGCACCGGCACCTTCACCGGCGAGGCCGCGGCCCGGGCGGCTCTGACCGAGGCGGGCCGGAGCCGCATCGTCGCCGTGGTCCGCGACGAACACCGTCACCCGTGGATGTCGGCGGCCCTCGACACCCTCCTCACCGCCCGCCCCGACACGATCGTCGTCGAGATGGGCGTCCCCCAGTCCCCCCGCCGAGGCGCCGCCCACCTGGCAACCCACGGCGCGGCCAGAGTCTGTGGCCAGGCGGCGGCGGAGCTCATCGCACGACGATAGAAAGCCGGTACCCCTCTTTCGAGGGGGACCGGCTTTCTAGGGGCGCGGGGAACTGCGCGACCAGCCACAGCGGACCCGCACCCAGCCGACAACCGAACCCGGCAGACCAAGAGATCCCTCAGATCCCTTGCCACTCAGGCTTGTTGACAAAAGTGTGCCGAAAATAGTCCGCAAGCTTCAGCTTGGAAGCCGCACCCTCGTCGACAACCACCGTCGCATGCGGATGCAACTGCAGCGCCGACGCGGGGCACACCGCGGCGACAGGCCCCTCCACAGTCGCCGCCACCGCATCGGCCTTGCCCTCACCCGTCGCCAGCAGCACCAGATGCCGAGCCTCAAGGATCGTGCCGATGCCCTGCGTGATGACGTGATGCGGCACCTGAGCGATGTCGCCGTCGAAGAACCGCGCGTTGTCGATCCGGGTCTGCTCGGTCAACGTCTTGATCCGGGTCCGCGAGCGCAGCGACGAGCACGGCTCGTTGAACCCGATGTGCCCGTCGGTCCCGATCCCCAGCAACTGCAGATCTACCCCGCCGGCCTCGGCCAGCGCCCGGTCGTACGCCTCGCACGCTCCCCGCACGTCCTCGGCGGTCCCGTCGGGCCCCATGAACGCGTCCATCCCGATCCCGAGCGGCTCCAGCACCTCGCGCCGCAGGACGGAACGGTACGACTCAGGATGCTCGGCCGGCAGCCCCACGTACTCGTCGAGCTGGGCTATCCGCGCTCGGGACACCTCCACGGCACCGGCACTCACCTGGGCCGCGAGCGCCTGGTAGATGGGCAGCGGGGTCGAGCCGGTGGCCACACCGAGCAGGGCGGTCGGCTTGTGCCGGAGCAGCTGTGCCATGGCCCCGGCGATGAGCTCGCCACCCGCCTTGGCGTCCGGAACGATGACAACTTCCACGCTGGGCCTGCCGATCTGGAGAGAGCCGTGTGGTTTAGACCAATCTAACAGAGCGGGGTATCGGCGGAAAATGACCTGGCGATCCACCCCCGCACAGGAACCAACAGAGCTAGGCTGCATGGTGGAAGCTTGGGCGTCCGGCCAGTGCCCTCGGGCAGTCCTCAAGCGTCCGGTCTGCTCGCGAAAGCACAGCAACAAACACTCTTCAACGCATGGACACACTCTGTGGTCTAGTCCACAATGCGTAGAGAGACGTACGACCAGAGCCTCCGTCTTCCCCGCACAGGAAGGCGGATCGAGGAACCGGGGCTCTCTGCCCTGACTGCGCCGGCTCCTCATCCATCGGCCGACCGGGACCGCACACCCCGCGGCCGTTGCTGCTCCGGGCTGCGGTGCCGGGAGGGCTGAGGGTCCCTCTCAGGCGCCGCGGCCCGCGGGTGCGGGCCCCCTTCGAGGACCCCCGCCGGCCTGTGGTTTCCGGCCGTGTCCGAACCGGCGGGTACGCTCGCACACGTGCCCTCCATGAACGAACTCGTACGCCAGCACACCGCGCTCAGCGACTCCGACCTGGAGTGGCTGCACCTGCTGGTGTCGGAGTGGCAACTGCTCTCCGACCTCTCCTTCGCCGACCTCGTCCTGTGGGTCCCCACGAGCGACGGCACCCGCTATGTCTCCGTCGCCCAGATGCGGCCCAACACCGGCCCCACCTCGTACCAGGACGACATGGTCGGCCACCTCGTTCCCCGTGGCCGCCGCCCGCTGCTGGACGCCGCCCTGGACGAGGGCCGGATCGTGCGCGAGGGCGACCCGGAATGGCGTGAAGAGGTCCCTGTCCGCGTCGAGTCGATCCCCGTACGCCGGGAAGGACGTGTCCTCGGTGTCATCGCGCGCAACACCAACCTCCTCACCGTCCGGACCCCGAGCCGCCTGGAGCTGACGTATCTCCAGAGCGCCTCCGACCTGGCCCAGATGATCGCCGCCGGATCGTTCCCCTTCTCGAACCAGGTGGTCGACATGGACGCCTCGCCGCGGGTCGGCGACGGCCTGATCCGGCTCGACGCCGAAGGCATCGTCCAGTACGCCTCGCCCAACGCGCTGTCCGCCTACCACCGCCTCGGCCTCGCCTCCGACCTCGTCGGCCACCACCTGGGCATGACCACCGCCGAACTCGCGCCGTCCCGGGGCCCGGTGGACGAGGCGCTCTCCAAGGTCGCCAGCGGCTGGGCGCCGCGTGAGTTCGAGATCGAGTCCGCCGACGGGGTCATCCAGTTCCGCGCGATTCCCCTCAAGCCCAAGGGGACGCGCATCGGTTCGCTCGTCCTGCTCCGGGACGTCACCGAACTGCGCCGTCGCGAACGCGAGTTGATCACCAAGGACGCGACCATCCGGGAGATCCACCACCGCGTCAAGAACAACCTCCAGACGGTGGCCGCCCTGCTGCGCCTCCAGGCCCGGCGCATCGACTCGGAACGCGGGCGCGAGGCACTGGAGGAGGCCGTACGGCGGGTCGGGTCCATCGCGATCGTGCACGAGACGCTCTCGCAGAACCTGGACGAGCGCGTGGAGTTCGACGAGATCGCCGACCGCGTACTCGCGATGGTCTCCGAGATCTCACCGGGCACGGTCACCGGTCGGCGTACCGGGCGTTTCGGCATTCTGGACGCGGAGGTCGCGACCCCGCTCTCCATGGTGCTGACCGAGATCCTGCAGAACGCCCTGGAACACGGTTTCGGACCGGGCGACACCGGCTCGGTCGAGGTCTCGGCGGTCCGCGGCGGCACCACCAAGGAGGCCCGTCTCCTCGTCACCGTCCAGGACGACGGCGTGGGTCTCCCCGAGGGCTTCGACCCGCACCGCTCCGGCAACCTCGGTCTGCAGATCGTACGGACGCTGGTGGAGGGGGAGTTGGGCGGCACGTTCGACATGGTGCGGGCGCCCGAGCGGGGTACACAGGTGATCCTCGACATCCCGGTGCGCGCCAACAAGTAGCCCCCGCAGGGCGGATGAGCCCGGGTACGGCGACAGGCCCGGGCACAGCGATGAGCCCCGGACCATGGGATGGTCCGGGGCTCAGATGCTTGTTGTCATGCGCATCGGGGGAACTGCGCGCTGCGGCTCGGGGGCGGGAGATGCGTACTCGCTGTACGCGCCGCCAAGCTCAGGCTGTTGGGGTGGGTTGTCAGGCGGTTGCCTGGCGGGCCCGGTTGCGGGCGGCGCGACGCTTCATGGCACGGCGCTCGTCCTCGCTGAGACCACCCCAGACGCCGGAGTCCTGGCCGGACTCAAGCGCCCACTGCAAGCACTGCTCCATGACGGGGCAGCGGCGGCAGACGGCCTTGGCTTCCTCGATCTGCAGCAGCGCAGGACCGGTGTTGCCGATGGGGAAGAAGAGTTCCGGGTCTTCCTCGCGGCAAACGGCGTTGTGACGCCAGTCCATGGCTGCTACCTCTCCTTGGTATTACATGCACGTTGCTTGTGAATGTGAACGCTTTCACGAATCCCTCAACAAGTGAAGGGCCGATCATCAGATGGACTGATGTGGTCCTGTGAAGTGAGGAGGGGTTCTGGCTCTCTGTGGTGGCCGGTGTTGCGGGCCGTCCCGAGCGCCACTTAGAGACTCGCAAACCTCAGCGGCGGATACAACCCCTACCGGAAAGTTTTTTTTGATTCCTCGGTGTCGGCTCGGTCACAGCCGTACTTCCATGGGGTGGACCCTGGCCTAAACGTTCGAGTGGAAGGACTTTAGCCCGTTCCGCTCACACAATCACACGCAGTGCACGGCGTACGCCTGTGAACGTCACGCTCGTTCGCAGTCCCAGGTGGTCGCCGTCCATCTGGAGGGGCAGGGGGACCTTCGAATGCAAGGTGAAGTCTGTCAGGTCATGCAGGGAGGTGGCATGCCTGCCATGGGGTCCCCGTTCGGGGGACGAAGTGAGCAACTGCATGCCATACCGGGCAACCGCGCCCGTCGACATGCGGCTGAGACCGAGTACGTCGAGCCCGGTATCGAACGAAGCCTTAGGCGACGCGTACACCGGACGATTACCCAGATACGTCCATGGGGACGTGTTGCAGACTATGGACAGCACCAGATCCGTCACCGGGTCGGCCCCCGGCTGTTCCAGGGTGATCGTGCCGTGCCGGCGATTGGCCTCTCCCAGGAATTGACGCACGACCTGCCGCAGGTAAAGGGAATGTGTGGATTTACGGCCGCGTTCCCGCTGCTGTTCCACACGGCCGATCACACCGGCGTCGAATCCCAGACCGGCACAGAACGTGAACCAGCGCTCCGGCACCGACTCGTCCTCGGTGCCCGGGGTGCCTCTCGCGACACCGAGGCCCACCGTGCGCTCCCGCTCCTCGCGCAGGGCGTCCAGGAGGACGCCGGTGGCTTCCACGGCGTCGTTGGGCAGACCGAGGGCGCGGGCGAAGACGTTCGTGGAGCCGCCGGGGACCACGGCGAGGCGGGGGAGCCGGTCCGGGTCGGGCCCGTTGTGCAGAAGGCCGTTCACGACCTCGTTGACCGTCCCGTCGCCGCCGAGGGCGACGACCAGCTCGATGTCCTTGCTCTCCGACGCCTGCCGGGCGAGGTCACGCGCGTGGCCCCGGTACTCGGTGGTGACCGCCTCGAGTTTCATCTCGCTCGCGAGAGCATGGGTCAGCACATCGCGCGTACGTGCGCTTGTGGTGGTAGCCGCCGGATTGACCACGAGAAGTGCACGCATGCGAAGCAGGGTACCTACCCGGTGGTACTCGGCCCAGGGCAGGTCGGGATCAGTAGGAAGCGGGGGGCGTGAGCGGGGCGCTCCGCGGGAAGCGCCGTATGAAGCTGCGGGTGCGTTGTGGCTGGTCGCGCCCCGCGGCGGAGCCGCAACATGTCACAGCCCCGCGCCCCTGGGGGCGCGGACCGGGCGCCGTGGTGTCCACGGCTACCCTTCTGACGTGAGCGCTGAGCGGAACCCTGCCCCGGAAACCCCCGAATCCACGGAGCCGCGACCCCTGAGGCTGACCCTCGCAGCCGTGCTGGCCGCGCTGGAGGGGCTTGCCCTGGTTGTCGGCGGGGCCCTCATCCTCGTACTGGGGCTGACGGGCGACCCGGATGACCGGCAGCAGGCCGTCACCGGCGGTGTCACGCTCGTCGTGCTCGCGCTGCTGCCCCTGCTCGCCGCGCGCGGGCTGCTGGGGCGGCGGAGCTGGAGCCGGGGGCCCGCCGTCATCACGCAGATCATGGCGCTGCCCGTCGCCTACAACCTGCTCCAGGCCGACAGCATGGCCATCCCGGGCGGGATCGTGCTGGGTGTCGTGGCGGTCACCGCGCTGGTGCTGCTGGTGAACCAGGAGACGACCCGGGCCCTCGGGATCCGGGGGCCCGGCAGCGAACCGGAGTAGACCCGAAGGTTTACTCCTCCACCAGCAGCTTCTCGCGCAGCTGGGCCAGGGTCCGGGCCAGCAGACGGGAGACGTGCATCTGGGAGATGCCGACCTCCTGCGCGATCTGCGACTGCGTCATGTTGCCGAAGAAGCGCAGCAGCAGGATGCGCTTCTCGCGGGGCGGGAGATCCTCGAGGAGCGGCTTGAGGGACTCGCGGTACTCGACGCCCTCCAGGGCCTCGTCGTACGAACCCAGTGTGTCCGCGACCGCCGGGGACTCGTCGTCCGTGTCGGGGACGTCCAGGGACAGCGTGGAGTACGCGTTGGCCGACTCCAGGCCCTCCAGGACCTCCTCCTCCGAGATGCCCAGCTTCTCGGCGAGCTCGTGCACCGTGGGGGAGCGGCCGTGCCGCTGTGAGAGTTCCGCCGTCGCCGTGGTGAGCGAGAGACGCAGCTCCTGGAGCCTGCGCGGGACACGGACCGCCCAGCCCTTGTCACGGAAGTGCCGCTTGATCTCGCCGACGACCGTCGGGGTCGCGTACGTCGAGAACTCGACGCCGCGGTCCGGGTCGAAGCGGTCGACCGACTTGATCAGGCCGATGGTCGCGACCTGGGTCAGGTCGTCCAACGGCTCACCGCGGTTACGGAAGCGGCGCGCGAGGTGCTCGACGAGCGGGAGATGCATACGGACCAGCCGGTTGCGCAGCTCCGCGTACTCGGCGCTGCCGTCCGGCAGTGCGCGCAGCTCGTAGAACAGGGCGCGCGCTCCGCTGCGGTCCGTCGGGGAGTGCTGTGTGGCCTGCGCCGTCTGCTGTGCGCCCTGCGCGTCGTCTCGTTCGTGCTCGCTCATCGTCCCGCCCGTCGACCCTCCCCGAGTCCGAGCGTCGGCTCGAACAAGGGAGACCTCACTTGGCCCTTCCAGGGGCGCACTCTGCACGGCACCTTCCCGATCCAGCTGCCCGTCGTCCATGAAGCCGGCCTCCGGGGGGTTGTCCTCCGGGTGCGGCCGGGCCTGCTCGGGGATGCCGGAGATACCGGCGATGCCGGAAACGGCGTCCGCCGTGCCCCGCTGCCCGTCCGGGCCGTCATCGCCCGCCGCGGGCAGCTCCCGTGTGCCGCGCTCTTCGTCCCGCACCGGCCCGTCCCCGTTCCTCACGCCGGCCCGGGTCCCGCGCCGCGCTTCTTGTGGAGACTGATCGACACGGTCTTGTCCTCGGCGACGGTCGAGTCGACCTGGCCCGCGAGAGCCGACAGGACGGTCCAGGCGAAGGTGTCGCGCGCGGGGGCGTGACCGTCGGTGGTCGGAGCCGAGACCGTGACCTCCAGGGAGTCGTCGATCAGTCGGAACACACAGCTGAGTACGGAGCCGGGCACGGCCTGCTGAAGCAGGATCGCGCAGGCCTCGTCCACTGCGATGCGCAGGTCCTCGATCTCGTCGAGGGTGAAGTCCAAACGGGCCGCGAGACCGGCCGTGGCCGTACGCAGCACCGACAGGTAGGCACCCGCGGCCGGCAGCCGGACTTCGACGAAGTCCTGGGTCGCGGGCTCGCCTGCGAACTGGGACACCCTCACCTCCAAGGTGGTACAAGCTCTTTCGGGGGCCGAGGGTCGCCCCCCGGGTAACGCGATACGTGGTTCAGCGGTGACGCTACCGCGCTCTCGGCTTTCCTGTCCCGGGACCCCAGCCCCTTGTCGTCACTCATAGTAAACCTGTGTATACGCACAGTGGCTAGGGGTCTGCGGGCCCAATTGGGAAGAGCACGCGCCGGGTTGACGTACCCAGACGTCAGACGGTCGAACCGTCCGGATCCAGGGTCACATGAGTACACCCTCGGTCACCAATGCCCCTGCTCACACGGGTGCGGGGCCGGGTGTGCGGCATTTTTCGCCTCCACGCTGTCGTCCGAGCGGTCAGACGAGGACGTGGTCGACGAAGCACCAGCGCCAGCTCTCGCCGGGTTCGAAGGTCCGCATCACCGGGTGCCCGGTCTCCTTGTGGTGCTCTGTCGCGTGGCGCATGGGCGAGGAGTCGCAGCAGCCGACGTGGCCGCATTCCAGGCACAGGCGCAACTGCACCGGGTGGGTTCCGGCCGCCAGGCACTCCGGACAGGTCTCGTTCTTGGGCTGGGGTTCCGGGAGGGGCAGCGCGTCGGCATGCGTGCACTGTTTCATGATTGCCAGGTTACGACGGCCGTGCGCGCAGCCGCGCGGAAAGCCGGAGTGCGCGGATGACAGGGTGGGTGGAAACGAGAGTGGGCCGAAACCGATGCATGTGATGCCACTGCTCCTGCTGGTCGCGGGCAGCGCCGCCATTGCCGCCGCGGCCCGCCGCACACCTGTCCCGCCCCCGCTGCTGCTGGTCGCCGCCGGCCTGGTGTTCGCGTACGTCCCCGGGGTGCCCGACTACGCGCTCGACCCGCATGTCGTCCTGCCGCTGATGCTGCCCCCGCTGCTGTACACGGCGGCCGTCGACAGCTCGTACCTCGATCTGCGCGCGCAACTGCGGCCCGTGGCACTGCTGTCGGTCGGGTACGTGCTCTTCGCGACCCTCGTCGTCGGCTGGGCCGCCTATCTGATCGTGCCCGGGCTGCCGCTGACCGCCGCGCTGGTGCTAGGCGCGGTCGTGGCGCCGCCGGACGCCGTCGCGGCCACGGCGATCGCGCGCCGGGTCGGGCTGCCGTCGCGGGTCACCACCATCCTCCAGGGCGAGTCCCTGGTGAACGACGCCACCGCGATCACCGCGTACCGCGTCGCTCTCGCGGCGGCCGTCGGGGAGGGCGCGACCTGGGCGGGCGGCATCGGCGAGTTCCTGCTCGCGGCGGTCGGCGGCATCGGGATCGGGCTGATCCTGATGATGCCGATCCACTGGCTGCGTACCCACCTGAAGGAAGCGCTGCTCCAGAACACGCTGTCCCTGCTGATCCCGTTCGCGGCGTACGCGGTCGCCGAAGCGGTGCACGCCTCCGGGGTCCTCGCGGTGGTGGTCGTGGCGCTCTACCTGGGACATCGCGCGTGGCAGGTCGATTTCGCGACCCGTCTCCAGGAGGAGGCGGTCTGGAAAATGGTCGCCTTCGTTCTCGAATCGGCCGTCTTCGCCCTGATCGGGCTGCAACTGCCGGTCGTCATGGAGGGACTCGGAGAGTACGAGGGTGTCGATGCCGCCTGGTACGCGATCGCCGTCTTCCTCGTGGTCGTCGTCACCCGCTTCGCGTGGGTGTACCCCGGGACGTTCGTGCCCCGGCTGCTGTCGGCGCGGATCAGGGAACGGGAGCCGAACCCGACCTGGAAGGGCGCGTTCGTCATCTCCTGGGCCGGGATGCGGGGCGTCGTCTCGCTGGCCATCGCCTTCTCGATCCCGCTCACCATGGAGGGCGGCGAGGCGTTCCCGGAACGGAACCTGGTGCTCTTCCTGACCTTCACGACGGTCATCGGCACGCTGGTCGTCCAGGGGTTGACGCTGCCCCCGCTGATCCGTCTGCTGAAGCTGCCCGGGCGTGACGCGCAGGCCGAGACGCTCGCGGAGGCGAACGCCCAGGCGCAGGCGTCCAGGGCGGCACAGCGGCGCCTGGAGGGCCTGTTGGAGGACGACCGCAACGCGCTGCCGCCTCCGCTGGCCGACCGGCTGCGCACGGTGCTGGAACGCCGGCAGAACGCCGTCTGGGAGCGGCTGGGCTCGGTCAACCCCGTGACCGGCGAGACGGTGGACGACACGTACCGGCGGCTGTCCCGCGAGATGATCAGCGCGGAACGCGAGGTCTTCGTCCGGCTTCGGGACGGACGCCACATCGACGACGAGATGCTGCGGACCCTGCTGCGACGGCTGGACCTGGAGGAGGCGGCGGCGTTCCGGGAGGCGGAGTAGGGCGGGTGCGCCTCCGGTGGTTCAGGGGAACGGACGGCCCGTGATCACCGCCGCGACGGTGGTCCCGTTCGCGAACGCGCCTTCTTCCGCGAGGGCGACAAGTCCGTAGAGCATCTTGGCGACATAGAGACGTTCCACGGGTACGTCGTGACGGGCCTCGAAGTCGTCGGCGAAGGCGTGCAGTTCGGGGGTCGTACGGGCATAGCCGCCGAAGTGGAAACGGTGGTCGAGGGTCCATGAGCCGCGGGGCCCGCCGAAGGTGAGGTCCTGGAGGGCCCGTATCTCCGTGTCCAGGAAGCCCCCCTTGAGGACGGGGATGCCGAGGGCGCTCTGGTCGGGGGCGAGGCCCGCGGCGAGGCCGGCGAGGGTGCCGCCGGTGCCGCAGGCGACCGCGACGACGTCGGCGTGGCCGCGCAGCTCCTCACCGAGGGCGCGACAGCCGCGTACCGCGAGGGGGTTGCTGCCGCCCTCCGGCACGACGTACGCGTCCTCGGCGCGGGCCGCCCGGCGGACGGCGGCGAGGGTGTCGGCATCGGCCTTGTGCCGGTACGTCGATCTGTCGACGAAGTGCAGCCGCATGCCGTTCGCCGTGCAGTGGGCGAGGGAGGGGTTGAGGGGGATGTCGGCGAGTTCCTGACCGCGGACCACACCGATCGTGGGCACGCCGAGGAGACGCCCGGCGGTGGCTGTGGCGCGAAGGTGGTTGGAGTAGGCGCCGCCGAAGGTGAGGATCGGGCGGCCGGCGGCGGCTTCCAGGTTGGGTACCAGCTTGCGCCACTTGTTGCCGATCAGGTCCGGGTGGATGAGGTCGTCGCGCTTGAGAAGCAGCCGGAGGTGGCGGCGGGCGAAACGGGGGTCGGCGAGTTCCTGGAGGGGCGTGGGGAGGGACACGGGGCCATTGTCAACCGGCCAGGCGCCGACTGGCTCGGCCGGTCCACCACAGGCGTCGTTTCCCACCCACCTGCCCGTTCACCGTCTGTGTCCAGCGCGGGCCCAGGACATCCAGCCTGTCTGGGGGGGGCAGCCCCCAGGAACGGGACGGGACGGGAACGGGTAGGGGCGGCGGGGGCGAGGAAATCCCTACTTCAGGCGATCCCGTACCCGTTCCCTCAGCCACTGCATGGTGAAGCCCCGAGGATCGATCTTGCCGGGCTGCCATTCGAGGTGGCCGATCACCGACCGTTCCGTCCAGCCGTGATGGCGGCACACCGCGGCGGCGACCTTCTCGATGGCGTCGAGCTGGGCCTGCGGCCAGGGATCCTCCCCGTCGCCGAGGTTCTCGCACTCGAAGCCGTAGAAGTGCCGGTTGCCGTCCGTGTTGGCCTCGTTGTCCGGCGGAAGAGCCTTCTCGGCGATCACCGCGCGCAGGACGTCGTCGTCACCCAGGCCCGCGTGGTTGGCCCTGCCGTATCCGACCAGATGGACGCGGCCGTCCTTGGTGACGACGCCGTGGCACAGTGGGCCGGGCAACCCGGCATAGCCCGCACGGCAGAGTTCCACCGTGTACTCGCTGCCCTCGGTCACGGTGTGATGGATCATCACACCGTGAACCGGGCCCCAGGGACCCTTGTGATCGCGGTTGTGGTGGACCCAGTCGCCGACCTCGACGACGGTGACGCCTTCCTCCCTGAGCCGGTCCAGGAAGTCGGCAGCGGACATGGGTGGGGCCATGACCGTCTCCTCACATGCTGCGCGACGGTCACCGGTCGTGACCACCTCGTATCGCAGCTTGTACCGGAATCCAACAGTCAGGGCGAATTGTTCGTACGGCGTGCGAGCCGATCCGGTCAGCGACGCCGAGAGGGCGACGCCGACCGGGCGGCACCGGCCGTCACTGGTGGTGCAGGAACGAGTCCCCGTTCACCGCGATGTGGCTCTCCAGGGCCTGCAGCGCCCGCTGTGTCGCGTCGGGGGAACCGCTGCCGCGTCGCTCCGCGTAGTACGCCGCGCCCAGTTTCTTGAGCAGGTCGCCGCCGGCCCGCTGCGCCTGTACCTCGTCGAGCTTCTGCTTGCCCTGCGTCAGGCCGCGCTGTGCCTGTTCCTTGGCGCGGTCCAGGAAGCCTGCCATCGGTATCTCCTTGTTCGTTGTCCGTCGACTGTTCAAACGGCCGGCCCGATCTTGAAGTTCCCCGGACGAGGCATTTCTCGTTCGCCGGGTCGAACGATCTGACGAAGAACCCCTTTGTGCCCACTTTGGCGATGATCCATTCCCGCTCATTCGTGTAATAGCACTGACACGTTTGGTGAGGAAGGCTGGGGCGCGCAGGCGTCCGATGCGGAGCACGCCCGAGGGGGGTCGACGCATCGGCGCATTACGCGTTATTGGGAGGGCAGTTCTTTATGTCGGTAGGCGAAGAGATCCGCACGGAGCAGGACAAGCCGCAGCAGAGTCTGGGCACTTCGGCCGCGCGGAACCTGGCCACCACCACCAAATCCGTTCCCCAGATGCAGGAGATCAGCTCGCGCTGGCTGCTGCGGATGCTTCCCTGGGTGAACGTGCAGGGTGGTGCATACCGTGTGAACCGGCGGCTCACCTACTCCGTGGGAGACGGCCGTCTGACGTTCGTGAAGACCGGTGACCGCGTGGAAGTGGTCCCCGCCGAACTGTCCGAGTTGCCGGCGCTGCGGGACTACGAGGACGAGGAGGTGTTCGCGGAGCTCGCCCGGCGTTGCGAGCAGCGGGAGTTCGCGCCCGGATCGGAGATCGCCTCCTTCGGCAGCACGAACGACGAGGTGTTCCTGCTGGCCCACGGCAAGGTCGAGAAGATCGGCACGGGCCCGTACGGGGACGACGCCGAACTCGGCATGCTGGCCGACGGCGCGTACTTCGGCGACCAGGCGCTCCTCGACCCCGATGCCCTGTGGGAGTACACGGCCCGCGCGGTCACCACGTGCATCGTGCTGACACTCTCCCGTCAGCATTTCGAGCAGGTCGCCGAGCGTGCCGACTCACTGCGCGAGCACCTCCGGGCGCTGCGCGCGGTCCCGGAGCAGAGCGCCAACAGGTACGGAGAGAAGGAGATCGACCTCGCGGCCGGTCACCACGGCGAGGCGGACATCCCGCGCACGTTCGTCGACTACGAGGCCAGGCCCCGCGAGTACGAACTGAGCATCGCCCAGACGGTGCTGCGCATCCACTCCCGCGTGGCGGATCTCTACAACCAGCCGATGAACCAGACCGAGCAGCAACTCCGGCTCACAGTCGAGGCACTGAAGGAGCGCCAGGAGCACGAACTCATCAACAACCGGGAGTTCGGGCTGCTCAGCAACTGCGAGTACGACCAGCGGATCCAGCCGCACGACGGCGTACCCAGCCCCGACGACCTGGACGAACTGCTCAGCAGGCGGCGCGGGACCAAGTTTCTGCTCGCGCATCCGCGTGCGATCTCCGCGATCGGCCGTGAGCTGAACAAGCGCGGACTCGTCCCCGAGACGATCGACATGAGCGGCAACCGCATCCCTACCTGGCGCGGTGTGCCGATCTTCCCGTGCAACAAGATCCCGGTCACCGAGGCCCGTACGACCTCGATCATCGCCATGCGTACCGGCGAGGCCGAGCAGGGGGTCATCGGGCTCCAGCAGGCCGGTATCCCGGACGAGATCGAACCCAGTCTGTCCGTGCGGTTCATGGGTATCAACGAGCAGGCGGTCATCAACTACCTGGTGACGGCCTACTACTCGGCGGCCGTCCTGGTGCCGGACGCCCTCGGCGTGATGGAGAACGTCGAGATCGGCCGCTGGCGATGACCCGGGCCCACGGCCCGGCCGAGACCATCGGGACTCTGGATCCGGAGAGGCGGAACCCCATCGGCAGTCCGGCGGAGAGGCCTTCGGAGAGATCACCGGAGTCCGGAGGACGGGAGCGGCCGGCCGTGGGCACGAGGCACGCGAGGCAGGGGGGATCATCCCCCGTACATGTACGGGGGAAAGGGGAGGAGAGGGCGGCGTCCGGCGGGGTGGACGGGCAGGACGCCGCCCTCATCCTGGAGCAGGCCCGGACCATGGTCGATCCCGTGCTGCGCGCGGCGATCGAGTCGCTGCCCGGGTCCATGCGCCGTGTCGCGCTCTACCACTTCGGGTGGGAGCACGCGGACGGCAGCCCGGCGGCGGGCAACGCGGGCAAGGCGATCCGCCCCGCCCTCGTGCTGACCGCCGCCGCGGCACTCGGCGGCAGGCGGGAGGCAGCCTCACGGGCAGCCGCCGCGGTGGAGCTGGTCCACAACTTCACCCTGCTGCACGACGACGTCATGGACCGGGACACCACCCGCAGACACCGGCCCACCGCGTGGACCGTGTTCGGTGACGCCGACGCGATCCTCGCGGGGGACGCCCTGCAGGCCCTGGCTCTGAAGTTGCTCACCGAGGACCCGCACCCGGCGTCCGCCACCGCCGCCGCCCGGCTGGCGTCCTGTGTCATCGAGCTGTGCGAAGGGCAGCACGCGGACACGGCCATGGAGAAACGGGGCCCCGGCGAGGTCACCCTCGACGAGTGTCTCGCCATGGCCGAGGCCAAGACGGGCGCGCTGCTCGGCTGCGCCTGCGCCCTCGGGGCGCTGTACGCGGGCGGGTCGGCCGAGGACGTCGAAGCGATGGACGCGTTCGGCCGGGAGGCCGGGCTCGCCTTTCAGCTCATCGACGACGTGATCGGGATATGGGGTGACCCGAGCCGCACCGGCAAGCCGGCCGGGGCGGATCTGGTCGCCCGCAAGAAGTCCCTGCCCGTGGTGGCCGCACTGGCCTCCGGCACACCGGCGGCCACCGAACTGGCCGAGTTGTACGCGGTTCCGTACGACGAGGCGCAGGAAGGGGCGCTGGAGCGGACGGTGCTCGCGGTCGAGCGGGCGGGCGGCCGGGACTGGGCGCAGCTCCAGGCGGCCGACCGGATGGCCCGCGCGATACACGAACTGTCCCGCGCGGTTCCCGACCCGGAGGCAGCCGGTGGTCTCCTGTCCCTTGCCGAGTTCGTGACCCGCCGCACCACTTGAGGCCCCGGAGCCACCTGCGGCGGGGCGTACGGCCCTGACTCCGTGCGTCCCACCGCAGCGCTCCGGCCGGGCGGGTCCCGCACATCCCCACGGTGTGCGGGCCCCGCCGCACACCCCGCACCCGTTAGGCTCAACCGCCGTACGATCAACGGCGGTTGAGACAAAAGGGGCAGGTCATGGGCGTGGCGATACGTACGGCGGGCGAGGGCGACCGGGAAGTGGTCGTCCGACTGCTCGACGGGGCGTTCCAGGACGATCCGGTGAGCAGCTGGGTCTTCCCGGACCCGGCGCACCGCCGTGCGACGCATCCCAGACTGATGGCCGCCTTCCTCGACATCGTGCTCGCCGAGGGCCGCGTCGACCTCGCCGAGGACGGCACGGCCTGCGCACTCTGGCTGTCCGTCCCCGCCGACGCCCACCCGGAGACCCCCACGACCCCCGAGAACGAGGGGGACGCGGAACAGGGCGACGACGCCGCCCAGCTGCGCGAGGCCGTCGATCCCGACAACGAGCGCGTCGAACTGATCGGGCGGCTCACGGCCGGGATACACCCCTCCGGGCGCGCTCACGAATACCTGTGGATGATCGGCGTCGCACCGGACAGCCAGGGCCGGGGGCTGGGTACCGCCCTCGTCCAGCAGGTCCTCGACCGCTGCGACCGGGAGGGAGTGGCCGCCTATCTGGAGGCCAGCAACGCCCGTAGCCGCATGCTGTACGAGCGCCTCGGCTTCGACCTCCTCGGCCAGCCCCTCGACCTCCCGGACGGCCCTCGGATGTGGCCCATGTGGCGCGAGCCTCAGGCCTGATCCCCACTTGCCGCCTCCGGTACGACGGCCGCCACGATCCGTTCCACCAGCCCCTCCGGGACGGTGACTCCCGGCAGCACGCCGTCCAGCACGCCCGGCAGCGTCAGATGTTCCAGCAGCAGCCCGAGCATCGCGAGATAGAGCACGGCGACCGTCTCGTCGCCGCCGGGCAGCCCGGCCGCGCGGTGGAACTCCATGCCCTCTTCCAGGTCGCCGCGTACCGACCTGGTGTACGAGGCGCGCAGTTCGGGACGCCGGGTGGCTTCGAGGCGCATCTCCAGGAGGGCCAGGTACCCCGTGCGGTCGCGGGTGGCCCGGTCCATCAGGTCGTGCATGAAGGCCACGACGAGTGAGCGGTCCCTGGGCAGTTCCAGCAGCCCGGCCAGCACCTCGGGGTCGGGCGCGAGCCGCTCGTGCAGCCGGGCGTCGATCTGCCGCAGCAGGTCGTCGCGCCCGGTGAAGTAGTTCGAGACGGTACCGATGGGTACGTCGGCCTCCGCGTCCACCGCCCGGAAGGTCAGCCCGCGTGCCCCCTCACGCGCCAGCACCTCGGCCCCGGCATCGACGAGACCTGCCCTGCGCTCCGGATTCCTGACCACCGGAACCTCCTTACCGACTGCCGAACCATCCGATAATCCCTTGCAACCACTCCAGGTGAAGCACTATAAGTGAAGTTGTTCGATCCCACACGGCACCCCCTGCGGAAAGAGAACAGCTTGCGCAAGCTCACCTACTTCGTCGCCTGCTCGATCGACGGCTTCATCGGGGACGAGAGCGGCGACGCCGCCTTCATGTATCCCTTCGTCGACGAGCAGTTCCTGGAGTTCCTGAAGACCGAGTACCCCGAGACCCTCTCGACCGGAGGCCGCCGCGCACTCGGCCTCGACGACCTGCCGGGTCGCCGCTTCGACACGGTCGTCCAGGGCCGGGCCAGTTACGAGGTGGCCCTGAAGGAGGGCATCACCAGCCCGTACGCACATCTGCGCGAGTACGTCGCCTCGCGCACCCTGGCGGAGTCGCCCGACCCGCACGTCGAGATCATCGCCGCGGATCTGGTCGCCAAGGTCCGCGAACTCAAGGCGGAGGACGGCGAGCTGGGCATCTATCTGTGCGGCGGCTCACGGATCGCGGGCGAACTGATCGACGAGATCGACGAGCTCGTCATCAAGACGTACCCGATCGTCCTCGGCACCGGCATGCCGATGTTCGGCACCGGCTTCGACGTCTCGGAGTTCGTCCTCGGCGAGGTGCGCCCGTTCGGGAACGGCGTCCTCGTGCGGACGTACAGCAGAAAGCCCTGAACCGGCGGGGAGCGCTCGGGCCGCTCCCGCAATACCCTGAAGGCATGGGCAGAGACGAGCACGACTGTCCCGTCTGCGGGCAGCGTGTGACCACGGTGGTGCGCCGGTACAA
The DNA here is from genome assembly GCF_014646095.1 of Streptomyces lacrimifluminis. Taxonomy (GTDB): domain Bacteria; phylum Actinomycetota; class Actinomycetes; order Streptomycetales; family Streptomycetaceae; genus Streptomyces; species Streptomyces lacrimifluminis. Next base: position 20,731 of record NZ_BMMU01000005.1, on the reverse strand, counting down.
GACCCTGGGCGCATGGGTGCCGAAGTGGGTCGCCGGGCCGTGCCGGAACACCGAGTGCGAGGCGTACGCCGATCCGGCGGCGGAGACCGCGGCCGGACCGGGACCGGGACCGAGATCGGGAGCGAAGGGCGGGCCCGCCCCGGGGAACCCCTGAATCCGGGCGCCGAGACGTGCCGGGCGCCCCGACCGGCCGGGGTACGCGCGGCACGGCCGGGCCCGTAGGTTGGGTCCATGTCCGAACCGCACGTACTCCACATCACCGAACGGGCCCTCTGGGACGCGGCCCGCGAGCGAGGCGCGTACGAGATGTCGACGCGTGGCCGCACCCTCCGGGAGGAGGGCTTCATCCACTGCTCGACCCGCGCCCAGCTCCCGGTCGTGGCGGCCTTCCTGTACGGCTCCTACGACGGCCCGGACGATCTGGTGGTGCTGGTCGTGGACCCCGCTCGGCTGGACGTGCCCCTGAGGTACGAGGCCCCGAAGCCGGGCGGCGAGGAGTACCCGCACGTTTACGGACCGATCCCGGTGGCCGCCGTGATCGATGTCGAGGCGTGGGGGTGAGCCGCGGGGCGTGGCGGCGGGCCGTGCTCGTGTGGATGGCCGCCGTGGCGGTCGGGGGCGGGCTCACGGTGTGACTGCGGGACTCGGCGGAGCCGCCGTCGGCGCAGGGCCGGTACGGGACGGGCGTCAGCGATCCGGCGCCGCTCCTGCGGCAGGACACGGAGGACGTGTGCCCGAAGACGCCGGAGGGTTCCCCGGAGCCGGCGCCGGAGGCCATTCCGACGGCCGTGGCGTGCGCGTCCGCGATCGTTCCTCAGCGGGGTTGTCCGCCCGTCGCCTTCGGCAGCCCGCCCGTCTCGGGGTCGCGGCCGGTGAGGCAGTACGTGCCGCCCGCCGGGTCGCGCATGACCGTCCAGTGGGCGTGCCGGGCGACGACCGTGGCCCCCAGTCGCTCGTGGCGGACGCGGGTCGCCCCGATGTCGGCGCAGGCCAGGTCCGGATGGGCGGAGGCGCTGGGCCGGTCGGTGCCGAGACGCTGGAGGAGGACGCGGACCGGGAGGCCCGCCGGGTGCCTGAGGACGTGGAACTCCGGGAGTGAGCCGGCCAGGGAGTCCCAGGCGGTGAGCCGCTCCCAGAAGGCGACTTCCGTGCCGTAGGCGCCGGGCGGGATGTCGATGGCCACCTGGTCGAGGCGGCTGCCGTCCACCACGGGGGGCCGGACCGCCTCCCCGTGCCAGGGCACGGCACAGAACAACTGCCCGGCGGGGGACCGCAGCACGGCCCAGCCGGTGTGCGCGCCCACGACCGTCGCCCCGAGCGACGACGCCGATCCGACGAAGGCGTCGACGTCCTCGACGGCGAAGTCGAGATGGGCGCCTCCGCCCCCGGAGTCCACCCCCTGCACCTTGACGCAGGCGTCGCCCGCGCCCGGCAACAGGGTCACGAACTCGCCCTGCTCACCCCGGGTTTCGGACATCCGCGTGTCCGTGACAGCGGTCCAGAACGTCTGGGCGGCGCCGAGAAGGCCGACGGGCCGGTCGACGAAGGCGTAGGTCCAGCGGATGCCGCTCTCGGTGCCGATGCCGTTGCTCATGACGTGATCGTAAGGTGGCGGTCGTCCACGTCACCTGCGCTTTTTCCAGGAACAGGCTTTGCCCGCCGTTCGTCGCGAGTACGCCTGCGCTTGCTTCCATCGAACACATGGACCACATCACGTTCCTGGTCGCGGTCGTCATCGTGACGGCCCTGGCCTTCGACTTCACCAACGGGTTCCACGACACGGCGAACGCGATGGCCACCTCCATCGCCACCGGCGCCCTGAAACCGAGAACAGCGGTCCTGATCGCCGGAGTCCTCAACATCGTCGGCGCGTTCCTGTCCACCGAGGTCGCGAAGACGATCTCCGGCGGCATCGTCGACGACACGCTCGTCACCCCGGGGATGATCTTCGCGGGGCTGGTCGGGGCGATTCTGTGGAACCTGCTCACCTGGCTGGTGGGGTTGCCGTCCAGTTCCTCGCACGCCCTGTTCGGCGGGCTGATCGGCGCGGTGTGGGTGGGCGCGGGCGCCGAGGGTGTGCACTTCACCAAGGTCGTCGAGAAGGTGCTGATCCCGGCGCTGGCCTCGCCGCTGGTGGCCGGAATCGCGGCCCTGATCGCCACCTACCTCGCGTACAGGCTCACGGCCCGCGCCCGCACGGACTCGGTGACCAAGGGGTTCCGGGCCGGTCAGATCGCCTCCGCCTCTCTCGTCTCCCTCGCGCACGGCACGAACGACGCGCAGAAGACCATGGGCATCATCACCCTGACCCTGATCTCCGCCGGCGCGCTCGGCCACGACGCCGGTCCGCCGGTGTGGGTCATCGCCTCGGCGGGGCTCGCCATCGGCCTCGGCACCTATCTGGGCGGCTGGCGGATCATCCGGACCATGGGGAAGGGCCTGACCGAGATCCAGTCGCCGCAGGGCTTCGCCGCCGAGACGGCGTCCACGGCCGTCATCCTCACCTCCGCCCACCTCGGCTTCGCCCTGTCCACCACCCAGGTGGCCTCGGGCAGCATCCTGGGCGCGGGCCTGGGCCGGCAGCTGGCGGAGGTGCGCTGGGGTGTCGCGGGCCGCATGGTCATGGCGTGGCTGATCACCCTGCCCGCCGCGGCACTGGTCGGCGGGGTCTCCGCGGGCGCGGTCAGGTACGGCGGAAACTTCGGCACCGTGGTCGTCGCGCTGGTCGCCGTCGCGGTCACGGCGGGCATCGTCCTCGCCGCGCGCCGTAACCCGGTGGGCGCGCACAACGTCAACGACACCCACGAGGTCAGCATCAAGCCGACGGCGCCGACGACCGTCGGCACGGCCGCGTGAGCGAGGGAGAACCCACATGAAGCTGGACTGGACCGCACTGGGCCAGGTCGCGGCGGTGAGCCTCGGGGCCACCGTCGCCGTGGTCGTCGTGTTCGCCTTCGGCGTCCTTGGACTCGCCCGGGTCGAGGGTGCGCGCGAGAATGACGGAGGTACCCACACGCTCGGGTTCGCCCAGGCGGGGCTGTGCTTCCTGGCATGTGCGGCCGTGGTCGCGTACGGCATCCATCTGATCGTGCCGCAGTTCCACTGACCGCTGCTGATCGCCATTGACCGCTGATGTTGATGCCAAGGAGGCCGACCGTATGACTCCCCTGATGTCCGGGCTGAAGGTCGACTACAGCGACCTCGACGAACCCGTCCTCGTCCGGCCGGACGGCACGCCGGTCGAGACCTGGCGGGAGAACTACCCGTACCCCGAGCGCATGGAGCGCAGGGAGTACGACCTGCACAAGCGGCTCCAGCAGATCGAACTGCTGAAGCTGCAGAGCTGGATCAAGCAGACCGGCCGCCGGCTGGTCGTCGTCTTCGAGGGCCGGGACGCGGCCGGGAAAGGCGGCACGATCAAGCGCTTCACGGAGCACCTCAACCCGCGCGGCGCCCGCGTGGTGGCCCTGGAGAAACCCACCGAGCGCGAACGCGGCCAGTGGTACTTCCAGCGGTACGTCCAACACCTCCCGACCGCAGGCGAGATAGTCCTCTTCGACCGCTCCTGGTACAACCGGGCCGGCGTGGAACGGGTCATGGGTTTCTGCACGGACGACGAGTACCGCCGCTTCACCCGCCAGGCCCCGCTGTTCGAGCGCATGCTCGTCGACGACGGTGTCGACCTGATCAAGTTCTGGTTCTCGGTCTCCCAGGGCGAGCAGCGCACGCGTTTCACGATCCGCCAGGTCGACCCCGTACGGCAGTGGAAGCTGAGCCCCATGGACCTGGCCTCCCTGGACCGCTGGGACGACTACACGGCCGCCAAGGTCGCCATGTTCCGTGCGACGGACACCGAACAGGCCCCCTGGACGGTGGTGAAGAGCAACGACAAGAAGCGGGCGCGGGTGGAGGCGATGCGCAGCGTCCTGGCCCGCTTCGACTACACGGGCAAGGACGAGGAGGTCGTCGGCAGCCCGGACCCGAGCATCGTGGGCTCGGCGGTGAACCTGCTGGAGGCAGGGGAGGACGACCACGGCATGTGAACGCCGCCCCACCCGCACCCCGGAGCCGCTGACGTCGTCGAGCAGGTGGGCGGTTGCGGGGGAGGGAGTGCGGGGGAAGGGGTGAGTGGTCGACGCCGGCTGCGGCAACGGGAAGTACGTCCAGCGGCTGTGCGAGGGCCGGCCCGACCTGTTCCGGCTGTGCCCGGACAACGCGCCCGGCTTCCTCGCCGGAGTCCCCGGCCCGGTCGCCGTGGCGGATGTCACGCGACTGCCGCCGCCCAGGGGGAGCGTGGACGCGGCTCTGGCGCTGCACAGGCCGTACTTCGTGCCCGATGTCCCGCGGGCGGTGCGGGAGTTGTCCCGCGCGGTCGCCCGGACGGGGTGGTGATCGCCTCGGCCAGCGGCGACCGGGACAAGGCCGAACTGAGTTCGTCGTCGCGTACCTGGTGCCCTGGAGCGTGCCCGTGGCGTCGTCACCGACCCGATCGCGCGCGAGGGGAAGTCCGAGGTCGACTGCCGGGCGGGGACCATCGTCCGTAGGCGTCGGGCGGGCCGACGCGGCCAGGGACAGGGAAAAGGGCCGGTCAGCCTGCGACCGGCCCTTCGAAGAAGGCGTGCATCAGGCCTTCTTCGTCTCCCAGAAGATCTTGTCGATCTGGGCGATGTAGTCCAGCGCCTTCTGGCCCGTCGCCGGGTCCGTGGACGCCTTGGCGGCCGAGAGGGCCTTCAGGGCGTCGTTGACCAGCTGGTGCAGCTCCGGGTACTTCTCGAAGTGCGGCGGCTTGAAGTAGTCGCTCCACAGAACCGAAACGTGGTGCTTGGCGAGCTCTGCGCGCTGCTCCTTGATGACGGTGGCGCGCGCCTGGAAGTGCGGGTCGTCGTTGGCGGCCATCTTGTCCTGCACGGCCTTCACCGACTCCGCCTCAATGCGGGCCTGGGCCGGGTCGTACACACCGCAGGGCAGGTCGCAGTGAGCGCTGACCTTGACCTTGGGGGCAAACAGGCGGGAAAGCATGGAGCGTTCCTTCCTCGTGATCGTCTTCTCAGGTTGGACATTACTCCCTGAGAGAAGGCTTTTCGCGAGTGCCCCCATGGGCTTAGGACAAAAGTAGGGGGTCAGACTGGGACTGGTGGAGGATGGAACCGGGGAGGTGCCGGGATGCCGGAGCTGTCGCAGGAGAGCGAACACGGAAGCGAACAGGGAAGCGAGCACGGGAGCGAGCGCCGAGGGGTCGCGAAGCACTTCGGATGGGTCGCCGTGACCGGACCGTCCATGGTGCCCACGCTGTATCCCGGCGACTTTCTCGTGGTGCGGTACGGGAACCGGGTGAGGGTCGGCGACATCGTCGTCCTGCGTCATCCGTTCCAGCAGGACCTACTGGTCGTCAAACGGGCCGCGGAGCGCCGCGAGGGCGGTTGGTGGGTGCTCGGGGACAACTCCTTCGCCGGCGGCGACAGCACCGACTACGGCACCGTGCCGCACGATCTGATCCTCGGCAGGGTCCGGTTCCGGTACCGGCCGCTCAAGCCCGGTCAGCGCTCGCCGGTGACGCTGCTGCGCTGGGCGGTGTCGGCCGCCAGGCCCGTCTTCTCGGACCGGTCCGCCTCCAGGCGCTTGCGGGCGCGGTAGGCGGCCACGTTGGCCCGGGTCGCGCAGCGGTCGGAGCAGTAGCGCCGGGAGCGGTTCGTCGAGGTGTCGAGGTAGGCGTTGCGGCAGGGCGGTGCCTCGCACAGGCCGAGGCGGTCCACGCCGTACTCGGTGAGGTGGAAGGCCAGGCCCATGGCGGCGATGGCCGCGTAGCCCGCCGTCGCGTTCGACGGGTGGTCGGCGAGGTGCATGTGCCACAGCGGGCGGCCGTCGTCGTCCCGGCCCCTCCTTTCGTCGGACGCGGTGTGCCCGGAGATCTGCGGGCTCACCGGGAACTCCAGCAGGAGCGAGTTCAGCAGGTCCACGGAGAGCGTCTCGTCCCCCGTGTCCGCCGCTTCGAAGACCGCGCGCAGGCGGGCCCGTACGGAGCGGAACCGGGTCACGTCGGCGTCGGCGGCGCGGCGGGCGGCCTGCTGGTTGGCGCCGAAGAGATCGCGGACGGCGTCGATCGAGGTCAGCGAGTCCTTTCCGCGGGCCGGTTCCTCGGTGTTGACGAGGCGCACGGCGTAGTCCGAGTAATAGGCCAGTTCCACTTGTAGTCCTTACGAGGGCGCTCTATGGTCGTGGATGCGAGGAAGTAACGGCTGATATTGCTTCCAGGGTATTACGCATGCGGGTGAAGCGGGCGAGTGAGCGACCGACGCGGAGGGGTTTTCCATGACCACCACTACGGGCACCACCGGGACGAACGCCGGCACCGACTGGAACGCCTGGCAGACGAGCTGGGACCGGCAGCAGGAGTGGTACATGCCGGACCGTGAGGAACGGTTCCGGGTCATGCTCGACATGGTCGAGGCCCTCGTCGGCCCCGCCCCGCGCGTGCTCGACCTCGCGTGCGGCACGGGAAGTATCACGTCCCGGCTGCTCGACCGGTTCCCGCAGGCCGCCAGCGTCGGTGTCGACCTCGACCCGGCGCTCCTCGCCATCGCCGAGGGCACCTTCGCGGGAGACGACCGCGTCACCTTCGTCACGGCCGACCTCAAGGACCCGCGGTGGGCGAGCGGGCTGCCGCACGACTCGTACGACGCCGTTCTGACCGCCACCGCCCTGCACTGGCTGCACAGCGAACCCCTCGCGGACCTCTACGGCCGGATCGCGGAGCTCGTCCGCGACGGCGGTCTGTTCATGAACGCGGACCACATGATCGACGACAGCACGCCCCGGATCAACGCGGCGGAGCGCGCACTGCGCCACGCACGTATGGATCAGGCCAAACACGACGGCGCCGTCGACTGGGCGGAATGGTGGCGGCTCGCCGCCCAGGACCCCGTCCTCGCCGGGCCGACCGCCCGCCGCTTCGAGATCTATGGTGAGCACGCCGAGGGCGACACGCCCTCCGCCGGGTGGCACGCGCGTGTGCTGCGCGAGAAGGGGTTCACGGAGGCCCGTCCCGTGTGGTGCTCACCCTCGGACACGCTGTTGCTCGCGCTGAGGTGATGGAATTCCGGTCGTTTCGGATGGGTTCGGCGGGTTTATCGTTCGGTTCTCGGAAAGTGAGCCGGATTTTCCGGAACAGGCTCAATTTTCCCTCAGATTTCGAATGGGTTCCTTGACACGCCCAGGATTGCTCCACAAGATCTTCTCCAGAACATCTTGTGTGAAACGGGGAGTGAGCCGTAAATGAAGCAAATTTCTGTGCGCGCGCGTAGGTCGCTGACCGCGGTAGGCACTGCAGCTATCGCTGCGGGGATGGTTTTGACCGCTACCACTCCGGCCTCTGCGACGGTGACGAAGTTTTGCACCCTGGCCTTCGCCAAGGCCGGATATGCGTGTTTCTACTCTTCTGACGACCGGGTAGAGGTGCTCGACAACTTTGCCGATGGGCTTCGGTCGGTCGTTGTCTGGTATGTGGCGGACAACGGGAACCACAACAAGATTCTGGACAGGGGCGAGTGCCACAACGCCAAGGGCGCCGGCAAGACGGTCACCTGTGACTACGATTTCCCTGAAGGCCGACAGATCTTCATCAACTTTGCGGTGGTGGCCAGGGACGGAGCCAATGGTGCCAACCAGCACCCGTCCAATGCCATCATCGGATATGTCTCCGGCAAGTAGGATCGGTCGAGCTTGACAGGAAAGGGCGCACCGGAGGAAATCCGGTGCGCCCTTTCCTGTTCAGAGAACCTTCGACAGGAACGCCTGCGTCCGTTCGTGCCGCGGGTTTGTTAGCACTTCTCTCGGATGGCCGGCCTCGACCACCACACCGTCGTCCATGAACACGAGAGAGTCGCCGACCTCGCGGGCGAAGCCCATCTCGTGTGTGACGACGATCATCGTCATGCCGTCCTCGGCAAGGTCCCGCATGACGTCGAGGACCTCACCGACGAGCTCGGGGTCGAGAGCCGAGGTCGGTTCATCGAAGAGCATCAGCTTGGGCTCCATCGCCAGCGCGCGGGCGATGGCGACCCGTTGTTGCTGACCGCCGGAGAGCTGGGCAGGGTAGTGACTCTTCCGATCGCCGAGCCCCACACGGTCCAGCAGCTGCTGAGCCCGCTCCCGGGCTACAGCCTTGGACTCGCGCTTGACCTGGACCGGCGCTTCCATGACGTTCTCCAGAGCCGTCATGTGAGGGAAGAGATTGAAGCGCTGGAACACCATGCCGATGTCCCGTCGCTGCGCAGCGACTTCACGCTCCTTCAGCTCGTAGAGCTTGTCGCCCTTCTGCCGGTAACCCACCAGCTCGCCATCGACGGACAGACGGCCGGCGCTGATCTTCTCCAGGTGGTTGATGCATCGCAGGAATGTTGATTTACCGGAGCCGGACGGGCCGATCAGGCAGAACACCTCACGCGCATTCACCTCCAGATCGATGCCCTTGAGAATGTGGGCAAGACCGAAGGATTTATGTACGCCTTCGGCCTTCACCATGGGGTGCCCGCTCGTGGGCTTGCCAAGGCTCTTGCTGATGCCGCTCATCGGGCCACCTCCGGACGGCGGAAAGAACCGAATAGTCGGAGGTTCTTCCTCAGACGCTGGAGTGGGGTCGGTGGCAGGTTGCGCGACGATCCACGTGCGTAGCGCCGTTCAAGGTAGTACTGGCCGACGCTGAACACGCTGGTCAGGATCAGGTACCAGATCGATGCCACGAAATATAGCTCGACGACCGCGAGCGAAGTGCTGGAGATGTCCGTGGATCGCTTGATGAGTTCGTTGAACTGGACCGCATAGGCGAGCGACGAGGTCTTCAGCATGTTGATGAACTCGTTGCCCGTCGGTGGCACGATCACCCGCATCGCCTGGGGGAGGATCACGCGACGCAGAGTCTTGCCCTGGGTCATGCCCAGGGCATGCGACGCTTCTGTCTGTCCTTCGTCCACCGACTGGATGCCCGCCCGGACGATCTCGGACATGTACGCGGCCTCGTTGAGGCCGAGCCCCAGCAACGCTGCCAGGAACGGCGTCATCACCTGGTTCATCTCGTCCTTGTAGAACCCCAGGTTGAGGACGGGGAACACGAGCGCGATGTTGTACCAGAGGAGGAGCTGGACCAGCACGGGCGTGCCACGGAAGAACCAGACATAGAACCAGGCCACGGTGCTCGTGACGGGGTTCGACGACATCCGCATCACCGCGAGAACCACACCCAGGACGAGTCCGAGGAGCATGGCGAGGACGGAGATGTACAGCGTGTGCCATACGCCGGAGAGGATGGTCCCGTCCGTGACGTAGTCCGGGATGATGCTGTAGTTGATCTTCGCGTTGGAGAAGGCGATCCCGATCATCACCAGCAGCGCGACGACCGCCACACCAGCACCCCAGCGGCCGTAGTGGCGTACGGGGATGGCCTTGATCTGCTCCGGAGGCAGTGAGGGCGCCGGAGCCTTGTCGACAGTGTCAGTCACGGTGACTGCCCTTCAGTGTTGCGCCGGGCAGATCAGGAGCCACCGTTGACCTTGGACTCGGTCACCGCGCCGTCCACGACGTTCCACTTCTCAAGGATCTTCGCGTACTCGCCGTTCTTGATGATCGCGGCCATTGCCGCCTGGAGGGCATCTCGCAGCTCGGCGTTGTCCTTGCTGACGCCGATGCCGTACGGGCCTGCCTCGATCTGATCGCCGATGACCTCGAAGTCGTTGCCGCCGCCTGAGGTCTTCGCGTTGTAGGCGGCAACCGGGAAGTCGTTGAGGTCGGCGACCGAGGCGCCCTGCTTGAGGCGCAGCAGCGCCTCGGGGTCGGTGTCGAAGGTCTGCAGGTCGATGGCCTTCTTGCCGTCCGTCTTGCACTTCGCGCTCTGTGTCTTGGCGATGCCCTCGGACGTGGTGCCCTTCTGCAGGGCTACGACCTTGCCGCACAGGTCGTCCAGGGACTTGATGCCCTTCGGGTTGCCCTTCTGGACCAGGATCGAGGTGCCGGCGGTGAAGTAGTCGACGAAGTCGATACCGTCGCCGACCTTCTTGCCGGTGTCCGAGTCGACGCCGTTCTGACGGTCCTTCGTGTCGTTCATCGCAGACATGACCACGTTGAACCGCTTGGACTGCAGACCGACGATGAGCTGGTCGAACTTTCCGTTCTGGAACTCGAACTTCACGCCCAGCTGCTTGCCGAGAGCGGCTGCGATGTCCGGGTCGATGCCGGCGGCTTTGCCGTCGACCATGTACTCGACGGGCGGGTACGCGATGTCGGAGCCCACCTTGACGACGCCTGCGTTCCGGATGCTCGCGGGAAGCTTGTCGGCGAGCGGCGCCGTCGAGGACGGAGAGCTGGAGCTGCTGTCGTTGCCCTTGTCTGTCTGGTCACCGCATCCGGTGAGCAGCAGGGCGCCCGCGACCGCGATCGCACCGACCGCGGCTAGCCGGTTGTGCGCTGCGGTCGTACGAAGGGTGGAGCGTGCGGTCATGGTGGGTTCCTCCGGCGGATGGATGGTGAGCCATTGGGGCCGGCGTCCGCCCAGGGGGCGGACGATGCCGGCGGGTCGGTCGACTGGTGCACACATCTTTGAGTGTCGCGACCTTGTGTGATTACGGCATCTTGCCATTCGGACGGAGGCATTCAGACGACCGGCCATGTCAAAATCGGATAACGGGTGACCCCCGTGGAGCGTCAGGTCGGCGCATGAGAGCCGGAGCTTCCCGGATCTTCTACGGGAATCAACCGTTCCGCCCGGAGGATCTTCGGTGTATCTCGCCAGGTGAGCGGCTGTTGCATCCGTACGCCCGGCCGCGCGAGAGCTTTGGCCGGACTCGGGGCGCGACTCGTCGCCCGACAAGGGTCCCGATCCGGTGCCCGGTTCGTTCGTCGACTCGCTTCTCGATTTGATCGATCATGCCCGGGTATGTGGTCATGTGTGGTGATGAGTCATGTCGCCCACGTGTGACCTTCGCGTTATGGGGTCGTCGCCGGTGTCCTCCGTCCGGTAAGAAGGTTCTTTACACCCCTCATCAGGGGCTCAGGGCGCGTGTGCGGCGCGCCCGTCGCGTTCGTGCCCGTGCGCATCACTCACCGGGGCCTTGCGCGGTGCCCGCCCACCCCTCACCAGGAGTGGCCACCCTCAAACCGTGAAGACCTAAGGGGTACAACAAAGTGGCAGCGGAGATCGTCAATCCTCGCAGCGACATCGAAACCGACAGTGATGCCGGTGAGTTCGACCCGGTGTTCGCCCTGCACCGGGGCGGCAAGATGGCCGTGCAGGCCACCGTGCCGATCCGTGACAAGGACGACCTGTCCCTCGCGTACACACCTGGTGTGGCCCGGGTGTGCACCGCCATCGCCGAGCAGCCCGACCTCGTCAACGACTACACCTGGAAGTCGTCCGTCGTCGCGGTCGTGACGGACGGTACGGCGGTCCTCGGACTCGGGGACATCGGCCCCGAGGCCTCCCTCCCGGTGATGGAGGGCAAGGCGATCCTGTTCAAGCAGTTCGGTGGCGTGGACGCGGTCCCGATCGCGTTGGCCTGCACGGGTGTGGACGAGATCATCGAGACGGTGGTCCGGCTTGCGCCGTCCTTTGGCGGGGTCAATCTGGAGGACATCTCGGCACCGCGGTGCTTCGAGATCGAGCGGCGGCTCCAGGAGCAGCTGGACATCCCCGTCTTCCACGACGACCAGCACGGCACGGCGATCGTCACGCTGGCGGCCCTGCGTAACGCGGCGCGGCTCACCGGGCGGGAGCTCGGGGAGCTGCGTGGGGTGATCTCGGGCGCGGGTGCGGCGGGCGTCGCCATCGCGAAGTTCCTTCTTGAGGCGGGGCTCGGCGATGTCGCCGTCGCCGACCGCAAGGGCATCGTCTCGGCAGACCGGGACGACCTCACGCCGGTCAAGCGCGAGCTGGCCGAGCTCACGAACAGGGCCGGACTGACGGGGTCGCTGGAGAGCGCCCTGGCGGGCGCCGACGTCTTCATCGGAGTCTCCGGCGGTACGGTCCCGGAGGCGGCGGTGGCCTCGATGGCCAAGGGCGCGTTCGTGTTCGCGATGGCCAACCCTGACCCCGAGGTGCACCCCGATGTGGCGCACAGGTACGCGGCGGTCGTCGCGACCGGGCGCTCGGACTTCCCCAACCAGATCAACAACGTGCTGGCGTTCCCGGGGATCTTCGCGGGGGCGTTGCAGGTGCGGGCCTCGCGGATCACTGAGGGGATGAAGATCGCGGCGGCTGACGCGCTCGCGGCTGTCGTCGGTGAGGATCTGGCCGCGGACTACGTGATTCCGTCGCCGTTCGACTCGCGGGTCGCTCCGGCGGTGACCGCGGCGGTCGCTGCGGCGGCTCGGGCGGAGGGTGTCGCTCGGCGCTGAGCTTTGGCTTTGGGTGGCCCCGCCGGTTGCGGCGGGGCCATTTTTCTCGCCCTACCCGCCCCGTCCCTGGGGGCTGTGCCCCCAGACCCCCCTTCGCGCTGAACGCGCTCGTCCTCAAACGCCGGACGGGCTGGTTGGTTCAGCCTCTCCGGCGTTTGAGGAGCGGGGGTTCGGGGGCAGCGCCCCCGATGGGGGTCCCCCCTCTGGGGGAGGGCCGGGTAGGGGCGGCGGGGGTGAAATCAACAGGGCGTGTGTCACAGCGTCACCTCGTTCCCCCGGCCCGCCCCGACCCCTATCGTCAAGGTCATGTTCGCTGCCTACGCCGCCCGTATCGACCCCGACCACCCGCTCGACGGACTGGAGTTGGGCGACCGCCCAGCCCCCGGAGAGCGCCCCGGCTGGACGACGGTCGACGTCAGGGCCGCCTCGCTCAACCACCACGACCTCTGGTCCCTGCGCGGGGTCGGACTCCCCGAGGACCGCCTGCCGATGATCCTCGGCTGCGACGCGGCCGGCGTCGACGCGGACGGCAACGAGGTCGTCCTGCACTCCGTCATCGGCCAGACGGGTCACGGCGTCGGCCCCAAGGAGCCCCGTTCCATCCTCACCGAGCGCTACCAGGGCACTTTCGCCGAGCAGGTCGCCGTACCGGCGTGGAACGTCCTGCCCAAGCCCAAGGAGCTCTCCTTCGCGGAGGCCGCCTGTCTGCCCACGGCCTGGCTGACGGCGTACCGCATGCTCTTCACCAACGCGGGAGTCCGCCCCGGCGACTCGGTGCTCGTGCAGGGCGCCGGCGGTGGTGTCGCGACCGCCGCGATCGTGCTCGGCAAGGCCGCGGGCCTGCGGGTGTTCGCCACCAGCCGGGACGAGGCCAAGCGGAAGCGGGCGGTGGAGCTGGGTGCTGTCGAGGCGGTGGAGTCCGGAGCACGGCTGCCGCAGCGCGTGGACGCCGTGATCGAGACGGTCGGGGCGGCCACCTGGTCGCACTCGGTCAAGTCGCTGCGGCCCGGCGGCACGCTCGTCATCTCGGGCGCCACCAGCGGCGACCGCCCTTCGCACGCCGAACTGACCCGCATCTTCTTCCTCGAACTCAAGGTCGTCGGTTCCACGATGGGCACGAAGGACGAGCTGGAGGACCTGCTGTCGTTCTGCGCCACCACCGGCGTGCGGCCCGTCATCGACGAGGTGCTCCCACTGGACCGGGCCCGCGAGGGCTTCGAACGCCTTGAGTCCGGCGACCTGTTCGGCAAGATCGTCCTCACCACCTCCTGATCAGCACCTCCTGGTCACCGCCTCCTGACCAGCGCCTCCTGTCATCACGTCCTGAACATCGTGTTCCGATCACCGTCACGCGCGTCTTCCTGCGGCGGGCCCGGGTTTCCGGGTCCGCCGCTCGTGCGTGCGCGGCACTCTCCGCGTCAACTAGGGTTGACAGTGTCGGTGATGTCAACCTAAGTTGACGTCATGACCGAAGCAACAGATCTCGCCGAGCGCGCGGGTGACCGCGATCCGCGGATCGGGCTGCGGGCCGTCTCCGCGCTGCGGAAGCTGGTCGAGCAGTTGGAGTCCGTGCAGGTGCGCAGTGCGCGCAATCAGGGCTGGTCGTGGCAGGAGATCGCCGCGGAACTCGGTGTCAGCAGGCAGGCCGTGCACAAGAAACACGGGAGGCATTGATGTTCGAACGGTTCACGAGCGATGCACGCGACGTCGTGCGGGGTGCCGCCGAGCACTCCGAACGCGTCGGCAGCCGGTCCGTCGACGCCGAGCACCTGCTGCTCGCGCTGCTCGACCGCGAGGCCAGTCGAGGCTCCTTCGCGCTTGCCTCGCTCGGACTCGCCGACCGGAAGGAGTCAGTGCGGGCAGCTCTGGCCGACGCCCGGCGCCGCGCCGGGCTGTCCCAGGCCGAGGCCGACGCCCTCGCCGGGCTCGGAATCGACGTCTCCGACATCGTCTCCCGGATCGAGGAGGTGCACGGCGTCGGTGCGATGTCCGGCGATCGCAAGGACAAGGGGTGGTGGTCGGGGCGCCGCACCTTCAGCCGGGACGCCAAGGAGGTGCTGGAGAGGTGTCTGCGCATCGCCCTGGCCCACCGGGAGCGCCGTATCGGCGACGAGCACATCCTCCTCGCCCTCACGGCCCGCCCCGGCGTACCGGCGGAGGTCCTCGCCGATCAGGGAGTCACGTACGAGGCCCTGAGCCGTGTGCTGTACGGCGGGGGTGAGGCCAGGGCGGGCTGAGGCGGCGGGCCGGGACGGTGTTCGGCGCGGGGTACCGTGTCTCGGCCGCGTCCCCCTTCACATCTTGGGGGCCCGCAGCGTCGCCTCCACCAGTGCCGCCGCCGCGGACAAGTGGCTGCGGATCTCGTGGAGTTGGGGTTCCGTGACGCTGTGATCGCGGGCCGTGTCGCGGATGCCGTCCCGGAAGCGGTCGAGGAGGCGGTCCAGGTCGCGGGCCGGGTCGCCGGTGGAGTCCTCGTGGGCCCAGGACGGTTCGTAGCCGGCCGGGAAGTCCGGGGGAGTGTCCGTGTACTGCGGGCGCTCCGGTTCCGGTGCCGTGGCGGTCGTGGTGGAGCCGGGGCGGGGGAAGCCGAAGTCCTTGCCCAGGCCCTGGCCGATGTCCTTGCCGAGGTTCTTGCCGAAGTCCTTCCCGAACTCGCCGAACTCCTTGGCCAGTTCGGTCAGGCCCTCCCGGACCCCCGTCGGCCAGTCGCCCCGGCTGAAGTGGTCCTGGACCTGTTCCTGGACGCGCCTGGCGATGCGCTGGACCTCCTCCTGGGCCTGGGCGCGGGCATGGTCCTGGGCCTCCTTGGCCTGGCGCCTGGCCCGCTGGGCCTCCTCGCGGGCCCGGCGGCTCTCGTCCTTCGCGCGCCGGGCCTGCTCCTTCCACTCCTGCTTGGCGCGCCGCATCTCCTCCTTGGCGGCACGCCACGCCTCCTTGTCGCCGCCGTCCGTGTGATCCCCGTGCTCACCGTGGTCCCCGTGTTCCCCGAACGGGGCGTTCGGCGCGGCTCCGGGGGCTCTGCGGGCCGCGCTCGCCGCCGCGCGCACCTCCCGGCGCAGATCGCCCGCCGCGCCCCGGACGTCGGCCCGGATCTCGGCGGCGAGTTCGGCGACCGAGTCGCGGATCTCCAGCTCCAGGTCGGCCAACTCGCCGCTGCGGTCGGCCAGTTCGGCACGGCCCGCGTCCGTGATGGCGTACACCTTGCGGCCACCCTCGGTGGTGTGCGTGACCAGACCCTCGGTCTGCAACTTGGCCAGGCGGGGGTACACGGTGCCCGCCGACGGCGCGTACAGCCCCTGGAAGCGCTCCTCCAGGAGGCGGATCACCTCGTAGCCGTGGCGGGGGGCCTCGTCCAGCAGCTTCAGCAGGTAGAGGCGCAGGCGGCCGTGGGCGAAGACGGGAGGCATGTCAGAGCACCTTCTTGTTCGTCGTACCGGAAGTGTCCTCGGGGGTGGAGTCGGCCGGTTCGTCCTCCCGCTGGGGGCGGCGGAGCAGGGCGATCGAGCCGGAGACCGTCGTCGCCCGGAGCTTGCCCGTGCCGGCGCCGAGGCGGCCGGTGACGCGGTGGGCGCCCCACTGGCCGTGGACGCGGAGGTCGTCGAAGGCGTTCGAGATCCTTCCGCTCGCCGTGTTCGCCTCCACCTCGGCGTCCGCCGGATGCGGGAGGCGGATGGCGATCTCGCCCGAGACGTTCGTCAGCTGCACGTCCGTCGGGCCCTCCGGGTCGAGGTCGACGATCATGGAGCCGCTCACCGACTCGGCACGCACGGAGGGTCCGGAGCCCTCGACCACGGTGAGGTCGCCGGAGACGGAGTTGAAGCGCAGGTCGCCCGTGACCGCCTGGGCCTCCAGGCTGCCCGAGACCGTGTCCGCGCGGACGGGCCCGGAGAGGCCGACGAGAGTCGTGTCGCCGGTGACGCCCTTCACCACCGTCGGCCCGTCGACCCCCGAGACGACCGCGGCGGCGCCGACCACGCCCACCTCGACGCGTGCGCCGGCCGGGACGGTCAGGGACACCACCGCGGTGCGGCGCCAGCTCTTGCGGTCAAGCCACTTGAGGAAGTTCTGCCAGGGCAGGTCCTCGTACGCCACCGTCAGGACGCCGTCCTCCTGGGTCACCACCAGGGGTGGGCCCTCGATCTCGGAGACCTCCAGACGGGCGGAGGGCTCGTCCGTGCCCACCACGTTCACCGTGCCGTTGACGATGCGTACGTGCAGGTCCGTGATCGGCTCGGCGAAGGCGAGGTTGCCGGGTTCTTTGACGGACCACTCGGACGCGGATGTGGTGGACATGGTGCGGACCCCCTTGGTGAACGGACGGGCTGACGAACGGCGGGCCGACGACCGGGTACGTCACGACACGCCATATCGCGTCTTCCGTTATTCACGATATATCGCGGTCGCGGAAAGTCAAGACACCCGGACCGGAGCCGCTCGCCGCGCCTGCCCACGCGCTACTCGTCGTCGTCCTCGTCGTCCAGCCGGGCCAGCCAGGTCGCCAGGCGCTCCACCGGGACCTCGAAGTCCGGGTTCAGGTCGACGAACGTCCGCAGCTGCTCGGCGAGCCACTCGAAGGTGACCTCCTCCTCACCGCGCCTCTTCTCCAGTTCTTCGATGCCTCGGTCGGTGAAGTACACGGTTGTTCTCCTGGGGACTGCTGCTGGGATTGCCGGGACTTGGTGGTGAGGACTGTGACCGGGGCCGGGCCGGGGCCGGGGCCGCCGGTCGTACCCCTCCAGGTTATGTGCACGTATCGGGGGCCCTGACGACAAAGAACCCGGCACCGGATCTCTCCGGTGCCGGGCACTCGTGCGTCGACCCTGTTCGGCAGAGCCGCTGGGAGCCGCTTGAGGCTTACGCCTCGAACACCTCACGTACCAGCTGCTCCTGCTCCGCCTGGTGACGCTTCGCCGAACCCACCGCCGGGGACGAGCCCGCCGGACGCGAGATGCGCCGCAGACGCTCGCCGTGCGGGATGTCCGCGCCGACCGCGAGGTCCAGGTGGTCGATCAGGTTGAGGGCGATGAAGGGCCACGCGCCCTGGTTCGCCGGCTCCTCCTGCGCCCACAGGTACTTCTCGGCGTTCGGGTACTTGGCGATCTCCGCCTGGAGTTCCGCACCCGGGAGCGGGTACAGGCGCTCGATGCGGATGATCGCCGTGTCCGTGGTGCCGCGCTTCTTCCGCTCGGCCTCAAGGTCGTAGTACAGCTTGCCGGCGCAGAAGACGACCTTGCGGACGTCGGCCGCGGCGGCGGACTCGTCGCCGATGACCGGGCGGAAGGCGCCCGTGGTGAACTCCTCCGTCTTCGAGGCCGCCGCCTTCAGGCGCAGCATCGACTTCGGGGTGAAGACCACCAGCGGCTTGTGGTGCGGGTTGTGCACCTGCCACCGCAGGAGGTGGAAGTAGTTCGACGGCAGCGTCGGCTGAGCGACCGTCATGTTGTTCTGGGCACACAGCTGGAGGAACCGCTCGATGCGCGCGGACGAGTGGTCCGGGCCCTGGCCCTCGTAGCCGTGGGGGAGGAGCAGGGTGACGCCGGACGTCTGGCCCCACTTCTGTTCCGCGGCCGAGATGTACTCGTCCACCACCGTCTGCGCGCCGTTGACGAAGTCGCCGAACTGCGCCTCCCACATCACGAGCGCGTCGGGGCGGGCCAGCGAGTAGCCGTACTCGAAGCCCATGACCGCGTACTCGGAGAGCAGGGAGTCGTAGACGTTCAGGCGGGCCTGGTCGTCCGACAGGTGCAGGAGCGGGGTGAAGTCCTCGCCGGTGACCCGGTCGATCAGGACCGCGTGACGCTGGCCGAAGGTGCCACGCCGGGAGTCCTGGCCCGAGAGGCGCACCGGGGTGCCCTCCAGGAGCAGGGAGCCGATCGCGAGCGTCTCGCCCATGCCCCAGTCGATCGTGTCGTCCTCGATCATCGCCGCCCGGCGCTGCAACTGCGGGATCAGCCGCGGGTGGACCGTGACGTTGTCGGGGATGTTGACCTGGGACTCGGCGATGCGCTTGACGACCTCCTGGGAGACCGCGGTCTGGACGGCCACCGGGAACTCGGCCCGGGGGTCGCCGGCATGGGCCTCGGCCGGCGCGGAGATGGCCTCGCGGACCTCCGTGAAGACCTTCTCCAACTGGCCCTGGAAGTCCTGCAGCGCCTGTTCGGCTTCCTCCAGGGTGATGTCGCCGCGACCGATGAGGGACTCGGTGTAGAGCTTGCGCACCGAGCGCTTCTTGTCGATCAGGTCGTACATCAGGGGCTGGGTGAACGCCGGGTTGTCGGACTCGTTGTGTCCACGGCGGCGGTAGCAGATGAGGTCGATGACGACGTCCTTGTTGAACGCCTGGCGGAACTCGAAGGCCAGGCGAGCGACGCGGACGACGGCCTCGGGGTCGTCGCCGTTCACATGGAAGATCGGCGCCTCGATCATGCGGGCGACGTCGGTCGCGTACATGGAGGAACGCGAGGACTCGGGCGCCGCGGTGAAGCCGACCTGGTTGTTGATGACGATGTGGACCGTGCCGCCGGTGCGGTAGCCGCGCAGCTGGGACATGTTGAGCGTCTCGGCCACCACGCCCTGGCCCGCGAAGGCCGCGTCACCGTGCAGGGCGACCGGCAGGACCGTGAAGTCCGTGCCGCCCTTGTTGATGATGTCCTGCTTGGCGCGGGCGATGCCCTCGATGACCGGGTCGACCGTCTCCAGGTGGGACGGGTTGGCGGCCAGCGAGACGTTGATCTGCTCGCCGTCCAGGCCCGTGAACACGCCCTGGGCGCCCAGGTGGTACTTCACGTCGCCGGAGCCGTGCATCGACTTGGGGTCGAGGTTGCCCTCGAACTCCCGGAAGATCTGGGCGTACGACTTGCCGACGATGTTCGCGAGCACGTTCAGACGGCCGCGGTGGGCCATGCCGATGACGACCTCGTCGAGGCGCGACTCGGCAGCCGAGTCGATCACGGCGTCCAGCAGCGGGATGACGGACTCGCCGCCCTCCAGCGAGAAGCGCTTCTGGCCGACGTACTTGGTCTGCAGGAAGGTCTCGAAGGCCTCCGCCGCGTTCAGCTGGCGCAGGATGCGCAGCTGCTCCTCGCGCTCCGGCTTGCTGTGCGGGCGCTCGATGCGGTCCTGGATCCACTTGCGCTGCCTGGGATCCTGGATGTGCATGAACTCGACGCCGGTGGTGCGGCAGTACGAGTCGCGGAGCACGCCGAGGATGTCGCGCAGCTTCATCAGGGACTTGCCCGAGAAGCCGCCGACGGCGAACTCGCGCTCCAGGTCCCAGAGGGTGAGTCCGTGCTCGGTGATGTCCAGGTCGGGGTGCTTGCGCTGGCGGTACTCCAGCGGGTCGGTGTCGGCCATGACGTGGCCGCGGACCCGGTAGGAGTGGATCAGCTCGAAGACGCGGGCGGGCTTGGTGACGTCGTCGTCGTGCGAGGCGTCGATGTCCTTGAGCCAGCGGACCGGCTCGTAGGGGATGCGCAGCGCCTCGAAGATCTCGTCGTAGAAGCCGGCCTCGCCGAGCAGGTAGTTCGCGACGACGCGCAGGAACTCGCCGGAGGCGGCGCCCTGGATGACCCGGTGGTCGTAGGTCGACGTGAGCGTCATGACCTTGGAGATGCCGAGCTTGTTCAGGGTGTCCTGGGAGGTGCCCTGGAACTCCGCCGGGTAGTCCATGGAACCGACGCCCATGATGACCGACTGACCGGGCATCAGGCGCGGGACCGAGTGGACGGTGCCGAGGCCGCCGGGGTTGGTCAGGGAGACCGTGACACCGGTGAAGTCGTCCATCGTCAGCTTGCCCTCGCGGGCGCGGCGGACGATGTCCTCGTAGGCCTGCCAGAACTCGAAGAAGTTCAGCGTCTCGGCCTTCTTGATGCCGGCCACGACGAGCTGGCGGTCGCCGTTGGGCTTCACCAGGTCGATGGCCAGGCCGAAGTTGACGTGCGCCGGCTTGACCAGGGTCGGCTTGCCGTCCTTCTCCGCGAAGGAGTAGTTCATCGACGGCATGGCCTTGATGGCCTGCACCATCGCGTAGCCGATGAGGTGGGTGAAGGAGATCTTCCCGCCCCGGGCACGCTTCAGGTGGTTGTTGATGACGATGCGGTTGTCGAAGAGCAGCTTCACCGGGACCGCGCGCACGGACGTGGCCGTGGGCACCTCGATCGAGGCGTTCATGTTCTTCGCCACAGCCGCGGACGGGCCGCGCAGCGTCACGAACTCGGGACCGTCGACGGCGCCGGCGGCGGGCTCGGCCGCGGGAGCGGCCTTCGGCTTGGCGGCGGCCGGCTTGGCCGCCGCTGCGGCGGGCTTCGCGGCCGGAGCGGCCGAGGTGGGCCGGGGAGCGGGCGCCGGAGCC